>NZ_CP126970.1:1429131-2858263 GCF_030252185.1 Corynebacterium suedekumii
ATCATCATCATCACCCCGATCCGGATCGCCTTCGTCATCCTGCTCGTCGGCACGACGCTGTCGGTGCTGACGGAGAATTCCCGGAAATCGTTGCAGATCCAGCGCTGGAGGAAGAACGTGCGTAACCACACCATCGTCATCGGCTACGGCACCAAGGGCCGCTCGGCGGTCTCGGCGCTGCTCGCCGACGGCGTCCCCGCCAACCACATCGTCGTCGTGGACACGGACAAGGCGTCGCTGGCGCGGGCCGAGAACCAGGGCCTGGTCACCGTCTACGGCAACGGCACGAAGGCGGAGGTGCTCAAGATCGCCGGCGTCGGCCGGGCGCGCGCCGTCGTCGTCGCCCCCAACTCGGACGACACCGCGGTGCTCATCACCCTGTCGGTCCGCGAGATCGCGCCGTCGGCGATGATCGTCGCCAGCGTCCGCGAATCCGAGAACCAGCACCTGCTCGAGCAGTCCGGCGCCGATTCGGTGGTCATCTCCTCCGAGACCGCCGGCCGCCTCCTCGGCCTGGCCACCGTCACCCCCACCGTCGTGGAGATGATGGAGGACCTGCTCAGCCCCGACGAGGGTTTCTCCGTCGCCGAGCGCCCCATCGCCGAGGACGAGGTGGGTGCCAACCCGCGGCACCTCGCAGACATCGTCCTCGGCCTCGTCCGCTCCGGTGAGCTCTACCGCATCGACTCGCCCGAGGCCGAGACCGTCGAGCCGGGCGACCGCCTGCTCTACATCCGCCGCGTGACCGGGGAGGACGTGAAGCGTCCGTGACGGATTTCCTCCCCGTCGACCCCGCCGGCGCCGTCCCGGTCGACGCTGCCGGCATTCCCGTCCGCGTGTCGACGTCGCCCGCTCCCGCCGCCCCGCACGTCCACCTCGGCGGTGGACACTGGGCGGTGCGCGTCCCCTCGGTGGCGGGGCTCGGCACGGGCGTGCGCCCGGCCCGCGCCTTCGCCGGTGACCGCGACATCTCCCGCGCCGTCGCCCTGCTGCGCCACCGCGACCGGCACCTGTTCGACCCCGCGGACGGCTCGACCCTGGCCTACGACGATGACGGCATCCGGGCGGCCGGCGCCTCCGGACGCGAGCTCTACCCCCGGGTCGACCCGGCCGTCATCGGGCTGATCCGCCGGGCGGACACCGAGGCGATCCTGCTCGGCCGAGGGGTGGACCGTCCCTACTTCTCCCTGATCGCCGGCTACGTCGACCCAGGCGAGACCCTCGAGGAGGCAGTCGCCCGCGAGGCCTTCGAGGAGACCGGCCGGCGCATCACCGAGGTGACCTACTGGGGCAGCCAGCCCTGGGCCGTCAGCGGCTCCATCATGGTCGGCTTCACCGCCGTGACCTCCGACATCGACGCGGTCGCGGGCACCGACGGCGAGCTCGCGGAGATCCGCTGGGCCACCCGCGACGACCTCACACACCTGCCCCTGGCCGGGGAAGGGTCGATCGCGCATGCGATGATCACGGCATGGAGGAACGCGTAAGTGATTGATCTCAACGACCTCGACGACGACCAGCGCGTCGCCGCCTCCGCCCCCCGCGGCCCGGTGTGCATCCTCGCCGGCGCCGGCACGGGCAAGACCCGCACCATCACCTACCGGATCGCCCACCTCATCGACGCCGGCTTCGTCAGCCCCAACCGCGTCCTGGCCGTGACCTTCACCTCCCGGGCCGCCGGCGAGATGCGCCACCGTCTCGGGCTCATGGGCATCGGGGGAGTGCAGGCCCGCACCTTCCACGCCGCCGCCCGCCGCCAGCTCGCCTACTTCTGGCCCCAGGTCGCCGGTGACCTGCCGTGGCGCCTGCTGGACAACAAGTTCCCCCTCGTCGGCCGGGCCGCCCGCTCCGTCGGCGTCGAATCCTCCAAGGAGAACGTCCGCGACCTGCTCGGCGAGATCGAGTGGTCCAAGGCCACCCTCATCTCCCCGGACCAGTACGTCGAGCACATGGCCGGCTCGAGCCGCACCCCGCCCGTGCCGCCGGAGAAGGTCGCCGAGGTCTACCGACGCTACGAGGCCGGCAAGACCACCGAGGACGGCATGCTCCTCGACTTCGACGACCTGCTCCTCCACGTCGCCGGCGCCCTGGAGAACGCCCCCGGCGTGTCCGAGGAGTTCCGCGAGCAGTACCGCACCTTCGTCGTCGACGAGTACCAGGACGTCACCCCCTCCAGCAGCGCGTCCTGCGCGCCTGGCTCGGTGACCGCGACGACCTCACCGTCGTCGGCGACGCCAACCAGACCATCTACTCCTTCACCGGGGCGACCCCCGACTACCTGCTGGACTTCTCCCGGACCTACGACAACGCCACCGTGGTCAAACTCCAGCGCGACTACCGCTCCACCCCGCAGGTGACGGACCTGGCCAACACCGTCATCGGCAGGGCCACCGGCCGGGTGGCCGGCACCCGCCTGGAACTGCAGGGCATGCGTCCGCCCGGCCCGCAGCCGACGTTCAACGCCTACGATGACGAACCCACCGAGGCCCGCGAGGTCGCCGGGAAGATCCTCACCCTGCTCAACCAGGGTGTGCCCGCCAGCGAGATCGCCGTGCTCTACCGCATCAACGCCCAGTCCCAGGTCTTCGAGCAGGCACTCGCCGACGCCGGCATCGTCTACCAGGTCCGCGGCGGCGACGGCTTCTTCACCCGCCCCGAGGTCCGCCAGGCGATCAGCGAACTCGTCCGCGTCGCCCAACGCACCGACCTGCCGGATGACCCGGTCCGCATCACCCGCGCGGCACTCGCCCCGCTCGGCCTGACCCCCACCGAACCCGAGGGCGCCCAGGCCCGTGAACGCTGGCAGTCCCTCTCGGCCCTCGTCGACCTCGTCGAGGAACTCGTCCGCGCCACGCCGGACCTCGACATGACCGGCGTGCTCGTCGCCCTGCGTCAACGCGCCGAGGCCAAGCACCCGCCCACCGTTGAGGGTGTGACACTCGCCAGCCTCCACGCCGCCAAGGGCCTGGAATGGGACGCCGTCTTCCTCGTCGGCCTGGTGGAGAACACCCTGCCTATCAGCCACGCCATCAAGGCCGGCGACCACCAGGTGGAGGAGGAACGCCGCCTGTTCTACGTCGGCATCACCCGCGCCCGCGAACACCTCCACCTGTCCTGGGCGCTCGCCCGCCAGGAGGGCGGCCGCAAGTCCCGCAGCCGCTCCCGTTTCCTCGACGGCATCGTGCCCGAGCTCGAGATCGAGAAGGTCCCCGCCCGCACCGTGCGCCCCAAGCGTTGCCGCGTGTGCGGCCGACCGCTGGGCACCCCCTCCGAGAAGGTGCTCGGCCGGCACGAGGACTGCCCGTCCGGGGCCGACGAGGAGGTCTTCGAGACCCTGCGTGCCTGGCGCTCCGAGATCGCCGCCGAAGCCAACGTCCCCGCCTACATCATCTTCTCCGACGCCACCCTCATGGCCGTCGCCGAGGCACTGCCCCGCGACGAACCTGAACTTCTCGACGTCCCCGGCATCGGCCCCGTCAAGGTCGAACGCTACGGCCCACAGCTGCTCGCCGTGCTCGACAGCTTCCGCTGACCGGCGTCCGGGAGTGCTCAGAAGCACAACGGGCAGCGCCGGTGCGTCCCCCACGTGTCGGACTCATCCCCGCCGTACGGGTCCACCGTGACCACCTGCCCCGGTGCCGGGATCACCGGCGGACGCCCGGGCGGTGCCGGCGCCCCGCACAACGCCAGCGCCCACGCCGCCAGCCGCGCCGCCGTCGCCGCCACCACCACCGGATCCGGCTGCGAGGGCCCACCCGGCATCTGGGTGACCACCCGGTGCCAGAACCCGTCCACATCCGTCCGGTGCAGATCAGCGCACAACGGGCACGGGCCACGCCCGTCCATCCGCACCGGCCCGACCATCCCACGCTGATCGACGATCGCCCCCGGCACCCAGGTGCGGGCGAAACGGGTGAGCATCGGTGCCATCGCCTTCGAGTGCGCCAGGCGGTCCGCCACGATCACCGGCACCGGCGGGTCCCGGTCAATGTCCGCCTCCGCCAGGTAGACGAACTCCGACTCGCCCTTGACCGGCTGTCGCACCGTCACCCCCGACCCCCGCAGCAGCGCCGAGGTGGCCTCCGCCAACCGCCCCCGACCCAGCAGGACCACCTGGTACTCGGCCACCGGCACGAGAATCCGGTAGACCTCGAGATCATCGAGCAGGCTGGCGGCAGCCTCCCGACCCAGACCCGCCTCGTGCAGCAACGTCCGCAACTCGCTCCGGGTCCGTGGCCGACGGGCACTGAGCAGCCCCGCGACCAGCATCGGCGCATGCGTGGTCTCCACGATCCCCGCCCGCGTCGCATCCAGGCCGAACTGCACCGCGTCCCGGCCCCGCAGGAACACATGCGCCCCCGTGGCCAGACGCAGCGCGTCAACATCCCCCATGGTGAAAACCCCCTCGGTGTCACCCACAGATACACTTGACCTCCATGCTGCCCGAGATCGAGGTGATCCGCTCGCCGCGCCGCACCCGGACGGTGCAGGCGCGGTTCGTCGACGGCCGGGTCGTGGTCCGTATCCCCGCCCGGATGACCGCGGCGGAGGAGCAGGCGGCGGTGGCCAGCATCGTCACCAAACTGCAGAAGAAGTCGGCCTCCACCAGGATCTCCGACGAATCACTGGAGGAACGGGCGCGGGTGCTCAACGCCTCCGTCCTTGACGGGCGTGCCCGCCTCGGCTCCATCCGGTGGGTGAGCAACCAGCACAACCGATGGGGGTCCTGCACCACGGCGACCGGGGACATCCGGATCACCGACCGCCTGAAGAACGTCCCCGGCTACGTCCTCGACGCCGTGATCGTCCACGAGCTGACCCACACGTTCATCCCCGGGCACGGGCCAGACTTCTGGGACTGGGCCGACCGGGCACCCAAGGCCGAACGGGCCAAGGGGTACCTGGAGGCGCTGCAGCGCCTGGGTTAGTTCTTCGCCGGGCCCTCGGGATCCTCGGGGTCCTCGGGGGAATCCGGGGTGTCGGGGCCGTCCGGGTTCCCACCCTTCTCCGCCTCGCCGCGGAGCATCTCCTCGAGCTTGGCGAACTCCTCGTCGAAGGTGTCGTCGGTGCCCTCATCGAGGAGGCCGTCGATGTAGTCGGCGGAGTTGTCCAGGTGCTCGGCGGTGGGCATGAGGTCAGGGTGCTCCCACACCTTGTCGCGGCGCTCCTGGCCCACCGCGACGTCGACGCGGCGCCACAGCTCGGCAGCCTCGGCGACCTTGGGGGCGTTGAACTCGATGCCCACGATCTTGGCGAACGCCTGCTCGGCGGAGCCGCCGGTGGCACGGCGACGTCGCCACGCCTCCGTCATCGCCGCAGTGGAGGGGATGCGCTCGCCCATGGCGGCGGTGACCACGTGCTCGACCCAGCCCTCGACGAGCGCCAGCAGGGTCTCCAGGCGGGAGACGGCCTGGGCGTTGCGGGAGCTGATCCGCGGGGACAGGTCCATGCCCTGCAGACGCTGCATCGCGTCCTGGATGGCGGCCGGGTCACCGGACTCGAGGTTGAGCTCGCGGGTGGCCTCCTCGATGTGGGAGGTGTCGATGACCAGCCCGGCCGCGTACTCCTCGACGGAGGAGACGAGACGCTCCACCAGCCACGGGACGTGGCGGTAGAGGCGCTGGCGTGCGGACTCGCGGGCCGCGATGTAGACCATGACCTCCTGGCCGGCGACATCGAGATCCTTCGCGGCGCGGGAGATGTTCTCCGGCAGCAGGGCCGTGACGTCGGTCGGCGCGACCGGCAGACCGAAATCGGAGCCGGTGATCGCCTGCTTGGCCAGATCACCCAGGGCGTTGCCCAGCTGCATGCCGAAGTTCATGCCCGACATCTGATTCATCATCTGCAGCATCGGTCCCATCATCTCCCGGGCCTCCTCGGGCAGGGACTCCAGCTGCGCCTCGTTCATGTGCTGGGCGACGGGCGTGACCATGCGCTTCCACATGGGCAGCGTCTCCGTCAGCCAGGTCTCCGCGTTCCACGCCACGACCTTCCCGGAGGAGGTGGGCAGCTCCGTGGCGTCATCGAGCCACAGCTCGGCCAGGCGCACGGCCTCCTCCACCGCAGTGGTGTCCTGCTGGCGCACCGGGGTGACCTGACCGATCTGCTGGCGGGCGATGCGTTCGGCCATGGCGTAATTGACGGGGCCGGACCCCTCGGGGGAGTTCATCGTCGACCCCATGCCGGACAGCATCTGCCCGAACTGGTTGAGCATGTCACCTAAGCCGCCAGAGCCGTCGGCCCCGCCCATACCGAACGCGCCGAACGGGTTCTGGTCGCGGCGACGGTCATCGTCATCGTCGTCGCCTGGTCCGAAGGAAAATCCGAATCCGCCTGTATTCATGGTGCCCAATCTACCGGCCACCCTCCCGGCCCGGCCATGCCGGAGACAACGCTGACAGCGAACACAGGTACCCTGATGTCCCGTGACCCGTACCAGCCCCCGTCTCAGAACTCTCGTGTGGGGAGCGGTCCCGGTGCTCGCGCTGTCGGCGCTGGCGACCATGGACCACATCCCCGGCACGGACATCTCCCTGACCGTGCCGTACGCGGCGGAGGGGCCGGGGCCGATGTTCAACACCCTCGGCGAGCAGGACAACGTCCCGGTCGTCGAGATCTCCGGTGAGCCCGTCGATGAGACCGCGGGCGCCCTCGAGATGACCACCGTGTCGGTGCGCACCAACATGACCCTGGCCCAGGCGATGGGGCGCTGGCTCACCACCGGCGACACCCTGGTGCCCATCGAGCAGGTCTTCCCGCCGGACATGTCGGAGAAGGAGATCGAGCAGTCGAACCAGCAGGCCTTCACCTCCTCGGAGGCGGCCGCGACGGTGGCGGCGATGAATCACCTCGGTCGCCCGGTGCAGATCGTCGTGGCGGACACGATCGAGGATTCCGCGGCCGTCGACCACATCGAGGCCGAGGACGTCATCATCGCCGTCGACGGGCAACCGGTGGATCAGCCGGGGCAGGTCCAGGAGCAGGTCCGCGCGAAGTCGCCGGGCGAGGAGATCACGCTGACCGTGCGTCGGGGCGGAGACGAGGTCGAGGAGACCATCCCCCTGGGGGAGAATCCGCAGGACCCGGGCGCGCCGATGCTCGGCATCCTCATGACCTCGGAGCCCACCGACGGGATCGACGTGGAGTACAACCTCCAGGACGTCGGCGGCCCGAGTGCGGGCATGATCTTCTCGCTGGCGGTGATCGACAAGCTGTCTCCGGGCGAGCTCAACGGCGGCCGCCACGTCGCCGGCACCGGCACCATCTCGGAGGACGGGACGGTCGGGCCGATCGGCGGCATCGTCCACAAGGTCAGGGCCGCGGAGGAGAAGGGGACCGAACTCTTCCTCGCCCCGGCGGACAACTGCACCGAGGCGATCAGCCGGGATCACGGCGACATGGTCATCGCGAAAGTGACCACCCTCGACGACGCCATCACCGCCATGGCGGACTTCGACGCCGGACGTGACGTGGAGGAGT
This sequence comes from Corynebacterium suedekumii, assembly GCF_030252185.1. Taxonomy (NCBI): domain Bacteria; kingdom Bacillati; phylum Actinomycetota; class Actinomycetes; order Mycobacteriales; family Corynebacteriaceae; genus Corynebacterium; species Corynebacterium suedekumii. The sequence goes on from NZ_CP126970.1 coordinate 1,436,611, forward strand.
GCTCCTAGTTCCCGTCGGCCCCGGTGGGCTCGGTGGGTTCCGCCGCCTCCGAGGACTCTGCGGATTCCGCCGATTCGGACACCAGGCCGAGCTCGGTGATCTTCTGCTCCGGGTCGACCTGATCCGAGGAGACCATCTGCTGCATGACCAGGCCCTTGTCATTGTCCACGACGGTGATCACCGCGGTGGTGCCCAGGGTGGACCAGCCGACGACCCGGCTGCCGGTGTCCTCCACGACGCGCGAGCTGCGCAGCTCCGTGAGCAGCTGCGTCGTCGAGGCGGCCTTGGCCATCGAGTCGAAGAACTGGAACTGGCCAATCTCCCGGCCGGAGCACTCGTAGGCCTTGTCGATCCCGCTGGGGTTGCACGAGTCGAACTCACGGAACAGCGAGATCGGCGCCAGCGAACCGAACAGCTCGTAGGCGTCGTTGACGTCGCGGGGCATGCCGTTGCGGCTTGACGACGCCGCCGCACTCGACGTCTCCTCCGCCGATTCCGCACTGCTGGTGGCCGGCGTCTCCTCCGCCGAGGAGGTCTCCGAGACCGCGGTGGTTTCCGTCGTGGTGGTCGCGGTGGTCTCCGTGGCGGTGCCGTCTCCCTCACCGCCGTCCCCGTCGGTGGTGCACGCGGCCAGTCCACAGCTGAGCAGCACCGTGGCGGCGACGGCGGACAGGCGGGCGGCGGGGGAGTGGTGCACGGGGGAGGTACTCCTAAGGGGACCGGTTCAACTGAGTCCCGATCAGTCTAGTCGAGGTTCTCCGGGTCCTGCTCAAGTCCGTAGCGCAGAGCCGCGAGCACACCCGGGGCAACCCCGGGTCCGCCTCGCAAGTCGATGCGGTCCTCGCCGAAGGGGCCGGCCTCGGCCAGCTCCTCCTCGGTGGGGCGCAGCTGCAGGAGAGTGAGCTCCACGTCCTCCGCGCGGAGGACGCCGGAGAACAGGCGGGCGGGACACGCGGCGGCGTCGTCACGCGAGACGTCGCGGAAGTTGATCTCCTGCGCGAGAATGACCCCCTCGACCTCCGCGGGCCAGGCGAGTCGGGCGAGGTAGTCGCCCAGCTCGTCCGAGCCGGGGAGGATGTGTTCCGGCAGATCCTGGACGACGAGGGTCAGCGGGGAGGCCTCGTCCGGGTGGGCCAGCTGATCGGCGAGCAGGCGGGTGGGGACGAGCGCGAACAGACTCGGCGGGGCGTCCCAGCCCTCCGCGTGGACGAAGTCGACGGCCTCGAGCATGGCGGCGTTCAGCGCCGGGGAGGAGGATTCGGGTGCACTCATCGACATTCCTTATTGGTCACGCGGGGGTTCGTTTCTCTAGGCTAGGACAGTACACCGGCACAAACTGAACACTTGATAATTAGGAGCAGGACTTGGCCACCGGCCTCTCGCAACCCTCGCCATCCGTCAATCGGCCACCACGCGTACTGAGCTGGATCATCGGCATCGTCGCCGTCCTGTTCATCGCGGCCCCACTTGTCGTGGGCTTCTACACGGACTGGTTGTGGTTCGGGGAAGTTGACTTCCGCGGGGTGTTCACCAAGGTGATCATCGTCCGCATCATCCTGTTCATCGTCTTCGCCCTGCTCGCGGGCTTCATCGTGTGGCTCGCCGGGTACTTCACCTGGCGCAACCGCCCCGACAGTCTCGAGCACATGGACCTCAACTCCCCGGTCCACCAGTACCGGGAGGCCCTGGACAAGTCGGTCCGCGCCCTGCTCATCGGCATCCCCTTCGTCGTCGGCCTGTTCGCCGGATTCATCGGCCAGGGCACCTGGCGCACCGTGATGATGGCCGTCAACTCCGAGTCCTTCGGCACCGAGGACCCCCAGTTCGGCCTCGACCTCGGCTTTTACGCCTTCCAGCTGCCGGCCGTCCGCCTCGCGGTGGAGACCCTGTCCATGCTGCTGGTCGTCGCCTTCCTCATCGCCCTGGTCGGCCACTACCTGCTCGGCAGCATCAAGATCGGCAACCAGGCCATGGGCACCAAGGGCTACATCGCCCAGCCGGCCCGCGCCCAGCTGGCGATCACCGCCGGACTGTGGATGCTGCTGCAGGTGGCCACCTACTGGCTCGACCGCTACGACCTGCTCTACTCCCGCCAGGAGACCTTCACCGGCGGCAGCTTCACCGACATCAACGCGATGCTGCCCGCCAAGATCATCCTCATGATCATCGCGCTGTTCGTCGCCGTGGCGTTCTTCTCCGCCGTCGTGCTCAAGGACCTGCGCATCCCGGCCCTGGCCGTGGTGCTCATGCTGCTGTCCTCCTTCGTCCTCGGCTTCGCGTGGCCGCAGCTCATGGAGCGCTTCTCCGTCCAGCCGAACCGCGCCGCCAAGGAATCGGAGTACATCTCCCGCAACATCGAGGCCACCCGGCAGGCCTACGGCCTGACCGACGAGCAGGTCACCTACCTGGACAACTGGGGTGCCGGCGGCGCCAGTGACGACGCCGTCGCCGCCGACGAGGCCACCATCTCCAACATCCGCCTGCTGGACCCGGAGATCCTGTCACCGACGTTCACCCAGATGCAGCAGCTGCGTAACTTCTACGGCTTCCCCGAGACCCTCGCGGTCGACCGCTACGAGGTCGACGGTGAGCTGCGTGACTTCATCGTCTCCGCCCGCGAGCTCGACCCCAACGCCCTGCGGGAGAACCAGCAGGACTGGATCAACCGCCACACCGTGTACACCCACGGCAACGGCTTCATCGCCGCCCAGGCCAACACCGTCGATGAGGCGGCCCGGGACGCCGGCTCCACCCGCGGTGGCTTCCCAGTGTTCACCGTCTCCGACCTGCAGACCAACGCCATCGCCGCGGAGACCGAGGACGCCGAGGAACTGGGCATCAAGGTCGACCAGCCGCGCATCTACTTCGGCCCGGTCATCGCCTCCGCCACGGACGGCGCGGACTACGCCATCGTCGGCAAGAACGGCGGTGAGGACGTCGAGTACGACACCGACAACACCAGCTTCACCTACGACGGCTCCGGTGGCGTCGACATCGGCAACATGGTCAACCGTGCCGCCTTCGCCCTGCGCTACCAGGAGATGAACATGATTCTCTCCGACCGCGTCGGCGGTAACTCGAAGATCCTCTTCGACCGTGACCCCCGCGAGCGTGTGGAGAAGGTCGCCCCCTGGCTGACCACCGACTCCAAGACCTACCCGGCGGTCATCGACGGCCGCATCAAGTGGATCGTCGACGGCTACACCACCCTGCGTGCCCTGCCCTACACCGAGCAGACCTCGCTGACGGAGACCACCGCCGACGCCCTCAACCCCGACGGTACGACCCAGCGTCTGATCACCGACAACGTCGGCTACATCCGCAACTCCGTCAAGGCCACCGTCGACGCCTACGACGGCACCGTGGAGCTCTACGAGTTCGACACCGAGGACCCCGTCCTCAAGGTGTGGCAGTCCATCTTCCCGGACACCGTCAACCCGGAGAGCGAGATCTCCGACGAGCTGCGCGAGCACCTGCGCTACCCCGAGGATCTGTTCAAGGTCCAGCGTGATCTGCTCGCCCGCTACCACGTCGAGGATCCGGGCGTCTTCTTCACCAACGACGCCTTCTGGTCCGTGCCGGAGGACCCCACCGCACCGGAGGGGCGCCAGGAACTCAACCAGCCGCCGTACTATGTCATGGCGTCGGACCCGGAGACCCAGGAGGCCAGCTTCCAGCTGATCACCCCGTTCCGTGGCCTCAACCGGCAGTTCCTCGCGTCCCACATGTCCGTCAGCTCCGACCCGGAGACCTACGGCCGCATCACGGTCCGCGTCCTGCCCACCAACACCCAGACGCAGGGCCCGAAGCAGGCGCAGGACGCCCTCATGTCCTCCGACCAGGTCGCGCGTGACCGCACCCTGTGGGAGGGCACCAACGAGCTGCACAACGGCAACCTGCTGACCCTCCCGGTCGGCGGCGGCGAGATCCTCTACGCCGAGCCGATCTACTCGCAGCGCAAGGACCAGGAGTCCGCGTTCCCGAAGCTGCTGCGCGTGCTCGTCTCCTACAAGGGGCGCGTCGGCTACGCCCCGACCATCTCCGAGGCACTGTCCCAGGTGGGCATCGACCCGCGGGCCGCCCAGGACATCGAGGTCGTCGACGCCGAGGGTTCCCCGGCCACCCCGGAGACCCCGGAGGCCGAGACCGACACCGACGCCGAGGAGACCACGACCCCGTCGCAGCCGGCCGCCGGTGCCGGCACCGAGGGCGAGGCCATCGAGCGCATCAACGAGGCACTCCGTGGCCTGGAGACCGCCCAGGACGGTTCCTTCGAGGAGTACGGTCGTGCCCTCGACGAGCTGGACCGTGCCGTGGAGGACTACCGCAACCTCACCGGTGAGGATGCCCCCGCAGCCGAGTAGAAAAGGGTGATGGCCTGGGGATTTGGGTTAATCCCCGGGTCTGGGTATAGTTTCCAATGTCGCCGAGACAAGCTGGTAACAGCGAGGAACGGCGAGGTGAAAATGAATATCACCCGACGCGGGGTGGAGCAGCTCGGTAGCTCGCTGGGCTCATAACCCAGAGGTCGTAGGTTCGAATCCTGCCCCCGCTACCAATTCCGACAGCCCCCTGGACAATGTCCAGGGGGCTTCGTTGTGCTCGCGGTCGGCTCGAGGCAGAGCTGCCTACGATGGTGGACATGACCGGTACACGCACCACCTACGCCGACATCGCGTTCGGCCCGCGCGTGCGGGCCCGCCAGGAGCAGGTCGGCGCCCACCTGCGGATCACCCCGCCAGGGGATGAGCCCTTCCGTTTCGACCCCCGCGACCGGGCTCTCATCCGCTCCAGCGACCTGTTCTTCCTGTCCACCGTCACGGAGTCGGGCTGGCCGTATGTCCAGCACCGGGGCGGCCCGCCCGGATTCATCCACGTCATCGACGAGCGGACCCTCGCCTTCCCGGACTTCCCCGGCAACCAGCAGTACGTGACCACCGGCAACCTGGACCACGACGGCCGGGTCTGTCTGTTCTTCGTCGATTTCCCCACCCGCCGACGGCTCAAGGTCTTCGGCACCGCGCACACGAGCGAGGATGCGGACCTCATCACCGCTGTCCGTGATCTCGGGGACTCGGAGATCCGGAGTCGCATCGAGCGGGTCGTGGTCGTGGCCGTCACCGACGTCGACGTCAACTGCACCTCCCACATCCGCCCCCGCTGGGACCGGGCGGCCGTCGATGAGCGCATCGATCTCTACCGGGCGGACATCGCCCGGCTGCAGGCCCGGATCGCGGAGCTGGAGGCGGCGACTTGAGGCCCACTCGCAGTATCGCCGATCAGCTGGCCGAGCTCGACCGTCTCGGGGTGTTCACCCTGGCGGGGGAGCGGGAGGCGCAGGTGCGGGCGGCCGCTGCGGGGCTGCCCGACACCGCCGCGCACGCCCTCGCCGGTCTCCACCCGGGGTGGTTCGCCGCCTCCGCCCTCGCCCCGCTGCTCACCCGGGGCGAGAAGTCCGGCTTCGTGGTGGCGGACATGGTCGACGTCGATCAGTTCCTCCCGGTGGGAGTGGAGCTTGTCGACGCCCCGCTCTACCTCGTCCACGGCGCCTGTCGCGGCGATGATCTGCGCAACGTCTCCCCCGAGGAGGCCCTCGCCCAGTGGGAGGGCGGGTCCCGGCGGCCGTTGACCCTGCATGAGGGCCTGAGCTGGGCCCTGACCCACCCGGAGGTCATCGAACCGAACGCCTGCTTCATGACGGTCGCCTCCCGGAAGGTGAAGAAGCTGAGCGCGGCGGGCGACCCCACCTTCGACTCCCGGACGCCCGCCCTGTGGATCAGCTCCGGCACCGGCCGGGACGGAGCGGAGCACCGGGGCGCGCCGAAGCTCGGGTGGTGCTGGTGGCGCAACCGCCACACCTGGCTGGGCATCGCCTCGGCCGAGAGACACACGCCGTCGCCCCCGGAATGAGGTGGCTCGCCACCGCCTCATGAGGGGTTCCTGACAAGCGCATAACCTTTTGGATAAGTCGCCCGGTTTGCCACTCGACAACGCTTCCCACATGACATGATGGCGACTGAATCATCCGGCAGTGAGAAAGCGACACCCCACATATGCGACGGCACAACCGCGTCCGATACCTTCTGATGGCTACGGCCCTGACCGGCGCGGTGACGCTCGCGGCGCCCACCGCCCTCGCCGTCGAGGCGACCGCCACCGAACCGGCTGCTCCCGCCGCGTCCTTCGCCCTCCCGCCGGAGCTGGCTGCAGTGGTCACCACGGTCACCGACCAGGTCGAGCAGGTCCGCACCCAGATCACCGAGCTGATCAACCCGCAGCACCCGACCGAGCCGGGGCAGCCGGCCGGGCAGCTGTCGTCCGCCGAGGTCGTCGATCAGGCGCGCAGTGACCTGGCCGCCGTGGGTTTCCAGGCCCCGCCCGTGGATGCTGCGGTGACCGACGCCGTCGACCAGGCGGCCGCCGCGGCCGCCGGTGCCGGTGCCCGCTACAACGATCAGGTGGAGATCACCCAGGACATCCGGGACCGTTTCGTCGAGGAGGAGGTCGTCCCCCTTGACCCGAACTACCGCTGGCACATGGATCCCGTCGCCAAGGTGATGGCCGGTAAGCCGCAGGCGGAGTTCATCCTCCACCGCGTGCCCGGCTCCTGGTTCGATGCCCCGCGTATCCCGGAGGAGTCGATGGAGGCCCAGAACCGTGACCAGTCGCTGTTCGGCCCCGGCACCCCGGTCTATGTCGGTGACAGCGCGATGTGCACCCTCGGTGTCGTGGGCACCGACTCGCAGGGCCGCAAGGTCGGCCTGACCGCCGGCCACTGCGGTCAGCCCGGCGACATCGTCGCCTCCGCCGACTCCTGGCAGGTCGGCCCGGCGGGCACCGTCGTGGCCACCAACCAGCTGCACGACTACTCGGTCATCGAGTTCGGCTCCAACGCCGAGATCACCCGCACCTACAACGGCGTGACCGTCAACCAGGTCGGCGGCCCCGTCGCCCCGGGCGACATGCTGTGCAAGCAGGGCGTGGCCACCGGAAACACCTGCGGACCGACCCTGACGGCCGATGAGGCGCTGCAGATCTCCCAGACCTGTGCCATGGTCGGTGACTCCGGCGGGCCCGTCCTCCACGGCGACCGCATGGTCGGCATGATCTCCGGTGGCGTGCTGCCGAACCAGGACCTGTCCTGCCGCACCCCGCTCCAGGGGTACGCGTTCATGCCGACCGTCTCCACCTCCATGGACAATGTCGTCCGTGACATGGATGCCCGCGGTGGCGTCGGCGCCGGCTTCCGCCTGGCCGACTGACCGCACCACCGACAACGAGTAACGTCCCCTGCGCCGCACGGCGCAGGGGACGTTTGTCGGTGGTGCAGGATCAGGAGAGGATCTGCAGGGCGACGTCGTGAAGCAGACCGTTGGTGGCCACGGCGTCGCCGCCGTGCGGGCCGTCCTCACCGGCCAGCGAGGTGAAACGGCCGCCGGCCTCGGTGACCAGGACGGCCAGGGGAGCGAGGTCCCACAGGGAGACCTCGGGCTCGGCGGCGATGTCGACCGCCCCCTCGGCGACGAGGCAGTAGGAGAAGAAGTCACCGAAGCCCCGCAGGCGCCAGGTGCGGTCGGACAGCTCGTAGAAGCTGTCCTTGAGGCCACGTTCGGTCCAGCCGTCGAGGGAGGAGAAGGACACGGACGCGTCCGCCAGGTCGGCGACGCCGGAGACCGCGAGCTTCTTCGGTGACCCGGCGTTGAAGGTGCGCCACGCGCCGGAGCCGGCGGCGGCGTACCAGCGGCGGGTCAGCGCCGGTGCGGAGATGACACCGACGACCGGTTCACCGTCGACGAGCAGGGCGATGAGCGTGGCCCACACGGGCACGCCGCGGACGAAGTTCTTCGTGCCGTCGATGGGGTCGATGATCCACTGGCGACCCTCGTGCGTGACGTCGCCGCCGAACTCCTCGCCGAGGATGGCGTCGGAGGGCCGGGCCTCCGCCAGCTTGGCGCGCAGCAGCTCCTCGCAGGCCAGGTCCGCGTCGGAGACCGGGGACATGTCCGGCTTCGAATTGACGGTGAGGTCGGCGGCCTCGAAACGGTCGAGATTCAGGGCGTCGGCGAGATCCGCGAGTTCGAGGGCGAAGGCCAGGTCATCTGCGTACGTACTCATGCCGTCATCCTAGTCAGCCTGAGTCAACGCGGCGCAGGCCTCGTCGACGGCGAGCCGGTTGCCGGCCACGCACCACGTCACACCGCCAGCCTCGACCTTGACGCCGACACCCCCGGCACCCTCGACGAGTGCCCTGCCAGGCAGCCAGTCCCAGTCGGCGACGGAGTGCTGGATCCACACGCCCACCGAGCCGTCGGCCACCGACGCCAGGTCGACGGAGCCGGCGCCGAACATGCGCAGGGTGGCGAATTCGGTTGCCGCCTGCACCCACACCCTCCGGCGCAGCGGCTCCGCCATGGAGGTGGGGTGCAGGTAGGTGGCCAGGCTCACCGTGGCAGCGGGTTTCTCCCCCAGCTTTGCGACACCCTCCCCGTCCCGCGTCGTGGGGATCCCCGGCCCACCGAACCACGTGTAACCCATCGCCGGGCGGTGCACCGCCCCGAGGATGAGCCGGTCAGGGTCGGACGGGTCGCCCTCGACCAGGGCGAGGGCGGAGCACCAGTAGTCGGAGCCGGAGGTGAAGTTGTAGGTGCCGTCGACCGGGTCGACGACCCAGGTCCGGCCACTGGCGGATTCGCGGGCCGCACCTTCCTCACCGAGGATGCCGTCCTCGGGCCGCAGGAGCTCCAGGGCTCCGGCGACGAAGTCCTCCGCCGCCCGGTCGGCGGCGGTGACCACGTCGGACACGGAGGTCTTGAACTCGGTCTCCAGGCCCTGCTCCCGCATCCGCCACGCCAGCCGCCCCGCGTTGAACACCAGGGCCTGGGCGAGCGCCTCATCTGAATCCTGTTCATGGGCGACGGCGAAGGTCTTGGTGATGGCGGCGATCATGTCGGTCAGCGAGGCAGCGGGATGAGTCATGGCGTCCATTGTGCCCTGTGCCGGGCCGGGCTTCAGCCTCAGCCGGGCCCCGGTGGGGAGTGCTCGTGGCCCGGGGCGGTCGCCGGGCCACGTAGACTGCAGGGTTATGCGACCGGAAATTTCTGCAGAGCTCGACTCCCTGGACACCACCCTCACCACCATCGAGAAGGTGATGGACCCCGAGGAGATGTCCGCCCGGGTCCGTGAACTGGAGCAGCAGGCCTCCGATCCCTCCCTGTGGGACAACCCGGACCACGCCCAGACGGTGACCTCGGAACTGTCCACCGTGCAGGGCAAGCTCCGCAAGATCAGCGACCTGCGCCAGCGCCTGACGGACCTGCCGATCATGTACCAGCTCGCCGAGGAGGAGGGCGACGGCGAGGAACTGGCCACCGAGGAACTCGAGGAGCTGCGCGAGCAGATCGCCTCCCTCGAGGTGACCACCATGCTCTCGGGCGACTACGACCAGCGTGAGGCCGTGATCAACATCCGCTCCGGTGCCGGTGGTGTCGACGCCGCCGACTGGGCCGAGATGCTCATGCGCATGTACACCCGCTGGGCGGAGAAGAACGACCACAAGGTCGACGTCTACGACATCTCCTATGCGGAGGAGGCGGGCATCAAGTCCGCGACCTTCGTCGTCCACGGTGACTACATGTACGGCACGCTGTCCGTCGAGCAGGGCGCGCACCGCCTGGTGCGGATCAGCCCCTTCGACAACCAGGGCCGCCGCCAGACCTCCTTCGCCGAGGTGGAGGTCCTGCCGGTGGTGGAGCAGACCGACTCCATCGAGATCCCCGACAACGACGTCCGCGTCGACGTCTACCGTTCCTCCGGCCCCGGCGGCCAGTCGGTCAACACCACCGACTCCGCGGTCCGCCTGACCCACATCCCCACCGGCATCGTGGTGACGTGTCAGAACGAGAAGTCCCAGATCCAGAACAAGGCCTCCGCCATGCGGGTGCTCCAGGCGAAGCTGCTGGAGAAGAAGCGCCAGGAGGAGCGCGCCGAGATGGACGCCCTCGGCGCCGGCGGCAACGCCTCCTGGGGCAACCAGATGCGTTCCTACGTCCTGCACCCGTATCAGATGGTCAAGGACCTGCGGACCAACTTCGAGGTCAACGACCCGACGAAGGTGCTCGACGGTGAGATCGACGGCTTCCTCGAGGCCGGCATCCGTTGGCGGATGGCCGAGCAGCAGGCCGAGGCATAACCCCAGGGCCCCAGGGCCCGGCACGACGCACTCCGCCCCGTCTCCCCACCTGCAGGGTGGGGGACGGGGCGGCGTCGATAAGCGGCTTAGGCCGGGTACTCCATCGGGGTGCCCGGGCCGATCGGGATGCCCAGGGTGTACCACAGGGCGAAGAAGAGGAACCAGCCCACCAGCATGGAGATGGCGAACGGCAGGGCCAGGGACATGAGTGTGCCCACGCCGGCCGGCTTGTAGTAGCGCTGCAGGAACGTCAGCGCGAGGGCGAAGTAAGGGCTCATCGGCGTGATGATGTTGGTCGGGGAGTCACCGATGCGGAAGAGCATCTGGGAGACCTCCGGGGAGGTGCCCACCAGCATCATCATCGGCACGATGATCGGGGCCATGAGCGCCCACTGCGCCGAACCGGAGGTGATGAGCAGGTTGAGCAGCGCGACCATGAGGACCAGGCCGGCGAACATCACCAGCGGAGGCAGATCCCACGCCTGGAGAAGTTCGGAGCCCTTGATGGCGGTCCACACACCCAGGTTCGACCACTCGAACCAGGCGAGGAACTGGGCGACGGCGAAGAACAGGACGATCATCGGCAGCATCGTCTTCAGGCCGCGGGCCATGAAGTCCGGGACATCGGAGGCGGAGCGGATCGTGCCGGCGAAGACACCGTAGACCAGGCCGAGGACGAAGAACGCCAGGGCGATCGGGATGGCCACCGAGCTGATCAGCGGACTCTCCATGGCGGAGCCCTCCGGGCCGGCGAGCGGGGAACCGGGGATGAACAGCAGGGCGAAGAAGATCGCCAGGTAGACCACCAGGGCCACACCCGTCAGCGCGAGGGCGCGGGACTCCTTGCGGGAGAGCTTGAGCGCATCGGCGGTGGAGTCGTCTGAGTTGTCGTCGTCGCCGTCGGCGTCCGGGTCGGGGAGGACGGAAGCGGCGGTGGACCCGCCCTGCTCACCCTCGGCGCCGGCGTTCTTGTCGAAGCTGACCTCGTCGTAGTTGATCTTGTCGTGGTCGACGAGCTGGTGGGCCTTCTTGTCCACGAACAGCTCGGTGACGACGGTGATGATCAGCGACAGGACGATCGCGGAGGCGATGACGAAGAAGATGTTGGCCAGCGGGGAGACGACGTACTCGGCGTCGATGATCTGGGCGGCCGAGGTGGAGATACCCGCGAGGAGGAGGTCGGTGATGTTGAGGACGAGGGAGGCGTTGAAGCCGGCGGAGGAGGCGGCGAACGCGACCATCGCGCCGACGATGGGGGAGCGGCCCACGGCGTGGAAGGCCATGGCACCGAGCGGGATGAGGATGACGTAGACCGCGTCGGAGGCGACCGAACCGGTGACACCCGCCAGGGCGACGGCGAAGGTGAGGGTGCGGGGGCCGACCCTGGCCACCATCGCCCGCACCAGGGCGGAGAGCAGCCCGGAGTACTCGGCGACGGCGACACCCAGCATGACGGTGAGGATGACACCCAGCGGCGGGAAGTCGGTGAAGTTGGACACCGCCTCCGTGATCATCCGCTGCAGCCCCTCCGGGGTGAGCAGGCTGGTGACCTCGATGGTCTCCCCGGAGTCGGGCTGCTCGGCGCTCATCCCGATCATCGAGCCGATCCAGCTGGCGACGGCCACGAGGCCGGCGAGGATGACGAAGAGCCAGAACGGGTCGGGGAGCTTGTTGCCGATCTTCTCGATCGCCCCGAGGAATCCTCCGGTAGATCGACCGGTGTCCTTCTTGTCGGGCTCGTCGGGCCTGGTTGTGGTTGTCTCGGGCGGCGGGGATGTCGTCGTCGATTCAGTCATAACGGCTCGACACTAACGACATTCACAGGTGGACACACATTGAACGGGGTGATTCGTGGGTGTGTCGGCCTCAAAGGGTGTCCCCGGTGGGGCCGGTGCTGGTCCCGGTCCCCGGCCTGGCACTGTTCCCGACCCAGCCCCCGATCCCGATGCACCGCGTTCAGCGAAATCCCAGCTCTCCCAGTAAGCCACATCCGTTTCTCCTGGCCCAGCGGTTTGGCTACAGTGAAGGCGTGATCACCTTCGATTCCGTGTCCAAGCTCTACCGGACCTCGACGCGGCCAGCCCTGGACAACATCACCCTGAGCATCGACAAGGGTGAGTTCGTGTTCCTCATCGGCCCGTCCGGTTCGGGTAAATCGACGTTCCTCAATCTGCTCGTCCGCGAGGAGAACCTCACCTCCGGTGACATCCACTTCGCGGACTTCCACGTCAACCAGCTCAAGGGCCGCCAGATCAACCAGCTGCGCCAGCGGATCGGCTACGTGTTCCAGGACTTCCGGTTGCTGCCGAAGCTCAACGTGCACGACAACGTGGCGTTCGCGCTCGAGGTGATCGGCAAGAGCCGCAAGCAGATCGACAAGGCCGTGCCCGAGGCGCTGGAGATGGTCGGCCTGGCGGCGAAGGCCAACCGCATGCCCAATGAGCTCTCGGGTGGTGAGCAGCAGCGCGTCGCCGTCGCCCGCGCGGTGATCAACCGGCCGCTGCTGCTCCTGGCCGATGAGCCGACCGGCAACCTCGACCCGGAGACCGCCGACGGCATCATGACCCTGCTGTCCCAGATCAACCGGGGCGGGACCACCGTGGTCATGTCCACCCACAACGCCCGCGCCGTCGACGACATGCGTCGCCGCGTCATCGAACTGCACCTGGGCACCCTCGTCCGCGACGACACCCACGGTGTCTACGGCGAATCGCGATAGGAGTAAAGGACAGACATGAAACTGGGATTCGTCTTCCGCGAGGCGCTGCGCGGCCTGGGCCGCAACATCACCATGACCATCGCCCTGGTCATCACCACGGCCATCTCCCTGGCACTGTTGGCCACCGGCTTCCTGGTCACCCAGATGACCGAGGACACCAAGGACATCTACCTCGACCGCGTCGAGGTGATGATCCAGTTCGACGAGGAGGTCTCCGCGAACGACCCGGACTGCTCCTCCGAGGCCTGCCTCGAGGTCCGCAACCTCGTAGAGGGCGCCGACGGGGTGGATTCCGTCATCTACCGGTCCCGCGAGCAGTCCCACGAGCGTTTCCTCGAGGTATTCCAGGACACCGATCCGCAGCTGGCGACGGAGACCTCCCCGGACGCCCTGCCCGCCGCCCTCCATGTGCGCCTGAGCGATCCGCTCGACCAGGCCCCGCTCGACCCGGTGCGTGACCTGCCGCAGGTGGACACCGTCGTCGACCAGGTCGATGACCTGCGGGGGGCGACCGACAACCTCGACGCCGTCCGCAACGCCACCTTCCTCGTCGCCGCCGTCCAGGCCATCGCCGCGATCTTCCTCATCGCCAACATGGTGCAGATCGCCGCCTTCAGCCGCCGGGAGGAGATGGCCATCATGCGCATGGTCGGCGCGTCCCGCTGGTACACGCAGGCCCCGTTCGTGCTCGAGGCGATCTTCGCCACCCTCATCGGCGCGGTCCTGGCCACGGCCGGGCTGTTCCTGGGCAAGGAGTTCGTCATCGACAAGGCTCTGCGTGGCCTCTACGACTCGCAGCTCATCGCCCCGGTGACCACCAACGACATCTGGCTGGTCGCCCCGATCGTCGCCATCGTCGGCGTCATCTTCTCCGGGCTGACCGCGCAGATCGCGCTGCGCAGCTATGTGAGAAAGTAGAGCCATGACCTGGACCCTGGCGCTGACCGCCACCGCAAACGGCGTCGGTGCCGCCGTGGACACCCCCGACGCCGCACCCCGGACCGTTGGCTACTTCCCCGATGTCGCCCGCGCGGTGCGCTTCGCCGCCGACGAAGGCGGGAGCCGTACCCCGTCCCGCGCCGTGATGATCATCCCCGCGGGCATCACCGAATACGACCTCAAGTGGTTCCTCGGCGAGCTGGTCATCGCGGGCATCCCCGCCCAGCAGGTCCAGGTCCGCGCCGACTACGAGATCCTCACCACCGCCACGGACTCGCGCATCCTGCTTATCGACGCCGACCGGGACATCATGGTCACCCCCTCCGGCCGCGAACCTGCCGCACCGTCCCGCGCCACCGAACTCGCCGCCGAGAGCCCCACCACCGTGGTGCTCACCGGGCACCCTGAGGAGCGGGAGAAACTCGATCCCGAGTACGACTCCCTCACCCCGACCATCCTCGACTGGCCGCAGATCGCCCTGCTGGCGCTGGAGCACCCCAGCGACCTGTCCCTGATCTCCCCGCCGGAACCGGGAGCGGAGCAGCCGGAGGAGGCCGCGGCCTCGACAGCGACCCCGACCGCACCCGCGGCCACCCGGTCGACCTCGACGATCCTGCTCATCCTTCTGATCGCTGTCGCGGTCGTCGTGGCCGTCGCCGTCCTGCTCTAGGGTCCGCCATGGAGTGGGAACTGGGACTGTCCGCCGGCCCCGGTGGGTTCGGTGTGGCCGTCTCCCTGGCGGGGGAGGGCACCCACCTCATCGGCATGTTCCCCACCATCGCCCGGGCCGTGACCTCCGCGTTCAACGCTGCCCCGGAAGACCTGCCGACCAGGGTGGTCCTGGTCCACCCCACCGGCATCCCCGTTCAGGAACTCGGACGCCACATCGGCGAACTCACGGCCGCCGGCATCGACGCCGACACCGTGGAGATGCGCAGCGACATCGACGTCCTCGAATCCTCGGTGGCCACCAGGGCCCTGCTCATCGACGCCGACCGGGACCTGCTCACCGGTCGACGCCTGCGCAGCACGCCCTTCGAGGCCGGAACCCTCGCCCGCCTCGTCGCCGACGACCCCGCCCGGACCCGGGTGTTCCTCACCGGCCACCCCGAGGTCCGCGACCGCTACCACGTCGCAGCCCGCGACTACGCACCCCAGATCGTCGAACGACCCGCCTTCGCGGCGCTCGCCCTGGACACCCCCGCCACCTCGGTGATGTCCACGCCCCGCCTGGGGTCGTCGCTGACCGACTCACCCGCGCGGGTGTGGCAGCTGCGGATGGGCGTCGTCATCGTCGCCACGGTGGTCCTCCTCGTGATCTTCCTTGCTTGACCGGGCCTGCGCCGGGGTCTGTACCATGGAAAAATCATGGGCAAGAAGAAGAAACCACAGGACCGCAGCGTTCTGGCGACCAACCGGCGGGCCCGCCACGACTTCACCATCCTCGAGACCTACGAGTGCGGCGTCGTGCTCCTGGGCACCGAGATCAAGTCACTGCGCGAGGGCAAGGTGTCCATCGCCGATTCCTTCGCCACCGTCGACGAGGGCGAGGTGTGGCTGCGCAACCTCCACATCCCCGAATACTCCATGGGTTCATGGACCAACCACTCGCCGAAGCGCACCCGCAAACTGCTGCTGCACCGCCGGGAGATCGACTCCCTCATGGGCAAGGTCCGCGACGGCAACCGCACCCTCATCCCGCTGCAGCTCTACCTCAAGGACGGCCGCGTCAAACTGGAGCTGGGCCTGGCACAGGGCAAGCAGGACTACGACAAGCGCCAGGACATCAAGCGCCGCACCGAGGAGCGCGAGGTCGTCCGCGAACTGGGCCGCCGCGTCAAGGGCATCCACGCCTGATGAAGGTCAGCTGCGTCAAGGTCCACGACCTGCTCCACGGGGAAGCCGAGTCAGAGGGCACGGCCGTCCTCGTCGACCGCCTGTGGCCGAGAGGCGTGGCCAAGAAGGACCTCCACCACGACCTCTGGCTCAAGGACGTCGCCCCTTCACCGGAGCTGCGTCGGTGGTTCGACCACGACCCGGCGAAGTTCGACGAGTTCACCCGGCGCTACCGCGCGGAGCTGGATGAGGCGTACGGGGCGGGGAACGGGGACGTCGACACGCTCCTGGAGCTCGGGGACGTCACCCTGATGTACGCCGCACACGACCGCGAGCACAACCACGCGGTGGTGCTCGCCGCATGGATGAAGGAGCAGAAGTGGAAACCGCACTGATCACCGGAGCCAGCCGCGGCATCGGCGCCGCCATCGCCCGCGACCTCGGACGCGACCACCACGTCCTCGTCGGCGCCACCACCGAGGCCGGGGCGCAGGCGATCGTCGACGAGCTACCCGACGCCGAACCCTTCGTCGTCGACCTCACCGACCCGGCCGCGCTCGCTGAGGCAGTCACGGGCCTCGACTCCCTCGACGTCCTCGTCCACTCCGCCGGCATCGCCCCCTACACGCCCGTCGAGAAATCCACCCCGCAGCAGTGGCGGGAGGCCTTCGACCTCAACGTCTTCGCCGTCGCCGAACTCACCCGCCTGCTCCTGCCCGCCCTGCGGACCGCTCACGGCACGGTCGTGGCCATCAACTCCGGCACCGGACACCACTCCGGCGCCAACAACGCCATCTACTCCGGCACCAAGTTCGCCCTCCGCGCCTTCACCGACGCCCTGCGCGCCGAGGAACAGGGCCGCCTGCGCGTCACCTCCGTCCACCCCGGCCGCGTGGACACCGACATGCAGGTCGCCCTGCAGGCCGACATGGGCAACCACGACTACGACGGCTCCCGCTACGTCCGCACCGAGTCCATCGCCGCCGCCGTCCGCCTCGCCGTCGACGCGACCGATGACGCCGTGGTCCAGGAGATCTCCGTCAGGCCCAGTGGACTGTAAGGTCTTGCATTCTCCCCGGAGACGGAGGTAAAGTGAACCCTCCTGCGGAAGAGTGCACACTCCCGCCGCAGGATGCGGGGCTGATTTGGTTTCGACTTCGTACATTGAGCCAGGGGAAGCGTGCCGGTGCAGGCTGAGGACCACCGCAAGCGTCGCAGCAAACCTAAAAGCGCCGAGAACTCTCAGCGCGACTACGCCCTCGCTGCCTAATACCAGCGACCGCGTGTCTGTCAGACCGGATTTGCCTCTGATCCGGACCCTGGCATCGACTAAGAGGCTTGCCGTTCAGCCGCGTCAGCGGGGCTGAACGGGACTCCACACCGCTGACTGGGCCCATCATCCGGGACGTGTTCGTCCGAGCCGGAGGGCCGAGCAGAGATCATGTGCGAACTGCGCACGGAGAAGCCCTGGCGAGGTGACGGAGGACCCGGGTTCAATTCCCGGCAGCTCCACCAAGGTCCCAGCTCCCCAACTCGGGGAGCTGGGATTTTCCTTTCTGTACTGCATATTTGTGCCATGTGCTTAAATCGAGTTGACGACTCAAACCGACATAACATGCCACTCCTGTGGCATGAAAATGGCACGAAGGACAACAGCCGATGGCACCGAAGAATACTCAACGCACCCGCCGACGGTTCGGCAGTCTTCGCACGCTTCCTTCAGGCCGTGTGCAGGCCCGTTACTCGCACGCCCCGGCCCCGAACAGCCCTGCCGTCTCCTACAGGGCACCTGGCACTTTCGAGGATCAGGACGCGGCCATCGCCTGGCTCAAAGGACAGGAGCGAATGATCGACCGCGGCGACTGGATGCCGCCCGAGGAACAGGATCGCCGCTCTAAAGCGGACGCCGTCACTGTGGCTGAATACGTCGACCTCTATCACGACAGGAAGCAGATCTCCGGCGAGATCCGCGCCTCCACCGTGCAGACGTATCGCAACACCACCAACAACCGCATCAAGCCCTACAGCATCGCCGACATCCGCATCACTCAGCTGACCACAATGGATTGCTACCGGTGGTGGGACCAGATGGGCGTCGATCACGCCGACACTCCTGAAACAAACCGGAAGGGCTACGTGCGCCTCAAGGCCGCGATGGCCGATGCCGTCGAGCGCAGCTACATCGAAATCAACCCCGTCGCTGTCAAGGCCGCCAGCAAGAAGTCCAAGAGTTACGACAAGCAGCTGCCGACGACCTCGGAACTGAAGGCGATCGTCGACAATGTCCCGGTCACCCACAAGGTGGTGGCAGTCTTGTGCGCGTTTCATGGACTTCGTGTGGGTGAGGCCCTGGCCGTCCGCATTCAGGACGTCATCTTCGACGGGGACGGCGGCGCATGCGTTCGCGTCCGCGGCAATTTTCAGCGCATCAAGGATACCGATGGCCACGTCAAGATGGTCCGCCAAGACGCCAAGACCAGCGCCGGCGAACGCGACGTCCCAGCCCTGCCCCAATACGTCGATCTCCTCCGCCACGCCGTTGTCCAGGCCCGTGCCCGCGCCCACGACGAAGCGAAGCCCAATGAGGATGCCCGCGCCGTTCGGTCCCGCCGCGAAGACTTCCTCATCTCGACGACACGTACCGGCCAGCCCATCATGGACACGTCCTTCCGCTCTATATGGAACAGGGCCCGGGAGCGCGGCGGGGTACGTGACGACATCACCCCACACTATGGTCGCAACTGGTTGACCGTGATGCTCGCCGAGCAAGGATCCACGCCAGCCGAAATCGGCCAAGTACTCGGGCAACGCGATATCTCAACTGTCGTCGGGATCTACATGAAGGTCCGCGGGGGCCGTCCGGCCGATCTGATGCGCCGGGTGGCCGCCACCATGGATGCGCACTGATTCTCCGGGAGAGTCGAAGTATGTCGGCCTAGGGGGTTGACAGTCGCAACGACATCTGCCACAATGTCGATTGTGGGAGAGATGTGCCCACAGGAGCTTGAGCCCTTGATCTGCTAGACGCAGGTCAGGGGCTTTTTCTATGTCTAGACTTCGGGCCCCATCCCGCGCGGCCCAGGTCCAAGGCTCCCAACCCCTACTCGCCAGCGCCCCGCCTCTACATGATGGCCAGGGTGCTACTTCGCATGTCTACGAAAGGACATCAGCACACCTATGGCTAACAAGGCCACCAACCGCAAACTCCTCACTCTCACTGACGCTGCCGAGATGTACAGCATCAGCCGGCGCACCCTCGAACGGGCCGCTAAGGCGGGGGAGATTCGCCTATATCGTTTGAACCGCAGAGTTGTCCGGGTAAGCGAAGCGGAGCTCGACGCCCTCTTCGGCCTGGACGCCCGGGTCGCATAAGGATGGACCACAACGAAAAGCGGCGCGCCTCCCGCCAAGAAGACCGCGCCGCCACCACGAATTCGATTCATTTTACCTCAAGTCACTCCGTAGAACAATGGTCTGCAGTACCCGGGTATGAGGGGGCGTACGAGGTCAGTGACCAGGGTCACGTCCGCAGTGTTGACCGCAGGATCGTCGACTCCCGGGGAGTACGCCGAACGCTCCAGGGTCGACTACTCACCCCTCAGGTCAATGCCGGCGGGTATCTGTCGGTCCATCTATCCCGGGGTGGGCGGGGTGCCCATCCTCCGGTACACCGCCTGGTCCTCGCGGCATTCGTCGGTCCCGCCCCAGAGGGGTACGAGACTCGACACCTCGACGGTGATCCGGCGAACAACGCCCTCCCCAACCTGACCTGGGGAACGCACAGTGAAAATGAGCTGGATAAGTTCGATCACCATACTCACCCTGCGCAGCAGTCCATCCACTGCCCGCGGGGGCACACTTTGCGCTATGGCAACCTTGAACCCAGCCATTTCCGCAACCGACGCAGAACCTGTCGCGCATGCAATGCCGCAAAGGCATGGGCCCGATACCGAGGGCTCACCTTCGGCGACCCTACAGTCCTCGACTATGCCCGAGCCCGCTACGAAGACTACATCGCCGACCCGGTAGCGTACATACAGTGGAAACTGCTCGTGGACCTGGCATGACGCCCCAGTCCGGCGTCCCGATTCGGGTCATGTATCGGAATGATCCGGCGGCGTATCGGCGTGACATTGAGGCATGGCAGCGCGCGGTCCACGCCGAAAGCGGCCTAACCGGGGTAGGGCGGCTCGTCGTGTTGGCGCTGGCCTTTTATCTCAACCAGAAGACCGGCGAGGCATGGCCTTCACAGCCGACGCTTGCTGCCGTCAACGACACATCGGTCCCCACTGTGAAGACGGCGATGAACAAGGCCAGAGAGCTTGGTTACATCACCAGTCGGCAGCCCCCCGGCAGGTCCCAGTCATTGCGCTACCGACTTTATCTGCCAGCCCGCTCGCCTGTTGCAAAATCCGGCGGTGAGGAAGTTGCCGCCGATGCGGCGGACACACAGGAGGGGGTAAGCATGCTTACTCCCGAAGGGGAAGCATCCTTCCCCCACGGGGTAAGCATGCTTACCCCGAACCTCCGAAAGAATCCCCGACCGAACCCCTGATAGAAAAACATGTCGCTCATTTCCTTCAGAATGACCCGTTAGCGGGCAACTATGACGCCTTCGAAGACTATGCCCGCAGTTCGGCCGGTCACCGCCATCTTGAGAATGTCTGGCGTAAGCATGGCCCGAAGGACGGAGATCTCGACGTGATGCTCGACGAGTTCGAAGCTCACTTCGGCGACCGCGGCCACAGCTCCAACTGGCTGGCAAACTTTACCGCCGCCGTGAAGGCCGTCGAAGCTGACGACGCTTACCCAGCGAACGGTGATCCGCTCAACAACATCGTTGACGCTTACCACCTCCGGCTGGACGACTAACGACTTCTTCCACTTCTCGACCTTGATGCCCCCGCGATCCAGATGAGGACCGCGGGGGCATCGTCCTGCGTGGGCCCAAAGGGCCCCTCAGCACGCCCCTGAAGGCCGCAACCACCTGGACGGGGCCCGCGGGCCTTACAGGCCCCGATAAACGCCTCCTATCGGCCTCTACGTCCGCATCGGTGCACCGGCGCCCGTCCTTAACCCTTGACCTATACGTCCTTGAAAGGACCTTTACGTGAATCACCTCACTTCCCGCGCCAGGACGATCACAGTCCCCACCGCCGCTGGAAAGACACCTACCGAAGTCGACCGGAAGGCACTCGCGCTCGAAATCCTTCCCCAAGTCCATGCCCCGCAGCACGACCGCTCGAATCCGACCCCGAGCAAGCAGTTCGATCCCTCCTGCGACCCCTCGCCACCCGGCTGGGCCGGGTTCGCCGATCTCCTGCGCGTGGAGTTCATCGAGTGGACGCAGGCCGTCAGGTTTACTATTTTCTTCCTCCGCGCGGAGGTCGTGGAGTGGATCGCAGCCATTGGGTCGTTCGCGAAGTCCCTCCGGACCAGCACGGTCCCCGTTCAGCTCAACTCCCACGGTGGTGCGTTCTAATGGCTGCACGCACCCCCAACTCTTATGACACGACCCCCCGCACTGAACCCGGACCCTCCACCGACGGCGAGTGGCTCGACTCGGATGAATTCGCGTACGCCATCGGGTGCAGTGTCAATATGGTCCGCTACCATGCCCGCCGCGGAGTCCTCCGTGTCTTCCCGGACCACGTAGCGCGCGCCTCACGTTACTGGTTCCATCGAGCGTTGCTCGGTGAAGAGCTCGTCTACGCCGTCCTCACAGGAACTAACAACCGCCAACGATGGGGGAGCGGATGGCAGGGAACTCGCCTCACCAACAGGCAGTTAAAACGCCAGGCCAACAAAGCCCGCCCTCGCCGAACCGGTAACACGAGGTAGCGCCTCTGGACGTTCCACGGGCGTCCACACGCGTATGCGTGCGAGACTGGGGGATACCGTGGGCCTTGCCTTACTGCCCGGCGCGGCGGGAGACCCGTGAGATGATCGGGGAGATACTCGAACTGATTGAAAGCGGCGCCCCGTATGTCCTCGATAGAGTTCCTCGACCGATCCACCACTATCTCTCGTCTGCAGTCCTTCGGCCACTACTGGGCCGAACAGACCGCTGCGTGGCACCAGAGTGGGGAAACGGCTACCGAGAAGAAGTACGCCCAGTCGTTCTGGGCGGATCTGCTCAACTGCTTCGGCATCATCGCCGCCCGTCAACGCCTCTTCGAACGCGAAGCACAGCGCGCGACCACCGGCAACCACGGTTGGATGGACTTCTTCTTCCCCGGTGTTGCCATCGGTGAAGCCAAGTCTCTCGGCATGGACCTGAATGCCGCAGCTGCCCAGGTCGACGACTACCTCTCCGGTGGCACCATCAAGCAGACGGAGTTCCCCCGGTACGCGATCCTCACTAATTTCGACACGCTGTCCATCAAGAAGCTCGACATCGATGATGACCCGGTGGTCTTCTCCATCACCGACATCGCCAATCACTACGACGACCTTGTCTTCCTGATCGGCGGCGACACTCTGACTCGCCAGGAAGAAGAAGCTGCCTCCATCAAGGCCGCCCAGCTCATGGCGGAACTCTACGTCGCGATTCTGGGAGATGACGCTGACGAACCTGTCGGAGGCGACCCAGACGCACCAACCAACCCCGAGGATGAGGACGAGCGTGAGGCGACGGCCTCGATGTTGATGACCCGGTTGCTCTTCCTTCTTTATGGCGATGACGCTGGCCTCTGGGAGGTGGACCTGTTCTACCGGTGGGTCGATCAGGAAACCACCGCCGCTAGCCTCGGAGCGCAGCTCGGCCAGCTCTTCGAGCACCTCAATACCCCAGTCAGCCGAAGACCCAAGTACCTGCCCGACCTGATAGCTCGCTTCCCGTACGTGAACGGCGCTGTTTTTGCCGACAACATCGGCATGGAGTACTTCACCACGGACACGCGTGAGGCCCTTCTTGATGCCTGCCGCTTCCAGTGGACCAGCATCAGCGTCTCCGTCTTCGGCGCCATGTTCCAGCTCGTGAAGTCCAAGGAAGCCCGCCGTGCCGCCGGCGAGCACTACACCTCAGAGTCCAACATCCTCAAAACCATCGGCCCGCTATTCCTCGACGAATATCAGGGGCGCGCCGACAGGCTGATCCGCAACAAGTCCAGCCGCCTCAAGGACTTCGACGCCCTCATGGACGAGATGGCCGCGAACATCTATTGCGACCCGGCTTGCGGTTCCGGCAACTTCCTCAATCTCGCCTACGCTCGCCTACGCGAGATCGAAACAGCCTTGATCGTCGAGAAACGAAAACGCTTTAAGACGACCGGCGGTGGTGCCATGACACTGTTCATAGAGGCGGAACAGAAGCTGTCCATCGACCAGTTCCACGGTTTCGAAATCGGGTGGTGGCCGGCCAAGATTGCCGAGACATCCATGTTCCTCGTGGACCACCAGGCCAACCAGAAGCTCGCCAAGGCCATTGGCGAAGCCCCAGAACGGCTGCCCATCACCATCACCGCCCACATTCACCACGGCAACGCCCTCCGTTTCGACTGGCGCGACGCCCTGCCCCTCCCCAAGGGCCAGACTTTCATCTTCGGCAACCCGCCCTTTCGCGGCGACGCCAAGGAAAAGGAGCAACTCAACGATCTCCAACTCGCCTGGGGAGCAGGCGCCCAGCTCTCTCGCATGGACTACGTCACCGGCTGGCATGCCAAGGCCATCGCCTACTACCACGATCGCGCCGGGCAATTCGCCTACGTAACCACCAACTCCATCGTCCAGGGCGACCAGGTTCCACGACTCTTCGGCCCCATCTTCGCCGCCGGATGGCACATCAAATTCGCGCACCGCACCTTTTCTTGGGACTCTCAAGCGCCCGGCCAAGCCGCTGTGCACTGCGTAATCGTCGGATTTACGAGGGACGCGGCCACATGCCCACGCCTCTGGGGCTACCCCCACGTAAAGGGCGAAGCAGTCGAGCAACGAGTTGCCGGGCGCATCAACGCCTACCTTGTTGACGGCCCCAACATTCTCGTCACCAAAGCCAGCACGCCCCTCTCCCCAGAGGTCCGTACGGCTTTCTACGGTTCTAAGCCGACCGACGGCGGCAACCTCATCGTCGAAACCGATGAGTACAACGAGGTCATGGCGGACCCCGTTGCCGCGAAGTACCTGCGCCAATATGTGGGAGCCCGCGAACTACTCCATGGCGAACTACGGTTCTGCCTCTGGCTCGATGGAATGGACCCCACTGACCTCAACCGCTCTGCCATTCTCAAGACACGAGTCGAAGCGGTCCGCGACTTCCGAGCCAAGTCCAAAGCTGCTAGTACCCGCGAATTCGCCGACTACCCTCACCTATTTCGCCAGCGAGCAGCGCAGAAAGTGCCTTACCTCTGCATCCCAATTCACGTGAGCGAGAACCGCCGGTTCTATCCGGTTCAACGTCTGTATCCAGACGCCATTGCTAGCAACGCCAACTTCATCCTCCCGGACGAAGACGGCCTACAGTTCGGCCTCATGTCCTCGTCCATGTTTATGACCTGGCAGAAAACCGTCGGCGGACGTATCAAGTCCGACCTTCGATTCGGCTCCACCCTCACCTGGTATACATTCCCAGTTCCCGCACTCACTGACGACCACCGCGAAGCGATCAAGGATGGTTTCATAGCTATACTTGAAGCCCGCATGCGTCACCCCAAACGCTCCCTTGCTGACCATTACAACCATCTCGTCATGGAGCCGGAACTACTGCGCGCCCACTACTCCCTCGACAGGGCGATAGACAAAGCCTTCGGCGCGCCGGACTTCCTGCGCGATGACCAGGAGCGCTTAGATATCCTGTTCGCCCGATATGCTGACCTGACCCGCAACAGGGCATAGCAGGGGCCCGTAGCGATCTCCCGGGGAGGGAAATGCTACGAGTCAGGCCTGCCCTGGGGCAGGGGAGGTATTAACGGTGCTAGATAGGGAGCGCATCCCGGCGTGTGCTTCATCGCGCTGGCTGTCCCGGCGCGCACATACCAGCTTCACCGTTCCGTTCCGGCGGGAAGTGCCAGGTCACTCGGGGTCGGTTGGCATTCTATTGGCACGTGTTGGTCATACTGGCCAAGAAGGCCCCTTTTACATGGTGTTATGCTGAGTATAGGTGTAGCCCCGGCAGCTCCACTCTTTCCCCCGACCTGTTGATTCAGGTCGGGGGATTTTCCTTATGCTGCTAGGGTGTGTCTGACAAAGCCCGAGCCCAGGCGACGGCGGCATGGATGAGGACGGCGGCGCGGTAGACGATCGCGTGTTTGTCGTAGCGGGTGGCGAGGCCGCGCCGTTGCTTGGTATGGCAGAAGCGGCGCTCGATCACGTTGCGGTTTCTACAATCGGTGACGTCGAGTCCGACGGGCCTGCCGCCGTGTGAGCCGCGCCTCCTGCGGTGCCCCTGCTGGTCGCGCGGTTCCGGGATCACGGCCTTGATGCCGCGTCCGCGCAGGTGCGAGCGGATCGCGCGTGACGAGTATGCTCTACCGCCGCGAATTGCGTCCGGCCGGGTGCTTGGCCGGCCATTATCACGCTTCACGCGTAGCTGCTCGAGCAGGGGAAGCAGCATCGGCGAGTCGCCGGCCTGCCCCGGAGTGATCAGCGTCACCAGCGGCAGCCCGTTGCCATCGACGAGCTGATGGATCTTCCTGGACAGGCCTCCTCGTGAGCGGCCGATGCCGTGATCAGGCGGCTCGACGGCCGGAATTGTGTAATTCGATCCAGCCCCGTGAGACGGGTGGTGTTCGTCGCGTGCTGATGCGCGCGAGCGATTGTCGAATCCACCGATACCGACCAATCGACCAGGCCCTCAGCATCGGCCTGCGCGATCAGCGCGGACACGATCGTGTCCCAGACTCCCTCCGCAGCGACGCGGTGATGCCAGGTCCACACCGTCTGCCACGGCCCGAATACCTCGGGCAAGTCTCGCCACGCGATCCCGCACCGATGCCGGTAGATGATGCCCTCGACCATCGACCTTGCATCCGAGAATCTCCGCCCTGGACTGCCCGTCGGCTTCGGCAACATCGGCTCGATCAACGACCATTGAGCATCCGAGAGCGACTGAAACCGTGACACGTGTTCAAGGCTCTCAGTCCGCAGACGCACCCTCGGTCAGCCGCGCCCTAGTAGTTCAGCGCCGACAGCGCATCCCTGGCGTCGTTCACGGATACGCCACCAGCCACCGCGAGCAATGCCGCGCGCCAGCCAGCCGCGAGCACCTGACCCACCGGCTCCTTGCGCGGCGCAAGGAGCTGGTGGAGCATTTCCACCAGCAGATCGTCTTCAGCGCCGAGAGGCGGCTGGGCGAGCAGGTGTAGGAATCCTTGCCCGGTTGCGAAATCGAACCCGACCTGCAGCGCGGCACGCACCGCGTGCTGCCTCGCGAACTCGGCAGCGCCTTCCATGCGGTCGATCAGCCTTCGTTCGACGTCGCGCCGAACGAAGGCGTACAGGCCGAGCTTGCTGCCGAAGTGATGGTAGATCGCTCCGGTGGTCACGTCGGCCGCGGCGGCGAGCTCACCGACCGTCACATCGCCAAAGGGGCGTGCGCCGAACTCATTGACCGCCGCGAGCGCCAGACGCCCCTTCGGCGAAGTTGAGATCGGAATCCACTCGCGCATAACCACATAATGCCATTATGCTCTGAGGAAAAGCCGCTACGACTCGAAAGTGATGGACCCATGAAGCTCGAACTCCTCTTCTTGCCGACCACCGACCTTGACGCCACGCTCGCGACTTATCGCGATCTCGGATTCGAGGAGGTCTGGCGCGAAGGCGACAGCACCGCCGCCATCACTCTTCCCGGAAGCGAAGTGCAGATCATGCTCGACTCGAACGATCCGACCGCAGTCGCAGGGCCGATGCTCGTGGTGGACAACGTGCAGACGTTCCATGACGCCCGACCGGCGGCGCTCGAAGTCCTGCAAGCACCCGCAGAGATCCCCGACGGGTTCATGGCGACCTACCGCGACGCGGGCGGCACCACCATCTACGTACTCGACCAATCGACCGCGGGCTGAATCCTCTACCGTGCCGCTGTCCTCATCCACGCTGCTATCGCTTGGGCCCGGGCTTTGTCAGACACGCCCTAGCTGGTTTTGGTCTGGGCTTTTCCTGGCCCCGCTGCTCGGCGCCGCTATCGCCGGTGCCACCTACCGGCTGATCTTCCCGGAATACTCCGATCATGTCCTCGAGGACATCGGAGCCACCACCGGCGAGGTGGCGCGCGACGTGCGGTAGGCACGGCGTCGAAAAGCACAACGGGCCCCCACCTGGCAGAAGGTGGGGCCCGTCGTCGATTTCGCGGAAGGTCAGCCCTTGACCGCTCCGGAGATGCCGGAGACGATGTAGCGCTGCAGCACGATGAACAGCAGCACCACGGGGGCGGCGGCGATGACCGCGCCGGCGGTGAACACGCCCCAGTTCTCGCCGAATTGGACGGCCACGAACTGGTACAGGCCGACGGCCAGGGTCCACTTGTCCGGGTCCTGGAGCACGATCTGCGCCATGAGGAAGTCGGAGAAGCTGGCCACGAAAGCGAGCATGCCCACCACCACCAGGGACGGGGTGATCAGCGGGAGGATGATCCGCCAGTACACCTGGGAATGGGTGGCGCCGTCGATGTAGGCGGCCTTGTCGATCTCCGTGGGGACGGTGTTGAAGAAGCCGAACATGAGGAACGTGTTCGACCCGAGCGAACCGCCGAGGTAGATGAGGATGAGGCCCGGCAGGGAGTTCAGCCCCAGCCACGGGTACACCGACTTGATGGAGAACAGCAGCAGGAAGATGGCCACGAAGGCCAGCAGCTGCGGGAACATCTGGATGATGAGCAGGGCGATGAGGCCCGGGCGGCGCGCCTTGAAACGGTAGCGGGAGAAGGCGTAGGCGGCGGCCGCGCCCATGAGCACCGTGCCGATCGCCGTGACCGAGGACACGACCATCGAGTTGATGAACCACTTCATGTACGGGTGCTGCTCGTCGGTGAGCAGGTTCTGGTAGTTCTCCGGCCCGATGGACTGGAAGAGCTGGTTCGACCCCGTCAGAGTGCCCTCGGAGGACAGGGACGCCGAGACGACGTAGAGGATGGGGAACAGGGCGTAGATGATGATGAGCCAGGCGACGATGTGCCGCCAGCCGCCGCGGCGGAACTGCAGCCACGGGGAGCGTCGGTTGCGTTGGAAGTCATCGGCGGAGGCCCGTGACGTCCCCGGTGTCTGTGGTGCGCTGGTGGGGGTGGACATCAGTCGATCTCCTTCAGCGAGTTGGAGCGGATGAGCGTGACGGCGGAGACGATGGCCACCATGATGAAGATCATCAGGGAGATCGCGGAGGCCACGCCGTACTGGTTCTCACCCGAGGCGAACGCGATCTTGTACACGAAGCTGATGAGGATGTCGGTGGCGCCGACGCCGGTGGGCGAGTCGAGGTCACGTGGCCCACCGCCGGTGAGCAGGTAGATGACGTTGAAGTTGTTGAAGTTCATGGCGAAGCTGGCCACGAGCAGCGGGCCCACGGCGATCATGAGCAGCGGGAGGGTGATCTTCCGGAACGTGGTCCAGGCACCCGCGCCGTCGATCTTCGCGGCCTTGTACACGTCGTCCGGGATGGACTGCAGGGCGCCGGTGGTCACGAGGAACATGTACGGGAAGCCCAGCCACAGGTTGACAATGAGCGTGGACAGCCGTGCCAGCCAGGGATCACCGAGCCAGTTGATGTCCGCCCCGCCGAAGAGCACCTGGTTGAAGAAGCCGAAGTCCGTGTTGAGCAGACCCGCCCAGATGAGGATGGACAGGAACGCCGGGAACGCGTAGGGCATGATCACCAGCGCACGGTAGAAGCCGCGCAGCCGCATGTTCGGGTCATTGAACAGCAGGGCCATGAGCAGACCCGCGAAGAAGGTCAGCGCCACCGACAGGAACGCGAACGCGAAGGTCCACGCCGTCACCGACAGGAAGGGCCCCGCGTACGTCGAGTCGGAGAACACCTGGGTGAAGTTGGACAGGCCGACGTTGACGCGCCACCCGGGGATGAGTTCCTCGCCGGCGTCCGACTGGAAGGAGCCGGTGTCGTTCGGGCGGTACTCGGTACCGTCCTGCGCGACGAAGGCGTCCTTCTCCTCGTCGTAGGACATGGTGGAGACATAGCTTGTCGACGTCCGCGCGTCATTCGTCCGCAGCACGTCACCGTCCGCCGTGCCGGAGCCGACACGGATGTCCAGGACATCCTCCTGTCGCTGCATCGCCTCCTGCCGGTCGAGGACCTCCCAGCCTTCGAGCGCGGTGACCCGGCCGTCGGTCACCTCGGTGTCCCCGGTGCTCACGGGGGCGAGGTCCTCGCCGTTGCGGGCGGCGAGGACACCGTCGTCGGTGACCACGGCCAGGCCGAGTTCGTCGCCGTCGTCGATGACGCTCACCGGCCAGGACGGCGCGCCGGGCACGGGCTCGTCGTACTTGAGCTCGAGGGCGGCGATGGCGTCCTCCTTCGAGGAGTTGTGGCCGTCGCCGTAGTTGGTGAACGCGATGCCCGCGGTGTAGATGACCACGAACACCTGGAAGATGAGCAGCATCACGGCCGCGGGGAAGAGGTACTTCCACGGCAGCATCCGCTTGTCGCCCCAGAAGTAGACGACGTCCGCCGCGATGAGCGCGACGACGAGGAACGCGAGGATTCCCCACTGCTCCGACAGCCAGGAGGCGGCGATGCCGTAGAAGCCGAAGGCGTTGACTGCCGCCATGAGCAGCAGTTTGATCCACAGGCCACCGCCGCTGCGGCGCCGGCCGGGGGTGCTGGTTCGGGTATCGAGTGCGCCGGTCATGCGTCGATCGCCCTCTCAATGTTGGTGATCATGGTGTCCCACAGGGTGGTCGGGTCGCCGGCACCGGTGACGATGCCGTTCTGGGTGCTGCCCCAGAAGTTCCACACCGCACCCATCGCGGGGATGGACGGCATGGGGGCGCCGTCCTCCTGGGCGATGCGGGCGTATTCGGCGAGCACGGGATCCCCCATGCCGGCCAGGGCCTCCGTGTTGGCGGGTGGGCGTTGGTTGTTGGCGAACAGCTCCAGCTGGACGTCACGTTCGGACAGGTAGTTCAGTGCCAGGTCCCGGGCCGCCAGCGGCGACGCGGAGTTGGCGTTGACCATGAACGAGGACACGCCCACGAAGGGGACGGCGGGCTGGCCACCGGCGGAGGGCACCGAGAGCACCTCGATGTCCATCCCGGCCGCCTGGATGTCCGGCAGGTTCCATGGCCCGGCGATGAAGTACGGGGATTCACCGTCGATGAACGCCTGCTTGGAGATGTCCGGGGTCATGGTGATGATGAGGTCCCGGTTGCGTCCCAGCTCGGCGAGGTAGGTGGCGAAGGCGCGGCCCTCCTCACCACCCATGCCCAGTTCCGCGGTGTACGCGCCGTCGGCGTCGCGCTCGAAGACCTCGGCGCCGAAGGAGGACTGGATGGGGTAGAGGTGGTACGGGTCGCCCGAGGCCTCCGACTGGCTGGTGGTGAAGGGGTACTGTGCGACGCCCTCGTCCATCAGCCGGTGCCCCTCCCGCAGGAGGTCATCGAAATCGGTCGGCGTGTGCCGGGTCATCTCGTTGTTGCGGAGCAGGGCGACGTTCTCGATGATGAACGGCACGCCGTAGTAGCGGCCGTCGTAGGTGACGGCCTGCAGGGCGATGTCGACGAACGTCTCCTCCGGGTTGATGAGGTCCAGGGGCGAGACGGCACCGTTGTTGACCACCTGTCCCAGCACGTCATGCGGGGCGACGATGAGGTCCGGTCCCTCGCCGGTGGGCACCTGGGTGAGGAAGTCCGAGAGCATCTGCCCGTTGTAGTTGCGCTGGATCACACGGATGTCCACCCCCGTGTCCGCCGAGAACCGCTCCGCCACCTTCTCCAGGCCGGGAACCTCGTACTGGCTGGCCCAGATGGTCAACGGACGGGTGCCGCCGAGCAGCGGGGCAGCCCCGGACGCCCCGGAACCGGCGGAACCGCAGGCGGCGAGACCGGAGGTCACCGCCGTGAGCCCGGCGAGTTTGAGGAAGGAGCGGCGGTCGAATCCGGGCGTCATGACACCGTCTCCTGCCGCAGCGAGTCGCCGCTCTCCCCGTCGAACAGGTGCAGGGAGCGGGGATCGAACCACAGGTTCATCTGCATGCCAGGGCGAACCTGGCTGGCGTTGGTCACCCGGGCGACCAGCTCACCACCGAGATCGTCGACCCCGGCGTCCTGCGCCGCCTCCCGCAGATGGTCGGCCGGGGCGTGGCGCTCCGGGGCCCGGAAGTGGA
Source organism: Corynebacterium suedekumii (assembly GCF_030252185.1). Classification (NCBI taxonomy): domain Bacteria; kingdom Bacillati; phylum Actinomycetota; class Actinomycetes; order Mycobacteriales; family Corynebacteriaceae; genus Corynebacterium; species Corynebacterium suedekumii. Next base: position 1,467,565 of record NZ_CP126970.1, read on the forward strand.
TGAAGCGGTCCGCACCCGTCGACTCGACCATGTCGAGGGTCACCTCGATGGTGGTTCCCCGGTCGGCGACGGCCGGGTCGACGAGGTAGGCGTCGTCGAAGTCTTCCGGACGGATGCCCAGGATGACGGACTCACCCGTCGCCCGGGTCGCCAGTGCGGCCAGCTCCTCCGGCAGGCGGATGTCGCCGAAACCGGTGGCCACCGTGGTCCGGTCAATGAGACGACCCGGGACGAAGTTCATCGACGGGGAGCCGATGAACCCGGCGACGAAGAGGTTCCGCGGGTTGCGGTAGAGCTCATCGGGGCTGCCGGCCTGCTGGATGACCCCCTTGCGCATGACCACCACCCGATCGCCGAGAGTCATGGCCTCGGTCTGGTCGTGGGTGACGTAGACGGTGGTGACGCCGAGATCCTTCTGCAGTCGGGCTATCTCGCCGCGCATCTGCACCCGCAGCTTCGCGTCGAGGTTGGACAGCGGCTCATCCATGAGGAAGACCTTGGGGCGCCGGACGATGGCGCGTCCCATGGCCACCCGCTGTCGCTGGCCGCCCGAGAGCTGGGCAGGCTTCCGGTCCAGGTACTCGTCCAGTCCGAGCGAGGCGGAGACCTCGGCGATCTTCTCGTTGACCTCCGACTTCGGCAGATGAGCGAGCTTGAGGGGAAACGCGATGTTCTCCCGCACCGTCATGTGCGGGTACAGCGCGTAGGACTGGAAGACCATGGCGATGTCGCGGTCCCGGGCGGACAGGTCATTGACCACCTTCCCGTCGATCCGCATTTCTCCGCCGGTGATGTCCTCCAGTCCGGCGATCATGTTGAGGAGGGTGGACTTGCCGCAACCGGACGGTCCGACGAGGATGACGAACTCCCCGTCCTCGATGTCCAGGTTGACGTCCGTGATGGCGTGATAGCCATTGGGATAGAGCTTGTCCAGATGGTCAAGAGTGATGGTGGCCAATTCCGTTTCCTTCCGACGGGGACAGGTAGCCCCAACGATTCGGGCGTTAATGCCGACGTTAAACGGTTCCATGCCTGACCGTGGCTACTTGGGATATGCATTGAATAACATTTGTCGGTGGTCCCTGTGAGGGCTTCCGTTATGGGTACTGGTGGGCGCTGTTGATGCTGGATGTAGGGACGGGTGGCGGATTTCCGGGGAGGGGAGTACGGTGGTCCCCGTAGATGGGTACACGTCAACAACTTTCTGAGGAGAAACACATGTCCAAGCTGTCCACCGCTATCCTCCGTGCCGTCCCGGGCGCCTTCATCGCCAACTCCGGCATCGGCAAGATCGGCATGCCCGCCGAGTACTCCGCCGGCGTCCAGCAGGCCGCCGCCTCCGGCATCCCGGCCGCCGCGAAGCTGCCGGCCGACAAGTTCGGCACCTATCTCGGCTACGCGGAGACCGCCATCGGCGCATCCCTGCTGGCCCCCTTCGTGTCCAGCAAGCTCGCCGGCGCGGGCCTGGCCGCCTTCTCCGGTGGCCTGCTCACCATGTACTTCCGCAACCCGGAGAACACCGAGGCTGACGGCATCCGCCCCTCCCAGGAGGGCCTGTCCCTGTCCAAGGACGTCTTCATGCTCGCCATCGGTCTCGCGCTGATGGCCCAGGGTAAGAACAAGTAACCCGGTTCCGGGCGTTCGTTCCGGCCCCGTCCTCCATCGCGGAGGGCGGGGCCGTTGTGTTGGGCGGGCCGGGCTGGAGTTGGCCGGTGGGGTGGCCGGTGGGGCTGGTGGGCCGCTCGGGGAATGCGGCACGGCCGGGCTCATGTCCTGGCCGATCCGGGGTCGAGTCGTGCTGCGTCTCGGAATGTGCCGGGGGTGGGAAAGGGGGGGGGGCCGGTGGGGCATTGAGGGTATCCCCTGGAGATGTCTCGGGGATGCGGGGAGATTTCACTGGTCACCCGGGATTGTCCTGGTGAGGGGAATGTCAGGCCCGCTAAATATGTGTCATTGGACACCCTTTCCTGAGTAAGGTGAGCCAAAGCAATATCCTGAAGTGGGCGTTCCGGCACTGCCCGTCACCTCGCAGTTTGGGGGCGGCGGGGGTGGTAGGGGATGATTTTCCCGAAGATAGGCTTGGCTCACTAAGGGTAGGCTTGTATAATTCCGTCTTAGGGTGCCCTAACCTAACTTGCAGGGCGCCAGTTTCCGTTCCGACCGTAAAGGACATCATGGCCAAGATCCGCCACTCCCTCGTTGCCGCCGTCGCCGCCGCCGGCCTGCTGCTCACCGCCTGCAGCTCCACTGACGACACCTCGACCGACGCCTCCGCCAGCAACGCCGCCGCCGCGGAATCGACGATCACCGTCGAGGACAACTACGGCACCCAGGAGATCACCCTCCCCGTGGAGAAGGTCGTCGCCACCGACAACCGCTCCTTCGAGATCCTCGACAGCTGGGGTGTCGAGCTGGTGGCCGCGCCGAAGCAGCTCGTCCCCTTCACCGTCGAGAACTACAAGAACGACGAGGGCATCATCGATCTGGGCACGCACCGCGAGCCGAACCTCGAGGCACTCGCCGCGGCCCAGCCCGACCTGGTGGTCAACGGTCAGCGCTTCGCACAGCACCACGACGACATCGTCAAGCTGGCTCCGGAGGCGGCCGTCGTCGAGTTCGAGCCGCGTGAGGGCGAGCCGCTCGACGCCGAGCTCAAGCGCCAGGTCACCGAGCTGGGCAAGATCTTCGGCAAGGAGTCCGAGGCCGAGCAGCTCGTCGCCGACTTCGACGAGGCCCTCGAGCGTGCCAAGGCCGCTTACGACCCCGAGCAGAACGTCATGGCCGTCAACGTCTCCGGCGGCACCATCGGCTACATCGCCCCGAGCGTCGGCCGCACCTTCGGCCCGATCTTCGACCTGCTCGGCCTGACCCCGGCTCTCGAGGTCACCGACGCCTCCAGCAACCACCAGGGTGATGACATCTCCGTCGAGGCCATCGCCGACGCCAACCCGGACTGGCTGCTCGTCCTCGACCGTGACGGTGGCACCAACACCCGCGGCACCGACGAGTACATCGCCGCCACCGAGGTCATCGAGAACTCCGACCCGCTGCGCAACGTCACCGCCATCCGGGACGGCAAGGTCGTCTACGCACCGGAGGACACCTACACCAACGAATCCATCATCACCTACACCGAGATCCTCAACGATCTCGCCGACGCCTTCGAGGCCAAGAACTAGGTAGACCCCGGGCCCGCACAAGGCCCGGAATAAGGTAAGGAATCAATGACGACATCGACTGCGGCGGCACGCCGGGACGCACGGACACGCAAGAAGCTCTTCGACTGGAAGCTGCTTCTCGGACTCGTGGTGGTCCTCGGCCTGCTCGCCGCATCGTTGTCCGTGGGTGAATACGACATCCTCTCCACCGACGACGGCTGGGAGATGTTCGCCACCACCCGCATCCCCCGGACCGTTGCCCTGGTGCTCTCCGGTGCCGCGATGGCGATGTCCGGGCTGGTCATGCAGCTGCTCACCCAGAACCGATTCGTCGAACCGACCACCACCGGCACCACCGAGTGGGCGGGTTTGGGCCTGCTGGCCGTCATGTACTTCATCCCGGCCGCGACGATCCTGGAGCGGATGTTCGGTGCGGTGATCTTCGCGTTCATCGGCACGATGGTCTTCTTCATGTTCCTGCGTCGGGTGTCCCTGCGCTCGAGCCTCATCGTGCCGATCATCGGCATCATGCTCGGCGCGGTGGTCAGCTCCATCTCCACCTTCTTCGCCCTGCAGACCGACATGCTCCAGAGCCTGGGCGTCTGGTTCGCGGGCTCATTCACCGACATCTTCCGCGGCCAGTACGAGGCGCTGTGGATCGTCGTCATCGTCGTCATCGCGGTGTTCCTCTTCGCCGACCGGCTCACCGTCGCCGGCATGGGTGAGGAGGTGGCCACCAATGTCGGCCTCAACTACAACCGGATGGTGCTCATCGGCACGGGCCTGATCGCCATCGCCACCGGCATCGTCACCGTCGTGGTGGGTAACCTGCCGTTCCTCGGGCTCATCGTCCCCAACATCGTCTCCATGTTCCGGGGCGACGACCTGCGCTCGAACCTGCCGTGGGTGGGCCTGCTCGGCATCGGGATCGTCACCGTCTGTGACCTCATCGGCCGCACCATCATCTCGCCCTTCGAGGTTCCGGTGTCCGTGATCCTGGGCATCATCGGTGCCATCGTCTTCGTCACCCTGATCGTGAGGCAGCGTCGTGGATAAGAACCGTTACGTCGAGAACATGGTCGACGAGTCGACTGCCGGGGGAGTGGAGAACTACCTCCGGGAGGAGTCCGAGGACGCCGCCCGTTTCGAGCGGGTGGAGGAGACCTGGCCGGATCACGCGACCCGTCCGCCGGCCGAACGCCGCTCCGGAGCGTTCCAGTCGGCGGCCGCCGCCCGGAAGTACTGGATCATCCTCGCCCTCGTCGGTGGTTTCGGACTGCTCTTCGCGTTCGGTCTGCTGGCCTGGGATAATCCCATGCCCTTCGGATCGGAGACCTTCTGGCTCATCGCCGAGCGGCGTGCCGACGCCGTCATCGCCATGCTCGTCGTCGCTGTCTGCCAGGCGGTGGCCACCGTCGCCTTCCAGACGGTGACCAACAACCGCATCATCACGCCGTCGATCATGGGTTTCGAATCGCTGTACACGGCGATCCACACCTCCACGGTCTACTTCTTCGGCGCCGTGGGTCTCATCAACGCCCGGACGCTGACCACCTTCCTGGTGCAGCTCGCCCTCATGGTGGGCCTGTCGCTGATCCTCTACTCCTGGCTGCTCACCGGCCGGCACGCCAACATGCACGCCATGCTGCTGGTGGGCATCGTCATCGGTGGCGGACTGGGCTCCGTGTCGACGTTCATGCAGCGCATGCTCACCCCCTCCGAGTTCGACATCCTCACCGCCCGGCTGTTCGGGTCGGTGAACAACGCGGACCCGGCCTATTACCCGATCGCCATTCCGCTGGTGATCGTGGCCACGGTGCTGCTCTACCTCAACTCCCGCAAGCTCAACATCATCGCCCTCGGCCGGGACACCGCCACCAACCTCGGCCTCAACTACAAGGCACTGGCCATCTCCACCCTGGTGCTCATCTCCGTGCTCATGGCGGTCTCCACCGCCCTGGTCGGCCCGATGACCTTCCTCGGATTCCTCGTCGCCACCCTTGCCTACCAGTTCGCCGACACCTACGATCACCGCTATCTGTTCCCGATGGCAGCGGGCATCGGCTTCCTGGTGCTCGCCGGCGCGTACTTCATCATGAACCACATCTTCTACGCGCAGGGCGTGGTCTCCATCATCATCGAGCTCGTCGGTGGCTCCGTGTTCCTCTTCGTCATCCTCAGAAAGGGTCGACTGTGATTACGCTGACCAACGTCCGCAAGGAGTACAACAGCGATGTGGCCATCGGGCCGGTGAACCTCGAGATCCCGGCCGGCGGCATCACCGCCCTGGTCGGGCCGAACGGTGCGGGCAAGTCGACCCTGCTGACCATGATCGGCCGCCTCCTCGGCATGGACACCGGGGACATCAAGGTGGCGCAGTATGACGTCTCCACCACCAAGTCGAAGGACCTGGCGAAGATCCTGTCCATCCTGCGGCAGGAGAACCACTTCATCACCAAGCTCACCGTGCGCCAGCTCGTCGGCTTCGGTCGCTTCCCGTACTCGGGTGGCCGGCTCACCGCGGAGGATGAGGACATCATCTCCCGCTACATCGACTTCCTCCATCTCACCGACCTGGAGGACCGCTACCTCGACCAGCTCTCCGGCGGTCAGCGTCAGCGCGCGTACGTGGCCATGGTCCTGTGCCAGGAGACGGACTACGTGCTTCTCGACGAGCCGCTCAACAACCTCGACATCGCCCACTCCGTCGAAATGATGAAGCACCTGCGGTCCGCCGCGAAGGAGTTCGGGCGCACCATCATCGTGGTGCTCCACGACATCAATTTCGCCTCCCAGTACGCCGACTACATCTGTGCGGTGAAGGCCGGCACGATCGTCGAGTTCGGTACGCCGTACGAGATCATGCGCGATGACATCCTCACCGACATCTTCAACACCCCGGTGCAGGTCATCGAGGGCCCCAACGGGCTCATCGCCGCGTACCACTAGACACCGCTTCTCGACGCCGCCGTTCAGGACGTTTACACGTCCTGACCGGCGGATTTGTCTTTCCACCGAAGTTCTTCTTATAGTATTCAACGTTGCCGACGAGCAGCCGAGAGGTTGCGAGAAAGCAAAGAAACAAAGAACTTCACAGCCCCGAGTTGACACGCTCAACCGGATAGCGTAAGTTCAAACAAGTCGCTCCGAACGGCCCGCAAGGTGCCGTAGAGAGCGTACGGATGTTGTGTGAGAACTCAATAGTGTGCCAATGTACTTTTGTTTTTTGATGATGATTGTGCTGGTCAACCCCCTGTAGCCGGTCTGATACTGGTTGTGGGTGGTGCGTGCCGGGTGGTACCTGATGTTCACTTGGAACGGGTGCCACTGTAAACAACGCGCCACACTGTGTGTGGTGAACTGTTTCGGGTGCGGATGCAGCATTGGTCTCATCTGTTTTTTGTCACCTGGTGTCTGCTAATCCCCGTCGGGACAGGCACCGGTGGCCGGATCACCAGCTGATCCGCTCATACTGCTGTTTGTGGTGTGGGTGGTGTGGTGGTTCGTGATTTTTCGGACAATTGATGAATCATTTTTGAATCGTCGGTTGTTTGTTTTTGGTTGGGTTTGGGCTTTTCACAGCCTTTTTCTTCTATCAGAAGTTTTTTGTGGAGAGTTTGATCCTGGCTCAGGACGAACGCTGGCGGCGTGCTTAACACATGCAAGTCGAACGGAAAGGCCTTCAGCTTGCTGGGGGTACTCGAGTGGCGAACGGGTGAGTAACACGTGGGTGATCTGCCCTGCACTTCGGGATAAGCCTGGGAAACTGGGTCTAATACCGGATAGGACCCTCCTTTAGTGTGGGGGGTGGAAAGTTTTTTCGGTGCAGGATGAGCCCGCGGCCTATCAGCTTGTTGGTGGGGTAATGGCCTACCAAGGCGTCGACGGGTAGCCGGCCTGAGAGGGTGGACGGCCACATTGGGACTGAGATACGGCCCAGACTCCTACGGGAGGCAGCAGTGGGGAATATTGCACAATGGGCGCAAGCCTGATGCAGCGACGCCGCGTGGGGGATGACGGCCTTCGGGTTGTAAACCTCTTTCGACAGGGACGAAGCTTTTTGTGACGGTACCTGTATAAGAAGCACCGGCTAACTACGTGCCAGCAGCCGCGGTAATACGTAGGGTGCGAGCGTTGTCCGGAATTACTGGGCGTAAAGAGCTCGTAGGTGGTTTGTCGCGTCGTCTGTGAAATTCCGGGGCTTAACTCCGGGCGTGCAGGCGATACGGGCAATACTTGAGTGCTGTAGGGGAGACTGGAATTCCTGGTGTAGCGGTGAAATGCGCAGATATCAGGAGGAACACCAATGGCGAAGGCAGGTCTCTGGGCAGTAACTGACGCTGAGGAGCGAAAGCATGGGTAGCGAACAGGATTAGATACCCTGGTAGTCCATGCCGTAAACGGTGGGCGCTAGGTGTAGGGGTCTTCCACGACTTCTGTGCCGTAGCTAACGCATTAAGCGCCCCGCCTGGGGAGTACGGCCGCAAGGCTAAAACTCAAAGGAATTGACGGGGGCCCGCACAAGCGGCGGAGCATGTGGATTAATTCGATGCAACGCGAAGAACCTTACCTGGGCTTGACATACACCGGACCGGGCCAGAGATGGTCTTTCCCTTGTGGCTGGTGTACAGGTGGTGCATGGTTGTCGTCAGCTCGTGTCGTGAGATGTTGGGTTAAGTCCCGCAACGAGCGCAACCCTTGTCTTATGTTGCCAGCACGTGATGGTGGGGACTCATGAGAGACTGCCGGGGTCAACTCGGAGGAAGGTGGGGATGACGTCAAATCATCATGCCCCTTATGTCCAGGGCTTCACACATGCTACAATGGTCGGTACAACGCGTCGCGACATCGTAAGGTGGAGCTAATCGCTGAAAGCCGGCCTCAGTTCGGATTGGGGTCTGCAACTCGACCCCATGAAGTCGGAGTCGCTAGTAATCGCAGATCAGCAACGCTGCGGTGAATACGTTCCCGGGCCTTGTACACACCGCCCGTCACGTCATGAAAGTTGGTAACACCCGAAGCCAGTGGCCCAACACTTTTGTGGGGGAGCTGTCGAAGGTGGGATCGGCGATTGGGACGAAGTCGTAACAAGGTAGCCGTACCGGAAGGTGCGGCTGGATCACCTCCTTTCTAAGGAGCATAAAAAAGTCCTGCGTCACTGTGTGATGTGGGCATCTGCTGGTTGGTGGTCACGCGTGTTGACCCGCCGGCATCAATGAATCGGGTGGACGCGTACCGTGTGGGTGACCACAAAAAATGCATGATCGGTTATCAGAAAACATCATCGTGCCCGTTGTGGTGGGTGGGGTGCGTTGGCATGCTGTTGGGTGTCTGGGGCAACATTGTTCCCGGTGATCACCCCTGAACCAGGTCACACGCGGTTGTGTGTGGTGTGGGTGGGGTGGTGTGTTGTGTGAGAACTGTATAGTGGACGCGAGCATCTTTATTTTTTGTTTTGTGAGTAAGTCATGTTCACCAGTCGCATCGTCGGGTTCCCTTTTTGTGGGGTCTGGTGGTGTGGTTGTTGTGTGTTTGTGTAAGGGCACATGGTGGATGCCTTGGCATACTGAGCCGATGAAGGACGTGAGAGACTGCGTTATGCCTCGGGGAGCTGTCAACTGAGCGTTGATCCGAGGATGTCCGAATGGGGAAACCCGGCCATCGTTATGGGTGGTCACCCTTCAGTGAATTCATAGCTGTTGTGGGGGTTGACGCGGGGAAGTGAAACATCTCAGTACCCGTAGGAGAAGAAAATAACAATGATTCCGCTAGTAGTGGCGAGCGAACGTGGATGAGGCTAAACCGTGTGTGTGTGATACCTGACAGGGGTTGCGCATGCGGTGTTGTGGGATGCAACGGCCTGGGTCTGTCAGCCTGGGGCGACCAGTTGAGTGTTTAGCGGAAGTGGTCTGGGATGGCCTGCCGGAGTAGGTGAGAGTCCTGTACGTGTAGGGCGCTTGCTGGTTGTTGTTGTTTTTCCCGAGTAGCAGCGGGCTCGTGAAATCTGCTGTGAATCTGCCGGGACCACCCGGTAAGCCTAAATACTCAGTGTGACCGATAGCGGATAGTACCGTGAGGGAATGGTGAAAAGTACCCCGGGAGGGGAGTGAAATAGTACCTGAAACCATGTGCTTACAATCCGTCAGAGCACCTCTTGTGTGTGATGGCGTGCCTTTTGAAGAATGAGCCTGCGAGTCAGCGGCATGTCGCGAGGTTAACCCGTGTGGGGTAGTCGTAGCGAAAGCGAATCCTAACGAGGGTGTTGTTAGTGGCATGTCCTGGACCCGAAGCGGAGTGATCTACCCATGGCCAGTGTGAAGCAGAGGTAAGACTCTGTGGAGGCGCGAACCCACTTAGGTTGAAAACTGAGGGGATGAGTTGTGGGTAGGGGTGAAAGGCCAATCAAACTCCGTGATAGCTGGTTCTCCCCGAAATGCATTTAGGTGCAGCGTTGTGTGGTGCTTGCCGGAGGTAGAGCTACTGGTTGGTTGAGCGGGACTACAATCTTAGCAATGTCAGCCAAACTCCGAATGCCGGTTTAAGTTAGCGCAGCAGTGAGACTGTGGGGGATAAGCTTCATAGTCGAGAGGGAAACAGCCCAGATCGCCGGCTAAGGCCCCTAAGCGTGTACTAAGTGGAAAAGGATGTGGGATCGCGAAGACAGCCAGGAGGTTGGCTTAGAAGCAGCCATCCTTGAAAGAGTGCGTAATAGCTCACTGGTCGAGTGGTTCTGCGCCGACAATGTAGTGGGGCTCAAGTACACCGCCGAAGCCGCGGCAACAATCCCGTTTGCGGGATGTTGGGTAGGGGAGCGTCGTGCACTGCTGTGAAGCCGTACCGTGAGGGGCGGTGGAGTGTGTGCGAGTGAGAATGCAGGCATGAGTAACGAATAGACAAGTGAGAATCTTGTCCGCCGGATGACTAAGGGTTCCTGGGTCAAGTTCGTCTTCCCAGGGTGAGTCGGGACCTAAGGCGAGGCCGACAGGCGTAGTCGATGGACAACGGGTTGATATTCCCGTACCCGTGTATGTGCGCCCATGTGTGAATCAGTGATACTAACCACCCACAATCACGATCACGGGAAGCTTTGCTTGTCGTGTTGTGTGCGTGCGTGGGGCCTGAACTGGTAGTAGCCAAGTGATGGGGTGACGCAGTGGGGTAGCCGAGCCATTTATTGGATTGTGGTGTAAGCGTGTAGCACGAGGGGAGAGGTAAATCCGCCCCTTGGATGTGTGAGACGTGATGCGTAGCCCTTTGGGGTGATGTCGGTGATCCCGTGCTGTCGAGAAAAGCCTCTAGCGATGTACATATATGGCCCGTACCCTAAACCGACACAGGTAGTCAGGTAGAGAATACTAAGGCGTTCGGGTGAACTGTGGTTAAGGAACTCGGCAAAATGCCCCCGTAACTTCGGGAGAAGGGGGGCCACTGTCGGTGACCCATCTTGCATGGTGAGCTGGTGGTGGTCGCAGAGAATAGAGGGAAGCGACTGTTTATTAAAAACACAGGTCCGTGCGAAGACGCTTAAGTCGATGTATACGGACTGACGCCTGCCCGGTGCTGGAAGGTTAAGAGGACCTGTTAGATCACTTCGGTGGTCGAAGCGGAGAATTTAAGCCCCAGTAAACGGCGGTGGTAACTATAACCATCCTAAGGTAGCGAAATTCCTTGTCGGGTAAGTTCCGACCTGCACGAATGGCGTAACGACTTCCCTGCTGTCTCAACCACAGGCCCGGTGAAATTGCAGTACGAGTAAAGATGCTCGTTACGCGCGGCAGGACGAAAAGACCCCGGGACCTTCACTATAGCTTGGTATTGGTGTTCGGTTCGGTTTGTGTAGGATAGGTGGGAGACTGTGATCACATGACGCTAGTTGTGTGGGAGTCGTTGTTGAAATACCACTCTGATCGGATTGGATACCTTAACCTTGGCCCATGATCTGGGTCGGGGACAGTGCCTGGTGGGTAGTTTAACTGGGGCGGTTGCCTCCTAAAGAGTAACGGAGGCGCCCAAAGGTTCCCTCAGCCTGGTTGGCAATCAGGTGGTGAGTGTAAGTGCACAAGGGAGCTTGACTGTGAGAGTGACAGCTCGAGCAGGGACGAAAGTCGGGACTAGTGATCCGGCACCTACTTGTGGAAGTGGTGTCGCTCAACGGATAAAAGGTACCCCGGGGATAACAGGCTGATCTTCCCCAAGAGTCCATATCGACGGGATGGTTTGGCACCTCGATGTCGGCTCGTCGCATCCTGGGGCTGGAGTAGGTCCCAAGGGTTGGGCTGTTCGCCCATTAAAGCGGCACGCGAGCTGGGTTTAGAACGTCGTGAGACAGTTCGGTCTCTATCCGCCGCGCGCGTAGAAACTTGTGGAAGGCTGTCCCTAGTACGAGAGGACCGGGACGGACGTACCTCTAGTGTGCCAGTTGTTCCGCCAGGGGCAGGGCTGGTTGGCTACGTACGGAAGGGATAACCGCTGAAAGCATCTAAGCGGGAAGCCTGTTTCGAGATGAGGTTTCTTTTGAGGTTCCCTGGAGATGACGGGGTTGATAGGCCGGATCTGGACGCACAGTAATGTGTGGAGGTGACCGGTACTAATTTACCGACGTAACACACAAACCCCCGGTTGACGGGTGGTGGTGATGTGTTGCTTGCGTTTGTAACAAAACAAATTATTTGATCGCACCAGTGATGGTGTGGTTCGCGTCCACTATGCAGTGTCTGACACGACACACGTGTCACCGGATACTTTGTGTGTCCTGTGTGTGTGTCGGTGGTTGATAGCGGCAGGGAAACGCCCGGTCCCTTTCCGAACCCGGAAGCTAAGCCTGTTCGCGCTGATGGTACTGCACCTGGGAGGGTGTGGGAGAGTAAGTTACCGCCGACCAAAAACTTAAGAGAATTCCGATGGAGGGATCCCCAACCAGGGGATCCCTCCATTGGTGGTTCAGGGTCAATTAGGGGCGATTCCCGATGGTCCTTTGGTGATGGAAAGCAGACACTGAAGGTGTCCGCATGTCCGCAGGATCCACAGAACCGAGTTTGCACCATGACCTCCACACCTCAGCCCCCTCCCGAACCCCCGATTCCCGCCGCCCGCGCCGTTGACCTGGTGAGGACATACGGGTCGGGGGACACCGCCGTCCACGCCCTGGCCGGGTTGAGCGTCGAGCTCATCACCGGCGAGTTCACCGCGATCATGGGGCCGTCCGGATCCGGCAAGTCGACCCTCATGCACTGCATGGCGGGACTGGACGGCCCGACCTCGGGGACCGCGTTCATCGGGGACACCGATCTGTCCACCCTCAACGACCGGGAAATCACCGCGCTCCGCCGGGACCGGCTCGGCTTCATCTTCCAGTCCTTCAACCTCGTGCCCACACTGACCGCCGAGGAGAACATCACCCTGCCGGCGCGTATCGCCGGGAAGGACACTGACCCGGGCTGGTTCGCCGACGTCGTCGGCAGGTTCGGATTGGGGGATCGGCTCTCCCATCGGCCGGCGGAGCTGTCGGGTGGGCAGCAGCAGCGCGTCGCCTGTGCGCGTGCCATCGTCGGCCGGCCGGCCATCATCTTCGGGGATGAACCGACCGGTAACCTCGATTCCAACTCCTCGGCGGAGGTCATGTCGATCCTGCGGTCTGCGGTGGATGACCTGGGGCAGACGGTCGTCATCGTCACCCATGATCCCGGGGCCGCAGCCTACGCGGACCGGGTGATCTTCCTCGCCGACGGCCTCCTCGTCGAGGAGCTGCGCAATCCCACCGCCGAGTCCATCCTGGCCGTGATGGCCTCCTTCGAGAAGGTGGATGTGCGATGAACTCGCTCGGCATCCTCCGGAAGCTCTCCCTGCGCAGCCTCGGTGCACACAAACTCCGTCTCGTGTTCACCATCCTGGCTGTCGTGCTGGGCACGAGCTTCGTGTCCGGTGCCTTCATCCTCACCGCCTCGCTGTCGAAGGCCTTCGACGACATCACCGCGGCGAACTACGAGGGCGCGGACATCGTCGTCAACTCCACACCCGAGTTCCCCGTCACCCTCGACCTCGCGGAGGCGATCGAGGCGCGTGACGACGTCTCCCGGGTCGAGGTCCTCGACACCGTCCCGGTGATCATCATCGGCCCCGACGACAAGCCCCTCCAGACCGGCGGCGCGGGGTCCTGGCTCATGCCGCACACCCCGGAGGAGGAGTCGGTCATCCCGGTGATGACACCGGAGGCGGGGCGGATCCCCACCGCTGCGGGTGAGGCCATGATCAATGTCAGCGCCGCGGAGACGGCGGGCATCGAGGTGGGGGAGACGATCACCGTCATCGACTCGGAGAAGCGGACGGACCTGGAGATCGTCGGCCTCGGTTCCGAGGGGGTGGCGGCCGGCGGCTGGGCGGGCGTGCTCATCCCGACGGAGACCTTCCGCGCCGACTTCACCGACGGGGAGAGCGCCGGACGCCTGGCCATCCGGGGTTCTGTCCCCGTCGATTCGCTGCGATCCGCGCATCCCGGTATGGACATCAGTACCGCCGCCGACGCGGCGGCGGAGGAGTCCGAGGAGATCAGCCAGGCGTTGTCCTTCCTCACTTACATTCTCCTGGCCTTCGGTCTCATCGCCCTGCTCGTGGGCACGTTCATCATCTCCAACACCTTCTCCATGATCGTCGCGCAGCGGACGAAGGAGTTCGCGCTGCTGCGGGCCCTGGGCATGTCCCGGCGGCAGCTCTCGGGTTCGGTGCTGGCGGAGGCGATCCTGCTCGGTGCCATCGGCTCCGCGGTGGGCATTCTCGTCGGCGTCGGGCTGGTGCGGGGCATCGTCGCGGGCATGGAGATGGCCGGGTTCGGCTTCCCGGACGCGGGCCTGGGGTTCACCACCGCCAGCGTGCTCGTCCCGATCGGTATCGGCGTCGTGGTCACCGCGGGCAGCGCCTGGGCACCCGCCAGGCGGGCCGGCCGGGTGCATCCGGTGCAGGCGATGCGGATGGGGGAGCAGGCGTCCGCACCGCCGCTGAGGGCCCGGACCGTTGTCGGATCCGTGCTCGTCCTCACGGGCATCATCGCCACTGTGGCCGCGGCCGCCCTGGACTCGTGGGAGACAGGCGACCGGGCGGTGCTCGCCGGGGTCGGCGCCCTGGGCATCATTCTCGGTGTCCTGCTGGTCTCTGCGTGGGCGGCGAGGGCGATGTTCAGTATCCGTCCTCCCGTGCCCGGGGTGGTCCCGTTGCTCGCTGGCACCAATCTCTCCCGGAACCCCCGGCGGACGGCCGCCACGGCTTTCGCACTCACCCTCGGTGTCGCCCTCGTCGCGGCGGTGGGCATCCTCGGGGAGTCGATGAAGGAGTCCATTTTCGGCGTCATCGACGAGGAGCTGCGTGCGGACACGATCGTCTCCGGTGCCGTGGTCTCCAATCAGGGGGTGCCGTGGCAGGCCGTCGACGAGATCACCTCCGTCGACGGCGTGGCCTCCGCCATGCCGCACGTGTGGCTGCCGCTGACCGTCAACGGGGAGGCGTCCAGCACCGACGGGCAGTACCCGGTGTCCGCGGTGCTCACCGCGGACCCGAGTCTGGCCATGGCCATCGACGTCGTCGCGGGCACCTTCGACGGTGCCGCCTCCCGCCCGGGCGTCGGCGTCGACAGGCCCACCGCCGAGCGACTGGGCCTGGAGATCGGCGACACCACGACCGTCGAGGCCCCGGCCCACGGCGGGTCCACCACGGCACCGGTGGTGGTGATCTGGGAGGAGACGACCTCCTACTCGACGGTCCTGGTCAGTGAGACCACCGCAGCCGAGCTCATCCCGGACCGCAGTTCCTGGTTCCTGCAGACCCTCTACGTCAGTTTCGCCGAGGGGGCGGACGACGCGGAGGTGCACCAGCGGGTCGTCGACACGGTCGCGCCCTACGGGGTGCTGCAGGTGATGGACACGTCGGAGTTCCGCATGGTCGGTGCGCAGCAGGTCAACCAGCTCATGGCCGTGGTCTACGCGCTGCTGGCGCTGTCGGTGGTCATCGCTGTGCTGGGCATCATCAACACCCTTGCGCTGTCGATCATCGAGCGCCGGCACGAGTTCGGCATGCTCCGCGCCGTCGGGATGCAGCGGTCCCAGATCCGCCGGATGGTGTCCCTGGAGTCCATCTACATCGCGGTACTCGGCGCGGCCACCGGCATCGTCGTCGGTGCGTGGCTGGGCTGGTGCTTCGTCCGGGTGCTCGCCGACCAGGGGCTCGACCGCTGGGCCGTCCCCTGGGACCAGATCGGGCTGGTCGCGGTGGCGGCGGTGTTCGTCGGAGCGCTCGCGGCGATCTGGCCGGCCCGGCAGGCGGCCCGGACCTCGCCGCTGGCGGCTATCGGATAGTGGTCAGCCGGCGGGCGGCCTCGGCGAGGGTGGCCGGGGTCTTGCAGAAGGCGAAGCGGACCTTCGTTAGCCAGGGGCCGGGATCGTCGCAGAAGACCTGGACGGGGATGGCGGCGACCCCGGCCTTCTCCGGCAGGTCGAGGCAGAACTCGACGCCGTCGGTGTAGCCCAGCGGGGCGATGTCGGCGACGGTGAAGTAGGTGCCGGCGGTGGCGTGGACCCCGAAGCCGGCGTCCCGGAGGGCGGCGCCGAGCAGGTCTCGGTTGGTCGCCAGACCCGCGACCATGTCCGCCAGCCACGCGGACTCGTGGACCAAAGCGTGGGCGATGGCGGGCTGGACCGGGGTGACGCCGACGTAGGACATGAACTGCTTGGCCTTGAGCACGGCGTCGAGAAGCGGGGCGGGGGCCAGCGCCCACCCCGTCTTCCAGCCGGTGACGTTGAAGGATTTCGCGGCGGAGGAGACGGTGACGGTGCGTTCCCGCATGCCGGGCAGGGCGGCGACGGCGGTGTGAGGGACGTCGAAACGCAGATTCTCGTAGACCTCGTCGGACAGGACGAGCAGATCGCGTTCCACGCACAGCGCCGCCAGCCGGGCCAGCACCTCCCGGCCGAACACGGCGCCGGTGGGGTTGTGCGGGGAGTTGATGATGATCATCGCGGTCCGCGAGGTGACGGCCGCGCGCACGGCGTCGACGTCGACGGTCCACGTGTCGCCGTCGGCCACGAGCGGTACCGGGACCCGTGTCGCGCCGGCCAGGGCGATGGCGGCGGCGTAGGCGTCGTAGTAGGGCTCGAGGACGATGACCTCGGACCCCGGTTCGACCAGGCCGAGGACCGTCGCGGAGATCGCCTCGGTGGCGCCGACGGTGATGAGCACCTCGGACGCCGGATCGTAGGTGACGTCGTAGTCGCGGGCTCGCTGGGCGGCGACCGCCTCCCGCAGCTCCGGCAGGCCCCGACCGGGCCCGTACTGGTTGTTCCCGCCCCGGATCTGCTCGCCCGCGATCTCGAGCATCCGCTCGGGGCCGTCCGTGTCCGGGAATCCCTGGCCGAGGTTGACGGCGTCGAACTCGATGGCCCGGGCGGTCATCGTGGCGAAGACGGTCTCCCCGAAGTCCCGGAGCCGGGACACCTCCCGGCCGCTCACAGGACCAGCAGGTGGTGGTCGGTGGCCTTGACGTCGTTGAGGCGCTTGCGGGCCTTCTCCAGACGGTTCCACTGGTCGTCCGGGATGGCCTTGCGGGCCACCTCCACCACCGAGGAGTCCGGGGTGCCCCACGCGATCGGCATGGGGGAGATCTCGTCCCAGTGTTCCTGGTCGCCGATGGAACGGCGGCCCTGGACGGCGGCGACGGGCAGGCGGGTGCCCAGCTTCGGCTCCTTGATGCCGTTGATCCGGGTGACGGTGCGCAGGGCGGCACCCCAGCGGGGCGGGAGGGAGGCGTCGACGTTGGTGTTGACCAGCGCCATGATGACGAAGTCGCGCGGGTTGGTCTCCACGATCACGGCCGGGGCCAGGGGATAGGTGTCGTAGAGCTGCTGGGCGGTGCCCACCTTCTTCGGGATGACCATGCCGAGGATGACGGACACCAGGGCGAAGGTGAGCAGGATGATGCCGACGATCAGCCCCCACGCCTGCCCGGCACCGAACCAGAAGTACACGGCCGCCGCGGCGGCGAACAGGACGAGGGCGAAGAGGAACGCCGACCACTGCAGCCGGCGGGTGTCCTTGAGCATCTCGTTGTTCTGCTTGGCGAACGCCTCATCGACCTCGAACCTGAATACCTTCATGGCAGACCAGTCTAATCCAGGTCGTCGGCGTCGATGATCCGGTAGGCGTAGCCCTGCTCCGCGAGGAATCGCTGCCGGTGGGCGGCGTACTCGGAGTCGAGGGTGTCGCGGGAGACCACCGAGTAGAAGTGGGCCTGGCCGCCGTCGGCCTTGGGCCGCAGCAGCCTGCCGAGCCGCTGCGCCTCCTCCTGCCGGGAACCGAAGGTGCCGGAGACCTGGATCGCGACGGCCGCCTCGGGCAGGTCGATGGAGAAGTTGGCCACCTTGCTCACGACGAGCACCGAGATCTCGCCGGTGCGGAAGGCGTCGAACAGCTCCTGCCGACGCTTCGTGGCGGTGCGGCCCTCGATGACGGGGGCGTCGAAACGCGCCGAGAGCTCCTCCAGCTGGTCGATGTAGGCGCCGATGATCAGCGTCGGCTGTCCCGCATGCTTCGCCAGGAGCTTCTCGACGACCCGCAGCTTCCCGCTCGCGCTCGCCGCCAGGCGGTAGCGGTCCGCGGTCTCCGCGGTGGCGTAGGTCATGCGCTCGGACTCGCTCATCGTCGTGCGGACCTCGACGCACTCGGCGGAGGCGATGAACCCCTGGGCCTCGATGTCCTTCCACGGGGCGTCATACCGCTTCGGCCCGATGAGGGAGAACACGTCACCCTCGCGGCCGTCCTCCCGCACGAGCGTGGCCGTCAGCCCGAGGCGCCGACGGGACTGCAGGTCCGAGGTCATCCGGAACACCGGGGCGGGCAGGAGATGGACCTCGTCGTAGATGATCAGCCCCCAGTCCCGGGAGTCGAAGAGCTCCAGGGCCCGGTACTCACCCTTCGTCTTCCGGGTGACCACCTGATACGTCGCGATGGTCACCGGGCGGATCTCCTTGCGCTCCCCCGAGTACTCACCGATCTCCTCCTCCGTCAGCGTGGTCCGGCGCAGCAGCTCATCGCGCCACTGACGGCCGGCGACGGTGTTGGTCACCAGGATGAGCGTGGTCGCCTGGGCGCGCGCCATCGACGCCGCCCCCACCATCGTCTTGCCCGCGCCACACGGCAGGACCACCACCCCGGAACCGCCCTCCCAGAAGGAGTCCGCGGCATAACGCTGGTAGTCCCGCAGCTCCCACGGCTCGGTGGCGGTGGACAGGGCGATGGGGTGGGCCTCACCGTCGACGTAGCCGGCCAGATCCTCCGCCGGCCAGCCGACCTTGAGCAGCTCCTGCTTGAGCCGGCCCCGCTCGGAAGGGTGGACGGCGATGGTCTCGTCGTCGATCCGCGCGCCCAGCATGGGCCTGATCTTCCGGTGCCGCTCCAGTTCGGCGAGGATCGCCGGTTCCGCCGACTCCAGCACGAGGCCGTGGGCGGGGTGCTTGTGCAGGGTGACCCGGCCGTAGCGGGACATGGTGTCGGCGACGTCGATGAGCAGCGGCTGGGGCACCGGGAAACGGGAGTACCGCTCCAGGACATCCACCACCTGCTCCGCGTCATGCCCCGCAGCGCGTGCGTTCCACAACGCGAGCGGGGTGATGCGGTAGGTGTGCACATGCTCCGGGGCGCGCTCCAGCTCCGCGAACGGGGCCAGCGCGGCGCGGGCCTCATCGGCCAGGGCATGGTCGATCTCCAGCAGCACCGTCTTGTCCGACTGCACGATCAGGGGTCCATCTCCGAAAGCCATGCCCGACATTATTGACCATCACCGCGTCGTCCCGCGCATCCGGCCGTGGCGGGAATCAGCAGCGACGTCTGACACCGGGCGCGAATCGCCTCAGTGTCGGCTCCGGTGTCAGACGCTGGAGCTGATGTCCCGGCATTGACCGGGCACTATCCCAGCAGAACCTCGGTGATCCGGTGCAGCATGAATCGCTGCACCTTCCCGCTGACCTCGTCGAGCGCGTCGACCTGCCCGCCGGTCACCGTCAGCGGCGTCACCACCCGGTGCACGGCCCGGCCCTGCTTGTCGACGAACCCGAGCGTCACCGTCCGTCCACTCCTCGCCGCCGCCTGCAGAATGGACAACGTCTGAGAGGAATCCGAGTCGGCCCGTCCGCCCGAGGACTCGGCGGTCCGGATGGCGGTGACGGCCGCCTGGATCCGGCTCTCCGGCAGTGTCTTCCCGGCCTTCTCGCGCTGGCTGGGCCGGTCGGGATCCGGCAGGCGCACCGGCGCCGGCCGGATGTCCAGGGCCGCGCCGCTGGCATCCTCCGCCACCGGCTGGAACCCGGCCTCCCGCAGGGCCTCGATGACCCGGACCAGCGGCGCCTGAGCGATCGCCACGGTGGGGGCGATGACCTGCAGCGCGACCTCCTCGGCGGCGGGAGTCCGGGCGGCCTCGGCGAGCAGGCCCGGGTCGTCGCACCGCAGGTAGCTCATCGCCGGTCCGCCTCGCAGGGTGCCGTGGCGGCGGGCGACGTCATCGATGAGGTAGGTGATGGACTGCGGGACCTCGCCCAGCGAATGGTCCGTGAGCCAGTCCCGCAGTTCGCCGGCGGTGCGCCCGGCGTCGAGAGCGCGTCGTATCGAGGCGTCCGTGACCCGGTAGACACTGGCCAGGCCCGCGGACTCCAGGTCGCCCAGCAGGTCCAGCTCGGTCTGCAGTTCCCGCGGCAGCGGCCCCGGGGCGAGGATGGTCATGTCGGCCTGCGGGATCACCCGTTCCACCGTGCCCGGGGTGACGTCGGCGGCGACGGCGGCGGGGTCGGCCTCCGGATCCAGGACGGCACGCACCAGGGAGGTGGCGGTTCCGCCGGCGACCGCCCCGACCCACCGGGCCTCGTCGACGATGGCGGTCACGGTCCGGTCGGGCAGCAGGGTGCTGGCGATGGGGTGGGTGAAGAAGAAGTCGTCGCGGAGGTGATCATCCGAGAGGCCCACGCCGGCTGCGGGGCGGGTGAACTGTTCGAGGATCATCCGGCGGTGCCCGGGCAGGTGATCGCGCCGGGTGGGGTCGGACAGCAGGCGGATGGGCTGACCCTTGTCGTCCTTCCCGCCGACGAGCCAGCTCGCCCACGGAGAGTCGACCCAGCCCTGGATGAGGCGGAGCCAGCGGGTGGCCAGGTCAGCGTCGAGCCAGTCGTCGGCCGCACGGGTCGGGGCGAGAATCTCGCCGTCGCGGGTGAGCAGTCCAGCCGCCGTGCCGAGACTGACGAGGCGCTCCATCTCGTCCTCGGCGACCCCGAGGGTGCGGGCGAGGGTGGTCACCGCCCGCACACCGACGCCACCCTCCTTGAGCAGGTCGACGGGCCCGGCACCCAGCAGGTCAATGAGCTGGCGCAGGTGCCGGGCCACTTCGAGGCCGGCGCCGGCGCCGATCTGGTCGGCCCGGTCCTGGGCCGCCGGGGCCGCTGAGGTCCGCCCGCTCACCCGGTCGGAGGGGATGAGTGGGCGGCGGGTGACCTCCTCACCGCGGAGTGCGGCTCGGACGGGGCGGGGGAGACGGACGGTGCCCGAGTCCACCCGGAGCAGCAGTCCCGCGGAGATCAACTGCGGAATCGGGTGGGACGGGTCGGCGTCGGCGCCCGCGTGTCTCGTGCGCCCCACCCCGCCGGAGGCGAGCAGGGTATCCAAGATCGCCCGCTGTGGGGCGGGGAGGGTGTCGATCAGCCCGACGGCCGGCGTCGTGGCGTCGGCGTCGAGCAGCTGCCAGTCCTGCGGCAGTGAGGGCATCGCCTCCCTGGTGAGCAGCAGCCCGCCCGGGTCCCCGTAGATCACCGCCAGGGTGGCCAGCCGTCCGAGCGCGTCCTCCACCTGCTCAGGTGAGGGATCGCCGGCGCGGGCGACGGTCTCGTTGATGATGTCGGTGGCGGTGACCGGTTCCAGTTCCGCCCCCAGCTCCGCGGCAGCCTCGACGGTGGCCAGTTCCAGTGCCGTGAGGGTGCGCAGGGCGCGGCCGACCGAGGCCCGCAGCTCGAGGCGGGCCGCCAGCGGGGTGATCCCCGGGGGTAGCGGCAGGACGACGTCCGGGCGCAGCCGAAGCAGTTCCGACAGTTCCGCGTCGCTGCGGGCGGCCAGCCAGGTGCGGAAATCGGGACGTTCGGGGGTGACTGTCATGGTGTGACCGATTTTAACGCCAGTTCAAGTTACTTTTCGGCCCCGGGTTTGCAACAATGGAGCACATGGCAAACGTAGAGAAGAAGGGCTTCGTCGACCCGGCATGGCCGAAGCACATCCCGGGCGACGGCCACGTGGTGACCGAAATGACCTCCTACCTGGCTGGTGCGTCCAGCCCCTTCGGCGATGACACGGTGCTGCCGGTCCCGGCCGAGCAGCTCAGCTACGTGCACCCGTACACCCGTTTCAACAAGTAGCACCGCGGGCGCCGTGGTCGGCTGACCACTGATCCCCGCTCCGTCGCCTCGTTTCGGGAGGTGGTGGAGCGGGGATCAGTCATGCCCGAATCAGGGCGGTCCGGCCCGGAGACGCGAAACGCCCCCGCGTGATCGCGGGGGCGGACGACGGGCGGCTTCTTAGAGGCCGAGGACCGGGTCGATGACCTGACGGTTGGCGCCGTAGAAGGCGTTGAAGTCGTGGCGGTTGGCCTGGTAGTAGGACTCGACCTCGGCCGGGACGGCGAGGCCGTACTGGGCGAAGGTGTCCTTGACCAGGGCGTAGAGGGCATCGACGGCGAGGGCGTCGGAGGAGGTGCCGGTGGCGGCGGCCTGGGACTCGGCCTGGGCGACGATCTGCTGGACCGGGGCCGGGGCAGAGGTGACGTTGCGCGGGGTCGGGGCGGAGTTCAGGCCCAGACGGGCGGAGCAGGAGGGCCATGCGCCCCAGCCCTGGCCGGCGAGGGTGCGCTCGGCGACGGCGATCTGCTGCTCACGGGTGGCCTGGTAGGCGTAGGGGGCGAACTCGCCGCCACCGTAGGCGCGCCAGGTGGAGGGGGAGAACTGCAGGCCACCGTGGTAACCGTTGCCGGTGTTGATCTGCCAGTTGCCGCCGGACTCACACTGTGCGAGACGGTCCCAGTCGGAATCCGGGGCGGCAGCGGCGGCCGGGGACAGCAGGGCTGCGGCGGCGCCGAACGCGGCGGTGGTGGCGGCGAACTTGGTCGCGGTGGAGACGGTCTTGCGGGAGTGGCGTGCCATGGTGATGAAGTGTTCCTCTCGGTGTGAGACGCCTGCGAGGTGAGCTGTCGGGTTCGGGCGGAGGATCACTGTGCCCGGCCGCGTCTGCGGCTTCACCCCGAGGGCGACGGTTCGTGACCGAACTGTCGACCGGTGCGGACCTGGCTGGCCCGCGGTGGTTTCCCCGCCCCTGTCCAGTGGGATATTCACGTGTGGTGGTGCACTGTTCGCGTGGTCTTCCACCGCCCTGGACAGGGTTCGGCGTCGGAGGTGGAATGTCAGACCGTCGCTGTGCCTGCGGGCCACAGTAACGGTTTATAACGGTTAAGTCACGCTGGACTCACGAATTGGGGTCGAAATCTTTCGCCTGCTGCGGTTGGTGTCGGAAATGGGGTGCGATCGTCGCAGGTCAGTGGGCAAGGGGTACCTAATGTGATTCATGCCATAGTCGCGGTCGGGTGACGGTGACGCGGGGATGCGCGGCCGGTTATGTCGGAGGGGGCTGACGGGTATAATCGGGCGTTCACGAAAATGAGTAGGAAAGTGGTGAGCATCGTGCCCATTGGCAAGGTGAAGTGGTACGACGCCGACAAGGGTTTCGGCTTCGTCTCCAACCCCGGTGACGAGGACGTGTACGTGGGCAAGCAGGTCCTGCCCGAGGGCGTGGACGAGCTGGTCGCCGGGCAGCGCATCGAGTTCGATTTCGCCGCCGGTCGCCGCGGCCCGCAGGCCCTGCGCGTCAAGGTCCTGGAGACCCCGCGCCGTCGGCCCACCCACCGCCACAAGCCGGAGGAACTCAACAGCATGATCTCCGACCTGCTCACTCTGCTGGAGTCGCAGGTCCAGCCGGGCCTGGCCGCAGGCCGGTACCCGGACCGCAAGGTCGGTCGCCAGGTGGCGGAGATTCTCCGCGCCGTGGCCAAGGAGCTCGACGCCTGACCCGGCGGGGCTACTGTTCCAGGGTGCTCAGCGACCACACGGTGGCGAAGGGGGTCTCCTCACCGGCGTCGTTGTCACCGATCATCACCGAGGAGACCTCCACGACCTGGAGCCGGGGGCGCTCGGTGGATTCGCCGACGGGGTCGACGGAGCCGGGGATCTCCACCCGGTCGGTGTCGTTGGGGCCGTGCAGCTGCTGGTCGTTGGCGGCCGGATCGTCGTAGATCATGAGCAGCTGCCAGTCGTGGTCCGCCACCGACTCCGGCAGCTCGAGGACGAGGGTGTCGTCCTCACCGACCGGGAGGTTGGGGACCTCCCCCTCGGGGCACTCCTCACCGGGTTCGCACACCAGGTAGGGGGAGACCTTGACCGACTCCCCGCCGACGCTGCCGGTCAGGGCCACCTCGCGGGGATCCGGCCCCGGCCGGTCGTTCCACCAGTTCTGCACCAGCACCGCCGCCACGACGACGATCACCACCGCGATGACGAGCGCGAGGATCTGGAGCAGCGACTTCTGCCTTGCCTGTCTACGGGTGGCCATGACCCCAGATCCTACTGGGCGGCCACGAGCTCGACCTCGTAAAGGTCGGGCCAACGCTTGCCGGACAGGAGGAACCGGTCCGTCCCGGGCACCGCGGCGATGCCGTTGAGGACGTGGTTCGGGTCGTCGGTGGCTCGGTTCGGGAGGGAGGAGGCGTCGATGACGGCGGTGACGTCGCCGGTGGCGGCGTCGATACGCAGGATGTCGGTGGTGAGGAACACGTTGGCGTAGATCTCACCGTCGACGCACTCGAGCTCGTTGAGACCGGCGACCGGCTCCCCCTCGCGGGTGACGGTGAACCGGGAGCGTTCCTCGAAGGTGTCCGGGTCGAGGCGACGCAGCTCGGCGGTGCCGTCCGACATGATCAGTTCATCGTCGAAGGAACACAGACCCCACCCCTCGCCGGGATAGGAGACGCGGCTGACCTCCGCCAGGGACTCCGCGTCGCGCTCGATGGCCAGGCCCGCCTGCCACGTCAACTGCCACACCGTGTCACCGTGCCGGGTGATTCCCTCCCCGAAGAAGTGCGGTTCCAGATCCTGGGACGTCAGCTCCCGCCCGTCGAGGGTGCTGCGGTAGATGCGGGACTCGCCCGTCCAACCGGTTCCCACGAGGAGGGTGCCGTCCTCCTCCATCTCCAGGCCCTGCGTGAAGCTGGTGTCGTTGAAGGGGTGGGACTCGACGATCTCCACCGTCAACTGCTCCACCGGGGTGTCTGAAAGGGCGTCAGCGGGGGTGTCCACGGCGGGGGAGCCACCGCAGGAGGAGACGGTGGCGGAGGACAGGGCGAGGACACAGGAGAGGATACGGCGGCTCATGTCCGACATCTTGCCCCAGATGACCCATAATGAGGGGCGTGTCCCCTTCGAATCGTCGCCGGAAGTCCTCCCGCCAGCCTGAGAAGGCCAGTCCGCTGCTCGACCCGCGCGCGGTCGACCTGGCGCGCGTCGCCCTCGAGGAACTCGGCGACGGCGAGGTGGGGGAGCACATCGGTGTGCAGGGGCTCGGCCGCAACGTGGCCACCCACCGCTTCGCCGCCGACGTGCCCGGGTACAGCGGCTGGGAATGGAACGCCGTCCTCGCCTGCGCGTCCGGCTCCCGGCATGTCACCGTCAACGAACTGGCGCTCGTGCCCGCCCCCACCGGCGAGGCCCTGCAGGCGCCCGAGTGGGTGCCGTGGGCCGAGCGGATCCGCCCGGGCGATCTCGGTCCCGGCGACCTCATGCCGCCGCTGCCCGACGACGACCGCCTCGTCGACGGAGAGCTCTCCCAACGCGGCCTCGATGACGCCCGGCAGCGCTGGCGCACCGGTGATCACGGCCCCACCAGTGAGATGGCGGAGAAGGCGACCATGAACTGCCGTACCTGCGCGTTCTTCGTGGAGGTCGGCGAGCCCATCGGGCGCAACTTCGGCGTGTGCGTCAACGAGTACTCGGCCGACGGCCACGTCGTCCACGCCACCTACGGCTGCGGGGCGCACTCCCGGACCCCGCTCGACGACCACATCGACGGCCCGGACGCCTACGACGACGAGCGCCCGATCTTCTGACCCGGCTCCCCGGGCCGCACACCGGCTCACACCCGCTCGGCGAGCTGCCAGAGCCGGTCGTTGACCTCCCGGTGGGTGGGGGCACCGCCGCGCGGGGCGTGGGTGTCACGGGGCCCCATGACCGAGCCGTACTCCAGCCAGCCGGTGATCTTGCGCACACCCTCGAGGGAGCTGAGCAGCCAGGTCTCGTGGCCACGCAGCCGCGTCATGGGGAAACCGTCGGGGTGCTCGACGACGTCGACGCCGGCCTCGTCGAGGATCTCCAGCACCGAATCCAGGGTGGTGGAGTAGGCGGCGCGGGGGTGCGCGGAGATGTGCGCGGTGCCGGCGTCGAAGTAGAGGACGGCGGAGAAGATGCCGGAGATGACATACCCGCGGTCGTCGACAAGCAGGCCCGCATCGGCCCCGGCCTGCCGGATCCGCTGCAGCTCACGGACCTGCCAGCCAAAGTCCGGGCCCTTCGCGGTGGGGCGTCGCCGCAGGTCACGGATACCTTCGGCATTGACCACCACCTCGTCGGCGGGCAGGACGGTCGGGTGCAGCTGCACATCCACGCTCGAGCCGACGACCTGGATGTGCGGGCGGAACACCCCGTCGCCCGCGGCGCGGAGCTTGTCGCGGACCTCCTCCACGACGTCGGGGTCGAAGGCGGTCTCCTTGCGCAGGCGGGCGAGATGGCGGTCCAGGTTGGCGACGCGACCGTCGCGCATGAGGAACGTGGCGGCGTACACGGTTCAGCGGCTCCTTGATGGGTCGCCCATGAATCTAGGCGAAGTTTTGTGCAAACGCACCTGAGGTGAGAATCTGGGTGCCGAACTTCCACTCATAAGGATCCTGGACAGGGGAGCCCACATATGACCACAGGCGTGCAACACCAGCCCAACCGCAGTGCCCTCGACCGGTACTTCCACATCTCGGAGCGTGGTTCCACCGTCGGATCCGAGATCCGTGCGGGTGTGGTCACCTTCTTCGCGATGGCCTACATCGTCATCCTCAACCCCCTCATCATCGGCACCACCCCCGACGTCGACGGCAACGTCCTGGGCATCCCGCAGGTCGCCGCCGCCACGGCACTCGCCGCCGGCGTCATGACCATCGCCTTCGGCCTCATCGCCCGCTACCCCTTCGGCATCGCCGCCGGCCTGGGCCTCAACACCCTCGTGGCCGTCACCCTCGTCGCCAGTGAGGGCCTGACCTGGCCGGAGGCCATGGGCCTGGTCGTCCTCGACGGCATCGTCATCGTGCTGCTCGCTGTCTCCGGCTTCCGCACCGCCGTCTTCCGCGCCATCCCGCCGTCGATGAAGGCCGCCATGGGCGTCGGCATCGGCATGTTCATCGCCATGATCGGGCTTGTCGACGCCGGCTTCGTCCGCCGCATCCCCGACGCCGCGGGCACCACCGTCCCCGTCGGCCTGGGTATCGACGGCTCCATCTCCTCCTGGCCCACCGTCACCTTCGTCCTGGGCCTGATCATCTGCGGCGCCATGGTCGTCCGCCGGGTCCGCGGCGGCCTGTTCATCGGCATCGTCGCCACCACCGTCATCGCCATGATCGTCGAGGCCCTCACCGGATCCGGCCCCTCCTTCGAGGACGGCCAGCCCAACCCCGGCGGCTGGTCCCTGGCGGTCCCGGTCATCCCGGAGAGCTTCGGCGGCCTGCCGGACCTGTCCATCGTCGGCGCCGTCGACATCGTCGGCGCATTCACCCGCATCGGCGTGCTCGCCGCCTCGCTCCTCGTGTTCACCCTCGTCCTGGCCAACTTCTTCGACGCCATGGGCACCATGACCGCACTGGGCAAGCAGGGCAACCTGGTCAACGAGGACGGCGTCCTGCCCGACATGAAGAAGGCCCTCGTCGTCGAGGGCTTTGGCGCCATCGTCGGCGGCGCGACCTCCTCCTCCTCGGCCACCGTCTACGCCGACTCCTCCGCCGGTGTCGCCGACGGCGCCCGCACGGGCCTGGCGAACATCGTCACCGGCCTGCTGTTCCTGCTGGCCATGTTCCTCACCCCGCTCTACGAGGTCGTGCCCATCGAGGCCGCCGCCCCCGTCCTGGTCATCGTCGGCGCCATGATGATCGCCCAGGTCACCGACATCGACTGGTCCAAGTTCCACATCGCCCTGCCCGCGTTCCTCACCATCGTGGTCATGCCCTTCACCTACTCCATCGCCAACGGCATCGGTGTCGGCTTCATCGCCTTCTCCGTCATGGCCGTCGCCGCCGGCCGTGCGAAGGACGTCCACTGGATCATGTGGCTGGTCTCCGCCCTGTTCGTGGTCTTCTTCGGCATGGACCCGATCATGAACGCCATCGGCTGAGGACCCCGATGACCCAGCACCGCATCCGGATCGACGACCCCACCGACCCCCGGTTCGACGACGTCCGCGACCTCAACCGCTCGGACGCCGCCGACCGGCGGCTGGTCATCGCGGAGGGCAATCTCGTCGTCGGCCGCCTGCTGGAGTCCCGGTTCCCGGTGCGCTGCGTCGTCGGATTCCCGGCGAAGCTCGACGCCTTCCTCGAAGAACACGAGATCCCCGACGGGGTGCCCGTCTACGAGGTCACGCGCGAGACCCTGGCCGCCGTCGCCGGGTTCGACCTGCACCGGGGCCTGCTCGCCGCCGCCCACCGCGCCCCGGAGACCCCGCTGGCCGACATCCTCACCACCGCCCGGACCGTCGCCGTCCTCGAGGGGGTGGGCGACCACGAGAACATCGGCTCGATGTTCCGCAACGCCGCCGGCATGGGCGTGGACGCCATCCTCTTCGGCAACGGCTGCGCCGATCCGCTCTACCGACGCGTCGTCCGGGTGTCCATGGGCCATGTCCTGCGTACCCCGTTCGCTCACCTGGAGGGCAGCTACACCACCTGGCAGCGCTCGTTGGAGCAGCTGCGGGAGGCCGGGTTCCACCTGGTGTCGCTGACGCCTGATCCGGCGGCCGAGCACCTCGCGGACGCCCTGGCGGGCCGGGAGAAGGTCGCCCTGCTCGTCGGCGCGGAGGGGCCGGGCCTCACCGAGCACGCCATGCGCGCCACCGACGTCCGGGCGCGCATCCCCATGGCGCCCGGTACGGACTCGCTCAACCTGGCCACCTCGGCCGCGATCGCCTTCTACGAGCGGGAACGCAGCCTGCGGTAGGGCCGGTCAGTCGCGGTCGCTGTGGCGCAGTTTCTCGGTGACGTAGGTGCGGGTCCGCTGCCACCAGTGACCGACTCCGCGTCCCAGCTGGCGGGCCGCCGTGCCGGTCGTGTCCGCGAGCCGGGCGAGGCTGTCGGAGGATGATTCCTCCGCCTTGTGGTCCTCGTAGTCGTCATAGTCACCGGAGTCACCCGGTGCCGGGCTCTGCTCCGCCGTGCGGTCGGGACCGGGCTGTGCCCGGTGCCGGGGTGCCTCGGCCACCTTCGGCTCGGGGCGGCCGTCGACGGCGTAGCCCACGACGTGGATGTCGGGGCCGTCGGGGGAGATGTCCACCCCGAGCCACGAACGCTGAGCCTCGTCGACGAGGTCCACCGGTTCGAAGGGCAGGGAGATGCCGCCGGCTGCCTCGGCCCGCTCGCCGGCCCAGAACGGGGACTCGAAGGGGATGGGCAGGCCGACGTCCTCGTAGGTGCGGGTGCGTTCGGCGCACAGGGACCGCTTGAGCACGCCGTCATGCCAGTGGGCGATGCCGCCGTAACCGGTGTCCCGGTTGACCGCGAACGCGTAGATGTCCTTCGCCGGGATCGAGTCGAGCAGCCGGGGGTTCAGCTCCGACAGGGAGGGGGTCTCCGTGAGCACCGTCTGGACGACGGTGATGCCGGGGAAACCGGCGATGTAGAACTCGCCGGGGGAGGCCTGGGCGGAGCGGTTGAGCGGGAACTGTCCGATCGGGGTGATCGGCCACGCCGGGTTGAGCTGGGCCAGGTATTTGCGCCCGAAGCCGCGGTCGGCCTTCGGCTCAGCCTCGAGCACCGTCCCCGGATCGGTCACGTTGACGAACCAGAGAGTGACGATGGACTCCATCGACCCGCCCCCTACCCGCGCGGACGCTTCGTGTTGGTGCGCACACCCAGCAGGACGTCCTCCCAGTGCGGCGTCACCGCTTTACGACGCCGCTTCGCCGGCGCCGGCTTCTCCTCCGGGTCTGGATGGCGCAGGAACTCATCCCCTTCGGCCTCCCCGTCCCCGTCGAAGTCTCCGAGCATCCCGAGATCCGCGGTGTCGTCATCGTCGTGGTGGAGGTCGCGGTCCTCCTCGTACCGGTTGCCCCGGCCGACGGAGGTGAGGGTGCGCACCGGCTGCACGAAATCGGGGTCCGTGAGGTCGGCGGCGACCGGGTTGCGCGCCTCAGTGGTGGAGTTGGAGGTCGCGTGGTGGTTGAGCGTCCACTCGGCGACGTTCTCGCTCAGGCCCGCGGTCCAGGTCACGCGCACGATCCACGACCCGCCGGCCTCCCGGAACGCGTCCCAGGAGGTCTCGGAGACGGAGTGCCCCCGGGCGGCGAATGCGGCGGCGAGGACCTCCCACAGGGTCAGTCGCGCCGGGCCGTCCTCCCGGACCGGGTGGGACTGCTTGGCCAGCTCCGCCATCCGCTCCCGCTCGAGCAGCACCGGGTGGGCGAAGGGCTCGACCCGGGCCTCGGCGACCCCCATCTCCCCGGCCAGGTCCGCGACGGACGCACCCTGCCGGATGCGGCCCTGGATCTCCCGCGGGCGCATGGTCAGAGGAGCGGTGAGCAGGGGATCCGGGGTCGGCAGGGAACGCTCGCGTTCCGGCTCCGGCGCCGTCTCCGGCGCTGTCTCCGGCTCCGTGGCGGGCTCCTCCGGGGTCGGGGGCTCCTCGGCGCGGGCGGGGAGGGAGAAGGCGTTCCGTGCGGCGTCGTCAAGCCCCTCCACGGCGAGGAAGAACTGCTCACCGTCGTCGGTGCGCAGCACCAGTGACGTGGTCGTCGACTCTTCAGTGACGAGGAACAACTCGCGCATACGTACTCCTTGGGCCAGCCGGGCTGATGGAACCACCCTAACGCAGACATGCGCCGGACCGTGACAGGTCCGGCGCATGTTGACGGGGGTGTGCGGGGCGTTTACGCCTTGGCGGCACCCGAGTCGAGGACGTGGTCGATCGCCTTGGTCAGCGTGACGATGTCCGCCGAATCGATCGCCGGGAACATACCGATGCGCAGCTGGTTGCGGCCCAGCTTGCGGTAGGGCTCGACGTCGAGGATGCCGTTGGCGCGCAGGATCTTGGCCAGCACGGCCGCGTCGACGGACTCGTCGAAGTCGATGGTGCCCACGACCAGGGAGCGCTTGGCCGGGTCGGTGACGTACGGGGTGGTCTCCGCGCGGCCCTCAGCCCAGGAGTACAGGGCGTCGGAGGAGGCGGTGGTGCGGGCGACCATGCCGTCGAGGCCGCCGTTGGCGTTCATCCACTGCACCTGGTTGTCCAGCATGAGCAGGGTACCCACGGCCGGGGTGTTGTAGGTCTGGTTCTTCAGGGAGTTGTCCACCGCGGTCTGCAGGTCGAGGAACGCCGGGATGAAACGACCCGAGTCCTTGATCTTGGCGATGCGCTCCATCGCCTCCGGGGACATCGCGGCCAGCCACAGGCCACCGTCGGAGGCGAAGCACTTCTGCGGGGAGAAGTAGTAGACGTCGGTGTCGGCGATGTCGACGGGCAGGCCGCCGGCACCGGAGGTGGCGTCGATGACGACGAGCGAGCCCTCGGACCCCTCGGGACGGACCACCGGGACCATGGCGCCGGTGGAGGTCTCGTTGTGGGCCCAGCCGATGACGTCGACGCCCTCGATGGCCTGCGGTGCTGGGGCGTCGCCCGCCGGGGCCTCGATGACGGTCGGCTCATCCAGCCACGGCGCCTGCTTGGCGGCCTTGGCGAACTTGGAGGAGAACTCGCCGTAGGACAGGTGTCCGGACTTCTTCTCGATGAGGCCGAAGGTCGCGGCATCCCAGAAGGCGGTGGCCCCACCCAGGGACAGGATGATCTCGTAGCCCTCGGGTAGGGAGAACAGCTCCGACAGGCCCTCGCGCACGGAACCGACGACGTTCTTCACGGCCGGCTGGCGGTGGGAGGTGCCGATGATGTCCTGTGCGCCGTCGACGATGGCCTGGATCTGCTCGGGGCGGACCTTGGAGGGGCCGCAGCCGAAACGGCCGTCGGAGGGGATGAGGTCAGCGGGGAGGGTGGGGAACTCGCTCATGGCGGTGGCGTCCCTTTCATGTTCGCGGGGGGAGTTCAAACGAGAACAACTCTAGTCGGCACCTCCCAACCGGATAACCCGAACCCGGGATCTGGGGCGAGCGGACGTGGCGGGGGTGCGCAACGGGGGAGACGGGCACAACAGACGGGTGAAGGGAGCGGGTGTGACCTGTGACGGTGGTCATTGTTGCCCCCATCACATCATTTGCTAAACTGTGCCGTGATCCACCTCTTGCAGTGCACGACGGTTTCTATGAGAGCAGCTGAAATGCCCTGTGGTGGAACCACAACCGCACACATGCGGCCGATCCGTTCCGTTCTTCGCAACC
This sequence comes from Corynebacterium suedekumii, assembly GCF_030252185.1. Taxonomy (NCBI): domain Bacteria; kingdom Bacillati; phylum Actinomycetota; class Actinomycetes; order Mycobacteriales; family Corynebacteriaceae; genus Corynebacterium; species Corynebacterium suedekumii. The sequence continues at coordinate 1,499,458 of NZ_CP126970.1, forward strand.
TCGTGGAGAATCCGGGGTGGGAAAGCGGCAGACTCCACGTGAAAGCGTCACCTAAGCTGAAACATGACTCACCGTCATGTTGGGACTACGGTGGGCGTCACTTCTCACATCCGGTCCTCATCGGCCGCTGCAAGGTCGACAACTGAAGTTTGAAAGGTACACAGTGGCTACTGACAACAATGACAAGGCCGTACTCCACTACCCGGGCGGCGAGTACGAACTGGACATCATCAAGGCCACCGAGGGCAATGACGGTGTCGTCCTCGGCAAGATGCTCGCGGACACCGGCCTGGTGACCTACGACCCGGGCTACGTCTCCACCGGCTCCTGCGAGTCCGAGATCACCTACATCGACGGTGAGAACGGCGTCCTGCGCCACCGTGGCTACGACATCGCCGACCTGGCCGAGAACGCCACCTTCAACGAGGTGTCCTACCTCCTGATCAACGGTGAGCTGCCGACCGTCGAGGAGCTGCACAAGTTCAACAACGACATCCGTCACCACACCCTCCTGGACGAGGACTTCAAGTCCCAGTTCAACGTGTTCCCGCGCAACGCCCACCCGATGTCCGTCCTGGCCTCCTCGGTCAACATCCTGTCGACCTACTACCAGGACCAGCTCGACCCGATGAACGAGGAGCACCTGGACAAGGCCACCGTCCGCCTCATGGCCAAGGTGCCGATGCTGGCGGCCTACGCCTACCGCGCCTCCAAGGGTGCCCCGTACATGTACCCGGACAACTCCCTCAACGCGCGTGAGAACTTCCTGCGCATGATGTTCGGCTACCCGACCGAGCCGTACGAGGTCGACCCGATCATGGTCAAGGCCCTGGACAAGCTGCTCATCCTCCACGCCGACCACGAGCAGAACTGCTCCACCTCCACCGTCCGCATGATCGGCTCCGCCCAGGCGAACATGTTCGTCTCCATCGCCGGCGGCATCAACGCCCTCTCCGGCCCGCTGCACGGCGGTGCCAACCAGGCCGTCCTCGAGATGCTCGAGGAGATCGACGCCAACGGCGGCGACGCGACCGACTTCATGAACCGCGTGAAGAACAAGGAGAAGGGTGTCCGCCTCATGGGCTTCGGACACCGCGTCTACCGCAACTACGATCCGCGTGCGGCCATCGTCAAGGAGACCGCGCACGAGATCCTCGAGCACCTCGGTGGCGACCACCTGCTCGACCTGGCCATGAAGCTCGAGGAGATCGCCCTCAACGACGAGTACTTCATCTCCCGCAAGCTGTACCCGAACGTCGACTTCTACACCGGCCTGATCTACCGCGCCATGGGCTTCCCGACGGACTTCTTCACCGTCCTGTTCGCCATCGGCCGTCTGCCGGGCTGGATCGCCCACTACCGCGAGCAGCTGGCGACCACCACCAAGATCAACCGTCCGCGCCAGATCTACACCGGACAGAACCTGCGTACCGTCACCCCGCGCGAGGAGCGCTAGGTAACACGGGCATACGCCGACACCCCGGGCACGACGCCGTCACCATATAATGGTGGGCGTTGTGCCCGGCTCGTTTTTTCAAGCTTAAGGAGACATTCCTCATGGAGAAGCCTCAGATCGACGCCCAGACCGGCCCCGCACCGGAGACCCTGGTGGCCGAAGACCTCATCGTCGGTGACGGCGACGAAGCCCAGCCCGGCGGGCTGGTCAAGGTCCACTACGTCGGAGTCGACTTCGAGTCCGGCCAGGAGTTCGACTCCTCCTGGGACCGCGGCGAGGCCATCGAGTTCCCGCTCAACGGCCTCATCGCCGGCTGGCAGGAGGGTATCCCCGGCATGAAGGTCGGCGGCCGTCGCCAGCTGACCATCCCGCCGGAGCTGGCCTACGGCCCCGCCGGCGGCGGACACCCCCTGTCCGGCCGCACGCTCGTCTTCGTCATCGACCTGCTGGCCGCGGGTTAACCCTCCCGCTCCATCCACGCCGCGGCCACTGCCTTGCTCACGGCAGGGGCCACGCGGGCATCCAGGGGCGAGGGGACGATGTGCTCGACGTCGAGCTGCTCCTCCGCCACCTGCGCGATGGCCCGCGACGCCGCCAGCTTCATCTCCGGGGTGATGCGGGTGGCGCCCGCCGCGAGCGCCCCGTGGAAGATCCCGGGGAACGCGAGCACGTTGTTGATCTGATTCGGCAGATCCGACCGCCCCGTGGCCACCACGGCCCCGTAGCGGTACGCGAGTTCCGGATCGATCTCCGGGTCGGGGTTGGCCAGGGAGAACAGGATCGGCGCCGCCGCCATCCCACGCAGTGCCTCCTCCGGGACATGCCCGCGGGACAGGCCGATGAACACGTCGGCCCCCGCCAGCGCCTCGTCGACACCACCGCTGACGCCCCGCGGGTTGGTCATCTCCGCCAGGGCCGCCTTCTCCTCGTTGAGGTGGTCGCGCCCGGCGTGGATGACGCCGCGGGAGTCGAGGAGGACGACGTCGGTGACGGCGGCGTCGAGAAGCATCCGTGCGCACGCCACCCCGGCCGCACCCGCACCGGAGATGACCACCCTCAGATCCGTGATCTCCCGGCCCAGCAGGCGGCACGCGTTGCGCAGCGCCGCGGTGATGACCACCGCGGTGCCGTGCTGGTCATCGTGCATGACCGGCATGTCCAGGGCATCGGCCAGCCGACGTTCCACCTCGAAGCAGCGCGGCGCGGAGATGTCCTCCAGGTTGATGGCGCCGAAGGACGGGGCCAGGGCGGTGATGACGTCGACGAGGCGGTCCGTGTCCGTCTCGTCGAGGACGATGGGCACGGCGTTGAGGCCGGCGAAACGGTCGAACAGCTGGGCCTTTCCCTCCATCACGGGCAGGGCCGCCCGGGGGCCGATGTCGCCGAGGCCGAGGACCGCGGTGCCGTCGGAGATGATCGCCACGGTGTGGCCGGTGCCGGTGAATCGGTGGGCGAGGGACGGGTCCTCCGCGATCGCGGTGCACACCCGCGCGACACCGGGGGTGTAGGAGATCGACAGGTCGCGCTGCGTCTTCAACGGCCGCGCCGTGCGGATGGTGAGCTTGCCTCCCTCATGGGCGGCGAAGATCTCGTCGTCGGAGAGCTCCGTGATGTGATGGACGTGAGGATTGCGCAGGTCAGTCATGGCTTCCAGTCTACGGTGGGTGTGATCGGCAACTACCCTCCATGCCCGCGTGTATCAGGGCACAATGGAGACCATGACTGCAGCTGCCGTACCCACCATCACCCTCAACGACGGAACCGAGATGCCCCAGATCGGTCTGGGAACCTGGAAGCTGCGGGGCGACGACGCCGTCCGCATCGTGCGGGAGGCCATCGAACTGGGGTACCGGCACATCGACACCGCCTCCTCCTACGGCAACGAGGAGGCGATCGGACAGGCCATCCGTGACGCGATCGCCGCAGGCGACGTCACCCGCGACGAGCTGTTCATCACCACCAAGGCCTGGCAGGACGAGCAGGGGGCCGACCGGATCCCGGCCGCCTTCCAGGACTCGCTGCACCGGCTCGGTCTGGAGTACATCGACCTGTACCTGGTGCACTGGCCGGATCCGACGCAGGGAAAGTACGTGGAGAGCTTCGAGGCGGTCGCCCGCCTGCAGGGGCTGGGTATCGTCCAGGCCATCGGCGTGGCCAACTTCTACGAGGAGGTCCTGCGCGAGGTGGTGGAGAAGACCGGTACCGTTCCGGCGCTCAACCAGGTGGAGCTGCACCCCGGATTCTCCCAGGCCCCGCTGCGGACTCTGCATGAGGAGCTGGAGATCCGCACGGAGGCGTGGTCGCCGCTGGGGCGCGGGATCGTGCTCATGAATCCGGTGATCGACGAGGTGGCCCGGGAGGTGGGCAAGTCCACCGCCCAGGTGGCGCTGCGGTGGGCGATGCAGCTGGGGTGCTCGGTGATCCCGAAGTCGGGGGATTCGCGTCGCCTCGCACAGAACATCGAGGCCGCGTCCTTCACCCTCACTCCCGCACAAATGGACGCGATCACGGAGCTTGATCATCAGCAGGGATTCGGCCGGGTCTTCGACGATCCCCGGACTTTCCCGGCCTGACCTGCGGGTTTCCCGGGTGTTAGCAGTTGTTGTCACCCGGGGCCGGGGCCGTTGGCAATAGTTGCGAAGAATGTGCAGTTTGTTAAGGTGCGGTTTGCAATCTTGGCATGGCGACCATGTGTCCGGTGTGGGGGTGGAGGTCATACCAATTTAACTGCAGGTCGGGGCGGGTTGTGGGGGTGGAAAGTGGCGGGGGTCGAGGAAAGATTGATCGTTCACTTCAACGTTGCAATGTGAGCCAGGTAACTTCAGTTTGCAGCACGTGGTGTATCCATCTGTTTCGGGTATGAGGCCCGAAGGTCGGGGCACCAGTGGTTCCACCCTCGGGCAACCGGGGCCAAATGAAAGAGAGATCAAAAGTGAGCGCAACTCCAGTTGTCCGTGCGGACGGCCGGCGCGAGCCGACCTCCCAGGAGTTCATCGACATGCAGGCGAGCCCGCAGTTCGAGAAACTCCGCAAGACCTACCGTTCCTTCACCTTCCCGATGTCTGTGGCGTTCTTCCTCTGGTTCGCCGTCTACGTCCTCGTGGCCACCTTCGCCCCGGACTGGATGGCCACCGAGGTCGGCGGCGGCTTCAACATCGGCATCATCTTCGGACTCCTGCAGTTCGTCACCACGTTCGCGATCACCTGGATCTACGTGATCTACGCCAACAAGAACATCGAGCCGCAGGCGGCCGCCATCCGCGAAGCAATGGAGGGTTAGTCCAACATGACCACCGCATACCTCGCCCAGGAATCCAACACGGGCAACCCGATCCTCAACATCGCGGTCTTCGTCGTCTTCATCATCGTCACCATGACCGTGGTCCTGCGTGCCGGCAAGTCCACCAAGGAGGCCTCCGACTTCTACACCGGTGGCGCCTCCTTCACCGGTACCCAGAACGGCCTCGCCATCGCCGGTGACTACCTGTCCGCCGCGTCCTTCCTCGGCATCGTCGGCTCCATCGCCCTCAACGGCTACGACGGGTTCCTCTACTCCATCGGCTTCTTCGTCGCCTGGCTCGTCGCCCTGCTGCTCGTCGCCGAGCCGCTGCGTAACGTCGGCCGCTTCACCATGGCAGACGTGCTGTCCTTCCGCCTGCGCCAGAAGCCGGTCCGTGTGGCCGCCGCGATCGGCACCCTCGCCGTCTCGCTGTTCTATCTCATCGCCCAGATGGCCGGCGCCGGCTCCCTGGTCTCCGTCCTCCTGGATCTGCACGGCACCGTCGAGCAGGCCATCGTCGTCGCCATCGTGGGCATCATCATGATCGCCTACGTCCTCCTCGGCGGCATGAAGGGCACCACCTACGTCCAGATGATCAAGGCCGTCCTCCTCGTCGGTGGCGTCGCGATCATGACGGTTCTCACCTTCATCGCCGTCCGCGGTGGTTTCTCCACGCTTTTCGACGGCGCGATCGCCATGCACGCCACCTCCGAGGCCATCCAGACCAAGGGCTACGAGGCCGCCGACATCATGAAGCCGGGTCTCAACTACGGCGCGACCTTCACCAAGCAGCTCGACTTCATCTCCCTGGGCCTGTCCCTGGTCCTCGGTACCGCCGGCCTGCCCCACGTGCTCATGCGCTTCTACACGGTCCCCACCGCCAAGGAAGCCCGTAAGTCCGTCACCTGGGCCATCGTCCTCATCGGTGCCTTCTACCTCATGACCCTGGTCCTCGGCTACGGTGCCGCCGCCCTCGTCGGCCCGGACCGTATCCTCGACGCACCGGGTGGCGCGAACGCCGCCGCACCGCTGCTGGCACTCGAGCTCGGTGGCTCCATCTTCATGGCCCTGATCTCCGCCGTGGCCTTCGCCACCGTCCTCGCGGTCGTCGCCGGCCTCGCCATCACCGCCTCCGCCTCCGTGGCCCACGACGTCTACGACGCCGTGTTCCGTGACGGCAAGTCCTCCGAGGAGGAGCAGGTCCGCGTCTCCCGCATCACCGTCGTGGTCCTGGGCATCATCTCCATCATCCTGGGCATCCTCGCGATGCAGCAGAACGTTGCCTTCCTGGTGTCCCTGGCCTTCGCCATCGCGGCCTCCGCGAACCTGCCGACGATCCTGTTCTCGCTGTACTGGAAGCGCTTCAACACCGCCGGTGCCGTCGCCTCCATGTACACCGGTGTCATCTCCGCCCTGACCCTGATCTTCCTGTCCCCGGCCGTCTCCGGTGCCCCCACCGCGATGTTCCCGAACGCCGACTGGTCGATCTTCCCGCTCACCAGCCCGGGTCTGGTCTCCATCCCGCTGGCCTTCCTCGCCGGCATCATCGCCACCCTGGCCAGCAAGCCGGACAACCTCGATCATCTCACCGCTGAGATGGAGGTCCGCTCGCTGACCGGTGTCGGCGTCGAGGCCCCGGTCGACCACTAGTCGCACCGCCTCACCGCATAACAGTGCCGCCGTCACGATCCGTCGCGACGGCGGCACTATCATGTTCAAACGTGGCACGATCCTCCGGTCGGGCGGCCGTCACGGCGACGCTGACCCTCATCCTCCTCCTCGCGCTCGCCGCGATCCCCGCCGTCGTCTACCTCGGGGGCTCGTCAACCGACGCACCGACCACCACCCCGGCGGCCCGGGAACGGGAGACCGCCCCGGTGGAACCGGACATCCCCGAACCCGACTACTCCACCTTCGTGGAGAACTCCACGGGCTCCCAGGTCAGCTTCTACCGCCTGTCCGACGGCCACCGCACCGGCACCGCCACCGAACGCTTCGCCCGACCGGCACTGAGCCTGATCAAGCTCTACATCGCCGAGTACGTCCTGGAGCACGGCTCCGTCGCCGAGCAGTACCAGGCCATCGAGATGATCAGCTCCTCGGACGACCGGTCAGCGGGCCGACTGTTCCAGAAGTACCCCGACTCCATCTCGACGGTGGCCCGGGACTACGGTCTCGGTTCCACCCGCAGCGCACAGCAGTGGGGCTTCTCGGTGACCTCCACCTACGACGCCGTCAGCTTCATTGCCCAGCTCATCGAGCAGGACGCCACCCATCCGATTCTCGTGGCCATGGCGGAGGCCGACCCGGTGGCCGCGGACGGCTACGGCCAGGACTTCGGCACCTCGGTGTTGCCCGGGGTCATCGGCACGAAATGGGGCTGGTCCGATGACCGCGACCTGCACTCCTCGGTGTCCTTCGGCGAGAACTTCGTCGTCGCGGCAGCCGTCACCGGAACGGCAGACGACCTCACCGGGCTGGTGGAGTTCCAGCTCACCGATGAGGTCGAGGATGCCGCAGAGAAGTAGTCAGACTAGAGCTGGCTGGACAGCCCGTTGAGGACACCGGACAGCTGGGAGATCTGCTCCTGGCTCAGGGAGGACCCGTTGGGCAGGGTGATCGTCCCGGGGTTTCCCGGGTTCGCCGGGGTGCCCGGGGTGGTTGCCGGCGGGGGAGTCGTGGCCTGGCCCGGGGTCCACTGACCCCAGTCGGCGGCGTAGACGTGGTTGAGGTCGCATTCGACGCCACCGACCCGCACCTGGCGGCTCTGCGGCAGCTGGTGGATCGTGGTGCGCGGGTGGATCTTCCCGCCGGAGCCCCAGTCGTGCATCCAGTAGAAGCTGCCGATGTTGTCGCGGACGGCCCATTCGATGACGTTGTAGTTGCCGTAGACGCCCGTCTGGTAACCGGCAGCGGTCAGCGCGACCTGGAAGGCGCGAAGGTAGGGGCGGATCTGGTTGTCGTACTGCGCGCGGGTGGGGTTGTCGTCGATGGCGACGTAGATCGGTCGACCGGTGGGGCCACCGGCGGCCCGGTGCAGGGCGATGGCCTGCGGGGCGTGGGTGGCGGCACCCGCGGCGCCCTGCAGCCAGTCGGCGGTTCCCGCGCGACCGAACTGGTAGACCGACGCGGTCTTCAGTCCGTTCGCGGCGTGGTCCCGGGTCTCGGCGAGGGTGACCGGCTTGCCGATCATCCACTCCGCCCCCGGGCGACGCTGGGACACGTAACGGACGGTGCCCAGGTGGCCGGCGGCGCGGATAGCGGCGCCGGAGGGGACCCCGGCGGAGTAGTCGAGGACGGTGCCCAGGACCGGGCCGAGGGCGTGGGCCTGGGGGAGATTCGCGCCCACGGTACCCGCGGCGACGGCGACGGCGGCGGAGCGCAGGAAGGTGCGGCGATTGAATGCGTTATTCACATGGGTCACACTAGCAACAGGGGAAACATCCTGCTAGTGGTCCGGAAGGGCAGGAGGGGGAGTGAGGCGGGGCGTCGACAAGCGAAACGCCCTGGCCCGGGAGGATACTCCCAGGTCAGGGCGGTGGAAGTGGTGCCCCAGAGAGGAATCGAATCTCTGACGTACTACTGTTTACCTGCAGTTATCGTCAATTTACCTCGCTTTCCACGACGTTTCCACGATCCTGGGGGAAAGTATCCACTATGGCGTCCAGGTCGGAGTCGAAAAGATGACTGTATTTATCGAGGGTCATCTTCGCTGAACTGTGGCCCAATTGGCGCTGGATTACCAGGACATTGGCACCGGCAGAGTGAATCACTGAGGCAGCAGCATGGCGGAGATCGTGGGGGGTGACATCGGGGAAAGAGCCGTCGATCTCTTTGCAGGCATCGACCGCAGAGTGCCACCAGGAGCGGCGGCTCGGGGTTGTCACATGTCTGCCGTTCCGATTGGTCCATAGAAGAGCGGTGGGGCGTTTGTCGGCTCTTCACGATTTAGAGTGCGTTGATCCTGGCCTGCAGCTGTCCGGAGTGGATCAGGCACCGCAAGATGAAAGTGGTTGAGGTTTCGGAACCCCAGCGCGATCCCGCGCAAGTGCTCGAGGTGGTCGTTGATGGCCTCGACCGGGCCGTTGGACGCCCCAATGTCGAAGAAGGCGAGCACGTCATCACGCCGACGCCACAAGGTGCGCCCCAGTTGGGCAAGCTCCTCCAGACCGGCGGGCAGTTCCTTACGCAGGCTGTTGATCACCCTGCTCATCAGCTTCTTGCCCTCTGCCTTCTGCGGATGCCCGTACGCCGCAATCATGTCCTGGTAAAAAAGCCACGTCACCTCGAGTGCCACGTAAGTCATCATCGGTGGCCCACAACATGTCCAGGCGTTGTTTCTGCCGCTGCGTGAGGTAGTTCGTCCTGGTCAACAGCGTGCGACGGTACTTATACAGCGGATCATCTTTGCGTCCGCGGCGTCCGGTAGTCTCCCGTTGCAGCCGCTGCCGGCACCCGGTGAGCTTCTCAGCCGCCAGATGCACCACATGAAACGGATCCATCACCTTGGTCGCGTCCGGGAGGACCTGGTCGACGGCGGAAGCGTAGCCGGTGAAGCCGTCCATCGTCACTACCTGCACTTTCTCCCGGAAGCTGGGCTCGCGTTCCTGCAGCCAGGAGCTCAGTACCTGCGCACTGCGTCCCGGGCGGCTGTCCAGTAGACGGGCAGGCCCCCGCCCATCCACCAGCGGGGTGAGGTCGACGAGGATCGTCACCAGATTGGACGGCTGAGCTGGCTTTCGGGTGTGTTTCCAGACGTGCTCATCGACACCGAGGACGCGTACTCCGTCCAGGTGGTGCGGGTCGTCGTAGACGAGCTGGCGGCAGGCATCGAGTGCGACCTGGTTGACCAGTGCCCAGCCGACACCGAGTGCTTTGGCGGTGGCGGACACAGTCATCCGGTCAATGGCCAGGCGCTGCAGGATCCAGCCGGTGACGCGGTGGGTGAGCTTGGATCCGTCATCAGCGCAGTTCAGGGAGGCCTGGAAAATCTTGCGGGGACACGACGTGGCTGTACATAGGAACCTGGGGACGCGGACATGCAGGCGGGTGGGCAACCCCACCACGGGCAGGTCGACGAGCCGGCGGAGGGTGTGATCCCGCAGCTTGCCGGGGTGCCCGCAGTCGGGGCAGGTATCGTGCACCGCTACTGGTGCGGCGTCGATGATGGTGATGGTGCCGGCGTCAGCGGCTCCGGTGATGGTCAGTCCGATTTCTCCGGTGGGGCAGATGGTATCGGCGACGAGGTTGCCAGTAGTAGGCTGCACAGTAGGGTCCTGGTTCGGTCAGATGATGGTGTGGTAACTCTCGTCTTGTGCCGGCCAGGACCCCTATATGTTGTGCCACCCCGAACTCCACCCCATGGTCAGCTACGCACTCCGAAACGCGAAGAGCCCGTTATTAGGGCGTTCTCGATAGCAGGTTGGGGCTATCCGGGTAGGCCTAACCTGCTATCGAAACCAAGGTGCGAAAGAACACCAGATGGGCTTCATAAGTTCTTCAGGGGCGCTCTGCCTCCGTTTCTGCTATTTCAGTACCTACTTCGGACACTTCTGAAGCATCAGAGGTCGACCAATGGCGCTCACTCCTGGCGACTTCAATTGTCCTTTGTCGTCTCCGATCTGAGACTGATTGAGTGAGGCCCGTAGTGTCGGTCGGTAGGGACAGGTTGAGCTAGTTGAGAGGAGGGGTAGGGTCTGCTGCACGATCAGGTGACAACCGAGCAGCCTAATCAGATGGTTGGGCTGGAAGGATGTACACCGTGACCAAGCCCTATCCCAAAGAGTTCCGCGATGACGTTGTCCGTGTCGCACGGAATCGTGAGCCCGGTGTCGAGCTCTCCCAGATCGCCAAGGACTTCGGGGTCCACTTCACTACCCTGTACTCGTGGCTGAAGAAGGCTGACCTCGAGGACGGTGAAGTGTTGGGCTCGACTCAGGTTCAGTCGGCTGAACTGCGCGACGCCAGGAAGAGGATCCGTCTCTTGGAGCAGGAGAACGAGGTCCTCCGCCGTGCCGCGGCGTATCTCTCGCAGGCCAATCTGCCGGGAAAATGATGTACCCGCTCGTTCGTGAGTTGGCCGTGGACGGTGTCCCCGTCACGGTGACGTGTCGGGTGCTCAATCTTGCTCGCCAGCCCTACTACCGGTGGCTGGCGGACCCGATCACCGATGCAGAGCTGAATGAGGCTTACCGTGCCAATGCCTTGTTCGACGCCCACCGGGATGATCCCGAGTTCGGCTACCGCTATTTGGTGGATGAGGCCCGCGATCTCGGTCAACCGATGGCAGCGCGCACTGCGTGGCGGATCTGCTCAGACAACCGCTGGTGGTCGGTGTTCGGGAAGAAACGCGGCAAGAACGGTAAGAAGCCCGGCCCACCGGTCCACGATGACCTCTGCGCCGTCACCGATGAGGAGGGCAGAACCCGGCACGAGTTCAAGGCCGATGGCGCGAACGAATTGTGGATCGGCGATATCACCGAGCACTGGACCAATGAGGGCAAGCTCTACCTCTGTGCGTTCAAGGATGTCTACTCCAACCGGATCGTGGGGTACTCGATCGATTCGCGGATGAAGTCCCGCCTAGCCGTGGCTGCCCTCAACAACGCGGTCGCCCGCCGCGGCGACGTGGCCGGCTGCGTGGTCCACACCGACCGCGGGTCTCAGTTCCGTAGCCGGAAATTCGTGCGCGCTCTGGGCATTCACGACATGACCGGATCCATGGGCCGCGTCGGTGCGTGCGGGGACAACGCAGCCATGGAGAGCTTCTTCGCACTCCTGCAGAAGAACGTCCTCGACCGCCGCGCATGGGCCAGCCGAGAAGAGCTCCGGATCGCCATCGTTACCTGGATCGAGAGGACCTACCACCGACGCCGCAGACAGGACCGCCTAGGCCGCTTGACCCCGATCGAGTTCGAGACAATCATGACCACACCAGCCGATCAGGCTGCGTGACTAACCACTGTCACCTGATCGTGCAGCAGACCCGTACTACTAGCGGGAATCCCCCATGAGGATGACTTTCGTGGCGGTGATCCGGTCCTCTTCATCTAAATTCTTAACGAGCATCAGCAGGAACTCGGCAGCACTGGGGGTCCCATGCTTCTCGGCAATTCGGGCGTAGGTGAGGGCCATTACTTCTGGGAGTGGATCGTCGATTTCAGGCAGGTCCTGTATGGCTCCTCGGATACCTTGCACGACGAAGGGTAACGTATTCGGCCTCAGCCAGGGTTGGGCGAATTGGTGGGTAAGCAGTAACTTCAAGTTCTCGGAAGCACCTTCATTGTCGCTTGCAATGCGTATCAGACCGAGCGCGGCTGCCGCTGTCCAGTGGGCAACGCTGGATGGAGAAACCGACGCGCTCCGAGTCATTGCCGTAGTTGCGAAGCGCATACATATTGCGGGGTCGCGCCAAGAATGCACTCGGGTCAACGCAACTGCGGCGCCTTTGGCCATCCAGCCCTCACGCTCCGCGGCGAGAGTCAGGACGGCGGGGTCAAAGTCCAGATCAACATGGCGCCCCACTACTAAACTGGCGCGAATAGACACCTCGAGGCCCGGATCGAGATATTCTTCAGCTTTCAGGGCTGCGAGAAGATCGACTGTGCCAAAGGTCTGAGCACCTTTTGAGGCGGCGATCTGTCGCAAAGACCTGTCGTCGCACCAGAAAGGGAGTCCCTCGGACAGTGCAAGATCCAGGGCGCTGAGCCAGGAACCTCCGCGGGCAAAGTCTGCAAATCGTCGGAGAGTTGGCCAACTACGGCGTTCGGAACGTGTAAGAAGCTCGACGACCCTGTTGGCGCGACGAGAAAGTTCCTCCGCTTCGCCCGGACCGCTCTCGATGGCCAGTGGTTGGTTGTGCTTAGTGTCCCATTGCAGAGTCATAGTCGACTGCATGTTGATACTCCGTTGGGCGGCGAGCGCGTCACGGAATGCTGCGTCTGTAGTCTCCAAGGCAAAGAATGCGGCTACAAGCTTGTCGGCGACTGTTGCGTCGAGCAGGGTTAGGGTCGCAACCGCAGACGCGTCGATAACTACGCGGGAGTCGATTGCGGCCTTCGCTGCAGATTGTCCTACTGCTGCCATCGTCGGCAGGTGGCTGTGGATCAGGCCGACGCCGGTAAGACAGACTTCGACGTAAGTCCGTCGTGCAAGCGCGGTAGTAAAGCCAAGCGGCAGTTCGCCGTGCTCAATCTTCTTTTGAATGTCCTTGATTGCCGGATCAACGGTTGCGTGGTCCTTTAGGAGGGCCGTTAGGGAGCCAAAGGGGTCGGCCTCATCCAAGGAGATTTTTCGAAAGACCTGGTTCTCAGGATGCTTATCGGTAAACTCCTTCGTTACTTTGTGTAGTTCGCCGAGGTCCGCTTCAGTCACCTCGCGTTCGTGACGATGTAGCCCACGGTAAATTTCGGAAAGGAAGACGCCAACGACATCGGCCTCATGCTGCCAATCGCTCATCATCTCCAGGGACCGTTGAACGAACTCGGGGCTGTTATCGTATTCAGCAGCTAGGCCAATCCAGGTGCGAGCATCAGCGTGATTGCGCGGATCGATTGGTCTGCCTTGATGAGTAAGCGCTCGCCAGGCCTCATGGATATTTCCAGCGCGGATTAGGCTGTGGACAAGAACCCACCGGACGTCTAGGTTTTCCGGCGCTAGAGTGACCATCTCTCGGGCAATGGCGAGAGAACGACTGAAGTCGCCCTGCGCTTCGAGTGAAGTGAACTGGATCATTAAAGTATCCAGGCGACCTGCCCAGTTTGATCCACCGAGCGAGAGAGCCGTCGCGGCAACGGCGTAGGCTTTTTCGTAGTTACCGATGTTCACGTACCGCCCAGCGGCCATCTGCGTCATTAAAGGGTGGCTCCACCGCAAGCCTCCAGATTCAAGTACTGCTGCGGCTTCTTCGATTTCCCCCTGGGCTGCGAGCTGCTCTGCATAAAGGATTGTGAGCTCTGTAGATTTAGTTGCTCGCACCCTGAGCAAAGCCATGGGGTCTTCGCTACTCAGCACCTCATGGTGAGTCAAAATTCGTTCGATGGCACTGCTGTACTCCTCGGGCAATGAGTTGAGATCAGGCAGCCCCCTACCGAGGTTTGCCAGCGCAGAAGCCGTTTGGAGTCGCGATATATCGTCAGGTGCGCAATCCCACGCCCGAAACCAGGCCTCTTCGGCATCCTCCCAACGGTCTTCGTTGGATGCCTCCCAGCCATCGACCGTGTAAGAGATGAATGGATTGTCGAGTGTATCGGCGATAGTTCGAGCCTGTTCGAAGCGGCCCATAGTGGCCGCAAGGATGGCAGACTGCTCTCGCAGCCTTTCGTCACGGGCTTCATGCGGCAGCGCCACCCCGTCAGGCGCCTCCTGCGTCAAACGCCACGCCTGGTCTGTGTTAGTAGCAAGCACAGAGGCCTTCACAGCCACGAGAATTGGTGCAACGCTGTCGCCTAGCCAGATACGTCGCGAGTCGCGGACTTGGACCGCCAAGTTAAAAGCTTGGGCGAAATCATCCAGCGGATGATCGCTCAGCCTATGGTATCCGCGGGTCATTAAAGCTTCGGCTGTCCGCAAGGTGTTGCCGCTACCCTCAGGTTGAGCAACGGCAGCAGCCTTTCCGATAGCGATGGCGCGGTTAAAATCGCCTTGTCCGGTCACGGCCGCAGCCTGAAGGACAGCCCTGAAGGCTTTATCATCAGGTTTTTCAGAGTCCCAAGCATCGAGAATCTGCTCGGCCTTCACGTACTCACCCTGCTCGATCGCTTCACAAGCTTCAGCGATCGGATGTTTTGGGATCGAGCGGCTCCATAATTCACGCGCACGAGCCGAGGCTTCCGGCGTGGCGGTACCGACCATCAAGCCTGCACGTGCCCACCAGTATGAAGCTGAGCCACCCGCCTCTACTCCCTTTGTGATGAACTGTAGAGCAGACTCCTCTGCGCCATAGTCGGCGGCTACACAAGCAAACCAACACCAGACCTCAGCCGGAGCACCAGACATGGCAGCTGGCGGTGTACCACCCCACTGCATCAGAAGGGCATGGCGGTCACGCTCTTTGGTCAGGGTGATGACTAGTCCACGGAATGCACTCCACTGGGCGGCAATTTCTCGAGCTGTCTCAGCGCGCCATGGATGCAACTTCTCTATAGCATTAACGAACGCGACCTCATCGCCGCTAGCAGTGAGCAATTCCCGCTGCTGGTGGGCACTAGATTCAAAGGCGTTTTCTAGACGACGCGTTTGAGCCAGTCGAGCCTCCCCCTCAGGCATTAGTCGCAATAATTCGTCTTGGACGAGATCTATAATTCGTGCCACGACTGCACTCATGTCCGGTCCCGTCGGTTTAACTTCACGGGAAAGCCGGTCTGCAAATTCTTGAAGCGCTTGAGGGTCTCCCGAAGCAATGGCACTACGCGTGTCGGCGTCCTTCAACAACGAACTCAGTTTCAGCCATTTGACTAGAATCTCTTCTTTTTTGGCAGTCTTGACTACCATTCGAGCTACGCGAAATCGTTGGATAGGCTTCGCGAGAATCTTAAAGATCGGCTTACCTGCTAGGCTACCGGCGTCTTTCACCGCAGTTGCGGCTAGAGGATCCATCAATTTGCTCCTTCATCTGACCGCCCCTCGTTCTTCCCGGGGACCCGATGATTGAAGGTCCTCGGTTTCAGCGTTGCGGATCGAAAGGCGTTGATCCACTCGTCTAAGATAACTGGCTCTTCGCGTTTCGGAGTGCGTAGGTGAGCCCAGGGTGGGGTTCGGGGTGGCACAACATATAGGGGTCCTGGCCGGTACAAGATGAGAGTTGCGAAGCTTCCATCTGACCGAACCAGGACCCTACTGTGCAGCCTACTACTGGCAACCTCGTGGCCGACACCATCTGCCGTACTGCGGAAATCGGCCTGACCATCACCGGTGCCGCCGACGCCGGTACCCTCACCATCATCGACGCCGCACCTGTGACCGTGGACGGACTCTGCCCCGAGTGCGGAAATCCCGGAAAGCTACGGGACCACATCGTCCGGACCCTGGTCGACCTTCTCGTCGTGGGGTTCCCCACCCGCCTTCATGTCCGTGTCCCGAGGTTCACCTGCAGCTATCCAGCCTGCGGCAGGAAGATCTTCCAGGCCTCCCTGACGTGTGCCGATGATGGTGCGAAGCTGACCCACCGGGTCACCCGCTGGGTCCTCCAGCGCCTGGCAGTCGATCGCATGAGTGTGTCCGCCACGGCGAAAGCACTCGGGGTGGGCTGGGAGCTGGTCAACCAGGTCGCTGTCCACGCCTGCCGCAAGCTTGTCTACGACAACCCCTCCCACCTGGACGGCGTACGCATCCTCGGGGTCGACGAGCATGTGTGGAAGCACACCCGCCGCCCCGGCCAGCCCTCCTCGTTCGTGACGGTCCTGGTGGACCTCACACCCCTGGTCACCGGGGCAGGTCCTGCCCGGTTGCTGGACATGCGCCCGGGACGCAGTGCCGAGGTCCTGCGAACCTGGCTGCAGGAACGCAGCCCTGAGTTCAGGAGACAAGTGCAGGTAGTGACCATGGATGGCTTTGCCGGCTACGCCACCGCAGTGGACCAGGCGCTGCCTCAGGCGAGAAAGGTCATGGATCCCTTCCATGTCGTGCACCTGGCCGCGGACAAGCTCGACCTGCTGTCGGCAACGCCTGCAACGTGAAACCTCGGGGCGGCGTGGGCGTAAGGATGATCCATTATACAAGTACCGACGCACCCTGTTGACCAGGACGAACTACCTCACCGAGCGGCAGAACAGGCGGCTGGACCTGTTGTGGGCCACCGACGATGAGTACGTCGCACTCGAAGTCACCTGGATGATCTCACAGGACCTGATCCAGGCGTACGGGCATCCGAAGAAATCGGAGGGCAAGAAGCTCATGAGCAGGGTGATCAACAGCATTCGTAAGGGCCTACCCGAAGGTCTCACGGAGCTTGCCCAGCTGGGACGGACCTTGTGGCGCCGGCGTGAGGATGTCCTGGCGTACTTCGACATCGGTGCATCCAGCGGCCCGGTCGAAGCCATCAACGGACGGCTTGAGCACCTACGTGGCATCGCACTCGGGTTCCGGAACCTGGACAACTACATCTTGCGGTGCCTGATTCACTCCGGGCAGCTGCAGGCCAGGATCAACGCACTCTAAATCGTGAAGAGCCCTGAAACGTAGTGAAAGCCTCTTGACCGCGGAAAATTCATACACGAAGTTCGCAGAGGTTTTTTGGCGATAGTTATCCGTACTAGATATCCCTGGCGATTGTTCTTCTGCATTCTCTGCCAAAGTTCTCCGCCGAGCCGCGGCGACCAGATCCGACGCCTCTGGACAGGAGGGAACCCCCGATCACGATCAGGTGAGCAGGGGTTTTCGTCCTACTGCGGAGTTAGTCCCGCGCAAGGGGTAGTCGACAGGCTTGGGGCAGTATTTCCGAGCATAGATAGTAGATAAGACAGTAGATCACTGTGTTACGCGACCTACTGTTTTTCCGTCAGGCCATGTCAGAAGCCTTCTTTGCGCCCCAGAGAGGAATCGAACCTCCGACACCCGCTTTAGGAGAGCGGTGCTCTATCCACTGAGCTACTAGGGCAGACTGCGGTAACGATACCGCATGTGGGGGAGGTGTCGGAAACCGGTGGGGCGCCCACTATTCTGGAGTGGAACACGACTGATCCCCGCCAGAAAGGACCACCCCGTGGCCCAGAACCAGCCGACCTTCACCGACGTCCAGCGTCGGGAGGTGTTCGCCGAGATCGTGACCAAGGACGGAGTTCCGGTGCTGTCGATCGACAAGCAGGTCCCCGGTGGGTCCTCCAAGCGCCTGCTGCTGCTCAACAAGGTCGACGCCAAGCAGCTCGCCGACGTCCTCGACCACTACCTCAAGCAGGTCTACTCCCTGGAGCTCTCGGGCCTCAACGCCTCCCTGTCCCCGGAGGACATGGTGCAGCTGTTCGGCGAGGACGACGAGGACTAGAACCGACCAGGACCTAGGCCGTGAGCTCCTCGAGCTTGCGGCGCACCGCCGAGGCCTCCGGGTTGGTGGCGTGCGTGCCGTCGGAGTACTTCACGGTGGGCACGACCCGGTTGCCGTCGTTGACGGACTCGACCCAGGCGGCGGCCTCACTGTCGGCCTCGACGTCGACGAGCTCGTAGGGGGTCTCGGTGCGGTTGAGGCGCTTGATCAGATTCGCGCAGTAGGGGCACCAGTCGGTGGCGTAGATGGTCACATGGTTGTCGCTCATGCGGCGTCCTTTCGTTCGTAACGGAGAAAACGGTATTTTAGGGGCAAATCACTGCGCTGCCCGTCGACGGTGAGCCGACCCCGCTCGGAGACCAGCCAGTCGGTGTCGGAGACCAGCCCGAAGCTGACGGGGATGGCAGGGGCGTGGACAGCCCGGTCGCCGAGGGAATCACCCAGGTGGGCACCGATGAGGGTGACCTCGAGGACGTCGACGTCGTCGATGGTGGCGGCATAGACCTGCCCGCCCCCCATGACCCACACCTCGGGGGACTCGAACGTCTCCGGCATCGCCGGGATGACTTTCCCGCCGGCGGACCATTCGCCCGCCTTCCGGCTGCACAGGATGTAGTTGTCGCGCCCCGGCAGGGGACGGAATCGTTCGGGCAGGCTCAACCAGGTGCGCCGCCCCATGATGACGGGGTGCCCGGCGGTGATCTCCTTGAAGTGGGCGAGGTCCTCCGGCACGTGCCAGGGCATGTCCCGGCCATCGCCGATGATCCCGTCGAGGGACTGCGCCCACACGGCACCGAGCATCGTCATCACACCGCGACCCGGCCGCGGATCACCGGGTGTGGGTCATAGCCCTCCACCGCGATGTCGTCGAAGTCGTAGTCGAAGAGGGACCGGGCCTTCCGCAGGTTCAGCTGCGGGTAGGGGCGGGGCTCGCGGGAGAGCTGCTCCCGGACCTGTTCGAGGTGGTTGGTGTAGATGTGGCAGTCGCCGCCGGTCCAGATGAGCTCGCCGACCTCGAGTCCGGCCTGCTGGGCGAACATGTGGGTGAGCAGCGCGTAGGAGGCGAGGTTGAAGGGGACGCCGAGGAACATGTCCGCCGAGCGCTGGTACACCTGCATGGACAGGGTGCCGTCGACGACGTAGAGCTGGAACAGGAGGTGGCAGGGCAGCAGGGCCATCTCATCGAGCTCGGAGACGTTCCAGGCGGAGACGATGTTGCGGCGCGAATCCGGGTTGTCCCGCAGGGTCTCCAGGGCGCGGGTGATCTGGTCGACGTGCTCACCGTCCGGGGTGGGCCAGGACCGCCACTGCACGCCGTAGACGGGGCCGAGCTCGCCGTCGGCGTCGGCCCACTCGTTCCAGATGCGGATGTTGTTGTCCTGCAGCCACGTGACGTTCGAATCGCCCCGCAGGAACCACAGCAGCTCCCCGACGACGGAGTGCAGGTGGACCTTCTTCGTGGTCAGCAGCGGGAAGGAGTCGGCGAGGTTGTAGCGCAGCTGCCTGCCGAAGACACTGAGGGTGCCCGTCCCGGTGCGGTCACCCTTGGCGGCGCCCTGCTCGAGGATCTCCCGCAGCAGGTCCTCGTACGGGGTGGGGATGGGGGAGTCAGTCATGGGGTACACCATACCGCTGCCGCGACCGGGCTCAGTAGGAGCCGTGCTCCTCCTTGAAGGCGGCGGCCATGCCCAGGATCTCCTCGGCCATCTCGGGGCGGCAGATGAGCACGTCCGGAAGGTAGGTGTCCTTGTTGTTGTACGTCAGTTCCGTGCCGTCGAGGCGGGAGCAGTGCAGGCCCGCGGCCTGGGCGACGCCGACCGGGGCGGCGGAGTCCCACTCGTACTGGCCACCGGCGTGGACGTAGGCGTCGTAGTCGCCGAGGAGGACGTGCATGGCCTTGGCGCCGGCGGAACCGATCGCCGCGGTCTCGAAACCGAGCTGCTCGGCGATGTGGAGGGCCACCTTCGGCGGGCGGTTGTGGGAGATGGCGATCTTCCTCGCGTACGGGCCGGTCACGGCGCGGGCCTCGTCGGAGTGGAACACCACGCCGAGGTCCGGCAGGCCGACGGCCGCGTGGGTGGGGCGGCCGTTCTCCACGAGGGCGATGTGCACGGCCCAGTCGGAACGACCGGTGGCGAACTCCTTCGTGCCGTCGAGCGGGTCGATGATCCACACCCGGTCCTTGTCCAGTCGCGCCGGGTTGTCGGCGGCCTCCTCGGAGAGGAAACCGTCGTCCGGGCGGTGCTGCTCCAGGACCCGGGCGATCCAGTTCTGGGCGAGGTCGTCGCCCGCGTCACCGAGGTTACGTCCCCGCAGGACACCGACGTTCCGGACGCCCTTGAGGATCTCGCCCGTTCCCTGGGCGAGATGGTGGGTGAGGCGGGCGTCGGAAAGCTTGGCAGTCATGGGGACGACTTTACCGCGCGGGTTAGAGTTGGGCATGGTCTACAGCGTCCTCTCCCGATTCCGCCCCCAGGTGGCCACCTGGTTCGAGGAGGTGTTCGCGCAGCCGACCCCGGTGCAGCAGCGTGCCTGGGAGGCGATCTCGGACGGGGACAACGCGCTCGTCGTCGCCCCGACCGGATCCGGCAAGACCCTCGCCGCGTTCCTCTGGGCACTCAACTCCCTGGTGGAACGGCCCGGCCAGACGGCCCTGCCAGTCGCGGACCCCAAGGCCACCCACGGTGGGGTGCGGGTGCTCTACATCTCCCCGCTCAAGGCCCTCGGCGTGGACGTGGAGAACAACCTGCGCGCCCCGCTCACCGGCATCACCCGGGTCGCCGACCGGCTCGGACTGGACCTGCCCGACATCTCCGTGGCGGTGCGCTCCGGTGACACCCCGCAGGCGGAGCGGGCCCGGCAGGTACGCCGGCCACCGGACATCCTCATCACCACCCCGGAGTCCGCCTACCTCATGCTCACCTCCAAGGCGGCGGGCATCCTCGCGTCGGTGGACACCGTCATCATCGACGAGATCCACGCCCTGGCCGGCACCAAACGCGGCGTGCACCTCGCCCTGACCCTTGAGCGGTTGGCCAAGCTCACCGGCGGTTTCCAGCGCATCGGACTGTCCGCCACCGTCCGCCCCCTGGAGACGGTGGCCAACTTCCTCGGCGGCGACCGTCCCGTGGAGATCATCGCCCCGGCCTCGGAGAAGCAGTGGACCCTCGGCGTCCACGTCGGGGTGGAGGACATGTCGGACCTGCCCGTGCCGGAGGTCGGGTCGACGATCGGGGAGGCCACCATCGACGACCCGCTCGGCCTGTCCGGGCCGGGTGAAAGCGGCCTCGGTGACAACGGCCTCGGTGACAACGGCCTCGGCGGGGACAGCCTCAGTCAGAGCCAGGGCCCGGGCGAGTCCGCCCTTCCCCAGCAGAAGTCCATCTGGCCCTACATCGAACGCGACGTCTACGACGAGGTGATGGCGCACCGGTCGACGCTGGTGTTCGTCAACTCCCGCCGCACCGCTGAGCGGCTGACCAGCCGGCTCAATGAGATCCACGCCGAGATCCACGATCCGGAGTCCCTGTCCCCGCAGCTGCGGCGACCACCCGCCCAGATCATGGTCGCCAGCGACACCGCCGGTGCCGCCCCGCCCGTCATCGCCCGGGCCCACCACGGTTCGGTGTCCAAGGACGAACGTGCCCTGACGGAGACGATGCTCAAGGAGGGTGCGCTCAAGGCGGTGGTGTCCACCAGCTCGCTGGAACTGGGCATCGACATGGGTGCGGTCGACCTGGTCATCCAGGTCGAATCCCCGCCGAGTGTGGCCTCCGGGCTGCAGCGCGTGGGTCGCGCCGGGCACTCCGTCGGTGCGGTGTCCGCCGGATCCTTCTACCCCAAGCACCGTTCCGACCTCGTCCAGTCCGCGGTGACCGTGCAGCGGATGCGCGCCGGGCTCATCGAGGAACTCCATGTGCCCACCAATCCGCTCGACGTCCTGGCGCAGCACACCGTCGCCGCCGTCTCCGTCGCCGACTGGGACGTCGACGAGTGGTACGCCGTCGTCCGCCGGGCCTGGCCCTACCGGGAGCTGGCGCGGGACGTCTTCGACTCGGTCATCGACCTGGTCAGCGGGGTGTACCCGTCGACGGACTTCGCGGAGCTGCGTCCCCGGGTCGTCTTCGACCGGGTGAGCGGCCAGCTGCAGGCCCGCCCCGGCGCCCAGCGGGTGGCCGTCACCTCCGGCGGCACCATCCCCGACCGCGGCATGTTCGGGGTGTTCCTCCTCGGCGGCGAGGGCGCCCCACGGCGGGTCGGTGAGCTCGACGAGGAGATGGTCTACGAGTCCCGCGTCGGCGACGTGTTCACCCTCGGCGCATCCAGCTGGCGGATCGAGGACATCACCCGTGACCAGGTCCTGGTCACCCCCGCCCCGGGCCACACCGGCCGGCTGCCGTTCTGGACCGGTGACGCCGCCGGTCGCCCCTACGAGCTGGGCCTGGCCCTCGGCCGGTTCCGCCGGGAGGTCCACACCGACCCTGCGCTGGCCGACGGGCTCGACCTCGACCTCAACGCCCGAAACAACCTGGTGGCCTACCTCGACGAGCAGCAGGAGGCGACCGGGGTCATCCCCGACGAGAAGACCCTGGTGCTCGAGCGGTTCAAGGATGAGCTGGGGGACTGGCGCGTCGTCCTGCACACCCCCTTCGGCCGGGGTGTCAACGCGGCGTGGGCGCTGGCGGTGGGCGCGCGGGTGGCGGAACGCACCGGCATGGACGCCCAGGCCGTGGCCGGTGATGACGGCATCGTCCTGCGGTTGCCCGAGGGGGAGGCCGACCCGGAGGCGTCCCTGTTCCTCGTCGACGCCGACGACATCGGCGACCTGGTCACCGAACAGGTGGGCAACTCGGCGCTGTTCGCCGCCCGCTTCCGCGAGTGCGCCGCCCGCGCCCTGCTCCTCCCGCGCCGCAACCCGGGCAAGCGGGCACCCCTGTGGCAGCAGCGCCAGCGCGCCGCCCAGCTGCTCGACGTCGCCCGGAAGTACCCCAGTTTCCCCATCATCCTCGAGACCGTCCGGGAATGCCTCCAGGACGTCTACGATCTGCCGGCCCTCACGGAGGTGTGCCGCGACCTGGGCACCCGCCGGATCCGCATCACCGAGGTGACCACGGAGCAGCCCAGCCCCTTCGCCTCCTCGCTGCTGTTCAACTACACCGGCGCGTTCATGTACGAGGGGGACAGCCCCTGGCGGAGAAAAGGGCCGCCGCCCTCGCCCTCGACCCTGCCCTGCTGGCCAAGCTCCTGGGCACCGTGGAGCTGCGGGAACTGCTCGACTCGGAGATCATCACGGAGGTCCACGAGCAGCTCCAACGCCTCGGCGACCGGCGGGCCCGCTCCCCGGAGGAGCTGGCGGACATCCTCCGCATCCTCGGGCCGGTCCCCATCGCCGGGTTGCCCGACCGCTGCTCCTTCGACGACCCGCTCAGTGTCGCCCGCCGGCATCTGGCCGGTCGGGTCATGGAGGTCCGTATCGGAGGTGTGCCGCATCTGGCGCAGGTTCTCGACGCCCCGTTGCTGCGCGACGGTTTGGGCATCCCCGTCCCACCCGGGGTGCCCGCCCAGGTGGAGACCATCGTCGACGCGCTCGATCAGCTCGTCTCCCGCTGGGTGCGCACCCGCGGCCCGTTCATCCTCCGCGACCTCGCCCACGCCTTCGGGCTCGGCGTCGGTGCCGCCCACTCGGCCCTGCAGCCCCTGCTTGCCGACGGCCGCGTCATCGACGGCCGCTTCCGGCAGGGCGTCGAGGAACAGGAGTACTGCTCGGCCGAGGTCCTCGGCGTCCTCCGCCGCCGCTCGCTGGCCGCCGCCCGCGCCGCCACCAGCCCCGTGTCGCAGTCGGCCTACGCGCGCTTCCTGCTCGACTGGCAGCAGGTCGCCCCCGTGGGGAAGCGGCCGGCCCTGCGCGGGGCGGACGGGGTGTACACCGCCGTCGAGCAGCTCGCCGGGGTGCGCCTGCCGGCCAGCGCCTGGGAATCCCTCGTCTTGCCCGGCCGGGTGGGGGACTACTCGCCGCTCATGCTCGACGAACTCACCGCCTCCGGCGAGGTGCTCATCCACGGCGCCGGCACCGCCGCCGCCCGGGACCCGTGGATCATGCTCCTGCCCGCCGACTACGCCACCGAACTGGTCCCGCAGACCGAACCGGAAGGGCTGACCTTCATCCAGGAGCAGGTCATGGCCATCCTGCGCCGGGGCGGCGGATTCCTGTTCACCGACCTGGCCGCGGAACTGTCGGACATGGTCACCCACGAGCAGCTGCGGGAGGCGATGTGGGGACTCGTCGACGCCGGCCTGGTCAGCCCCGACGGCTTCGCCCCGTTACGGGCCCGGCTGGCCACCACCGGCGGGACCACCGCCCACCGGGCGCGGCGGCGGCCGAACCGGTCGCGGCGCCGGCACGGACCACCCTGGACATGGGTGGGCGCTGGGCACTGAGCGTCACGCCGAGCGCGGACGCCACCGCGCGGTCGGTCGTGCTCGGTGAGACGTGGCTCGACCGCTACGGGGTGGTCACCCGGGGCAGTGTCGTCGCCGAGGACGTCCTCGGTGGTTTCGCCCTGGCGTACAAGGTGCTCAGCGGTTTTGAGGAGTCGGGCAAGGCCATGCGCGGTTACCTCGTCGACGGGCTCGGTGCCTCGCAGTTCTCCACCCCGGCCGTCATCGACCGGCTGCGGGGGCGCAACGACACCCCGGACATCGAGGGCTGGCCGTCGGGCACGACCGACCCGGACGTCCACGTCCTCGCCGCCGCCGACCCGGCGAACCCCTACGGCGCGGCGCTGCCGTGGCCGGAGACCGGGCCCAACCGGGCCGCCGGGGCGATGGTGGTCATCGCCGACGGCCTGCTGCTCGCGCACCTCACCCGGGGCGGGCGGACGCTGACGATCGTCGACCAGACCCACACCGCGATGATCGTCCGGGCACTGGCGGAGTCGGTGAGCCAGCCGCTGACGGTGGAGAAACTCAACGGTGAGCCCGTGTTCTCCTCGCCGCTGCTGGCGGCGGTGAGGGAGGCGGGGGCGTCGATAAGCCCGAAGGGGGCGCGCATCGGCGGGCGGTCCGCACCCCCGCGGACCCCCACCCGCGGGCGGAGCATGAGCCAGGCCCTCGGGGAGCTGAGCTTCGACGATTGAGGCCCGCCCACTCCAGTGGGCAGTGCTCAACGAGCGCCACGGGTCAACTTGTGTTGATATTGGCGGCAGGCCACGGAGCAACGCCGACCATCGTCACCAAGGGACACCTCGGGGGGACGACGGCGGTGGGCGTGCCCCGTGGCGGCCGGGGGTAGGTTGGGACCGTGCCCGAAGGTGATTCCGTCCTCCAGCTGTCCCGGCGACTGCAGTTCATGACCGGCCGGGAGGTCCTGGCCACATCACTGCGCGTGCCGTCGGTCGCGCTCGTCGACTTCACCGGGGAGACCGTCGACCGGGTGTGGCCCTACGGCAAACACCTGTTCATGCAGTTCGGCGAGCGGATCCTGCACACCCACCTCAAGATGGAGGGGACATGGGCGATGCACCTGGTCGGTGACCGGTGGCGCAAACCCGGCCACACCGCCCGGGTCGTGCTCCAGCTGACCGGCGCCCCGCACCCGCGACCCATCGAGATCGTCGGCCATTCCCTCGGCCTGGTCGAGGTGTTCCGGACCGACGAGTACCACGAACGGATGTCCTACCTGGGCCCCGACGTGCTCGACGAGGACTGGGACCGGTCGGAGGCGCGGCGCAGACTGCTCGCTGACCCCCGCCGCAGCATCGGTGAGGCGCTGCTGGACCAGCACAACCTCGCGGGCGTGGGCAACGAGTACCGTGCCGAGGTGTGCTTCCTCTGCGGGATCCACCCGGCGACGCCTGTCGCTGGGGTGGATGTGGACCAGGTCCTCGACGTCACCCGCCGGATCATGTGGGCCAACCGGAACTCCCCGGTCCGGGTGACCACCGGCGTGAAGCGGGCGGGGGAAAACTCCTACGTGTTCGGCCGCAACGGCCGCCCCTGCCGGCGCTGCGGGTCACCGATCCGCAAGGCCGGGCTGGGGGAGAGGATCATCTGGTGGTGTCCGAGGTGTCAGCCTGGTGATCCGACGGGTGATCAGACTGAGGCCCCGCCTTCTTCCGGTTCCGCTTCCGGCGCAGCAGGACGATGATCACGCCGACGATGACCAGGGCGATGACGATGTAGATGATATCGGAGTAGCGGCCGATGTACTCCTCGACGAGGTGGTAGCGGTCACCCAGCCACCAGCCGGCGGCGATGAGCGCGGCGTTCCAGATCGCGGAGCCGGCCGTGGTCATCAGGCCGAAGGAGACGAGATTCATCCGGTCGATGCCCGCCGGAATGGAGATGAGCGAGCGGATGCCGGGGATGAACCGGCCGAAGAAGATCGACCACTGCCCGTGGTTGTCGAACCACTCCAGCGACTTGTCCACATCTTCCGGCTCAACCAGCCACATCCAGTCCGCGATGCGGCGCAGACGATTCGCTCCGATGGCCGCGCCGACCCAGTAGAGCAGGTGCGCGCCGATGACCGAGCCGGCGGTCGCCCAGACGAACGCGGCGATGACGTTGAGGTCGCCGCGTGCGGCGGTGAATCCGGCCAGCGGGAGCACGACCTCGGAGGGGATCGGCGGGAAGAGGTTCTCCAGGAGGATCGCGATTCCCACGCCCGGGGCCCCCAGGACCTCCATGAGATTGACGACCCAGTCGACGACAGAAGTGAGCATGCCTGACACCGTACTCCTGGGTCGGTCCTACTCCAGTTCACGCAACCTGGCAGTTGCCTGTCTCAGCCGCTCCACCCGCTCCGCCTCCTCGGCCTTCTTCAGCTCCTGGTAGGTCTTCTCGTCCGATTCGGAGAAACTGCCGATGACCCGCGGAATCGCCATGACGGCGGCCATGACCGGCCACACCACCCACGCCCACGAGATGCTGAAGACGAACATGAGGATGAAGAATGACGCCAGCGTGACGGAGAACACCACCCCGTCATAGGTCTCGATCTTCTTGCCCACGGTGCGCACCCGCTCCAGCTCGGCGTCCGTCTGCGTGTCGACGACCCCGCTCATCCGCGTCGGCGTCAATGCCTCCTGCAGTCCGCCCGGCAGGTCCGCGAACAACGGGCGCAGGTCCCCGTTGGTGCGGGCCTGCGTCACCGCCTCCGTGCGCTCGTCGAACTCTACGTGGTCGAGGCGGCCCTCGGCGTAGTGGCTGGCCAGCGCCTGGAGCGCGTTGATGCGGTCATTGTCGGACAAGCGCAGCTCGTCATTCATGGCACTCAGTCTACGTCGCCGCAGCGCAGTAGGCTGGGGGCATGAATCTCCTGCTCAACATCGTCTGGTTCATCTTCGGTGGCTTCCTGCTCGCCGCCGGTTACGTCCTCTTCGGCATCCTCGCCTGTCTGCTCATCATCACCATCCCCGCCGGGGTGGCGTCCTTCCGCATGGCCTCCTACGCCGTCGCGCCCTTCGGCCGCTCCGTCGTCCAGCCCGTCGGCGGCTCCGGCGGGCTCTCCGCCGTGACCAACGGCATCTGGTTCCTCATCGCCGGCCTGTGGCTGGCCATCGGCCACATCACCACCGCCGCCGCCCAGGCCGTCACCATCATCGGCATCCCGCTGGCGGTGGCCAACATCAAGATGATCCCGGTGACGTGCTTCCCCTTCGGCAAGGAGATCGTCGCCTCCGACCGGATCCCGTACGGCTACGAGTCGATGGTGAAGCTGTAGCCGCGAGCTACACCCCGATCTTCCAGGTGTGCACCGGTTCGCCGGTGGCCTGGTTGCGCAGGTAGGCGCGCAGCATCTCGGCGAGGGCCTCCTGCCGTTCGGGGGAGCCCGGGACGGTGCCGCGGGGGGTGATCGACTGCATGGTCCGCAGCTGCCAGGTCGCGCCGTTCTGGCGGGTGCGGGCGCGTTCGGCGATGACGTCGAGGTAATGGTCGATGAGGTCGGCGTCGACGTCGAGAAGCTCGAGGCCGTTGCGCGCCTCCCGCAGGAGATGGTTACCCACGAGATCGCCGACGTCGATCCGGCCCAGCGTGGGCCAGCTCATGCGGGCGAACAGGCCCGAGCGGGCGCCGGCGAGGAAGTTCGCCTCGGCGTCGGGGAACGTCAGGCGCGACCACACCGGGCGGGTCTCCTCGGCGAGGTGCTTGACCATGCCGTAGTAGAAGGCGGCGTCGGCGACGATGTCGGTGACCGTCGGGCCGGCGGGCAGGAGCCGGTTCTCCACCCGCAGGTGGGCGAGTTCCTGGCCGGGGGCGTAGATGGGGCGGTTCCAGCGCCACACCGTGCCGTTGTGCAGGTTGAGGTAGTGCAGGCGCGGGGAACGGCCTTCCATGATCGGGGCGCCGGCCTCCTCCCGGGCCTCGGGGATGAGCGGGGAGAAGTAGCGGACGTTCTCCTCGAACAGGTCGAAGACGCTGGTGATCCACCGTTCGCCGAACCACACGCGCGGCCGGACACCCTGGTTGACCAGCTCCGGGGTGCGGGTGTCAATGGACTGCTGGAACACCGGCACCCGGCTCTCGTGCCACAGCCGGCGGCCGAGGAACAGGGGCGAGTTCGCCCCCAGGGCCGCCTGCACACCGGCGATTGCCTGCGAGGCGTTCCACGCGTCAGGGAAACGGTTCGGCGCGACCTGCAGGTGCAGCTGCATGGAGGTGCAGGAGGACTCCGGTGCGATGTCCTCGAAGTCGACCTCGAGGTGCTCGGTGTCGGAGATGTCGATGCGCACCAGCTCGCCGCGGCTCTCCATGACGGCGTTGCTCAGCGCCCGGTAACGGTTCTCCGGGGTCATCCACGCCGGGTCGGAGAGGAACTCCTCGGTCAGCGTGGGCAGGGTGCCGATCATCGCCACCTGCGCCCCGCTTGTCGACGCCGCGTCCCGCACCGCCTGCAGCCTCGCCGACACCCCCTCGAACATCTTCCGCAGGCCGTCACCCTCCACACTCAGCGGCGGGTGGTTGAGCTCGACGTTGTAGGAACCGATCTCCGACTGGTACTCCTCATCCAGGTGGGAGAGCACCTCCCGGTTGTAGCGGACGGGCTGCATGTTCTCGTCGACGAGGTTGAGCTCGAGCTCGAGCCCGATCGTGCCGTGATCGACGAACTCGGCCGTCTGGAGATGACGGTCGAAGATCTCCAGATCATCACCCAGCCGCTGCCGGTAACGGGTCCGCTGCTGCGGCGTGTACTTCTCGGAGGATACGGCTTCACCCATGGATCTGAGATAACCACAGATTCATGGGTTGCGGGGGTTATTTATGCGAGCGGTACCACCCGATGAGCGCGTCCGTGGAGGAGTCGCCGGAATCGGCCTTCTCCTCGCCGGATACCGCCGCGGCCAGCTGGTTGGCCTGGGCCTTGCCCAGCTCCACGCCCCACTGGTCGAAGGAGTTGATGTCCCAGATCACACCCTGGACGAAGGTGATGTGCTCGTAGAGGGCGATGAGCGCACCGAGCACAGCCGGGGTCAGCTCCTCCGCGAGGATCGTCGTCGTCGGGCGGTTGCCCGGCATGACCTTGTGCACCGCCAGGTCCTCGGCGACTCCCTCGGCGACGATCTCCTCGACCGTCTTACCGAAGGCCAGCACCTTCGTCTGTGCGAAGAGGTTGCCCATGAGCAGGTCATGCATGGACCCCTCACCGGAGGCGGTGGGCAGATCCTCCTTCGGGCGGGCGAAACCGATGAAGTCCGCCGGCACGATGCGGGTGCCCTGGTGCATGAGCTGGTAGAACGCGTGCTGGCCGTTGGTGCCCGGCTCACCCCAGTAGATCTCACCGGTGGAGTAGGTGACGGCCTCGCCACCCCGGCGCACGGACTTGCCGTTGGACTCCATGGTCAGCTGCTGCAGGTAGGCCGGGAAGCGGGACAGGTCCTGCGAGTAGGGGAGCACCGCGTGAGTGTCGGCGCCGTGGAAGTTGGAGTACCAGACCCCCAGCAGCGCCATGAGGACGGGGACGTTCCTCTCGAAGGGGCTGGAACGGAAGTGCTCGTCCATCGCCCGGAAGCCCTCGAGGAAACGCATGAAGTCCATCGGGCCGATGACCGCCATGAGCGACAGCCCGATCGCCGAGTCGACGGAGTAGCGGCCGCCGACCCAGTCCCAGAAACCGAACATGTTCTTCGTGTCGATGCCGAACTCGGCGACCTTCTCCGCGTTCGTCGACACCGCGACGAAGTGCCTGGCCACCGCGGACTCGTCACCGTCGAACTTGTCCAGCAGCCAACGCTTGGCGGCGTGCGCGTTGGCCAGGGTCTCCTGGGTGGTGAAGGTCTTGGAGGCGATGATGAACAGCGTCGACTCGGGATCGAGGTCGTCGAGGACGGCCGACATGTCCGCTGGATCGACATTGGAGACGAACTCCGCGGTGATGCCGGCCGTGGCGTAGGCCCGCAACGCCAGGGTCGCCATCTTCGGGCCCAGGTCCGAACCGCCGATGCCGATGTTGACCACCTTCTTGATCGTCCGGCCCGTGTGCCCCTGCCAGTTACCCGAACGCAGCGCCGAGGCGAAGTCCCGCATCCGGCCGAGCACCTCGTGGACGTCCGCGGCCACGTCCTGCCCGTCGACCTCCAGATCCTCCTCGGCCGGCAGCCGCAGCGCCGTGTGCAGCACCGCACGGTCCTCGGTGTTGTTGAGGTGATCGCCGCGGAACATCGCCTCGATCGCGTCAGTGAGCTCCGCCTCCTTGGCCAGGGCGACGAGGGCCTCCACGACGGTGTCGTCCAGCAGATTCTTGGACAGATCCACATGCAGACCCGCGGCATCGAACGTGTACCTCTCCGCGCGCCGCTCATCCGCAGCGAACAGATCCCGCAGCGTGGTGGATTGCGTGCGCTCGAAGACGGACTCCAGGTTGCGCCATTCCGCGGTGGTGGTGATGTCGGCCATGTCTGACTCCTTGAAAGTGGACGTGCGAAGGACGTACGAAGCATTCCCTACCGAATGTAATGAAGAACCGGGCACAATGGGCGGCATGAGCATCGTCAAGATCAACGCCATCACTGTCCCCGAGGGCGCCGGCCCCGAACTCGAGGCCCGCTTCGCCGCCCGCAAACACGCCGTCGACTCCTCCCCGGATTCGAGGGATTCCAGCTCCTGCGCCCCGTCGCCGGCGACGACCGGTACTTCGTGGTCACCCGCTGGGCAGACGAGGCCTCCTACCAGGCCTGGCGCGACGGTGACGCCCGCGTCGCGCACGGTGGACACGGTGGGCAGCGCCCCGTCGCCGTCGGCGCCGAACTCCTCGAGTTCGAGATCGTCCTCGACTCCACTGATGACACCAAAGGCGACTCCGCCGAAAAATAAGGAGTAGAGGTGGAGGTATGAATTCCACCGACCTCCAGCAGCTCATCGACACCACCCCCACCGGCCTGTTCATCGGCGGCGAGTTCACCGACGCCGACAACGGCGACACCTTCGAGGTGATCAACCCCTCCGACGGCTCCGTCCTCACCACCGTCGCCTCCGCCTCCGAGGCAGACGCCCGCCGCGCCCTCGACGTCAACGCCGACGCCCAGACCACCTGGGGCACCACCCCCGCCCGCGAACGCGCCGAGATCCTCCGCCGCACCTACGAGTACCTCATCGACCACACCGAGGAACTGGCCTACCTCCAGTCCGCCGAACTCGGCCGCGCCCTGCCCGACTCCGAGGCCGAGGTCACCTACGGCGCCGAGTTCTTCCGCTGGTTCGCCGAGGAGGCCGTCCGCGTCCGCGGCGACTACCGCCACGCCCCCAACGGCGCCGGCCGCATCATCGTCCACGAACAGCCTGTCGGCCCGTCCCTGGCCATCACCCCGTGGAACTTCCCGCTAGCCATGGGCGCCCGCAAGATCGCCCCCGCGCTCGCCGCCGGCTGCACCATGATCATCAAACCCGCCTCCAAGACCCCGCTGACCATGCTCTTCCTGGCCAAGGCGCTCAAGGAATCCGGACTGCCCGACGGCGTCCTCGCCGTCCTGCCCACCGGCCACAGCGCCAACGTCTCCGCGCTGCTTGGCGACGCCCGCCTGCGCAAGTTCACCTTCACCGGCTCGACCGAAGTGGGCCAGATGCTCGGCGCCAAGGCCGCCGAACACTCCATGAAGGTCTCCCTCGAGCTCGGCGGCAACGCCCCCTACATCGTCTGCGCCGACGCCGACCTCGACGTCGCCGCCGAGGCCGTCGCCGTGGCCAAGATGCGCGGCGCCGGCCAGGTCTGCATCGCCGCCAACCGCTTCCTCGTCCACTCCTCCGTCAAGGACGAGTTCGTCGCCAAGGCCACCGAGGTGATGAAGTCCTTCCGCATCGGCCCCGGCACCGAGGACGGAGTCACCTACGGCCCGTTGTCCGGTGCCGACCAGCTGGAGAAGGTCAGCGGCCTCGTCGACGACGCCATGGAACGCGGCGCGAACCGCCCCCTCGGCGGCGAGCTGCCCGACGGGCTGCACCCGGACGGCTACTACTACCCGGCGACCGTCCTCACCGACATCGCCGAGGGCTCCGAGATCCTCACCGAGGAGATCTTCGGCCCCGTCCTCGCGGTGAGCACCTTCGACACCGACGACGAGGCCATCGCCATGGCCAACAACACCCCCTTCGGCCTGGCGTCCTACCTGTTCACCGAGAACCTCACCCACGCCCTCGACCTGGCGGAGCGGATCGAGGCCGGGATGGTCGCCGTGAACAAGGGCGCGCTGTTCGATCCGGCCGCCCCCTTCGGCGGCGTCAAGGAGTCCGGCCTCGGACGCGAAGGCGGCTTCGAGGGCATCCACGAGTTCCTCGAGCCGAAGTTCATCTCGCTGCCGCTGTAGAGCTGGCGGGGTAGGTGCTGTTTCCGGCGCTTTTTCGTTGTTCTCGAATTGGGCTCATCACCGCTGGTAGCGCTACCAGCGGTGATGGGGGCAAAACGAAGAAAACGAAAATACCCGGGAAGCAACGACCTCTTCCACAACGCCCACGGCCCCACAACGGTTCATGCCACGAGGTCGAGGACAAGCGAGGGAGCGCGTGGCCAGCTCCGTGCGCAAGTCAGCCGAGGCGGCCGCGCCCGAGGCGGAGCAGGATGCTGGCGAGTGCGGGGCCCTCGTCGCCGAGTTCCTCGCGGAACTGGTTGATGATCGCCACCTCGCGGGTGTGGACCAGGCGGGTCCCGCCGGATCCCATGCGGGTCTTGCCGATGGCCTTGGACACCTGCGTGCGGCGCTGGACGGCGTCGAGGATGACGCGGTCGAGCCGGTCGATCTCCTGCCGGTACTGCTGGATCTCCGCGTCGGACAACGGGTCGTCGGTGCCCGAGGGCATGCGGATCTCAAACTGGTTCTCAGCAGCGTCTGTCATGGTCAACATTGTGCCACGGGGGTCGTGTCGGGTCGTACTAGTAGGTTGTTAGGCATCATGAATTCGCCGTTTTCTCCCGCCGCCCAATCGTCGCCCCAGTCGTCCCAGTCCGCCGATCTCACGCTCGGCCTCAACGAGCAGCAGCGTGCCGCCGTGGAGCATGCGGGATCGCC
This sequence comes from Corynebacterium suedekumii, assembly GCF_030252185.1. Lineage (NCBI taxonomy): Bacteria > Bacillati > Actinomycetota > Actinomycetes > Mycobacteriales > Corynebacteriaceae > Corynebacterium > Corynebacterium suedekumii. The sequence continues at coordinate 1,532,670 of NZ_CP126970.1, forward strand.
GCTGCTCATCGTCGCCGGCGCCGGTTCGGGTAAGACGGCGGTGCTCACCCGCCGGATCGCGTACCTGATGAGCCATCGGGGGGTGGCGCCGTGGCAGATCCTGGCGATCACGTTCACCAACAAGGCGGCGGCGGAGATGAAGGAGCGGGTGTCGTCGCTGGTGGGTCCGGTGGCGGAGCGGATGTGGGTGGCCACGTTCCACTCGGTGTGTGTGCGGATTCTGCGGCAGCAGGCACAGCTGGTGCCGGGGCTGAACACGAACTTCACCATCTACGACTCGGATGACTCGCGGCGGCTGCTGAGCATGATCGCGAAGGATCAGGGTCTGGACATGAAGAAGTTCACGGCCCGGGTGCTGGCGAACGCGATCTCGAATCTCAAGAACGAGCTCATTGACCCGGACGCGGCAGCCGCGGAGGCGGCGGCGACGCGGAATCCCTTCGAGATGACGGTGGGGGAGGTGTACGCGGACTATCAGCGGCGCCTGCGTGCGGCGAACGCGGTGGACTTCGACGATCTCATCGGTGAGGTGGTGCGGATCTTCACCGATCATCCCCAGGTGACCGACTACTACCGGCGCCGGTTCCGCCATGTGCTCATTGACGAGTACCAGGACACCAACCATGCGCAGTACAAGCTCATCTCCACGCTGGTCGGCGACGGGCCGGATGCGCCGGAGTTGTGCGTGGTGGGTGATTCGGATCAGTCGATCTACGCGTTCCGTGGGGCGACGATCCGCAACATCGAGGAGTTCGAGCGCGATTATCCGCAGGCGCGGACGATCCTGCTGGAGCAGAACTACCGGTCGACGCAGACGATTCTCAATGCGGCGAATGCGGTGATCTCGCGCAATGACGGCCGGCGGGAGAAGAAGCTGTGGACGGCGCTGGGGCAGGGGCAGGAGATCGTCGGCTATGTCTCGGACAACGAGCACGATGAGGCCCGTTTCATCGCCGGTGAGATCGATGCCGCGGTGGACCGGGGCCGGTCGTACTCGGAGATCGCGGTGATGTACCGGACGAACAACGCCTCGCGAGCGGTGGAGGACATCTTCATCCGGGCGGGCATCCCCTACAAGGTGGTCGGGGGCACCCGGTTCTACGAGCGCCGGGAGATCCGGGACATCGTCGCCTACCTGCGGGTGCTGGACAATCCGGATGACACGGTGAGCCTGCGCCGGATCATCAACACGCCGCGGCGTGGCATCGGCGACAAGGCGCAGGGTTTCATCGCCCTGCACGCGGAGAATCTCGGGGTCAGCTTCGGTAAGGCGCTTGTCGACGCCGCGGAGGACAAGGTCTCCCTCCTCGGCGCGCGGGGGCGCAATGCGGTGATCAAGTTTAACGAAATCATGGACACGCTGCGGGCGGGGATGCCGACCATGGTCAACGAGGCGACGGGGATGCCAGACCTGGGTGAGCTCATCAGCCGGATCCTCGACGTCACCGGTTACCGCGCGGAGCTGGAGGCGAGCAATGACCCGCAGGACGGTGCCCGCCTGGACAACCTGAACGAGCTGGTGTCGGTGGCCCGCGAGTTCTCCTCGGAGGCGGCGAACCAGATCGCCTACGCGGAGATGGACGGCGGGGAGTTCGAACCGGAGGAGGGGGAGGCCCTGCCAGGCTCGCTGCAGGCGTTTCTGGAGAAGGTGTCCCTGGTGGCGGACGCCGATCAGATCCCGGACAACGAGCAGGGCGTGGTCACACTCATGACGCTGCACACGGCGAAGGGCCTGGAGTTCCCGGTGGTGTTCCTCACCGGCTGGGAGGACGGTCAGTTCCCCCATCTGCGTGCGCTGGGTGACCCGAAGGAGCTCGCGGAGGAGCGGCGGCTGGCGTACGTGGGCATCACCCGTGCCCGGGAGCAGCTCTATGTCACCCGGGCGATGCTGCGGTCCTCGTGGGGTAACGCGGTGACCAACCCGCCGAGCCGGTTCCTCGGGGAGATCCCGGACGAGCTGATCGACTGGCGTCGGGAGGAACCGGAGCACTCCTTCGCGGACTCCTGGGGCGGCGGCGGTTCGTGGGGGGACACCTGGGGTCAGCAGCCCCGGTCGATCCCGAAGAAGAAGACCCTGCCCACCGCGCCGAAGTCCCGCAACAACACGAACCTGCAGCTGGCCGTGGGGGACCGAGTCAACCACGACAAGTACGGGCTGGGGACGGTCATCGCCTCCGACGGCTCGGGTGCCCGGGCGACGGTGACCATCGACTTCGGGTCCTCGGGAAAGGTCCGTCTCATGCTCATCGGCGGGGTGCCGATGGAGAAGCTGTAGCTAGCGCACGTCGATGCCCTGCTCGGCGAACCAGTCGACGGGGTCGACGGGACGGTTGCCGTCGGGGCGGATCTCGAAGTGCAGGTGCGGGCCGGTGGAGCGGCCCTCGTTGCCCATGCCGGCGATGCGCTGTCCGGCGGTGACGCGCTCGCCGACGGTGACGTCGATGGTGGCGACGTGGCCGTAGACGGAGATGGCGCCGTCGTCGTGACGCACGCGGACCCACTTGCCGAAGCCGCTGGCGTTGCCGGCGCTGATGACCTCGCCGTCCATGACCGCGAGGACGGGGGTGCCGATCGGGTTGGCGATGTCGATGCCCTCGTGCGTGGCACCCCAGCGGGCGCCGTAACCGGAGGTGAAGCGGCCGGAGGTGGGGAACACGACGGTGCGGCCGTCGGCGGTCTGGCCACGCTCGGGACGCATGGTGGTCACGGAGATGAGGTCCTCGAGGTCCGTGAGGCTCTCCAGCTCCTCGAGGCTCTCGACGTCCGCGGACTGGATGGAGGAGCTCTCCAGCAGCAGCATGAGCGGGTCGAGGATGACATCGGCCTCGGAGCTGCCGCCACTGACCGCGGCGGGGTCGGTGGTGTCGGTCGCCTGGGACTGGTTGACGGTGTCGGCGAGTCGGGTGACGGCGGTGAGGATGGTGAGGATGTCATCGGCCTCAATGCCGGACACACCCTCGTCGGTGACCTGGAAGGAGGCTTCCTGGGCGCTGGCGGCGGGGGCTGCCACGGCGGAGGAGAAACCGGTGGCGAGGACGACGGTTGCAAGAAGTGCCTTGCCTCCGGTGTGCTTCTGCATGTGTCTACCTTCTCGTTTTCGGGATCGAGTCAAAAGTACCGGGGACTAGGGCTCGAGGCAACGCGAGAAAGTGCAGGTGGGCGGGCTATTTCAATCAGGGATCACGCATAAGTGCAGGCCACGGGCATGTTACTGGTGTGACTGGAGGGATGAAAATAGATTTCTGGGGTACCCCCGCTCAGGTCTCCCGGTACTCCACCTCCCGGTGTCGACGGTGGAAAAGTGAACCGACCGTCGCAGCCACGACCGGGGTCCCCACGAGCAGGAGGAGGACCAGCCACCAGTCGACGTGGAGGAAGCCGACCGCACCGGTCTCCAGGACCCGTCCGTTGACGTCGGTGGTCGTGCGGGAGGCCGTCGCCCAGGTGAACAGGTAGGCGGTGAGGGTGCCCACCCCGGCACCCACGAATGCGAGCAGTCCCGCGAACATGGCGGTGGTGCGGGAGGAAGCGACGGTGAGGAGCCGACGGCGTCGATAAGCGCGAAGTACCGGCGCGTGGTCTGGGTGGACAGAGCCAGGATGAGGGTGACCACGACGATGACGCCGAGGGCGAGGATACCCGGAACCCACCGGGGAGAGGCCGGTGCCTGACGGGAGAAACCGACGTGGAGGCCGAGGCTGGCGTCGGTGACCATCTCGGTGACCGTGTGCCGGGTGGCGGGGGAGACCGGCTCGTCAGGCAGGAGCGCGGTGCCGAGGTAGTCCGGCTCGATGCCCAGGCGGGCCGCGGCGGGGCGGCTGAGGACATGGAGCGGGAACAGCTCCGGCAGGATCGGGTGGACCCGCATGGTCACCGGCCGGCCCTCGAGCTCGCCGTCGCTGATCCACACCTCCGCCTCACCGCCGGCGGTGATCGACGGCGGCGCCGCGGAGCTGCTGAGGACCGCCTCGCCGGCAAGCGCGTCGGCCGCCGCGGCCCGGGTGGCCTCGCCGAGGTCGAACAGCTCGAGGATCTCAGGACCGGCGATGATCACACCGGACAGGGCCGCCGGCGACGGGGCCGACACCCAGTCATGCCGCTGACTGCTCAGGCACTCCGCGGCGACAGTCGGATTATCCAGATCCACCTCATCCGAGGCCGGGCACTGCCAACCTGGGCCGACGGTGACCGAGCGCCACGCGGTGGTGTCCTGTGGCTGTGCGATCCCGAACAGGTCGATCTCCGTGGTCGGGCCGATCATGGCGCGCACCCCGGCGATGCTCGGGGCGAGGTCCTCCTTCCGCACCGGATCACCGGCGCTCGCCGACGGACCGACGGTGACCACATCGCGGGCGTAGACCGTGGCGGTGAGGTGGTCCCGACGGTCACGATCGGCATCAATGGCGGCGAGCACCGCCACCGCGACGAACAGGACACCCATGATGGCCGCCAGCGCCGGAACCGAGCGCAGGGACTGCCGGGCGGCGTCCCGGGTGGCCAGGCGGAACGGCAGGGGTGCCGAACGCCCCAGTCGGCCCAGCCCGATGATCAGTGCCGGGGTGGACGCCGTCAACGTCAGTACCATCACCAGCGCGACCGGCGCCGCCAGGACATCCAGCCGGAGCAGCAGTGCGACGGCGAGAGTGATCACCAGGACAACCGGGCCGACGGCCATCCACGGCCGCCACCGCATCATCCGGTCCGGGGTCGCGCCCTGGACCCCGGTGCTGATCGATGCCCGGGAGGCCACCCAGGCGGGAAGGAATGACGCGGCCACCGAACCGACGACGGCGCACAACCACGTCAACCCCGCCCATCCCCACGGGACGGCCACCGGCCAACCCGGATTGGTCACCGCCCACCAGGCGGTGGCACCGCCGACGCCGGGAACCAGGCCCAGGGTGGCACCCACCAGTCCCGCGCCCAGCCCGTAGGCCAGCACGCCCAGCCGGATATGGGCGGGCGAGGCGCCCTGGGAACTCATGAGCGCGAAGATCCGCGACTGCCGGGAGGTGGCGATGGTGAACACCGGGGAAATGAGAAGCAGGAGCAGGACCCCGAGCACAAGGAGATAGGAGGCGCTGACCAGGAAGAACAGCCACCCGCCCCAGTCGGCGCCGAGGTACTCCTGGTTGGGGTCAGCCATCTCGGGGTAGGCCTCCTCCGCCGGAGGAGGAGTGTCCTGGACATCCGAGGAGACGACGACGAATCCGGCCTTATTGAGTTGTGTCACGTCATCCCAGGTGAAGGGCTCGTCCCCGAGAATGGTGAAGGTGGGCATCGTCGCGTCATCGACGGTGAACGTCGGCTCGATGACCAGGGACTGGTAACCGGGCAGGACACCGGAGACCCGCAGGTCCGCGGAGTCGACGGTGACGGTGTCGCCCTCGCCCACGCGGGGCTGGTCGGCCACCTGGTGGGTGAGCATGATCTCGCCTACGGTGGGCAGCGATCCGGTCCCGGGGTCCAGGGACGGCGGGACGGCGGAGACCGGCAGCTGGAGGATCTGCGCGTCGGCCTGCCGGCCGTCTGCGGCGGTGACGGGGCGGTAGAAGGTCGGGCGGAGCTCGGCGTGGAGACCGTGGGGGAGGGCGGCGTCGAGAAGCTCACGCTGTGGCGCGGGGGCCTGCAGCGCATCGCCCTCGCATTCGTAGGACAGGCCGGAGATGGACTGGATGCACGAGGTGCCGCCGTAGGTCGCGGTCGTGGTCGGATCCGACCAGCGCAGCGCCGAATCGGTGGAGGTCTGCCACGTGGTCATGGCGGTCAGGGCGATGACCGGCACAGCGATGAGGAGGACGGCCGCGAGCAGACGCCACGGATGACGGAGGATGTCGCGCCGGGTCGGGCGGGTGGCGGCGAGCAGGGCGGACATCATGACTCCTCGATCCGGCCGTCACGCATGAGGACCACCCGGTCGGCCCAGCCGGCGAAACGCGGCTCGTGGGTGACCAGCAGGCCCGCGGCCCCCGCATCCACCCGGTCCCGCAGGATACGCAGCACCTGGTCGGCGGTGGCGGTGTCGAGCGCTCCCGTCGGCTCGTCCGCGAGGATGACGCTGCGTTGACCGATCAGCGCCCGGGCGATGGCCACGCGCTGGGCCTGGCCGCCGGAGATCTCCCCCGGGAACCGGTCGGCCAGACCCTCGAGGCCGACCTCAGCGAGGGCCACCTCGGCGGCGGTGCGGCAGTCGGCGGGGGAGAGACCGTCGAGTTCGAGGGGGAGGGAGACGTTCTCCCCGACGGTGAGGGTGGGGACGAGGTTGAAGTGCTGGAACACCAGACCGATGCGGGTGCGCCGCAGGTGCGCCGTGCGGGCGGGGGACAGGTCGGCGGTGTCGGCACCGTCGACGAGCACGCGCCCGGTGGTCGGCGCCAGCAGCAGGCCGGCGACGTTGAGGAGGGTGGACTTGCCGGAGCCGGACGGGCCCATGACGGCGATGAGTTTGCCCGGCTGGACAGCGACGGAGACGTGATCCAGCGCGGTCACCCGGCGGGGGCCGGTGCCGAACACGCCCGTGACGTCCTGCAGCTCGAGCGGGCGGGGGAGGTGGGGGACATGGCGGTCACGCATCCTTCGCTGAGGCGTCGGAGGCGTCGGGGGAGTCGGAGGAGTCGGAGGTGTCGGGTTGGGTCAGTGATTCCACGCGGTCGAGCCAGCGGGCCTCGGCCTCGAGTTCGAAGATGCGGCGCTCCAGGTGGAGGCGGTCCGCGGTGCGGCTGACCGCCATCCCCCGGGAGGCCCGGGTGAGCTCACGCAGCTCGGTGATGACGAAGCGACGCTGGTCGTCGAGCAGCGGGATGAGGCGGTCACTGCGGCACTGGGCCGCCAGCGCGACCTTGATCACGAGTTCATCGCGCTCGGCCCGGGGACGCTGGACCGGGGTGTCCCACCAGCGGGCCAGGAGCTCGTGGCCGTCGTCGGTAAGGCGCCAGGTGTCGGTGATGTGGCCGTTCGCGCCGGTGATCTGGCCGTCGACGACGATGAGGCCGTCCCGTTCCAGGCGTGCGAGGGTCTGGGTGACCTGGCCGATGTTGAGCGGCCAGACACCCTCTGTGGCGTCGCTGAACCGCTGCTGGAGTTGGCTGGCGGACCGGGGTCCGTCGACCAGCAGGGCAAGCAGGGAGTGCTTGATGGACATGGGGCGGCTTCCTTTGCGGCCGGGCCGGTAGGTTACCGGGTAACCTTTGGGGTGAAGTTACCGGGTAACCTTCGGGGCGTCAAGGGGGCGGGACCGGTGGGCGTCGGTTACCGGGGCGGTGACAGGCGGGGAGTGAGGGGTGAGAGTGTGTTTTGTCAACTTTTTGTCTGCCAAAAGAGCGCGGAAAACCCGGCCACCTCAGCGGGTTTTCCGGCCATGTGAGCGTCAGGTCATCAGGGCGTGCTTGACGCGGTAGGACTCGCCCGTGAAGTGCAGGAGCCTGCCGTGGTGGACGATCCGGTCGATGACCGCGGCGGCCATATGATCATCACCGAAGACGGCACCCCACTTGGAAAACGCCAGGTTCGTCGTCAGGATCAGACTGCGCTTTTCATAGGCGTCGGCGATGACCTGGAACAACAATCTCGCGCCCTCGGTATCGATAGGCAAATAGCCGAATTCATCGATGACCAGCAGCCGATTCTTCGCCAGACTGGCCAGTTCCTTATCCAGCCTGTCCGCGTCTTTCGCCCGCCTAAGATGCGCAACCAGGGAGGCGGTGGTGAAAAACCTCGCGGGGATGCCCGCCTGACAGGCCTGGGCGACCAGCGCGCAGGCCAGATGTGTTTTCCCAGTGCCGACATCACCGTAGAAGACCAGATCACCACCGGTGTCGAGGAAGTCCAGACAGCGCAGCTGATCCCGACCGTAGCCGGCAGGGAAGCCGATGTTGGTCCAGTCGTAACCGTCGAGGGTCTTGATCATGGGTAGTTTCGCCGCGCGAAGCAGCCGGGTACTACGGGCTGTGTGGCGGGAGTGTTGTTCGGCGATGAGCAGCCCGTGGAGGTACTCGCGTTGCTTCGGGGTGCCTTTCTCAGCCCATTCCGCGAGCACCGCCGCGGTCAGCGAGGTGGCTTTCCCTGCGGTGATGATGTCGACCGCGGTGATCGGTTCTGTCATGCCCCCCACCTGGACTTCCTGAGTGTTGGACAGGTGTGCCCGGGTGGTTTTCGGCAGCAGGTCATAGATCGACAGATCTACGCCCGTGGCGGCAGGCTCGGTGCCGTGGGCGATGCGGCGGGCGAGCATCCCCAGTCCGGGGCCGGCGGGATCCTGTCCCACCGCGATCATCTGTTCACAGGCGGTGATGGCGGTGGTGAAGGAGGTGGCGGTGCTGGCCTGGTTGATGCCGGCCAGCATGCGGGCACGGTCGGTGGCGTCGGCGGCGTCGAGCACGTCACGGACGGTGTCGGGCATCAGGGGGCGCACGGGTGAGTTTGTCCAGGCCCCGGGCTTGGCGATCAGCGCCGGCAGCAGGGATATGGGGGTGAAGATCGTCTGATCCTGGTGGTCATAGGATCTGGGGAAGGTCACCACCGGGCGGGAGGTCTCATCCAGGATGTCGATGATGTCATGGCGGATCGCCACTGTCAGTGCCCTGCTGCCGAAGGAGGGGCCGGCGAGGTAGAAGTTGTCGTCGACGGTGATGGTGCCGGTCTTGTCGGCCTTGCGGGATTCGTAGCGCACCGGATCAAAACCGACCCCGGGCAGGTCCAGGCAGGCGGCGAGATCCTCGGCGAACAGCTCGATGATGGGTTGGTGTTTGCGCCAGTGCGGTGTCAGCGCCAGATCCTGACATCGGGTGAGGAAGTTGGTGTTGAGTCCGGTCAGGGTGGTGGCCACAGGTTCGGGGACCATGAGGTTGCGGCGCAGGAACCCGACGGCGTTTTCCACGTTGCCTTTCTCATGACCGGAGTACGGGTTACAGTAGCGCGCCGTGGTTCGGTAGTGCAGCTTGAACGCGGCAAACAGCTTGGACTCGATGACCTTGGCCCCGGTGCGTCGGCCGACACCGGTGGCATTGTCGAAGATCAGCTGCCCGGGCACACCCCCGATGTGTTCGAAGATGGTGCGCAGCCCATGGCAGACGCATTCCGCGGTTTCCCCACGGTAAGCCTGGATGAAGCGCATGTTCGAGTAGGGGAACGTCACGATGAGGATGTGCAGGTTCATACGTTCGCCGTCGATGATGGCTTCTGCCTGCTCGAAGTCGACCTGGGCGGTGCCGGGTGCCCAGGTCAGTTCGATGTAGCCGTCACCAGGTTGGCGGTGGGCCTGGCGCCAGGCTTTGATGTAGCGCTGGACAGGTGAATACGAGCCGGCGTAGTCATATTCGGCCACCAGGCGGTCGAAGACGCGTCGGCTGGTGTGGCGTTGCTTGCGGGGGCGTTTCTTATCGTCCTCGAGCCAGCCGTCGATGATGACCTCGAGTCCGTCGAGGACTTTCGATCCGGGACGTTTCATCGTTGGCGGGGTTGGGGAGAAGTCCTCGATGCTGGTGTATTTGGCCACCGAGTCGCGGCTGACGTTGAGTCGGCGGGCGATGTCGCGGCCGGAGACTCCCTGGGAGTCGAGTCTCCTGATATCTTCTACAACGGTCATGGGTACCGCCATCTTCTTTCGGGTTCCTTATCTCTTAGCGCCCCCGCTTGTGAAAAGGGTCGGGAAGCGTCGAGGAGGAACCTATCTAACGGTGGCGGGGCCTGTGACCATTGGCTTTAGGTCACAGCCGTGGATGGGGTGCGGGCCCGGCCACCTGGGGTGAGTGTGATCGTGTCTTCGGGGATAAACACACCGGCAACCGCCGCCGACGGGTGGAAGGCGGGTGTGCGGTGGGGTGGCCGGTTTTCCGTGCTCTTTTGGCAGGAAACCAGCCGCTGAGATGGCCGGGAGTTGTTGCTCAACCGGCCTACAAAGAGTTGATCACACACAGTGAGAGTGCGGGGATGACGGGGACGGGGTCCGCACATACGAGACGGGCCCGACCTTGGGGAAGGTCGGGCCCGGAAAGAAGGGGGAGAAGAAGCGCTACTGGATGGTGACGCCGCGCTCGGCGAACCACGGAACCGGATCGACGGCGCCGCCGCCGGCCGGGTGGATCTCGAAGTGCAGGTGGGAGCCGGTGGAGAAACCACGGTTACCCATGCCTGCGATGTTCTGGCCGGCGACGACGGACTGGCCGACGCCCACGGCGAGGGTCTCCATGTGGCCGTAGACGGAGATGGAGCCGTCCTCGTGCTGGATACGGATCCAGTTGCCGTAACCGGAGGCGGGACCGGAGTCGATGACCACACCGTCCATGACGGCGAGGATCGGGGTGCCCACGGCGTTGGCGATGTCGATGCCGGCGTGGAGGGTGCCCCAGCGCGGGCCGTAACCGGAGGTGAAGACGCCCTCGGCGGGCTTGACCACGGAGGGGGTGCGCATGGCCAGATCGGCCTGGGCGCGCTCCATGCTGTGCTCGACGGCCTTGGTCAGCTGGTCCTCGATGTTGGCGACCGGCTTGAACTCGGAGATGGCCAGGATCTGCGGGGCGGCGGCCTCGGCCACGGCCACCGGATCGGCGGCGAGTTCGATGTCGTTGACCTCGACGGCGGGGGACTCCGGCTGGGCCTGCAGGGAAGCTGCGGCAGCGCCGCCGATGCCGGCGGAGGAGACAGTGCCGGTGGCGACCGCCACCAGTGCGATCCGACCCTTGGTGGTCTGCGAGGTCGTGATCTTGCGGTGCTTGCCCCCGGTAACCCGCTGAGTCTTCGTTCGCATGAAGCCTTCTTTCGTTTCGCCACAACCCGTTGGGTTACGGGATTGTGACCGTCTCGTTATCTACGATCGGTAACAATAGCGTCTCAATTGATTGAGGGCAACTGACCAGGCGAGAAATTTCTCTTATTCGTCATCCCGGCCGGATCCGTTACATCCCCCGGGGCGGTCGGTCGTGCCGTCCCTTTCTGCGGGCCACATCGTGGCACAGTGAATGGTGATGAGCAAAAAGACCAGCCCCCAGTCCCGGCCCCGCCGGCGTCCGCGCACGCTCCGCGGGGGTGAATCCACCCCGGCCACGCAGGGGAGGGAATCAGCCCGGGCCGCCACCCGCGGAGCAGCGCAGAAGGCCGGGCAGAAGGCCGCGCAGAAGAAGATCACACCGGACAAGGACGTGCCCACCACCGTCCTCGGCCGGTTCCGGCGTTTCCTGCCCACCGTGGGTATCCCCAACATCGTGGTCGTCCTCGGCATCATTGTCGTGGCACTCGCCGGACTGATGTTCACCGCCTCGCCGCTGACGTGGCTGCCCGCCGCCATCGCCCAGCTCTGGCTGATCCTCAACGCCGCACCCGCCACCATCGACGGCCTCGAGATCGGCGTCGTGCCACTGCTGCCCGCGCTCGGCCTCGTCGCACTCATCGCCCGCCGCATCCGGGTGGCGGTCCGCGAACGCGTGAGCGTCGCCGACCTGCTCGTGCTCACCGCCTGCACCCTCGTCATCCCCGTCGTGCTCACCCTCATCGCCGCCGGCATGATGTGGGACGCCGGCCGGGTCTTCGACGTCGGCGCCCCGCCGCTCGCCGACGCCGTCGGGCGCACCCTGCTCCTCCACGCCACCGCCCTGGTCATCGGCATGGGCGGGCGACTGTGGGGCGCGCTGCTGCGCCGCTACGGCGCACCCGACGGGCTTGTCGACGCCGCCGTGGTCGCCCTCCGCATCCTCGGCTGGCTCGCCGTGGCCGCCGCCGTCGTCATGGTGATCCTGTTCATCATGAGCTGGCCGCGCCAGGTGGAGGTCGCCGGCGTCTACAACAGCACCGCCGCCGTGGTCGCGGTGAGCATCCTCAGCGTGCTCTATCTCCCTAACGCGGTCATCTCCGCCGTCGCGGTCCTGCTGGGCTCGGAGTTCCACATCGGTGCCGCCTCCGTCTCCCTGTTCGCCATCGATCTCGTCCCGCTCCCGCCCCTGCCGCTGCTGGCGATCATTCCCGGCACGGCGAGCCAGTGGGCCGTCATCCTGCTCGTCGCGGTCGCTGGCATCACCGCCTACCTGGTGGGCTCGGCCCGGCTCAATCTCATTCAGGCGGTGGCCGCCGGTGTCGTCGCGGCCCTGGTCGCCCTGGTGGCCACCGAGCTCACCTCCGGTCAGCTCGCCGAGTTCGGTGACGTCGGGCCGATGCGTCTGCTCACCGCCGGACTCGCCCTCGCCTGGATCACCGGCGTCGGCCTCGTCGCCGCCGGCGTGGGCAAGCTGGCCGACCGGCGTGCGCCCGAGCCGGAGGCGGGGGTCGACGCTGACCCGCAACCCGACGCGGATACGGAGCCGGTGGACGACGGTGACGATCAGGTCATCGACGGGGAGGTCATTGAAGACGCTGATGACGCTGTTGACGCTGACGGCGCTGATGACGCTGACGGCGCTGATGACGCTGACGGCGCTGATGACGCTGACGGGACCGAGGGCTCCGAGGGTGCCGACGGTGACGAGGGAGACGTCGATACGCACGAGGACGCGGCGGATGCCGCGGACGCTGACGATGCTGGGGAGGTCGAGGGTGTCGACGATGTCGAGGAACCTGCGGAATCCGATGAGTCGGCGGATTCCCCCGAGTCGCAGCATCATGACAATGACACTGTAATAACAGAGGACGCTGCAGCCACAGCGGACGCAGAGGACGCAGAGGGCACTGACGTCTCAGGAGGCACAGACGGCAGGAAACCACCGGCCACGGACTAGTATCAGACGCGTGACTTCCACGCCCGCACGGACAAGCCCCTCGACATCGTCGTCCTCGTCTCCGGCAGCGGCACCCTGCTGCAGTCGATCCTGGACAGTCAGGACGATTCCTATCGGGTGGTCCGGGTCATCGCCGACGTGGACTGCCCCGCCCTCGAGCGGGCGGAACGCGCCGGAGTGGAGACCGAGGTCGTCCCGCTCAGCGGCGACCGGGCCGCCTGGAATGTCACGCTCGCGGACGCCATCGACGCCGCATCGCCGGACCTCATCGTCTCCGCCGGATTCATGAAGATCCTCGGGGCCGGGGTCCTCGACCGCTTCGAGGGCCGGATCATCAACACCCACCCGGCCCTGCTGCCTGCCTTCCCCGGCGCGCACGCCGTACGCGACGCCCTGGCCTACGGGGTCAAGGTCACCGGTTCCACGGTCCACTTCATCGATGCGGGTGTGGACACCGGGGCGATCATCGCCCAGGAGGCGGTCGCGGTCACGGCGGAGGACACGGAAGCCTCACTCCACGAGCGGATCAAACACGTCGAACGCCAGCTCATCGTGTCGGTGCTGCGGGCGGCCACCATCAATGACAACACCGGCCAGGACAACAGGAAGGTTGACTTCATCCATGAGCGATGATCGCAAGGTAATCAAGCGTGCACTAATCAGTGTCTACGACAAGACCGGAATCGAGGAGCTGGCGAAGGCCCTGCACGACGCCGGTGTGGAGATCGTCTCCACCGGTTCCACCGCCGGCCGCATCGCCGATCAGGGCATCCCCGTCACCCCCGTCGAGAATCTCACCGGGTTCCCCGAGTGCCTCGAGGGCCGGGTGAAGACCCTCCACCCGAAGGTCCACGCCGGCATCCTCGCCGACACCCGCAAGGACGATCACCTCTCCCAGCTCACCGACCTCGGTGTCGAGCCCTTCCAGCTCGTCGTGGTCAACCTCTACCCCTTCTCGGAGACGGTCGCCTCCGGCGCCTCCTTCGACGAGTGCGTCGAGCAGATCGACATCGGCGGCCCCTCCATGGTCCGCGCCGCCGCCAAGAACCACCCGTCCGTCGCCGTCGTCGTCGACCCGGCCCGCTACTCCGACGTCGCCGCGGCACTCGCCGACGGCGGTTTCACCCGCGAGCAGCGCACCCGCCTGGCTCTCGACGCCTTCCGCCACACCGCCGCCTACGACGTCGCCGTCGCCACCTGGCTCGGCGAGCAGGCCGCCGGCGAGGACGAGACCTTCCCCGCCTGGATCGGTTCCTCCCACGAACTGGCCCACACCCTGCGGTACGGCGAGAACCCCCACCAGGCGGCCGCCCTCTACGCCGACAAGGGTGCCTGTGGTCTGGCCAACGCCGAGCAGCTGCACGGCAAGGAGATGAGCTACAACAACTACCAGGACGCCGACGCCGCCTGGCGCGCCGCCTGGGACCACGAGCGCGCGTGCGTGGCCATCATCAAGCACGCCAACCCCTGCGGCATCGCCGTCTCCGACACCTCCATCGCCGACGCCCACCGCCGCGCCCACGCCTGCGACCCGATGTCCGCCTTCGGTGGCGTCATCGCCGCCAACCGCGAGGTCACCGTCGCCATGGCCGAGCAGGTCGCCGACATCTTCACCGAGGTCATCATCGCCCCGTCCTACGCCTCCGGCGCCGTCGACGTCCTCGCCCGGAAGAAGAACCTCCGCGTCCTCCAGGCCGAGCCGCTGACCCGCTCCGGTCTGGAGACCAAGGAGATCTCCGGTGGCGTCCTCGTCCAGGAGCGCGACGCCCTGCAGGCCGAGGGTGACACCGCCGCGAACTGGACCCTCGCAGCCGGCCAGGCCGTTAACGAGCAGGTCCTCGCTGACCTGCAGTTCGCCTGGACCGCGGTGCGTGCCGTCAAGTCCAATGCCATCCTCATCTCCAAGGACGGCGCCACCGTCGGCGTCGGCATGGGTCAGGTCAACCGCGTCGACTCCGCCAAGTTGGCCGTCGAGCGCGCCAACACCCTCGCCGGTGACGCCAACCGCACCAAGGGGTCAGTCGCCGCATCCGACGCGTTCTTCCCCTTCGCCGACGGCTTCGAGGTGCTCGCGAACGCCGGCGTCAAGGCCGTCGTCCAGCCCGGCGGCTCCATCCGTGATGACGAAGTCATCGCCGCCGCCGAGAAGGCCGGCGTGACCATGTACTTCACCGGGGCACGCCACTTCGCCCACTGATCACACCGCGCAACGCCTGCACCCCCGAACCTCAGGCAAGGTTCGGGGGTGCAGGCGTTCCTGCCTCAGGGGCACTCAGTAGTAGACCTTGGGGGAGCCGACGGCGAACCAGCTGTTCCCGGCACGTTCGCCTGCATGGTTGGTGATGGTCCAGTCGATCCGCAGATCGGACGGGTTCTTCAGGCTGATGTCCAGCCTATGAGGCTTGCCCGGAGTGACCTCGAACTCCCGGATGATGGTGTCGTCGGCACGGACAACGACGTTGGCCTTGTAACCGACAGGCGCTCGATTGTCCACGAATCCCACGGTGGCGGTGGCGCGGGTGTAAGGCTCATCGAGCCGCCAGGACAGACGTTGGACGGAGCCGTAGGTGCTGTAGGAGGAGAACTGGTACTCGACACCGTTGATGGTGACGGTCTGATTGGTCGAGTTGAGGAACTTCCCACCCACCGGGTTGGCCGGGGTGTTGGGCTTGGAGGGAGCCGTGGTCCTGCCGGTGTCAGAGCTGGAGGACAGGCTGGAGAACTGGTTGGCCAGCTGTGCGCCCTGGTTCGCCACCTGGATTCCCTGCTGGGCGGTGGTGATGTTCTCGGCCAGCGTCTGCGCCTGGGCGACGGAGAACGAGGACAGGACGACGGCGGCGCCGACGAGGACGGTGGCGGCGCGACGGGTGGTGCGTGACATGGGGGAACTCCTTGGAACTCGGGGTGGGGGAGGGATGTCGAGGCATTGATCACTGCCTGCCACCTGAACGTAAATCCGCGGGCCCGGCACCGGCGACTTTCCGGGGAGAACTCCCCATTGGGGTGAAAACAATCGTGCCTAGACACCTTCTGTGAGTTAATTAAGTAGAAGCTGGCAGGAATCGGTTCCCGCCCTACAAGGAAAGTGATCACCATGACCAACAACGATCGCCCCGGTCCTCCCGATGACACCTGGGGCGGCGGCGATGGCACCTGGGCGAGCGGCGACTGGGCTGCTCGCCCCACCGCGTCCGGTACAGGGCAGGACGAATGGGGGACCCGGCAGTTCCCCACGCAGCACCAGTCCCAGCATCAGGCACCCGCGTGGGGTCAGCAGCCGCCGTACCAGCCCACGTACCAGCCTGCCTATGCACAGTCGAAGCCGTCCCGTGCCCCTCTGCTGCTCATTCCGCTGGCGCTGCTACTTCTCCTGGCCGCGGGCGTCTTTGCGTACGGCTGGAATGCGGGCTGGTTCAGCTCGGTGACGAGCCAGTCAGCCCCGCAGACGGTGACCAGCACCTACGTCGTCGCTCCGGAGGAGGATGCGCCCGCCGCCGCGGAACCGGCCGATCCCCGGGAGGCCTCACCCCAGTTGCCGGGTGCCGCCCGGCCCGTCACCGGCGCCGGCTCGGCTCCCGCGGGTGACTTCGAGAACGTCTACCGGGGGACTGAGGTGACCAGTGAGGCCTTCGCCAACTCCGTCGCGCAGGAGTACCGCCGCGCTCGCGCCATGAACGGCGAGGAGGATCTGGTCATCTCCGCCTACAGTCCGGTGACCGGACAGACGTACCGGATGACCTGCGACGACAACGGTTCCTTCGTCACGTGCACCGGTGGTAACAACGCAGTCGTGTACCTCTGGTGAGACGCGCGATCCCGTTCCTGGCCCCGCTGCTTGTGGTGGGGTGCGTCAGCAGTCCGTCGGAACCGGCGCCGGTCACCGAGGTCGTCACCTCCACCGCGCAGCCGGAGCCCCCGGTGGTCACTGACCTGCAGCCGCTTATCGACGCCGCCGTGGCCACCCACGGCGGCACCGCCGGGGTGGCCGTCTCCGACGGTGCGGACACGCTCGTGGCGGGGGATGCCGGCGGGCACGTCGCCTGGTCGACGATCAAGGTACCGATCGCCGTGGCGGCCCTGCGCGCCGACCCCGCCCTCGCCCCGGTGGCGGGTGCGGCCATCCGCTCCTCGGACAATGCCGCCGCCGAGACCCTGTGGGCCAGCCTGGGGCCACCGGAGGCGGCGGCCGACGCCACGGAGAGCGTCGTCGCCGAGACCGGGGTGGTCATCGACGTCACCGAGACCGTCACCCGACCTGGGTTCAGCAGTTTCGGCCAGACCCCGTGGACGGTCAGCGACCAGGCCGTCTTCGCCGCCGGCCTCGGTTGTGTCGCGGGCGCCGACGCCGTCCTGACGGACATGGCGTGGGTCGACCCCGACCAGCGATACGGGCTCGGCCAGTTCCCGGGCGCCCGATTCAAGGGCGGCTGGGGGCCGGATCCGGACGGTGGCTACACCGTCCGGCAGTTCGGTCTCATCCCCACGGACCACGGTGAGGTGGGGGTGGCGCTGTGGGTGAAGCCGGCGTCGGCAAGCTACCTCGGAGCACAGGCGATGGCGACCCAGCTGGCCTCCGACCTGGGGGAGCGGCTGGCGGGAATGCCTGCCACGGCGTGCGACCGGTGAGATAATGAGCAGACCTTCATACATCGACCAGGAGACTCCCTGTGACTTCGCCTGACCTGCCGGCGCCCCCGCTGCGTATCGACGATCTACTGGGCAACTACGTCATCCTCGACCCCACGATGCAGGCCACCGTCGGGCGTTCCGGCAGCTTCCCCGTGGGCACCGACGACCGCTACCTGCACCGCATTCTCTTTCAGGTCTGGTACAGCGGGCAGGGCTGGTTCCTGGGCAACCGGGGCTCCCACATCACCCTCGACGTCGAGTCGCGCAGTGTGCGTACCCGCAGTCGGGCGAGCGTGGGGCCGGGGTCGATCATCCCGCTGCCGGCCGGGCCCAGCGCGGTGGCCTTCAGCACCCCGGAACGCACCTACGAGCTGCACATCGACATCCCCACCAGTGGTCTGCAGCGGCCCCAGCCGGTCCAGCCCGACGAGGGGACCGAGGCCACCTACGAACGCCACACGCCGACGCTCGAGCAGCGCCAGCTCATGGACGTCCTCGCAGAGCCGCTGCTGAAGTTCGCCGGCGCCTCTGAGTCGGACATTCCCACGGTCAAGGAGGTGGCGGAGACTCTCGGCTGGTCGGAGAAGAAGACCCACCAGAAGATCGAACGGCTCTGCGCCCGCCTGGCCCAGGACGGCGCAGGTGTGTACAAACCCTACCGCCTGTTCCTCGCCCACTACGCCGCGGCCCAGCGCCGACGCTGACCTCACAGGGGTGACGAGCGTGGGGAGTACTCCCCAGAAAACGTCCGGAGGAGTGGACATTTCCGCCCGGTCTGCCACTATGAAAATTGACAGCTAAACCTCAGCGAAAGGCAAGACAGTGGGCCACTACGATCTCTACTCCTCCCTCGGTCTCGAGCGGACGGGCAGCTCCGCAGACATCGTCACAGATCTTCAGCAGCGCCTTGACGACGGGCGTACCGACAACCCCGGCGGTGAGGAGGAACTGCGCCTGGCCTCCACCATCCTCGGCGATCCGGAGAAGCGCCGGCTCTATGACACCCGCATCAACGACCCCGACGCCCCACCCGTAACCATCTCCGCGATCCGGGAGCTGGCCGCGCTTCAGCCGGTCGGGGCACCGGCGCCGGGCCCGGGGACAGCGCTGGGACCCGATGCCGGCTCCGGCCGCCCGTCCTCCTTCGACGCCCCCCGCGAACGCGCCACCGAACAGGCCCACAAGGTCTCCTCCGAATACAAGCACTCCTCCCGCACAGCACTCATCCTCACCGCCGTCGCCTCCCTCGTCGTCGGCGCGCTGCTCGCCTCTGCCGCGTTCGTCGTCTTCGGCAACGGCGGCGGATCCACCGGGGTGGACAATGTCGGCGATGCCGAGAAGAAGGTCCAGGAGTTCCTCGACCTGCGCACCGCCGACGAGGCACGCACCTGGCTGGGGGAGAACAGCGCTGCTGAGACCCGCTCCGGCCTGACCTCGACCCTGAGTCTCAACGAAGGTGGCAACTTCGCCGGTACCGACGCATACTTCCAGGCCACCGACCCCGAGGTCGGCTATTCCGTCAACATGGTCCGCGACTGGTTCGCACCGATGTACCGGGTGACACAGGAGCGCTTCTCCGAGGCCGCCGCCGCTGAGGGACTCGAGGATCTCGTCATGGTCACCGTGCTGGATGCCGCAGGTGTCAATGTCGGCGTGGTGTTCATGGCCAAGGCCGGAGATGACTGGCGAATGATGGACCTGACCAAGGCCGACTCGGCGGACAACATTGACCTCGACACGGACAGCCTGCTGTAGATCGTGAACTCCTCCGACTTCCGCGACACCCTCACCGCCCGGCACGGTTACACCGACATCGTCGAGATCGGCCGCGGCGGCATGGGGGTGGTGTTCCGCGCCTGGGACCCGAAACTCCGCCGCAACGTGGCGGTCAAGCAGTTGTCCACGGAACTGCTGGATGAGGAGTCGGGACGTCGTCGCTTCGAATCGGAGATGGTCACCCTCGGCCGGATCAGCCACTCGGCGGTGGTCAAGATCCACTTCGCCGATTTCACCGACACCGGTGACGCCTACTTCGTCATGGACTACATCCCGGGCCAGGACCTCGGCTCGCTGCTGCGGCAGCGCCGGGAATGGAACCTGCGGTTCACGGTCCAGGAGACGGTGGACATCCTCCGCCCCGTCGCCGCGGCCCTGGACTTCCTGCACCTGCAGATGGACCCGCCGATCATCCACCGCGACATCAAGCCGGGCAACATCCTCATCCCCTCGGGTGCGGCGATGGAGGCGAAGAGTCTGCTCACTGACTTCGGCATTAGCCTCTCGGCGGAGGACACCCGCATCACGTCCCTGTCGATGATGATCGGCACCGAGAAGTACTACGCACCTGAGCTGTTCCCGGGTGGCGTCGCCGGCAGTGAGGGAGTCGTGCACAACCAACCCACCGCGGCCACCGACAACTATGCCCTCACCCTCATCGCCTTCGAGATGCTCTCCCTGCACTCCCTGCAGGACACGATGAGCCGGGACCAGTGGGGTCAGCACCAGCGGCCCTTCCCCAGCTTCGCGGAGCTCGGACTGAACCCGCGGGACCTCGGTGACGCGGCGGGTGTGGAGAAGGTGTTCCGCAAGGCTCTCAATCCGGTGCCCGCCTACCGCTACCCCACGGCTACCGCCTTCATCCAGGAACTGGTGAAGACCGGGAACCGGCCGTCCATCTCGAACCCGCCACGCCCACCGTCCCGGGAGGAAGGCAGCGCCACTACCGCGGTGCCGGTGCTGGCGGTCGCCCCGCCCGCGCAGAAGGCCGGACTGGGGCCGTGGGCGATGACCGGGCTTGCCTCCATCGCGGTCCTGCTCTCCGGCATCCTCGGCGCGGGCATCTGGTTCGCCGCCAATCACCCGGCCTGGGAGGAGGCGGAACGCCCCGTTGTGCAGGCCTTCCCCGACCTGCTGCCCCGGTTCCAGGAACTCAGTGGCTGGAACGGCCTGTCCTGCGCACCGGGTGAGGGGGAGGAAGGAATGTCCGCGGTCATCGACTGTCACAGCGGAGACACTCGGGTACGTGCCATCGACTTCGGCAATCGTGACAACCGGGACGCCTTCGAGACCGACGGTCAGCGGGTGGTGTGGAGCAACGGCACCTGTGAGGTCCACAGCGTCGAACGCGACGGCGGTTACCTCGTTGTCCCGCAGCTCAACCCCGCACGATTCGCGCTGACGGTGGACGGGCCCGAGGCCGAACAACTGCGATTTCAGCTACCCGTCTGCTGACGGACACAAGTGAACTGACAAAGGAACGACACGATGAGCAACTCATGGGACACCAACCCCTGGAACGAACAGCCTGCCCCGCAGACCCGCGAGCAGGGGTGGGACCAGCCACCCCAGACCCAGCAGTGGGGGACCGCTGCCGCCCCGCCGCCGCGACGTCGCGGCGCTGCGGGCATCCTCGTCGCCCTCATCGCCGTGCTGGCGGTCGCGATCGCGGGCGTGGTGGCGTACCTCTTCCTCAACGGTAACCTCGGGGGCAACGGAGTGGCTACGTCGAGCCCAGGCACCATCGTGGTGGAGTCCACCGTCGTGGAGACGGCCGGCCCCGTCGCTGACGACGCCGGGGAGGATGCCCCGGAGGCCGCACCAGCCCCGGCCGCCACCGCCACCCGGGCACAGTCCCAGCCACGACCTCAGCAGCAGTCCTCCGGTCTGCCGGCGGCCGCGCAGTCGGCGGGATTGACGCTCAAGGGGTGGAGTGACAACTCCGCGACCCGGTGCCACGCCGCGGAGGGCCTCATCTACGCGGGTAAGGGCGACAACGCCTGGGTCACCGTCTGTGGGGAGGGTGGCCAGCTGACCTACCGCTCCGACGTGTTCGGCGGGACCCTGGCCATGCCGGTGGACATGAGTCAGTCCGACCCGGCGAACGGCTATTTCGTCATCCCCGCGTCACCGTCGAACATCCTACTGTCCGGCGACCGCGTGCTCGTCTACCAGGACGACATCCTCGTGGCCTCGGAGAACCTGCCCGAAGCCTGGATCATCGACTAATCCTCAGTTTCACCGGCCAGGCGGATCAGTTCGAGGGTGCGGGCCACGCGGTCGTCGGGAAGCTCGGCGTGGAGGATGTCCAGGGCGGCGTCGGCGAGCATGACCGAGACCTCCGGCAGTTCCTCCTCGGACAGCGGAGCGGGGGATTCACCGTTGTTGGGGCGCATCTCGATCGCCGAGAGGGCGATGTGGAACGGCAGGTCGATGCGGGGATCATCCGTGCCGACGATGTCGGCGGCCAGAGAACGGAAGATGTCCCGCAGCTCGGCGCGCTGGGAGTGGTACTCGGCGAACTCCTCGGAGGCGGCGACGGGCAGCTGGTAGAGGCGTCCGACGTTCCACCGGGTGGACAGCAGGAGCCGGGATTCGGCGGCGACGAGTGACCACAGGCGCAGGGTGGGGGAGGCGTCGGATTCGCCGAGTGCGGCGGCCAGGGTGGTGGACGGCTCGATGGTGGAGTTGAGCAGCGTCAGGAAGATCTCCGTCTTCGACGGGAAGTGGTAGTACAGGGACGCCTGGCGGATCCCCACGGCATCGGCGATCTGGTGCGTCGAGGTGGTGGCGAAACCCTTGGTGGTGAACAGCTCGGCGGATGCGTCGAGGATCTCCTCCCGGGCGGTTGAACCGCGCCGCTTGGGGCTCTTCTTGCGGGGACGGCCCACATGTCCGGCCATGGATACCTCAACTCCTTTCTGTTGACCAAAAGGTGGCTGGTCGAAAAAGTATAACCCGTGAGCGGAACGGGAGGACCGAGCGGTGCGGTTACAGGGAGAGTCCGTGGCGCGCGGCCAGCGAGCGCAGGGCTCCGCCGACGAGGCGGGCGGCGGCACCGTAGGCGCTGCGGTCGAGGGCGGGCAGGTCCTCGACGAGGATCTCGTGGCCGGGCACCCCGTCGCGCCAGCGGCGCAGCTGCAGGGCGATGCCGGTCTCCCACGCCTGGGTCAGTGCGAAGGCCTCGTTCTCGGTGAGCGAGCCGTTGGTCACCCCTCCGGTGAGGCGGTCGAGGGTCCGGGCCTGCCGGGGATCAGCCCAGCGGGCGACGTCGACCGCGGGGGTGAGCAGGTGGGCGGTGATGTCCACCGGGGTCGCCCGATCCGGCAGGCCCTGGTGCAGCTGGAGGGCCGGTGGGCGGTGGGTGAGGGCGTCGGCGAGCAGGGACGGTGACGGGGCGTCGGGGGTGTCCAGGGCGGCGTCGATACGCAGGGCGTCGGGGGCAGACGCCACCGGGTGGATCTCACCGACGTCGAGACCCACGGAAATGACCAGGTCGGCGACCTCCGATCCGTCGTCGCTGAGCCACTGCACGGCCGTGGCCGGGGTGGCGTCACCACGGGCCACGGCGCCGGTGGGCACGAGCGTGGGGTCGAGCGCACGGCCGGCCGGACTGGTGAGGGTGTCCGCCACCACCGAGGAGAACCAGGTGGTCAGCTCGTTCTCGGGGGCCCGGTGGTCGAGGGCGTTGCGGAGCAGGTCCTGGGCCTCCGCGAGCACACCGCGCGCCACAGCGGGGGAGGTGGACTGCGAGGCCTGCTGGGCAAGCTCCGTCAGGGACTGGTGCAGCACGGAGAACTCCTCTGGCACGGGCGGAAAAGAGGCGGGAAAACACTTCTGAAAATACAGGAACCCGCCCCGCCCGGAGGAATCCGGGGAGCGGGTTTCTGGAACTTTTACCGTGTCACCGTGTGAGGGGCAGCGGCAAAAGTTGCGCTGTTGCTACCCGTTGAGCCGATTTAGCGGCTGGTGAACGGCAGGAGTGCCATTTCGCGTGCGTTCTTCACGGCGGTGGCGACCTGACGCTGCTGCTGCGGGGTCAGGCCGGTGACGCGGCGGGAACGGATCTTGTGGCGGTCGGAGATGAACAGACGAAGGGTCTTGACGTCCTTGTAGTCCACCTTCTCAATGCCCTCAGCCTTGAGGGGGTTCTTCTTGGGGCGGCGGGACTGCTCGATCCGCGCCTTCTTGTGGTTGGTGCGCTGCTTCATGTGTGCCACCCTCTCTTACCAGCTGGACTTACGGACGCCCGGGAGCTCACCACGGTGAGCCATCTCGCGCATACGGACACGGGACAGGCCGAACTTACGGAGGAAGCCACGGGGGCGACCGTCGTGGGCGTCGCGGTTGC
Organism: Corynebacterium suedekumii; assembly: GCF_030252185.1. Lineage (NCBI taxonomy): Bacteria > Bacillati > Actinomycetota > Actinomycetes > Mycobacteriales > Corynebacteriaceae > Corynebacterium > Corynebacterium suedekumii. The sequence continues at coordinate 1,556,127 of NZ_CP126970.1, forward strand.
GGACGCGGACCGGGGAGGCGTCGCGCGGCTGACGGTTCAGCTCGAACTGCGCATCCAGACGATCCTCGTCAGAGGTGTTCGGGTTGTTGATAATGGCCTTGAGCTCGGCGCGACGCTCCGCGTAACGGGCGACAATCTCCTTGCGCTGCTCGTTCTTGGCGATCTTGGACTTCTTAGCCATAGATTATCGCTCCTCGCGGAATTCGACGTGCTTGCGGGCGACCGGATCAAACTTCATCAGGGAGATACGGTCGGGGTTGTTGCGCTTGTTCTTGCGGGTGACATAGGTGTAACCGGTGCCAGCCGTAGACTTCAGCTTGATGATCGGGCGAATGTCATTACGAGCCACTTAGATCTTCTCCCCACGTGCACGGATCTTGGTCACGACGGACTCGATGCCGTCGCGATCGATGATCTTGAGTCCCTTGGTGGAAACGTTCAGGGTGATGGTACGGCCCTCAGAGGGCAGGAAAAACCGACGACGCTGCACGTTGGGGTTCCAACGGCGCGAGGTGCGGCGGTGCGAGTGCGAGACGGACTTGCCGAACTGCGGCTTGCGTCCCGTGACCTGGCAAATAGCCGACATGGACTTTCTTTCTCCTAGCCGCCCACGTCGCAACTACCGGGACCGCGCCGCACCAACCTCACGTTCCCGTGGGGAACAGGTCGGGGCGCCGTCTCGAGTCGGCTGACGGGGCGTAGACGTATACTTCGACAACAGCAAGGGACAACCCTACAGAAATCCGGGCCGAAATCCTAATCCCGTGTTCACAGCCCGAAGGCCTTCGCCAGCCGCAGCGCCAGCGCCGTCCGGTCCCGGGCGTGCAGCTTCCGCAGCAGCGCCGAGACGTGGTTTTTCACCGTCCCCTCCGCCAGCACCATCTCGGCGGCGATCTCGGCGTTGTTGCGTCCCTGCGCCACCAGCTTTGCGACGTCCCGTTCCGTCCGCGTCAGCAGCGCCAGCTCGCCGTCCGGCGGTGTCGACCCCGCCTGCGCGTGCCGCGCGATGCGGGGATCGAGTACCAGCCCACCGTCGGCGGCCGCCCGGATCGCCTGGGCCAGATCATCCGGGGGCACGTCCTTGAGCAGGTAGCCCGATGCGCCGGCGGCCACGAGGGAGGAGACGAGCTGCGCGTCGTCGAAGGTGGTGAGCACGAGGGTGGGCAGATGCGGAGCGCACATGGTCACCACCCCGAGCCCGTCGACCCCCGGCATCGCGGCGTCGGTGATGACGATGTCCGCGTCATGCTCCCGCGCGAGCTCGAGGGCACGGGCCCCGTCGGTGGAGGTGGCGACGATGTCGATGCCGTCGATCGTCTCGAACAACAGGGACAGCCCGCGCAGCAGCATGGGGTGGTCGTCGATGAGGATGGCGGTGATCTGGGGGATCATGTGCGCTCCGGGAGGGTGAGGGTGAGCAGGAAGCCGCCGTCGGGCCCGCCGTGCGGGTCCAGGCTGAGGTTCCCACCCGCGGCGTGGGCCCGGTCCGACAACGAGGTGAGGCCGAAGCTCGGCGCGGCGTCATTGCCCCGGCCGTTGTCCGCGACCGTGAGTGAGGTGGGGGACAGGTCGATGCCGACCCGGTCGGCACCACTGTGGCGGACGGCGTTGGTCAGGGCCTCCTGGACTGTGCGGAGGATGAGCAGGGTGGTCGCTTCGTCCGGTTCCGGGCCGGCGGCGGAACGGAAGGTGACGGTCAGCCCCGTGCCCCGGAAGGAATCCGCGAGGGAGGCGAGCGTCTCGTGGATTCCGCCCTCCGCGAGCTCGGTGGGGCGCATCGCCCGGACGGTGGCGCGCATGGTGTCCAGCGCCGTGGACGTCGCCTCCCGGGCCCGGGTGATCTCCTCGGCGGCGCGGGCCGGGTCCCGGTCGATCATCCGCCGGGAGAAGTCCAGGCTCAGGCCGATGGTGGTGAGCTGGTGACCGAGCCCGTCGTGCAGGGCCGCGGCGACCCGTTCCCGCTCCTGGGCCAGCGCCAGGTCCCGCGAGTCCCGCAGGCTGGCCTGCAGGCGGCTGTTCGCCTCAGCGAGTTCCGTGAGCGCCCGGCGTCGTGATTCATCCAGCGTGCGGGCGCGCAGCAGCAGGGAGGCGAAGGACAGGCCGGCGAGGACGATGAGCACGGTGGCCAGGGATTCGCCGAGGATGCGGCCCAGTCCACTGCCGGCGGCGACGTGTGTCGCGGCGGTGACGGCCAGGGTGACGGCGCCGTAGATCAGCGCGACCCCCCGGGTGGTCCCGAGGGTGAGGACGATGAGTGCCATCCACTGCGTCGCGATGGACACGGGGGAGTCCGCGATGAGGAAGGCCGCGAACGCCACCACCGCGAAACCGGCGGCGGTGACCGTCGACGGCCGGCGGGACCAGGCGATCCACGCCACGACGAGCAGGACGGCGATGCCGCCACCGAGGGCCTGGAGGACGGCGGGGCGGCCGTACGCGAGGACGACACTGAGATAGAGGAGTACCGCCGCCCCGAAGAAGAAGGTGAGCAACCGGTGATCCATTGCCGGGGTGTCCCGGTCGACGCCGGGGCTGTACTCGGTCATGTCCCTCACGCTACCGGCGTCGACCCATGACCCGGGTCATGATTCTTGGCCTGCCGAATCGTGACTCCAGGGGGTTCTGGAACGTCGGGCAGGTCCATAGCGTGAGCGACATGACACGTCATCTCTTCCCGATCTGTCCCCGCGACTCCCCGTCACCTGGTGGTGCCTGCTCATCCGCGCGATCGTCGGCACCGCCCTCATGCTCGTGGCGAACTTCGCCCGGATCCCGTTGCACTCCTGGGCGGAGAATCGCTTCGCCGGCGACGACACCGCCCTCGTCAACGCGAGCTCCGTCATCTTCCTGCTCACCCCGGCCCTCATCATCGCCGGCGTCGCGGTGTGGATGCGGGTGGTGGAGCGGGCGTCGATACGCGTGACCGGCCTGCTCAACCCCCGTGGCGCTGGCGTGGGCCTGCTCGGCGGTCTGGCGATCGTGTCCGTCGCCATGGCGGCCGCCTGGCTCGTCCTCGCCTTCGTGGCACCGCCGCTGAGTGATGCTCCGGCGGAGACCGTCGCCGTCGGCGGTACCGATCTGACCCAGGTGGGCATCGGCTGGGTCCTGCTCTACCTGGTCGTCCGCGCCCTGCTCCTGCAGGGACTGCCCGAGGAACTCATCTTCCGCGGCTGGTTCTTCCACGTCACCCGGACCCGCCCGTGGCTGACGCTGGCGTGGACCACCGTGGCGTTCACGGCCATCCACCTCACCTCCTCCGGTGGGCAGCAGTCGACGCTCGACTTCCTCATCTACCTCATGATCCCGCTCGGCATGTCCATCCTCGGCGGCGCCCTGATGCTGTGGACCGGCAACGTGTGGTGGGCGGCCGGCGCCCACGGCGGCGTCCACATCGGTCTGGCCGTCGGGTCGGTCGTGTATCCGATCGCGCTCGGACCGGTGGCATGGACGGTCATCGGGCTGGCGCAGATCCTGCTCGGCGTGATCATTCTGGCCTGGTGGAACGCGCGTCGCCGCAGGTAGCGGAGATTTCTGATTTCGGGTTCCGGGGTGTACCATGGTCCGAGTTGTCAATCTCCAACCCAACTCAGGCACGATCCCGGACCGCACGCGAATGCCGGGAACCGACCTGATGTTCCATCCTGAGGGAATCGAGAATCTATGAAGAGCGATATTCACCCCGACTACCACCCGGTGGTCTTCCAGGACGCCGGTACCGGCTTCCAGTTCCTGACCCGTTCCACCGTCACCAGCGACCGCAAGGTCACCTGGGAGGACGGCAACGAGTACCCGCTGATCGTCGTTGACGTCACCAGCGAGTCCCACCCGTTCTGGACCGGTGCACAGCGTGTCATGGACACCGCTGGTCGCGTCGAGAAGTTCGAGAAGCGTTTCGGTGGCATGGCCCGCCGCAAGAAGAAGGCGTAAGGAGGGTAATCAACCATGGCAGTTCCGAAGTTCAAGAAGTCCCGCGCCAACACGCGCATGCGTCGCTCCCAGTGGAAGGCCGACAATGTCGCCCTCCAGGAGGTCAAGATCGACGGTCAGACCGTGCGCATTCCGCGCCGTCTGGTCAAGGCCGCTCAGCTCGGTCTCGTTGAGGTCGAGCAGTTCTAGTTTCTGAGCACAGGCCCAGAATTCTCAGAAACCCGGCTGTACCTGCATAAATATGCGGGTACGGCCGGTGTTTTTGATTCACCAGTAGTCCATAATGGAATACATGAGAATACTCGTTGTCGACGACGAACAGGCCGTACGCGAATCCCTGCGGAGGTCACTCGCATTCAACAGCTACGATGTCACCCTCGCGGAGGACGGGGTCGAAGCACTGGAGATGATCTCGCGGGAACAGCCCGACCTCATCATCCTCGACGTTATGATGCCCCGGATGGACGGCCTGGAGGTCTGCCGCAACCTGCGCAGCACCGGATACGACCGGCCGATACTCATCCTCACCGCCCGCGACGCCGTCGCCGACCGGGTCGCCGGCCTCGATGCCGGCGCCGATGACTACCTGCCCAAGCCCTTCGCCCTCGAGGAGCTGCTCGCCCGCGTCCGCTCCCTCCTCCGCCGCGCCGCCGTGGAGAACTCGACCAGCCAGGACGATCAGGAGGAACTCGTCTTCGAGGACCTCCACCTCGACCCGGAGACCCGCGACGTCAGCCGCGGCGACCGCTCCTTCAGCCTCACCCGCACCGAGTTCTCGCTGCTCAAGCTGCTCATGCAGAACCCGCGACGGGTGCTCTCCCGGGCCACCATCCTCGAGGAGGTGTGGGGCTACGACTTCCCGACCTCCGGCAACGCGCTCGAGGTCTACATCGGTTACCTGCGCCGCAAGACCGAGGCCAACGATGAGTCCCGCCTCATCCACACCGTCCGGGGCGTCGGTTACGTCCTGCGGGAGACAGCTCCGTGATGTTGCGGCGCGCCGCCGTCGCACAGGAACCTCTGTCCCACGATGACCTGACCCCGGCCTCCACGGCCGTGGGGCCCAACGGGGGGATCGTCACGCACACGCCGCTGCGCTGGCGCCTGGCGATCCTCACCGCCACGGTCGTCGCCGTCGCCGTCGGCGCCGTCACCCTGGTGACGTACTGGACGGTGTCCTCCACCCTCACGGCATCCGTCGACGTGGAACTGTCCCAGAAGTCGAGCCTGCTCATCGACCGGGCCAGTGAACCGCTCCAGCTCGTGCACATCGGCACCGAGATCGAACGATTCAAGTCCTACAACCCGGGCTCCCGTCTCGCGGTGTCACCACCGGGCTGGACCTCGAGCCGCGGAGACAACATCCGGCTGGGCACCGACTTCAACCCGGTGCCGGGGGAGTACTTCTCCACCTTCAACACCGTCGGCGGGGAGCGCATCATCGCCGTGAACAACGGCTTCGGCACCACCGTCGTCCTCGCCCACGACATGAGCTCGACGCGCCAGCTCATCTCCACCCTCGGCGGCATCCTGCTGTTCATCGCCGCCATGGGCATCCTCCTGGCCATCGCCGCCGGCATGGTCGTCGCCACCGCCGGCCTCAGCCCGCTGTCGCGCCTGCAACGCGCCGTGGACTACGTCACCCGCACGGACGACCTCCGGCCCATCGCGGTCGCCGGAACCGACGAACTCGCCCAGTTGACCCGCTCCTTCAACGCCATGCTCGAGACCCTCCAGCAGTCTCGCACGCAGCAGGCCCAGCTCGTCGCCGACGCCGGCCACGAGCTCAAGACCCCGCTGACCTCCATGCGGACCAACATCGAGCTCATCATGATGGTCAACCGGCCCGGGGTGGTCAACACCATGTCGGACGCCGACCTGCGGGACATGGAACGGGACGTGCTCGCCCAGATGTCGGAGCTGTCCACCCTCATCGGTGATCTGGTGGACCTCGCCCGGGAGGATGCACCGGAACGGATCAACGAACCGGTGCTCCTGGAAGAGACCATCGCCTCGTCCATCGAACGCGTCCGGCGCCGCCGGCTCGACGTCGACTTCCAGACCGACACCCTGCCCTGGGTGCTCGACGGTGACGCCTTCGCCATCGGCCGTGCCACACTCAACCTGCTGGACAACGCGGCAAAATGGTCGCCGCCCGACTCCACGGTGCGGGTCCGCATGACCCAGATCGCCGACGACCGGATCGAGCTCTCCGTCGCGGACTCCGGCCCCGGTATCAACGAGGACGACCGGGAGCGCGTGTTCGAGCGCTTCTACCGTTCGCCGGAGGCCCGGGCAATGCCGGGTTCCGGCCTCGGGTTGGCGATCGTCAAGCAGATCATTGAACGCCACGGCGGCAGCATCCGGATCGAGGAGTCCGACGACGGCGGCACCGACATGCGAGTGGAGCTTCCCGGACGACCGGTGGCGGACGACGTCCGCGAACCCAGGTAACGTACAGATTTGCCCCAGGGATGGTCCAGTGGGGGAGAGGAAGGTGGAACGCATGAACGACCAGACCACCCCGAACACCCCGAATTCCGGCGGTTACCAGCCGGTGAACTCCCCGTACCGGTCCTGGGACAATTCACCGCCCGCCACCCCGAACCCGGACACGGGGACCCCGTCCTCGGCGGCCACGGAGCCACCCGTGATGGCGCCGGCTCCGACGAAGGAGAAGCGCCGGGTCGGTCTGGGGACCGCGTTGGCCCTCATGCTCGTCGGTTCGGTGGCATCCGGCAGCATCGTCGGACTGACCCTGGCGAACACGAACGCGGGCGGGGAGTCCGAGACCGTCAACTCACTGCGCGAGCCCAGCCAGCCCTCGCCGGACGCCCCGGAAGGCGGGGTGGAGCGGGTCGCCGCGGACGTGCTTCCCACCGTGGTGTCCATCCAGTTGGCCACCCGCGCCGGCGCGAGCAGCGGGTCAGGTTCGATCATCTCCTCCGACGGCTACGTCCTCACCAACCACCATGTCGTCGCCGGTGCAGAAAACGGTGGGCTGATGCAGGTCACGCTCAACAACGGTGCCACCCATGAGGCGGAGTTCGTCGCCTCCGACCCGGCGACCGACATCGCGGTGATCAAGATCCGGGACATCTCGGACCTTCCGGTGATCACCTTCGGTGACTCCTCGGGGATCAACGTCGGCCAGGAGGTCGTGGCCATAGGCTCCCCGCTGGGACTGAGCTCCACGGTGACCTCCGGCATCGTCTCCTCCCTCAATCGCCCGGTGCGTGCCTCCGACGGTGGCGGGGAGTCCTCCCTCATCGACGCGATCCAGACCGACGCGGCCATCAACCCCGGCAACTCCGGCGGCCCGCTCGTGGACATGAACGGTCATCTCATCGGCATGAACTCGGTCATCGCCTCGCTGAGCTCGGGCGGGGAGGCCGGATCGATCGGCCTGGGATTCGCCATCCCCTCCAACTTCGCCAAGCGCGTCGCCGACCAGCTCATCGCCACCGGTGAGGCGACTTACCCGATGCTCGGTGTGCAGGTCGCTGCTCGGGGTGACGTCGACGGGGCGCTCATCGCCTCCGTGGAGCCGGGCAGCCCGGCCGAGGAAGCCGGTCTCGCAGAAGGTGATGTGGTCACCCGCGTGGAGGACCGGATCATCGACACCTCCGACGCCCTCGTGGCCGACATCCGTTCCCAGGAATTCGGCCAGACCGTCACCCTGGAAGTAACTCAGCCGGATACGGGACAGACCCGAGAGGTAGAGGTTACTCTGACCACAGAGTAGTTTTTCGCCATATATCCCCCGCATGTCAGGACGCACGATGAACAACACCATGAATTCGGTCCCGGAGATTCCCCGCACATCTGCCCTGCTCGACGTGGCAGAGCCCGACGAGGAGCTGCTGCTCGCCGTGGAGAAGGAGGACCGTCTCCCGCCGCGGCGCCGCGCCCTGGTGGTGCTGGTCTCCGACCACACGCTCGGGTCGGGGGAGGACACGGACCGGCTGGTGACAGAGCTGCTCGTGGAGGCCGACTTCTCCGTCGACGGCTGCATCTCGGTCCGCTCGAAGAAGTCCCAGATCCGGCAGGCCATCGAGACCGCGGTGGTCGGGGGAGTTGACCTCGTGCTCACCGTCGGTGGCACGGGTGTCGGCCCGCGGGACAAGACCCCGGAGGCCACGCGGGCGGTCATCGACGTGATGGTGCCGGGTGTCGGGCAGGCCATCCGGGCCTCGGGCCTGGCCTGTGGTGCGGTGGACGCGGGCACGTCGCGGGGCATTGTGGGGGTGTCCGGATCGACCGTGGTGGTCAACCTCGCTCCCTCTCGGGCGGCGGTGCGTGACGGTATGGCGACCCTGACGCCGCTGGTGCACCACCTCATCGACCAGCTGCAGAAGCACACCGTTGAGTAGCAGCCGGCGCGAGCGGCGTAGGGTGCACCGGCCTTCCGATGCCCCTGACATCGACCGCAGTGTGGATCGGGCCGATCACGGCTTCGGAATCGAAAAACCCGCTGACGACCAGCGGGAAGTTCTTCTCGACCCGGAGGCCGAGGATGCACTCACGGGTGAGGAGTTCTGGCGCGAGCAGCGCCCTCCCCACCACGGGTGAGTGACTAGCGGACCTCGCGGGAGAGCAGGTCGCGGATCTCGGTGAGCAGTTCGACGTCGGTCGGGGCGACGTCCTCCTCATCCTGGTTGATGCCGCGGCGGGCCTCCTGGATCTCCTTCAGCTTGTTCATCGGGGCGACGATGACGAAGTAGACCACTGCTGCGATGAGCAGGAAGTTGATGGCGGCGGTGATGACGGCACCGAAGTCGAGGAAGGTGGCGTCGTTGCCGGAGATGATGTTGAAGCCGAGGCCGTTGACCTCAGCGCCACCGATGGAGGCGATGAGCGGGTTGATGAGGTTGTCCGAGAACGCGGTGACGATCGCGGTGAAGGCGCCACCGATGACCACGGCGACAGCCAGGTCGATGACGTTGCCGCGCATGATGAAGTCCTTGAAGCCCTGCAGCATGTTGGATCTCCTTTGAATCTGGGAGGACGTATTGACAAAAAGACTGTAGACCAATCACCCTCCGGAAGCACGGTCCCCGGTGATGACGACCGCCAGGGGTGACCCCAGTGAGGCCGCCGCGACCGCCCGGGCGTCATCGGCTGGGAGGGCGACCAGGAGGGTTCCGGGGGTGTCCTGAGCGGAAGCTAAAATGACCTTTCCACCTGCGGCGATGGTCTCCGGAAGGCCGGAGTCGGGGGCGTGGGTGACCACGTCGACGGTGTCGCCGTGGTGCAGCAGGGGGATCACCTCGGGTTCGGCGAGTCGCACCGGCACCAGGTGTGTGATTCCACTCACGTCGGTACCGGCCGGGCCGATTTCGATGAATCTGTGCTTTGTTGCGATCTCGCCCGACTGGGCAGCGGCGGTGACCACCCGGCCCTCCACCTCGCCCGGATCCGTGAGTGCGTCGGCGGGAAGAAGATGCGGCGGAACCCGGACGGAGGAGACATCGTCGGCCGTCACCGCCGCGCCCGCGGGGACGTCGCGGGCGAAGACGACCGCGGAGGGATCCTGGCCGGTGGCCTCCCGGACGGTCAGGGCGAGGGCGAGAAGGACGAGGAGGGCGGCGGCCACCCGGCGGAGCAGGAGGGAGCGCCGCCACCCCGGGGTGGTCAGCGTGCGGCGCAGAGAGGGTAGGGGAGAAGGGCTCATACCCCATTGGACTCCGCAGGGGCGCCGACGGTTCCCGGCGGATTCAGGTTCAGCGGAAGTGGCGGACCCCCGCCGGGGTGATGGCCAGGTCGACGGGCATGTCATGGCCCTCGGCGGGGATGTCGTCACGGATCTCCCCGTTATAGAGGAGAACCGCGGTGCGTGGGGGGTTCTCGCCGGCGGCCAGGTGGGCCAGGGCCCGGTCGTAGTAGCCGCCACCCTTGCCCAGCCGGATGCCGTCCGGGCTTACCCCGAGGGCGGGGACGAGGATGAGTCGGCACGAGGCGATGGCGTCGGGGCCGAGGCGGTCGCCGGTGGGCTCGGCGATGCCGAGGGCGCCGGGGTTGAGATTGAGGCGCCCCTGGTACCGGGCCCAGTCGAGATGGCCGCCCGGAAGGGAGACAGGCAGGAGGAGGGAGGAGGCCTCGCCGTGCAGGGCGTCGAGAAGCAGGGTGCCGCCGGGCTCACCCGGGAGGGGGAGTAGGCGGCCACCGAGGTCTCCACCGGGGACAGTGAGCGCAGCAGGGCGGCGGCGTGCGCGATGATCGCGGAATCCTCCCGCGAGATGTCCTCCGGGCTCATGCCCCGGCGCACCTGGATCATCTGCGCGCGCAGCGCCACCTTCCGTTCCCTGATCTCTGCTGGGTCCATGACCTCCATCATGCACCGAAACCGATGCGGCGGGGTGGGCACATCCGGGCATGGTCTCGGGGTAGGGTGTGACGCTATGAGCTTGTCATCTCACGAGCACCCGCATGGTGTGAAGACCGTCATTGTTCCCGCTGCAGGCATGGGAACCCGGTTCCTTCCGGCGACGAAGACGGTTCCCAAGGAGCTGCTGCCGGTCGTGGACACCCCCGGCATCGAACTCATCGCCGAGGAGGCCGCCGCCCTGGGCGCGTCCCGCATGGCCGTCATCGTCGCGCCGAACAAGCAGGAGGTCATGCGCCACTTCGGGCAGTTCCCCAACCTGGTGGAGACCCTCAGCGAGCGCGGCAAGGACGAGCAGGTGGCCAAGGTGCAGCGCGCCAACCAGCTCATCCAGCCGGTCGCTGTCGAGCAGGCGAAGCCGCTCGGCCTGGGGCACGCCGTGGGCCTGGCGGAGAGCGTCCTCGATGACGACGAGGATGTCGTCGCCGTCATGCTCCCGGATGATCTGGTCATGCCTTTCGGCGTGCTGGAGAAGATGGCCCGGGTCCGCGCCGAGCTCGGCGGTTCCGTGCTGTGTGCCGTCAACGTCTCCCCGGAGGAGGTCTCAAACTACGGCGTCTTCGACGTAGAGGAGATCGCCGCAGACAGTGACCTGCCCGCCGCCCGCGTCAAGCGCGTCGTCGGCATGGTGGAGAAGCCGGACGTCGACGACGCCCCCTCCACCCTGGTGGCCACCGGCCGCTACCTGCTTGACCGCGCCATCTTCGACGCCCTCAAGCGCATCACCCCGGGCAAGGGCGGCGAAATACAGCTCACCGACGCGATTGAGCTGATGATCACCGAGGGCCACCCGGTCCACATCGTCGTCCACGAGGGCAAGCGCCACGACCTGGGCAACCCGGCCGGTTACATCCCGGCGTGCGTCGACTTCGGACTGAGCCACCCGACGTACGGCCCGGCGCTGCGTAAGGCGATCACCGAGATCCTCGCCGAGCACGATGCCGCCGAGCACGACGCCGGCGAGGCCGTCCGGACCACCTCGTAGGACCCCGCCGGGATCTCTGCAGGACTGAAGGGAGCAGGTCATGCGTTCTGTCGAGCAGCAGCTCGCCCTGGTCACCGACGCCGCCGTCACCCCGGAGCCGGTGCGCATCGCCATCGCCGACGCCCTCGGCCTCATGTGCGCCGAGGAGGTCCAGGCCACCCGCTCGCTGCCCGGCTTCCCGCAGGCCGCGATCGACGGCTACGCCGTCCGTGCCGTCGACGTCGGCGGCGAGCGGGGCCTCGGCGCCCCCGAACCTGACCCGGACGCCCCTGTCGAACCGGTCGAGCGATCCCTCCCGGTCGTCGGCGAGGTCGCCGCGGGGTCCCAGCAGCCCCTGCGCCTGCAGCCCAAGCAGGCCGTGCGCGTCCACACCGGAGCGCCGCTGCCCACGCTTGCCGACGCCGTCCTCCCCCTCGAGTGGACCGACCGCGGCCGCCGCCGCGTCACCGCCCACCGGGTGGTCCGCTCCGGCGACTTCGTCCGCCGCGCCGGCGACGACATCCAGCCGGGCGATGTGGCCGTGACCTCCGGTTCCGTCCTCGGACCCGCCCAGATCGGCCTGCTCGCCGCCGTCGGCCGCTCCAAGGTCCTCGTCTACCCGCGGCCCCGGATGTCCGTCATCTCCGTCGGCCGGGAACTCGTCGACATCGACCGCGATCCCGGCCTCGGCCAGATCTACGACGTCAACTCCTACGCCCTGGCCGCCGCCGGCCGCGAGGCTGGCGCGGATGTCTACCGCGTGGGCATCGCCGCCGGCGAACCCCGCCGCCTCAAGGAGATCATCGAGTCCCAGATCATCCGCAGCGAGGTCCTGGTCATCTCCGGCGCCGTCGGCGGCTCCGGCTCCGAGGCCTTCCGCGAGGTCCTCGCCGAACTCGGAGACATCGACACCTCCCGGGTGGCCATGCACCCCGGCTCCGTCCAGGGCTTCGGACTGCTGGGCGAGGAGCGCATCCCTGTCTTCCTGCTGCCCTCCAACCCGGTCTCCGCCCTGGTCACCTTCGAGGTGTTCATCCGGCCGCTCATCCGGCTGTCGCTGGGCAAGCACAACTCCAACCGCCGCGTCGTCCGGGCCCGCGCCCTCAACCACGTCGCCTCCCGCGAGGGGCGCCGTGGTTTCATCCGCGCCCGCCTCATGCGCGACGCCGACACCCAGGACTACCTGGTCGAGGGCCTCGGCGGCGCCGCCGGAGCGCCCGCCCACCTGCTCGCCGGCCTCGCCGAGGCCAACGCCATGATCCGTCTGCCCGAGGACGTCACCGAGATCCGCCCGGGCGATGTCGTCGAGGTCATGTTCCTCGCCCAGACCACCTGATGCGGGCCCGCTAGTGTACGACCCCTTCGGGCTGGCCGGCCGACGTTTCCGCACCGCCGCCACCGGCCCCCGCGACGCCGTCCATCCCGGCTGGCCGGAAGCCACCCCCACCGTCGTGCTCCCCGACGGCGGCGAGATCCGCCTGCGGCCGCTCACCGCCCACGACGGTAAGGCCTGGCGCGAACAACGCCTCCTCGACGAGGTTCATCTCCGACCCGTCGAACCCACCGTCCCGGAGACCTGGGAACTGGCGCACTCGTCGGCCACCTGGTGGAACGTCATCGGCGGCCTGCGTGCCGCCGCCCTCCGCGGCCAGGTCGTGCCACTGGCCATCGACCTCGACGGCGCCTTCGCCGGGCAGGTCACCCTGGGCACCATCCAGCACGGCAGCGTCTCCGACTGCTGGATCGGCTACTGGGTCCATTCCGCCCACATGGGCCGCGGTGTCGCCACCGCCGCCTGCGCCCTCGGCACCGACCACGCCTTCCGCCGCATCGGCCTCCACCGCGTCACCGCCACCTATCTGCCCGACAACCCCGCCTCCGGCCGGGTGCTCGCCCACAACGGATTCCGTACCGAGGGATTCCTGCGCCGCAACCTGCACATCGACGGCCGGTGGCGCGACCACCACTACGTGGCCCAGATGGTCGAGGACCACCCCGACACCTGTGTCGCCCGCCTGCGCCGCGCCGGACGACTGCGCTGATCGGTCGGTCGGCGTGGCAGGGCGGTCACCCCGGTCCACGCGGATACCCTGAAGCCGAAGTTTCATTTCCCCTCCCCATGGAAGGTGGCACACAGCGTGTCCGGAAGCCTGATCATCGTCCTGATCATCGTGGTGTGGCTGTTTGTGCTCGCTCCGCTCCTCCTGCGCGGCCAGAAGCCGATCCGCCGCGCCGGCGAAGCATTCGACGACACCCGCGTCCTCTACCAGGGCGGCACCGACGTCCTGCCCGGGCGTCGTCGCCCGCGCCTGACCCCGGCCGACGTGCGCCGCGCCCACGAGACGGAGGAGGACGACTACGAGGTCGTCGCCGCCGAGGAGGACGTCCTGCTTGACGACGACCGCCCCTCCCGCACCTTCAGCGGCTCCACCGCCGCCAGCGCCTTCAAGGGGATGTTCACCCGCAAGGAGGAACCGGCCGAGGAGAAGGAGGAGGTCGCCGAGGTCGTCGACGGGGATCTCGTCCACGAGATCGAGGCCCCGGAGACTGGGGAGACTGCGGAGCACACCGACGCCGATGAGTCCGAGGTGGTGACCGAGGAGGCCCGGTACGACGAGGAGGATGACGAGCGCGACGCCGTCTACGCCTACGACGACTCCTACGTCTCCCCGGCCGACCTGATGTACCCCGACACCCGCGACTCGGATGTGGTGGAGGTGCTCGAGGAGGAGCCTGCCGACGACGCTGCAACCGATGCTCAGGATGATGCCTATGCCGATCAGCTGGACAGCGAGCTCGACGACGAACTCTCCGACGAGGACATCGAGTTCGCCGAGCGCCGCCGCGGCCGTGGCGGTTACGACCCCGTCGCTGACGCCGAGTACACCCTCACCCGCTACCAGCGTCGCCAGCGCACCCTCATCGGCCTCGGTGCCGCCGTCCTGGTCACCGCGATCCTCGCGTTCATCCTCGGCGGCTGGATCTGGGCACTGGCGGGCATCGCCCTCGCGGCCACCGCCATCTACCTCGTTGCCCTGCGTAACCAGGTCCGTCAGGAGGAGGCCCTGCGTCACCGCCGGATCCGCCAGCTGCGCCGCGCCAGCCTCGGTGTCCGCAACGCCGCCGACGAGGAACTCAACATCCCCCGCAACCTCCGCCGCCCCGGCGCCGTGGTCCTCGAGCTTGACGACGAATCCCCCGACTTCGATTACCTCCCGGTCACCGAGTCCCACTTCGAGGAGGACTACGAGCCCGCCCCGCGCCGCGGCTTCCGTCGCCTCGACCGCATCTCCGACGACCGTCGGGCCGGCTGATTTTTCCTCCCCGCCCCGGCAGGAGTAACGTGTGAATCTGCTCCCGCCAGGGAGCGTACGGGGCTATAGCTCAGTTGGTAGAGCGTCGCGTTCGCAATGCGAAGGTCAGGGGTTCGATTCCCCTTAGCTCCACAATTGAAGACGTACTAGAACTCCTGACATCTGTAGGTGCGGGTTCTGGTGTGAGGGCGGCGAAGGGCTCAGCGAGTCGGATCGTCGCCCGTTCGTCTTCGCTGATCTCGATTCCGTCGGTGAGTGCCTGGTTCGCCAGACGTTTGCCTTGGTCGTTCGTGCGCGCGTAGAGCGTTGCGCAGTCGACCAGCAGGCCGAGGGCCGTGCTGAGTTGTTTGCGTGCTCCGGTGTGGTGGTCGTGCTCGCTGGCGAGGCGGCGGTCGATGTCGGCTAGCTGTAATGACCGGGGAGGTTAGTTAACCGGGTGATCGGTGGCTGACCTCCGCATGCGGAATGGGGTCGGTGGTGATTGTAGTCATGCAGCCACCGACCCAACGCGTTTCTGCGTTCCTGCTCCGACAGGTAATGCCGGGCATAGGCCCACCCATCGGTCAGGGTGCGATGAAACCGCTCAATCTTGCCATTGGTCTGCGGTCGGTACGGCCTGGTCCACTTCGGGGTGATCCCCACCTCCCCGCAGGTCTGCTGCCATAGCTTCGACCGGTAGGCTGACCCGTTGTCACTGATCACCCGCTCCACGGTGATCCCACGCTGATCGAACCACCCGATAGCTCGTTGCAGTACCCCGACCGCGGTGACCGCTTTCTCGTCATCGTGGATCTCGGCGTACGCCACCCTCGAGTGATCATCGATGACGGTGTGGACGAAACAGTGCCCCATCAACGGCTCGCGGTAACGGTTGCGGGGTTTGCCCGGGGTCGCAGCCCGGTGGCGATCGCCCTGGCGCTTGCCGACGTCGGCCCATCCACCACCGTCAGGGATGTTGCCGAACTTGGTGACATCGACATGGATGAGCGCACCGGGGTGGTCGTGTTCGTATCGGCGTACCGGCTCGCCGGTGGCCCGGTCGGTGTACGCCAGGCGGTGGAGCCGGCACCGTTTCAGGATCTGGTGCGCGGTCGACGGGGCGATCCCGCACAAAGCGGCCAGCTGCAGCGGCCCGAGACGTTTACGCAGACGCAGTGACACCACCCGTTTGACCACGTGCTGGGGTGTCTTGTTCGGGCTGGTGTGTGGTCGGGAGGAGCGGTCGGTCATGGGCTGGCCGGCGCGGTAGCGCTCGGCCCAGCGTTTGACGGTGGGCCAGGAGCACTGGAACCGGGCGGCGACCTCGGAGATGGGATGACCGTCGTCGACAACGAGGCGGGCGACCTTGAGGCGGTGACGGGGAGTCAGGGCTGCGTTAGCATGAGACATCGAAGACCTCTTGTGTGGCTGGGTTGGATTAGAGCACTTCCCATTCCACACGGGAGGTCTTCGTCATGTCACCGGATCACACAGATTCGACCAACGTCTCCGGTCAGTACAGCTAGGTCTTCGGCGTCAGGTCCTAAAACGGTGCCTCGTCGTGTGTCGACCACGGATTCGGTGGTGTTGGCGGCAGGGCCTCCTCGGGCAGCGGCAGGTTTGCGACGACGTAGAGGTTCAAGATGTCGTCGCGATCCATAAACATGATCTGACTGCGCTTGTTAGCGTCGAGAGCGTTGCCAAGCCAGTTGCGGGCTGCCTTGGTGATCTCGCCACCTGCCACGATGAAGGCGTGATCGACCAAGACGCGACGGTTGGTTTCGGGATCGAAGATCTCGTGTGCCAACGGACCTGACCCCTGTTTGGTAGACACCCGACAACCCGGCTTTCTGCCGGGGAGGAAAGGTAACCTGCCACCATGCCGATCAAGACCTACACCGAGGAGTTCCGCCGCGACGCGGTCGCCCTCTACGAGAATTCCCCCGGCGTATCGATCAACGCCCTCGCCGCCGAACTCGGCGTCAACCGCAACACCCTCCAGATCTGGGTCCGCAAATACGGCACCGGAGCCCGCACCAGCAGCTCGGATTCTTCCTCCAGCTCTGACACACCGACCGTGGTGACCGAAGCGGAACGCATCCGCCAGCTGGAACGAGAAGTACGCAGACTCCGGGAGGAACGCGATATTCTGCGCAAGGCCGCGAAATATTTTGCGGAAGAGACGACCTGGTGATCCGCTTCCAGTTCGTTGACGA
Source organism: Corynebacterium suedekumii (assembly GCF_030252185.1). Lineage (NCBI taxonomy): Bacteria > Bacillati > Actinomycetota > Actinomycetes > Mycobacteriales > Corynebacteriaceae > Corynebacterium > Corynebacterium suedekumii. Next base: position 1,572,912 of record NZ_CP126970.1, read on the forward strand.
CGCCAAGAACAGCCATTCGGTCAAGCGGTTATGTGAGGTTCTGAAACTCAACCGGTCCTCGTACTACAAATGGAGAAACACCTCCTCCGCCAGGACACAACGCCTGCTCAGCGACGCGATCCTCGGCGCACGGGTCAAGGCCGTGTTCGCCGCAGAACGCGGCTGCTACGGCTCCAAACGCATCACGGCGCAACTCAACGACGACTCGCCCGGCAGCCCGGTCAATCACAAGAAAGTCGCCCGGATCATGCGCTCGTTGCAGCTGGTTGGCTACTCGAAGAAGCGCAAGGTCACCACGACTGTCTCGGATGGGAGGAAGCCGGTGTTTCCGGACCTGGTGGGGAGGAAATTCACCGCCCCGGCACCAAACCAGGTCTACGTCGGCGATATCACGTACCTGCCGATCGCGGACGGGTCGAATATGTACCTCGCCACCGTCATCGACTGTTTCTCCCGCCGGCTGGCCGGCTTCGCGATCGCCGATCACATGCGTACTTCCCTGGTCCAGGACGCCCTGGTGATGGCCAAGGGTCAGCGCGGAAGTCTCGACGACGCAATTTTTCACTCGGACCATGGCAGTGTCGGCGGATTCAACTGGTCGTCGCAACACCTCGATGACATGGAGGTGTGTGATGCTACGTCGTCAGGCGGATGCGGATCGAGCGGTGCGACAACCGATGCGCTCTCCGGGGCGCCCGCCCCCGCGACGGGAGGTCGAGCGGGCATTCTGGGTACAGATCGCTGATGGGCTTACGAGCGAGGATGCCGCGGTTGCTGTTGGTGTGTCAGCACCGGTGGGTACGCGGTGGTTTCGCCATGCTGGAGGTATGCCTCCACTAGATCTTGCTCCAGCTGCTGGCCGTTATCTCTGCTTTGCTGAGCGTGAAGAGATCGCGCTGTTACACGTTCAAAATGTCGGCGTCCGTGAGATCGCCCGACGACTCGGACGCGATCCCGGGACAGTCTCCCGGGAACTGCGGCGAAACGCCGCGACCCGTGCCGGGGAAGTGGAGTACCGGGCTTCCGTTGCGCAGTGGAAGGCCGAGTCTGCGGCCAAGCGGCCCAAACAAGCGAAACTGGTGACCAACACCGCGCTGCGTGACTATGTGCAACAACGCCTTGAGGGCAGCGTCAGTCTGCCGGACGGGACGGTAGTTCAGGGGCCCGATGCACCGCGCTGGAAGGGACGAAACAAGCCACACCGAGAGGACCGTCAATGGGTCACGGGTTGGAGCCCGGAACAAATCTCGCACCGGCTGAAAGTTGATTTCCCTGATGATGGTGCCATGAGGATCAGCCACGAAGCGATTTACCAGTCGCTGTTCATCCAGGGGCGCGGCGCACTCAAGCGCGAGCTCGTCACGTGTCTACGCACTGGTCGAGCGCTGCGGAAACCACGACGGCGTTCACGGAACAAGCCACAAGGCCATGTCACAGACGATGTCGTCATCTCCGAGCGTCCCGCCGAAGCGGCGGACCGCGCGGTGCCTGGACATTGGGAGGGGGATCTGATCATCGGCACACACCAGTCCGCGATCGGAACGCTCGTCGAGCGCAAGAGCCGCTCTGTGCTGCTGGTGCACCTGCCACGACTTGCAGGCTACGGGCAGCAGCCGCGAGTGAAAAACGGGCCGGCCTTGGCCGGCCACGGCGCGACCGCGATGGCTGATGCGCTCACCCGAGCAATCACGGATCTACCGCAGCAACTGCGTAAGACGTTGACCTGGGATCGAGGCAAGGAGTTGGCAGAGCATGCCAGATTCGCGTTCGAGACCGGCACCACGGTGTTTTTCGCTGATCCGCACTCGCCTTGGCAGCGGCCCACGAACGAAAACACCAATGGGCTGCTGCGACAGTACTTCCCCAAGGGCACCGACCTGTCGAGATGGGGTGCTGACGATCTCGCCGCGGTCGCGTACACGTTAAATAACCGGCCGAGGAAAGTGCTCAACTGGAAAACCCCAGCCGAGGTATTCACAGAGCAGCTACCATCGGCCCAAGAACCTGGTGTTGCGACCACCGATTGAATCCGCCGTCTACACTTCCCATGCGTTCCAGGAGACGTGCAGAACGCTGGGGATCCGGCAGTCGATGGGCGCGATCGGCAGCAGCGCTGATAATGCCCTGGCGGAGTCCTTCAACGCCGCGTTGAAGCGTGAGGTCCTCCAGGACGCGAAGACGTTTGCCAATCAGTTGCAGTGCCGGCGAGATGTTTTCCGCTGGTGTACCCGCTACAACACCACGCGTCGGCATTCCTGGTGCGGGTATCTCGCTCCAGCAGTGTTTGAAGAGCAATGTCCTGTTACGCTGAGATCTGCTTCCTGATCACATCCCCCGTGTCTACTTTCCGGGGGTCGGGCCCAACATCATGAGCGCCTGGTTGTAGATCTCCGCCATGTTGGCGTTTCCCGTCTTGGTAACCCCCGAAGCGTCAAGCTTGCCTTTCTTCGCCTGGATGCCGAAGTAGAGAATGTGCTGTGTCGGCAAGGTGTAGCGCATCCAAATGTCCTTGCCGTACTCCAGGGCCTTGTCCTTGTGCCCGGCGGCGGTGATGCGGTGGTAGCCAAGTTGCCTGAACAGCGGGAGGAGCACCTCCTCAATGAGGTCATCCTCGCTGCATTGGTCGAGGTACGCCGTCAGGAGCTGCCGCCGCTCCAGCTCAGCCTTGCTGAAGGGGCGGTGGGGGTTGGCGGCAAGGATGGTCACGGTCTGGGTGCCGACATGACGGAGGTAGCAGTGGTTGTCCTCGCCATAGAACGCCTCGAAACCTTCGCGGCCAAGTACCTCATTGAGTTGCGCGAGCGCCCGAGGACGGTCGGACCCTTCGTTGAGCCGATCGGCCGGGCTCATCAGTTGGTCGATGAGGCGGCAGAAGATCTCTGGCGGGCGGTTGGGTCCGTCGTGCGGTTCGGCCAGCATCTGTTCCAATACATCTGCCACCCAGCGGTGGCGAGTTGAACCGTCATGCTGGTATTCGGTCTCCAGCTCTTGGAAGAACTCGGTGATGTACATGCTGGACCTGTAAGGGAAGTACTTGGCCTCGTCCACATTCTCAGCGTCGTCACGGCCCGCGTTGCCCACGATGAGGTCAGCGAGAGCTTCGAGGTTGCGGCGCTTGAACTTCATAGTGCCATTGTCGCAAATGAAGCCGACAAGCCTCCGGACTCAGCAGCGCTCATGTGCCGCTGCTTGTGCACGGGGGCACCCTGGGGGTGCGGTCCGAGGAGAAGTCAGAGCAAGTCTCTCGTGTGCGTCCAGACGGTCATCCGATGCACATCGAACCGCTGGCAGATAGAGACGACGCTTTCGCCGTTCGTGCGGGCGGTTCGGATAGCGTCCACTTGGCTCTCCGTGAGGGGTGTTCTAGCTCGTCTCCTAGGGTTCGCCACGACGCCCGGCTCATCGTCAGCGGCACCGTCTGACTCGAGACCCATACCGAGTTTCGCTTGATTCCACGCGGAACTGAGCCGCTCGAACCGCTGCCAGGTGTTCGGTTTGAGTCCGCCCGCGTCCACCATCCTGTGGCCCCTGCCAGTTCGCTGGCAGGGGCTTTCCCTATTACCCCGGCAACGAGCGCAGGTCGGGCTTCGAGCGGCACGTACGCATTGTGCCGGAGGTTGGCGGGTGCTTGCCACGGGCGATAGTTCCGGTTCTGGCCTTGTTGCGACCCTGGACTCAGGCGAGGGCGTCGGTGTATAAGGGATTGAAACCCTGACAAACAAAGGTGACGCGCCATGCTCGAAGAGCTGCTCGACCTCGAACATCAGGGATGGACATCCCTCTGCAATAGCACGGGTGCAGACTTCTACGGGCAGATTATGGCCAGCGACGGCGTCATGGTCCTCGCCCACGGCCAGGTCTTCGACCGCCAGGCCGTCATCGAATCCCTGAACGAAGTACCCCCATGGCGGAGCTACGACATCGCCGATCAGAGGCTCGTCGCCCTCAGCGACGATCACGCGGTCCTTGTCTACACCGGCCGTGCCTACCGCGACGAGGATGAGCCCGCGTTCATCGCGCGCATGTCCAGCGTCTACAACCGTCAGGACGGCACCTGGCGACTCGCCCTCTACCAGCAGACGCCCATCCCATCGCAGGCGTAGAACCGGGTATCTCGACCTCATACCCAGCCACGCTGTCGAGCAGCGGGACATGCCGCGAACACCACCCCAACCGCACCAGAGGCCGGGAAGCCACAGTGGCAACCCGCTCCGAGTCTGTCAGCCCGCCGGGACGAAGTCCACGGATGCCTGTACCGCGGCAGCTCATCCCCTTCTCGCCCTTCACCATGACCGAACACAGAAGGCACCTGCTGACCCCGGGGACTCTCTTTCAATGCAGCCAGTGGTTGCATCTTCAGCAAGTGATTCCCGAAAGCCCGGAGTTCGACTCGTGCCCCTGACCTCCACCCCTTTGGCTCCGGGTGAAACAATCCTCACGGGGGAGGGAGGCCTCTCGATGGAGCAGGAGGCGATGCTTGACGCGCTCCACCGGCATAAGATCGATTTGGCTGACCGCGTGCTGGTGGTCAATTCGGGCGGCTACCTCGGCGAGTCGACCCGAAGCGAGATCGACTACGCGCGTGCCTCGGGCAAACCAGTCTCGTTCACCGAGCCTCAGTAGACGTAGACGCACGGCCCCACTGTGCGTCGGGCGACTCTGGCTCAGATGTGAGCGGGACCGCACCGTCGTCCCAACCTGTCCCGTTCGGGGGCGATTCGGTGTGCGCTGGCTGGCTACTCGGCGTGAAGATTCATCGAAGCGCACACAAGCACGGGGTTAGTCCCGGAGGATGCGGTTCAAGCGGCACCGGCGAGCGTCTGTAGTGTCCCCATCTGCCGATGAGGGGATGTCACGTGACCTTGCTCGATAGAACTTGCATGGTCTAAGATACAGGGATGTGGAGCGTCGATGTCACCTTGGTCCAGGACTGGCTCCTGGGCTTGGACGAGGACTCCTACGAGCAGGTGTCAGCGGCCATCGAGCTTCTGGGCGAGTACGGCCCACAGCTGGGTCGCCCGATCGTCGACACGGTCAACCGGTCGCGTCATCGCAACATGAAAGAGCTGAGGCCTGGCTCGTCAGGACGCACGGAGTTGCGGCTGCTGTTTGCCTTCGACCCCCAGCCCGAGGGATCTTCCTGGTCGCCGTCGACAAGGCTGGCAACTGGCAGCGCTGGTCCAAGAAGAACATCCCGGTGGCCGATGACCTGTTCGACGCCCACCTGCAACGACTGAAGGAGAAGTGAGCGACATGACCACCCTCGATGAGCTGCACCAGCGACGCCCGGTCAACCGTGGCCGGGTGGAGGAGCACAAGCAGCGGATGCTGGCCCAGGTCCGGGCCTCTCGGCTGCGTGAGCTCCGTGAGGCCACCGGGCTCACCCAGGCACAGCTTGCCGAGCGCATCGGCGTGGGCCAGCGGCAGGTCTCCAAGATCGAGCACGGGGACCTGGACAACGCCAAGATCGGCACGATCAGGCGCTATCTCGAGGCGGTCGGCGGCGACCTGTCAATCGAGTACGTCAGGGGAGACAGCCGTATCCAAGTCGCCTGAAAGCATGCGCACATGCCGCTCCTGGGACATAAGACCAGCAGCGTGCCTGCGCTGAACGCCACACGCCAAATCGAGCCGTGGATGTCCGAAGTCAAGGGGGCCGCCGCGTCGTCGACTGGCTCCTGACCTCACGGGGCTGGCGGGCAGCTCACGCCCCGCGTGAGACCTGGGTTAGTCCCTGGCGTATTGGTCTTGTCTGAGTAATACGGCGGGCTGGATCAACATCAGGTGATTTCCGAAGGCCAAGAGTTCGACACGTGCCCCCTGAGCTCCACCCCTGTAACCCCTGCCAGTGCGCTGGCAGGGGTTTTTCGAATCATGCCCCATGCGCAGACACCGACTACTGGCGGCTCGTCGATGTCGATGCGACCAGCCTCCACAGCTATGGACTCGTCAACACACCGTTCCTCGGGAGGTGCCCGTCGAAGGTGATCGGGACGGCGTTCGCCGTCGTCGGGTCGCGGTGATCCATGGCCTGGAGGTGCAGATGTGGCTCCGTGCTGTTGCCGCTGTTTCCGCACGCGCCGACCCGATCGCCGGCCTTCACGCGACTGCCCATGGCCACGGCGAGACTTCCCTGGCGCAAATGGCACAGGGCAACGTACGGGCCGGCGTCGGTTCGGATCAGTACGTGGTTGCCTGCCAGGGCGCTCCACCCTGCAGCAGCTCGGCGGCCCTGGCTGAGGACGTAGGCGACGGAGGGGAGACCTCTGTGGGCATCATGATCGACCTGGTGATCATCGAGTGCGACCACGACTCCATCGGCGGGGGCGAGCACATCGCGACCGAACCCGGGGAATCGGGTCGGGGGCTCAGGCCGCACCCACGTGGCGAACCGAATCGGCGCGGTGCGCCCGCGGTGGTCGACAGGTACGAAGTCGATCGAATACGAACTCGCGAATGCGGCCGTGCCGTGGCTGGGCACGCGGTTCGCGGGCGAGTTCTGGACGAGCCACGGTCCACTGAACGGATAGCGGAGATCCACTGGAGTCATCGGCAGCCGACCTTTCGTGGGCGCACAACGCAGGTATGACGTTGACCGTCATCGTCTCACGTGGCCCACCGGGTGGCGACCCGTCGGCCTGCTGCCAGGCGGTGGTGGCACCGGAGTCCTTTGTTCGTGCTGCACCGGACCCGGGAGGCACAAGACGACGGTGCCCAGATCCAGAGTGTCCCAGCCCGTCGTGGGTAACAGCTCGACGCAGTGAGCCCCGTGTGCAGCACTGCTCCTGGGTCTGTGACGACCCATGACCGCCACGGGTGGCGTGGGAAGGGGGCCGTCCCTCGCGGCACGGCCACCACCTATCTGGCGGCGTAGTCCTGCAGCGCCTTGAGGACGATGGTCCAGCCGCCGACCTGGCCGTCGAGGGTCTCGCGGGTCTGGGGTGGGGCCATGTTCTCCACGAGCAGGACGACGGTGTTGTCGCCGTCGGGGGACGAGGGTGAACTCGATGAGTGAGGCGTCATCTCCCGGGGTCGGGTCACCGAGTTCGCCCCAGTAGAAGTGGAGTCGCTCGTCGGGGTCGAAGCGGGTGACGTGGATGGGCATGAGGCCGTGGCCGACCCATTCGAAGGTGCCGTGGGCGCCCGCGTGCGTGCCGGTGGGAAAGACGGCCGGGTGGCCCCACCACTGTTCGATGTGTTCGGGGGTGATGAGCAGTTCCCACGCCCGCTCCCGTGGCACGGGGAGGCGGGCGGAACCGAGGACGGTGAGGGTGGGTTCGTGCGGTGAGCAGGGCACGGGCGACCTCGACACCGCGGGAGGTCTCCCCGAGGTTGACGGTCTCCGGTGCCAGGAGGATCCTCATGTCCACACCCCGGAGGAGCCGCGCCGCCAGGAGCCGACGAGGTGGGTGTCCACGACACCGATGGCCTCCATGAGCGCGAAGATGGTGGTGGGGCCGACGAACGTGAAGCCCTCCTTCTTCAGTGCCCTGGCCAGGGCGGCGGATTCGGGGGAGCGGGAGGGGACGTCGTCGGCCGTGACGGGGGCGGGGGTCTCGGCGGGCTGGTGCGACCAGATGAGCTCGACCAGGCCGCCCTTCTCGCGCAACTCGATGGTGGCCCGGGCGTTGGTGATCACGGCCTCGATCTTGCGGCGGTTGCGGATGATGCCGGAGTCGGTGAGCAGACGTTCGACATCCGCGTCGGTGAACACCGCCACCTCATCGGGGTTGAAGTCGGCGAAGGCGGCCCGGAACGCGGGGCGTTTGCGCAGGATGAGCTCCCAGGACAGGCCGGCCTGGAAGCCCTCGAGGCTCAGGCGCTCGAACAGACCCTGCTCGTCGCGGACGGGCATGCCCCATTCGGTATCGTAGTAGTCCCGCAGCAGGTCGGAGGTGCATGCCCAGGTGGGGCGGGCCCGGCCGTCCTCGCAGTGGATGAGGGAATCGGTGTCGGTGATGTCGGGGATGTCGGTGATGGTGGTCTCCATATCCTGTTGGACTGCCGGAAACGGTCAGCGGTTCCCCAGGACGCGTTGTTCGTGGTCGAGCAGCCACTGCTTGGCCGCCGGGCCACCGCGGTAGCCGCCGAGGGAACCGTCGGCGCGCAGCACCCGGTGGCAGGGGCGGATGATGGGCAGCGGGTTGGTGGCGCACGCGGAGCCGACGGCGCGGACGGCGAGGTCGTTGCCACAGGCGGCCGCCAGCTCGGTGTAGGACATCGTCTGCCCGAAGGCGATGTCGGCCAGGGCGGCCTGGGCGGTGGCCCGGAAGCCGGTGTCGGGGACGTCGAGCGGGAGGTCGAAGGTACGGCGGGTGCCGGCGAAGTATTCGGCGAGCTGCGCGGCGGCGTCGATAAGCAGGGAGAGGACCCCGTGCCCTCCCCGCCGAAGTCGACGGCGGTGAGCCCGCGGTCACTCGCGGTGAGGGTCAGCGGTCCAATGGGTGTGGAGATGAGCATGACGTACTCCTCGGGTGGGGTAGGAGGTAGTCTAATCGGCATGGATAAACCGGCCGTGAGGGATGCTGCGCTGCTGCTTCTGCGTCTCGTCCTCGGGATCGTGTTCGTGGCGCACGGCTGGGACAAACTGCTCATCACCGGGCTGACGGAGACCACCGGCCAGTTCAGCGCGTGGGGGGTGCCGCAGCCGAAACTGTCCGCCTACCTGGTCATGGCCGGCGAACTGCTCGGCGGGGCGCTGCTGGTGGTCGGGCTGCTCACCACCTTCGTCGCCGGTGCCCTGGCCCTGCTCATGGCCGCGGCGGTCTGGTTCGTGCACCTGGGCAACGGCCTGTTCGCCGCCGACGGCGGGGTGGAACTGCCGGCGGTGCTCATCGTGGCGTTGCTTATGATCGTCGTGTTCGGTGCCGGCCGCGCCAGCCTGGACGGGGTGCTCACCCGTGGTTGACCATGACCGGGTCCAGGCCGCCCTCTCCGCCCGCCTCGACGGCGAACCCGTCCCGCTGCCCGATGACGTCGTCGACGCCCACGTCGCCGAGTGCGGGCAGTGCGCCGCGTTCTGGGAGCAGTCGCTGGCGCTGAGCCGCACCCTCTCCTTCGCCGAGCCCGCCGACGGCGGCATGACCCCGCCGGACCTGTCCGAGGTCATCATCGCCGGCGTGGAACCGGAGTGGCGTCGCACCGCGAACGCCCGTGCCGTCGGTCTCGCGCTCGCGCGGGTCCTGCTCATCATCTCCGGCATCGCCTGGGTTCTGTGGTCCCTGCAGCTGCTCGGCGACGCCGGCGGCCTCACCGCCGTCACCTCCGGGGGGCAGGCCGACGGGCAGATCCTCGCCCCCGACGCCGACCCCGCTCCGCGGGTCTGCTTGTCGACGCCGCCGCCCACCGCCTCGGCATCGCCTTCGGCCTGTTCGCCGTGGCGTGGAAACCCCGCCTCGTCTCCGGCATGCTGCCCGTTGTCGGCGCCCTGTGGATGTTCCTGTTCGGCTTCACCGTCCGCGACATGGTCCTCGGCACCGTCGAGTCCGGCCAGTACCTCGGCCTGCTCCTGCTGCTGGTCACCCTCGCCGCCATGGCGTGGGCGTGGCTGTCGCACCACGGGTATGTCATGCTGCGCGCCGGGTGGCGGGAACTGGGCGCCACACCCGTGTAGGTCCAGCCTCAGGTCCAGCTCGGCAGCCACATGAGGGAGTGGTACCAGCCCTCCGGGATGACGATGCCGTAGAGGATGGGCAACCAGTAGAGGAACATCGCCACCGCCAACGCGAGGTAGGCGATGACGGCGAGCGTGCCCCACGTGATCGGGCCGCCGGCGAGGGTGCGGACGGTACGGAGCCCGACCTCGGGTCCGCGGCCGTGGAGCTGGCCGAGCGTGAGCGAGATGAGCACGATGGTGAAGGGGACGAGCGCGGTGGCGTAGAAGAAGTACATCTGCCGGTCGTAGCTGGCCAGCCACGGGAGGAATCCCGCGGCGAAGGCGACCAGGGGAATGAGGAAGCGGCGGTCGCGGCGGATGACCAGGCACCACAGCCCCCACAGCAGGACCGGGACGGTCAGCCACCAGATCGCGGGCGTGCCGAAGAGGAAGATCATCCGCCGGCACGTGCCGGCGGCGCAGTCGATGTCGGTGGAGGAGAAGTAGAGGATGGGGCGGGCGGCGACGAGCCACGCCCACGGCTTGGAGTCCCAGGGGTGCGAGTGCCCGCCGGAGGTGGTCAGGGAGGCGTGGAACTCGAGGACGGACTGGTGGTAGAACACGAACCCGGCGAGGGAGTCGGGCAGGGCGGCCAGCCAGGAGTCGTCCCCGATGGAGCCGTCGGTGGCGGCATGCCGGTAGACGGCGGTCTCGGAGGAGAACCACGCGCGCCAGGCCCACAGGTAGAGCAGGACGGGGACCACGACGATCGAGGCGAGGGCGGGCAGGACGTCACGCACGAGGGTGCCGGTGACGGGGCGGGTGGCGCCGTAGCGGCGTCGTAACGCAAGGTCACAGAACACGCTCATGAGGCCGAAGAAGGCGATGTAGTACAGCCCCGACCACTTCACGCCGAGGGAGAGTCCGAGGAACACGCCCGCGGTGAAACGCCACCAGCGGAACCCCAGGCGGGGGCCGAACGGCGAGTCGCCGAGCATGCCGTCACCCCACGCCCGGTGGAGGCGGCCGCGCATCTGCTCGTGGTCGAAGGCCAGGGCGCAGGCGGCGGCGACGATGAAGAACACCTGGAAGATGTCGAGCATGCCGAAACGGGAGCTGACCAGCAGCACCCCGTCGACGGTGGCCAGCAGGCCGGCGAAGAACGCCACCTGCCACGTCCCCGCCAGCCGGCGGGCCAGCAGCATGACGGCGACGACGGTGGCGGCGCCGAACAGGGCCGTCATCACCCGCCAGCCCAGCGGGGAGTAGCCGAAGACGAACTCGCCGAGGGCGATGAGCTGCTTGCCCAGCGGCGGGTGCACCACCAGGCCGTACCCGGGGTTGGACTCGATGCCGCCGATGAGCGGGTTGACCTGGGAACGGACCATGTCCCACGCCTGCGGGACGTAGTGCTTCTCGTCGAAGACCGGGGTGCCGGAGGCCACGGCGCTGGTCAGGCCCGCATACCGGGTGACCAGGGCCAGCGCCGCGATGACAAGCGTGGCGATGGTGTCCGCCCGCGTCCACGACCACGGCCGCGGGGGATCGGGGTGGATCCGCCGGGCGAACCCAGGGCCGACGGCAGGTGTGTCGGCGGTGGAGGTCGTGGCGGGGTTCACGGGAAAGAGTCTAGGGTACAAGGCATGTCCCGGCCTGAATCCCTTCCCCGACCTGTTCCCCGGGGCGTGGTCCTCGCGGCCACCCCGCTGGGCAACATCCACGACGCCTCCCCGCGGCTGCGCCAGGCGCTTGCCGACGCCGACGTCATCGCCGCCGAGGACACCCGCCGCGTCCGCACCCTCGCCACCGCCCTCGACGTGGAGATCCGCGGGAAGGTGATCTCCAACTTCGACCACAACGAGGCCGGTCGGGCCGCCGGACTGCTCGACGCCGCCCGCTCCGGCACCGTCCTCGTGGTCACCGACGCCGGTATGCCCCTGGTCTCCGACCCCGGCTACTCGCTCGTCGACGCGGCCCACGACGCCGGTGTGCCCGTCACCTGCCTGCCCGGCCCCTCCGCCGTCCCCACCGCCCTGGCCCTGTCCGGCCTGCCCGTGGGACGTTTCCTCTTTGACGGCTTCGCTCCCCGCAAGCCCGGCCCGCGCCGGGAATGGCTGGAATCGCTGCGGACCGAGGAACGCGCCGCCTGCTTCTTCGAGTCCCCGCACCGCCTGGCCGACACCCTCGCCGTCGCCGCCGAGGTGCTCGGGCCGACCCGCCGCGCCGCGGTGTGCCGGGAACTGACCAAGACCTATGAGGAGGTCCGCCGCGGCACCCTGCCCGAGCTCGCGGAGTGGGCCGCCGAGGGAGTCAAGGGTGAGATCACGGTGGTCATCGAAGGCGGCTCCCCGCGGGAGTTCGACGTGGAGTCGCTGGTCCCCGTCGTCGAGTCCCTCGTCGCCGAGGGGGTGCGGCTCAAGGACGCCTGCCGGCAGGTCGCCTCGGGCAGGGGAGTGTCCAACCGGGAACTCTACGAGGCGGTTCTCGCCGCGAGATAGGTCACACTAATGTGCATTGTTATGCAATTGTGAGTTTCGCCCGGGAGAAACGGGCCATGACCTCGCCTGATGTGGTGTTTCCGTGGTGGGCGCAACCTGGGACGGGCGTGGAATGGGCCTGCCATTTATGTCCGAATTCTCCCGGCCAGGTTTGCATTGACTGAGAATCTGGATAATGGTGCGTTTCATGACCACACCTGACAATTCCACAGAGCACCCGGGGGTTGGGTCGGCGGCTTCGGAGGCTTCGGCGGCGACGCCTGCCGAGCCGACCGCCACCGAGCAGCTCGCGACCATGATGTCGAACGCCGACTACATCGGCGACCGGATCGGCGGCGCGGCCCACCCGGACTTCCGGGAACCCGACGATGGCAAGGCCCGCTTCGACTGGGCGATCATCATCCCGGCCGCGGCCGTGATCATCGGCGTCGTCCTTTGGGCGATGCTCGGCTCGGACAGCTTCGCCTCCTTCGCGTCGAGCTCGCTGTCGTTCGTCGTGGACAACTTCGGCTGGGCGTTCGTCCTCTTCGGCACGATCTTCGTCGCCTTCATGATCATCATCGGCCTGTCCAAGTTCGGTTCCATCCGCCTGGGCGGCGACAACGAGGCGCCCGAGTTCCGAACCGTCTCCTGGATCGCCATGATGTTCGCCGCCGGCATGGGCATCGGCCTGATGTTCTACGGTGCCACCGAGCCGCTCACCTTCTACCGCGACGGTGTCCCCGGGCGGGCCGAGAACGAGGTCGGTACCGCCATGGCCTCGGCGATGTTCCACTGGACGCTGCACCCGTGGGCGATCTACGCCATCGTCGGCCTCGCCATCGCCTACTCCACCTTCCGCCGTAGCCGCCCCCAGCTCATCTCCTCCGCCTTCGTCCCCCTCATCGGGGAGAAGGGTGCGAAGGGGTTCCTGGGCAAGCTGATCGACACCCTGGCCATCATCGCCACCGTCTTCGGTACCGCCACCTCCCTCGGCGTGGGTGCCCTGCAGATCCGTGCCGGTCTCTCGGCTTCCGGCCTCATCGACTCGCCCGGTGACTGGACCATCGTGGGCATCATCTGCGTGCTCACCCTCGCGTTCATCGTCTCCGCCGTCTCCGGTGTGGGCAAGGGCATCCAGTACCTGTCCAACGCCAACATGATCATGGCCGCCATCCTGGCCATCTTCGTGTTCATCCTCGGCCCGACCGTGGCCATGCTCAACCTCATGCCCACCTCCATCGGCGCCTACTTCGCCCAGTTCTTCGAGATGGCCGGCCGCACCGGCGTCTCCGCCAACGGCACTGCCGGCGAGTGGCTGAGCACCTGGACCATCTTCTACTGGGCGTGGTGGATCTCCTGGTCCCCATTCGTCGGCATGTTCCTCGCCCGCATCTCCCGCGGCCGCACCATCCGTGAGTTCGCCATCGGCGTCCTCGTCGTCCCCTCGCTGGTCTCCGTCGTGTGGTTCTCCATCTTCGGCGGCACCGCGATCCGCTTCGAGCAGGACGGCAACTCCATCTGGGGTGACGGCTCCGCCGAATCCCAGCTGTTCAACCTGCTCCACCAGCTCCCCGGCGGCACCATCCTGGGTGTCGTCGCCATGATCCTGCTGGCCACCTTCTTCATCACCTCCGCGGACTCCGCCTCCACCGTGATGGGCACCCTCGCCCAGCACGGCCGCACCAACGCCACCCCGTGGGTGTCCGCGCTGTGGGGTCTGCTCACCGCCATCATCGGCATGGTGCTGCTCACCGTCAACGAGGATTCGCTGAGCAACCTGCAGTCCATCACCATCATCGCCGCCAGCCCGTTCCTCATCGTCATCATCTGCCTCATGATCGCCCTGACCAAGGACCTGCGCGAGGACACCCTCTACCTCGACTACCGATCCCAGCAGGAGTTCGCGGCCCGGCTCGCCCGGGAACGCCGGATCCACGCCGAGCACCAGCGGGCGAAGGAGAACAAGGCGCGTCGCCAGGAGCGTCTGGCCAAGCGCAACGGCAAGCGGCCCATCAAATAAGGTGTAACCCATGACCCAGTCTGTGCTTGTCTCCGTCGCCTGGCCGTACGCCAACGGCCCCCGCCACATCGGACATGTCGCCGGTTTCGGCGTCCCCTCCGATGTCTTCGCCCGCTATCAGCGGATGATCGGCAACGAGGTCCTCATGATCTCGGGTACAGACGAGCACGGCACCCCGCTGCTGGTCCAGGCCGACAAGGAGGGCGTGACGGTCAAGGAGCTGGCCGACCGCTACAACCGCCAGATCGTCGAGGACCTCGCCGGCCTCGGCCTGTCCTACGACCTGTTCACCCGCACCACCACCCGTAACCACTACGCGGTGGTGCAGGAGCTGTTCACCGGTCTGTACGAGAACGGCTACATGATCAAGGAGACCACCATGGGTGCGGTCTCCCCGTCGACCGGGCGCACCCTGCCGGACCGCTACATCGAGGGCACCTGCCCGATCTGCGGTGCCGACGGCGCCCGCGGCGACCAGTGTGACAACTGCGGCAACCAGCTCGACCCCGCCGACCTCATCAACCCGGTGTCCAGGATCAACGGCGAGACCCCGGACTTCGTCGAGACCGAGCATTTCCTCCTCGACCTGCCCTCCCTGGCCGACGCGCTGGGGCAGTGGCTGCGCGGCCGCGAGGACTGGCGCCCCAACGTGCTCAAGTTCTCCCTCAACCTCCTCGAGGACCTGCGCCCCCGCGCCATGACCCGCGACATCGACTGGGGTGTCCCCATTCCCGTGGAGGGCTGGCAGGACAACAACGCCAAGAAGCTCTACGTGTGGTTCGACGCCGTCATCGGCTACCTGTCCTCCTCCATCGAGTGGGCGTGGCGTTCCGGTGACCCGGACGCGTGGCAGCAGTGGTGGCAGAACCCGGACGCCCTCGGCTACTACTTCATGGGCAAGGACAACATCACCTTCCACTCCCAAATCTGGCCGGCCGAGCTCCTCGGCTACGCCGGCAAGGGTGCCAAGGGCGGATCGGTCCACCGCTACGGCGAGATCAACCTGCCCACCGAGGTCGTCTCCTCCGAGTTCCTCACCATGTCCGGCTCGAAGTTCTCCTCCTCCAAGGGTGTGGTCATCTACGTCAAGGACTTCCTCGCCGAGTTCGGCCCGGACCCGCTGCGCTACTTCATCGCCGTCGCCGGCCCGGAGAACACCGACACCGACTTCACGTGGGACGAATTCGTCCGCCGGGTGAACAACGAACTGGCCAACGGCTGGGGCAACCTGGTCAACCGCACCGTGTCCATGGCGCACAAGAACTTCGGTGAGGTCCCCGTACCGGCGTCACTGACCGAGGCCGACCAGAAGATCCTCGACCTCGCGGCCGAGACCTTCGACAACGTGGGCGAGGCACTGGCGCAGTCCAAGTTCAAGGCCGGCATCACCGCCGCCATGCACGTCGTCGGTGAGGCCAACGCCTACATCGCCGAGCAGGAGCCGTGGAAGCTGGCCAAGGACGAGTCGCAGCGCGAGCGCCTGGCCACCGTCCTGTGGACCGCGCTCCAGGTCGTCTCCGACTGCAACGTCATGCTCACCCCCTACCTGCCGCACATCGCGCAGCAGGTCCACGAGACCCTCGGCCGGGACGGCGTGTGGGCCGCCCGCCCGGAGATCCACGAGGTCACCGACGACATGCCGGTCGACCTCGTCGGCGTCGGTCTGCCCGAGGAAGGTCAGAGCTACCCGGTCATCACCGGCGACTACACCACCCAGCAGGCGGCGTGGAAGCGTATCGACGTCGTCCCCGGCACCACCCTGGCCAAGCCCAAGCCGCTCATCCAGAAGCTCGACCCCGAACTCGCGGAGACCGGCCCGTCCTGGGCCCCGGTCCTGGCCTGACATGGGCCTGATCTGACGGTGAACAACCGCGCGGTCATCCCGGCCGCCCTCGCGTTCATCGCCGTCTTCCTCGCGGCGATCAACCTGCGGGCGGGTATCTCCTCCCTCGCCCCGGTCCTCGGCGACGCGCTCGCCGCCTTCGGCTCCGGCGGGTCCATCGCGGGCGTCATCACCGCGATGCCGGGCCTGTTCTTCGCCGTCGTCGGTCTGGTCGCCGTGCCGGTGGCCACCCGCCTGGGGCTGAGCCGCACCCTGCTCGTGGGCATGGTCATCGCGCTCGTCGGCCTCGCCGCCCGACCCTGGGTCGGGGCGATGTGGCTGTTCCTCGTGCTCACGGCCCTCATCGTCGCCGGCATCGCCCTGGCGAACGTGCTCCTGCCGGCGTGGATCAAGTCCCACGGCGGGCGGCACGTCGTCGCCCTCATGGCCGTCTACAGTGCGATCCTCAGCCTCTCCGGTGCCATCGGGCCCCTGAGCATCCTGCTGTTCACCGGTCCCGGCGCCTGGCGATGGGCTCTGTTCCTCTGGGCCGGATTCTCCGCCGCCCAGGTCGCGGTGTGGGCCGTGGTCGCCGCCCGCGCGGGATTCGACTTCCCGTCCGTGTCCTCGCCGACCCCCGGTGCCGGGACCCCGGCCGGGTTGAAGTCCCTGTGGCGCTCCCGTACCGCGGTCGCGCTCATGCTCTTCTTCGGCCTGCAGTCGATGCACGCCTACGTGCAGATGGGCTGGCTGCCCAAGATCCTCCTCGATTACGGCCACCCCGCGGAAACCGCCAGCGTAGCGCTCGCGCTGGTCGGCGGCATCAACGCCGTCGGCGGTTTCGCCATCCCCTTCGTCCTCGACCGGCTTGACCGTATCTACCTGCTGCCACTGATCTTCGCCGCGATCATGGCCACCGGGTACCTCGGCATCTGGTTCACCGACGCCGCCGTGCCCCTCCTGTGGGCGGCCCTGCTGGGTATCGGCGGTTACTGTTTCCCCACCGCGATCGCCCTCATCCCGGCCCGCACCCGCGCCCCGTTGATCACCGCCCGGCTCTCCGGTTTCGTCCAGCCCTACGGCTACCTCATCGCGGCGGCCGGCCCCTTCCTGGTCGGCGTCGCGTACCAGATCACTCTCGACTGGAGCCTCATCCTCGCCGCCCTCGGCGCCAGCTGTCTCCTCATGGCGGCCATCGGTTTCTTCGCCGCCCGTGGCGGTGACATCGACGACGAAATCGCAGTTCAGGTCTAGTGTCGGGCCCGTGGTCTAGCGTGGTGGGCATGCAGGCGACACGGGACACGGCCAATGACCTCCTCACCGGAATAGCGGGGGAGGGGGCACGCTTACGCGATGACCAGTGGACGGCGATCGATGCGCTGGTCAATCACCGGAAGCGCATGCTCGTGGTCCAGCGCACCGGCTGGGGCAAGTCCGCGGTGTACTTCATCGCCGCCAAACTCCTGCGCCAGGCCGGCCGGGGGCCGTCGTTGATCATCTCCCCGTTGCTGGCACTCATGCGTAACCAGGTCGCCGCCGCACAGGGGGCGGGGATCAGGGCGGTCACCCTCAACAGCGCGAACATGACCGAGTGGGAGGAGATCCAGGCCAGCGTCATCGGCGGTGACGTGGATGTCCTGCTCATCTCCCCGGAACGGCTGAACAACCCGGGCTTCCGCGATGAAGTCCTCCCGCACATCGCCCGGGCGGTGGGGATGGTCGTCGTCGATGAGGCACACTGCATCTCCGACTGGGGCCACGATTTCCGGCCGGACTACCGGCGCATCCGCACCCTGCTCGCGGAACTGCCCACCGGGGTGCCGGTGCTGGCCACCACCGCCACCGCCAACGACCGGGTGGTCGCCGACGTGCAGGCACAGCTGGGGGAGGACACCGGCCTGCTCCGCGGCGGGCTGGACCGGGAGTCGCTGCACCTGTCGGTGGTCCGGTTGACGGACACCACCCAGCGCCCCGCGTGGCTGGCCGGCCATCTCAGCCAGCTGGAGGGCTCCGGCATCATCTACTGCCTCACCGTCTCCGCGGCAGAGGACCTCGCGGAGGCTATGGAGGCCGCCGGATGGAACGTGGCCGCCTACACCGGACGGACCGAGGCGGGGGAGCGGGAACGGCTCGAGCAGGCACTGATCGGCAACGAACTCAAGGCCCTGGTGGCCACCTCCGCGCTGGGCATGGGCTTCGACAAACCCGACCTCGGTTTCGTCGTCCACGTCGGCGCGCCGAGCTCCCCGGTGTCCTACTACCAGCAGATCGGTCGCGCCGGCCGCGGCACCGACCGGGCAGACGTCATCCTTCTGCCGGGTGCGGAGGACCGGGACATCTGGCGCTACTTCGCCTCCGTCTCCTTCCCGGAGGAGTCGACGGTCCGCCAGCTCCTCGCCGCGTTGACGGATGAGCCGCAGTCGACGATGAAGCTGGAGACCCAGGTCGACCTCAGCCGCTCCCGCCTCGACCAGGTGCTCAAGGTCCTCGACGTCGACGGCGCCGTCCGGCGGGTCCGGGGCGGATGGGTGGCCACCGGCCAGCCCTGGTCCTATGACGCGGAACGCTACGCCGGGCTCGCCCATGCCCGCACGGCTGAACAGGAGGCCATGCTGGACTACGAGCGCACCGACGGATGCCGCCTGCTGTTCCTCCGGAGCCAGCTCGACGACGCCACCGCCACCGAGCCGTGCGGGCGCTGCGACAACTGCACGGGCAGGCGGTGGGGCACAGACATCGACGCGGCGGTCGCCGCCCGGGTCGACTCCCGCCTCACCGCTCCCGGTGTGCGTCTGACCCAGCGCAGGCAGTGGCCGACCGGGATCAGCGTCAAGGGGAGGATTCACGGTGTTGAACCCGGCCGCGCACTGGGGCGGCTCAACGACATCGCCCGGGGACCCGCCCTCCGCGAGCTCCTGGACAACCGGGACTGGCGGCCGAGCCACCCGTGGCAGCAGGACACCTGGCTGCCCAGGATCGTGGCGGTGCTCTCCGACTGGGACTGGGCGCAACGCCCCACCACGGTGGTGGCCCTGGGCTCCCATGATCCGGCGGCCACTGCGCAGGTGAGCGCCCTGGCGGAAGCCATGGCCGGCGTCGGTCGGATGACCTTCGCCGGGACCCTGCCGGTACGCGCCGGGGCCGGCGAGGTCACCGCCCAGAACTCCGCCTACCGGGTGATGGGCCTGCTTGACCGCTGGGAGATGGAAGCCCTCACGCCCGTCGACGGCCCGGTCCTCCTGGTCACCGATGTGGTGGACACCGGCTGGTCCGTCACCGTCGCCGGGCAGCAGTTGGCGGAGCGGACCGGCCAGCCGGTCCTACCCTTCGCACTGGCCTCGCGGGGTTAGCGCGATCACCCGCGCCGGGAACGCCGCCGCGCCCAGCGGCACCGGCCAGGTGCACATCACCCACGCCCCACGCGCGGGCAGGTCCCCGAGACGGCAGAGGTTCTCGATCTGCCAGTGGTCGTGTTCCAGCCACCACCGTTGGGCGGGGAACTCACCGGCGTCGACAGATTCGTCGGGGTCGGTGTTGAGGGTGTCGTGACCGATGGCCGTGACCCCACGGGCGTGGAGGATCTCCAGGGCGGCCACCGTCCAGCCGCCGCCACGCAGGACGGCGAAACACCCCGCCGGGACCCGGCCGTGCCGGGCCTCCCAGGCGGCGACGTCCACCGAATCCAGGACCACCAGGGGGAGGAGGGACTCGGTCACAGGGATCGCATCGAGGGTGCGGCCGCCGGGGACGACGTGGGCGGGGGCGTCGACATGAGTGCCGGTGGGGCCCACCAGCCGGTAGGAGGTGACCTCGAAGCCGTCGTCGTCCGCCGTGCTCACCGGGGTGACCTCCATGGCCGGGTCGCCGGGGAAGCGGTCCTGGTCGGGGTGCAGCGGGCAGGTGAGGTCGAGGAACTGCCAGGCGGTGGGATCGATCACGCCACCCACGGTAGTGGTCCCTAGACTGTCAGCCATGTCGAAGAAGAAGCCCCGCCCCACGCCCGTGCCCGCTGAACCGATCCCGGGCATCGTCGACGCGCACACCCACCTGGCCTCGGCCGGGGCGCGGACCCCGGATGAGGTGGCGGCGATCGTGGGGCGTGCGGTAGGGGCGGGCGTCGAGAAGATCTGTACCGTCGGCGACGGTCTCGCGGAAGCGGAGCTCGCATTGTCGGCGGCGCAGCACAACGAGCGGGTGTTCGCGGCGTGCGCCATTCACCCGACCCGGGCGCACGAACTCGACGAGGAGGCCCGGGCCAGGCTGACGGAGATGGTCGCCGACCCGAACTGTGTCGCGGTGGGGGAGACCGGCCTGGACACCTACTGGATCACGCATGAGCCGGAACGGACCGCGCCGCTTCAGGTGCAGGAGGAGGCGCTGCGCTGGCACATCGATCTGGCGGTGTCCTCCGGCAAGGCGCTCATGCTGCACAACCGGGAGGCGGACGAGGATCTGCTGCGGGTGCTCGCCGACGCCCCGCAGCCGGTGCACACGATCCTCCACTGCTTCTCCTCGCCCCTGGCGGTGGCGGAGGAGGCGATCGAGCGCGGGTATGTGCTCAGCTTCGCCGGCAACGTGACCTTCAAGCGCAACGACGAGCTGCGGGAGGCGGCGCGGATCACGCCGCCGGGGCAGCTGCTCATCGAGACGGATGCGCCGTACATGACGCCGGAGCCGTTCCGGGGTGCGCGGAATGAACCGGCCCTCATCGGACACACCGCGCTGTGTGTGGCCCGTGCCCGGGGGATGGACCCGGCCGAACTGGCGGCGGAACTGACGGTGACCTTCGACCGGGTGTATCTCTCCTGACTCGCCCTGTTGCCCACCTCACTGCCGCGGTTCCGGCAGGGCGGGTGGGGTTGCTGCGTACTGGTGTGAGGGGAGAAACGCCAGTGAATCCGGCGTCCATGACATGTCACGTTTGTTCTGGACGTCACGCAACTGTTACCGTACTGTGATCTGCAGTAAGCAAGCCGTCACCGTCGACTGAGATTGAGAACCACACTCACCATGGCACGCACCCACCTGTCCCGCACCCACTCCGGCCCCTCCGCCACCCGTCGTCTCGCCACCGGCGTGACCCTCGGCGGACTGATGGCCGGTGGCATCGCCGCCGCCGGCGCGACCACCGTGCAGAAGGATGTCGCGCTCGACGTCAACGGCGAGCTCACCGAGCTGAGCACCATGTCCCGCGACGTCGCCGGCGCGCTCGATGCCGCAGGCGTCGAGGTCGACGACCAGGACCTCGTCTACCCGGCCCCGAGCGAGTCGCTGCGGTCCGGTGAGACCATCACCGTCCGCACCGCGAAGCCGGTCGCCGTGGTCATCGACGGCCAGCCCACCGAGCTGACCTCCACTGCGCTGACCGTCGAGGACCTCATCGGTGAGCTGCACGGCCTCACCCCGGCCGCCCGCACCGACGTCGACGGCGACGCCAAGGTCACCGACGGCATGCGCGTCGACGTCACCACCCCGAAGATCGTCTCCCTCAACGACGGCGGCAGCGTCGTCTACACCGAGGTCGCCGCCGCCACCGTCCGCGAGCTTCTCGACGCCCGCGACATCACCCTCGGCGAGCACGACACCGTCACCCCGGGCCTGGACACCGCCCTGACCCAGAACACCCGCGTGGAGATCAAGCGCGTCGACGTCGCCGAGGAGACCGCGACCACCGAGTTCACCGGCGAGCCGACCTACGTCGACGACCCGGAGGCGGAGGAGGGCACCGAGAAGGTCCTCGAGCCGGGCACCCCGGGCGTCCGCGAGATCACCCACCGCATCACCACCGTCAACGGTGCCGAGGACAAGCGCGAGATCGTCGGCGAGCGGGAGATCACCCCGGCCGTCGGCCCGACCATCGCCCGCGGCACCAAGACCGCCCCCTCCGCCCCGGCTGTCGCCGGCGGCGGCGTGTGGGACACCCTCGCCCAGTGTGAGTCCGGTGGCAACTGGTCCATCAACACCGGCAACGGCTACCACGGCGGCCTGCAGTTCTCCGCCTCCACCTGGCAGGCCTACGGCGGCGGTCAGTACGCCGCGACCGCCGACCAGGCCACCCGCGAGCAGCAGATCGACATCGCCACCCGCGTCCAGGCCGGACAGGGCTGGGGCGCGTGGCCGGCCTGCACCGCCCGGATGGGTCTGCGCTAACCCTCCAGCGCTGGGCTCCTGCACCGACGCGGGAAGATCGTTACGCTCGGAGGGCGCAAGGTTATTCACCAACGCGCATATGGAGGTAAGCCCACCATGACCGATCTGAACAACCGCACCGTCGCCGTCCTCGCCACCGACGGCTTCGAGGATTCCGAGCTCACCAGCCCCGTCGACGCCGTCAAGGCCGCCGGCGCCACCGTGACGGTCCTGTCCACCGAGACCGGATCCATTGAGGGCAAGAACGGCACCGCCGTCACCGTGGACACGACCACCGCCGAGGCTGACGCCGCCGACTTCGACGCCCTCATCCTGCCGGGCGGTACCGGCAACGCGGACAAGATCCGCATGGACTCCGACGCCGTCGCCTTCGTGAAGAAGCTGGTCGAGGCCGGCAAGCCCGTCGGCGTCATCTGCCACGGTGCCTGGATCCTCACCGACGCCGACGTCCTGCAGGGCCGCACCCTCACGTCCTTCCCGTCGCTCAAGACCGACCTGCGCAACGCCGGTGCGACCTGGGTCGACGAGGAGGTCCACGTGGACCAGGGCCTGGTGTCCTCCCGCACCCCGGACGATCTGCCAGCCTTCAATGCCAAGATCGTCGAGGAGTTCGGCGAAGGTACGCACTAGCCGGTCCCGGGTCGTCCGTGGTCTAGATTGGAACGCATGACCTCCGACGACCCGTCCGCCTCGGCCGAGCTCCTCGGCCCGGTGGAGATCCGTTCCCTGGCCGAGAAACTCGACGTCACCCCGACGAAGAAGCTCGGCCAGAACTTCGTCCACGACCCGAACACGGTCCGGCGGATCGTCGCGGCCGCTGATCTCGCCCCGGACGATCACGTCGTCGAGGTCGGCCCCGGGCTGGGGTCGTTGACGCTTGCACTGCTGGACACGGTGGACAAGGTCACCGCCGTGGAGATCGATCCGCGCCTGGCCGCCGAGCTGCCCGCCACCGTCAGCTGGCGGGCCGAACCCTTCGCCGACCGTCTCACGGTGGTTCAGAAGGACGCCCTCAAGATCACCGCCGCCGACCTGCGCAACCCGAGCGCGCTGGTGGCCAATCTGCCCTACAACGTCTCCGTGCCGGTCCTGCTGCACCTGCTGGCCACGTTCCCGTCGATCCGCCGGGTCCTGGTCATGGTCCAGGCGGAGGTCGCCGACCGGCTCGCCGCCACCCCCGGCTCGAAGATCTACGGCGTCCCCAGCGTCAAGGCCGCCTTCTACGGCGACGTGAAACGCGCCGGGGCGATCGGGAAGAACGTGTTCTGGCCGGCCCCGAAGATCGAGTCGGGTCTGGTCCGCATCGACCGCTACGACAACCCGCCGTGGCCCGTCACCGAATCCTCCCGCGCTGCCGTCTGGCCGCTTGTCGACGCCGCCTTCGCCCAGCGCCGCAAAACCCTCCGCGCCGCCCTCGCCGGCCACTACGGCTCCGGCGCCGCCGCCGAGGAGGCCCTGCTCGCCGCGGGCATTGACCCGCAGCTGCGCGGCGAGAAACTCACCGTCGCCGACTTCGTCCGGCTGGCCGGGGTGACCTCATGAGAACGATCAGCGTCCGCGCCCACGGCAAGGTCAACCTCCACCTCGGCGTCGGCGATGCCCGCGAGGACGGCTACCACGAGCTGGTCACCGTCTTCCAGTCCCTGAGCCTGTCGGACGTGGTCACCCTCGAGATCGACGACGAGGAGACCGTGGCCACCGGCAGCATCGTCAGCGGGCTCACCGCCACGGGTCTGGATGCGGCGTCGGTGCCGCAGGATGCGACGAACCTGGCGTGGCGCGGCGTCGATACGCTCGTGGACTTCTACCGCGCCCGCCACGGTCTCGGCAGCCTGCCGCGCGTGCGGATCCGCATCGAGAAGGGGATCCCCACCGCCGGCGGCATGGCCGGTGGCTCCGCCGACGCCGCCGCGGCCCTGCTCGCCGCCCACATCCTCGTCACCGAGACGATGCCCGCGCTCGACCAGACCACCCTCGACGCGCTCGCCGCCGAACTCGGCTCCGACGTGCCCTTCACGCTGCGCGGCGGGACGATGCTCGGCACCGGTCGCGGCGAGCAGCTCACCCCCATGCTCTCCCGGGGGCGGTACCACTGGGCGCTGGTGTTCTCGAAGCAGGGCCTGGCCACGCCCGAGGTCTTCGGCCACCTCGACCAGCTGCGGGACCAGGGCCGGGAGATCGGCCCCTCCCTCGACACCACCGACCTGGCCCACGCGCTCATGACCGGCAACGCCGAGGAGGTCGCCGGCCATCTGGCCAACGACCTCCAGGCACCCGCGGTCTCCCTGCGCAGCGACATCGCCCGCACCCTCGACCTGGGAAAGCGGGCCGGTGCGCTGGCGGGCATCGTCTCCGGATCCGGCCCGACCTGTGCGTTCCTGTGCCGGTCCGAACTCCACGCCCGAGACGTCCTCGACGACCTGCTCTCCGAGGGTGTCTACTCCGGGGCCACGGCCACCGGGCCCGCCCACGGGGCGTACCTCATCGACGGCTAGTGTCTGACGACTAGTGTGCCGCCGGCTTTCCGTCCGCTACGGCCATCTCCACCGGGGTGATCGGGAGCTCGTGGCGGGCGGCCTCTTCCCCTGAGGTCAGATCCACGACGACGAGCTCGTTGTTCTCCGCGTCCGTGACGTAGGCGTGGTCCCCGACGACCCGAAGGACCGGGCCCGGTTCCTGCCACTCGTCCTTCTCCTCCCACGCCGCAATGGCGGGAATGGCACGGATGATCTCCCCGGACTCCGGGTCGATGACCTTGAGGTGCCCGTCATAGGTGAGGACGACCGCCTCACCGGCCGGGCCGCGGCCCAGGGAACGGAACCAGTAGGACGAACCCAGGTCGACGGTGCGCATGGTGGCGTTCCGGGTGTCGATGAGCGCGATCTCCGTCGGCCGCTCCAGCTCGGCATCCTCGTCCACCTTGTGGTCGCCGAGAATGATCGGGGAGTCGGCATGGCCAGCGAGGTTGCCGGAACGCTGGTACTCCGTGCCCGGATCGACCTTCCGGAAGTCGGTTCCGTCGAAGACGACCGGCCCGTTCTGGCAGCCGAAGACGACCGCACCCTCAGCGGCCATCGCCTCGCCGTGGATGCCGGGGCAGTCGTCGGTGTGGGCCTGGACCTTCTCCTTGGCGTCCCGGTACTCGATGCGCTGGCGGTTGTCCTCGTCGCCGACGGTGATGAGGACCGAGCCGTCCGCAAACGGCACCGCCACGCCGTGGTGCGGGGCGCCGGAGTCGACGACCACGCCCTCGGCCGGCCGGTATCCGGCGGCGACCTGGTCGGTGGCACGATCCGGGCGGTGCCGTCACCGTCGGAGAACAACGCCGTCAGCCCCTCATTGACCACGACGTGTCCGGCCTCGGGCTCGTCGTCGGCGATGTCCGTGAGAGAGGGTCACCCGCGTAGTTGTGGGCGTGATCGCCGTGGGCGCGGGACTGCACGGCGGCGTCGAAGGCGAGGAAGCGGTCGCCGGCGGTGACCATGACGTGCCGGCCGTCGCCGGAGTTGTTCAGCCGCAGGAAGCCGTCGAGGTCGGTCTCTGAGACGGTCTCCCCGGTCTCCGAGTCGATGACCGTGATGCCGCCGTCGTGGGCGAGGATCACCCGCGGCACGATGGAGGCCACTTCCGTGAGCTGGGCCTGTTCCCCGGCGCCCTGGTCATGGTCATCGCCGTGGTCGTGGGTGCTGCTGCTGGCGGGGGACGCGGCGGAGGACTCCGTGGCGCCGGTGTCTGTGTCGGTGCC
This sequence comes from Corynebacterium suedekumii, assembly GCF_030252185.1. Lineage (NCBI taxonomy): Bacteria > Bacillati > Actinomycetota > Actinomycetes > Mycobacteriales > Corynebacteriaceae > Corynebacterium > Corynebacterium suedekumii. The sequence goes on from NZ_CP126970.1 coordinate 1,598,724, forward strand.
TGTGTCGGCGTTGGTGCAGGCGGCGAGCACGACGGCGGAGAGGAGGACAGGGGTGATGGCCCGGATCGGGCGGGAGAGAGTTGTCATGCCGGATACCCTAACGATAATGGAAACCATTAGCAATTAGGGGACAGGGTGATGGGGTCATCCGTGGTCCGACCGCATAGAATGGCCAGCACCATGGCGAACCTCATCAACCTTGAAAACGTCTCCAAGACCTGGGGACTCAAGACCCTGCTCGACGGCGTCAGCCTCGGCGTCCAGACCGGCGACCGCATCGGCGTCGTCGGCCTCAATGGCGGCGGCAAGACCACCCTCCTCGAGGTCCTCACCGGCATCGAACCCCCGGACTCCGGACGCGTCTCCCACAACTCCAACCTCCGCATGGCCGTGGTCACCCAGCGCGCCGACCTCACCGACACCGACACCGTCGGCGAGGTCGTCCTCAGCCCCCTCGGCCTGCAGACCTTCGAATGGGCCTCCAACGCCCGCGTACGCGAGGTCCTCGGCGGCCTCGGCGTCGCCGAGCTCGGCCTCGACACCCCGGTCGGCGGCCTGTCCGGCGGCGAACGACGCCGCGTCAACCTCGCCGCCGCCCTCGTCCGCGACCTCGACCTGGTCATCCTCGACGAGCCCACCAACCACCTCGACGTCGAAGGTGTGCAGTGGCTGGCCGAACACCTCATCGCCCGCCGCATCGCCATCGTCGTGGTCACCCATGACCGCTGGTTCCTCGACACCGTCGCCACCACCACCTGGGAGGTCCACGACGGCACCGTCGACATCTACGAGGGCGGCTACAACGACTGGACCTTCGCCCGCGCCGAACGCGCCCGCCAGGCCGACGCCGTGGAGCAGCGCCGCCAGAACCTCGCCCGGAAGGAACTGGCCTGGCTGCGTCGCGGCGCCCCGGCCCGGACCTCCAAGCCCCGCTACCGCATCGAGGCCGCCGAGGCACTCATCGCCGACGTCCCCGCCCCCCGCGACTCCGTCGAGCTGACCGCCTTCTCCCGCCAACGCCAGGGCAAGGTGGTCATCGAACTCGAGGACGCCCGCGTCGAGACCCCGGACGGGCGCATGCTCGTCGACGATCTCACCTGGCGCCTCGCCCCCGGTGAACGCATCGGCCTCGTCGGCGTCAACGGTTCCGGCAAGACCACCCTGTTGCGCACCCTCGCCGGCGAACACCCCCTCACCGAGGGAAAGCGCATCGAGGGCCGCACCGTCCGTCTCGGCTGGCTGCGCCAGGAACTCGACGACCTCGACCCGTCCATGCGGCTTCTCGACGCCGTCGAGGACGTCGCCAGCTACGTCCAGCTGGGCAAGAAGGAGATCTCCGCCTCCCAGCTCGCCGAACGACTCGGATTCTCCGCCAAACGCCAGCGCACCCCCGTCGGGGATCTCTCCGGCGGCGAACGGCGTCGCCTTCAGCTCACCCGGGTGCTCATGGCCGAGCCCAACGTGCTGCTTCTCGACGAGCCGACCAACGACCTGGACATCGACACCCTCCAAGAACTGGAATCCCTTCTCGACTCCTGGCCCGGCACCCTCGTGGTCATCTCCCACGACCGCTATCTCATCGAGCGCATCTCCGACTCCACCTGGGCCCTGTTCGGAGACGGCAAGCTCACCAACCTGCCCGGTGGTATCGAACAGTACCTCGAACGACGTCGGCAGCTGGCGGAAGCCGGCGGCTCCGGACCAATCGATCTCGGGGAGAAGAACTCCGCCGGCGTCAGTGAGAGCGCCCAACAGCCGACGAGCGGCCTGAGCTCGCAGGAGGAACGCGAGCTGAAGAAGCAGCTCAACGCGCTCGAGCGGAAGATGGGCAAGGTCGCCGACCGGATCGCCACTTTCGAGCAGGAGATGGCCGTGCTCTCCGCCGCCGATGACCCGGACTACGGCAAGATCGGCGACGCGAACGCCGCACTGCAGGAGGCCCAGGCCGAGCACGAGGGCCTGGAGATGGAATGGCTGGAGCTGGGGGAGAAGCTCGAAGGCTAAACGACGTGGGGACACGCCCCATGCATACGCGGGTGGGGACAGGTCGAACAGTCCGGGATCATCGAAGTCCGGTGGATCCTGAGCTGGTTTCCGGTTTCTGGCCCTGAGGGCAACGTTCCCCACCAGGCAGGAGGTCGTCAATGAGCTTCGACGTGGCTGACCTCCTCGGCTTCGCCGGTGGAGTCCTCAGCGCGTACCTGCTCTACCTCGGCACCAAGGTGAAAGTGAAGTCAGACAAGGAGGCGTCCCTGCCGGACGGGTGGGAGAACCTGACCGGCGCGATGCAGGACTTTTTCGAGGCGCAGCTGGAGGAGCGGGATCGGGCTATCGCGGAGGATCGGGTGCGGATCGCGGAGCTCGAAGCCCGGGATGAGGAGCGCGGCGAGTACCTCGGGTGGGTGACGCAGATCATGCGGGGGATTGAGTCGTGGGCGGCGCGGGAGGGGCTGACGTTGCCGCCGCCAAGGGTGTCAGATGGTTTGTGTGTGAGGGATTCCCCTCACACCAAGGAGATGAACCAGAATGACTACCGTGGCACGACGAAACCCAGAAGACTCCGCAAAGATCAAAGCGATCGAGGAAAAGCTGCTGGCCAATCCTGAGATGGCGAAACTGATCGACGAGCTCGGCACCTCCACAACGGATGCCAACGATCTCGTCCGGGGCCTGCTCCAGGCCTCGATCAACCGCGGCCTCAACGCCGAGATGGATGCCCACCTCGGCTACCAGCACGGTGACCGGGACAGCAAGGAAGCCGCTGGTCAGAACAATTCCCGTAACGGTTCCTACCCCAAGCGGGTCGATTCGAACTACGGACCGGTCGATGTCGCTGTTCCCAGGGACCGTGACGGATCCTTCCTGCCGACAATGGTGCCCAAAGGATCCCGCCGGCTGACCGACGTCGACGACATGATCATCAGTCTCTATGCCGGTGGCATGACCGTCCGAGACATCCAGCACCACATGGTCACCGCCATGGGCGTGGACATCTCCCATGAAACAATCTCCGCGATCACCGATGCGGTCCTCGAGGAGGTGCTGATCTGGCAGAACCGCCAACTCGAGGAGTTCTACCCCGTGATCTTCCTCGATGCGTTACGCATCAAAGTCCGTGACGGGGGCCGGGTGGTCAACAAATCCGCGTACCTGGCTATCGGGGTGGACATGGACGGGATCAAACACATCCTCGGTATCTGGCTGGCGAAAGAGGAAGGAGCCTCGTTCTGGGCCCAGGTGTGCGCCAACCTCGCTACCCGCGGCGTACACGATGTGTTTATCGTGTGCTGCGACGGGCTCAAGGGCCTGCCGGAGGCTGTGGAAGCCACCTGGCCGGATTCGATGGTCCAGACCTGTGTCGTCCATCTGATCAGGGCAGCGAACCGGTGGGTGGCCTACGGAGATCGCAAAGCGGTGTCCGCCCAGCTGAAGAAGATCTACACCGCCCCCACCGAGCAGACCGCTCTGGCGGCGTTGGCGGAGTTCGAGGCCTCCGAGCTGGGGGAAAAGTACCCGCAGTCAGTCAAGGTGTGGCGCGATGCGTGGGACCGGTTCATCCCGTTCCTGGAGTTTCCTCCCATGGCCCGGAAGGTGATCTACACCACGAACTCGATTGAGTCGATGAACAACGAGCTGCGCAAAGCCACCCGGAATCGGGTGCAGTTTACCAACGATGAGTCCGCGATCAAAACCTTGTGGTTGATGATCTGCAACATCGAGGACAAACGGGCCGCCAAGCGCGCTAAGCAGGGTAAACGGGTCGCGGCTACCAGTGGCCGGCTGATCGAGGGCAGGCGGGTGACGAACTGGAAGCAGGCCATCAACCAGATGTCTGTGGCCTACCCGGACCGCTGAGGGTGTCAGATGGTTTGTGTGTGAGGGATTCCCCTCACACCAAGGAGATGAACCAGAATGACTACCGTGGCACGACGAAACCCAGAAGACTCCGCAAAGATCAAAGCGATCGAGGAAAAGCTGCTGGCCAATCCTGAGATGGCGAAACTGATCGACGAGCTCGGCACCTCCACAACGGATGCCAACGATCTCGTCCGGGGCCTGCTCCAGGCCTCGATCAACCGCGGCCTCAACGCCGAGATGGATGCCCACCTCGGCTACCAGCACGGTGACCGGGACAGCAAGGAAGCCGCTGGTCAGAACAATTCCCGTAACGGTTCCTACCCCAAGCGGGTCGATTCGAACTACGGACCGGTCGATGTCGCTGTTCCCAGGGACCGTGACGGATCCTTCCTGCCGACAATGGTGCCCAAAGGATCCCGCCGGCTGACCGACGTCGACGACATGATCATCAGTCTCTATGCCGGTGGCATGACCGTCCGAGACATCCAGCACCACATGGTCACCGCCATGGGCGTGGACATCTCCCATGAAACAATCTCCGCGATCACCGATGCGGTCCTCGAGGAGGTGCTGATCTGGCAGAACCGCCAACTCGAGGAGTTCTACCCCGTGATCTTCCTCGATGCGTTACGCATCAAAGTCCGTGACGGGGGCCGGGTGGTCAACAAATCCGCGTACCTGGCTATCGGGGTGGACATGGACGGGATCAAACACATCCTCGGTATCTGGCTGGCGAAAGAGGAAGGAGCCTCGTTCTGGGCCCAGGTGTGCGCCAACCTCGCTACCCGCGGCGTACACGATGTGTTTATCGTGTGCTGCGACGGGCTCAAGGGCCTGCCGGAGGCTGTGGAAGCCACCTGGCCGGATTCGATGGTCCAGACCTGTGTCGTCCATCTGATCAGGGCAGCGAACCGGTGGGTGGCCTACGGAGATCGCAAAGCGGTGTCCGCCCAGCTGAAGAAGATCTACACCGCCCCCACCGAGCAGACCGCTCTGGCGGCGTTGGCGGAGTTCGAGGCCTCCGAGCTGGGGGAAAAGTACCCGCAGTCAGTCAAGGTGTGGCGCGATGCGTGGGACCGGTTCATCCCGTTCCTGGAGTTTCCTCCCATGGCCCGGAAGGTGATCTACACCACGAACTCGATTGAGTCGATGAACAACGAGCTGCGCAAAGCCACCCGGAATCGGGTGCAGTTTACCAACGATGAGTCCGCGATCAAAACCTTGTGGTTGATGATCTGCAACATCGAGGACAAACGGGCCGCCAAGCGCGCTAAGCAGGGCAAACGGGTCGCGGCTACCAGTGGCCGGCTGATCGAGGGCAGGCGGGTGACGAACTGGAAGCAGGCCATCAACCAGATGTCTGTGGCCTACCCGGACCGCTTCGAGCCCTACCTCTAATAATCACGCCCCACACACAAACAACTTGACACGCTCGGACCGCTTCGAGCCCTACCTCTAATAATCACGCCCCACACACAAACAACTTGACACGCTCCCGCCGCCGTTCAAGAACTTTCAGGAGTGGCGGCGTGACCGCCCGCATATCCGTAACCCGCCGCCCTAACCCCTCGCCCCGCACCGTGATGGTGCGGGGCGCTTTCGTCATTCCTGGGGTGGCCACGGGCCGGGACCATGCTCATCCAGCCACGCTCTCCGCGACCACGACGCCTACATGCAAGTCCTCTGGTACTTCGACCCCACCGCACCCGGCGCCCGCCAACCCGGCAGCTTCAGCCACCACCTCATCCAAGCCTTCGCCCGCGCCGACATCACCAACGCCCTCACTTCCGCCCACGCCTACCTGGAAAGAACCACCCCATGACCACCCTGACCATCGGCCCACTCATCCTCGGTCTACTCACCGCCATCACCCTCCATGGGTCTGGTGCAGGAACTGGTGACATCGAGCGTGGCTAGCCGAGAGGGCTGGCCTGGAAGGATGTCATCATGCCCAAGCCGTTCCCCAAGGAGTTCCGCGACGACGTGATCCGCGTGGCGGAGAATCGTGATCCGGAAGTGACGCTCGCGCAGATCGCGAAGGACTTCGGCGTCCATGTCGGAACTCTCGATAAGTGGATGCGGCAGGCCCGCATCGAGGCCGGCGAACAGCCGGGTGAGACGAAGCAGGAGTCCGTGGAGTTGCGTGATCTCCGTAAGCGCAATCGCCTCCTCGAGCAGGAGGTCGAGGTCCTGCGCCGCGCGACCGCGTATCTGTCTCAGGCTCATCTGCCGGGAAAATGATGTACCCGCTCGTTTCCGAGCTCGCCGCGGACGGGATTCCTGTCGTGGTGTCGTGTCGGGTATTGAAGCTCGCTCGTCAGCCGTACTACCGCTGGCTGAACAACCCCGTCACAAGGCGGGAGTTGGAGGAGGCGTATCGCGCGAACGCGCTGTTCAATGCTCACCGTGACGACCCGGAGTTCGGGTATCGGCTCCTCGCCGACGAAGCCCGCGACGAGGGCGAGCCGATGGCGGATCGGACGGCGTGGCGGATCGCATCGTTGAACGGCTGGTGGAGTGTGTTCGGGAAGAAGCGGAGCAAGAACGGCAAGAAGCCTGGCCCTGCTGTTCATGATGATCTCTGTGTCGTCATCGACGAGCGCGGCCGGGAGCGCCACCAGTTCGTCGCTTCCCGACCGAACCAGCTCTGGCTAACCGACATCACGGAACACAAAACGAGCGAAGGCCGACTTTATCTTTGCGCGGTCAAGGATGCGTTCAGCGGCCGGATCGTGGGCTACTCGATCGACTCGCGCATGAAGGCATCTCTCGCGGTTCGCGCTGTCCGCAACGCCGCCCGGATGCGCGGAAACGTGAACGGCTGCATCGTTCATTCGGACAGAGGGTCGCAGTTTCGAAGCAGGAAGCTGCGCCGCGAACTCGCTACCCATAATCTCGTCGGCTCGATGGGCAGGGTTGCTTCTTGCGGCGACAACGCGGCGATGGAATCGTTCTTCAGCCTGCTGCAGAAGAACGTCCTGAACCGGCGCTCCTGGGCCACCCGCGAACAGCTGCGCATCGCGATCGTGACCTGGATCGAGCGGACCTATCACCGGCGACGTCGACAGGTCCGCCTGGGCCGTTTGACGCCCATCGAGTTCGAGACCATCATGAACAACGACCTGGCCCTCGCGGCCTAACCAGAACTGTCACCAGTCCCTGCACCAGACCCCATGTCGCGGCAAGCAAGATGCTCAGAATCCAGGACGAACTAGACCACACCCACGCCATCGCTCACGCAGCCCTCACCGCCCTGGAGCTCCACCTCCAAGGCAAGGCCGTCCAGATCCTGCATCTACCACTCCGCAACACCCCCGAAGAGCAATAAAAACCGTGCCCAGCCCCGTAGCGAACTCCCACGCTCTACCATGAGAAAGTGACTACTTTGACCATTCAAGCAGGTGGAGACCATATCCAGCGCCTTTCCGGACAAGGCTCTCCGGAAAAAGCTCTAGTCGAGCTTGTGTGGAACGCCCTCGACGCAGAAGCCACCAAAGTCGATGTCATCGTCGACCGAAACGACATCAACGGCATTGATGCGATCACCGTTAAAGACAACGGTCACGGCTTCAACAGCCACGAGGCACGCGGCGACTTCGGCAACATCGGCGATTCTTGGAAACGAAAAAACACTAAAACCAAGAATCACATGAGAGCCCTACACGGCAGTAAAGGCCAGGGGCGCATCCGTGGTTTCGCCCTCGGCACCGAGATTCACTGGGACAGCATCGCCAGGGCCGTAGCCGGCGGGTTTGAACGCACCACCGTTAAGGCCAATTCAGCCAGCCTAGCCCAGGTAACGATCTCATCCGAAGCACTTGAAGGCGAACACTGTGAAACTGGGACCAGTTTCACCGCAGAGAACAAGAGCCAAAGGACGTTGCCTCAGCTGGATTCCGGCGAGGCTAAGTCAGAACTCCTGGAGTCCTTTGCACCTCTGCTCATTGCGGAACCTGACCTGGTCATAAACTACGACGGCGAACGGCTCGACCCGAAGAGCAACATCCACGACGATAAAACACTAGTGGTGGAGTTCGGAAACGACGATCAGACCGCCCAACTTCGGGTCATCCGATGGAAGGCCGGTAAGCACCGCCGTATCCTGTTCGGCCCTACATCCGAGCACTTCATTGAACAACTCAACGACAGTGAAGGCTACAGTTCATACGCTTATACCGCCTACGCTTCTTCACAAGTGCTGAACGCGGACAATGCAAAAGACCTTGTCCTCGACGCGGTGGAAGGCTCGGAAGCTCCGTTGCTCCACTGTAAGGAAGCAGTCCTAACAACCCTTCATTCTTACCTTCGCACCAAGGCCTCAGAGGAACGCGAAAGACGCGTCTCGGATTGGAAGGAAAAGGGTGTTTACCCGTATGAGGGGACTCCAAAGAACAGGGCAGAACAAACTGAGAGGGCCGTATTCGACACCATTGCAGGGGCCATTTCCGACCAAATCCCCCGAGGCAAGGAAAGAGCCAAACTTACCCTCGACCTGCTAAAGACCTCGATGCAGAGCGACCCAGATAGCCTAAATAGGATTCTCTCTGAAGTAGTCAGCCTCTCTGAACGCGACCGCCAAGCGCTAGACATTCTGCTAAGAGAAACGACGCTGCCCAACATCATCCAGTCTGCCAACACTGTGTCTCGTAGATACAAAGTCCTAGCAGGATTGGAGAAGTTGGTCCTCAGTGGAGCCGATTCCAAACCTGTGAAAGAACGTCAGCATCTCCACATGATACTGGAAAACGAACTGTGGATATTTGGGGAAGGCTACTCAACAATGACGTCCGAAAGAGCCCTGACGAACCTGCTGCGCGAGCATCTTAAGCTCTCCGGACTCCCCGCGGACTCGGCGGAACCGGTGAAGACACTAGAAGGAAAGGCCGGTCGAACTGATCTCCACTTCGCGGTTCAAAACCGAGAGCATGACCGGACTAGGCACCTGATTGTCGAACTCAAACGACCATCCGTTAGTGCCACCAAGGAAGAACTTTCACAGGTTAGCAATTACGGAACTGCCATAGCTGAGGACCCGGCCTTCCGGGCTGGACAAAGCGAATGGGACATCGTGTTGGTAGTAAGTAACTTCGGGCGCGGCGTTCTGCGTGAAATCACAGACAAGAACACCGGGATGTTCAACGAGTACAACGAACCCGGGGAACCACACGTACGGATGTTTGTCCGCTCGTGGGCGACGATAATCGACGAAAATCGTCGGCGGCTCGACTTCATGAACAGGTCCCTCAAGATCAATCCAGACAGCGACGAAGGCCTCAACTACCTAAAGGACCTCTACCCGGACTACCTCCCCGCCGAAATCCTTCAAGAAGGAACGAACGAAGTTGCCTAGTTCACCATTCCAACTAGCCGCCTACTTTTCCACCCCACGACGTTAGCCTGAGTGACGGGTCTGGTGCAGGAACTGGTGACATCGAGCGTGGCTAGCCGAGAGGGCTGGCCTGGAAGGATGTCATCATGCCCAAGCCGTTCCCCAAGGAGTTCCGCGACGACGTGATCCGCGTGGCGGAGAATCGTGATCCGGAAGTGACGCTCGCGCAGATCGCGAAGGACTTCGGCGTCCATGTCGGAACTCTCGATAAGTGGATGCGGCAGGCCCGCATCGAGGCCGGCGAACAGCCGGGTGAGACGAAGCAGGAGTCCGTGGAGTTGCGTGATCTCCGTAAGCGCAATCGCCTCCTCGAGCAGGAGGTCGAGGTCCTGCGCCGCGCGACCGCGTATCTGTCTCAGGCTCATCTGCCGGGAAAATGATGTACCCGCTCGTTTCCGAGCTCGCCGCGGACGGGATTCCTGTCGTGGTGTCGTGTCGGGTATTGAAGCTCGCTCGTCAGCCGTACTACCGCTGGCTGAACAACCCCGTCACAAGGCGGGAGTTGGAGGAGGCGTATCGCGCGAACGCGCTGTTCAATGCTCACCGTGACGACCCGGAGTTCGGGTATCGGCTCCTCGCCGACGAAGCCCGCGACGAGGGCGAGCCGATGGCGGATCGGACGGCGTGGCGGATCGCATCGTTGAACGGCTGGTGGAGTGTGTTCGGGAAGAAGCGGAGCAAGAACGGCAAGAAGCCTGGCCCTGCTGTTCATGATGATCTCTGTGTCGTCATCGACGAGCGCGGCCGGGAGCGCCACCAGTTCGTCGCTTCCCGACCGAACCAGCTCTGGCTAACCGACATCACGGAACACAAAACGAGCGAAGGCCGACTTTATCTTTGCGGAGCGTGTCAAGTTGTTTGTGTGTGGGGCGTGATTATTAGAGGTAGGGCTCGAAGCGGTCCGGGTAGGCCACAGACATCTGGTTGATGGCCTGCTTCCAGTTCGTCACCCGCCTGCCCTCGATCAGCCGGCCACTGGTAGCCGCGACCCGTTTGCCCTGCTTAGCGCGCTTGGCGGCCCGTTTGTCCTCGATGTTGCAGATCATCAACCACAAGGTTTTGATCGCGGACTCATCGTTGGTAAACTGCACCCGATTCCGGGTGGCTTTGCGCAGCTCGTTGTTCATCGACTCAATCGAGTTCGTGGTGTAGATCACCTTCCGGGCCATGGGAGGAAACTCCAGGAACGGGATGAACCGGTCCCACGCATCGCGCCACACCTTGACTGACTGCGGGTACTTTTCCCCCAGCTCGGAGGCCTCGAACTCCGCCAACGCCGCCAGAGCGGTCTGCTCGGTGGGGGCGGTGTAGATCTTCTTCAGCTGGGCGGACACCGCTTTGCGATCTCCGTAGGCCACCCACCGGTTCGCTGCCCTGATCAGATGGACGACACAGGTCTGGACCATCGAATCCGGCCAGGTGGCTTCCACAGCCTCCGGCAGGCCCTTGAGCCCGTCGCAGCACACGATAAACACATCGTGTACGCCGCGGGTAGCGAGGTTGGCGCACACCTGGGCCCAGAACGAGGCTCCTTCCTCTTTCGCCAGCCAGATACCGAGGATGTGTTTGATCGAAGTCCATGTCCACCCCGATAGCCAGGTACGCGGATTTGTTGACCACCCGGCCCCCGTCACGGACTTTGATGCGTAACGCATCGAGGAAGATCACGGGGTAGAACTCCTCGAGTTGGCGGTTCTGCCAGATCAGCACCTCCTCGAGGACCGCATCGGTGATCGCGGAGATTGTTTCATGGGAGATGTCCACGCCCATGGCGGTGACCATGTGGTGCTGGATGTCTCGGACGGTCATGCCACCGGCATAGAGACTGATGATCATGTCGTCGACGTCGGTCAGCCGGCGGGATCCTTTGGGCACCATTGTCGGCAGGAAGGATCCGTCACGGTCCCTGGGAACAGCGACATCGACCGGTCCGTAGTTCGAATCGACCCGCTTGGGGTAGGAACCGTTACGGGAATTGTTCTGACCAGCGGCTTCCTTGCTGTCCCGGTCACCGTGCTGGTAGCCGAGGTGGGCATCCATCTCGGCGTTGAGGCCGCGGTTGATCGAGGCCTGGAGCAGGCCCCGGACGAGATCGTTGGCATCCGTTGTGGAGGTGCCGAGCTCGTCGATCAGTTTCGCCATCTCAGGATTGGCCAGCAGCTTTTCCTCGATCGCTTTGATCTTTGCGGAGTCTTCTGGGTTTCGTCGTGCCACGGTAGTCATTCTGGTTCATCTCCTTGGTGTGAGGGGAATCCCTCACACACAAACCATCTGACACCCTCTCTTTGCGCGGTCAAGGATGCGTTCAGCGGCCGGATCGTGGGCTACTCGATCGACTCGCGCATGAAGGCATCTCTCGCGGTTCGCGCTGTCCGCAACGCCGCCCGGATGCGCGGAAACGTGAACGGCTGCATCGTTCATTCGGACAGAGGGTCGCAGTTTCGAAGCAGGAAGCTGCGCCGCGAACTCGCTACCCATAATCTCGTCGGCTCGATGGGCAGGGTTGCTTCTTGCGGCGACAACGCGGCGATGGAATCGTTCTTCAGCCTGCTGCAGAAGAACGTCCTGAACCGGCGCTCCTGGGCCACCCGCGAACAGCTGCGCATCGCGATCGTGACCTGGATCGAGCGGACCTATCACCGGCGACGTCGACAGGTCCGCCTGGGCCGTTTGACGCCCATCGAGTTCGAGACCATCATGAACAACGACCTGGCCCTCGCGGCCTAACCAGAACTGTCACCAGTCCCTGCACCAGACCCGACCGCGACACCGGAGAAACGCATGAACACCCCCTTCGAAGTCACAGCAGGTCACGCGTAGGCTTGTCTCCCACCACCCACCAAACGAAAAGCACCCCATGAGCAACTCCTTCCGAACTGTCAATTTCCGGACCCACCGCCAGGTCAAGAACGACTCAATCCACATCAACTTCTCCCGCGAAGGCGGCCAGACCGTTGCTGTCAAGATGGCGACCCTCTACACAGACGGCACACTCAAGATCGTCGTCGACGACACGGAGACCTACTACCCGCCGACGTCCTACTTCAGCGTGGAGTTCCCGACCAGGGAGTCTGACGACAAGGACAAGCGCCGTACGCGAGTCGTGCTCGCGTAAAACTGTGCTGGAACACGACCGGCGGCAGGCCGCGATTCGACACCTCGCAGGACGAATCGCGGTCGAACTCGTCTGGCCCAACCCCGACCTCACCCCCGACCCCGAACAACACGCGGCACACCTGATCAGCCTCGTCTGCAACACCAACATCGACGTCGGCCTCGCCGCCCTGGCCGTCGCCGGCCCCCTCATCGCAGACCTCCACGGGCACCCACCCAATATCAACCTCGCCGCAGCGCTCATGGAGGACACCCTCGACGACCACCCCGACAACCGACTCGGCCACGACATCGGAATCGGATTCTGCCGCCACGTCTTCAACGTCGACACCATCGACCAGGCCATCGACTTCTTCGGGGAAACCATCGCCGATCCCACCCTGACCCAGGAACAAGCCGACGCGATGTTCCTGACCGCCCTCAGCACAATCTTCACGATCTACGCCACCGCGTTCTAACCAGTCACCCGCCTCCACCAGCATGGCGGCATGACCACACCTGATGACCTCCTCCGCAACGTCGTCGCCGCTGAAACCGGCGGATGGACCGAAGCACAGAAAGCAGCCCTGCTGCACCGCCTCGCCCGCGAAGCCACCCGCATCGATGTCGGCCACCGCTACCCCACCGCCGGGACCCTCGCTCAGTCCATCGACCCCACCACCACAGCCAGTGGCTCCCGGTGTCCCAGGCACGCCGTGGCGATCATTTGGAGCTGCCACAGCTCCGGCTCCTCCGGGAGGTGGGCGAGGAGGGCGTCGAGGAGCTCCCGGCGTGACCGAGCGACGAGGTAGGTGTCGGCATCATCCGGAAAAATCATGGGGCCAGAATCCCACAGGAATCCCGCACGCGCTCCGACTCTCGCAGCACGAGCGGCGCGGGTGGCACGAATGGCACAGCGTTGACCAGCGCAAATAGAAACCTCCAGGTCGCGTACCCTGGTGGGCATGATCCTCATCAACGTCAAATTCCGCCCGCTGCCCGAGCACGTCGAGAACTTCCGCGAGATCGTCGCGGAGTTCACCGAGAAGACGCGCCAGGAGGCGGGCTGCATCTTCTTCGAGTGGTCCCGCAACACCGATGATCCGTCGGAGTACATCCTCATTGAGGCGTTCCAGGATGACGCCGCGGAGGCGCACGTGAACTCCGATCATTTCACGGCCGCCACGGAGCTGTTCCCGACGGTGCTGTCGGAGACCCCGCAGATCATCAACACCTTCATCGAGGGGAAGAGCGACTGGGACCGGATGGCCGAGTTCCAGGTCGGCTGACGGTAGGCTTTAGACCATGGGTAAAAAGGACACCGCTGCTGCCGCCAGCAAAGCTGAGAAGGCCGAGAAGCCGGAGAAGCTGAACTCGAAGGCGTATGAGAAGGAACTCAAGCGCCTGCAGGCTGAGCTGGTGGACATGCAGCAGTGGGTGGTGGAGACGGGCGCGCGGGTGGTCATCATCATGGAGGGCCGTGACGCCGCCGGTAAGGGTTCCGCCATCAAGCGGATCACCCAGTACCTCAACCCGCGGTCGGCCCGCATCGAGGCGCTGCCGGCACCGAGCTCCCGGGAGCAGGGTCAGTGGTACTTCCAGCGGTACGTGGAGAAGCTGCCCACCGCCGGTGAGATCGTCATCTTCGACCGCTCCTGGTACAACCGCGCCGGAGTGGAGCGGGTCATGGGCTTCTGCACCTCGCAGGAGTACCGCCGGTTCCTGCACCAGGCCCCGATCTTCGAGCGTCTGCTCGTCGAGGACGGCATCCTGCTGCGCAAGTACTGGTTCTCGGTCTCGGATGAGGAGCAGCTCGCACGTTTCCAGTCCCGCCTGGAGGATCCGCTGCGCCGCTGGAAGCTGTCGCCGATGGATCTGCAGTCGATCACCCGCTGGGAGGACTATTCCCGGGCGAAGGATGAGATGTTCATCCACACCGACATCCCCTCGGCACCCTGGTACACGGTGGAGAGCGAGGACAAGAAGCGTTCCCGCATCAACGTGATCTCGCATCTGCTCTCGACGATCCCGTACGAGAAGATCGAGCGTCCGCTGCCGGAGATCCCCGAGCGACCGGGCTCGGACAACAACTACGAGCGCCCGCCGCGTGCGGAGTTCCGTTACGTCCCGGACGTGGCGGCGAACCTGGCCAAGAGCCGCACCGGGGACAACGGGGACAAGGGCGGCAAGACGAAGTCCCGGAAGGAGCGCCCGGATGGACGCCACTGACATCGGGGACGACGCGCAGCGCTCCGCCCGAACCCGGCCCCGATCCCGTGGGCCCGGTACCTCGTCGGGTTCGCGGTGACTGCCGTGTCGCTGGCGTTCGCGATGACCTACTACGACGCGGTGCCGGACCCGATGCCGGTCCACTTCGACGCTGCGGGTGAACCCGATTCCTTCACTGCGAAAACGGTGCCGGGGTTCCTCGGCATGCATCTGCTCGGCCCGGGCGTCACCATGCTCACCGGCCTGGCGTCCGCCGCGCTCGTCACGTCCCAGGCCCGGTCGGCGGCCGAGGACACCTTTCCCGCGCGTGCTCCGGAGGACCGGGCCCGGACGGTCGGCATCCTCAGCCGACTGCAGAAGCCGATGGCGACGTATCTCGTCGCCCTCGCCATCATTGTCGCCCTCGCCGTCCATCAGTCGTTTGGTGCGTTCGGTGACTGGAATCTGTCGATCTGGTGGGTGCTCGCCGCGATCGGCCTGCTCACCGTCTGGCTCATGGTCACCCTGTCCCGTTCCGTCCGCGACGCTGAGGTGGAGAATCCACCGGCCAGTGACGCCGAGCGCCTGAGGTGGGGGATGTTCTACGTCAACCCGGCGGATGAGCGGGTGTTCGTCGACCTGATGGGCGGGGCGAACCTGACGTTCAACTTCGCCCGACCGTTGGCGTGGGTGGTCCTGCTCGCCTTGCTCACCCCGGTGATCCTCGTCCTGATTCTCGTCGGCCTGTCCAGCTAGGAATCGAGCAGCTCCCGCAGCACCGTCACCACGCCGGCCTCGGTGTTGGGTGGGGCGATGTGGTCGGCGATGGCCCTGATGTCGGGGTGGGCGTTGTCCATGGCCCAGGCGGTGCCGGCGGCCTCGAGGAGTTCGTAGTCGTTGAGGTAGTCGCCGAAGGCGAGGGTGCGTGCTTGGGGGACGCCGAGGGCGTCGGCAAGCGCGAGGAGGGCGCGGCCCTTGCCGGCGGTGGGGTCCATGACGTCGATCCAGTGGGCGCCGGAGACGACGACGTTGGCGTCGGGGGCAGCGGCGCGGACGACGGGGTAGGCGACGGTCTCGGCGTCCTCGTCGGTGAACACGGCGACCTTGATCACGCCGTGGTCCACCACCGCATGGAGGTCGGTGACCTCCTCCTTGGACACGTAGTACTTGTCGATCTCCCTGCCCGTCGCCGTCGACAGTCCGGGCAGGACGTAGGCGACGGTGGGGGTGCAGATGACCAGGTCGAAGTCGGCCGCCGCGTCGATGATGGCGTGGACGGCGGCCGGGTCGAGTTCCGTGGTGGAGACGACCTCGCCGTCGTGGAAGACGCACGTGCCGTTCTCCGCGATGTAGGTGCCGGGGTCGTGCTCACCGTCGAACATCGCCCGGAGGGTGGCCAGCTGCCGTCCCGAGGCGGGGGCGACGGCCACGCCGCGGCGCTGCAGTTCGACGAGGACGTCCCAGAAGCCCTCGGGGATCTGGCCGGCGCCGTCGAGAAGCGTTCCGTCCATGTCCAGGGCGATCAGTCCGTAATCCATCTGGGGTTCCCTTACCTTCCGTACACTGTGGCCATGAACACAAGCACCGATGCTCCCGTCCTCGTGTCCGTCCGCAACACTACCGGCGTCCTCGAACTCAACCGGCCGAAGGCGCTCAACAGTCTCAATCCGGAGATGGTGGGGATCATCACCGACGCGCTCGAGCGGTGGCGCGACGATGATGGCATCACCCAGGTGCTCATCACGTCGACCTCGGAGAAGGCGTTCTGTTCCGGTGGCGACGTCCGCTTCGCCCGCGAGGGCATTCTCGACGGCCGCGAGGACGACGTCGACCGTTTCTTCGCCGACGAGTACGCGATGAACAACCTCATCGGCACCTACCCCAAGCCGTACATCGCGCTCATCGACGGCATCGTCATGGGCGGCGGCCTCGGGGTCTCCGCGCACGGCTCGCACCGCATCATCACCGGGAAGGCGTGGGCGTCGATGCCGGAGATGGCCATCGGCTACGTCACCGACGTCGGCATCGCCCACGCCTCCCAGCACTGGCCGGGCTCCAGCCCCGCGATCGGCGCGTTCATCGGCCTGACCGGCTACCGCCTCCGGACGGCGGACCTGCTCCACACCGGCCTGGCCACCCACCTCGTCGCCGACGCGGCCGCCTTCACCGAGTCGCTCATCGCCGAGGGTGTCGACGCCGCCGTGGCCACCCACGCCATCACCCCGGACGAATCCTCCCGCATCGCCGAATGGACCCCGGCCATCGAGGCCACCTTCGGCGCCGGCTCCTGGGAGCGTATCGACGCCGCCCTGGACACCCACGAGGACACCTCCTTCGTCGCGGAGGTCCGGGAACTCATGGCGAAGGCCTCACCGTCGGCGGTGGTCGCCGCCGCGGAACTCTACGACGCCAACCGCACTGCCCCGGACCTGGCCGCCTCCCTGCGCAACGAGACCGTCCTCGGCGAGCTGGTGCGCCGCCAGCCTGACTTCGTCGAGGGGGTGCGCGCCGTGCTGGTGGACAAGACCCAGGACGCGCAGTTCATCCCGGCCCAGGACCCGGCCGTCTACCGGGAGGTCCTCACCCGGTGGTGATACCCCGACGCGACCGGTAGGCGGCCAACGCCCGGTCCCGGTCGAGGGCCGGATCCAGCGGGGCCTGCAGCGTCGCCGCCACCGTCTCCTCGGTGGGGGCGGGCAGGTGGAGCTCGGGGGCGTCGAGAAGCACCACGGCGGAGGTGGTGTCGTTGAGGCGGGTCACGGCATGGGTCCAGATCCCCAGGACCGGTTTGGCCACCTCCTCCAGGGCCAGGTGGCGGGCACGGTCGACGGGCACCGACGGCCGGAACAGTTCCGGGATGCCCTGGTCGAGGCCGAAGCGGCGCAGATTCGCCGCCGCCGTCGGCGGCAGGTGGGGGTCCGCCCACGCCCAGGTCCAGCTGTCCCCGGTGATGGTGGCGATGATGACCGCGGTCGCCTGCACCCGGTCGGCGATCAGCGCGGTCCCGCGCCCGATGTTCACCTGGACGATCGCGTCCGGGAACCTGCCCACCAGCAGCAACTGGTGCTCGAAGGAGAGGTAGCGGGCGTCAGCCCGGACCTGCGCGAGGGTGAGGCCGCCGCCGACGTGGGTGACGCGGCCGTCGACAAGCGTGAGGGCGGTGCCGTCGGAGAAGCTCACCGCATCCCCCTCCCGGCGGATGCCCAGGCCGCGGGTCGCGGCGAAGCCCAGGAGGGAGCGCTCCACGTCCACGCCCTCCGGCATCCCGACGAGCCCGGCGATGAGGGAGTCCCGCACCGGCCCGGGGGAGGGGCGGAACCCCACCGCGATGACCCGGGTGAGCTCCCCGGACGGGGCGAGCAGCACCGGCACATTGCCGTGCAGCGTGCGGGCGGCGGCGACGAGCTGGTCATCGGCCGGGTGCGAGCCGTGCAGCTCTGCGATGTCCGGCACCCCGGGCCACGCGGGCTCCCAGGTCCATTCTCCACCTCGGATGACGGCGACCTGCCTCCCCGGCAGATCCACCGCAGCCTGATCCCGGCGGTGCACCCGGACCTCGTCGCCGCTGAACTCCACCCCCGTCACCTGGCCGAACTCCCGCCGCCACGCCTCATCGACACCCGCCTGGACCAGCGCACCGTCGGCAATGACATCGGACAGGGAGGTGGGAGCGGTAAGATCCATGGGCACCACCTTAATCGGCGGGTTGAGTTACGGGGCTTGTGTGAACAATGATGGTCGGATAAGCGTCCCGTGATTGAAAGGCCCCCGCCGTGCCCCGCTTCACCTCCAGGCCCCTCGCCGCAGCCGTCCTCGCCGGGATCCTGACTCCGGCCATCATCGCGCCGCACGCCGCCGCCGTCGATTACGGGATGGACCCGGATGTGGTCCAGAACCCCGCCGACACCCCCAACCGGCCCGAGACCTCCGGGTCAGGGCCCTCGATGCTCACCCAGGGCTCGTCGGACGGCACCGTCACCGAGGGCCTGATCAACGACTACCGCCCGCAGACGGTCAACCCGATGTTCCCCGAGGGCCGGGACCATCTGCCCACCGCGGACATCGACATGGACCCGGAGGTCCTCGCCCGCCTGGCCGAGTACGCCAAGGTCGACGGCGACCGCATCCGCCAGATCAACGCGTACTCCCCGTCCATGGGCCGGACCATCCCCCTCGTGTGGATCGTGCCGCAGGACCTCAGCGAACCCCGCCCTATCGTCTACGCCCTCGGCGGCGGCGACGGCGGCCAGGGCCGGGACAACTGGATCACCCGCAGCGACATGGTCGACTTCTACTCCGAAAAGAACATCCACGTCATCCTCCCCATGCTCGGCGCCTACAGCTACTACTCCGACTGGCTCGAGGAGAACCCCGACCAGGGCGGCAAGCAGATGTGGGAGACCTTCCTTACCCACGAGCTGCCCGGGCCGCTGGAGGCGGAACTGGGCGCCGACGGCACCCGCAGCCTCATCGGCATGTCCATGTCCGGCACCACTGCCCTGCTCTACGCCACCCACCAGCCCGGCTTCTACGACTCCGTGGCCTCCCTCTCCGGCTGCGGCGACACCAACTCCTGGCTCGGCCGCCGGGGTGTCGCCTCCACCATCTACAACGGCAACGGCACCCCGGAGATGATGTGGGGCGCACCCAACAGCGACTACTCCCGCTACCAGGACGCCGTCATCAACGCCGGCCGCCTGGCAGAACAGCCGAACCTCTACGTCTACGCCGCCTCCGGCCTGCCCGGGGACCTCGACTTCCTCGGCCCCAACGCGCCCGCCGACGACGGCGCCTGGGATGACCGACGCGGACCCGGCTTCTACATCGAGGCCGCCTCCAACCTGTGCGCTCACCGCCTCAAGCAGGCGACCGACGCCCGGGGCATCGACACCGTCTACTACGACTTCGCCACCACCGGCACCCACTCCTGGGACGCCTGGAATAACGCTCTGCGGGAGTTCTGGCCCATCCAGGCCCGCGGTTTCGGCATCGACGGCGGCTCCGTCACCCCGGGCCTCGACGGTGAGGAGGCCCCGTGGGTCGGTTCCTCCGACTCCAGCCGCTACACCGACCTGTTCGGGCCGTCCTCCGAAATTTACGGCGGTTCGACCGCGCCGGCCCTGTCCTCGCGTCTCGACGACCCGTCGCTCTCCTCGCAGTCTTCGGTGCCGGACGGCTCCTCGGACTCGTCCGGGTCTTCGGGCTCGTCGGGGTCGTCCGACTAGTTAGTACAGGCTCGGGCGGATGGTGTCCCACGCCGCCTGGATCTGCGGCTGGAACGTGGACCACTTGTGCACACCGGGACCGGTGTACTCGATCACCTGGTGGTTCATCCCGGCGCCGGTCATCGCTTCGTCGAGCTCCTGGGTGCACAGGTACGCGCCCTGCTCCAGGAGGATGCCCGTGGTGATGGTCGATGGCGGGACGTCGGTGTAGTCGAAGTCCGGGTCGAAGTTGTACTCGCCGTTGGCGGCGGAGAGGTAGACGGCCATGTTCCGCAGGCCCTCCGGGTTGTGGGTGACGTCATGGCGCAGCCACTGCTCGGAACCGAACGGGCCCCACATGTTCTCCAGGGTGCCGCCGCGGGAGGCGACGGTGATGTGGGCGGTCTGCCGTCCGACGTTGCTCATGGTGGAGTAGCAGCCGGAGATGCCGAAGACGCCGTCGAACATGTCGGGGTTGGTGTTGGCCAGGTGCACCGCGCCGGTGGCACCCATCGAGAGTCCGCCGATGCCGCGCCTGCCGTTGAAGTTGAGGTCCTCCTCGGCCTCCAGCAGCGGGGCCAGTTCCTCGGTGATGAAGGTCTCCCACATGTGGCGGCCGAGGACCGGGTCGTCGGCGATCCAGTCGG
This sequence comes from Corynebacterium suedekumii, assembly GCF_030252185.1. Lineage (NCBI taxonomy): Bacteria > Bacillati > Actinomycetota > Actinomycetes > Mycobacteriales > Corynebacteriaceae > Corynebacterium > Corynebacterium suedekumii. The sequence continues at coordinate 1,619,123 of NZ_CP126970.1, forward strand.
AGTACATCGACGCCATGGCCTCGGTGGGCATGACGAGGGTGACGTTCTCGTCGGCGAAGAAGGTCTCCGCCTCGCCGGGGCCGAGCCACTCGGAGACCCGGCCCGCCTCGACACCGTCGAGCAGGTAGAGCATCGGGGCGGGGGTGGAGGCGTCGGTCGGGAGCATGACCTGGACCTCGACGTTGCGGGCCATGGCGGGCGACGCGATGGTCCAGCGTTCGACCCGGTCGCTCTCCGGGACGCGGGAGATCACCTCGGCGGTGGTGATGGACTCGTCGATGGGCTTGGGGTAGCCGGGGTTGACGGAGACCAGGTCGGAGGACAGGCGGAACTCGGAGGAGCCGGCCAGCCGCAGGGAGGACAGGAGTGCCTCCAGTGAGCTTCCGCTGGTGGCCACGGACGACTGGGAGGAGTTGACCACCAGTGAACGGAGGAAGGAGTCCAGCCCGGGGGAACCGGTGGCCCCGGACTTGCCGGACGAGGAGCTCGACCCGCCCGCGGTTGTGTCGGTGTCGGTGTCCTGGGCCAGCGCCGGGGTGATGCCGAGCAGGGATGCGGCGAGGGTGGCCGCCGTGGCGGTGCGCAGGGTGCGGCGGGTGAATCGGGGGGACATGGGGTGAGGGCCTCCGGGTGGGCCACCTGACGGTGGACGGGACGGGCGGGCACCTCGGCGTGGTGCTCGGCTCGGACGGTTGTACAGATTACCGACGGGCCGGGGTTTTGCAAGCACGGAAAAGGCCCGCCCACCCATCCGGGTGACCGGGCCTGACCTGCAGTTTAGCGTCTCATGTTGGGGTCCTGAGCGGGACCTGATCGTGAACGCAGGATGTCCTTACTTCACGCCTGCTTGATGCCCTCACGCTGCTTGAACTCGCGGCGCTTGGCGTGCAGGATCGGCTCGGTGTAACCGGACGGGGACTCGGTGCCCTTGAGGATGAGATCCTTGGCCGCCTGGAAGGCGATGGAGTAGTCGTAGTCCTTCGCCATCGGCAGGTAGTTCGGGTCGCCCTCATTCTGGCGGTCGACGACGACGGCCATGCGCTCCAGGGACTCGACGATCTGCTCCTCGGTGACCACACCGTGGACCAGCCAGTTGCATAGCAGCTGGGAGGAGATGCGCAGGGTCGCGCGGTCCTCCATGAGGTCGATGTCGTGGATGTCCGGGACCTTGGAGCAGCCGACACCCTGCTCGACCCAGCGGACGACGTAACCGAGGATGGACTGGCAGTTGTTGTCCAGCTCCTCCTTGAGCTCCTCGGCCGACCAGTCGGTGGACGGGGAGACCGGGACGGTGAGCAGGCCGGCGAAGGTCTCGCGTCGGCCGGCGGCCTTGAGCTCCTCCTGGACGGCGAAGACGTCGACCTGGTGGTAGTGCGTGGCGTGGAGGACGGCACCGGTCGGGGAGGGGACCCAGGCGGTGTTCGCGCCCTCACGGGGCTGGCCGATCTTGGTCTCGAGCATCTCTGCCATGAGCTCGGTCATGGCCCACATGCCCTTGCCGATCTGGGACTTGCCGGACAGTCCACGGGCGAGGCCGGTGTCGACGTTGGCGTCCTCGTAGGACTGCTTCCACGGTGCCTTCTGCATGTCGGCCTTGCGGACCATCGCGCCGGCCTGCATGGAGGTGTGGATCTCGTCGCCGGTGCGGTCGAGGAAGCCGGTGTTGATGAACGCCAGTCGGTCGGCGACGTTCATGATGCAGGCGTCGAGGTTGACGGAGGTGCGACGCTCCTCGTCCATGACGCCGACCTTGAGGGTGTAACGCGGCAGGCCGAGGAGGTCCTCGACGCGGGCGAAGAGGTCGTTGGTGAAGGCGACCTCGTCGGGGCCGTGCTGCTTCGGCTTGACGATGTAGATCGAGCCGGTGCGCGAGTTGCGCAGCGGGTTGCGCACGTCCAGGCCCGGGATGGCGGAGACGGTGGTGATGACCGCGTCCATGATGCCCTCGAAGATCTCCTCGCCGTCGACGAGGATCGCCGGGTTCTGCATGAGGTGTCCGACGTTGCGGACGAAGAGCAGGGAGCGGCCGTGAAGGCGGATGTCGGTGCCGTTGCGGCCGATGAACTTGCGGTCCTCGTTGAGGCGGCGGGTGATGGTCTTGTCACCCTTCTGGACTTCTTCCTGCAGGTCGCCGGTGTTGAGGCCGAACCAGTTGCGGTAGCCGAGGGTCTTGTCCTCGCCGTCGACGGCGGCGATGGAGTCCTCGAAGTCCATGATCGTGGAGACGGCGGCCTCGAGGACGATGTCCTTGACGCCGGCCTTGTCGTCCTTGCCCACCGGGGTGGAGGGGTCGATCTGGATCTCGATGTGCAGACCGTTGTTGCGCAGCAGGATGGAGGCGGGGTCCTCGATGTTGCCGGAGAAACCGCGGTAGGCGGCCTTGTCCTGAAGGCGGTGCTCCTGCCCGCCGACGTGGGCGGCGAGGTAGCCGTCGATGACGGAGTAGCGGTCGACGTCGGCGTGGGAGGCGCCCTCGAGCGGGACGGCCTGGTCGAGGAAGTTACGGCCCCAGGCGATGACCTTCTGGCCACGGACCGGGTTGTAGCCCCTGCCCTTCTCGGCCCCGTCCTCCTCGGAGATGGCGTTGGTGCCGTAGAGGGCATCGTAGAGGGAACCCCAGCGGGCGTTCGCGGCATTGAGGGCGAAGCGGGCGTTGAGGATCGGGACGACCAGCTGCGGGCCGGCCATGGTGGCGATCTCGTCGTCGATGCCACGGGTGCGGATCTCGCCGTCCTCCGGTGCGTCGACGAGGTAGCCGATCTCGCGGAGGAAGGTCTCGTGCTCGGCCGGGTCCGGCTGGCCGGGGTTGGCCTTGAAGTGCTCGTCGAGTGTGGCCTGCAGTTCGTCGCGCCGGGCCAGCAGCTCCTTGTTGCGCGGGGTGAAGTCCCGGACGATCTCGGCGAAGCCGTTCCAGAACTCGTCGGCGTCGACGCCCACGGTCGGCAGCACGTCGTCGGCGAGGAAGTCGTGGAGGACGGTGGCCACCTGGAGGCCGGCGACCTCGGTGCGCGCGGTGGTGTCCTTCGGCTCAGTCTGAGTCATCTGAAGCTCCTTGGGAGAGAGAAAAGCTGGTTCGGTCGCGTTCGTGCGACGGGTTCAGACTAAGTGATTCCAGTCACGACGTAAACGGTTTCGCGGATTTAGCCATCCTCTACCCCTGCGGTGACTGGGGTCTCAGTGGGGACTTCGAGCTAAGAGGCGCCTGAGACGGGCTGTACCTGCGGTTTTGATTTTGCGTGGTTCATGCAGGTTGGAGTGCTTGCGGGCAAACGGACATTCCGACTTCTTCGCTTGTGGCATTTACAAAGTTAGCAAAATCACCCGTTACCCCCGCACACAATTTGGACTGTGGAACCCATTGACGGGGCGCACTTTATGCAGCACGCTGTGAACCACGCCACCGAAAACGACACCGGATCACGATCACGACGTTCGCAGGTGGAACCTCCTCCAAACCCCCGCCGGAGGCAACCGCGTCCGGCGACCGAAGACAGGAAAGTGAGTCCTCGACATGACCACTACCGGCCAGGCACGCACCGCAGCTGAGATCCAGAAGGATTGGGACGAGAACCCCCGCTGGGAAGGCATCACCCGCGACTACACCGCCGAGCAGGTGGCAGAGCTCCAGGGCACCGTCATCGAGGAGCACACCCTCGCCCGCCGTGGTGCCGAGATCCTCTGGGACAAGGTCTCCAAGCGCGACGGTTCCTACATCAACTCCCTCGGCGCCCTCACCGGCAACATGGCGGTCCAGCAGGTCCGCGCCGGTCTGCAGGCTGTCTACCTCTCCGGCTGGCAGGTCGCCGGTGACGCCAACCTCTCCGGCCACACCTACCCGGACCAGTCCCTGTACCCGGCCAACTCCGTGCCGAACGTCGTCCGCCGCATCAACAACGCCCTGCTGCGCGCCGACGAGATCGCCCGCGTCGAGGGCGATGACTCCGTCGACAACTGGCTCGTCCCGATCGTCGCTGACGGCGAGGCCGGCTTCGGTGGCGCCCTCAACGTCTACGAGCTGCAGAAGGCCATGATCGCCGCCGGCGCCGCCGGCACCCACTGGGAGGATCAGCTCGCTTCGGAGAAGAAGTGCGGCCACCTCGGCGGCAAGGTCCTCATCCCGACCCAGCAGCACATCCGTACCCTGACCTCCGCCCGCCTGGCAGCCGACGTGTCCAACACCCCGACCGTCGTCATCGCCCGCACCGACGCCGAGGCCGCGACCCTCATCACCTCCGATGTGGATGATCGCGACAAGCCGTTCGTCACCGGTGAGCGCACCGCCGAGGGTTACTACCACGTCAAGAACGGCCTCGAGCCCTGCATCGCCCGTGCGAAGTCCTACGCTCCGTACGCCGACATGATCTGGATGGAGACCGGTACCCCGGACCTCGAGCTGGCCAAGAAGTTCGCCGACGGCGTGCACGAGGAGTTCCCGGACCAGCTGCTGTCCTACAACTGCTCCCCGTCCTTCAACTGGTCTGCTCACCTGGACGCCGACGAGATCGCCAAGTTCCAGAAGGAGCTCGGAGCGATGGGCTTCACCTTCCAGTTCATCACCCTGGCCGGCTTCCACGCCCTCAACTACGGCATGTTCGACCTGGCCTACGGCTACGCCCGCGAGGGTATGACCGCCTTCGTCGACCTGCAGAACCGCGAGTTCAAGGCTGCCGAGGAGCGCGGCTTCACCGCCGTCAAGCACCAGCGTGAGGTCGGTGCCGGCTACTTCGACACCATCGCCACCACCGTTGACCCGACCTCCTCCACCACCGCCCTCAAGGGCTCCACCGAGGAAGGCCAGTTCCACTAGGAACAGACCGTCACCACCGGTAAGCGGCGTGCATCGTGAGCAATCACGGCGCACGCCGCTTCTCGCTTATCGACGCCCCTCCCATCCCCGCACCGCACCTCCCCACACCGAAAGGCTGACCCCATGACCATCACCTTCATCCCCACCGCCGACCTCGTCGACATCATCGGCGAGGATGTCCGTTCCTGCGACACCCAGTTCGGTGATTTCGGCGGGGTCACCGAGTTCTGCGGGCCCATCACCACGATCCGGTGTTTCCAGGACAACGGCCTGGTGAAGAAGACGCTCAACTCCCCGGGCAACGGAGGCGTGCTCGTCGTCGACGGTGACGAGTCCGTCCACACCGCCCTCATGGGTGATCTCATCGCCGCGGCCGGTGTCGAGAACGGCTGGTCCGGGGTGGTCATCCGGGGTGCGATCCGTGACTCGGCGGTCGTGGCGACGATGAACTTCGGCACCAAGGCCCTGGGCACCAACCCGCGGAAGTCCGCCAAGGACGGGGCGGGGGAGAAGGACGTCACCGTCTCCTTCGGTGGCGTCGACTTCGTGCCCGGCCACATCCTCTACGCCGATTCGGACGGCATCGTCGTTACCGAATCCCCGGTCGAGGCTCCGGCGGACTGACCCTGACCGGATCCGCGCATCCTTCTCTGCGTCCCTGGCGAAACCCCAGGTCGTAGACGTCGGACGTCAGCAGATGCGCGGATGCGGCCCAGGCTCCTACTCCAGGCGCACCACGCTGAACGCCCGGTGCAGCAGCGTCACCCCGTCCTCGGGGTCACGTGGCTCGGGTAGCGCGTAGTACGTCTCCAGGGCGGTGCGGGCGACGGTGACGGCGGTGTTGATCGCCACCTGTGAGGTGAAGCGGTCGGCCCCGGCGAAGCGGGGGAGCACCGTCTCGACGATGGGGTCCATGTGCTCCGGGTACTCCGGGCGGCCCGCCGATCCGGTGATGGTCTGGAGCACGTCCCCCAGGCGGAACAGGGCCGCCAGGGAATCGACGTCCCCGTCATCTCCGGAGGTGCGGAGCTGGTCGATGGCGACCTGTTCCACCGCGTCGAAGAGCCCGACCTCGGCTGGGACGTCGTTGAGTAGGCGGGCCAGGGTGGTCGACCGGTCGACGATGAACTCGAGCAGCGCCTGTTCCATCGAGGTGAAGTAGTTGTGGAACGTGCGCGGGGACACGCCGGCGGCGTCGGAGACCGCGGCGACCGTGAGGCTCTCGGCGCCGCCGGCCAGGGCCAGCCGCGCCGCGGCCCGGGACATGGTCGTCCGGGTCGCGGCTTTCTTGGTCTCTCTCAGTCCGGACATGTGCCTGCTGCCTAGCGGGCGGAGACGGCGGTGGAGCCGGACTGGGCGGCTGCGGCGGCCCGGACCTCGGAGTCGTCGGCGGTGTACTCCCGGATGCCCTCACCCTCGACGTCGACCTTCGGCAGGATCCGGTCGAGCCAGCCGGGCAGCCACCAGGCGCGCTCGTCGAGGAGGAACATCGTCGCGGGGATGATCATCATGCGGACGATGAAGGCGTCGAAGAACACGGCGGCGGCCAGGGCGAAGCCCATGGTCTTGATGAAGACCATGTCCTGGAGCATGAACGCGGCGAACACGGAGATCATGATCAGTGCTGCGGCGGTGACCACGCGGGCGCCGTGCTTGAAGCCGTTGGCGGCGGCGTTGCCGGCGGTCTTGCCGCGCGACCAGCCCTCACGCATGCGGGTGACCAGGAAGACCTGGTAGTCCATGGCCAGGCCGAAGACGAGGCCGATGAGCATGATGGGCAGGAAGCTCAGCAGCGGCTGCGGGTCACCGATGATGCCGAACCAGCCCTCCTGGAACAGGGCGACGGTGACACCGAAGGTCGCGGCGACGGACAGGCCGAAGCCGAGGGCGGCGATGAGCGGGACCCAGATGGAGCGGAACACCAGCAGCAGGACGAGGAACGCGAGGACCAGGACGATCGCGATGTAGGGCAGGAGGACATCCTGGAGCCGGTCGGAGATGTCGTCGAAGATCGGGGTGACGCCGGTGATGCCGTAGGTGGCCCCGGTCTGCTCGGCGTAGTCGGCCTCATCCGCACGCAGGGTCTCCAGGGTCTCGGAGGTGCGCGGGTTGGTGGCACCGAAGTCCGGGGTGAGGAGCACCTGGGCGGTGTCGAGGTCCTCGGTGGTGGCCACGATCTGGGCGTTGGTGATGCCGTCGGTGGCCAGGAACTGCTCGACGGCGGTGCCCACGGCGGCGGGGCGTTGTTCGGCGGGGAGTTCGGCGGTGTCGACAAGCGCGATCATCGGGGCGTTACGGCCCGGGCCGAAGGCGTCCTCGGTGATCTCGTGCGCGATGCGCGGTGGGGTTCCCGGGGTGGCGGTGCCGTCGGTGGGCATGGCCAGGCGCATGTTGACGGCCGGGATGGCCAGCAGGGCCAGCAGCACGACGCCGACGACGAGGTGGGCGACGGGGCGCTGACGGATCCGGCGGACCCAGCGCAGGCCCATGGTCGGGGTCTCGTCCTCCGGGTCCGGGGCCGTGACACCCGGGACGCGGGCGGCGAAGACCCTGGTGCCCAGCAGGCCCACCAGTGCGGGCAGGAAGGACAGGGCCACGAGGACGGCGATGGCGACGGTGGCGGCGGCCGCCAGCGCCATGGCGGTGAGGAAGGGGATGTTGATGATGGACAGCGCGGCGAGTGCGATGAGCACGGTGAGGCCGGCGAAGATGACGGCGGAGCCGGCGGTGCCCACGGCCATGCCCATGGCGTGGGCGCGGGTGGCCACGGACATGCCGCGGAGGCGCTCGGCGAGATCCTTCGGTTCGAGATCATTGCCGCCCGCGGCCTGGACCAGCTCGTTGCGGAAGCGGGAGACGATGAACAGCGCGTAGTCGATGCCCACCGCCAGACCGATCATCGAGGCCAGGACCGGGGTCATCTCGTTGATGTCGTCGGAGAACGCGGTGGCCAGCTGGACACCGAGGATGCCGATGCCCACGCCGATGATCGCGGAGATCAGCGGCATGCCGGCGGCGACGAAGGAGCCGAAGGTGATGAGCAGGACGATCGCGGCGACGGCCAGGCCGATGGCCTCGGAGGTGAAGCTGATCTCGGTGGCGGCGGCGCCGAAGGCGTTGCCGTTGTAGACGACGGTGAGGTCACCGTCGTTGTAGCGGTCGAGGACGCCGGTGACGGCGGCCATGTCCTCGCTGGAGATGTCCATGACGGATTCGGCGTCGAAGGTGACGCCGATGACGCCGGTGGTCTCGTCCTCGCTGAGCGGGCTGACCGCGGCGATGTCGGCGGCGATCTTCTCCGGCGGGGTGCCCTGGGCCTCGAGCTCGGGCACCATCTGGGCCTGCATGCCCTGGGCGGCGAGGACCGGGTCGACGACGGTCTCCGGGTTCTCCAGGACACCGGCGCTGCGGACCTCATCGAGCATCTCGTTGACCTCGGCCTGCACCTCCGGGTCGGTCAGCGTCCGGCCGTCGGGGGCCTGGACGACGATGTTGCCGGTGGGGGCGTTGGTGGCGTCCTCGGCGTCGGGGAAGCGCTCCTGCATCTTCTCCATGGTGGTGACGGAGTCGAGGCCGGGGATGGTGAACGTGGTGGACGGGGCCTTGGCGAAGGCGCCCGCGAGCGCGCCGACGCCGATGAGCAGCACGAGCCAGACCGCGAGGAAGGGCCATTTCTTGCGGTAGGCGAGGCTGCCGAGACGGTAGAGGAATGAGGCCATGGGTGGGCGGGATCCTTAGGTGGGAAGGGGTGGACAGCAAACGCTGCACAGTCTAGGCAAGTGTGCACACCCCGTGCAAAATTTCCCTACGGGTGCATCATGATCGCGTCCTCATACGCCCGGACCAGGCCGAGGGTGGATTCCCGCCAGGAGTGACGTTCGGCCTCCGCCCGTCCCGCCGTCGACAACCGCTCTCGCAGGGACGGGTCGGTGAGCACCTCGGCCAACCGCCCGGCCCAGTCACCGGGGGAAGCGTCCGCGTCGACGAGGATCCCGGTCTCGTGATCGTCGATGACGAAGGGGATACCACCCGCCCGGGCACCCACCACCGGCACCCCGGAGGCCATCGACTCCAGCGCCACCAGGCCGAGGGTCTCGGTGTGGGAGGGGAAGACGAACACGTCCCCACTGGCGAAGGCGGCCGCCAGGTCAGCGCCCGAGAGGTAACCGGTGAAGGTCGACCATGCCGGGTCGAGGCGTGACCGCAGGTCATCGACGCCCGGACCGGAACCGACGAGAGCCAGACGCGCGCCGGGCACCCGCTCACGCAGCACCGGCATCACCTCACCGAGCAGGGCGAGGTTCTTCTCCGGGCTGATCCGCCCGATGTAGACCACGAGCGGGGCGGCCGGATCGCCGTCGCTCAGTAGTTCCCGCATCCGGGTGGTGCGTCGCGAGGGATGGTAGCTGACGGTGTCCACCGCCTTCGGCCACAGCCGCACGTTCGGCATGCCCAGCCCACGGGCCTTGTCCACCATCGGGCCGGAGGTGCACAGGTTGACCGCGGCGCGGGAGTGGAGGAAGGAGATCGCCCGTTGCGCCGGCGCCCGCAGCCACCCGATGCCGAGTTCGGTGGTGTACTCCGGCACGTTCGTGTGGAAGCTGGCGACGAGGGGGACGCGGAGGCGTCGAGAAGCGAGGACGCCGTACCCGGCGAGCCACACCGGGTTGACGGCGTGGATGACGTCGGGGGCGAAGGCACGCACCTGCTTATCGACGCCGCGGTGGCCGAAACCGTAGCGCACCTCCGGGTAGGCGGGAAACGCCAGCGAGGGGACCCGGATGACGTCGGACCCGGCGTAGCTGTCGGGGTCATCCGCACCGTAGCGCGGGGCGATGACCTGCACCTCGTGGCCCAGCTCGGCGAGCTGGTCGAGGGTTCGGGTCACGCGGGTGACCACCCCGTCGATCTTCGGGAGGAAGACCTCGGTGAACAGGGTGATCCGCATCAGCCGACGGTCAGGGGTGCGCCCGCGGCCTGCTCCTTCGTCCACAGCGAGGTGGCGGGGATCTTCGACAGGTCCGCCCGGTCGGCGTAGCGGCGCGCGATGTCCTCGACCTCGTGCAGCAGCCCCTCAGACAGGGTGGTCGGCTCCAGACCCAGATCAAGGAAGGCGTCGTTGACCACGTGGAGCTCGTTCTCCGCGGACTCCTTACGCGGGTTGGGCACCATCTCGACGGTGGCGCCGGAGACCTCGGCGATGAGACGGGCCAGGTCACGGACCCGGTGGGTCTCGGTCATCTGGTTGAAGATCTTCACCCGGTCACCCGCGGCCGGCGGGTTCTCCAGGGCGAGCTGGATGCAACGGACCATGTCGGTGATGTGGATGAACGCGCGGGTCTGCCCACCGGTGCCGTGAACGGTGAGCGGGTAACCCACCGCCGACTGCATGAGGAACCGGTTGAGCACGGTGCCGTAGTCGCCGTCGTAGTCGAAACGGTTGATCAGCCGCTCATCGCGGGCCGTCTGCTCCGTGTTCGTGCCCCAGATGATGCCCTGGTGCAGATCGGTGATCCGCAGGGAGTCGTTCTTGGCGTAGTAGGCGAACAGATGCTGATCCAGCACCTTGGTCATGTGGTAGATCGACCCCGGGTTGGAGGGGTAGAGGATCTCCTGGCCGACGCGCTCACCGGAATCGGTGGGCACCTCGATGTCGAGGTAACCCTCCGGGATCTTCATGCCCGCGGTGCCGTAGCCGTACGCACCCATGGTGCCCAGATGCGCGACGTGGATGTCCCGGCCACTCTCCACGATCGCGGCCAGCAGGTTGTGGGTGGCGTTGATGTTGTTGTCCACCGTGTAACGCTTGTTGCGCGAGTTCTTCATCGAGTACGGGGCGGCCCGCTGCTCCGCGAAATGGACGACCGCGTCGATCTCCCCGTAGGTGAGCAGATCCAGCAGGGCGTCATAGTCCTGCGCGATGTCGATGTGGTGGAAACCGATGGTCCGGCCCGAGACCTCGGCCCACGCATCAATGCGTTCGGTGATGCTGCGGATCGGGGTGAGGGATTCGGCACCGAGTTCCGTGTCGATGGCCCGTCGGGAGAGATTGTCCACGATGACCACATCGTGCCCGAGATCCGACAGGTGCAGGGAAGCGGGCCAGCCACAGAAACCGTCGCCGCCGAGAATCGCAATCTTCATTCCGTTGACGATACTAAGACCGACCCCGGGCTGCAGGGTGAACCCTCACTCCATGACGAACGCGAGGTTGATCCCCTCGATCTCGTACCCGCCCGGGCCCGCGGCGAGCTGGGCCGCCAGGTTCCCGGCCACCGCCGGTGTCAGCGGGATGATCCACCCGAGCTTCGGATCGTAGGCGGGCACCAGCCGGGCGTCCTTGACCGGGATGAGGAAGATGATCGAGTCACCGGCGGTGAGGGAGTGCGGGCGGCGGGAGACGGCGGCGTCGATAAGCAGCGGGGCGGACGCCGCATCCACGGTGACGATGACCAGCTGCTCCGCCGTGTGCACCGCCAGCGAACCGACGGTGACGGCCGTGACGTCCTCGGGGACGTCCACCAGCTCCTTGCGGCCGAACCCGAACATTCTAGTCCGCCACCAGCGGTTCCATCGTCAGCTCCGGGTGCTCCTTCTCCACGAACGCCAGCTTCCACTTGTCGCCGAACAGAGCGATGAGCTCACCGTCGGTGCGGGTGAACACCTCCACGCCACGCTGGTGTCCGAGGGCCTGCGCGGAGGCGGCATCGGTCTTGCGGGCCACGGAGTAGGGGACCGGCTCGGTGATGGTCTCCACGTTGTACTCGTTCTCCATGCGGGCCTGCATGACCTCGAACTGCATGGGGCCGACCGCCGCCATCACCGGGTTGGCCTCGCCGCGGGCATCATTGCGCAGGATCTGCACCACGCCCTCGGAATCGAGCTGCTCCAGCGCCTTGCGGAACTGCTTGTACTTGCCCAGCGACTTCGCCCGCAACGTGCGAAAATGCTCCGGCGCGAACTGCGGCATCGGCGGGAACTGCACCTTCCGGCCCGCGTAGATCGTGTCGCCCGGGGCCAGGGAACCGGCGTTGACCAGACCGACGATGTCACCCGGGAACGCCGACTCCACCGTCTCCCGCGTCCGGCCGAACACCGTCAGCGCGTACTTCGTGGAGAAGGACCGCCCCGACTGCGCATGCGTGACCTGCATGCCACGGTCGAACTCGCCGGAGACCACCCGCATGAACGCCAGGGTGTCCCGGTGGTTGCGGTCCATGCCCGCCTGCACCTTGAACACCACCCCGGAGAAGGGATCGTCGATCTCCCGGACCTCGTCGATCGCGGTGGTCGAGGCCGCCACGACCTTCGGGTCGCTCTCCCGCTCACGCGGGGAGGGCGCGATCGCACACAGGGTGTCCAGGATCTGGTGGACACCGAAGTTGAGCATCGCCGAGGCGAAGATCAGCGGGGAGGTCACGCACTGCTCGAACAGCTCCTGGTCGTGCAGGGCACCGTCCGCGGCGAGCAGCTCCGCCTCCTCCACGGCCGTCTCCCAGTTGTCCTCCTCCTTGGCCAGCGCCTGGTCAGGGGAGTAGATCTCCTCCGGCGCGATCGTCGAACCACCGGCGGTACGGGTGAAGTGGATGTACTCCTCGACCTCACCCTCCTCACCGACCCTGGCCAGCCCCCGGAAATCACCCGCGATACCGACCGGCCAGAACAACGGCGTCGGCTGCAGGCCGATCTCGTCGACGATCTCATCCACCAGCTCCAGCGGCTCCCGGCCCACCCGGTCCCACTTGTTGATCACCGTGACGATCGGCAGGCCCCGCGCCTTACACACCCGGAACAGCTTGAGCGTCTGCGGCTCGAGGCCCTTCGCAGCGTCAATGAGCATGACAGCCGCATCAACGGCGGTGAGCACGCGGTAGGTGTCCTCCGAGAAGTCCGAGTGACCCGGCGTGTCCACCAGGTTGATCATGTACGGCTCGCCCTCATGCCCCTCCGGTGCATACTCGAACTGCAGCGCCGACGACGCGATGGAGATGCCGCGGTCCTTCTCCATGTCCATCCAGTCCGACACCGTCGACTTCCGGCCACCCTTGCCGTGGACGGCACCGGCCTCGTTGATGATGTGCGCGTGCAGCGCCAACGCCTCCGTCAGCGTGGACTTACCCGCATCCGGGTGGGCGATGACGGCGAACGTGCGGCGGCGTGAGGCCTCGGCGGTGGTGCTGGCGGTGGTGCTCATGGTTGACCAGCGTAGTCGGTGTGGTTGTCACCACTGAACTCCGAGTACCTCGGCCGTCTCGGTGAACACCGAGTCGATGAGGTCGCGGTCGCGAGCCGCCCGGCGCTGGATACCCGGGCGGCGTTTGTCGTTGTAGTACTCACCCGACTCCCAGTGGATCCCGGGGACACCGGTGAGGAAGTAGGCCAGGTTCATCCCGCCCTGTTCTGCCGGGGTGAACATCCGGTCACCGGCGAGGTTGTAGGCGTGGTGGAGGATCCCGGAGGATTCGGCTCCGAAGTTCGTGGCGATGACACCGGGGTGGAAGGCGACGGTGCTCAGGCCCCGATCGTGGAACCGGTCGTGGAGGGCCTTGGCGAACCAGTTCGTGGCGAGTTTGGCGTTGCCGTACGCACGGTTGGGGGAGAAGGCGTCGAACGTCTCCGGATCGGTCGGGTCGAACCTGGAGAACAGGACCGACGCGATCGACGACGTTCCGACCACCGAGGCGCGGGAATCCAGGAGGGTCTGGCGCAGCAGGTTCGTGAGCAGATACGGGGCGAGGTAGTTGACCTGCCAGGTCAGCTCGAAGCCGTCGACGGTGCGGGAGGGCCCGTCGAAGATGCCGCCGGCGTTGTTCGCGAGGACGTCGATACGCGGGAGGGTGAGCAGCTCGGCGGCGAGGTTCCGGACCTCATCGAGACGGGAGAAGTCGGCGACATGGAAGGGCGCATCGACCTCGGTGGCGACCGCTTGCGTCTTGGCCGGGTTACGGCCGACGAGGACGAGGTCGGTGTCGGGCAGGGTGGCCCGGATGCGGCGGGCGGCCGCGGCGCCGATGCCGTCGGAGGCGCCGGTGATGACGATGGTCTGTGACGTGGTCATGCCCGTCAGGCTACTGCGTGCGAAACCGGGGGAGGAGGCGTACACTAGTTTGGGTTCACGTCAACAATATCTGAGCTCAGGAGACAAGCATGAAGATCGGCATCATCATCGGATCCATCCGCGACGGACGCTTCGGCGAAGGCGTCGGCACGTGGGTCGCCGGAGCCGCCCGGCAACGCGAAGGCGCCACCTACGAGGTCCTCGACCTCAAGGAGTTCAACGTCCCGCTGCTCACCTCCGCCACCGTCCCCGGCGCCGCCAACAAGCAGTACGACGACGAGAACATCACCCGCTGGTCCCGGGCCGTCGACGCCTGCGACGGCTTCGTCTTCATCACCCCCGAATACAACCACGGTGTGCCCGGTGCCATGAAGAACGCCTACGACGCCCTCGGCATGGAGTGGCACGGCAAGCCCGTCGCCTTCGTCTCCTACGGCGCCGCCGAGGGTGTCCGCGCCGTCGAGCAGTGGCGCCAGATCGTGGGCAACTTCCAGCAGTACGACGTCCGCAACCAGGTCTCCCTGTCCATCTTCAACGACGTCGATGACAACGGCTTCGCCCCGCAGGAGCGCCGCGCTGGTGAACTCGAGACGATGCTCGGTGATCTCGAGGGGCTCATCGCCCAGCTGGCGAAGTAACCGGTCTGCGGTCCTGTCGGGCCGCTGCCAGGCTTGCGCATCTTTCTTTGACGTGCGTGCATTTCTGCAGGTCGCCAGGACGCTGGTGAGCAAGATGCGCGAACCTGGCGGCGGAGGCAGTGGCGGACCCAGTGGCGGAGGATGCAACGCTAGCAACGGCTGAGGGCCCCGGGCCGCAGATGTGAGGAACATCTGCGACCCGGGGCCCTCTCGGTTGCTCTGGTGCTGGTCAGACTCGGGGATCAGACTCGGGGACTAGTCGTCCCAGTCGTCGTCCCAGTCATCCCAGTCGTCGTCCCAGTCGTCCCAGTCGTCGTCCCAGTCGTCCCAGTCGTCCCAGTCGGAGATGATGGGGAAGTTGGGGATGGACGAGCCGGCGGGGACGACGCCGCCGACCAGGGAGGTGACCATCGCCATGATGGAGGCGATGATGGCTGCGATGCTCATGTGGTGCTCCTTTGCGTGGTTGAGGTGGTGCCTGGCGGATGTGAGGTGGTGGTGCCGTGCCTTGTGCGGGCACACCTGGAGTACAACACCGGACATCGACCTCGGCAAGAGCTTTCTTTCCCGAACAGAAAGGCGAAACGCGCTGGTCAGGGCGTATGAATCGGGAATGAAGTCGCCATGAGGAAGCTCTCATGAACTGAAGGTTCAGCGGGCGTGGATGACGTTCTGGGCCTTCGCCAGGCCCTGCTCGACGATGAGCTCGACTGCGTCGGCCGCGGTGGCGATTGCCCGGTCGAGTTCGGCGCCGTCGTCGACGGGGCCGAGGACGTAGTCGGGGACGGGCATGCCCTTCGGCGGGCGGGAGATCCCGATCCGCACGCGCAGGTAGTCGCGGGTGCCCAGCTTCGCGCTGGTGGACTTGAGGCCGTTGTGGCCGTTCTCGTTGCCGCCCTGTTTGACGCGGACGGTGCCGGCGGGCAGGTCGAGTTCGTCGTGGATGACGATGATCCGTTCCGCCGGAACTCCGAGACGCTCGGCGAGCGGGGCGACGGCCTCACCGGAGAGGTTCATGAAGGTCGCCGACCGGAGGACCAGGACATCCTGGTCGGCGATCCGCAGCTGGGTGGCGTGGGCAGGGACGCCGGGGACCGCCTCGAGGACCTCACCGAGGTCGGCGAGGAGGTCGTCGACGGCCATGTACCCGACGTTGTGGCGGGTGGCGGCGTACGTCGCGC
Organism: Corynebacterium suedekumii; assembly: GCF_030252185.1. Taxonomy (NCBI): domain Bacteria; kingdom Bacillati; phylum Actinomycetota; class Actinomycetes; order Mycobacteriales; family Corynebacteriaceae; genus Corynebacterium; species Corynebacterium suedekumii. The sequence continues at coordinate 1,634,807 of NZ_CP126970.1, forward strand.
CAGGGTTGCCCAGGCCGACCACGATCCAGTCGGCGGCGAGCATGCGATGGTCGGCGTCGGGGTGTCGGCGGAATCTCTTCAGGAACTCGAACACGCCTGGCAGTGTCTCACATACCCTGTTCCTCATGAGGATCCCACCTGTCATCGTCGCTCCCATGGCGGGAGGCCCGTCCACACCCGAGCTGGTCAACGCGGCCGCCCGCGCCGGTTCGCTCGGGTTTCTCGCCCCCGGCCCCGCGCCCGCGTCCACCCTCCGCGGGTGGTTGTCGGAGGTGGACGGCCCGTACGCCGTCAATCTGTTCACCCGGCAGCGTCCCTTCGCCTCGCTTGACGACGTCGCCCGGGTCACCGCCGAGCTCGCCCCCGGCGAGCCCGTCCCCGACGTGGACCTGAGCTACGACTTCGACGCGAAGTTCGCGGCGGTCCTCGAGACGGAGCATCCGCCGCTGGTCGTCTCCGCCACCTTCGGCCCGTTCACCCGCGAGGAGATCGACGCGCTGCATGAGCGGGGAATCGACGCCTGGATCACCGTCACCACCCCGGAGGACGCCGTGACCGCCGCTGCTCTCGGGGCCGACGCGCTCGTGGTGCAGGGGCCGGACGCCGGTGGACACCGTTCGACGTGGTCGGTGGAGGAGGAACCCGACGAGCGGCTGCTGCCGGAGCTGGTCCGCGCGATCGGTGAGGTCGGGGTCGCCCTCCCGCTCGTCGCCGCCGGCGGGATCCGGGACGCCGCGGACGTCGAGGCCACTCTCGCGCTGCCCGGCGTGGTGGCGGTCTCCTGCGGCTCGGCCTTCCTGCTCGCCGATGAGGCCGGGACCTCCGGGTTCAACCGGGAGCTGCTTCGGGCCGGTGGGGAGTCGGTGGCCAGCCGTGCCTTCTCCGGTCGGGTGGCCCGCGGCCTGGCCACCGAGTTCACCCGCGACCACCCGGACATACCCCCGACGTACCCCTATCTTGCGCCGTTGTTGGCGCCGCTGCGGCAGGGCGATCCAGCAGGTCATGCCTACTGTCTGGTGGGGACGGGCGTCGAGAAGCTGCGGGGCGGATCGGCGGCGTCCATTCTGCGAACATTGGCCCCTCACCAGCACTAAGCGTTGGCTAAGATGGCTGGGAGGTACACCCACCCGTAAGTGAGGAAGGATCCCAGTGACCGCGAACGCGCAGACTGAGCAGAACAACCAGAATGACTGGAACGAGAAGATCGCCCTGGCGCAGGAGATGCTGCCGCTGATCGGCAGGCTCCACCGCAACAACGACGTCGTCGTCTCCATCTTCGGCCGACTGCTCGTCGGTGCGACCGACATCGACATCATCAAGGCCCACCGCTACGCCCGCCGCGTGGCGGACCGGGAGATGCCGCTGGCCCAGACCCTGCCCGTGCTCAAAGAGCTGGGGGAGATGAACCTCGGCACCGCCTCCATCGACGTGGGCCGACTGGCCACCGGTTTCGAGAAGTCCGGCGGCACCGACCTGCGCGCCTACCTCGAGGAGGAGCTCGCCGAGGTCGTGGGCACCCACTCGGAGACCTACCCCACCGACGTCGTCCTCTACGGCTTCGGCCGCATCGGCCGCCTGCTGGCGCGGATCCTCATCAAGCGTGAGGCCACCTACGGCGGTGTCCGCCTGCGGGCCGTCGTGGTCCGCAAGAACGGCGAGGACGACCTGGTCAAGCGGGCCTCCCTCCTGCGCCGCGACTCCGTCCACGGCGCCTTCGACGGCACCATCACCGTGGACAAGGACAACGACGTGATCTGGGCCAACGGCACCAAGATCCAGGTGATCTACTCCAACTCCCCGGCCGAGGTCGACTACACCGCCTACGGCATCAACGACGCCGTCGTCGTGGACAACACCGGCCGCTGGCGTGACCGCGAGGGCCTGTCCCAGCACCTCGAGTCGAAGGGTGTCGCCCGTGTCGTGCTCACCGCGCCGGGCAAGGGTGACCTGCTCAACGTGGTCTACGGCATCAACCACGACAAGATCACCGACGACGAGAAGATCATCACCGCCGCCTCCTGCACCACCAACGGCATCACCCCGGTGCTCAAGGTCCTCAATGACCGTTACGGTGTCCAGCACGGCCACGTGGAGACTGTCCACTCGTTCACCAACGACCAGAACCTCATCGACAACTTCCACAAGGGCTCCCGACGCGGCCGCGCCGCCGGCCTCAACATGGTCCTCACCGAGACCGGTGCCGCCAAGGCAGTCTCTAAGGCCCTGCCCGAGTTCGAGGGCAAGCTCACCGGCAACGCCATCCGCGTCCCCACCCCGGACGTCTCCATGGCCGTGCTCAACCTCACCCTGGACACCGAGGTCGACCGCGACGAGGTGAACAACTTCCTGCGCAAGGTCTCCCTCCACTCCAACCTGCGCCAGCAGATCAGCTACATCCACTCCCCGGAGGTCGTCTCCACCGACTTCGTCGGCACCACCCACGCCGGCATCGTCGACGGCCTGGCCACCATCGCCTCCGGCAACCACCTCGTGGTCTACGTCTGGTACGACAACGAGTTCGGTTACTCCAACCAGGTCATCCGCATCGTCGAGGAGGTCGCCGGCGCCCGCCCGCAGATCTACCCGCGCCGCCTGGAGTCCACCGAGCTGAAGTAGCAGCCGCAGCACTCGCCGAGACGCCGCGCCCTCCCACGGTGGGGAGGGCGCGGCGTCGATACGCGTCGGACTAGAGCCAGCGCGGCGGGGCGGGAACCTCGCCACCGCCGGCCAGGGTGACGCCCTGGGAACCACGGCCGGCGGCCCAGCGGGCCAGGCCGGGCAGAGAACCCTGCACCTCGACGGTCTCTGAACCGGGGGAGACCTCGATGCGTTCACCGTTGTCGGTGTTGACCATGACCAGGCCCTCGCCGGCGCCGGCAGCGCGCCACTTGCCGGCGATCTCCGGCACGAGGGTGGACAGGATCACGGTGGGGATGTCCTCGAAACCGGCGCGGACACCCAGGTCCACGGCGTGGATCCACACCTCGCGGGTGCGCATCCACAGGGTCTCCGACGCCGGGACCGTGCGGCCCTGGGCGGTCTTGACCTCGGCCTGCCACGCCTCGTCGGTGGCGTCGCGCCAGGCGACGTCGAGACGCACGAGGGTGTGGTCGTGGAGGTTACGGATCGCGTCCGGAATGAGGGTCGCGCCGTAGGCGATCTCCTCACCGCGGGTCTCCGGGGAGGAGTACATCGGGGTCTCCTCACCGGTCTCCGCCCAGTGCATGAGGTTGCACAGCGCGGCGGCGTTGTACGCCACATGGGCGGCCAGGTGCGCGACGGTCCACCCCTCGAGGAGGGTGTCGCGGCCGAAGTCCTCGTTGTCGATGAGCGCGAGCTGACCGGAGTAGTGGGCGGTGCCACGACGGGTCAGGCTCAGACGCTCCTCGACGGGGAGGTCGTGGAACGAGGCGCTCATTACTCGAACACCGTCTTGTTGGCCACGTAGCCCAGGCCGTCGATCTCGACCTTGACCACGTCGCCGTCGCCGATGTAGCGCTTCGGGTTGCGGGCGTGGCCGACGCCACCCGGGGTGCCGGTGACGATGACGTCGCCGGCGTCCAGCGGGTAGATGTGCGAGATGTACTCGATGAGCTTGGCCGGGTTGAAGACCAGGTCGTTGGTCGGGGTGGTCTGCATCTTCTCGTCGCCGAGGTAGGTGGCCAGCTCGCCGCCGAACTCGAAGGCGTCCGGGGTGGTCATCCACGGGCCGAAGCCGGCGGACTTCTCGAAGGACTTGCCCTGGTGCCACTGGAGGGTGCGGTACTGGTAGTCGCGCATGGTGTAGTCGTTCATCACGGCGTAGCCGGCGATGTAGTCGGCGGCGTCGGCCTCCTTGACGCGGCGGGCACGCTTGCCGATGACCACGGCCAGCTCACCCTCCCAGTCCAGCTCGGAGTTGGCGTAGTCGGGGACGAGAACGTCATCGAACGGGCCGGTGAGGGCATCCGGGTACTTGACGAAGAGGGTGGGGACCTCCGGCAGGTCGCGGCCCATCTCCTTGATGTGGTTTGCGTAGTTGAGGCCGACACAGACGATCTTCTTCGGGGCCGGGACGACGGCCTCGAGGTCGGACTGCTCGAAGGAGACCTCGTCGCCGGAAGCCTGCTCGGCAACCTCGCGCCAGTTGTCCTCCTGCAGCAGGTCGCCGACGTTGGCGTAACCGTCGATCTTCACGGCGGTGGTGTCGGACTCGACGCGGGCGGCGAAGGTGCCCTGAGCGGAGCGGATGGTAGCAAGACGCATGGTTTTCTAGATTCCTTCCGGAGTGTAGGTACGAGCAAGATCCAGCTTCTCAAAGATCGGGTGATCGGAGAAACCGAAGAGATCGACACCGTCGGTGCCGGCCTCGATGGACCAGAGCTTCCAGGACGGGACATTGACGACGTCGCCGTGGTTCATCTCGAAGGTCTCCTCACCCACCTTGATGGTGGCGGAACCCTCGAAGACCTGGAACACCCGGTTGCCCACCTCCTTGATCGGGGTGGTGGCGGCGCCGGGGCGCAGGCGGTGGAACTCGGCCCGGATGGTCGACATGACGTCGCCACCGGTGGTCGGGTTGGTGTAGCGGATGGCGGCGTGACCCGGCCCGACGACACCGGGGAAACCGGCGTCCTCGAGGGCGAGCTGGTCGTTGAGGGCGGCGTCGGTGTGCTCCCAGGCGTAGCGGCCGATCGTCGACGAGCTCGTCTTGCCCGGGAACGCCAGGGGGCGCAGGCCGGGGTGGGCCCAGAGCCGCTCGGAACGGGAGTAGTCCGGGGTGGACTCGTCGGTGAGCTTCTCGGAGCCGTACTCGAAGAAGCCGGTGTCCATCTGGTACGCGAACGGGATGTCCAGGCCGTCGAGCCAGGCCATCGGCTCGGTGGCGATGTTGTGGTGGCCGTGGAAGTTCCAGCCCGGGGTGAGCAGGAAGTCGCCGCGGCGCATCGGGACGGCGTCACCGTTGACCACGGTCCACACACCCTCGCCCTCGATGACGAAACGGAAGGCGTTCTGGGAGTGGCGGTGCTCCGGGGCGTTCTCGCCCGGGGCCAGGTACTGGATCGCGGCCCACAGGGTGGGGGCGATGTAGGTCGGGCCGCCGAGACCCGGGTTGGCCAGGCCGATGGCGCGACGCTCGCCGCCCCGGCCGACGGGGACGAGTTCGCCGGAGCGGCGGGCCAGCTTGATCAGCTCGGACCAGTCCCAGCGGTGGGCGATCGCCTGCGGGTCCGGCTCGTTGGGCATGAGGCCGCCGATCTGGTTCCACAGGGGCTTCATGTGGAGATCGTCCATCTTGGCGTACATGTCGTTGAGCTCGGCCTGCTCCTCAGGCGTCGGCTCGGGGACCACAAATTCCACGTGCTTCTTGGAGTAGTCGGAGTCGTTGCTCATGTGGGTGAACCTCCTGATGGGAGGCGCGCTGGGTGCGCGCATGGGTGGTTGTGACCTCGAACATATGGCAGCCGCGCATGTGACTCAAAGGTTTTCCGTTCTCCGGAATCAATGGGCGGGGGTGGCGTAACCTCCCCCGCGACGTCCCCCCATAGAGTCCTCGTAGCCTCCCCGTGCGCACCGGGTGCCCGCGCGTTCCCGGGCATCTCACCCGCTCTCACCCCTTGAGGGACGGTGCCGTGAACCGCGCTCCCTCCAGCTTCCGGTTGAGGTCCCGGGTGTGCTTGGTCAGCGATTCCGCGCAACGGCGGTGCACGCCCCGGAAGCGGCCGGTGGGGACGGAGACGGTGACCCCTCCGAGGATGTCGCCGAGGTCGTTGAGCAGGCACGCGCCCACGGCTGAGACGTCATGTTCGTAGAGGCCGTTGTTGATGGCGAAGCCCCGGGTGCGTGTGCGGTGGAGTTTCCGCCGGAGGGCGTCGAACTCCGCGTCGGGGAGGGAGGGGTAGAGGGCGCGCAGCTCCGCAGCGGAGCGTTCCGCCAGCATGGCCAGGCCGCCGGAGTTCTGGTCGGCCGGCATCACCTGGCCGCGACGGGAGCCCACCCGGACCGGGAGCGTTCCCTCGACCGTGTGGAGGAAGTGGCATTTGTTGCCCACCAGGACCAGCAGATTCGTCGTCTCCCCGGTCTCGGCGCCGATGGCCGCCATGTGGGAGGCGCAGGCGGCGATGAGTTCGCTGCCCACCCCGGGCTGCAGGCTCGACGAGCTCAGGGCCGGGCCGGGGAGGTAGGTACGCGATTCGCTGCGGGTGGCGAAGCCGCGGTAGACCAGCATGGCCATGGAGCGGTGCACCGTCGAGGCACTCACCTCCAGTTCCTCCGCCGCCCCCGTTATGGTGAGCGATCCCAGATCCCGGAGCATGAGGATGAGGGTCAGGGACAGGTCGACCGACTGCAGGAACTCGCGCGGGGGTGGGCCGTGGGTGGGACCGAGGCTCGTCATCGTCATACCTTCCGCTATATGGAATCTCTTTGATTGTAACCCCCATCACCCCGATGATGTGCGTATGGCTCCCATCTCCGATACACCCCACACGGGGTCCACCGCCGCCGGAGCGGCCGCGGACTCCGCTGCCCCCGGTATGGGTGGCAGCAACGGGCTGACCATCCTCGGCATCAGTGGCCGCCGGCTGGCAGCCGTTCTCATCGGCTGGTTCTTCGTCGTCTTCGACGGCTACGACCTCATCGTCTACGGCACCGTTCAGTCGGAGCTGATGGAGGAGTGGGGCCTGAACTCAGCCCAGGCCGGCACCATCGGCTCCACCGCGTTCCTCGGCATGGTCATCGGCGCGGTCTGGGTCGGCCGGCTGTCCGACCGCCGCGGCCGCAAGTTCGCCGTCATCGGCTCCGTCATCGTGCTGTCCGTGTTCACCCTCCTCTGTGCCTTCGCCCTCAACCCGTGGATGTTCGGCGCGTTCCGCCTGCTCGCCGGCATCGGCCTCGGCGGCCTCGTCCCGTCCGTCAACGCGATGACCTCCGACCTGGTGCCGCGCAAGACCATGTCCGCCTGGGCGACCGTCATGATGTCCGGCGTCCCGCTCGGCGGCTCCATCGCCGCCGTCCTCGCCCAGTTCATCGTCCCCTCCCACGAGGACTGGGGCTGGCGCTTCATGTTCCTGCTCGCGCTGGTCCCGCTCGTCGTGGGCCTGCCCATCGCCATGAAGGTCATCCCCTCCGACGACGCCATCCGCGCCGACCACGCCCGCCGCGAGGGCACCGACGAGGAGGCCGGGTTCAAGGACCTGCTCACCGGCAAGTACATGGCCATCTCCATCTGGTTCGCCATCGCCACCTTCGTCACCCTGCTGGCCTGGTACGGCCTGGGCACCTGGCTGCCTCGCCTCATGCAGACCGCGGGCTACGACTTCGGCGCCGCCCTCAACTTCACCCTCGCCCTCAACCTCGGCGCCATCCTCGGCTCCGTGGTCACCGCCTGGGCCGGCGACCGCTTCGGGCCGCTGAAGTCCGGCGCCGTCGCCGCCGGTGTCGCCGGCTGCGCCCTGCTGCTCCTGCTCACGGAGCCGCCGATCCTCGCCGTCTACGTCATCCTCGTCCTCGCCGGCGTGGGCACCCACGGCACCCAGATCCTCATCATCGCCGCCGTCGCCGGCTTCTACCCGCACAACCTGCGCGGCACCGCCCTCGGCTGGGCCCTCGGCGTCGGCCGCATCGGTGCCGTCGTCGCCCCGCAGCTGGCCGGCCTGCTGCTCAACTGGAACCTCGGTGTCGGCTCCAACTACCTGCTGTTCGCGGTCTCCGCCCTGCTGTCCTCCCTGTCGCTGGTCGTGCTGTTCTTCATCCACAAGCGCATGCCCAACCCGACGACGACCGTCATCTCCTCCACCTCCGACCCGCGCTGACATCACCCGCACCTGAAAGGAACCAATCATCATGTCTCTCACCATCACCGATGAGCTCACGGGCCAGAAGATCGTCATCGCCGGCGGAGGTATCGGCGGTGCCTCCGGCGCCCTGGCACTGTCCCTGCGTGGCGCCGACGTCACCCTCTACGAGCGTGCCCCCGAGTTCAAGGAGGTCGGAGCCGGCCTGCAGATCGGCCCGCACGGCGTGAAGATGCTGGAGAAGTGGGGCCTCAAGGACAAGGTCTTCGAGGCCGGCTACCTGCCCGAGCGCATGCAGTTCCGCGACGCGATCACCACCGAGCCGATCCTCACCATGGACTTCGGCGAGGAGTTCCAGCAGCACTACGGCGGCCGCTACCTGGTCATCCACCGCTCCGACCTGCTGTCCATCCTCGTCGAGGCAGCCAAGGAGGCCGGTGCCGAGCTGGTCAACGGCGTCCAGGTCCTGGGGGCGGACACGAAGGACGACGGCGTCACCGTCCGCCTCGAGCACCGTGCCGACGGCCGCGCCGAACAGGTCGAGGCCGACCTCATGCTCGCCTTCGACGGCATCCACTCCGTCTTCCGCAAGGAACTGGTCCAGGACGAGCCGGTCCCGTCGGCCTACGTCGCCTACCGCGGCACCTCCGACCTGCCGAGTGATCCGGAGATGAAGGACCTCAAGGACGTCGTGGGCTACATCGGCCCGCGCTGCCACTTCATCCAGTACCCGCTGCGTCACGGACAGCTGCTCAACCAGGTCGCTGTGTTCCAGTCGCCGCGCTACCTCGAGGCGCTGACCAACGGCACCGAGGTCCCGGAGGACTGGGGAAACAACGACGAGTTCCGCCAGGCCTACGGCCACACCCACGAGTTCCTCCAGGGCCGCCTGCACCACATGTGGCTGGACACCTGGTGGCAGATGGCCGACCGCGAGCCGCTCATGGACTGGGTCGTCTCCGACCGTGTCATCGTCATGGGCGATGCCGCCCACCCGCCGCTGCAGTACCTGGCCTCCGGCGCGGTCATGGCCATGGAGGACGCCGAGTGCCTCGCCCTCTACGCCTCCCAGGCCGCCTCTGACGGCGAGCTGGTCTGGGGTGACGTGCTCCGCGAGGTCTCCGGCGAGCGCGCACCGCGTTGCGCCCGCATCCAGACCACCGGCCGTTTCTGGGGCGAGCTGTGGCACGTCGACGGCCTGTCCCGCCTCATCCGCAACGAGACCTTCCGCCAGGCCGGCCGCGCCAGCTGGTTCCCCTACGTCGACTGGCTGTGGGACTACGACGCCGAGCGCCGCGAGTACCTGCAGGACCCGGCCAAGGGCGAGCTCCCCGCCGAGCTGAAGGAGTGGGAGTACAACCTCCACAAGATCGCCCGCCTGCGCGACGGCAAGGACGAGGAGCAGATCACCGTCTAGACTCCCGCTTATCGACGCCGCCGGTACCCCGCGTGGGCACCGGCGGTTCGCCGTTCCTACAGACTGCGCTCCAGCTCATCCGCCGCGTCCGAACACAGGAACGGCAGCTCCGCCGCCTCCTGCTTGGAGAACGGCTTGAGCACGAACGCCGCCGGATCCATCCGCCCCGGCGGCCGCCCGATCCCCACCGCCAGGCGCTGGTACTCCTTCGTCCCCAATGACTGCGTCACCGACCGCAGGCCGTTGTGCCCGTGATCCCCGCCCCCGAGCCGCAGCCGCACCTGACCGAAGTCAAGCTCCAGCTCGTCATGGATGACCACCACCTCAGCCGGCGTCACCTTGAAGAACGTCGCCAGCGCCTTGACCGGGCCGCCCGAGAGATTCATGTACGACCTGGTCCGGGCCAGCACCACCCGGCGGCCACCCAGGCGGGTCTCGGCGATCTCCGTGTTGGAGCGCTTGTGCACGGAGAAGCTGGCCGGCATCGGCGAGGTCCGCGACGCCAGTTCCTCGAGCACCATGACCCCCACGTTGTGGCGGGTGGCGGCATACTGGGCGCCCGGATTGCCCAGGCCGACGATGAGGAGCGGAGAGTCAGTCACGGGCATGATTGTCGCACATCAACGGGACGACCCCCGTCCGGGCTGCGCGGGGCAGCTCGGACGGGGGTCGGACCAGGAAGCGGGGAGTGGTCTACTCCTCGCCCTCGCCGGTGGTCTCCGGTGCGGACTCGGAGCCCTCCTCGCCGGCGATCTCTTCCTTGCCGGCGCCTTCCTCGGTGGCGTCGGTCTCCTCCGGCTCCTCCTCCGGGACGGTGATGGAGACGATGAGGGTCTCCGGATCGGCGACCAGGGTGACACCCTCCGGGAGGGTGACGTTCTCGGCGTAGATCTTGTCTTCCAGACCCAGGTCCTCGACAGAGACGGTGAAGGAGTCCGGGATCTCCAGGACGTCAGCCTCGACGAGGATGACGTCGGCATCCTGGACGTACATCAGGCCCGGCTCCGGCTCGCCCTCGACCTCGACCGGGACCTCGACCTCGACGCGCTCGCCGCGCTTGATGGCGAGCATGTCGACGTGGTCGATGTCGAAGGTGAGGACGTTCTGGTCGACGTGCTTGACCATCGTGAGGTGCTTCTCGCCGTCGATGTCGAACTCGACGATGGCGTTCGCGCCGTCGTTACGCACGACAGCGGTGAACTCGAGACGGTCCACGGAGAAGTGGACGTTCTCGGTGGCGCCGGAGTAGATGACGCCGGGGATGCGGCCGTCACGACGCAGGCGGCGGGCGAAGCCCTTGCCGAACTCTTCACGGGCGGTAGCGGTCAGGGTGGGGTACTTGGCCATGTGGTGCTCCTGTAATTGGTGCGGCCGCGCCCCTGAAAGAACAAAGGCCCGCGACCGACTCTGGTGCAAGGAAATGAACGTGTCCTCGTCGAGTCATCGCAGGCTGAAAACCATGTGAATCGCAATCGCGTCGATAACGGCCCCAGAAGGCCCTCGCCGAGACGCTGCCAATCTATCACCGGTCGGCGGGAGGTTCCAAAACCGGCGGCTCAAAAATGCTGGACAGACACGAGTTCACGCCGTCGACCCGGGTCTCGAACAGCTCGATCCTCATCGTGCGGGAACCGTCCCAGTAGAAGCGGTCCTCGCCCGACAGGGTGAGCGTCAGCACCAGGCCGTCAACCTGCCACTGCACGTCAGCCGCCGCGAACCCGTGCTCCTCATCATCCGGCTGGATCCACACCATCCCCGCCGGATCCTCCGGGCCCCGACTGAGCAGCAGCGACCTCGGTGGCGTGTTACCCGAGAAGCTGAAGGTGAACACCATGGTGAAAACATCGGGCCGATCGGTTTCGTTGTCCAGGTAGATGTCCAACGGCGAATAGATCCGTTCCATGCGACAAGAATAGGCCGTTCCGGGGAACGGGACGATCCCACTCCGGGTGAGTGATCCTCCCTACACTCAGGCCCAGCTACCCGACCGACCACACATTTCAGGAGCAATCACATGAGCGTCGCACTGCTGGCCATGTCCCACAGCCCGCTGCTGGGCATCAACGACCCCCAGCCCGATGTCGCGTCCGCGCTGGAGGAGTCGTTCGAGACCGCCCGCCGCACCATCGCGGACTACGACCCGGATCTGGTCCTGGTGTTCACCCCGGACCACTTCAACGGCTTCTTCTACACCCTCCTCCCGCAGTTCTGCGTCGGGTACGCCGCCGAATCCATGGGCGACTACAAGACCACCGCCGGTCCCTTCGACGTCCCCGTGGAACTGGCCGAGGACCTCGGCCAGTTCATCATCGATCAGGGCGTGGACGTGGCCATCTCCCGTGAGATGGTCATCGATCATGGCGGTGCCCAGCCGGTGGAGCTCATGTTCGGTTCCCTCACCGCCAAGCCGGTCATCCCGATCTTCGTCAACGGTGTGGCCCACCCCTTCGCGGCGATGGAGCGGATCCGCCTGCTCGGCGAGGCCGTGGGCACGTGGGCGGCCAACCTGGACAAGAAGGTCCTCATGATCGCCTCCGGTGGCCTGTCCCATGACCCGCCGCTGCCGCGCTGGGCCGAGGCGACCGACGCCCAGAAGGAGTTCCTGCTCCACGGCCACCCCGACCAGGCCGACCGCGACGCCCGTGAGGCACGCGTCATCGCCGCCGGCAAGGCCAACGCCGCCGAGACCGGGATCATCGACATCAACCCGGAGTGGGACCAGAAGTTCATGGCGGACTGCGCCTCCGCTGATCCGGCCCGCTTCGACCACTACACCGCCGCCCAGATGGCCGAGGACGCCGGAAACTCCTCCCACGAGGTCCGCACCTGGGTCGCCGGTTTCTCCGCGCTCGCCGCCGCCAACGGCGGGTACCAGGTGGAGTACGAGTTCTACCGGCCGATTCCCGAGTTCGTCGCCGGCTTCGGCCTCATGATCGCCCGATAAGGAAAGGACAGTGACCATGACCGCAGACAATGTCCTCGACGGCGTCGCCAAGGATCTGCTCGACGCCTACCGCACCGGTGACCCCATCGCGCCCCCGCGTGAGACCGTCGACGGGCTTGACCTCGACGGCGCATACCGGATCCAGCAGCTCCAGGAGCAGGCCTTCATTGACGCCGGCCGCACCGTCGTCGGCCGCAAGATCGGTCTGACCTCCCTGGCCATGCAGCAGCAGTTGGGCGTGGACAGCCCCGACTTCGGCTTCTTCACCGACGACCTGGTCTTTGCCGACGGCGCCGACATCGAGGTCTCCCGCTTCATCGCCCCGAAGGTGGAACCCGAACTCGCCTTCATCCTCGGCAGTGACCTCGCTGCCGACGCCACGATCGAGGACGTCCACGCCGCCATCGCCTCCACCCACCTGGCGGTGGAGATCATCGACTCCCGCGTCCGGGACTGGGACATCCGCCTGGTGGACACCGTCGCCGACAACGCCTCCTGCGGCGCCGTCATCCTCGACCGCACCCCCGTCGACGTCTCCCTCGAGGACCTCCCGAAGGTCACCGCGGAGATGAGCATCGGTGGCGACCTGGCCGGCTCCGGCACCGGCTCCGACGTCATGGGCCACCCGCTGGCACCCCTGCACTGGCTCGCCGGCGTCCTCGGGGAGCAGGGAGTTCCGCTCAAGGCCGGCGACATCGTCCTCACCGGCAGCTTCTGCGGTGCCACCCCCGTCGTCGCCGGCCAGCGCGTCGACGTCGACTACGGGCCCTACGGCCGACTGTCCGCGACGTTCATCTAAGTCCTCATTTCACTGAAGAAGGTTCACATGTCTCTCAAGCTCACGGCCGCTATCGTCGGCCCCGGCAACATCGGCACCGACCTGCTGATCAAGCTGCTCAACAATTCCAAGAACATCGAACCCATCTACATGGTCGGCGTCGACCCCGAGTCCGACGGCCTGCGCCGTGCCCGCGATCTCGGAGTCACCACCTCCCACGAAGGTGTGGACTGGCTGGTTCAGCAGGATCCGAAGCCGGACCTGGTGTTCGAGGCGACCTCCGCCAAGGCACACGAGGCCAACGCCCCGAAGTACCGCGAGGCCGGCATCCGCGCCATCGACCTCACCCCGGCCGCCGTCGGCCCGTACCTGTGCCCGTCCGTCAACCTGGATGATCTCAGCACCGTCGACAACGTCAACATGATCACCTGTGGCGGACAGGCCACCACGCCGATCGTCAAGGCCGTCTCCTCTGTGGTGCCGGTCGAGTACGCCGAGGTCGTCTCCTCCATCGCCTCCAAGTCCGCCGGCCCGGGCACCCGCGCCAACATCGACGAATTCGTGGAGACCACCTCTTCCGCCCTGGAGAAGCTCGGCGGGGCGAAGAAGGGCAAGGTCGTCATCGTCCTCAACCCGGTCGAGCCGCCCATGATGATGCGCAACACCGTCTACTGCGCCCTCCCGGCCGAAGCCGGCGTCCCCGGCGAACTGCAGGACCGCGTCCGCGAGTCCATCGAGACCATGGTGGAGAACGTCAAGGCCTACGTGCCCGGCTACCGCCTCACTGCGGAGCCGCAGTTCGACGAGGCCCGCGACGACTGGAACGGCTGGGCCCGCGTCACCGTCCTCATCGAGGTCAAGGGCGCCGCCGACTACCTGCCGGACTTCGCCGGCAACCTCGACATCATCACGTCCGCAGCGGTCGCCACCGCCGACAAGTACGCCGAGCTGCTCACCGCGGCCGCCAAGTAACAGGGGAAACGACATCATGACCAAGATCAGGCTCAACGACACCACCCTGCGCGACGGCTCCCACGCCGTCCGACATCAGTACACCGAACAGCAGGTCCGCACCATCGTCCGGGCGCTGGATGACGCGGGCGTCGAGATGCTCGAAGTCACCCACGGCGACGGCCTCGGTGGCTCCACCTTCAACTACGGCTTCTCCCACACCTCGGACCTCGACCTCATCGAGGCTGCGGTCGACGAGGCGAAGAACGCCAAGATCGCGGCACTCCTCCTGCCGGGCGTGGGCACCATCCACGACCTCAAGGAAGCACAGAAGCGGGGCATTTCCCTGGTGCGCATCGCCACCCACTGTTCCGAGGCGGACGTGTCCATCCAGCACTTCCAGGCCGCCCGCGAACTCGGCCTGGAGACCGGCGGATTCCTCATGCTCTCCCACCGCCTTGAGCCCGCCGAGCTGGCCAAGCAGGCCCGCATCATGGTCGATGCCGGCTGCCAGTGCGTCTTCGTCGTCGACTCCTCCGGTTACCTGGTGATGGAGGGTGCCGCCGACCGCGTCAAGGCGCTCGTCGACGAGATCGGCGATGACGCCCAGGTCGGTTTCCACGGCCACCAGAACCTCGGCTTCGGTGTGGCCAACTCGCTGCTCGCCGTCCGCAACGGTGCCACCCAGATCGACGGCACCCTCTACGGCCTCGGCGCTGGCGCGGGTAACGCCCCGCTCGAGGTCCTGGCCACCGTGTTCGACCGCCTGGGCATCGACATCGGCGGCGTCGACCCGGCTGCCCTGCAGAACGCGGCCGAGGACGTGCTCAAGCCGATGGTCGATCGTCTGCCGATGATGGACCGCGGCTCCATCGTCCAGGGCCAGATGGGCGTGTACAACTCGTTCCTCTTCCACGCCGAGCGTGCGCAGGACCGTTACGGCGTGCCCGCCGCCGACATCCTCCGCGAGGTCGGCCGCCGTGGCTATGTCGGTGGCCAGGAGGACATGATCATCGACGTCGCCGTCGACCTGCAGAAGCAGAACGCCTGAGAGAGCTACTCCCGGACCGCCGCCTTGTAGGCCTTGGGCGCCGCCGCGGTGATCCGGCGTAGCCCGGGAATGTGGTCCTCGGCCGTGAACGTCGCCGTGGGGCCTGACACCGACATCGCCGCGACGGGAACCGGGCCCCGCCCGAAGATCGGCGCCGCCACACAGCTCAGCCCGGCCGAGATCTCCTCCCGGTCGTAGGCCAGCCCCTCCTCACGGACCTGGGCGAGTACCTGACGGAACTCGTCCGGGTCCGTGATCGTGTTCCGGGTCCACCTGGAGAACCCCTTCTCGATGGTCCGTTCCGTCAGATTCTCGTCCCACGCCATGATCGCCTTGCCCACCCCGGTGGCGTACCCGGGGACCCGCCCGCCGATCCGTGAGGTGGCCGAGGTAGGGCATGAGGAACAGGGCGCCGACGGAACCCACCGTCATCATCATCAGGGCGGAGGAGCGGGAGACGGGGTCGGCCGTGTCGGCGGTGCTGTCCACGATGAACGGGACCAGGAAGGCCGCCTGCAGGCCCTGCAGGAAGAGGCTGGCCATTCCGGCGACGGCTCCGATGAAGATCTCGCGCGGGGACTCCTTGAACAGGCGGACGATCGGGATACCGGTCTGGACCTTGCCGGCCTTGCGGGCGGCCTCGAACTCCGGGGACTCCTTGACGCGGCTGCGCAGGTACAGGCCGATGATGACGATGGCCGCGGAGAACAGGAACGGGATGCGCCAACCCCAGTCGGTGACGAAGTACTTCTCGGGGTTGGCGAAGTTGTCACCGGAGATGGCGGCGAAGATGGCGAGGACCAGCGTGGACAGGATCATGCCCGCCGGCCCGCCGGCGATGGCCAGGGATGCGCCGAAGCCCTTGTTCTTCTCCGTGGCGTGCTCCATGGACATCAGTGCCGCACCGGCCCACTCGCCGCCGATGGCCACACCCTGGAGGAGGCGGAGGATGACCAGGAGGATGGGTGCGATGACACCGATGTGGTTGGCGGAGGGCAGTAGGCCGATGGTGATGGACACGAAGCCCATGACCATCAGGGTGATCACCAGGACGTTCTTGCGCCCGTACTTGTCACCGAAGTGGCCGAAGGCGATGGAGCCGATGGGGCGGGCGATGTAGCCGATGAGCAGGATGGCGAACGAGATCGTCGTACCCATCAGCGGCGTGAGATTGCCGAAGAACATCTGCGGGAACACGAGGCCGGCGGCGGCCGCGTAGAGCAGGAAGTCGTACATCTCGACAGTGCTGCCGAGGAAGCTGGAGGCCATGGCGCGGCGGCGTTCTTTAGGGTCGCGGTGGGGCTCGGCGGCCGGTACCTCGGCGATGGAGGAAGTGTGGGTCATGGGGCGCTCCTAGGGGAGGGGCAGGGGGAGTGACATGTGGTCTGCGTCTTAACTCGCGCGGAGTGGGATCAGCGCGACTGACGTGGACTCTATGTCCTGGGTCACAGGAGGCCGAGAGTTGTTCCGAAGAGTGGAACATGCGGTTCCCGCCCTGACCGGGGAGCATTCCCTGCCGGCAGAATGCTCAGCTCAGAGGTACTTCGACCCCTCCCGCCGGCTCAGGGCTGACACCTCATGCGAGGCCAGGAATCCCCGGACCCATGTGGGGTCCGTCTTGGAGTAGTCGCGTAGCGCCCAACCGATGGCCTTGTCGATGAAGAACTCGCCGGAGCCCAGGTTTGCGGCCAGGATGTCGCCGAGCAGGTCCGTGTCTGTCTCTACCCGGCGGCCGAGCTGGTGGAGGATGGCCACGCGTCGTACCCACAGATTCTCGTCGACCGCCCAGGCCCCCATGTCGGCCGGTGAGGCCACGGCGCCGATGGGTTTTGCCAGGGCGTCGACGGTGTCCCACCACGGCTTCGTCGTCACCAGCGTCCGGAGCCGGGGCAGATCCTCACCCGTCAGCGTTACCTTTTTAAGGTGGTCGCAGGCGACGTACTGGTATTCGCGTTCGGGGCGGGCCCAGCAGGCGTCGACAAGATCCCAGTCGACGGTGCGGGGCAGCAGGGCCTGGACGGCCGCCCGCCGGGCGGGCGTGGGGATGCCCAGGAAGGGGTACTGGTCGCGCAGGTAGGACGCCATGCCGACGGCGCGGGTGGGGTCGGCGAGGGGGAGGAGGGCGGCGTCGATAAGCGTGACGGTGGCGGGCACGGCCTAAGTTTAGGTGTCATGAGGAGACTGCAGATGGCGGCGATCTACGTCGGCGGATTCGTCGGGCCGTTCACGGGTCAGGCGTTGGCGGTGGTGCTGCCGGAGTTCGCGGAGACGTTCGGGATCAGTGTCGGCCAGGCGGCGTGGACGATGTCGGCGTACCTGTTCCCGTTCGCCGCGATGCTGCTGGTCTCCGCGCGGCTGGTCCGGCGGATCCATCCGCACCGGGTGGTGCTCACGGCGTATGCGGTGACGCTGCCGATGGCGTTGCTGCTGCTCATCACCCCGTCGTGGGGGCTGTTCCTGGCGGCGTACGCGACGATCGGCATCGCCAACGCGTTCACCACTCCGGTGCTGCAGAACATGCTCCGGGAGCTGTCCCCGCCGGAGAAACTGGGGTCGGCACTGGGGACGTACGCGGCGATGCAGTCGCTGGGCATGTTGTCGGCGCCGTTGGTGTCGGGTCTGTCCAGCCTGGTCACGTGGCGGCTGGCGTTCCTGGTCACGGCGGCGGCCGCGGCCTATGTGCTCATCGTGCGGCTGCCGGTCGTCCCGCCGCCGGCGGCCTCGCCGCAGAAGGTGGTCGGCCGGGTGCGTTGGGTGCCCACGCTGGTGCACATGGTCACCAGCTTTGTCGTCGGCGTGGGCATCATCGGCCTGGGGTTTCTCACGTCGCTGCAGGTTGGCGACGCGTTCGGGCTCGGCCCGGTGGGGCGTGGCCTGGTGGTCATGTGCGGTGGCACGGCGGCGTTCTTCGCCTCCCGGAGGATCGGGGCGATGGCGGACCGCTACGGGGTGAAGGCGGTGCTGGTGAGCAGCGGCCTGCTCGCGGCGGTGGCGCTGTCGATCCTGCCGGTCGCCCCGTGGGCGTGGGTGGCGGCGCTGGCGTGGGCGGCGGCGGTCATGGCGGCGCAGGGGATGCAGGCCACGGTCAACCTCGCGGTGATCAACGCGCCGGGCGGGTCCTCGCTCATCTCCACGGTGCAGGCGTTCCGCTTCGGCGGCTCGGCGGCGGCACCGGTGCTGTTCCTGCCGATCTACCTGGGTATCGGCGGGGCGGCGTTCTGGGTGTCGGCGGCCGCCCTCGTGCTGGCGGCGGTGGCGCAGCAACTCGTCCGCGCCCCGAGGGCCTCCAGCTAGGACTCGTCGGGGTGCAGCCGGAACGCCAGGCGGTCCGGATCCCGGTCGTCGACCACGGGGCCGATGACCACCTCCTCGAACATCGCGATGAGCAGGCTGCGGTCCTGGTCCTCGCAGGCGACCTGGCAGGCGGTGTCGTTGACGGAGCCGTGGACGCGCCGCCAGTCGAGCTGCCACCCGGCGTCACGGGCGACCCGGCTCCAGAACAGCCGCTGGACCCGGCCGTTGCCCTCCCGGAACGGGTGGATGTAGTTGACCTGGTCGTAGTGGTAGGCCAGGCGGGCGATGAAGCGGTCCCGGTCGAGGCCACGTAGGCCGTTCTCCTCCTGCAGCTCGCCGGCGGCGACGGCCGCGGCGTGCCGGATCATCGGCACCGGCAGGAAGGGTTCGCGGCGGCCGGCACTCTTGCGCAGGTCGACGGTGCGCAGTTCGCCTGCCCAGTCGTAGACGTCCTGGAAGAGGTGGCGGTGGATGGTGCGCAGCTCGTCGAGGTCGTTGGTGCGCTCGGGCGGGTTGTCCAGCAGCTGGAGCATCCGGACGAATGACAGATCGCCCTCAGCGTGGTTGAGGGCGATCTTGGTGGACGCGCCCACCAGGTTCTTCAGCACCCCGGTGGTCGGGTCGATGTAGGGGTCGTGGCTGTCAGCGGAGGCCATGGCGGGCCCGCGCGCGGGTGACCAGCTCGTCCGAGGTGAT
Organism: Corynebacterium suedekumii; assembly: GCF_030252185.1. Taxonomy (NCBI): domain Bacteria; kingdom Bacillati; phylum Actinomycetota; class Actinomycetes; order Mycobacteriales; family Corynebacteriaceae; genus Corynebacterium; species Corynebacterium suedekumii. Next base: position 1,653,713 of record NZ_CP126970.1, read on the forward strand.
GGCGCCGGCGATGTACTCCTCGGCGTCAGCCCGGGTCGCAGGCGTCACGTCCACGCCCTCCATGGCCCCGTTGTGCAGGGCCAGGGAGACTCGTCGCTGTCGTTCGGTCCGTGTGGTGGGGCGGGTGACTGTTATTCCCATGCACCATCCCTTCAGGTCGTTTCCGCCATTCTACCGCAGGAGACGCGTCACCCCGTGCGTGACGACGCCCCGCCTCCCGCCCGCCGCACGCAGGCGCGGCGGTGGGGGAGACGGGGCGTCGATACGCGGGGGAGGGGGCTTAAGCCTCGCCCTCGAAGAGGGTGGTCACGGAGCCGTTCTCGAAGATCTCCTTGATGGTGCGGGCCAGCAGCGGGGCGATGGACAGGACGGTGAGGTTCTTCCAACCCTCGGTGGACTGCGGGAGGGTGTCGGTGGTGATGACCTCCTCAGCGCCGCACTCGGAGAGACGCTCCCGGGCCGGGTCGGAGAACACGCCGTGGGTGCAGGCGATGAGGACCGACTTCGCACCGGCCTCCTTGAGCACGCGGACGGCACCGGCGATGGTGCCGCCGGTGTCGATCATGTCGTCGAGGAGGATGCAGTCCTTGCCCTCGACGTCACCGACGACACGGTTGGACACGACCTTGTTGGCCACGTCCACGCTGCGGGTCTTGTGCACGAAGGCCATCGGCGCGTCACCGAGGGTGTTGGCCCACTTCTCGGCGACCTTGACGCGGCCGGCGTCGGGGGAGACGACACACAGGTTGTCCAGGGAGTACTTCTGGGTGATGTAGTCCGTGAGGATCGGCATGGCGTGCATGTGGTCGACCGGGCCGTCGAAGAAGCCCTGGATCTGGTCGGTGTGCAGGTCGACGGAGACGATGCGGTCCGCGCCGGCGGCGAGCAGCAGGTCGGCGACGAGGCGGGCGGAGATCGGCTCGCGGCCGCGGTGCTTCTTGTCCTGGCGGGCGTAGGGGTAGAACGGCAGGATCGCGGTGATGCGCTTGGCGGAGCCACGCTTGAGCGCGTCGATCATGATCAGCTGTTCCATCAGCCACTTGTTCAGCGGCTGGGTGTGGGACTGGATGACGAAGCAGTCCGCGCCACGCACCGACTCCTCGAAGCGGATGAAGATCTCGCCGTTGGCGAAGTCCCGGGCGGTGGTGGGGGTGAGCTCGTAGCCGAGCTCCTGGGCCACCGCTTCGCCGAGCTCCGGGTGCGCACGCCCGGAGAACAGCATCATGTTTTTGTGGCTCTCGGTCCAGTGGGCAGTCATGGTCGCCGCTTAACCTTCCTGGTCGGTGTCGTCATGGGAAGCTGTGTTCTCCCGGGCGGCCCGGGCGGCCTCCGCCGCCGGAGTGCCCGGCCGCTTCTTCTCGACCCAGCCCTCGATGGTGCGCTGCGGCCCGCCGGACACGACGAGCGCTCCCGGGGGAACGTCCTCACGAATGACAGTACCCGCCCCCGAGTACGCGCCATCACCCACGGTCACCGGAGCGATGAACATGGTGTCCGAGCCGGTCCGCACGTGGGAACCGATGGTGGTGTGGTGCTTGTTCACCCCGTCGTAGTTGACGAAGACGGAGGAGGCGCCGATGTTGGTCTCCTCACCGACGGTGGCGTCGCCGATGTAGGTCAGGTGCGGCACCTTGGAACCCCGGCCGATCCGGGCGTTCTTCGCCTCGACGAAGCCGCCGAGCTTGCCCTTCTCGCCGAGGACGGTGCCGGGCCGGATGTAGGTGAACGGGCCGACGGTGGCGTCCTCGCCGACGGCGGAACGCTCACCGTGGGTGCGGATGACCGAGGCCCCGCGCCCGACGGTCATGTCGGTGAGGGTGGTGTCCGGGCCGATGACGGCGTTGTCGCCGATGGAGGTCGCCCCCCACAGCTGAGTACCCGGGTGGATGACCACGTCCTGCCCGACGGTGACGTTGACGCCGATGAAGGTGGTCGCAGGGTCGATGACCGTGGCGCCACCCCGCATCGCGGCCTCGACGGTGCGACGGTTGAGCTCGCGGGCGGCCTCGGCCAGCTGCACCCGGTCGTTGACCCCGGCGAGTTCGCGCGGGTCGTCGGCGACATGGGCGCGGACAGCGTGGCCGGCCTCGCGGGCGATGCCGAGGACGTCGGTGAGGTAGAGCTCGCCCTGCGCGTTGTCGGAGTCCAGCCTGGTCAGGGCGTCCCGCAGGATCGCCCCGTCGAAGGCGAACACGCCGGAGTTGACCTCGGTGATGGCCTTCGTGGCCTCGTCGGCGTCCTTCTGCTCGACGATGGCGGTGACGTCCCCGGCGTTGTTGCGGACGATGCGGCCGTAACCGGTCGGGTCATCCTGCCGCATGCTCAGGACGGTGACGGCCGCGCCGGAGTCGTCGTGGGCGGTCAGCAGGGCCCCGATGGTCTCGGCGGTGAGCAGCGGGACATCGCCGTTGGTGACGATGACGGTGCCGTCGAAGTCCGGGATCGGCTCCAGGCCGCACTGGACGGCGTGGCCGGTGCCGTTCTGCTCGGCCTGCACGGCCTGGAGCACCTCACGGTCCAGTTCCGCAGCGACGGCCTCGACGGCCGGGGCCACCTGGTCACGCTGGTGACCCACCACCGCGACGATGCGCTCCGGGTTGATCCCGGCGGCGGCGTGGAGGGCGTGCGACAGGAGGCTGCGCCCGCCGATCTCGTGGAGGGTCTTCTGCTTCGCGGACTTCATGCGGGTGCCGGCGCCGGCTGCCAGCACGACGACGGCACAGTTGGTGGAGGTGGGCACGGGTGGGGCGCTCCTTTGTGGGGTGGGACTCGCGTTCCGGTCCAGCATAACGCCCTCAGGCAGGCGTGGCGGAGACATCCTTCAGGCGGCGTGCGGCGACGATTCCGACCAGTCCGACGGCCGCCAGGAAGACCAGTGCCGCGGAGGACCCCGCCTGGGCGACCACGCCCGAGACCGCGCCGACGAGCAGGAGGATGACCCCCATGAGGGTGTTGGCGGCCCCGACGTAGCGGGTGCGCTGGTCGCCCTCGGCCATGTCGACGATGTAGGTCTTGCGGGCCACCCGCACCGCGGTGTGGGCGAGGTTGACCAGGAAGAAGCCCACGGGGAACAGCCAGGCGGTGGCCTGGTTGGGCAGCCAGTGGGCGGCGGCGACCAGGCCGAGGAGGACGAGGGAGCCGACGCCGGCGCCGACGCTCATGACGGTGCGCGAGGAGGTGTCCGACCAGATCCCGGAGATCCGGCCACCCACCACGGCCGCCAGGCCGGAGGCGATGAGGAAGGCGCCCAGGCCGGTGAGGTCGTGGCCGATCTCCTGGCTCAGGGTGACGATGAACGCCGTCGACAACGCCGTGACCAGCAGCAGGGACCGGACGATGACGAACTGCCGGAACTCGCTGTCACCGGTGAACAGCTGCCAGGTGTCCGACCACCAGCTCCGGTCCATGCCCCGCGGCTCCACCTCGGAGACGGGTTCGTCGATGGTGTGGAAGACGACCGCCGCGACCGCCCACGCCGCGGCCGAGACGAAGATGAGGGTGGCCAGGATCCACGTGGGGACCGGGGTGCCCAACCACTCGAGGAACAGGCCCACGGCCAGGGCGACGGCGCCGCCGAGGGCGGTGGCGCGTCCGGTGATCCGGCCGCGCCGGCCCTTGGAGATGGTCCGTCCCTGGACGTCCTTCGAGGCGATGGAGCACAGGGAACGGAAGACGGCGAGGGCCGCGAGCAGGACGGTGACGGCGATGCCGAGGGGGGCGGCGTCGAGAAGCAGGGCGGCCAGGCCGATGAGGGCGGCGGCCACCGCCTGCCCGAGGGAACCGATGATCCAGATGCGCTTGCGGGAGCGCTGCGTGGTCACCCACGGGGTGAAGGCCGCCTGGGGGAGCATCGAGCCGGACTCGCGGATGGGCACGAGCAGGGCGATGAAGAAGCCCGGCGCGCCGGCGGCGCTGAGCAGCCAGGGCAGGACGGTCTTGGCGGCGACGATCTGGTCGCCGATGCCCTGCAGGCCGTTGGACCAGATGAATCGGCGGGCGTTGTGGTCCTCGCGGGGATCGACGTGTTTCCGGGTGGTCTCCACTGCTGCGTGCGTGCCCTTTCCTTGAGTTCCGTTGAGTAGCGTGAATAAAAATGGTGGACGTGATGGACCGCTCGGTCTAAGTTGGTGGACCAAGCAGTCTATATCCCGGAAGGAACCCACCATGAGCACACCGGACCACCACCAGGCGGCCTCCCTGCCGATCATCTCCCTGGCCCGGCTCATGCACGGGCCCGGACGCGACGAGGAGATCGCCCGACTGCGCCAGGTCACCCACGAGATCGGCTTCTTCTACCTCGCCGACCACGGCATCCCCGACGAGCTGTCGGCCGAGCTGTTCGACGTGGCCAAGGAGTTCTTCGCCCTCCCGCAGGAGCGGAAGGAGGAGATCGCCTTCACCGATAATCCGCACTACCGAGGGTACTCCCGCCTCGGCGAGGAACTGACCCAGGGCCTGACTGACTGGCGCGAACAGATCGACTACGGCGCCGACCGTCCCGCCCTCACCGAGGGGCTCACCGAGCATCCCTGGCGCATCCTCGAAGGACCCAACCCCTGGCCGAGTGCCCTGCCGCGGATGAAGCCGCTCATCAACGACTGGCAGGACCGGCTCTCCGACGTCGGCCTCGCCCTGCTGCGCGCCTGGGCCGAATCCCTCGGCCAGGCCCCCGACTACTTCGACGACATCTTCGACCACCCGCACCCGATGATGAAGCTGGCCCACTACCCGGCGCCCGCCAACGGGGAAGCCGGGCAGGGCGTCGGCGCCCACCACGACGCCGGCGTGCTCACCCTCCTGCTGCCCGAGGAGGGCTCCACCGGACTGCAGGTCATCCACGACGGGGAGTGGATCGACGTCGACGCGATCCCGGGCCTGTTCGTGGTCAACATCGGCGAACTCCTCGAGGCCGCCACCGACGGCTACCTCGTCTCCACCCCGCACCGCGTCCTGCCGTCCGCGCCGGGCACCTCGCGGTTCTCCATCCCCTTCTTCCTCACCCCCAACCTCGACGCCCGCTTCCCGCGCATCGACCTGCCCGCCGACCTCGCCGCCCAGGCCCGGGGGCTGGGCCGCGACATGAACGACCAGGAGATCTTCGACATCTCCGGCCTCAACACCCTCAAGTCGCGCCTGCGCGCCCACCCCGAGACCACCGCCCGCTACCACGCCGAACTCGCGGAGGTGTGGGCATGATCCGCGTATCGACGCCCCTCCGGCTCACCGCCGCCCTCCTCCTCACCGCCCCGCTGGCCGCCTGCTCCGCCGGCGCCGACCCCGACACCCTCGACGTCCTGGCCTCCTCCACTCCGCACGCCGAGATCCTCGAATGGGTCGACGAACAGCACGACGACATCTCCCTCGACATCAAGATCGTCACCGGCGGGCCCGAGGCGAACGCCGCCGTGGCCAACGGCTCCGTCGACGTCAACTACTTCCAGCACGAGCCCTACCTCCTCGACTGGGAGAACCAGACCGGCCAGGACGTGGAGATCCTCGCCCCCGTCCACATCGAACCGATGTCGCTGTACTCCACCGCCCACGACTCGATCGACGACATCCCCGACGGCTCCACCGTGGCTCTGCCCCGGAGTGGGTCCAACTTCGCCCGCGGCCTCCTCCTGCTCGCCGACCACGGCCTCATCACCCTCGACGCCGAGGCCGACCCGGCGGCCCTGTCCCAGATCACCCTGACCTCCGTGGTGGACAACCCGAAGAACCTTGACCTGGTGCCCGTCGAGGACGAGCTCGCCGCCCGCTCCCTCGACGACCCGTCCATCGCCGCGGCCGTGATCAACTCCAACTTCGCCATGGAGGCCGGACTCGACCTCGACGCCGACACCCTCATCACCGAACGTCCTGAGGGCAACCCCTACGCCAACATCCTCGTCGCCTCCGCCGAGGGGAAGGCCGATCCGCGGGTGGCCACGCTCGTCGACGCCGTCACCTCCACCGCCACCGCCGACTGGATCCGCGAAAAGTACGGCCACGCCGTCATCCCGGTGAACTAGCCTGGGAGGTATGAGCCAGCCTGCCCGGATGACCAGACGTACCTTCTTCCGCGGGGCGGCGGTGATACTCGGTGGCGTGGCCCTGGCCCCCGCGATCGCGGCGTGCACCACCTCCGACCAGCCTGAACCCCGCGGCTACGACGGTGACCCGCGCCCGCTGCCCATCCCGCCGCTGTACGAGGGTGAGATGGACGGTGACCGTCGGGTCTTCGCCCTGACCACCCGGGCGGGCCAGGCCGAGATCCTCCCCGGGGTGACCACCCCGACCTGGGGGTTCAACGGTGACGTCCTCGGCCCCACCCTCCGCGTCCGGCGCGGGGAGGACGTCCGCGTCGACATCACCAACGAGCTCGACGAGATGACCACCATCCACTGGCACGGCATGAAGCTGCCCGCCTGGGCCGACGGTGGTCCGCATTCCCCGATCGAACCCGGCGCCACCTGGTCCCCGGAGTGGACCGTCGACCAGCCCGCCGCCACCCTCTGGTACCACCCGCACCCGCACGAGAAGACAGCCCTGCACTGCTACCGCGGCCTGGCCGGCATGCTGCTCGTCGACGATGAGGTCACCGACCGCCTCGACCTGCCCGCCGAGTACGGCGTCGACGACATCCCCGTGGTCATCACCGACGCCACGTTTCACGACGACGGCCGCCTCGACGAGGAGATCGACCCCACCCTCGGCCTCCTCGGGGACACCCCGCTGGTCAACGGCATCACCAACGCCAGCTTCGCCGCCACCACCCGCCGCGTCCGCCTCCGGCTGCTCAACGGTGCCAGCATGCGCTTCCACCACCTCCAGCGTGCCGACGCCCGCCCCTTCCACGTCATCTCCTCCGATTCCGGCCTGCTCCCCGCACCGCAGGAGGTCGACTCCGTCCTCCTCAGCCCCGCCGAACGCGTGGACATCCTCGTCGACCTGGCACCGGGGGAGGAGACCATTCTCGAATCCGTCCCCCTGGACAACAACTTCGGCATCCCCGCCGGTGAGAACGTCACCGACTTCGGCTTCGGCGACTCCTTCACCCTCCTGACCGTCACCGGCCCCGGCGACAACGCCCCCGAGCCTTCCGCCGTGCCGACCACCCTCGACCCCAACGCCGAGGCCACCCCGGACGTCGGCTCCGCGGTCCGCCGGGAGTTCGCCCTCAACACCTTCCGCATCAACGACCAGCTCATGGACATGAACCGGGTCGACGTCACCATCGACCACCGCGACCCCGAGGTGTGGGTGGTCACCAACGAGAACTCCGACTGGCCCCACAACTTCCACATCCACAACGCCCGCTTCAAGGTCCTGTCCCTCGACGGCACCGACGTCACCGAGGTGCTCACCACCGGCTGGAAGGACACCGTCGCCCTGCCCCCGAACTCCACCGTGGAACTGGCCGTCGAGTTCGGCTGGCACCCCGACCCGGCCGTGCCGTACATGTTCCACTGCCACATGCTCCTCCACGAGGACGAGGGCATGATGGGCCAGTTCGTCATCGTCGAACCCGGCCAGGAAGCCGCACTCGAACCGATGTCGGGGCGCTCCCACTAGATGGAGTGGATCGCGGACTCCTTGAGCAGCCGCAGGCGGATGCGCTTGGCCGTCTCCATGTGGTCCCGGGCCAACTGCCGCGCGCGGTCCGCATCGCGTGCCTCAATGGCGGCGAGTAGGGCGGCATGTTCGTCCAACGACTCCGCCCACCGGTCGTTGACGGCGAGGGTCGGGCGAGGGGAGTGGATGAGATGGCTCTCCAGCCTCTCGAGCAGGTCGATGAGGACGGGGTTGTGTGTGGCCGTCCAGATCGCCTCGTGGAACTCCAGGTTGGTGCTCAGCATCTGGTGGTCCGTCGGATCCTTCAGGGCGCGGTCCCGGGCCAGCAGCCCCTCAAGCCGAAGGAGTTCGGAGAGCTGGTGGGACCGGGCCGCCTCCGCCGCGGCGGTGGCCTCGAGCGTGACCCGCAGGTCATACACCTGGATCACCCGCTCCGGATCGGTCCGGGGAATCTCCAGCCCCCGGTCCCGACGGACCAGCAGCTGTTCCTGCTGGAGTCGGGTGAGCACCGAGCGGATCGGGGTGCGGGACACCCCGAACCGCTGCGCCAGCGGGATCTCCTTGAACTGGGTGCCGGCCGGGTGTTGCCCGGTGAGGATCTCGTCGCGCAGCACCGTGAAGATCTGGTCGGTATCGATCTTTCGTTCTCGGGGCGCGCTCATGCTCATTCTCACTTTCATTCCGGTGCCCGGCACCGGATGTGGACCGGATGCCCGAATTCTACAGGTCAGGCCAGTGATCCTGCCCTGCGGCCGAAGACGCAGCCGGCTGCCAGACCCGTGCCGCCCGGATAGTTGGTGCTGAACAGCCCGCCGAGCATCTCGCCGGCGGCGTAGAGCCCCTCGATGTGCTCACCCCGCTCATTGAGCACGCGGCCATGGGTGTCGGTCTTCACCCCGCCGAAGGTGAAGGTGATGCCACAGGTCACCGGGTAGGCGTAGAACGGGCCCTGCTTCACCGGCACCGCCCAGTTGCTCTTCGGCGGTGTGATGTCCGCGTTCTTGCCGTCCTTGACGGTCGGGTCGAAGTCGACGTCGCTGTTGACCGAGGCGTTGAAGTCCTCGATGGTGCGGACGAAGGCCTTCTCGTCGACGTCGAGCTTGCCTGCGAGCTCCTCGATGGTGTCGGCGACCTGGACGGAGATTCCCGGCATGTCGTACTCCTCGGTCCGCAGCATCGGGCGGATCGTCGAGTCGTAGACCTGGTAGGCGACGGAGCCCGGCTGCTGGAGGATCTCCTTGCCGTATTTCGCGTAGGTGTAGTTGCGGAAATCCGCACCTTCGTCGAGGAAGCGTTCACCGTCGCGGTTGATGAGCAGCCCCAGGAAGTAGCTCTGTCGGGTGAGCCGGTTGGTCAGCTCACGGTTCGACTCGTTATTCGCGCACAGGGCGTCCCATTGCACACTGTGGCAGGTGCCGAAGTCACCGCCCTCGGCCGCGCCGATGGCCTGAGCCGCGGCGATCATGTCCCCCTGGTTGTACGGGGTGCCTCGCACCTTGGCGTTCTCCCAGCCCTCACCGAGGTGCTCGCGGCGCCACTCGGCGTTGGACTCGAATCCACCCGCGGTCATGACCACAGACTCCGCGTGCAGCTCGACCTCATCACCGTCGTCCGTGGTGGCGCGGACACCGATGACCTTGCCGGCGTCGTCCGTGATGAGGGAAGTGGCACGGTGGCCGTAGCGGATGTCCACCCCGTGCTCGCGGGCCACCCGGGTGTGGTCCTCGATCATGCCTTCACCGCCACCGACGTTGCCGACATGCAGTCCACCCCAGAACAGGTAGCTGCCATCCGCACGCTCGTAGGCCTGGCGCTCGTACATGAGGCGGTACTTCAGGCCGAGGGACTTCAGCCACAGCAGAGTCGGGGTGATCTCCTCGATGAGAACGTCAGTGAGCTCCGGATCATTGCGTCCCTCCGTCACCTTCTCCAGGTCTGCGCGGTACTCCTCGGCGGAGTAGGGCGGGACGACGGTGGTGGCGTGGCGCGGGTCGTCCTCCACCAGTGACTGCAGATCCTCGAGGCCGTCGTGGACGATGCGCGTGGCCCCGGCGGTGTAGAAGCTGTTGCCACCGGCCATGTCCTCCGTGCCGCGCTCGAGGAGGATGACCTTGCGTCCTCGGGTGGCGGCGGCGTGGACCGCCGTGAATCCGGCGTTGCCGCCGCCGACGACGATGACGTCGGCGTCGTTGTTCTGGGGGGAGTGTTCGGTGGACACGTGGTTCTCCTTCTCGAGGGGCGGATTGCGATGTGCCCCAAAGTATACGACTGTATACAAAGACTTGTCTAGTGGTTCGGCGAGATTGGCCACATCCGCCTGGTTTTGGGGTGGGTATGCCTGTATTTCGTGTGTAGGGGAAGGAAATTCGCTCTTGCTATGACGTGGGTCATAGTGTACGACTGTATACATGGAAGAATCCAATGCGGATCTTCCGCTACAGAGACCCAGGAGGTTCGACATGGCAAAGCCATGGAAGTTGGGCGTGTTCGCCGCGGTGGTAGCCGTCGTCGCGGCACTGGCTTTCGCGAATGCGGCGTCCAGCGGAGGCGTGAGCACCGCCCGCAGCAAACTCACCCTCATCGCCCCGGCCGCCCCCGGCGGCGGCTGGGACGGTTTCGCCCGAGAGGCGCAGCACGTCATGCGCGCGGACGGCATCGTCAACAACCCGCAGGTGGTGAACATCCCCGGGGCCGGCGGCACCATCGGTCTCAGCCAGTTCGTCCAGGAGACTGGACGAGAGGACCTCGTCATGGTCACCGGTGGTGTCATGGTCGGCGCCATCGAGCTGGCCGGCGGAGAGACCGGGTTCGACGACGTCACTCCACTGGCGCGCATGGCCGACGACTACTCCGTCCTCGTCGTGCCGGCCGATTCACAGTTCCAGACCCTCGATGATTTCCTCGCGGAGTGGACCGTCAACCCGGGTGCCAACTCCATCGGCGGCGGCTCCCTCGGTTCCATCGACCACCTGCTCGGTGGTCTGCTCGCCCTGGAACTGGGCATGGACCCCAAAGACGTCAACTACGTCGCCTACTCAGGCGGCGGTGAGGCACTCAACTCCCTGCTCTCCCACACCACGGCAGCCGGAATCTCCGGTTACAACGAGGTCAAGGACCAGATTGAGGCAGGAAATCTCCGGGCACTGGCCATCTCCTCCGAGGAACGACTCGCTGGATCAGACGTCCCCACCTTCATCGAACAGGGTGTGGACGTGTCCATGTCGAACTGGCGCGGTTTCGTCGCCCCGCCGGGCATCTCCCCGGAGGCCGAGGCTGAACTGCTGGCCATCATCGAGGAGCTACGTGACAGCGAGGACTGGCAGGCGGCCGTCGAGCGCAACAGCTGGATCGACACGTATCAGACAGGCGATGAGTTCACCGAGTTCCTCGATGAGGAAGTGGACACCGCAAAGCAGGTAGTGAAGGAGCTCGGACTGTGACCCACCACAACTCTGACCAGACCATGACGGATCATCCGACGACGGGGGAGGAGTACCCCGAGCTGGGACGGGCACACCGGTGGGGCTGGTTGTCCGGCCGCAGCGAACTCGGTTTCGTCCTGCTCATCCTGGTGGTGGCGACGTGGCTGATGAGCGGTGCCTTCACCATGGAGGTGCTCGGCCAGTCGCGGCCGGGACCGCAGTTCTTCCCGATCGTCGTCGCGGGCATCCTCTACGTCGCCGCCGTCGCCATCACCATCTCGGTAATCACCCGACCGACCCTGCCCGACGGTGAACCGCACCCCGGCCGCGGCAACTTCTCCGCCGAGCTGCTCATGGACATCTCCGACGTCCACGAGGAGCGGGTCCGCCGCCGGTACAGCAAGTACACCGGCGACCAGGCCACCTACTCGGACTGGGCAACCGTGGGCAAGGTGGTCGGCGGCATCGTCCTGTTCATCCTCCTGCTCAACCCGGTGGGGTGGATCATCAGCGCCACGGTGCTTTTCTGGATCGTCGCCTGGGCCCTCGGATCCCGCCGACCGATCGTGGACATCGGGGTGGCCCTGCTGTTCGCCTCCGTCATCCAACTCGCATTCAACGCCGGCCTCGGGCTCCCCTCCCGGCCGGGTTCCTGGAAGGACTGCTCTGATGGACCAGCTCTCGCTCCTGTTCGACGGGTTCGCCAACGCGATCACCCCCACCAACCTCCTCTGGGTCTTCCTCGGCGCGCTGCTGGGTACCGCCGTCGGCGTGCTGCCGGGACTGGGCTCGGCCATGGCGGTCGCCCTCCTGCTGCCCATCACCTTCTCGCTCGACGCCACCGGCGCGTTCATCATGTTCGCCGGCGTGTACTTCGGTGGCCTCTTCGGTGACTCCACCGCCGGTATCCTCCTCAACACCCCGGGCAACTCCTCCGCGATCGCCTCGACCTTCGAGGGGCACCGGATGGCCAGGAACGGTCAGGCGGCCAAGGCGCTGGCCACCGCCGCACTCGGAGCCTTCACCGGTGGCCTCATCGCCACCACGCTCGTCGTCTTCTTCGCTCCGACCCTCGTCCGGCTGGCCACGCTCTTCGGGCCCGCCGAGTACTTCGCTCTGGCGGTGGGCGCGTTCCTGGCCATCTCGGCGGTCGTCGCCGAGTCCGTGTTCCGCGGTCTGGCGGCACTGGCGATCGGCCTGGCACTGGTCCTGGTCGGCATCGACGGGCCGAGTGGCACCTCCCGCTACACGTTCGGCTCCCCGGAACTGTTCGACGGCATCTCGATCATCGTCATCACCGTCGGACTCCTGGCCCTCGGCGAGGTCCTCCGGGTCTCCTCCCGCATCCACCGTGAGGAGAGCCCCATCCAGATCCAGCCCAAGGGTTTCGCCCGGCTCTCCGGACGCGATTTCCGCGCCGCCCTGCCGGCCTGGCTCCGTGGCACCGCCTTCGGCGCACCGTTCGGGCTCATCCCTGCCGGTGGTTCCGAGGTCCCCACCTTCCTCGCCTACGGCACGGAGAAGCGCCTGGCCAAGCGGTCCGGTGACGCCGAGTTCGGGACGACCGGCTCCATCAAGGGCCTTGCGGCTCCGGAGGCGGCGGGCAACGCCACGGCCGGCACCGCCATGGGAGCTCTGCTGGCTCTCGGCCTGCCGACGTCCGCCACCGCGGCGATCATGCTGGCCGCGTTCCAGCAGTACGGCATGCAGCCGGGCCCGCTGCTGTTCGAGCGCAGCGGCGACATGGTGTGGGCGCTGCTCGCCTCCCTGTTCATCGGCCTGGTGGTGCTGCTCATCCTCAACTGGTCATTCGCACCGATGTGGGCGAAGCTGCTCAACATTCCGCGTCACTACCTCTACGCGGGCATCACCATCCTGTCGATGCTGGGCGTCTACGCCATCAGCTCCTCGACCTTCGACCTCTGGCTGGTCCTGGGCCTCGGGTTGCTCGGGTTCATGATGCGCCGGTACAACATCCCGGTCGCCCCGGTGCTCATTGCCGTGGTGCTCGGGCCGCTGGCGGAGACGGAACTGCGACGGGCTCTCGCCGTCTCGGAAGGGGATCCCTCCATCCTGGTGTCGAGCCCCTTCACCCTCACCATCTACGGCGTCCTCGCCATTGCGTTGGCGGTGAGTGCCATCCAGCATGTCCGTCACATCATCGCCAAGAAGAACGACACTGACGCCGCTGAAACGACCGACACCGTCAACACCCCCGTCACCTGACCCCCGGATCTGCTTCCCCACCAGGACTCGAACCTGGAAAGCTGGTACCAAAAACCAGAGTGTTGCCGATTACACCATGGGGAACCGCGTCCGAAAACGCATGATCAGCGTACCTGAGACTCGGCGGGGGCCGGAACACCGGCACCGGATAGGGTGGGGGACATGGTTCGACAGCGGATGACCGGCAAGGAACGGCGCGAGCAACTCATCTCCATCGGGCGGGCCGTGTTCGCCGAGCGGGGTTTCGAGGGCACCAGTGTGGAGGAGATCGCACAGCGGGCGAGTGTGTCCAAGCCGGTGGTCTACGAGCACTTCGGTGGCAAGGAGGGGCTGTACGCGGTCGTCGTCGACCGGGAGATGCTCGCCCTGGAGAAGGTCATCACCGACGCTCTGTCGCATGGTCGGTCGCGGGTGCGGATCGAGCAGGCGGTCATCGCCCTGCTCACCTACGTCGAGGAGGAGACCGACGGGTTCCGCATCCTCGTCCGCGACTCCGTGCCGGGTCAGGACCAGTCCTATTCGACGCTGCTCAACACCGCCGTCGGTCAGGTCTCCCACATTCTCGCCCATTCCTTCGAGCGCACCGGGTTGGACCCGGAGGTGGCGATCCTCTACGGTCAGGCTCTCGTCGGCATGGTGTCCAACACCGCGCAGTGGTGGCTGGATGAACGGCAGCCGGCGAAGGAGATCGTCGCGGCGCACATCGTCAACCTGTGCTGGAACGGGTTGGCGGGAATGGAGTCCGCGCCGGTGCTCTCCGCGCAGGTGCGGGAGACGTTGGCGGATTCGGAATCAGCGGGGAGAACTAGGTGACGGCGAACATGCTCGCGGGGCTGCTCAAGGTGGCGGCCTCGGACCCGAAGCTCAAGGGGCTGATCAGCCACGTCGGTGAGCAGCAGCTGCACATCACGGGCATCGACCAGGCCCGTCCCTGGGCGGTCGCTGCGCTGGCGCACCACGCGCCGGTGCTGCTGGTCACCGCTACCGGCCGCGAGGCCGAGGACCTCACCGCCGAGCTGCGCGCCATGATGGGGGACACGGTCGCCTGGTTCCCCTCTTGGGAGACGCTGCCGCATGAGCGCCTGAGCCCCGGCGTGGACATCATCGGTCAGCGGGCGAGGGTCCTCGACCATCTCGATGAGCTGCGGGTGGTCGTCACCGCGGCGCGTGGCGTGTGCCAGCCGCTGCTCGAATCCGTCGACGGGCGGGAGCCGGTGCGCCTGCGCCGGGGGGCCGACCACGACTTCTCCGCCCTGACGGAGGAGCTGGTCTTCCGCGCCTACAGCCACGTGGACATGGTGGCCAAGCGCGGCGAGTTCGCCACCCGCGGTGGCATCCTCGACATCTTCCCCACGACCGCGGATCTGCCCGTGCGTGTCGAGTTCTGGGGCGACGAGGTCACCGAGATCCGCCCCTTCTCCGTCGCCGACCAGCGCACCATCCCCGAGGTGGAGCTCGACGCGGTGGAGATCTACCCGGCCCGTGAACTGCCCATCACCGACGCCATCGCCGCCCGCGCCGCCGAGCTTTCCCGGGACCACCCGGGCAACGCCACCCTCGTCGAGCTGCTGGCGAAGATCTCCGACCGCATCCCGGCGGACGGGATGGAGGCGCTGATCCCCGCGCTCGTCGATACGCCGATGCGGACCCTGCCCGAGCTCATGCCGGACGGCACGCACGTGGTGCTGCTCGCGCCGGAGAAGATCCGCACCCGCATCGCCGACCTCGCCGCCACCGACGCCGAATTCCTCGCCGCCGGCTGGGAGGCCGCCGCCATGGGTGCCTCCGGCCCCGTCGCCGCGGAGGGCCTCGACCTCGACGCCTCCTCCTACCGCTCCTACGAGTCCCTCGAGGCCGGCGCCCGCAAGGCCGGCCAGCCGTGGTGGACGTTCGCCCCGCCCGGCATGTTCGAGGCCTCCGACGCCGACACCCTCCCGCTCGACATTGAGCCCGGCCCCACCCCGCGTGGCGACGCCGCCGCCATCGACGAGATGATGTCCCTCCTGCTCGCCCACACCACCGCCGGCGGACGCGCCGCCTTCATCGCCCCCGCCCAGGGCGCGATCAAGCGCATGGTCGACCGCTTCGCAGAGAAGGGCATCCCCACCCGGGTGGCCACCCCCGGCTGGGAACCCACCCCCGGTGAGGTCACCCTCTACCAGGCGCTCAGCCACGCCGGCGTGGTGTTCCCGCGGGTACGCAAGCACCGCGACGCCGCCGCCATGCCCCTGGTCGTGGTCACCGAGACCGACCTCACCGGCAACCGCGTCGGCGACATCGCCGGCGCGAAACGACGCCCCGCCCGCCGCCGCAACAAGGTCGACCCGCTGGCCCTGAAGACCGGCGACCATGTCGTCCACGAGACCCACGGCATCGGCCGCTTCCTCAAGATGGCCGAACGTACCATCAAGGCCGGGGACGAGACCTCGCGTCGCGAGTACATCGTGCTGGAGTACGCGGCGTCGAAACGCGGCCAACCCGCCGACCAGCTGTGGGTTCCCATGGAATCCCTCGACCTGCTGAGCAAGTACACCGGCGGCGAATCCCCCACCCTGTCGAAGATGGGTGGCTCCGACTGGAAGAACACCAAGAAGAAGGCCCGCGCCGCCGTCCGCGAGATCGCCGGCGAACTCGTCGAGCTCTACGCTAAACGCCAGGCGGCCCCCGGCCACCGCTTCGGCCCCGACACCCCCTGGCAGGCGGAGATGGAGGACAACTTCCCCTTCGTCGAGACCGAGGACCAGATGCAGGCCATCGAGGCCGTCAAGGCCGACATGGAACAGGACGTGCCCATGGACCGCGTCATCGTCGGCGACGTCGGCTACGGCAAGACCGAGGTCGCCGTCCGCGCCGCCTTCAAGGCCGTCCAGGACGGCAAACAGGTCGCCGTCCTCGTCCCCACCACCCTGCTCGCCCAGCAGCACCTGTCCACCTTCATCGAACGCATGCAGGGCTTCCCCGTCACCATCCGCGGCCTGTCCCGCTTCACCTCCACCACGGAGTCGAAGGAGATCATCGCAGGGTTTGCCGACGGCGCCGTCGACATCGTCATCGGCACCCACCGCCTCCTGCAGACCGGCGTCCACTGGAAGAACCTCGGCCTCATCATCGTCGACGAGGAGCAGCGCTTCGGCGTCGAACACAAGGAACACATCAAGGCCCTGCGCACCGCCGTCGACGTGCTCACCATGTCCGCCACCCCCATCCCGCGCACCCTCGAGATGTCCATGGCCGGCATCCGCGAGATGACCACCATCCTCACCCCACCCGAGGACCGCCACCCCGTCCTCACCTACGTCGGCGCCCAGGAGGACAAGCAGATCGCCGCCGCCATCCGCCGCGAACTCCTCCGCGACGGCCAGGTGTTCTTCATCCACAACAAGGTCTCCGACATCGAGAAGAAGGCCCGCGAACTCCGCGACCTCGTACCCGAGGCCCGCATCGTCGTCGCCCACGGCCAGATGGGCGAGGAACAACTCGAACAGACCGTCCAGGGCTTCTGGGACCGCGAATACGACGTCCTCGTGTGCACCACCATCGTCGAAACCGGCCTCGACATCGCCAACGCCAACACCCTCATCGTCGAGAACGCCCACCACATGGGCCTGTCCCAGCTCCACCAGCTCCGCGGCCGCGTCGGCCGATCGAGGGAACGCGGCTACGCCTACTTCCTCTACCCCAAGGGAGCCACCCTCACCGAGACCTCCTACGACCGCCTGGCCACCATCGCCCAGAACAACGACCTCGGTGCCGGCATGGCCGTCGCCATGAAGGACCTGGAGATGCGCGGCGCCGGCAACGTCCTCGGCGCCCAACAGTCCGGCCACATCGCCGGCGTCGGCTTCGACCTCTACGTCCGCCTCGTCGGCGAGGCCGTCGAGGTGTACAAGTCCCTCGCCCGCGGCGAAGTCCCCGACGCCACCGACACCGGACCCAAGGAGATCCGCATCGACCTTCCCGTCGACGCCCACATCCCCGAGTCCTACATCAACTCCGAACGCCTGCGCCTCGAGGTGTACCGCAAACTCGCCGCCTCAGCGGACGACACGGACCTCCAGCTCGTCATCGAGGAGATGGAGGACCGCTACGGCCCCGTCCCCGAGGAGGTCTCCCGGTTGCTGGCGGTGGCCCGGCTGCGCCACCAGGCCCGCCGCGCCGGCATCTCCGACATCATCGTCCAGGGCACCCGCATCAAGATCCACCCCGTCGATCTGCCCGACTCCAAACAGGTCCGCCTCAAGCGGCTGTTCCCCGGTTCCACCTACCGGGCGGCCGCCAAAGCGATCCAGTTGCCGTTCCCCAAGGTCGGCAACGGTGCTGGTAAGCCGAACCTGCGTGACGTCGAACTTCTCCAGTGGGTGGCAGACACGTTATCGACGATGTTCGACATCGACCCCGTCGACGTCAGTGGCGGCGCCGGCGCGGCCGGAAAGAAGAAGAACGTGGTCAGCTTCAGCGGGTAGGTGGCTCATCGATGAGGTCGATCACCCACCGGCGGATCGACCTCAATTCCTCCGGGGTGACCGTGCCGGAGATCCTCGTGATCCGCGAGCGGGCTATGGTCCGCACCTGTTCGGTCATTGCCCAGGATTCCAGCGCCGCCAGCTTCACGTGGTTCTCCCACCCCTGTCCGGTACGGGTCACCGGTACCACGACGGCGAGATCGGTGACCACCTCCAGATAGGTGGGGCCGGAGATGACCACTGCGGGGCGGTAACCCGCCTGCTCCTTGCCCGAGGTGGGGCTGAGGTTCACCCACACGATCTGCCCCGGACGCAACGATGTGCTCATGCCGGGGAAGCGGTGGTGAGATCTGTGCTGTCCCACAGCTCCATGTCCCTGCGCCACGCGCCGAGAACCTCCGCCGGGGTTGAGCGCACGGAGTCAGCGAAGCGGGCCAGGCGGTGCCGACGCAGTTCCTCGGCCAGGATCTTCTCCAGGAACGACCCCATGGTCATGTCGCTGCCACGGGCGAGATCGCGGAGCGAGTCCCGGACCTCGACCGGCACCTTGATGGTGGTCATCTGAGTCATACTTCGGAGGATACTCCCGGTATGCCACGAGGGGAAGGTCTACTCCCCGCCGCCCGGCTGCCCGATGGCGATCATCCGCTCGAGGGAGGCGCGGGCGGCGTCGGCCACGTCGACGGCAACGTCCACTTCATCGACGCCGAGGGCCAGGCAGCGCAGCAGGGCAGCCGGGGTGATCATCTTCATGTAGGAACACGACGCCCGGTCGTTGACCGGCTGGAAGTCCACCCCCGGGGCGGTCTGCCGCAGCTGGTGGAGCATGCCGATTTCAGTGGCGACCAGCACGGTGCCGGAACCCTGTCGGCCGGCCTCGTCGAGCATCTGGCCGGTGGAGAGCAGGTGGACCCGGGAGGCGTCGACAAGCCCCTCGCCGGCGAGGTAGATCGCGGAGTTCGCGCAGCCGCACTCCGGGTGGATGTAGAGGTCCGCGTCCGGGTTCTCCTCCGCCTGCCGCGTGAGATCCGGCCCCGAGATACCCGCGTGGACGTGGCACTCACCGGCCCAGATGTGCATGTTCTCCCGGCCGGTCTCCCGCCGGACGTGAGCGCCGAGGAACTGGTCGGGGCAGAACAGGATCTCGCGGTCGGCGGGCAGGGAGGCGACGACGTCGACGGCGTTCGACGACGTGCAGCACACATCCGTCAGGGCCTTGACCTCGGCGGTCGTGTTGACGTAGGACACCACCAGCGCATCCGGGTGCTGCGCCTTCCACTCCCGCAGCTGCCCGGCGGTGATCGAGTCGGCCAGCGAGCAGCCCGCCCGCTCGTCGGGGATGAGCACCGTCTTCTCCGGCGACAGAATCTTCGCCGACTCCGCCATGAAGTGCACCCCGCAGAACACGATGACATCGGCGTCGGTCTCCGCCGCGATCCGTGACAGCCCGAGCGAATCACCCGTGTGATCGGCGATGTCCTGGATCTCCGGCAGCTGGTAGTTGTGGGCGAGGATGACGGCGTTGCGCTCTGCGGCCAGGCGCCTGACCTCGGCGGCCCAGTCGGCGTCGGCGTCGACGCCGGTCCAGCCATCGGGCCCATCGACGATCTGATCGAGCAGGGACACGGTGAACTCCTTGAGTCAGGACGGTAACGGCCCCTGAAGTATCCCAGATGTCAAGCCCCCGCAGGCCCCGAGGGCCCCGGGGCTGTGGACAACGGCAGTTATCCACAGGCGGCATCTCTCGCTTATCGACGCCCCCGTGGTCACCGTCTACCGTCCACCCCATGGACGTCGTGAGCGCACTGGAGGCCCTGCAGGGTAGGGGCATCGAGGTGTTGTCGGCCATCGCCGTCGGGCGGCTGACCCGCCAACGCCTCATCGACCTCGGCCACCCGCAGTCCACCGCACGGGCATGGGCCCGCCTCTCGGAGGTGTTCTTCGGACCCACGCGCTCCCGCCGACTCCAGGCGGCGGCGGTGGCGGCCGCCCGCGACGGCGGCCTGTCCGTCGACGCTCTCCGGGCCGTGGACAAGCACGCCCGCAAGCTGCTCAAGGACGCCTCGGTCTCCGAATGGGAATTGCGCCTGGAACTGTGCGGTCTGACCGGCACCGTCGACGAGATCGACCGGCAGGCCGCCGCCCGTGTCCGCGAGATCAACCGCACCGTCGCCGACGCCGAGAAGAAGGCCTTCGGCCGTCGCAGCCTCAAGGGCGGGAAGAACACCGACGCCCAGGGCCTGCGCACCATCACCGTCACCCTGCCGGAACGACTCATGGCCACCACCCTCGCCCGTCTGCGGGTCACCGCCGGTCGGCTGCGGGGTCAGGATGCGAAGCTGTCTTATGAGCAGGCGATGGCGGATGCGTTCCTCTCCCACGTCGGGGCTGGTGCCGGTGTCGCTGCCGGGACGGTGCCCCCGATCCCGCTGGTGGTCATCGGCTTACCCGACTGGGCGAGGATCCACCGACAGGAGGGTGACGAGACGATCTTCGCCCTGACCGACGGCACCACCGTCACCGGCGCTGAGCTGGTGGCCGGGCAGATGGCCGAGCATCACCTGGTGGGGGTGTACGACCCGGTCGAGGGGCCGGTCAATCTCTACCGGAGCCAGCGTCTGGCCAGCGGGAAGCAGCGGATGCTGTTGGCGGCGGAGACGATCCTGTGTCCGACGCCGGGGTGCACGACCTCGGCGGATGAATGTCAGGTGCATCACCTGGTGGCCTGGCAGCATGGCGGGGAGACCAATGTGGCGTCGATGTCGGTGGTGTGTCGGGTGCACAATGCCCGTAACGACGACGATCCTAACGCCCCACCCCGCAACGGTCGCCTGGAACGGCAGGACGGTGGGGTGGTGTTCCACCCGCCTGACGGGCGGGCGGTGGAGACGAATCGGCACCCCATCCGGGAGCTGTCAGCGATGGCACTGGTCAGAGGGTGAGCGTCCCGTTGACCAGGCCCACCACCGCCACCACCGCGGCGACGAGAATTACGGCGACGACGACCCACTCGAAGGCGTTGAAGGATCGTTCGCCGGCACGTCGACGCGTCCACATATAGGGGATCAGGCCCGGGGCGACCGCGAGGGCGCCGAACAACAGGAAGGTCAGATCCGCCGCATAGACGAGCCAGCAGGAGTAGATGAAGGCGACGATGGCGACGGCGCGGTGTCGAGTGTTGTCGATGGGGGAGACGTCGGGACCGGAGTCGTCGAAAAGCGTGCCCGCATGCGGGTGGGTGATGCCCCGGCCCCGCACGGTGAGCAGCACCAGGTACAGCGCCGAGAAGAGATACGGCACCAGGTAGAGGACCGTGGCGAGCTGGACCATCGACACGTAGGCCGTCTCGTTGAGGAAGAACAGGATGATCGTCGCCTGGATCACCAGACTGGACACCAGCTGTGCCGCCCACGGGGCGCCGGCGAGATTGACCGCGCCCAGGCGGCGGGGCAGTAGACCGTCGACGGCCATGAGCACAATCGGCTCGGCGCACAGCATCTGCCACGACACGTAGGCGCCGAGCACCGACAGGCACAGGCCGAGGGAGATCAAAGCACCGCCCCACGGACCGACGACCACCTCGAGGACGGCGGCCATCGAATTGTCCGGCAGGGCGGCCAGCTCCTCCTGGGTGAGCACACCGTAGGAGAGAGTGGAGACGGTGACCAGCAGGACGAGGACTGTGAGGAAACCGATGATGGTGGCCCGGCCGACGTCGTGACGCGAACGGGCCTGCTTCGAGTAGACGGATGCCCCTTCGACGCCGATGAACACCCACACCGTGAACAACATGACGCCCTGCACCTGCTCGAACACCGACCCCGTCGATGACTGCGCACCCCAGAAGTCCCAGGTGAAGCGGTCCCAGCTGAAACCAAGGAACGCGACGAGGATGATGAACGCCGTGATTGGCAGCAGCTTGGCCACCGTGGTCACCGCATTCATGAACGCCGCCTGGCGGATTCCCCTCGACAGCACGGCGAAGATCAGCCACGTCATCGACGAAACCGCCACCGCCGTGACGATCCGGTTGTCCGCACTGAAGAAAGGGACGTAGTGGCCGAGCGTGCCGAAGAACAACGTGGCGTAACCGACCTGGGCGATCACCGACCCCAGCCAGTAGCCCCAGCCCGAGGTGAACCCGATGTAGTCACCCAGGCCGGCGCGGACGTAGGAGTACACGCCCGAATCCAGATGCGGCTTGCGCACCGCGAGGATCTGGAACACGAAGGCGATGGCGAGCATGCCCACACCCGAAATCGCCCACCCGATGAGCGTCGCTCCCGGGCCGGCCGCCGAGGCCGCATTCTGCGGCAGGGAGAAGATGCCCGAACCCACCGTCGAACCGACGATGAGAGCAACCAGAGTCCACACCGTCACGGTGTGCGTACGAGTCAATGTCACCCGTTCACCTTAGGCGGGCTGTCCACCGGGGCGGAACTCGCTTTAGGATGAGGCCATGACAGTCCTGCTTCTCGACGACCGCTGGCCCTCCCTCATCCCCATGGAAGCGCACGGCCGACTGGCGGGACCCGTGTCCTTCACCGACGAGATCCCGGTCCGGGTGCGGTGGAACTTCGACTCCTTCGTCGCCCCCGAGGGGCCCGGCGTCCTGGTGAGCACCAATGAAGACGACCCCCAGGTTGTCCGGCGGATCGTGGCCGGTGAACCGGTCATCGAGGCGGAATCGCGGCGCGACCCGCTTCGGCAGGCGGTCCGGGTCATGTCGAGGGCGAGGTCTATAGGCGAGTGGGAGTCCGTCCAGACCCACCGCTCCCTGCTGCCCTTCCTCGCCGAGGAATCCCAGGAGTTCGCCGACGCTGTCGTCGAATGGGAGGTTGACGGCGACGAGGTGAAACTGCGCACCGAGCTGGGCGACGTCCTGCTCCAGGTGCTGTTCCACGCCGAACTCGCGTCCCGCCGAGGGGCGTTCGACTTCGCGGACGTCGCAGACAGTTTCGTGGCCAAGCTGCGGTCGCGGGCCCCCTACCTCTTCGACGGGTCGACGCGGATGGTCAGCGAGGCGGAGCAGCACCGGCTGTGGCAGATGGGTAAGGCCCGGGAGAATCAGCTTCCCCCGGGCCGGTAGGTCAGGCTGCTACTTCGGCTGGAGGGTGCTGGAGAGGTTGGTCAGGATGTCCTGGATGTCGCCGAGGTTGGAGCTGCCGGGGATCAGGGACTGCGGGTCCGGCTTGACGGTGCCGCAGGCGACAGCCTTGTCGGCGATCTGACCGGCGAACTGGGCGCTGAGGAGGTAGGTGCGCGGGTCGGTGATGGTCAGCGGCTTGGCTTCATCGCGGATCTGCTTGGCCAGGTCGGAGCGGGTGGTGGTGCCGTCGATGGTGAAGGCGCCCCGCAGGATCGGGTCGGCGACACGGCAGTCGGTTGTGGCGATGGCCCGTTCGACGAGGCCGAGACCGCCGCCGAGCTGGGCGGAGGCGGCGGGGGCGAGGCCGGTGACGGCGATGGTGGTGGCTGCTACGGTTGCGAGGGTACGGCGGGTGATGTTCATGGGGTGGGTTCTCTTTCGATAGGGCCAGGTGGTCTCCGCACAGCATCATATGTTATTGAAGTGGCTGATGTGACTGGAGTGGTAGTGTCGGCGGGGCGACGGGGGTAGTGGATCACACTGGCGTCGTCGACGGCGGGGGTTGGCGCGACCCCATCGAGGGGGCGGTAGGATCGGTCGCCATGAGTGCGGGCACGAGACGAGCAATGGGGTGCGGCCTCGGGGTGATTCTGGCGCTCATCATGGTCATTTCCCTGGTGGGGTGGGCGTTGTCTTTTCTCGATGTGTCGAGTCCGATGCGGCAGCTGCAGCCGGTGCCGGACAACGTTCCGCCGGCGGCGGGTGCCGAGGTCCCGGGCATCGACGTCCACGCGCCCGGCCGCACGAGCGACAAGCTCAGTTTCTGGGCGGAGCCCCTGGCGGCGGAGACGGACATCCCGGAGCCGGCGTTGCGGGCGTACGGCAATGCGGAGCTCATCGCCCGGGACGCGTGGCCGGAGTGCAACCTGGAGTGGAACACGCTGGCGGGTATCGGCTGGGTGGAGACGCGGCACGGCACGTATTCGGGGGACTACTTCAATCGTCCGCAGATCAATGCGGAGGGGATCGCGGATCCGCCGATCATCGGTATCCCTCTCGACGGGGGGCCGGGGGTCGCCGAGATCGCCGACACGGACGGTGGCCGGCTGGACAATGACACGGAGTTCGATCGGGCGGTGGGGCCGATGCAGTTCATTCCGGAGTCGTGGCGTCGATACGGGTTGGACGCCAGCGGTGACGGGTACGCGGATCCGCACCAGATCGACGATGCGGCGTTGGGGTCGGCGCATCTGTTGTGTTCGGACGGCCGGGACCTGTCGGTGCCGGAGGACTGGACGCAGGCGATCTACTCGTACAACCGGTCGCGGGATTATCTGATCAATGTGCGGGACGCGGCGGCGTCGTATGCGTTGCGTCAGCCGGCCCGGTAGGGGTCACACCCCGTGCGGGGAGGTTTTCTGGAAGAATTGACTCGGACGCGTGGCCGGTTGTCGGTTGCGCGTGGAAGTGAACACGAATTCCCACCCCGAAATGGCATACAGGAGGCCACCAGTGGCTGACATCATTCACGTTTTCGCCCGAGAGATCATGGATTCCCGTGGCAACCCGACCGTCGAGGCCGGTGTTGTGCTGGACGACGGTTCGTTTGCGCAGGCGGGTGTCCCGTCCGGTGCGTCCACCGGTGTCCATGAGGCACACGAGCTGCGTGACGGCGGTGACCGTTACCTGGGCAAGGGTGTGCAGAAGGCCGTCGAGAACGTCAACGAGGAGATCGCTGATGAGCTGGCCGGTTTCGAGGCGGACGATCAGCGTCTCATCGATCAGGCGATGATCGCCCTCGACGGCACGGAGAACAAGTCCCGCCTCGGTGCGAACGCGATCCTGGGTGTGTCGATGGCTGTGGCGCGTGCCGCCGCCGAGTCGGCTGGTCTGCCCCTGTACCGCTACGTCGGTGGTCCGAACGCTCATCTGCTGCCGGTGCCGATGATGAACATCCTCAACGGTGGCGCCCACGCTGATTCCGGTGTGGATGTCCAGGAGTTCATGATCGCCCCGATCGGTGCGGAGTCCTTCTCGGAGGCGCTGCGCGTGGGCGCTGAGGTGTACCACACGCTGAAGTCGGTCATCAAGGAGAAGGGCCTGTCCACGGGCCTGGGTGATGAGGGTGGTTTCGCCCCGTCGGTCGAGTCGACCCGTGCGGCCCTGGACCTCATCGTGGAGGCCGTCGAGAAATCGGGCTACAAGCTCGGCACCGATGTCGCTCTGGCGCTGGATGTCGCCTCCTCCGAGTTCTTCAAGGACGGCAAGTACCACTTCGAGGGCCAGGAGCTCACCGCGGAGGAGATGTCGAAGGTCTACGCCGACCTCATCGCCGAGTACCCGATCGTGTCCATCGAGGATCCGCTGCAGGAGGACGACTGGGACGGTTACGTCGCCCTCACCGAGGCCATCGGCGACAAGGTGCAGCTGGTCGGCGACGACTTCTTCGTCACCAACCCGGCCCGTCTGCAGGAGGGCATCGACAAGAAGGCCGCGAACGCCCTGCTGGTCAAGGTCAACCAGATCGGCACCCTCACGGAGACCTTCGACGCCGTCGAGCTGGCCCACCGCAACGGCTACCGCACGATGATGTCGCACCGTTCCGGTGAGACCGAGGACACCACCATCGCCGACCTGGCCGTCGCGCTCAACTGCGGCCAGATCAAGACCGGTGCCCCGGCCCGTTCCGAGCGGGTGGCCAAGTACAACCAGCTGCTGCGCATCGAGCAGGAGCTGGGCGACGCCGCCGTCTACGCCGGCCGTTCCGCCTTCCCGCGGTTCCAGGGCTAGACGCCCGTCGCTTTTCGACGCCCCGCTGTCCCAGCGGGGCGTTTCCCTTCTCCGGTATAGAATCGGAGGTCCTATGGCTGAGCAGAATCGCACCTCCACCCGCAGCCGGCTGACCGTGCCGGTGGTCTCCCGCGATTCCGCCGAGCGGACCCCGCGTCGTCCGAAGCGTCCGAAGGTGCGGTTGGGGACCGCGGAGATCGGTGTGCTCGTGGTGGTGACCATCTTCATCCTCTTCACCATCGCCGTGCCGCTGCAGAACTTCTTCCAGGGCCGTTCGGAGATCGCCCGGCTCAACGAGTCGATCGCGATGAAGCAGGCGGAGAAGGAACGGCTGCTCACGGAGATCGACAAGTATCAGGAGGAGGCGTACATCCGGGAGGAGGCGCGGCGTCGATTAGGGCTGATCGAGCCGGGGGAGACGGCCTTCCGCATCATTGATCCCCGCATGGAGCAGGACACCACGGTGACCACCTCGCAGGAGGAACTGGCGGCGGAGCGGACATGGTACGAGATCCTGTGGGACTCCGTCGCGACCCCGCCGCTGGGCGACATGGAAGAATGATCGCCATGAGTGTCAACGAAGAAGATCTCGCGGCCGTCGGCAAGCAGCTCGGACGCGAACCGCGCGGCGTCATCGACATCGCCTACCGCACCCCCGACGGCGCCCCCGGCGTGGTCACCACCTCGCCGAAGCTTCCCGACGGCACCCCGTTCCCCACCCTCTACTACCTCACCGAACCGCGTCTGACCGCCGAGGCCTCCCGCCTCGAGGTCGCGCAGGTGATGAAGTGGATGGAGGCACGCCTGGGCACCGACGCCGATCTCGCCGCCGACTACCGCGCCGCCCACGAACACTTCCTGGCCACCCGCAACGCCCTCGAGGACCTGGGCACCGACTTCTCCGGCGGCGGCATGCCCGACCGCGTCAAGTGCCTCCACGTCCTCATCGCCTACGCCCTCGCCGAGGGCCCGGGCCGGGTCCGCCTCGGCACCGAGGCCGTCGCGCTCGCCGCCGACCGCGGTGGCCTGCGCGGCACCGCCATCCCCGCCGACTGGCCCACCTGCGAGTCCCTCGGCATCGACGCCCACCAGTTCGACGAGCACTACCAGGAGTCCGCCCGATGACCAGGGTCGCCGCCGTCGACTGTGGCACCAACTCCATCCGCCTGCTCATCTGCGACGTCTCCGGGACGTCGATCACCGAGATCCACCGCACCATGGAGATCGTCCGCCTCGGGCAGGGCGTCGACGCCACCGGCGAACTCGACCCCGAGGCCATCGAACGCACCCGCGTCGCCCTGGCCCACTACGTCGACATCATGGAGTTCGAACAGGTCAGGGCCGTCCGCATGGTCGCCACCTCCGCCACCCGCGACGCCGCCAACCGGGAGGACTTCTTCCGCATGACCGGCGAGCTCCTCGGCCGCATCACCCCCGGCGCCCGCGCCGAGGTCATCTCCGGTGAGGAGGAGGCGGAACTCTCCTTCGCCGGCGCCATCACCGATCTTGCCGACGACCGCGGCCCCTTCTGCGTCATCGACCTCGGCGGCGGATCCACCGAGTTCATCGTCGGCACCGCCGACGGTGAGATCCTCGGCGCCCACTCCGCCCAGATGGGCTGCGTCCGCATCACCGAACGCATCATGCGCTCCGACCCGCCGACCGAGACCGAGACCGAGATCGCCCGCGACTACGTCGCCGAACGGCTCGCCGACGTGGTGAGCATCGTGCCCGTCGATAAGGCGAGGACCTTCGTCGGCGTCGCCGGCACCTTCACCACCCTGTCCGCCCTGGCCCAGGGCCTGGAGAGCTACGACCCCGTCGAGATCCACTCCTCGGTCCTGCGGTTCTCCGCCCTCCGCGTCCTCACCCAGGAGATTCGCCGCCAGACCGCGGAGACCCGCGCCCTGAACCCGGTCGTCCATCCGGGGCGTGCCGACGTCATCGGCGGTGGCAGCATCATCGTCGACGGCATCATGGACATGATCGAGAAGCAGTCGGGCGTCGACAGCTTCGTCATCAGCGAGAAGGACATTCTCGACGGAATCGTCGCCGGCCTGGCGGCGCAGCTTCCGGACTGATCCCCCGTGGAGATGGTGCGGGCCACGTCCTGGACCAGCGTGGCCTGCGGGGTGAGCATCCTCGTCTGTGCGCTCCTGGTTCTCGCGTTCCCGGTACCGCAGAGCGTGGGCCCGGCCCTCGTCGACGTGCTGTACATCTTCCCGGGGTTCCCTGGTGCGGTGGCGGCCGTGATCGCGGTGAGCCGGTGGCGTCGCCTCGTCCCGTCGATGGTGTTGCCCGGGCAGGTGCTCAGTCTGCTGCTACCGCTTGTCATCCTGGCGGTCGCGGTGTCACCGTGGGCCACCGGGTGGGAGCTGCTCGCCCTGCCGCTGGCCTTCGCGGTGGGTTAGCTGGCGGTGTTGGTGGGCCTGGTCGCCGGGGGTCGACGATAGGCGGTTAGAATGTGTCACCACCAGCCCCTATAGCCCAATTGGCAGAGGCAGCCGACTTAAAATCGGCACAGTGTCGGTTCGAGTCCGACTGGGGGCACCACAGGAGACTGAAATATATCTACACATCAGGAATGCTGGCGCTGAAAAGATGTCGATTACTCGGTAAAAAGCCCGGTTCTTCCTGTGAATATAACTGTCCGGGGCGACTTCCCGGCCGGGGTTCGGCATGCTTTCTGCCATGGACGGAAATGTGTGGACACGGGTGCTGTATGAGCCTGACCGTGACGAGTCAGGGGCGGTGACGGTGCCGGGTACCGCGGTCGTCGATGAGGTGAGGCGACGGTTGGCGGCGCCGGTGGTGCCGTCGGCGCCGGTGGAGACGGTGGTGGGGGACGTGGGGGCGTCGATAAGCGGGGTCGGGGACCGGTGCGTGCGGGTGTCGGTCACTGATCTCGATGGGCTGCGGGAGGCGGCGTGGGAGGCGGGCCTCGGGCTCGTCGATGAGCAGCGTGGTGTGGTGGGGGTGTTCGGGGATGAGGATCCGCGGATCACACGGCGCAGCAGTGGCCGCGAGGGGGAGACGGCGTCTCGGTCGGGGCTGTCGAGCCTGCTGGCGCAGGCGCGGCAGGATGAGCTGGCCGGTAATCCGGACGGCCTGGACGATGTCTACCGTGGATTCGTCGTGCTCACGGACCAGGACCGCAGTACGGCGGAGCTCAGGTGTTCGGCGCGGGCCGCGTACCGGGGCGCGCGTGAGCTGTTCCAGGTGGAGGTGCGTGACGGCGTCCGCCACGTCATGGCGATGGTCGACGGGGACGAGGCGGAGGAACTGCTGCGCCGGTGGATGGACGGGGACGTGACGTTGCTCAGTGATCCGCGGTGGCGGCCAATCGACGGATGAGCTTCTCCACGACCGCGGCGAGCTCCTCGTCCGGACCGTCGACGACGGCACCGGGGATCACCTGCGCGATGGGCAGGACGGCGCTCGGGGAGGGCGTGGTGCTCCAGCCGGCGATCTGGGCGGAGGAGGCGGCGTAGACGATGCGTCCGAGCCCGACCCAGCCGTGCGCGGCGGCGCACATCGCGCAGTGCTCGCCGGAGGTGTAGACCACGGCCGTCGCCCGCTGGCCGGGGGTGAGGTTCCCGGCGGCCCACCGGGCGATGGCGAACTCGGGGTGCCGGGTCCGGTCGCCGCCGGAGACGTGGTTGCGGTCGGCGAACAGTTCCTCCCCGTCCGCGGAGACGAGGACGGATCCGTAGGGTTCGTCGCCGGCGTCGAGGGCCTCGCGGGCCAGATCGACGGTGCGGCGCAGCCAGGTCCGGTCGTTGTCGCTGATGCTCATGTCCGCCAGGATAGCTAGGTTGGGGGCATGCGCATCTTCGGTTTCACCGCCCACGGAGGCCCTGAGGTCCTCGGTTTCCTCGACGTCCCGCAGCCGGAGCCCGGCCCCGGGCAGGTGCTCATCGAGGTGGCGGCGACGTCCGTCAACCCCGGTGACCTCAACACCCGGGAGGGGAGCAACGACTTCGAGATCGTCTTCCCCATGGCGTTCGGCCGGGAGGCGGCGGGCACCGTGGTGGGTACCGGGGAGGTGGTGTTCGGTTCGGCGGCGTCGGGGCACGGTACCTTCGGCACCCACGCGCTTCTCGACGCCGCCTCCGTCGCCCCCGTGCCGCCCGGCCTGGATGTCCGGGACGCGGCGTGCATCCCGGTGGCCTACGGCACCGCGTGGGACGCCCTCGACCAGCTGGATCTGCCGGATGGGGCGACCCTCGTCGTGCTCGGGGCCGGCGGGGGAGTGGGCACCGCGATCACCCCGCTCGCGGTGGCCCGCGGCCTGAGGGTCATCGGGGTGGCCTCGGCGGGCAAACAGGAACTGGTCGAGTCCCTCGGCGCCCGCCACGTCGTCTCGGGTGAGGGCTGGGTGGACCGGGTCCGGGCGGTGGCGGCAGCACCGGACGCCCTGTTCGACGTGGTCGGCGGGGAGGTGCTGCGCGAGGGGGCGTCGCTGACCGACCGGCTGGTGTCCGTGGCCGACAAGCCACTGGTGAAGGAACTCGGTGGTACCGATGTCACCCGCCGGCGCACCCGGGAGGTCTTCGGCGCGATCGCCGAGACGCTGGCCCGGGGCGGGGCGGCCGTCACGGTCGGGGCGGTCTACCCCTTCGAGCAGGCCACCGAGGCGGTGGCCGAGGTGGAGGACGGCCACGCCGTGGGCAAGGTGGTGGTCACCGTCGGTGAGACAGCTCCTCCTCGATACTCGGCCACAACCGGCTGAGGATGTCGTCCCAGGTGATCACACCGACGACCTCGCCGGGCTCATCGGCGACCCCGTCATCGGGGACGACGATGGCCACCTGCTCGTTGTTGCCGCGCATGATGTTGAGCGCCTCCGACATCGTCGTCGACTGGGGCAGCGTGAGCGCGGGCCGCGAGTAGCGGTCCGCCGGGGTATCCGCGTCGGCGAGCAGGGTGTCGCGGACGTGGACGAGGTGAGGGGCGGGATCGGTGGCGGATGCGGGGGCGTCGATAAGCACCCGCATGGACCCCGTGGACCGGGAACGGTCCTGCACCTGCGCCACCATCGCATCGGACGGCAGCAGCGTGCGCGGAGTGACGGCCTCACCGACGGAGGCGAACTCGAGGGCGATGACACCGGAGATCTGTGACGCCGAGGCATCGTCGAGGGCGCCGGAGTCACGGGAGTGCTCCACGAGACTACGCAGCATGTCCGCGTCATAGCCCTTCGCGGCGGCCCGCTCGACCGGCTCCTCGCCGGCCTTCTTCACCAGCTTGTTGGCCATCTGGTTGATCCACGTCAGCAACGGACGGAACACCGCGATGAACCCGCGGGCCGGCCGGGCGATGACCCGGATCGCGGACTCCGGGTGGGCTATCGCCCACGACTTCGGGGCCATCTCGCCGACGACCAGGTGCAGGAACGTGACGATGAACAGCGACAGCGCGAAGGACACCGCGTAGCCCACGGAATCCGGCAGCGCGCCGAACGCCGGCTCAATGAGATGGTGCACCCACGGCTTGGTGATCGCGCCGAGGGCGAACGTGGCCGCCGTGATGCCCAGCTGGGCACCGGCGAGCATGACGGTCAACTCGTTGAGGCTGCGCAGCGCCGCGCGTGACGACGCCGACGACTCCGCCGTCTCCTCCAACCGGTTACGGCGGGCGGCGAGCAGCGAGAACTCGATGACGACGAAGAAGGCCGACGCCACGATGATGAGCACCGTGACAGGTAGGGCGATGTACCAGTTCATCATGAGCGCTCCTCCTCGATCAGTTCGATGCGGACCTCCGACGGAACGTGGCGGTCCACCTCCTCCACACTCATGCGCAGGGTGCGCACGGGGGCATCCTCACCATCGATGTAGTCCTCCGGTTCGGGCTCCAGCTCGATGTCGTGGACCTCACCCTCCTCGACCAGGCCGCCGGTGTGGGAGATGAGCAGACCCGAGATCGTCTCGAAGTCACCCTGGGGCAGGTCATGGCCGATGGCACGCTCGATCTCGTCGAGCGGGGTGTCACCGTCGACGAGCCACTCATCCTCGTCCGTGGCGGTGATGTCCTCCGACATCTCCCCGTCGTGCTCGTCACCGACGTCGCCGAGGATCTCCTCGGCCAGGTCCTCGATGGTGATGATGCCGACGAAACCGCCGTACTCGTCGATGACGCACGCCAACTTCTGCTGCGCCTCCTCCAGAGCGGTCACCGCATCGGGCAGGGACATGAGCTCCGGGACGACCACGACATCCCGCATGATCGCGGTGACGGTCGTCGCCTCCGGCAGGGTGCTGTCCAGCACGTCGATGAGGTGGACGAGGCCGACCGGATTGTGGTCGTCGTCGATGACGGGGTAGCGGGTGTGCTCGGTGGACATCAGGGCCCGCACCTCACCGATGGTGGTGGCAGGCTCGACGACATCGGCACGCGAACGGGGGACCATGGCGTGCTCGACATCATGGTCGGGGAAATCCAGCAGGCGGTCGAGCACCAGGAAGGTACCCGGATCCAGTTCACCGCTGTCACGGGAGCTGGACACGATGTGGCCCAGATCCTCGGCGGTGGCGGTGGAGTCGACGTCCTCGACCGGCTCGATCCGCAGCAGGCGGAGCAGAGCGTTGGAGGAGACGTCGAAGAAACGGATCAACCAGCCGAACACGGCCAGGTAGATCGACGTCGACCGGGCCATCGCCAGGGAGGACTTCAACGGGGCGGCGATGGTGTAGTTCTTCGGGAAGAGCTCACCGAAGATCATCTGCACGACCGTGGAGACGACGAGCGCCAGGACGGTGCCGACGCCCACGGACACGGCGGTGGGCACACCCACGCCGCCGAGCAGGACACCGAGGGATTCACCCACCAGCGGCTCGGCGATGAAACCGACGAGCAGGCCCGTCACGGTGATGCCCAGCTGGGCGCCGGAGAGCATGAACGACGTCCGGTTGGTCACCTTGAGGGCGGCCTTCGCCTTGTCGTCGCCGTTGTCGGCCCGGGTCCGCAGTTCATTGCGGTCCACGGACATGTACGCGAACTCCTGGGCCACGAAGTAACCGTTGGCCGCGATGATGAGGCCGATGATGACAAGGCCGAGAAGGAGTGTCAACACTGCTGTGATCATGCCGCCCCCTCGCCTGTGACACCGGTGGAACTGGTCAGGGGGCGGAATGTACTTCGAGGAGGCTCCACTTGGGAGAGTTCACCTACGCTTTCGATCATGTGTTGACACGGGAACAGCGAACAGCATACATGGCACCGCGTCACCCGGGGAACTATTTTCTGGCTTGCTACGTTGTAGTGGGTACAAGCAAACAATGGATCGACTCGATCAGAAAGGACCGGGCCTACACGTGCGTAGCAGCAACCCTGTCATGAATTCACTCTCCAGTGCCAAGGGCGGTGCCCAGCGCGGCGCCTTCGAGGTTGGCGGACCGCAGGGTTACCAGGACCCCTACGCCGGTTACGGCCAGGCTCCGGCACAGGCCACGGGTGAGCGGCCGATGACCGTCGACGACGTCGTGTCCAAGACCGGCATGACCCTCGGCGTCATCGTCCTGTTCGCCGTCGTCAACTTCGGTATCTCCCTGGTCAGCCCGGGTCTGGCGGTCCTGCTCACCATCGCCGGTGCCATCGGCGGCCTGGTGACGGTGCTCATCGCCACCTTCGGCAAGAAGTACGGCTCCGCCGCCGTCACCCTCATCTACGCGGCCTTCGAGGGCCTGTTCGTCGGCGGCATCTCGCTGCTGTTCTCCGGCATGCTCTTCGGTGACGCCAACGGCGGTGTCCTCATCGGACAGGCCGTCCTGGGCACCCTGGGTGTCTTCCTCGGCATGCTCTTCGTCTACAAGACCGGTGCCGTCAAGGTCACCCCGAAGTTCAACCGCATCCTCACCGGCGCCATCGTCGGCGTCCTCGTCCTCGCCGTGGGTAACCTCCTGCTGGCCCTGATCACCGGTGCGAACCCGCTGCGTGACGGTGGCATGCTCGCCATCATCTTCTCCCTCGTCTGCATTGGTCTGGCGGCGATGAGCTTCCTCTCAGACTTCGACGCCGCCGACAAGATGATCCGTGCCGGAGCACCGTCCAAGATGGCGTGGGGTGTCGCCCTCGGCCTGGCCGTGACCCTGGTCTGGCTCTACACCGAGATCCTGCGACTGCTGTCCTACTTCCGCAGTAACTGATCCTGACCATGACGAAAGGCCCGCCGGAGCGGGCCTTTTTTCATGCGGTCAGCAGGTCTACAGGACGATGTCGCGCCCGTCGACGGTGATGGTGCTGAACACCTCGCCACCGGAGCCGGCGACCGGGTCGGAGAGCTCGACCTCGACGTCGTCCGTCGTGGAGACGGACCCACCCGACGTCCGGGTTTCCCGGGCGGCGGTACCGACGGCTGTCTCCTCGTCCCAGTCCGTCCACTCGATGTCCACGACGCGATCATCGTCATCGGTGCACGACAGGGACAACGAGTCCGGGGCATGCTCCGGGGTGCCCACGCAGTCGATGACCCCGGGCAGGTCGGCAGAGACAGTGAGGGTGGCGGGGGTCGAGCTGGACGTGCCGGAGGATGTCGGAGCGGCCACGAACTCCGTGGCCGTGTCCACCTTGCGGTCGGAAGGGTTCTCGTTCGGTGGACTGCAGGCGGACAGCACGACACCCAGGCCGATGATGCCTGCAACGGCGGCCTGGGTGGAGCGGGAGATCATGTGGCTAGCCGGTGAAGGTGGCGGTCGGCTGCGCCGGTGTGACCGGTGCCTCGCCGACGGCCGGGTCCTCGACACCGGTGCCGGTCTCGGCCTCGGTGGGCTCACCGACGCCCGGCTCGGTCATGCCGGGCTCGGCGACCTCGGAGGAGGAGACGACGGAGGAGGAGCTGTCAGCCTCACCGGCCGGTGCCTGGAACTCGGTCGCGGTGTCGACCTTGAGGTCGGACGGGTTCTCATTCGGCGGGGTGCAGGCGGCCAGAGCCAGCGCGAGGGTGGCGGCGCCGGCGACTGCTGCGGCCTTGCGGGTGAAGATGCGGGACATGGTGAAGCTCCTCCGTGTGGTCACTGTTTGTAGATGAGATTACTTCGCGGTGCGCGGCGTGGCAGCGAGTTGGGAATCATAGGGGGCAGCCGACTCCAGGGTCACCGTGATGACGGTGCCGTTGGGGGCGGTGTACTCCCGGGTCTCACCCTCGTGGGCGCCCAGCAGCGCGGCACCGAGGGGAGAGGCCTCGGAGTAGGTCTCCAGGTCCTTGTTGTCGGAGGCTGCGGCGCGGGTGCCGATGAGGAAGGTCTCCTTGTCGTCCTCGTTCCCGTTGTAGTAGACGTGCACGACGGATCCGACCAGGGCGACACCCTCGACGACGTGGTCACGCTCGGTGGTGGAGTTGGCCAGGATCTCGGAGATCTGCTTGATGCGGGCCTCCTCCTGGTCCTGCATCTCACGCGCGGCGTCGTAGCCGGCGTTCTCCTTGAGGTCGCCTTCCTCGCGTCGCTCGTTGATCTCGGCGGCGACGACCGGTCGGTGGTCGATCAGTGCCTGAAGCTCCGACTCGAGCTTCGCCTTGGTCTCCGGAGTGATGTACTGCTTGTCTGCCATGCCGTGCCTGCCTTCCCTGCGTACCCGGTGGGAGGGCACAAAAACTTAGCGGGGGCGGTCTGCCCCCGTCCATCACCCACCGGAGTGATCAATTCCCAGGGATTTTAACACAGGCACCCCGGGCGGCCCGTCACCTACTCCTCGACGGTGAGGTAGCTCGGCATGCTGGTCGAACAGCCGTAGACACCGCCGGAGACGGGCAGGTCGCGGGACGGGATGTCCACCTCGAAGCGTTCGACGGTCTCGCCGCCGGCGGGGACGAGGAACTCGCGACGCCCGACCTCGGCCATTCCGTAGTTGAGGGAGGTGACGATGCAGTAGGAGGGAACCGTGGTGTCCTCGCGGGTGACGTCGACCCACAGGCGCATCGTCTCGTCGTCGATGCGTTCGTGGGAGACCATGGCGACGGAGACGTCGACGGCGTTGCGGTTCATCATGTACCGGCCCACGGCCAGCACCACGGCGATGACCACGAGGACGGCCACGACGGCGATGATCTTGCCGGCGATGCCGCCCGGCTTCTTCGGCAGCGGCGACGAGGCAGAGGAGTCGCTGCCGTAGCGGGAGGCGGGGCGGCGGGCGGCGGGAGTGCTCATCTTCTACCTTCGTCAGCGATTCAGTTGGGATCATCCTAACGGATGACCGGGATGCACCGGCCCGCCGGTGGACCCATTAGGATGGGTGAGGTTATGCCTGCAGTGCCCATCAGTGCCCATCAGTGCCCTGCAGTGTCCCCGTATCGGAAAGGTAGCGAAGTCTCGTGAGCGGATTCCGGCTCCTGGCCATCCACGCCCACCCCGACGATGAAGCGTCGAAGGGTGCCGCCACCACCGCGAAATACGCCGCGAACGGTGATCGCGTCATGGTGCTGACCTGCACCGGCGGCGAACGGGGGGACATCCTCAACCCGGCGATGGACCGCCCCGGCGTGCTCGAGAACATGGTGTCCATCCGTCGCGACGAAATGGCCGCCGCCGCGGCCGCCCTCGGTGTGGAGCATGTGTGGCTCGGCCACGAGGACTCCGGCCTGCCGCAGGGTGATCCGTTGCCGCCGCTGCCGGAGGGGTGTTTCGCCCTCGAGGACGGCCGTGAGGTGGCCAAGGAGATGGTGCAGGTCATCCGGGAGTTCCGCCCGCACGTCATCATCACCTACGACGAGAACGGCGGCTACCCGCACCCGGATCACCTCAAGGTGCACGAGGCGTCCATGATCGCGTGGGAGAAGGCCGGCGACGCGGAGTTCGCGCCCGAGCTCGGGAAGCCCTGGACCCCGCTGAAGCTGTACTACACGCACGGATTCGTCCACCAGCGGATGCGGATGTTCCACGACAAGCTCATCTCCGAGGGCAAGACCAGCCCGTACGGTGCGATGCTGGAGCGCTGGGAGCGCAACCCGGCCGACATCATGGCGCGGGTGACCACCCAGGTGGAGTGCGCGGACTTCTTCCCCCACCGGGACAAGGCGCTGCTGGCCCACGCCACCCAGATTGATCCGGCCGGGGCGTTCCTGGCCACGCCGGTGGAGGTGCAGCAGGAGTTGTGGCCCACCGAGGAGTTCGAGCTGGCCCGCACTCGGGTGGCCACGTCGCTGCCGGAGGATGACCTGTTCGCCGGCATCACGCTTGACACCGGCGACTATCCTGAAGAAAACACCGGCAAGTAGGAAGAGTGCCCGTCGTGTCCATTCCCGTCACTGACCACCTCCAGACCCTCGCCCTGCATGCGCAGTCGGCGCTGGTGATCGCCCAGCAGCAGCAGGGTGGACCGCTGGGCCCCGAGTTCGGCAAGGCCTCGCCCATCGGGTTGACCATCCTCGCCGGGATGGGTGTGCTGGTCATCTTCATCGGCTGGTCCCTGGCCCGCCGGTACAGCCGGTACAACCGGCGTCGTGTCTTCGCCGAGCAGCACGGGCTGGACGTCTTCGACGTCGAGGCCGTGGACCGGGCCATGGCGGAGGCCGGGGTCCTCGACCAGCGGAAGAAACGCTGGTTCTGACCGGAGTCGCGTGGTAGCATGACCGGCATGTTCGTCCAGCGATTTTATTTTGGTGAGGCTCCGGGGCTGTATCGCAGCCACGACCGCCTCGCCGTTCCGTATGCACTGAGGGCATAACACGGATCGACGAACACCCCGGAGCCTGAAGCAGCACCTCCCCGAGAAATCGGGTGAGGGGCTGCTTTTTTGTTACCCCGAACCCGAACCAGAAAGGCCCAGCCCCATGAGCGCCCCCGTCTCCCTCGACAATTCCCCCTCCACCTCCAACCAGCGTGTCCGCGCGTTCCATGACCTGCCCAGTCCGGCGCAGGTGCAGGCGGAGCAGCCGTTGACACCCGAGCAGCTGGCCGCGGTCGCGCGGGACCGGCAGGACATCGCGGACATCTTCGCCGGTGACGATGACCGCCTGGTGGTGGTCGTCGGGCCGTGTTCGATCCATGATCCGGTCGCCGCGGCGGACTACGCCAACCGGCTGGCACCGCTGGCCCGCCGGCTGGATGAGGATCTCAAGGTGGTGATGCGGGTGTACTTCGAGAAGCCGCGCACCACGGTGGGGTGGAAGGGGCTGATCAACGATCCGCACCTGAACAACACCTTCGACGTCGCGCACGGGCTGCAGCTGGCGCGGACGGTGCTCACCGAGGTGGTCAACCTGGGGTTGCCCACGGCGTGTGAGTTCCTCGAGCCGAATTCGCCGCAGTACTACGCAGATGCGGTGGCGTGGGGTGCCATCGGTGCGCGGACGACGGAGTCGCAGGTGCACCGGCAGCTGGCGTCGGGGATGTCCATGCCCATCGGGTTCAAGAACGGGACGGACGGCAACATCCAGGTCGCGCTCGACGCGGTGTCGGCGGCGGCGAAGCCGCACTTCTTCTTCGGCACCTCCGATGACGGGCACCCGGCGGTGGTGGAGACGGCCGGTAACGGCAACTGCCATGTCATCCTGCGTGGGGGAAGTGCGGGCCCGAACTTCGACGCGGAGTCGGTGGGGCGGGTCGTCGCGAAGCTGGGGGAACGGGGCCAGACGCCGCGGTTGATGATCGACGCCTCCCACGCCAACTCGAACAAGGACCATGTGCGCCAGGCGGAGGTCGTGCGGGACGTCGCGACGCAGATCGCGGCGGGCGGGGAGGCGATCGCCGGGGTGATGATGGAGTCCTTCCTCGTCGCCGGCGCGCAGAGCCTGGACCCGGCGAAGTTGCGGATCAACGGCGGTGAGGGGCTGGTGTACGGGCAGTCGGTGACGGATGCGTGCATGGACGTCGACACCACCGTCGACCTGCTCGCGGAGCTCGCCGCCGCGGTCCGTGCCCGCCGGGAGGCCGCTGCGGGATAGACTGTGAGGCGTGAAAATGTCGCGCCTTCTCTATCCCCTCTACGAGGCTCGCCTGCTGCGTGAGCTCAAGGGCCTGCGGCAGCCGAAGCACATCGCCATCATGGCCGACGGCAACCGGCGGTGGGCCCGGGAGGCCGGGCACGCCGACATCAGCCACGGCCACCGGGTGGGCGCGAAGAAGATCGGTGAGGTCGTCCACTGGTGCGACGAGACCGAGGTGGAGGTCATCACCGTCTACCTGCTGTCCACCGAGAATCTCAGCCGTGAGGCCGCGGAACTGACCCTGCTGTTCGGCATCATCGGTGACGTGGTCGACGAGCTCTCCGGTGAGGACTACACCTGCCGCGTCCGCCTCGTCGGGCACCTGGAGTTGCTGCCGCCGGAGGTGGCCTCCCGCCTGCGGACCTCCGCGGCGCCGACGAGGAGCGCACCGGCATCACCGTCAACATCGCCGTCGGCTACGGCGGGCGCCAGGAGATCGTCGACGCGGTGCGTGACCTCATCGACGAGGAGATCGCCGCCGGCACCCCGGCCACCGACCTGGCCGCCAAGGTCACCGCCGACTCCCTGTCCACCCACCTGTACACCTCGGGCCAGCCGGACCCGGACCTGGTGATCCGCACCTCCGGCGAGCAGCGGCTGTCCGGTTTCCTGCTGTGGCAGGCCGCCTACTCGGAGATCTGGTTCACCGACACCTACTGGCCCGCCTTCCGCCGCCTCGACCTGCTGCGCGCCCTGCGCGAGTACTCCCGCCGCTCCCGACGATTCGGAAAATGATCAGGAGAATCATGACCGCCACCGTGCTCTACCAGTCCTTCTACGGCTCCACCCGCCAGTACGCCGAGGCTCTCGCGAGCCAGCTGGGCACCGTCGCGCAGGAGATCCCGGAGGATCCCTCGCGTATCGACGTCCCCCCTGCCGCACCCCTCATCGTCCTCTCCCCGGTGCACGGCCCCGCCGTCGCCGGTGCGGACCTGCTGAAGAAGCTGGATCTCACCGGCACCCCGGCCGCCCTGTGCTCCGTCGGCATGACCCTGTCGGAGGAGGCCCGCGACAAGGACCGCTCCGCCGGGCTGCTCGGCGAGAAGAAGGACGCGGTCACCCGCTTCTACCTGCCCGGACGCATGAACTACTCGGAACTGACGGGCAGACACCGCACCATCATGCGCACCATCATCACCGCGATCCGCATGAAGCCGGGCAAGTCCGACAATGACCGGGCGATGATCGACGCCAACGACCGCGACGTCGACCGCGTCGACCTCGCGGAGCTGGACCCGGTCGTGGCGTGGGCCCGGGCCAACGGCGCCTAGATCTTGCGCATCCGCACCCGCTCGACGAGGTGATCGGCGCCCTTGCGCAGCACCAGGGAGGCCCGCACCCGGGTGGGCAGGATGTTCTCCACCAGGTTGGGCAGGTTGATGGACTGCCAGATCTCGCGCGCCTCGGCGGCGGCCCGCTCATCACCTAAGTCGGCGTAGTGGGAGAAGTGCGCTCCGGGCTCCCGGAACGCGGTGGTGCGTAGCTGGAGGAAGCGGTCGATGTACCACTTCTCGATGTCCTCGGTCCGCGCATCGACGTACACCGAGAAGTCGAACAGGTCCGAGATCATCAGCGTCGGGCCGGTCTGCAGCACGTTGAGGCCCTCGACGATGAGGATGTCCGGCTGGGAGACCGTCTGCACCTGGTCCGGCACCCGGTCGTAGAGGCGGTGGGAGTAGACGGGCGCATCGACGGAACGGGAGCCGGCCTTGACGTCGGTGACGAACCGCAGCAGCGCCCGCTGGTCGTAGGACTCCGGGAAACCCTTGCGTTTCATGATGCCCCGGGCGTTGAGCTCCGCGGCCGGCAGCAGGAACCCGTCGGTGGTGACCAGGTCCACCCGCGGGTGCGAGTCCCAGCGCTGCAGCAGCACCTGCAGCAGGCGGGCGGTGGTGGACTTGCCCACCGCGACGGAGCCGGCGACGCCGATGATGAAGGGCACGTGCCCGGAGGAGTTGCCCAGGAACGTCTCGGTCGCGGCGATGAGCTTCTGCCGGGCCGAGACCTGCAGGTGGATGAGTCGCGAGAGCGGCAGATAGACCTCCGCGACCTCCTCGAGGTCGATGTTCTCGCCGATACCGCGCAGCTCCTCGACCTCGTCGGCGGTGAGCACCTGGGGCATGGACTTACGCAGGGCGCGCCACGAGGCACGGTCGAAATCCACGTAGGGGGAGCTGTCCTTGGGGCGCGACATGGCCTCCATTGTGTCACCGGGCACGCTGCGGACCCGGTTCGGGGGTATCGGGCAGCGATGGGCCGGTGACGGGGCGGTAAGCTTCACAGGCGACTGCCGTGAACTCACCGAAAGGTTGGCCCTTACCCCCATGTCCTACGCACCCGATGATCTGCGCTACCAGGAACTGTCCGTGCTTGATCCGGAGGTGGCCGCGGCCATCGACGGTGAGCTGCACCGTCAGCGCGACACCCTCGAGATGATCGCCTCCGAGAACTTCGTGCCGCGCGCCGTGCTGCAGGCACAGGGCTCGGTGTTCACCAACAAGTACGCCGAGGGCTACCCGGGCCGCCGCTACTACGGCGGCTGCGAGAACGCCGACATCGTCGAGGACCTGGCCCGCAACCGTGCCAAGGAGCTGTTCGACGCCGAGTTCGCCAATGTCCAGCCCCACTCCGGCGCCCAGGCCAACGCCGCCGTCCTCCACGCCCTGGCCGATGCCGGCGACAAGATCATGGGTCTGTCCCTGGCCCACGGTGGTCACCTCACCCACGGCATGAAGCTCAACTTCTCCGGCAAGCTCTACGAGGTCGTCGCCTACGAGGTCGACCCGGAGACCATGCGCATCGACATGGACCGCGTCCGCGAGCAGGCCCTCGCCGAGCGCCCCAAGGTCCTCATCGCCGGCTGGTCCGCCTACCCGCGCACCCTCGATTTCGAGGCGTTCCGCTCCATCGCCGACGAGATCGGTGCCGCCCTGTGGACCGACATGGCCCACTTCGCCGGCCTCGTCGCCGCCGACCTGCACCCCTCCCCGGTGCCGTACTCCGACGTCGTGTCCTCCACCGTGCACAAGACCCTCGGCGGCCCGCGTTCCGGTCTCATCCTGGCCAAGCAGGACTGGGCGAAGAAGCTCAACTCCGCCGTCTTCCCCGGCCAGCAGGGCGGCCCGCTCATGCACGTCATCGCCGCCAAGGCCGTGGCGCTGAAGATCGCCGCCACCGAGGACTTCCGTGAGCGCCAGGCCCGCACCATCGAGGGTGCGAAGATCCTCGCCGAGCGCCTCACCGCCAGTGACGCGAAGGCCGCCGGCGTCGACGTGCTCACCGGCGGCACCGACGTCCACCTCGTCCTCGCCGACCTGCGCAACTCCGAGATGGACGGCCAGCAGGCCGAGGACCTCCTCCACGAGGTGGGCATCACCGTCAACCGCAACGCCGTGCCGAACGACCCGCGCCCGCCGATGGTCACCTCCGGCCTGCGCATCGGCACCCCGGCCCTGGCCACCCGTGGCTTCGACACCGCCGCGTTCACCGAGGTCGCCGACATCATCGGCACCGCCCTCGCGCAGGGCAGGAACGCCGACGTGGACTCGCTGCGCGGCCGCGTGGGCAAGCTCGCCGAGCAGTACCCGCTGTACGACGGCCTGGAGGACTGGAAGCTCCACTAGGCCCACTGGGCGCCATGCGCATCCTGGTCATCGACAACGTCGACTCCTTCACCTTCAACCTCGTCGCCTACGTCGAGGACGTCACCGGCACCACGCCCACGGTCATCCGCAACGATGAACCGGGCTGGGACGCCGGTCGGGTGGCCGAGTTCGACGCGGTGATCATCTCGCCCGGCCCCGGCCGTCCCGACCGGCCGGGCGACATCGGCATCGGCCTCGAGGTGCTTCGCGACGCCCGCGTCCCCGTCCTCGGCGTCTGCCTCGGCCACCAGGCCCTCGCGCACGCCTGGGGTGGGGAGATCTCGCTCGCCCCGACCCCGGTCCACGGTCGGGTCTCCGCGGTCCACCACGACGGCACCGGCCTGTTCGCCGGCCTGCCGCCGCGTATCGACGTCGTCCGCTACCACTCCCTCGTGGTCACCACCGTGCCCGAGGTTCTCGAGGTCACCGCCCGCACCGACGACGGCCTGGTCATGTGCCTGGCCCACCGGCACCTGCCGCAGTGGGGCGTGCAGTTCCACCCCGAGTCGATCGGCGGGTTCGACGGGCACGCGATCATCGCCTCCTTCCTCCGGCTGGCCGCCGAACGCAACCGGCGCTCCCGTTCCCGGTGGCGGCTGCACACCGTCACCGTCGACGCCGAGGTGTCGGGGGAGGCCGTCCAGGAACTGCTGGCGGAGAACTCCTTCTGGCTCGACTCCACCACCACCGACCACGGCACCGGGCGTTTCTCCTACCTCGGCGACGGCTCCGGCCCCCTGGCCCGGGTGTGGACCGGGCGGGCGGGCACCGTCCTGGACACCCTCGCCGCGGACCTGGCCGCCAACACCATCGACGCGGGCGACGTGGACTTCGACTTCACCTGCGGATGGGTCGGCTGGCTCGGCTATGAACTCAAGTCCGAGTGCGGCGGGGCGGCAGCGCATACGTCCCGCTACCCGGACGTCGGCTTGATCTTCGCCGACCGGGCCGTGGTCATCGACCACGCCCTGCAGCGCACCCACGTCATCGCGCTCATCGGCTCGGAGCATGACGCCGCCCAGCGGGCGTGGTGCGCGGAGACCGCGCAGCTGGTGGCGGAGCTGACGGAGCCGGTGGTCTCGGCTGTGGTGGGGCACGGGGGCGTCGATACGCTGCGGGCACGGCACCCGCGGGAGGAATACCTCGACCTGGTGGACAGCTGCCTGGCGGAAATCCGCATGGGTGAGACCTACGAGGTGTGTCTGACCAACGAGCTCACCGCCGACGGCACCTTCGGGGCAGGGGCGTACACGGCGCTGCGGGCGGCCAACCCCACCCCCTTCGGCTCCCTGCTGCGCATTGGCGGGGTCACGGTGCTCTCCTCCACACCCGAACGTTTCCTGCGGGTCAGTGCCGGCGGGGTCGTGGAGTCCCGGCCCATCAAGGGCACCCGACCGCGCGGTGCGGACCCCCGGGAGGATGCCCGGCTGCGTTCGGACCTGGCGGTCAGCGCCAAGGACCGGGCCGAGAACCTCATGATCGTCGACCTCGTGCGCAACGACCTCACCCGCATCGCCGAACCCGGGAGTGTGCGCGCCCAACCGCTGTTCCAGGTCGAGTCCTACGCCACCGTCCACCAGCTGGTGAGCACCGTCACCTGCCGGCTCGGTGAGGGGCGCACGGCCGTGGACACGGTGCGCGCCTGCTTCCCGGGCGGATCCATGACCGGCGCCCCGAAGTTGCGGACGATGGACATCATCGACCGGCTCGAGGGTGGACCCCGGGGCATCTACTCCGGGGCGATCGGCTACTTCTCGCTCAACGGCGCGATGGACCTGGCCATGGTCATCCGGACGATCGTCGCCACCCCGGACGGCGTGAGCTACGGCGTCGGCGGGGCGGTCATCGCCCTGTCGGACCCGCCCGGCGAGTACGAGGAGACGGTGACCAAGTCCGCACCGCTGCTGCGGCTGCTCGGCCAGGAGTTTCCCGCATGATTTACCGCTGGAACGGTGCGCGGCTGGTGGAGTGCGCGGAACCGTCGACGCCACCGGACGTGGTTGACTCCTGGGTGCAACGGGACGGTCACCGCTGCGCCACCGAGGCACGGCACCGGGAACGATTCGCCGCGAACGTCCCCGGGGCAGGGGAGTTCCTTGATGCGGTGTTCGCCCACCCCTGGCCGACGGAGCAGGCGTGGTTCCCGCGGATCGAAGCCCACGGACACGACCTCTACCTCCGCGTCCGCCCCGCACCACCGGTGCGGACCACCACCGTCCTGTGGATCCCACCCGATCCGGACCCCCGTCGGGTGCCCGGTGTCAAAGGCCCGGATCTCGCCGTGCTCGGAGAGCTGCGCCGTCAGGCACAGTCATTCGGCGCCGACGACGCTCTGCTGTGGACCCCGGACCGCCTCGGTCGCCTTGTCGCGGAGGCGGCGAACAGCGCGGTGGCCTGGTGGGAGGACGACCACCTCATGTTTCCCCAGCACCCGGGCCAGTTGCCCTCGGTGACCGCCGGAGCGACCGCGGACATGATCTCCGGAGTCGGATCCCGGCCGATCACGGTCGAGGAACTCATGGCCTGCCCCGTCTGGGCGGGCAGCGCCCTGCACG
This sequence comes from Corynebacterium suedekumii, assembly GCF_030252185.1. Lineage (NCBI taxonomy): Bacteria > Bacillati > Actinomycetota > Actinomycetes > Mycobacteriales > Corynebacteriaceae > Corynebacterium > Corynebacterium suedekumii. The sequence goes on from NZ_CP126970.1 coordinate 1,698,378, forward strand.
GGTGGACCGAGGTCGTCGGCTGGGTCGGGCCGGCGGGGGAGTGCCTTCCGGCCGTCCGGGCGGACACGCCGATGACGGCGGAGCAGGTGTCGACGTTGCTGCGGTGGGGGTGAGGGTGGCGGCCCTGTCTGCAGTCAACTCCGGAACCGGGCCCTGAGGGGGTCGGATGAGGGTGGTTTCGGAGCTGAATGCAGCGGTCTCACACCCGCCAGTCGCCGAGCGCACCTTCCAGGGCACCCAGGGCCGCCTCGATGAGCGGCCAGCGCTCATCCTCCGGGCAACCGGCCTCGTGCCAGCGGCGGGCCACGCGGTCGAGGAAGCCGACCCAGCCCCGCAGGGCCCAGTCGTGCCGCGCCACGCCCGTGGTGCCGAGCAGTTCCGCCAGGCGGGTGACGAGGTCGGCGCGGGCGTCGTCCCGCACAGCCCGGGTGGCGGACGGTTCGCCGGGCCCGGAGATGAGGCTGGAGTCGGTGCGTACGTGGTCGAGGTGGACGATGAGCAGTTCCCGGACCCGGTCGCGGACGGGTTGGCCGGGGGCCAGCTGCCCGACGGCGGCGTCCTGGGCGGCGTGGAGGCGGGACACGGCGTCGGCGACGACGGCGGCGTGGAGGCCGGCCTTGGCGGAGAAGTAGTGGAAGACCAGTGCCTGGGAGCTGCCGGAGGCGGCGGCGATGGCGGGGACCGACACCTCGGGGTAGGGGGCGGCGGCGAAGGCGTCGCGGGCGGCGTCGAGAATGACGGCGCGACGTTCGGCGGTGCTGAGGCGTCGGCGGGTGCTCACGGTTGACAAGCATAGCCGCTATTGAGTTAGAGTCAGTAATCAGTTATTGATCCCCACTCAACAGGAGTTTTCCATGACGCTGCTCGATCACGCCGTCATCTGGCACGTCTATCCGCTCGGAGCTACCGGCGCCCCGACACGGGACTGGGGCGAGGAGGCGCACGCCCACCGCCTGCCCAGGCTCATCGACTGGCTCGACTATGTCGTCGAACTCGGCTGCGACACCCTGCTGCTCGCCCCGATCTTCGACTCCGTCTCCCACGGCTACGACACCCTCGACCACTACCGCATCGACCCGCGCCTGGGCGACGAGGCCGACTTCGACCGCCTCATCGCCGAGTGCCGTTCCCGCGGGATCAGCGTGCTTCTCGACGGCGTGTTCAACCACGTCGCCGCCACCCATCCCATGGTGGCCGGTGGCGGCCCCGTCAAACGCGACGGCGACGGCAACCCCGTCGGCTGGGAGGGCCACGGCGACCTCGTGGAGCTGGACCACTCCGACCCCCGCACCGTGGACTTCGTCGCGGAGATCATGGAGTACTGGTTGGCCCGCGGCATCGCCGGCTGGCGCCTCGACGTCGCCTACGCCGTCCCGACCGACTTCTGGGCGCAGGTCACCGACCGGGTGCGGGCCACCTACCCGGACGCGGTCTTCCTCGGGGAGATCATCCACGGCGACTACCTCGGCCTCATCCACGACGGGCACCTGGACACCGTCACCCAGTACGAACTGTGGAAGGGCATCTGGTCGGCGATCCAGAACGTCAACTTCTGGGAGCTCGACCATGCCCTCGGCCGCCACAACGAATTCGTGCAGGGTGGGTTCATGCAGACCTTCGTGGGCAACCATGACACCGACCGCATCGCCAGCGTCGTCGGTGACGCCGGTGCCGCGGTGGCCGCCATGCTCCTGTTCACCCTGCCCGGTGTGCCCAGCATCTACTACGGCGACGAGCAGGCCTTCCGCGGCGAGAAGGGGGAGGGTTTCTCCACCGACGACGACCTCCGTCCGACTCTGCCGGACACCCCGGCCGGGCTGGCGCCGGAGGGGGAGTGGATGCATGCCCTGTACCGGCAGCTCATCGGCATGCGTCGCCGCCACCCGTGGCTGACGCGGGCGCGGGTCGAGGTCACCGACAAGCAGAACGAGCACATCTCCTACACCGTGACCGACGGGGAGCACCGCTGCGAGGTGACGGTGACCTTGCAGCCGGAGGTGACGGCACAGATCCGTTTCGACGACGGCGAGGACGCCACCTTCACCTGGTGACCCGGACACGACGAAGCCCCGACCACCGTGACGGTGGTCGGGGCTCTCGACGTCGGGGAGAGACTCAGTGGAGCGTGGGGGCTCCTACTTGGTGTTCAGGGCGGGCTCCACGGCGGGGTCGCGGTGCTCCGGCTCCTTGGTCATCATGACCTCGGCGGCGGCCGGGGACTTCGGGATCAGGGCGGTGGCGATGGCACCGATGAGGGCCGCACCGGCGAAGAGCCAGAAGGAGACGGTCGGGCCGAAGCCGGCGCCGATGATGAGGCCGCCGATGGCCGGGCCGAAGATGCCACCCAGGCGACCGAAGCCGGCACACCAGGCCACGCCGGCGGCGCGGGCGGCGGTGCCGAAGTAGTTGGAGGTCAGGCCGTAGGTGAGGACCTGGGTGCCTAGGACGCCGATGCCGGCGAGGGCGATGAGCGGGTACATCGGGGCGACGGTGTTGAACACCGGCAGGATGGCCAGGGAGATGGCGGCCAGCAGGAAGGTCGAGGTGATGACCGTCTTGGCGCCGATGCGGTCGGCGAAGCGGGCGGCGATGAGGCCACCGACGACGGCGCCACCGTTGAGGGCCAGCAGGGAGTACAGGGAGTCATGGCTGGAGGCGCCGTTGGCCTGCATGATCTTCGGCAGCCAGGTGTTGAGGCCGTAGGTGGAGAGCAGACCGATGAAGGACATGGCGCCGATGAGCGCGGTACCGGGGAGGTAGGAGCGGGAGAAGATGCCCGCGAAGCCGGTCTTCTCCAGGTCGCGCTGCTTGTCGGTGGTGGCGGCGATCTCCTCGGCGGTGGGCTCGGCCTTGTCGGCGACGATGAACTGCTCCTCCGGCAGGCCGAAGCGGGCACAGACGGAGAGGGCGTCGGCCTTGCGGCCACGGGCGACGAGCCAACGCGGGGACTCCGGCAGGGCGAAGAAGGCGAGCGGCAGCAGGAACAGCAGCGGGGTGGCGCCGATCATGAACAGGCCGCGCCAGCCGATGGCGTCCTCGAGGACGAGGGCGAGCAGGGAGGCCATGACGCCGCCGGCGGGGACGCCGGAGTAGACGATGGCGTTGAAGAGGTTCTTGCGGTTCGCCGGTGCGAACTCGGCGATGATGGCGCCACCGGTGGCGACGATCATGCCGACGCCGAGGCCGGTGAGGAAGCGCAGGAGACCGAACATGAAGATGGAGCTGGTCAGGGCGGTCAGGCCCATGCCCACGGAGAACCAGACGATGGCGGTGAGCATGACCTTGCGGCGACCGAGGCGGTCACCGACGGCACCGGCGGACAGGGCGCCGATCATCACGCCGATCATGGCGTAGGAGCCCAGGGTGCCGGCGACGGCCGGGGAGAGCTGGCCGATGTGGCTCGGATCCTCGAGGAGGGTGTTGAGGACGGCGCCGTAGATGACGAGGTCGTAGCCGTCGAAGAGGATGGAGATGCCGACGACCGCGAGCACGAGGTACACCGTGCGGCGGTGGGCGGCGGAGGCCCAGGTGGAGCCGGCGTTGCGGGACGCCGGGGTTGCGGTAGAGGTCATGTCGATCCTTCTGTTGGTGCGGTGTTGTATCTCTCTGTGACGAAGAGGATGTGGGTAATTAAATAGTGGTCTGGGCCACATGAAACTAGGGGAATCCCTATGGACATCCCAGGGGTGTCCGTGCGAGATTTGGGCCCGGCAGCGCTCTTAGCTGGGAATATGAGGGTTGAGCTGCATCGGGAGATAATCCCGGGGGTGTCGGGATGTCCCGGGGGTGCAGAAACCGGTTTCCCGCCCCACCCCTGTCCGGGGTGAACAAAGGGCGCTGGGCGAACACGACGGTTCGCCCAGCGCCCTTGACTGCGGATTCGGTGGTGACTACTCCTCGTCGGGAGAGTCGGCGGACGCCTGCTCCCGGCCCTCCGCCAGCTGGGTGCGCGCCGTGCGCAGCCACGCTGGCTGATCGGCCAGCAGATCCTTGATCTCCGCGGTGGTCAGCGGACGGTCCATGTCATTGCGCTTGAGCGCGGCAATGGTGATGCCGAGCTTCTGCGCCACCACCGGCCGGGGGTGTGGGCCGGTCCGGCGCAGCTCCGCCAGCCACTCCGGCGGGTTCTCCAGCATCTGCTTGAGCTCGGCATGGGTGACGGCGCCTGACTGGAACTCCTCGGGAGTCGCGGGCAGATAGATACCCAGCTTCTTCGCCGCCGTGGCGGGCTTCATCGCGGTACCGGACGGCTGACGTGCAGAATCATCATTCACATGGCCAACGGTAGCATTACCTGCATGTTGGCCCTGAGTTTCGTCACCGGCACCGAACCCGGCAAGTGGTTCGAGCGCTTCCGGGAGCGCACCACCCACGGCGAGCTTCTCGCCACCGGCTCGGACGATCCGCTCACCGAGCTTCTCGACGCCCGCGCCACCCTCACCCTGCTCCGCCTGCCGGAGGCCCGCCTCACCGACGAGCTTCGGCGGGACCTCCATGTGGTCACCCTCTACTCCGAGACGCCCGGGATCGCGCTGCCGAAGGACAGCGAGCTCACCCTCCTCGACCGGCTCACCCCGGCGGACATCGACGGCGAGATCATCCACTACGACGGTACGGACGCGACCGCCGTCCGGGACGCGCTGCCGGTCGTCGCCGCCAACGTCGGTGTCGTCATCGCGCCCCGTCCGCTGCTCAAGGTCCTGTCCCGCAAACAGATCGAGCACCGCGAGTACGACAGTCCCGACCATCGGCCCACCGAGATCGCGCTCGTGTGGCGGCGGGCCGACGACTCCGAGGCGATCCAGGACTTCGTGGGCATCGCCAAGGGACGCACCGTCAACTCCTCCCGGCAGGCGGCCCCGAAGCGCAGCGCCCGTGAGAAGGCGCTGGCGAAGCAGGCACGGCGGGGCGATGCTCCGCCGAAGCGGGCAGGCAGGGGCGGGGGACGGCGGCGTCGATAAGTAACCGGAAGTTCATCTTCCACCCATGTAATTTCCACCCGCCCGCACTATTCTGAGGGCAACCGGACGGCAGCAGCTGACCGGCCCGCGACCGTCGTCAGTCGGTGCCGGCCCGACGGATCGTGCCACCTGGAGCGTTCACGAGCAGGGGTGGCCCGGGTACCCGGGGCGCCGCGCACATGGGGAGCCACCAGCATGTTCGACTCGACCACCGACTACCTGCCCACCCGCGACCTCGACACCCACGCAGCCACCACCACCCGCACCTACGTCATCGACACGTCCGTCCTCCTGTCGGACCCGTGGGCGTTGCGGAAGTTCGCGGAACACCACGTCGTCCTGCCGGTCGTCGTGGTCACCGAACTCGAGGGCAAGCGCCACCACCCCGAACTCGGCTGGTTCGCCCGCCAGGCCCTGCGCATGCTCGAGGACCTGCGCTCCACCTACGAACGCCTCGACCAGCCGGTCCCCGTCAACACCGACGGCGGGACCCTGCGCGTCGAACTCAACCACCAGGACCAGTCGCTGCTGCCCGCCGCCTTCCGCGGCACCGAGGGGGATCACCGCATCCTCGCCTGCGCCCTCAACCTCCAGCACGAGGGACACGACACGACCCTGGTGACCAAGGACGTGCCCCTGCGCGTCAAGGCCGGCTCCGTCGGCCTGCCCGCGGACGAGTACCACGCCCAGGACGTCGTCCTCACCGGCTACAGCGGGATGGCCACCGTCTACACCGACGCGGCGACCATCGACACCCTCTTCCGCGAGGGCCGCTGCGAGCTCGACGATACGGTGATGACCGAGGCCGGCACCTACGTCGCCGAACTGCCCGTCCACTGCGGCGTCACCCTCACCGCCGCCACCCAGTCCGCCCTCGGCCGGATGATGCCCGACGGGTCCATCCGCCTCATCCGCGGCGACCAGAACGCCTTCGGCCTTCAGGGCCGTTCCGCCGAGCAGCGCATCGCGCTCGACCTGCTGCTCGACGAGAACGTGGGCATCGTCTCCATCGGCGGCCGCGCCGGCACCGGCAAGTCCGCTCTCGCCCTGTGCGCCGGCCTCGAGGCAGTGCTCGAGCGCGGGGAGCACCGCCGCATCGTCGTCTTCCGCCCGCTCTACGCCGTCGGCGGCCAGAACCTCGGCTACCTCCCCGGCTCCGAGATGGAGAAGATGAACCCCTGGGCGCAGGCCGTCTACGACACCCTCGACGGGCTGGTCTCCGACAACGCCATGGCCGAGATCCAGGCCCGCGACCTCATCGAGGTCCTGCCGCTGACCCACATCCGCGGCCGCTCCCTGCACGACACCTTCGTCATCGTCGACGAGGCCCAGTCCCTGGAGCGCAACGTCCTGCTCACCGTCCTCTCCCGCCTCGGCCGGGGCTCACGGGTCATCCTCACCCACGATGTCGCCCAGCGCGACAACCTCCGTGTCGGACGTCACGACGGAGTCCAGGCGGTCATCGAGAAGCTCAAGGGCCACGAACTGTTCGCCCACATCACCCTGCAACGATCCGAACGCTCCGCCATCGCCGAACTGGTCACCGACCTGCTCGAGGAGAATTGACCGGACGCCACGCACGAATGAAACCCACCCTGCGTTTGCGGTGTGGGACAAGGCTGGGAGACAATCGCGGACATGGCAGAAGCGACATTCACGCTCCGTCCGATCCGACCGGAGGACTACCGGCAGGTTCGGAACATCTACGAGATGGGCCTGGAGTCCGGGCACGCCACCTATGAGACGACCGCACCCACCTGGGAGCAGTTCACCCGGTCGAAGATCATGGAGACAGTGTTCGTGGCCGTGGACGACGAGGACCCCGAGAAACTCCTCGGCTGGGTCTCCGCCGCCCCCATCTCCTCCCGCTCGGTCTTCCACGGCGTGGTGGAGAACTCCATCTACACCCACCCCGACGCCCGCGGCCGCGGTGTCGCCGGCGCGCTGCTGGACAAACTCATCGAGACCTGCCGCGACCTGCACAAGTGGGGCATCCACGCCTGGGTGTTCCCGGAGAACGAGGGCTCGGCCGGGCTGCATAGATCCCGTGGCTTCCAGAAGGTGGGCACCTACCACCACCTGGCCAAGATGACCTACGGCGACATGGCCGGCCAGTACCGCGACACCGACATCTACGAACTCCTCCTGCCCAAGCCGGAGGAGAAGGCCGAGGCCGGCGTCGTCGAGCTGCCGGTCGAGTCAGTCGAGGCAGCCCGGGCCTGACTGCCCGCGGCCCCCGTTCACCGGTGGGCCTACGCTGCCAGGCTCGCGCATCCTGGTCCCGGAACAGGCTGATTCCCCGATTCTGACCCGCAGATGCGCGAATCGCGCCACCGGGTTACTCCACCGTCTCCTTGAGCACGTCCTCGCGCACCGGGAAGAGGATGAGCAGGGCAATGACAGCCAACGGCACCATGAGCAGGAACACCGGGGTGAGGCCGTCGTTGTAGCTGACCAGGACGGCGTCGCGGACGGCGTCGGGAAGCTGGCTCACGGAAGCCGGGGTGAGCGAGTTGGCGGCACCACCTTCGGCGCTGAACTGTGCGGCCATCTCGGCGCCCTCGGGACCCAGCTGGGCGAACGCGCCGGGCAGGTTCTGGGCCAGGTTGTTCTGCAGGTTGTGGATGAACAGGGAGCCGACCAGGGAGGCACCGAGGGAGGAGCCGATCTGGCGGAAGAAGTTGTTCGTCGCCGTGGCGGTGCCCACGACCTGGATGGGGAAGGAGTTCTGGACGATGAGGACCAGGACCTGCATGACCAGGCCCAGGCCGAAACCGAAGAGGAAGAACACCAGGCCGAGCTGGACCAGGGTGGTCTCCACGGTCAGGCGGGACAGGAGGAACAGGGCGACGGCGACGACGGCCATGCCGACCAGGGGATAGGTCTTGTAGTGGCCGGACTTGGCGATGATGAAGCCGACGACCGTGGAGGTGCCGATCATGCCGATCATCATGGGGATCATCATGAGGCCGGCGTTGGTCGGGGTCAGCGTGTGCACCATCTGCAGGTAGGTGGGCAGGTAGCCGAGCGCGCCGACCATGGCCAGGCCGAGGACGGTGCCGGCGGCGGTGGTGAGGACCATGTTGCGGTTGCGGAACAGGGTCAGGGGGATGAGCGGGTCCGCGACCTTGAGTTCGGTGATGACGAAGGCGATCGCGCCCACGACGGTGAGGGCGGCCAGGCCGAGGATGGTGGGGGAGTTCCACTCGTACTGCGTACCACCCCAGGTGGTGAGCAGGATGAGGGAGAACGTGGTCACGGCCATGAGCATGGTGCCCAGCCAGTCGAAACGGCGGGCGGAGGCGGAGCCGGTGCGCAGGTGGAGCACGAGCAGGGAGACGATGAAGGCGATGATTCCCAGCGGCACGTTGATCCACAGGCCCCAGCGCCAGCCGGGCCCGTCGGTGAACCAGCCGCCGAGAACGGGGCCGAGGACGGAGCTGACGCCGAACACGGCGCCCATGACGCCCATGTACTTGCCGCGCTGGCGGGCGGGGACGACCTCGGCGATGATCGCCTGCGAGGTGACCATCATGCCACCGCCGCCGAAGCCCTGGATGGCGCGGGCGACGATGAGCATCTCCATTGACTGGGCGGTGGCGCCGAGGATGGAGCCGACGATGAACACGGCGATGCCGAACAGGTAGAGCCACTTGCGGCCAACCATGTCACCGACCTTGCCGAAGATGGGCATGGCGATGGTCATGGTGACCAGGAAGGCGGAGATGACCCAGCTCATGTGGTCGACGCCACCGAGCTCGCCGACGATGGTCGGCAGCGCGGTGGAGAAGATCATCTGGCCGAGCGAGCTCATGAGCATCGACGTGATGAGGGCACCGAAGATGAGACCGACCCGGGGTGCCGTGCCGGTGGGGGTGGTCTGGGTCGTGGTGGTCACCAGGTCAGCTCCTTTGCCAGGGTGGTGATGTTCTCGCCGGCCTGCAGGAGCAGGCGGGTCCGCTCGGAGGCGGAGGTGAACGCGGGGGTGGTCATGTGCAGCCAGACCGATTCGCGGATGAGGCCGTTGATGATGGTGGCCTCGGTGTCCAGGGGGACGTCGGGAAGCTTCCGGTCGCCGGGGTGCCGGGTGAGGTGTTCGGTGATGAGTTCGCGCATGAGCAGGGACTGCTCGCGGAAGCGGTTGAGCGACATCACCGCCACCGCTGGTTCGTTGGCCAGGATCTGGTGACGTCGGGTGCGTAGGGTGGCCACGAACTCCTCGTCGGCGCCCTGTTCGATGGTGACGTCCTCGGCCTCGGTGGTGGTGGCGATGATGTTCTCCAGGGCGGAGCGGACGAGGTTGTCGGAGGGTTCGGTGAGGAACTGCTCGCGACGGTCGTCGCTGAGCGCCATGGGGGAGGGGCCGAGGATGGCCTCGTCCTTGGAGTCCATGTAGTTGAAGAAGGTGCGGCGGCTGATTTCGGCGTCGCGGCAGATGTCGTCGACGGTGACGTTGGCGAAACCGTGGGCGACCACCAGGGAGGTGGCGGCGTCCTCGATGCGCCGGCGGGTGCGCCGGCGGTTGCGTTCGCGCAGGGGGGTCTCATTACTCACGGACGGCAACACTACACCCGGTGCACCTTTGCACTCAAGTGCAAACTTTTACCACGGTATACGGACGATGGATGCGCCCCGACGCATCCGGTGATAGCGTCAGCCACACACGCCGTCGACCTGGGAGGCCCGCATGTTCTTCCGCCGCCGCTCCCGGTCAGCACGCAATGAGCCCGACCCCCACTTCCCCGGCATGACCGTCAAGGAGGCCGAGCAGTTGCGCTCCGCACTGCGCACCCGGGTCGCCGAATCGGGAGGCAGCCTCCGCATCGACGGGCTCCACGGCATCATCGACCATTCCCGCCACGGCCGCGTCACCCTCAACCTGGAGAACCTCGTCCGGGATGTCGCCCACTCCCAGCACCCCAAGGCGGCGACGACGCTCACCCGCTCCTTCCTCGACGCGATGCTCAACGCCAACCGCGTCGCCGGCCTCGACACCGCCGAGCTCTACGCCGGCCTGCGGATGCGCATCGCCCCGATCCGCGGCCTGGTCACCGAGGAAGCGGACATCATCCACTCCGCCACCGTCCACCGCTTCACCGACGACACCGCCGTCACCCTGGTCCTGGACACCGCCACCTCCATCCAGACCATGCCGCTCGACCGGCTGCGCCGCATCGACGAACTGGACACCCTCATCCGCGCCGCCCGCACGAACCTCCACCGGGAGCTTCTCGACGCCCACATCATCACCCACCAGCACCCCGGCAGCGAGGCACATCCCGGCGCCCGATTCCGGTCCTTCGAGTCCGAGAACTACTACATCGCCTCCACCCCGATCTTCCTCGAGGAGATGCTGCAGAGATGGGCTCCTGACCTGGACCTGAGCCGGGGAGTGCTCTTCGCCATGCCCACCCGGCACATCCTGCTCGCCCGGGACGTCACCACCGGGGAGGACCTGCTCGAGGGGCTCGGCCGGATGGCGCCGGTCGCCGCGCACATCGCCGCCGACGGAGCCCACGCTGTCTCACCGCTGCTCCATCTGTTCCACGACGGCGAGGTGGAGACCCTGTCCACCTTCGACGACACGGCCAGGGAACTGAAGATCCTGCCCACGCCCTACCTGCTGGAACTGATCAGCGAGAAATGACACGACCCGCCTCCCTCACCGCAGTGCGGTGAGGGAGGCGGGGCGTCGATACGCGAGCGCGGGTGTTACTTGTCGCGGTCGGTGTTGGCCATCGAGAGGACGTCGAGGCGCTTGTCCAGCTCCTCCTCGGTGAGCTTGTCACCGTCGACGAAGCCCATGTCGATGACGGTCTGGCGGATGGTCTTGCCCTCCTTGAGGGCGGTCTTGGCCACCTTCGCGGCGTTCTCGTAACCGATCGCCGAGTTCAGCGGGGTGACGATCGACGGGGAGGACTCGGCCAGGGTCTTCATGCGCTCCTCGTTCGGCTCGATGCCGTCGACGAGACGCTCCGCGAACACGCGGGCGGTGTTGGCCAGCAGGCGGGAGGACTCGAGCACGTTGCGGGCCATCACCGGGATGAACACGTTGAGCTCGAACTGGCCCTGGGTACCGGCGAACGCCACGGCGGCGTCATTGCCGATGACCTGCGCGGAGACCTGGGTGGCGGTCTCACACAGCACCGGGTTGACCTTGCCCGGCATGATGGAGGAGCCCGGCTGCAGGTCCGGCAGGTGGATCTCGGCGAAACCGGTGAGCGGGCCGGAACCCATGAGGCGGATGTCGTTGGCGATCTTGTACAGGGAGACGGCCACGACGCGCATGGCGCCGGAGAACTCGACGAGGGCGTCGCGGTTGGCCTGCGCCTCGAAGTGGTTCTCCGCCTCGGACAGCTGCTGCACACCGGAGAGGTTCTTCAGCTCCTCGGTGACCTTCGCGCCGAAGTCGGCCGGGGTGTTGAGGCCGGTGCCCACGGCGGTGCCGCCGATCGGCAGCTCACCCAGGCGGGCCACGGTGGCCTCGATGCGCTCGATGCCCAGCTCGATCTGGCGGGCGTAGCCGGAGAATTCCTGGCCCAGGGTGACCGGGACGGCGTCCATGAGGTGGGTGCGGCCGGACTTGACCACGGACTTCCACTCAGCGGCCTTCTTCGCCAGGGACTCGTGCAGCACCTTCAGGCCCGGGATGAGGTCGTTGACCGCGGCCTCGGTGGCGGCGACATGGGTCGCGGTGGGGAAGGTGTCGTTGGAGGACTGACCCATGTTGACATGGTCGTTCGGGTGGACCTCGACGCCGTTGGCCTTCGCGATGGACGCGATGACCTCATTGGTGTTCATGTTCGAGGAGGTACCGGAACCGGTCTGGAACACGTCGATCGGGAACTCGGCGTCGTGCTTACCGTCCGCGATCTCCTTCGCGGCGGCGACGATCGCGTCGGCCTGCTCGGCCGGCAGGTCACCGGACTCCTTGTTGACGATCGCGCAGGCCGCCTTGAGCAGACCCATCGCACGGATCTGAGCGGACTCCAGGCCACGCCCGGAAATGGGGAAGTTCTCCACGGCACGCTGGGTCTGGGCACGCCACAGGGCGTTGACCGGGACCTTGACCTCGCCCATGGTGTCGTGTTCGATGCGGAATTCCTGCTCGGTCATGGATAACCACCTTTATGTCTGGAAGTGTCGTGAAAAATCTGACAGGGGCCCGGCGGGGAAAGTACGGACCTGCGGTGGGCCGCCGGGGAAGTGCCCACCACAGTATGACGGATCGGGGATCCGCGGGATCCGACTAGGCGGACGGTTCCTTGGTGTAGTCCACCACGGAGTACTCCTGCAGCTTGGCCAGCTGGTGGCGGGACTCGACGTAACGGACGGTGCCGGACTTGGAACGCATGACCAGCGAACGGGTCGTCGCGCCGTTGGCACGGTAGGAGACGCCGCGGAGCATGTCGCCGTTGGTCACGCCGGTGGCCGCGAAGTAGCAGTTGTCGGAGGAGACCAGGTCGTTGATGCCCAGGACGGCGTCGAGGTCGAGGCCGGCGTCACGGGCGCGGCCCGCCTCAGCATCGTCGATCGGCCACAGCTTGCCCTGGATCTCGCCGCCCATGCACTTGAGGGCGCAGGCGGTGATGATGCCCTCCGGGGTGCCGCCGATGCCCATGGCCATGTCGATGGAGTTGGAGTCCTGGGCGGCGGCGATCGCACCGGCGACGTCACCGTCGGAGATCAGGCGGACCTTCGCGCCCGCGCGACGGATGTCGGCGATGAGCTCGAGGTGGCGGGGGCGGTCAAGCACGACGATGGTGACGTCTGCCGGCAGGATGCCCTTGGCCTTGGCCACGGCGTTGATGTTGTGGGCGACCGGGGCCTCAATGTCAATGGTGCCCGCAGCCTCCGGGCCGACGGCGATCTTGTCCATGTAGAACACGGCGGACGGGTCATACATCGAGCCGCGCTCGGCGGCGGCGATGACGGAGATGGCGTTCGGGCGACCCTCGGCCATGAGCGTCGTGCCGTCGACCGGGTCGACCGCGATGTCCACCTCGGCGCCCTCGCCGTTGCCCACACGCTCACCGTTGTAGAGCATCGGGGCCTCGTCCTTCTCGCCCTCGCCGATGACGACGACACCGTTCATGTTCACGGAGTTGATGAGCTGACGCATGGCGTCCACCGCTGCACCGTCACCCTCCTCCTTCATGCCACGGCCGACCCAACGGCCGGAGGCGAGGGCCGCCGCCTCGGTGACACGGACCAGCTCCATCGCGAGGTTACGATCCGGGAGTTCGGCGTGTGGTGCGTTCATTAATTCGGCCTCCTGCAGGCGATGGGGATTGTGCGCGCTCGATGGTGGTGCATGTGTTGATCGTGCGTGACGGGACTTCCCCCGTCACCCCATATATTGTTCCACTTCCGGCCGGTCCCCGGTGCCGTTTGACCACCCGAAAGAGGGGGATTGTGGCCACATCCGTGCTCCGTGCCCCGCTATTCCGGGATTTCACCCGCTCATGACATACTTGGGCGCGTGGCAGCAGAGGGAAAACCCAGGATCTATCAGGGCGGCCGGGACATGATGTTGTCCCTCGCCGTCATCATCGTGGCGATGGTGGTCACCGTCGGCGCGACCGGCCTGTGCACCTATGAGCCGGGTACTCCGGAGAACGGCCCCGTCCGGGAGGTCGACGCGACCTCCTTCATGGGCATGGAGGCCCGCGCCTCCCAGTTCCCCGTGTACCTGCCGGCCGACCCGGAGGGGTGGACCCCGAACTCGGCGCGGCGTTCCTACCTCAACCAGACGCCGGCACCGGTCGTCGGCTGGGTCACCGCCGACGGCGGCTACATCCAGATGACCCAGACCGATCAGCCGCTTGACGACGCGGTGAAGGGCATCGATGACGATCCCCGCCAGCACGACCGCACCGTCGACGTCGCCGGCCAGCCCGTCGAGGTCTACCACTCCGACGAGTCCGACGTCCGCGACCTCTACGCCGTCGACCTCGGCGAGACCCGGATCCTCTACACCGGCGCCGCCTCCGACGAGGAGTTCCGCGAGATCATCGAGGCGACCGTCACCTCCGAACCGCTGCCGGGCGCCACCGGTTAGAAGCGGGGGAGAAGGGGCCGGGCGTGTGCCCGGCCCCTTCTTTCATGTCCGCTACTGCCCGCGTCGGCGGGTCAGCAGGTAACCGACCACACCGAGCACCGCGAGCAGCACCGCACCGAGCACCACCCACAGGACCGGGAACCCGGCATCCTCGTCGGCGGTGGCCTCCGCGTCAGCGTCGGTGTCCGTCTCCTCCGCCCCCTCACTCGGCTGCGCCGAGGTGCTTGTCGACGCCGCCTCCACCGGCGTGAACGTCGGCGCCGGGACCGGCTCGCCGACGGCGTCCGCCTTGAGCAGGTAGGTCAGCGGGGGCAGTTCGGTGCCGGCGTCGATCTCGGCCTGGCTGAATATCTCGTCGTACTTCACCGCGAGGTACTGGGTGCCGTCCTGCCAGACACGAGCAGCATCCGAGTCCGGGGAACCCTCCCCGGCGGCCCCTCCGAACCGGTTGGTGAACAGGATCGGAGCGTCATATCCACCGGAGTACTCGTTGTCTCGGCGCACCGGCATGTTGTTGCCGCGCGTCACCTCAGCACGCGCTTCGTTGTAGGCGGTGAATGACAACATGGAGGACACCGAAGGAGCCTCGAAGCCGGTGGCTTCGTCGACGATCGTCGCGGAGTAACCCAGCTGCTGACCCTGCTCAACGGGAATGCGGAAGAACTGTGTCTCACCGGGAACGATGTCCGCCCGGACACTGTCACCTGCGTTCAACTCCGTGGCGTCGGTGAACCAGACACCGGGGGTGACCTCGCCGGCGTCCGGTGACGGGGCTCCGATGTCGGGAGCGTCCCCGGCGGAATCGACCGGGTCGGGAACGCCGGAGACGTCGGGGATCCCGAGACGGGTGACCGTGACATCGATCTCGACGTCCTCGTCTGGGCGCCAGTCACCGCTTCGCTCAAGAGAGATGTCCAGGGAACCGGTGTCGCAGTCTTCGCCGATGACGGTGGAGTACACCGTGGAGGTCTGGTAGCCGGCCATGGCCGGATCGGCGCTCAGATTTTCGTCAAGCTCACAGTTCTGCCCACCGCCCTCGAGGTTGGGGCGCAGCGCCATCCGGCCTTGGCCCCAGTTGTCCAGTTGGGGCAGCTGCGTGGTCTGCGCCGTGACGATGACACGCTCCCCCTCGGCAACCGGGGTGGTGAACCACGTGGAAGTGGCGGATGAACGGGAACCCGACTCCGGGGCCGGGAGGGTTGTCCGGAAGGCGTCAGTACCGCGGCCCACCTCGGCCGCGTCCTCTACTACGGCTCCGCCCTCGATCAGCTCCAGGTCGGATTCATAGGCGCGGTACGTGCGATTGGTGGCGCGGTTCATCTCCTCGGCCAGTGATTCGGCGTCGGAGGCGTCGGCATAGGTACCGCCAGCGGCCTCCGCGATGCACTGCAGTTCTTCGCGGGCAGCCGGGTCGACGTTGAAGCCGACGGTGTTGATCACTAGGTCGACTCCCTGCTGCTTGAGTTCCTCAGCAACCTCGCACACCGGTGGCGGGGTGCACGTGGCGATGCCGTCAGAGACCAGCACGATGGTGCGGGCACCGTCGTCGGGAAGTTCGTCGGCAGCCGCCCGCAGTGCGTCACCGATGGGGGTGTAGCCGCGCGGTTCGAGGGATTCGACGTGGTCGATCATCTCGGCTGAGTTGCCCGACTCCGGCCCGGTGACCACGGTGATGTCACGGCAACCGGCGTCGTAGTCCTCAGGCGTCTCACCGGTGTTGCCGCCGTAGATGACCAGACCGAGGGGCGCGTCGTCCCCGGCACCCTCGATGAAGGTGCGGGAGGCGTCCCGGGCGGCGTCGATACGCGTCTGTCCACCGGCGTCGTTGTTGACCATGGAGCCGGAGGAGTCGAGGACGACCATGGTCGGGGCGAGGCCGGACTGTTCGTCCTGCGCTGTGGCGGTCGGCGAGACGGTTGCTGCGAGCAGGAGCGTGCCGAGCGTGGCCGCCCAGCGTCGGATCGGTCGGGTGCGCTGTGTCATGGGCGTGGTCCTTTCTAGTTCCGGCGTGCCCGGGTGAGGACGTACCCGACGGCGCCGAGGGCGGCGAGGATGATGAGGCCGACGATGATCCAGACCACCGGGCTGGTTCCGGAGTCCTGGCGGTCGGCGACGGCCCGGGCGTCGGTGTCCTCCGGCGATTCGGTGTCCTCGGCCGGGGCGGAGGTGGCGGAGGTTGATCCCTCCCCGGGGAAGGAGGCGAATTCCGGCCCGGGGACCACCTGGCCGGTGGTGTTCACGGTCATGATGTAGGTCACGGGCGGGAGCTGGGAGGAAGCGTCGATGTCACCCTGCTCGGGGTCTTCGTACCGGACGGTGAGGTACTGGTCGCCGTCCTGCCAATAATCGCCGGTCCGGTAGGTCTCTCCAGATCCAAATCGGTGGTCGAAGAGGATCCGCTCGTTGTATTCGAAGGGAAGTTCCTCGTTTTCGGCTACCCGCACGTACGAGTCTGACAGGTCGATGCCAGCCCGGGCCTCGTTGTAGGCGTTGAGAAAAATAGTCTGACGAAAACCTCCCCGGCGATCGAAGTCATTGGCCTCCTCGACCACCCGGATGCGTCCGTTGACCTTCTGGCCGTACTCGGCGGGAATCTTGAAGAACTGGGTCTCCCCGGGAACGATGTCGGCGGTGACCATCTCACCCGGGGTCAGTTCGGCGGCATCGGTGAACCAGATGCCGGGCGTGATGGGCTCGGGTTCGTCGGAGGTCAGTCGAGGGATGGAGTCGCTCTCCTCCGACGCACTGGTGGAGTTGTCGGTGTTCGGCGCGTCGCGGCCGTCGGCGAGGGTGAACGGCGGGATGCGGGTGATGGTCACCTCGGCGTCCACTTCCTCGTCCCACCGCTGGTTGCCGCTGCGCTCGATGTTGAGCAGGATCTCGTCGGTGTCGCAGTCCTCGCCAACCTCATCCGAATAGGCGGTGCCCGTGACCACCTGGTTGGTGTCCAGATCCAGCTCAGACTCCATGTCCATCCGGCAGGACTTCTGATCATCCGGATTCGTCATGTCCAGGAGCAGCGCCAGCCGGTCGTTCTTGTTCACGGTCGGGGCCTGCACCGTCTGCGCGGAGACGACGACCCGCTCGCCCGGTCGGACGGGCAGATAGAAGTAGGAGCTGGTTCGTTCACCGCTGGTCGGTGGCTTCTCGTCGAAGGGTGTCAGGCTGGTGAGGAAGGTGGTGGTGTCGAGGGGGACGGTGTCGGCTTTGAGGTCGTCGGCGGCGGCGGGGATGCGTTCGGCGTCGGACTGGTAGGCGCGGTAGCCGCGGGTGGCGGCGCGTTTGAGTTCGTCGGCGAGGGTGTCGGCGTCGGAGGCGTCGGCGTAGGTGCCGCCGGCTGCGTCGGCGATGCATTCGAGTTCTTCGCGGGCGGCGTCGTCGACGTTGAAGCCGACGGTGTTGATGATGATGTCGACGCCCTGATCGGCGAGGTCCTCGGCAACCTCGCAGACCGGGGTGGGGTGCAGGTGGCGATGCCGTCGGAGACCAGGACGATGGTGCCTCCGGAGTCGGGGAGTTCGTCGGCGGCGGTGCGGAGGGATTCGCCGATGGGGGTGTAACCGCGGGCGTCGAGGTCGTCGATGTGATCTTTGATCTGGTCGGCGGTGTCGTTGCCCGGGGCGGTGACCATGGTGATGTCGCGGCAGCCGGCGTCGTATTCTTCGGGGGTGTCGCCGGTGTTGCCGCCGTAGGTGACGAGGCCGAGGTCGAGGGTGCCGTCGACTTCGTCGATGAAGGTGTGGGCGGCGTCGCGGGCGGCGTCGATACGTGTCTGTCCGCCGGCGTCGTCGGCGGTCATGGAGCCGGAGGAGTCGAGGACGAGCATGGTGGGGGAGCCGCGTCGTTCGTCTTCTGCAGTGGCGGTGGGGATGAGGGCGGTGGTGGTCAGGAGGGCGGCCGCGCCCGCAGCCGCCCACCTCCGAATGAGACTGTTCGTGCTGGTCATGCGCGACTCCCGGTGTCAGTTTATGGCATCGATAGTTGTGTAGAGAAACACATTACCGGCCGGTCCCGGGGCCCGCAGGACTACTCCTCGGCCTCTGCGGAACCCAGGGCCTCCTCAACCCGGCGGGCCGCGCCGTCGAGGTGCTGCTCACACCGCTTGGCCAGCGCCTCGCCACGCTCCCAGTACTTTAGCGATTCATCCAGGCCCATCTGGCCGAGTTCGAGGATCTTCACGGTTTCGACGAGTTCGTCGCGGGCCTGCTCGTAGGACAGCGTCTCCACGGCCGGGAGGGCGTCGTCGGTGGCCTGGCCGGTGCCGATGGTGTTGTCGTTCATGGTCTCTCCTTTAATCTGCCGGGGTGGTGGACATGCCGGCGGCGGTGATGGAGCCGTCGGCGACGCGGATGCGCAGCTGGCTGCCCGGTGGGGCCTGGTCGATGCTCATGACCACCTCGGGGTCGGAGCCGTCGCGGGGGACGACCTGGACCACGGAGTAGCCGCGGGCCAGAGTGTTCGCCGGGCCCAGGGCGGAGACCTGGCTGCGGAGGGCGGCGACCCGGGCGGTTTCGCGGTCGAGGAGCACGCGGACGTCGCGACGCATCATCGCCCGCGCGCGCTGCACCTCTTCACGACGCCGCGTGATCGGTGTCAGCGGATCCGCCAGCACCGGCCGCGAACGCATGGCCGCCAGACCCTGGCGCTCCCGCTGCACCCAGCCGCGCAGCGCCGCCGCCATCCGGGTCCGGGCCTCCGCGACGAGGGCGCGTTCCTCCGCCACGTCCGGGACGACCCGCTTGGCGGCGTCCGTCGGGGTGGCGGCGCGCAGGTCCGCGACGTTGTCCAGGACCGGGTTGTCCGGCTCGTGCCCGATCGCGGAGACCACCGGCGTGCCGGCGGCGGCGACGGCGCGCTGGAGTGCCTCCTCCGAGAAGGGCAGCAGGTCCTCCACGCTGCCCCCGCCGCGGGCGATGATGATGACGTCGACGGTCGGGTCGGCGTCGAGAAGCGACAGGGCCTCGAGGATCTGCGGCACCGCCGTCGCCCCCTGCACCGCCGTGTTGATGACGCGGAAGTCCACCGCCGGCCACCGGTCCTTCGCGACCGACAGGACGTCACGTTCCGCCGCCGACCCGCGACCGGTGATCAGTCCCACCCGCTGCGGCAGATATGGCAGACGTCGCTTCCTGGCCGGGTCGAACAACCCCTCGCGCGCCAGCTGGGACCGCAGTGCCTCGATGCGGGCGAGCAGCTCACCGATGCCCACCGGGCGGATCTCCGTCACCCACAGAGAGAAGGAGCCACGCCCCTCGTAGAACGCCGGCCGGCCGTGCACGATGACCCGGTCACCGTCCTTGAGCGGCGAGACCATCCCCTTGAGCAGGCTCGTCGACGCCGTCAGCTGCACCGACGTCTCCGACTCCGTGTCACGCAACGTCAGATAGGACAGCTTCCACGTCGGCTTCATGTTCACCTGCGTCAGCTGACCCTCCACCCACAGCGAACCCAGACGCTGGATCCAGCCCTTGACCTCCGCATTGACCTTGCGGACGGGCCACGGGGCCTCCGGGGAACTCGGACTACCGGCCATGCGGCGATCAACCTCCGGGAACTCGGCGGGCGGGGACGGCCCAATTCTAGGCTTTAACCGCGGGGTTGGTTAGGGTGGGGGCCATGAGCGAAGCAGAGAAGAAGGTCCTCCTGGCAGCCCCCCGTGGTTACTGCGCCGGCGTGGACCGCGCCGTCGAGACGGTGGAGAAGGCCCTGGAGAAGTACGGCGCACCCGTCTACGTGCGCAAGGAGATCGTCCACAACCGGTACGTCGTCGACTCCCTCGCTGACCGCGGCGCCATCTTCGTCGACGAGGCCGACGCCGTCCCCGAGGGAGCCCACCTGGTGTTCTCCGCCCACGGCGTCTCCCCGGCCGTCCACGCCCAGGCCCGCGCACTCAACCTGCAGACCCTCGACGCCACCTGCCCGCTGGTGACCAAGGTCCACAACGAGGCCAAGCGCTTCGCCCGCGACGGCTTCCAGATCCTCCTCGTCGGCCACGAGGGCCACGAGGAGGTCGAGGGCACCGCCGGAGAGGCCCCCGAGGTCACCCACCTCGTCGACGGCCTCGAGGGCGTCGACGCCCTGCCGGACTTCCCGGACACCCAGCCCCTGGTGTGGCTGTCCCAGACCACCCTCTCGGTGGACGAGACCATGCAGATCGTGGTCAAACTCAAGGAACGCTTCCCGCATCTGCAGGACCCGCCGTCCGACGACATCTGCTACGCCACCCAGAACCGCCAGGTCGCCGTCAAGGCCATCTCCGAGCGATGCGACCTCATGATCGTCGTCGGCTCTCAGAACTCCTCCAACTCCAAGCGCCTCGTCGAGGTCGCCCTCGAGGCCGGCTCCCGCGCCTCCCATCTCGTCGACTACGCCCACCAGATTGATGAGGCCTGGCTCGAGGGTGTCGAGACCGTCGGCGTCACCTCCGGTGCCTCCGTCCCGGAGATCCTCGTGCGCGACGTCCTGGAGTTCCTCGCCGAGCGTGGATTCACCTCCGTCGACGAGATCACCACCGCCTCCGAGAAGATCGTCTTCTCCCTGCCCCGCGACCTGCGCCCGGCGAGGACCTAGCGTCTGTTTCCGTCGGCCGTCCTGCGGGACTCGGGATCAGCCTGTCGGGAGGACGGCCCGTAAGTGAGCCGGGACTCGGGATCACGACTCATCCCGACAGACTGATCCCGAATTCCGTCGCTTACCAGACACAGAACTGCGCCCCACCGAGCACTGTCTCGGTGGGGCGCAGTCGTGATCGAGGTCAGGAGTACAGGTCGTCGTCCAGGCGGCGGCGTCGACGACGCGGCGGTGCCGGCGGTTCCTGCTCGACCCGGGGGATCTCGCGGGTCCGGGGCTCGGGACGGGAATCGGGACGGGGTTCCTGGCGGGGAGCCATCCGACGGACCTCCGGTTCGCGGACCGGGCGCGGCCGACCACGATGACCGTCGGCCTCCGGGGCACGTCGGGGAGCCTCCTGTCGTCGCCGAACCTGGGGCTCACGCGGCTCGCGGGGTGCCCGCGTCGTGCGGGAACGGTCGCGTTCCCGGTTGCGGGCGAGCAGCTCCTCGACGGTGACCTGGTTGGCGCGGCTGCGGGCGCGGGAGACAGTGTCCCGGTTGCGACGGTCGGCCTCGGCGGTCCGGCGGCGGACCTCGATGGCGGATTCTTCGCGGGCCCGGCCGTTGCGGCGCAGCAGCCAGATACGGACGGCGGCGATGATCGCGGCGACGAGGGTGACGCCGCCGAGGACCGGGAAGAACTGGGCCAGGGGGTAGATTGCGGTGACGATGGAGGTGGTGGAGAACGCCGGGGTGCCGTCGCTGGCCAGTGATCGGCCGACCATCCAGGAGGTGAGGACCGTCATGGTGCCGAAGAGCAGCGGCATGGAGGCGATGGTGAGGAAGAGTCCGCGGGCCTCGGTGGCCAGGGCGACGATGATGCCGGCCACCGCGAAGCACAGGAGGAACGGCCAGCCGATGGCCTGGGCGTTGATGCTCAGCAGGAGGCCGGTGATCAGCGCCGCGAGGACGATGGCGATGCCGGACCAGGTGGGCAGGCCGGTGGTTCCGGGCTGCTGCCGTCTGCTGCTCCTGGGGGACGATGAGGACACAAGGGTCTATCCTAGCGGGGCTGATCTTCATCAGGGAAAGGCGCGACCTGAGTCGGGGTGCGGGGGCGCACCGTCACCTGTTCGGGTTCGGTGGCGCGTCGGTCGCTGCGGGTGGGCACGTCGAGGTCGGCCAGACGCCGTGCGGTGACCATGACGCGGGAGTCGAGGGATCCGAGGGTGGCGTTGTAGGCCTCGATGGTCTTCTCCAATTGGCGGCCCACCCGGTGGTAGTGCTCGCCCATGGTGCCCAGCCGGGTGTAGAGCTCACGGCCCAGCTGCTGGATCTCGCGCGCTTTGTCGGTGATGTCCTCCTGTCGCCAGCCCAGTGCCACGGTGCGCAGGAGGGCGAAGAGGGTGGTGGGGGTGGCGACGACGATGTTGCGGGAGAAGGCGTATTCGAGCAGTTCGGGGTCGATGGACAGGGCGGCGTCGAGGAAGGGGTCGGCGGGGACGAAGAGGACGACGAATTCCGGGGTGGGGTCGAAGGCGTCGATGTAGCCCTTGGCGGAGAGTTGGGTGATGTGGGTGCGCAGCAGGTGGGCGTGGCGGCGCAGGTAGGCGGCGTTCTCCTCGGGGTCGTCCGAGTCCAGGGCGTCGAGGTAGGAGCTGAAGGGGACTTTGGCGTCGACGATGATGTTCCGGCCGCCGGCGAGGTGGACCACGAGGTCGGGGCGGACGAGTTGGCCGTTGAAGCGGGCGGTGACCTGGGTGTCGAAGTCGCAGTGGCGGACCATGCCGCCGAGTTCGACGACCCGCTCGAGCTGGATCTCGCCCCAGCGGCCGCGGATCTGCGGGGCGCGTAGTGCGGTGACCAGCTGGTCGGTCCGGTCGGTCAGGCGGGTGGAGGTCCGTGTCATGGCCTGGACCTGGCTGGCCAGGGAGGAGTAGACGGTGGCGCGGTCCTGTTCGAGGGCACGGAGTTGTCCGCCGATGGTGGTCACGGCCTCGTGGATCGGGGCGAGGGATCGCTGGAGGTCGGGGGTCTGCGGCTCGGCGGCCGGGGGACGCCGGTACGCGTGGGCCAGCCAGCCGAGGACGATGCCGAGGAGGAGGCCGATGGCCAGGACGGAGAGCGTGGAACCCATGAGGTCAGCGTGTCACACGCCTCGGACACGGGCGCTTATCGACGCCCGATCCTCCCGAACAGCTTTTCGATCCGCCGGTTGGTCAGCACGTTGCGGCCGAAACTGAAACCGGTCCGGGTGGGGGTGTCGGGCTCGTCGGTGGGCTCGTCCTCGTCGTCGGGTTCGTTGAGGTAGACGACGGAGTTGCGCCAGCTATCCCGCTGGAGTCGTCCCTCTTCCTCGGCGATCTTTCCGGCGAGTTCGCCCTCCGGGGTGGCGAAGCTGATCTGGTGGGCCAGTTTCTCGCCGGAGCGCAGTGCGGTCATGTCGAGGAGGTAGCGGAAGGCGACGGCGATCATCGCGGCGACGGGCACGGCGAGGAAGGAGCCGAGCAGGCCGAACAGGCCGCCGCCAATGGTGACGGAGACCAGCACGATGACCGGGTGCAGGTCCATCGCCCTGGACTGCAGCCAGGGGGAGAGGATGTTGCCCTCGAGCTGCTGGACGGCGAGCACGATGCCGAGGACGATGAGTGCCTCGGTGAAGCCGAGGGAGACCAGGGCCACGAGGACGGACAGGGCGCCGGCGACGATCGCGCCGACGTAAGGGATGAAGCCAGCGATGAAGGTGATCACGCCGAGTGCCATGGCCATGGGGACGCCGAGGATGACCAGGCCGACGGTGATGAAGAACGCGTCGACGAAGGAGACCACCGCCTGCGCCCGGATGAAGCCGCCGAGGGTGGTCCAGCCACGGGTGAGTCCTTCGGTGAGGTGCCAGCCGACGCGGCGGCCGGCGACGTTGCGGACCCAGGGCAGGAAGCGGTGGCCGTCCTTGAGGAAGAAGAAGGTGAGGACGAGGACGACGAAGAGCGTGATGACGATGGAGGTCACCGTGCTCACGCCGGAGACGATGCTCCCGGCGATGGCACCGGCCTGGTCCTGCAGCCACGAGGCGATGTCGTTGACCATCGAGTCGATGTTCTCGCCGTCGAGGTTGAGCGGCGGGCCCTGGGCCCACAGCTGCAGTCGCTGGATGCCTTCGAAGGTCTGCAGGTAGAGAACCTGGGACTGGCGGGCGATGTCGGGGGCGATGAACCAGATGAGGGTGCCGAAGGCCCCGAAGAAACCGAGGATGGAGATGACGGCCGCCAGCGCGCTCGGCAGGCCCTTGCTGCGCATCCACGCGGTGGGCGGGGCGAGGACCGTGCAGACGATGAGGGCGAAGGCCACGGGCAGGACGCCCTGGCCGACCTGCTTGAGCATGTACCAGGCGCCCCAGATGAAGGCGGCGATGATGAGCGCGCGAAGCGCCCACATGGCGAAGGATTTGACCCATTCCGCCACGACGATGGAGCGGTCGATCTGGTCGCGTGGGGCGTTGCGCGCCTCGACCGCCGCCAGCTGTTCCTCGGTGAGGGTGCTGGCGGCGGTGGAGGTTGTGGACTCGGGGCTCTGGTCTGTCACAGCCACCATCTTGCCTGACCGTGCCTGTTTCAGTCAGATTCGGGTCGCTAGCGCAGTTCCTGCTCGACGAGGATCGCGTCGCGGGCGTACTCGGCGTCGCCGTGGATGCCGGACATGTCGTCGGGGTTGCGGCGCAGGTGAAGGGCGCTGGCGACCAGTCCGCCCCAGATGACGACCATGAACAGGACCATCATCATGATTGCGATGCCACTCATGCGGTCTCTCCATTCTCAGTGTGGGTGGTGCGGGCGGTGGGGGAGGTGGGGGAGGTGCGGGGTGCGGCAGGCGGGGCGTCGACAAGCGACTGGTCGCTGTAGCGGCGCGGCTCGCGCACGGTGCGGCGGATGTCCGGGTCGACGCCGAAGTCGGAACCGGGCGGGCCGTGGAGCGGGGTGTCACCGCGCCACGGGAAGATCGACAGGGCCATGGCGAGCAGGACGATGAGGGCGATGACGGCCCAACCGTAGAGGGCGACCTGGCCGGCGGTGTAGCCGCCGTAACCCTCGCGGATCAGGGTGATCAGCTCCTGGATGAGGGTGAAGCCCAGGACCAGGGTGGTGACGTTAACCACGCAGATGCGCCAGACGGTGCCCACCCGGAAGGAGGAGACGGCGTTGAGGTGGGTGCCGAACTCGTCGATACGCCGCAGGATCCAGTCGAGGATGATGACGGAGATCAGGGCGATGGCGACGATGCCGACGTTGTTGGTGAACTTGTCCATCACGTCGAGCGCCATGAGGCCGGAGGTGGTGGAGAACAGGCCGAGCGACAGCAGCGCCATGAACGTGCCGATGCCGATGGCCACCGACTTACGCGGGAGGTTGAACTTGTCCTTGATCGCGGAGACCACGACTTCCATGAGGGAGAACAGGGAGGTGAAGCCCGCGATGGTCAGGGAGGCGAAGAAGAGGAAGCCGAAGGCCGGGCCGAACGCCATCTCGTTGATGATCGCCGGGAAGGCGACGAAGGCCAGGCCGATGCCCGAGGTGGCGACCTCGTCGACGGCCACCGACTGCTGGACCGCCATGAAGCCGAGCGCCGCGAAGACGCCGATGCCCGCCAGGACCTCGAAGGAGGAGTTGGCGAACGCGGTGGTCAGGCCGGTACCCGTGAGGTTGGAACGGGGGCGCAGGTAGGAGGAGTAGGTGAGCATGATGCCGAAACCGACGGACAGGGAGAAGAAGATCTGCCCGTAGGCGGCGACCCACACCGTCGGGTTGGTCAGCGCGCCCCAGTCCGGGGTGAACAGGGCGTCGAGGCCGGTGGCCGCGCCGGGCAGGAGAACCGCCTGGACGACCACGATGAGGAAGAGCACCACGAGGATCGGGATGAAGAACGTGGCCACCTTACCGATGCCCTTGTCCACCCCGATCGCCAGCACGACGATCGCGGCGATCCACACGAGGGCCAGGGCCAGTGCGATCTGCGGGACGAAGTCGGTGGAGAACGTCGCCGTCTCATCGAACTGCAGGAACTCACCGAAGAAGTAGGAGTCCGGGTCTGAGCCCCACGCCTTGGTGAAGGACTTCACCGCGTACAGGCCCGCCCAACCGATGATGGCGGCGTAGTAGATGGTGATGAAGAACGCCACACCCACCTGGATCCAGCCGACCGGCTCCGCCCAGCTCTTGACCCGGCGGAACACCAGCGGCGCGGAGCCGCGGTAGCGGTGGCCGAGCGCGTAGTCCAGGAACAGCAGCGGAATGCCGGCCGTGAGCAGCGCGATGAGGTAGGGGATGAGGAAGGCGCCGCCGCCGTTGTCGTACGCGACATACGGGAAGCGCCAGATGTTGCCGAGGCCCACGGCGGAGCCGATGGCGGCGAAGAGGAACGCCCACCGCGAGGAGAACACCTCGCGGCGCTGGGTCTGCCCAGCCTGGGAAGTGGTGTCGGACATGGAGGTACCTGTCTGGTCCGGAGGGAAAGACGTCCTTGCTTCTCGACGCCCGGGGGTGGCAGGCGGCACGCAGCGGTGACATCGAAGGCATCAGCGTCGGAGTGTGACGCATCTAATATTCGGTGCGCAGATCATATAACGCGGGCGGTCAGGGCACCAACAGGGGTCCGCAGGGGTGAAATCCCAGGCTGCTAGGATGAACGCCCGTGAGCCTTACTCTTGGAATCGTCGGCCTGCCCAACGTGGGCAAGTCCACCCTGTTCAACGCCCTGACCCGCAACGACGTCCTCGCGGCGAACTACCCGTTCGCCACCATCGAGCCCAACGTCGGCCTCGTCGAGCTTCCTGACGGCCGCCTGGGCCGCCTCGCCGAGATCTTCGGCTCCGAGCGGATCCTCCCGGCGACGGTGTCCTTCGTGGACATCGCCGGCATCGTCAAGGGCGCCTCCGAGGGTGAGGGCATGGGCAACGCCTTCCTGGCCAACATCCGCGAGGCCGACGCCATCTGCCAGGTCGTCCGCGCCTTCGACGACGAGAACGTCATCCACGTCGACGGCGAGGTCAACCCCACCTCCGACATCTCCGTCATCAACACCGAGCTCATCCTCGCCGACCTCCAGACCGTGGAGAAGGCACTCCCGCGCCTGGAGAAGGACGCCCGCAAGGACAAGTCGCTCGCGGACGTCGTCGCCGAGGTCCAGAAGGCACAGGTTGTGCTGGAGGACGACCGGACCCTGTTCTCCGCCGCGAAGAACGGTGAGCTGGATCTGGGTCTGATCCGCGACCTCCACCTCATGACCGCCAAGCCCTTCCTCTACGTCTTCAACTCCGACGAAGGCGTGCTCACCGACGAGTCCCGCAAGGCCGAGCTCGCCGCCCTGGTCGCCCCCGCCGACTGCGTCTTCCTTGACGCCAAGACCGAGACCGAGCTGCTCGAACTCGACGAGGACGAGGCCGCCGAACTCCTCGAGTCCGTCGGCCAGAACGAGCCCGGGCTGCACTCCCTGGCCCGCGCCGGCTTCGAGACCCTCGGCCTGCAGACCTACCTCACCGCCGGCCCCAAGGAATCCCGCGCCTGGACCATCCGCAAGGGCGACACCGCCCCCCAGGCCGCCGGTGTCATCCACACCGACTTCGAACGCGGCTTCATCAAGGCCGAGATCGTCTCCTTCGACGACCTCGACGCCGCCGGCTCCATGAACGACGCCAAAGCCCAGGGCAAGGTCCGCCAGGAAGGCAAGGACTACGTCATGGCAGACGGCGACGTGGTGGAGTTCCGTCACGGAGGGCCATCTGGAAGTGGCAAGAAGTGATGCGACGAGCGCTCCCGCACGCTGCCGACTCGCGGATTTCGGCCCTTCGCTTCTGGCGCGGGTCAGGATATAGAAGGGTCGGAAAACTTGTCTCCTGATGCATGGATATCAGTCGGCGTTGTCGTAGTACTTATAGGGGTCGGCCTCTGGCGGTGGAATGTAGTCAATCGGCCAGCGCTCACAGATGCGCGCTGCGAAGAGTTATCGGCCCTGGTTGTTGAAGATCTGTTCGAGCACGCGTCCGACGCTGGTGTGATCGTTCAACTCTATGCCGCATACTGGCGTCAGGCTGGACTCACCGACTCCGAGTGGATCTATCTCTGTCGTTGGATGAACTCGCGGGGGCTCACCTGTACACCAAACGGCTGGGGTTGGATTGAGATCATTCTTGGCACCCCACCGGCGGGATTGGCGCTGACGCAGAAATCATGGGGTTTGACTATGGATAGTCGACGTCAACCAAACATCTCTATTGGCGACGTTCAGGGCCATGTCAATTTCGGCAGACATCAGATCGTGATCTCGGGGCAGAGTCTGAGTGGCGATGACCTACGTGACCTCGTCGCGGCGCTTCGTGACGATGCGCATAGGCTGCCGGAGCCAGACGCATCATCGGCCCTGGCCGCAGCGGAGTCCCTGCAAGGTGTAGTAGATGGACGGACGCCAGACACGTCGCCAGAAGCTGCCGGTGCTCTAGCATGGGTGCGCAAGCGGGCATCGGAGTCAGTTGGCAATGCTGGTGGAGCTGCGTTGTGGGCTGGAACTGTGGCAGTGGCAAAGATTCTTGGGTGGGTCTCCTGATCGCGTCCATGCAGCTGGTGGTGTTGATAGGCAACGTGGTCGAGTTCAAGTTCAACGTCAAGCGTCTGCTGGCTCGAATGCGAGGGCGGTCCCGGAGAAATCCGGGCCGCCTTTTCGCTTGCTCAGGGCGGAGAACCGTGGAAAGGGGATCTGATTTTCCGCTCGGGCTGCCAAAACTACGAACGCGGATCACATGTCAGTGGTTGGTACCCCAGAGGTCGATCGCCGCGACTCCCGTCCACTCTTTAGCGGCTTCCGGTGAGATGTAGTTACTTTCATTTTCCCCTCATCGATGTTTCATCTGCCCGAAATACGCTCCGTTATTGTGAAGCAAAACAGCATGAAGCGTCGTCCGACCCGTGCCACGCCGTCCCGGGGAAAGCCGGTGACGGTCGACGGATGGGACATCAAACCGCTCCATACTCCGTGGCTGGGGCCAGAGTTGTCGCTCGATGAGGCTCTGAAACTGCACGTCCCGCCACTGGAGAGGGGGCAGGTTTTCGTCCTGAGTGAGAAGGTGGTCGTCATGTTGACGGGACGTTCGCTGCCGATCGCCGACTATGAGCCGGGCAGGCTCGCCAAGCTTCTCGTCCGGTTCGTCAAGCCCCGGCCCGGGTCGCGAGGCCTCTCAGTTCCGCAGAAGATGGAGTATGTCGTCCGTAACGTCGGCATTCTCAGGGTCGTCGCTGCGGCTGTGGCGGGCGCGGTCACCCGGGCGTGTGGTGTCCGTGGCACCTTCTACAGGATTGCCGGCCCCGTGGCCCGTGACCTCGACGGGGGCCGCCCACCTTTCGAGCACCTCCTTTTCCCGCCACTCAACCGGGAGGATGGCGAAGCCATTTGTGAGGACGTTGCCGCCGTGCTGGATACACCGGTGGTCATCGCAGATCTCAATGACTTCGGCGGTTCCATTCGTGCGCGCTCAGCTGACGCCCCGGATATGGACACGCTGATGAGGGTGTTGCGCACCAATCCGCTGGGGCAGCGGGATACCCGCACGCCCTTTGCGATCCTCACCGCGCCGGAGCGGTCTCGTTCTGAGGAGCAGAGCTGAGCGAATCACCCGTGCGTTCGTGGAGTGTCCGGCGGGCAGCCGTGCTCGTCGCGGCCCTGACTGTCGGATCCACGGTGCTCGGGTTCCTCCGCGACGTCGTGATCGGCGCCGTGTTCGGGGCGGGCCCCAGCCTTGACGCCTACCTGGTCGCGCAGGGAGTCATGAACATCGTCCTTGGTCTCATCTCGGGGGCTATGGCACGTTCCCTCACTCCCGTCATCGCACGCCAGGCGAATGAGTGCTCGTCGGCTGGTTCCTGCGCCGGGCACCGGACGATCGATGTGGCGGTGACGGTCACGCTGGTCGTGCTGGGAGTGGTCGGGCTCGTGATGGCGATCTTCACGGCCCCCGTGGTGGGACTGTTGGCTCCAGGTTTTGGTCCTGAACAGACCGAGCTCACTGTGCTGCTCACGCGAGTGGTGCTCATCGCTACCGTCCTGGTCTCAGGCACCAATCTTCTGGCTGGCGTCGCGCATGCCCATGGCCGGTTCGGTTGGGCCGGAGCGCAGGGAATCCCCTTCAACATCATCATGATCATCTCCGCTGCAGTCTTCGGACCGCAGTTCGGGGTCGCGGCGCTGGCGGTAGGCTTCGTCGTCGGCTCACTGGCCCGGTTGCTGCTGCAGTTTGTACCGCTGCGCTCCCTCGGCCTGAAGATCACCCCCAGTCTTGCACTGCGCGATCCGGGTTTCCGCGAGATCACCCGGATGCTCCCTCCACTCTTGCTCTCGAGTGCGATCACCAACGTCAATCAGCTCGTTGACCGCGGTGTCGCATCCACCGTGGGTGACGGTGCCATCACCGCACTTTCTTACGGGTGGCATGTGGTCAACCTTCCCGAGACCGTGATCGTGGCGAGTCTCCTCGTTCCGCTGTACCCGGCCATCGGCGCAGCCGGTGACGATCGAATTGAGCTGCGCCGACTCATTCGCCGTGGACTACAGGCCATTCTGACCGCGCTCGCACCCATCGCCGCAGTCCTGGTCGTCGTGGCCCAGCCCATCGTGGCCACGCTGTTCGGTTACGGGGCATTCGACGGTGACGCCGTGGATGCCACCGCCACGGCGCTTCGCTGGTATGGGGCTGGCCTGGTCGCATTGGGTGTGTCGACGTTGTTTGTGCGGGCGAGCCACGCTGTCGGTGACACAGTGCGTCCGGTGATCACGGCAGTTATTGCCATGGCGGTCAACGTGCTGGGAAACCTGTGGCTCGGCCCGCTGTGGGGTATTCGCGGCATCGCGCTGGCGACCACTGCCTCACTCGTCGTGGCGGCCGTCCTCAATGGGTGGTTCCTGATCCGTCATCACGATGCCTTCGACTTTCCGGACCTGGTGAAGGTGAGTGGACGAGTACTTCTCGGGATCACCGCGGCCATCGGGGTCGGGTCGGCTATCAACGCCATCGTGCCTGACTGGTGGTCACCGCTGCGCGGGTTCGCCGTCAGCGTCCCGATGCTGCTGGTCTTCCTGGGGGTGCTCCGGGTCATCCGTGCCCCGGAGCTCGGTCTTCTGGGTGAGCTCGTGGGCAGGAGGGGCACACCCGAGCGAGGCTGAGTCCGGAGCCGATGGTGCAGGGGCTGGCTGTCACCGTCGGGTTACCCAGACTCGCAGGCCCTGCGGACTATGCGGGCTCAGGTAGGGTGCGCCGTATGACGTTCACTGTGTACCTTTCCGGCGAGATCCACACTGACTGGCGCGACGAGATCCAGCGCGGCGCCGACGCTGCCGGCCTGGACGTGGTGTTCACCGCGCCGGTGACCGATCATCCGGCCAGTGACGCCGCCGGTGATCACCTGGGTGAGACGCCCAGCAAGTTCTGGCGCGATCACCAGTCCTCGAAGGTCAATGCCATCCGCACGCGCACCCTCATCGAGGACGCCGACATGGTCGTCGTGCGTTTCGGCAGCGAGTACAAGCAGTGGAACGCCGCCTTCGACGCCGGCTACTGCGCCGCGCTGAGCACGCCTTATGTCACGCTTCACGACGCCGACATCGTCCACCCCCTCAAAGAAGTTGACGCCGCCGCACAGGCCTGGTGTACGACCACCGATCAGGTGGTGGAGATTCTGCGTTACGTGCTCAAGGCGTAGATCGGCAGGAATCGGACCGTCTCCGGGGTGTCCGTCTTGCGGATCAATGAGGGTGCGCCCCTGAGTGCGTACTGGACAGTGGTGTAGTCCACCGACACCAAGGCCCTGACCGAGAGGGGCGGGAACCGTGGGCCGGCCACCTTTGTGAAACCGCCATTATGGCCCCGAGAGTATTCGTTCGCCGGGGTGTGGTGTTCGTCCATTTCGCGGTGTCATCGGCGCCGTGCCAGAGT
Source organism: Corynebacterium suedekumii (assembly GCF_030252185.1). Lineage (NCBI taxonomy): Bacteria > Bacillati > Actinomycetota > Actinomycetes > Mycobacteriales > Corynebacteriaceae > Corynebacterium > Corynebacterium suedekumii. Next base: position 1,729,920 of record NZ_CP126970.1, read on the forward strand.
TAACGCCTAGCGTTAATAACGCGTCTCGTTATATAGTGGACCTGTGATCGTCTCTTTCGCCGACCGCGACGCTGAACGTCTGTTCTTGAGAAAGCGTGTCAGACGTCTCGACCCGCGCGTGCACAGGAAGGCGCTCATGAAGCTGTTGCTGCTCGATGCCGTCCACGAGCTCGGCGAGCTCCGCATTCCACCGGGCAATCGTCTGGAAGCGCTCAAGGGCGACCGGATTGGTCAGCACAGCATCCGAATCAACGACCAGTGGCGGATCTGCTTCGTCTGGACTGTCGCGGGTCCGAGCGAAGTTGAGATCGTCGACTATCACTAGGAGGTGCGACATGGACGACAAGATTCCCCCGATCCATCCGGGTGAGATCCTCATGGAGGAGTTCCTCGGACCGATGGGCGTGACTCAGCATCGGTTGGCAGTGTCCATCGGTGTCCCGCCGCGTCGGATCAACGAGATCGTGCACGGCAAGCGTCGGATCACGGCTGATACGGCTCTGCGTCTGGGACGCTACTTCGGCATGAGCGCGCAGTTCTGGATCAACCTCCAGTCTCATTACGACCTTGAGGTCGAGAGGGACGCGCTTGGCGACACTCTCGATGACATCGAGCCGCTGCAGTCCGCGTGACGGAGAGTGAGCGAGTTGACCTGACGCTCGGGTTGCAGGGAAGTGAGGACTCGGCGGCGGTACCGCCAAGAAGGTGGCGGAGATCCCCGCCGGTGGCACCAGGTAGCGTTCGAGGCCATGGATATCATTCTCACCGGTGAACTGACCTGCCGCACGGAGGCGGAAATGGACGTCGTCCGTGAGTACCTTCCCCGGTACGTGGGGCTGACCCGCGCTGAGCCCGGGTGTCTGGAGTTCGAGGTCCTCCCCGTGGCTGATTCACTGACCTGGAAGGTTCGGGAACGGTTCATCGGTGAGGCGGCGTTTCGTGCCCATCAGCAGCGGGTCGCCTCCAGCGCGTGGGGCCGGGCGACGGCCGGCATCGAGCGCCGCTACGAAGTGCAGGGTCTGGCCGGCGCCGGGGCACAGACCCCTGACAGTTAGGCTAGGTTCATGACCTCACCCGACAACATCCTCCTCTACCTGGCTGAACGCGAGGAGCAGCAGGTGCGGGAGGTGTTCACACACCTGGCGGAGTGGGGGTTTCCCGCGCAGCAGCAGACGCCCCACATCACGGTGACGTTCGCTCGGCGGATGGGAGGGGGCGTCGTCACGCAGGCAGCGAAGCTGCTTCCCCCGTTGATACCGGCCACCTTCCAGCGGGTGGGCACCGTCGTCTTCGGCACGAAGAAGAAGCAGACCGTCGCCTGGCTGCTCGAGACCTCCCGACTTTTATCAAAATGGTGTGACGCGGAACATATTGACGCGTAGGCCAGTAGATTCGCGTGCTCCGGGAAGAAATTGCCGCACTAAGGGGGTGGGGTTCGGGGTGGGCGGTTAGATTGATTTTCATGAGCCCGTACATCCGCACTGTGCGCACCGCCTCCGGGGCGACTGCCGTGCAGGTCGTCTACTCGGAAAAGCGTGGCTCTAAGAGCATGAAGCACCTCGGCTCGGCGCACACCGACGAAGATCTTGCCCTGTTGAAGGCCCAGGCCCGACGCCTGGTCGACGGCGACCAGATGAGCCTGGCTCTTGGTGTGGACACCACACCTTCCGGCAGCGGGTCGGTGGATGCGCCGGTCCCGATCACCTCGGAACGCGCTGGTCACCTCCTCGACGTCATCCACCATGCCTACACCGAACTGGGTTTGGATACAGCCACCGGCGGTGACCAGGTGTTCCGGGATCTGCTCATCGCCCGGATCGTGCAGCCAGGCTCAGTATTCGACAGCATCGAAACCCTCGCGGAACTCGGCGTGGCCTCCGCCAGCTATCCCACCATCAACCGGCGGCTACCGGCCTACGCGACCGGTGGCTTCAGGGATGCTCTCACCCGGGCCTGCGCCACGCATGCCGGTATCGGCCCCGGAGTCCTGGTTCTTTTTGATGTCACCACCTTGTATTTCGAAACCGACGAAGGTGATGACTTCCGCAAACCAGGCTTTTCCAAGGAACGCCGACTCGAACCGCAGATCACCGTCGGCCTGCTCTCCGATGCCCACGGCTTCCCGCTGGCCGTGGGTGCGTTTGAAGGGAACATGGCCGAAACCCGCACGATGCTGCCCATGATCAGAAACTTCCAGGATGCCTACGGCGTGGAGGATGTCACCGTCGTCGCGGACGCTGGGATGTTCTCTGCCGGTAACAAGGCCGCGATCATCGAGGCCGGCCTGCACTACATCCTCGGTGTGAAATTCAAAGACATCCCCTACCCGGTGGCGCAGTGGCGTAAACACCATCCCGGCCAGGACTACGAGGACAAACAGATCTGGACCTACGCCGACCGGACAGGGCGTGGCCCCGACGGCGTGCCGCACTCGGTTACCTACTACCAGTACTCCTGGGACAGGGCACGCCGCACGCTCAAGGGTATTGATGAGCAGGTCGCCAAAGCGGAGAAGGCCGTGGCCGGCAAGCTGCCAGTCAAGCGCAACCGGTTCGTGGACCTCAAGGCGCCGAACAAACAGGTCAACTGGACGTTGGTGGACAAGAACAAAGCCCTGGCAGGGATCAAGGGGTACGAGACCTCCCGGGTGGACCTGCCCGCGGAACAGGTCATCCACGCCTACCGGCAGCTGCTCAAGATCGAGAAGGCTTTCCGGATGTCGAAGTCCGATCTCAAGGCCCGGCCGATCTACCACCACAAACGAGAATCCATCGAGGCACACCTGAGCGTGGTGATGGCCGCGATGGCTGTGGGCCATCTGCTGGAGGAACGCTCGGGGTTGTCGTTGAAGCGGCTGGTGCGGACGTTGAGGAAGTACCGGACCTTCCAGGTGCAGGTCGCGGGGCAGACGATCCACGCGGCGTCACCGGTGCCCACAGACATTGCCGAACTGATCGCCGGGATCCAGGGCGACTGACTTCCGCACTAATTTGATAAAAGTCGGGGCAGACGCCCCACATCACGGTGACGTTCGCTCGGCGGATGGGAGGGGGCGTCGTCACGCAGGCAGCGAAGCTGCTTCCCCCGTTGATACCGGCCACCTTCCAGCGGGTGGGCACCGTCGTCTTCGGCACGAAGAAGAAGCAGACCGTCGCCTGGCTGCTCGAGACCTCCGATGAGCTGGAGATCGCCGCCCGGGGGATCAGCGCGCTCAACCCGGAGGGACGTGGCCCCCGGTGGACGCCGCATCTGACGATGGGCCTGCGCCTGCCGAGGGAGATCGTACCCGACTACATCCGGGCCCTGGATGAGATCACCCCGCCTGAACTCATGAAGCTCACGGCCGTCCGGGCGGCTCTGTGGCGACCGTCGATCCAGGAACTGACGGTTCTCGCCGGGGGCGGACCTGGCGGGGACCCTCGGGTCGTCTCCCCGCAGGACTGACGGTTGCACCGTTCCCGGAGCCAGTGACTCACCCATAGTGATACCGGCACGCGGCGATCCGGACCTCTGTCTCCGTGTGTTTGTAGACGAGCCGATGCTCGTCGGTGATCCGGCGCAACCAGTATCCGGCGAAGTCATGCTTGAGAGGCTCGGGCTTCCCGATACCCTCATTGCCGTTCCGGACGATGTCCTTGAGGAGCAGATTGATGCGCTTCAGGGTCTTTCTGTCCTGGGCCTGCCACCAGAGGTAATCGGCCCAGGCGTTTTCATCCCACACGAGGAGCATTGTTCTAGTTGGTCTCGATCACGTCGTGGGCGTCGCCGCGTCCACCCTCCAGCCGTTCCATGGCGTCGAACAGGCGTCGGGCATTGGCGGGGGAGCGCATGAGGTATGCGGTCTCGCGGAGTGATTCATAGTCGGCGAGCGACACCATGACCACTGGCTCGTGGCCGGCGCGGGTGATCACCACCGCCTCGCGATCATCGGTGACGGAATCGAGCACTTTCGCGTAGTTGGCTCGCGACTCCGTGTAACTCATTGTTCTCATGGAGACCTCCTGTACGGGTAACTGTACGGATGTTCTGCGAGCGAGACAATCCCTCACGAAGTCACAATCCTGCGACGTCCCGCCTGAGGTGCCCCGGCCAACCGAGCACCTCATCCCGGGTGGAGGCGACGTGCAACTGAGTCTGCCGGGGCAGAGGACGCGCTCCAAGAACTGATCCGGTGTGGCCAGCGGGCTGGGGCGTTCCGGGTCGAGGTGGACCCGGAGTGGTTTCTCTCAATGTTCACCTGGCTCCTCGTCGCAGTCGCAGACAGTGTGCGGCTGGGACGCCTGACCGCCGCGTCCGCCAGGCGGCACCTCATCGACACGGTCCGGGCGGGTGCTGCGATCCGGGGACGACTGAAAATGTCACTGCCGGCGACCCCTGGCACAACCCCACCGGGTCCGCGTACCGTCAATTCATGGACACCGACAGGCCTGCATGGGAGCGTCTTCTCCCCGGGATCGCCGTGCTGCGCCGTTATGAACGCGGCTGGCTCAGCGGGGATGTCATTGCGGGCATCACGGTGGCCGCCTACCTGGTGCCGCAGGTCATGGCCTACGCCGTCATCGCGGGACTGCCCGCGGTCGCCGGTCTGTGGGCGATCCTGCTGCCCATCCTCGTCTACGCCGTGCTAGGCACATCCCGGAAACTGTCCATCGGTCCGGAGTCGACGACGGCGCTGATGACCGCGGCGGGTGTCGGCGCGCTCGCCGGTGCCGCCGGGCCGGACCGTTACGCGGAGGTCGCCGCGATCATGGCGATCGCCGTCGGCATCGTCTGCCTGGTCGGTTACGTGGCGCGGCTGGGCTTCGTGGCCACGCTGCTGTCCCGCCCGGTGCTCATCGGGTACCTCGTCGGTATCGCGGTGCTCATGATCGTCAGTCAGCTGGGCAAGGTCACCAAGCTGGAGATCGAGGGGGAGAGCACGTGGCGCGAGGTCGCGTCCTTCCTCGGCCAGGTCGGTCAGGCGCATGTGCCCACGGTCATCCTCGGTCTCGCCGTCCTCATCCTGCTCTACCTGGCCACGTGGCTGATGCCGAAGGTACCGTCCCCGCTCCTGGTGCTCCTGCTCTCCGCGGCGGTGGTGGCGATCTTCAACCTCGAGCGTCTGGGGCTGGAGGTCATCGGCGAGGTCCCCCAGGGCCTGCCCGCGTTCCGCCTCCCGGACCTCGGGGACCTCGAGGTGTGGGCGCTGCTGCCGTATGCGCTGGGTATCGCGGTCGTCGGGTTCTCGGACAACATCCTCACCGGCCGGGCGTTCGCCTCGAGCCGCGATGAGGCGATCGACTCGAACCAGGAGCTGCTGGCCCTGGGTACCGCGAACGTCGCCACCGGCCTGTTCCAGGGCTTCCCGGTCTCCTCCAGCGGGTCCCGCACCGTGCTCGGCGACGCCGCCGGAGCCCGCACCCAGGTCAACTCCCTCGTTGCGCTGGGCGCGGTGGTCATTGTCCTGCTCTTCGCCGGCCCCGTCCTGGAGTCCTTCCCCGACGCCGCCCTCGGCGCCCTGGTCATCTACGCCGCGACCAGGCTTATCGACGTCCCCGAAATCCGCCGCATCGCCCGCTTCCGCAAGAGCGAACTGGTGATCACCGCCGCCACCGCCGCCGCAGTGGTCGTCTTCGGCGTCCTCGCCGGCATCGGCTTCGCTGTGTCACTGTCGATCCTCGACCTGCTGCGACGCATCACCCGGCCCGAGGCCGATGTCCTCGGTTACGCGCCGGGTGTCCCGGGAATGCACAGCCTGGAGGACTACCCCGACGCCGACCCGGTCCAGGGGCTCGTGGTGTTCCGGTACGATTCACCGCTGTTCTTCGCCAACGCCGACAATTTCCTGGAGAAGGCGACGGATGCCGTCGACGAATCCGAGGACCCGGTGGAATGGTTCCTGCTCAACGCCGAGGCCAACACCGAGATCGACCTCACCGCCGTCGACGCCCTCGAGGAACTGCGCACCCGACTGGAACAACGCGGCATCACCTTCGCCTTCGCCCGGGTCAAGCAGGACCTCTACCGCCGCCTCGAGCTGACCCCGTTCATCGGGCACATCGGCGAGGAGAACTTCTTCGCCACCCTGCCCACCGCCGTCCGGGAATACGCCCGCCGTTACCGGGACAAACACGGCGTTCTTCCCGAGGGCGTGCCACCGGAGATCCTCCGGGCCTGACCGGGCTACCGGTGCGGCAGCTCCGTCCAGGTGGCCACCACCTCCGGGTCAGCCTTCTCGGCGATCTCGCGGAGCTCGTCGGCGTAGTGGGCGATGGAGTCGAACGCGTCCTGGCCCTGCGAGACGATCCAGCCGGTGAGGTGCTGCTCGTTGACCCGCACCGGGGCGGGGAAGCGGCAGCCGCCGGCGTACGCCACGTCGCCGCCGTCGGGGACGAGGTCGGAGTCGGAGTCCTTCGGCATCGCAGACTGCCAGGCGCTGACCGCCGACCACACGGCGTCGCCATGATCATAGGAGTGCAGATCGAACTGGAGGGTGACCACCGAGAAGTTGGTCCACTAGGTGGGGCCGAGATGGGACCAGTCGTAATTGAGGGTGTATCTCTGTGCCATGTCTGCGAGCGTACGCACGCGCCGGACCCATGCCCACGGTTCCAGCGCCATACGCAGGCGATTCCCTGCCGGCTTCCAGTCAGTCCAGAGGTGGTCTGCGGCGACCGGCCTTGATCTCCGAGCGGTGTTGCTTCGCGGCCCGTCTGCGCTTGACCGATCCCCGGGTCGGCCGGGTCTTCCTGCGGGCGGGTGGAGGAGGGGCGAGGGCTTCCCGCAGCAGGGCCGCCAGGCGGTTCCGGGCCTCCGTGCGGTTCCGCAGCTGGGAACGTTGCGTGGACACCTGGACGCGCAGCACGGTGCCGGCGAGGCGGTGGTCGAGGTTGCGCAGAACCCGGCGACGTTGGGCATCGCTGAGAGCGGTGGTGGTCGCGACGTCGATACTCAGCTGCACCTTGCTGTCGGTGGTGTTGACCCCCTGCCCACCGGGTCCGGAGGACCGGGTGAACTGTTCACTGAGATCGGAGGCGGGGATGACCAGGCAGTCGGGGATCCCGGGGCCGGGGGCGAGGGGCAACGCGTCCATGAGGTGAGTATAGGTAGGTCGCCGGGTCGCCCGCGGCCCTGATCAGGCGGACACGTCGAGCTTGTCCTGGACAGCTTCCCGGATCCAGGAGGACACCGAATGGCCGTCGTCGGCGGCGCGGCGCCTGACTTCCTCATAGACATCCCGGTGGAAGCGGACGGGGATGGGGGAGGTGAGTTCTCCGTTTCGACGTCGAACGGGCACCGGAGGGGCCGGTGACGGCTCAGTGGTCATGTCGATCCTTTCCTTCATTCGGTGAAAAAGTCGAAGGGTCGATCATTGGAGCTGGCGGCAGGAATGCCCTTCCCGACAACTATATATACATGTGTGGGGTCTGTGTGTTACTTCGGAAACATCAGTTACCTCCGATGTGGGGGAGCGTCGACCTGGGTGGGGTCCAACCCGCGACGACGCAGCTCCTCGGCTGCACGATCCAACCCGCCATGTTCGAGGGCGGCGAGCGCCGTCCGGCCGCTCCACACCGGCCGGCCGAAACGTCGCACCGTGACGGACAGGTTACCGGCGAGGTGCTCCAGGTCGCCGGGGACGTTGCGGTGCTCGCTGGGCAGCGGGACGGGGAGCACGAAGGCGTCGTCACGCGGGGCGGTGGCGGTGACCTCGACGTCCCAGCCGTAACCACGGCCGGTGAGATGCCAGTGCTCGTTGCTGGTGCGGGTCCGGACCGGGCTGACGGCCGGGTTGCCCAGGCGGAGGACGCGACCATCGGGAAGCCGGACCACGAGCGCGGTGACCTCGACCGTCATGGGGCCGGCGGTGACCAGGCCACCGGCGAAGGCGACGCACACGCCGGGCTCGCCGAACCCCTGCGCCTGACCCCACCACCAGGAGTCCGGGAACCCCTCCCTGCCCCAGTTCTTCTCGCCGTAGACCTGTGCGCCGTCGAACTCCCAGGTCTCGTCACCGAGTGTGGCGGTACCGGACGCGCGCCCGCCGAGCAGCCACGGATGCCAGTACTGGTTGAGGCCCGGGATGGTCTGGAAGATGCTCGACCCGCCGACGGCCCGGTGCGGCCAGGGGGCGGGGTCATCGATGGTGAGGTCGAGGCGGGCGTCCGGGCCGAGATCCACCTGCAGGCGCCGGGTGGTCCCCTCGAAGGCGCCCCTCCCGCCGCGCACCCCCATTCGGTCGGGGTCGGTCCAGCTCCCGTCGACGGCGGTGGTGCGGATGAATCCGTTCGGCCAGGCGGCCAGCCCGATCGTCGACCATGCACCCAACGGGCTGCGGTTCGCGCCGCACAGGGCGATGAGCACCCGGCCGGAGTCGGGATCGGTGATCCGCCAGAAGTAGCCCTCCATCGACACTCCGCGGTGGGCGCGGGTGGGGTCGCCGAAGGGGAAGTCGGCGCCGGTGGCGCGGTAACGTGTGATCGGGGTCATAGTCCCAGTCAAGCACAGAGGGCCCGGCCGGGTGAATGCTCTGACTGCGGGGTATTGCGGACCTTGCATCCCCGCGGGGGATCGTTAGGATGTAGGTACGTACCTACATGATGGAGGTGGCAGTGATGGAGACTGTGTCTTCGCGGGAGTTCAACCGGGACGTCAGTGCCGCAAAACGCGCCGCAGATCACGGGCCGGTGGTGGTCACTGATCGCGGAGAACCCGCGTACGTCCTGCTGTCCATCGCGGAGTATCGCCGGCTCACCGACCATGACGCTTCGGTTTTCCTCGCCCGTCTTCGAATGGATGATCTCGGGGAGGATGTGGATCTCACGTTTCCGCCGGCAGAGCTGGACTTCAAGGTTCCCGAGTTCTGATGTACATCATCGACACCAACGTGGTCAGCGAACTCCGCAAACCCACCGCGAACCCGCAGGTGCTGGCGTGGTTCTCCGAACGTCGACCGGCCGACATGTATCTCAGTGCTGTCACCGTGTTCGAACTCGAACTGGGTGTCCAACGCCTCGAGCGACGGGATCAGATACAGGGCAGGAAACTCCGGCGGTGGCTGGACCAGGAGGTCCTGGACCTTTTCTCCGGTCGAATCCTACCCGTGGACACGCCCGTGGCCATCAGATCGGCGGGGCTTCATGCCCCTGATCCCCGCCCCGAGCGTGACTGCCTCATCGCGGCAACGGCGCTGGTCCACAACATGAGTGTGGTCACCCGGAGCATCAAGGACCTCCAGCCACTCACCGTCCGGTGCATCGACCCCTGGCTCAGCTGACAGCAGCCCGGGCTCCGTGAGCGAGGTGGTGGGCCCAGGAGAACCTAAGGAGAAACCGCCTCCGACACGAGATGTCAACCTCGGCCATGAACGGGAGCGGATGACCCCGGTGGCAGTGATCCACGACAGCAGTGACGACGCTGTCCCGCGTAGGGGGAGGGCCGGTGTCACCCGAAGTCCCGGTGCGCCTGATCGAGCAGTTCGAACACGGTCTTCTGGCCGCCCGCGAAGCGCTTCAGCCCCACCATTCGCCGGCCGAACATCGCCGAGTTGACGGACTCGAGTCCGCGGACGGTCGGGTTGAGCCCGGACCGGTAGGAGTCGAAGGTGCACGGACGGAGCTGGAGGAACACCATGAACTGACCCTTGTAGGGCCACCGGCCGCCGACGTGACGGGAGGTCACCGCCTCGATGTCCCGCCAGGCCGTCGACCAGGTGACGCTCTGCTCACCCTTCTTCTGCCGGTACTCCGCCAGCCCCTCCCAGGTCAGGACGAGAATGGAGCGGTGGACCATCTGCATGATGACAGCGGGGATCCCGAACACGCCGAAAAAGCCCACACACAGCAGGCCCATCCACGCACCGGGGTGGGCGAATCCGGCGGTCCATGCACCGGAGTAGACGAATGCCGAGTAGAGGAACAGTGCACCGATCGCCGAGAAGATGAGGCAGCCGATGAGGGCGAGGGCGAAGGTGCTCAGCGGCTGCGGGATCTCCACGTGACCCGTCGACCGCAACTGCTGGTACCGGTCCTGCGCCAGTCTGCTGTTCACGCGCACATCGTACGGCGGGTGGGGGTCAACCATCGGATTCACCTGGGTTTTTCGTACCCTGGGCAACCTCGTACAATCGGCCCGGTGAATCCCGCAGACCTCATCGGAACGACCGTCGGCGTGGGCATGATCGTCGCCGGTCTCGTCCTCGTCGGGTACTGCCTGTGGTGGCGCAGCGGCAGATCGTCGTCTGCCCGGTGGTGGATGCGCACCGAACCGGTGGAGCAGATGCAGGGCTACCCACCCTTCGAGGCCCTCGGGCTGGTGTGGCTGCCGGTCGCGGCGGAGACCCTGATGTTCATCGGGGCCCTGGTCACCCTCGGTCCGTGGCTGGCCGACAACCTCGACCTCGTGCTCTATCCTCTGGTGGTCCTCAACGGGGCACAGTTCCTGCTGCTCATCGGTGCCCGAGTCGTCTCCTACAACACGGTGCTGCCGTTGTGGATCTACCCCAGGTGGTTGCGGCGGGAGCGGGCAACGGACGCCCGGTGGTTACGGCGTCAGAGTCGGCAGAGTCGGCAGCGTCCCGAGAGTCGACAGCATCCTCAGAGCCAGTCGGGTGGACCTACGGGGTAGATCCCGCCAGGTCACAGCCCGATTCACAGAGCGGTTCACAATGCTTTTCACAGTGCGCCGCCGCCGTAAAACCGGCGGGCGTTCTCCAGGAACCCGGCGAAGTCACCGGCGGACATCTCCTTCATCGCCGGGATGCGCACGGACTTCAGGGGTTTCGGCCCGAAGAAAACGGTGTCGCGCACCGAGACGTTGATGATCCGCCGTGAGGTGGGGTCGAGGGCCAGCGCGCGCTGCCGGCCGGCATCCGTCAGCGGCATGACCAGCGCCCGCTGGTACCCGTCGTCGTAGGGGTTGGGCTCGAAGCGGTGTGTCGGCGCCTCCAGATCGCCCCACGGCACCGGGCCGACGCCGTCGATGGTGATACCCCGGGTGTCCACCGTCCACACGGCTCCCCGGACGTTGCGGCTGCGTCGGCGCAGCGTTAGTCCGGCGACCAGGCCCCCGGCCCCGATGAGCATGCTGAACAGTCCGATGGTGAGCAGCGTGGTGTCGGGCACAGCCACCCCGAACCCCAGCCCTGCCAACCCGAGGATGAGCGGGATGGGGGAGATGGCGAGGAAGAGGATGGCCCCGAGCCGGTTGAGCTGGTGGGTCGCCTCGATGGTGGTGGTCCCACGCAGCTGGAGCTCGCCCATGAGGTCCTGCGGGGTGCGTGGCATGCCGGTCGCCTGGTTCATGTCATTCTCCTCGTCGTCGGGTCGGCACCGAAGTCCCGGTGCGCCCGCTGAAGCAGTTGTTCCAGTAACTTCGACCCGCCCTGGAAGCGGCGCAGTGCCACCGACCCTGCGCCGAACAGGCGGCTGTTGGCCTTCTCCAGGCGCCGGGCCATCGGGCTGAGCCCCTCGTGGTAGCGGCGATATGCTTCCGGCCGCAGATGAAGGAACACGGTGTAGGCACCTTTCGACGGCCAGCGGCCGCCGACGTACTGGCCGGTCACCGCCTCGATGTCCGACCAGCTCAACGAGGACGTCTGCAGGCGTTGCCCGGAATTGTCCCGGTGTTCCTCGATGCCGTCCCAGGTGAGCACCAGAGACGACCTCAGCCGCATTTGCACCAACAGGGCAGGAATACCCACCACGCCGAAGAAGCCGACGGCGAGCAGACTCATCCACACGGCGGCATTCGTGAGCATCCGCCCCACGGACCCGAGGTCACTCCACCGGGCGATCAGCCCCGCCACCCCGATCGCGGTGAACGCGAGACAACCGAGGAGAACCAGCGCCTGGTGTCGCAGCGACTCGGGAATCTCGACGCGCCCGGTGCTGCGCAGCTGCTGGCACCGCTCCTGCGCCCGCTGTAATGACATGCATCCATTGTGGGGGATTCTTATCGACGCCACCCGTCCCGTTACTTTGATGGTGTCCCCATAATGGGGATAGTCGCTGGGCCCGGTATGGCTTAATCGCCCTGTAGTTTCCATGATCCGGGGGGTGTTGCCGCCGGGCTACCAGGACACCCGTTGACTGCTAATAGGGACACGGACGAACCTCAAGGTTCAGTTCTCTTTGTAACGTGGGTGCCAGCACCGGATGTCGAGACACCAGCGACGAGGTTCGACCTGTCACTGTTGCTCCGACACACGAGGAGGCCGGCCATGACCACCGGCACCATCGACGTCACCATCGGATTAGACGTCGGCAAAACCAACCACCACGCCTGCGCGATGCTGGAAACAGGCGAGATCATCTACGACAAACCCCTACCTCAGGACGAAGACCAGCTGCGCAAGGTCTTCACCGACCTGCAGGAGCACGGTGTCGTCCTGGTGGTCGTTGACCAGCCCAACACCATCGGCGCCCTGCCTATCGCCGTGGCCCGGGATGCCGGCTGCCTCGTCGGCTACCTGCCGGGACTGGCCATGCGCAAAGCCGCGGACCTGTACCCCGGCAGGTCGAAGACCGACCGGCGGGACGCGTTCATCATCGCCGATACCGCCCGGACGATGCCGCACACCCTGCGGGCCGTCGACCGTGACAACGACGTGGGACCTGACCCCTTGATGGTGGACACGCTGAAACCAGCATCACGCTGGGGAAGTGAGGTACCTTTCCACCATGCCACGCAAGACCTACACCGAGCAGTTCAAGCGTGACGCAGTGGTGTTGTACGAGTCGACTCCCGGAGCCACGGTCAACGCGATCGCCTCCGATCTCGGAGTCAACCGCAACTCCCTGCGCACCTGGCTCGATGCCTTCGGCACCGGCACCAAAACCAACGCCAACGGCGAGAAAGTCGCCAGCCCCGTCGCCGCCGCCAACAGCGCACGCACCCCGGCTGAAGGACTCTCCGATACCGAGCGCATCCGCGTGTTGGAACGCGAAAACGCCAAGCTCCGGGAGGAACGAGAAATCCTACGCAAGGCGGCTAAATATTTCGCGGAAGAGACGAATTGGTGAACCGCTTCCGATTTGTTGACGACCACCGAGACTTCTACGAGGTCAAGCGGTTATGTGAGGTTCTGAAGATCAACCGGTCCTCGTACTACGCCTGGAAATCGGCTGCCCCTGCCCGCCGGCAACGCCTCGTCGCCGACGCGGTGCTGGGAGCGCAGATCAAGACCACCTTCAACGCCGAGAACGGCTGCTACGGGGCGAAACGTGTGACTGCGACTATCAACTCCAGCGACGGCAACTCCGCCGGCGGCGTTGTTGTGCAGCGGGTCAATCACAAGCGCACGGCCCGGCTGATGCGGCAGATGGGTCTGTTCGGCTACACGAAAAAACGCCGCGTGAAAACCACCGTGTCTGCGAAACGGGTTCCGACGTTCCCGGACCTGCTGCAACGCCGGTTCACTGCGGACAGGCCGAACGCGGTCTACGTCGGCGATATCACGTACCTGCCGATCGCGGACGGGTCGAATATGTACCTGGCCACCGTTATTGATTGTTATTCGCGGCAGTTGACCGGTTTCGCGATCGCCGATCACATGCGCACCGAGCTCGTCGAGGAAGCTCTCACGATGGCGCAGAAGGTGCGCGGAGACCTGAATGGGGCGATTTTCCACTCGGATCACGGCAGTGTTGGCGGATTCAAGCGGTCGTCGCAACACCTTGATCGCGGAGGTGTTCAACGATGGCAACGGCGGACTGGAGCAGGAAGACTAGTGATGTTCCGGAGGGGGTGCGTCGGCAGTGGCGTGCGGACCGGGCGTTGCGTCCGGCGATGCGTTCTCCGGGCAGGCCGGATCCGTCGCGTGTGGTGCAACGTCAGTTCTGGCGCACAATCGCGAAGGGCGTCACGACAGCGGAAGCGTCGTTAGCTGTCGGCGTGTCGGTCCCGGTCGGCACCCGCTGGTTTCGTCACGCTGGCGGCATGCCCCCGATCTCACTGGCAGAGCCCACCGGCCGATACCTGTCGTTCGAGGAGCGTGAGGAGATCGCGATCATGCGCGCCAAGGACAAGGGGGTGCGCGAGATTGCTCGTGCCCTGGGGCGGGATCCGGGAACGATCTCACGCGAGTTGCGTCGCAATGCCGCCACGCGTGGCGGCGTGCAGGAGTACCGGGCGACGGTGGCGCAGTGGAAGGCGCAACAGGTGGCCAAGCGTCCGAAAGCGGCCAAGCTCGTCGTCAATGATCGACTTCACGAGTATGTCCAGGAACGCCTCGACGGGTCTGTGAAGCGTGCTGATGGAACGGTCGTTGCTGGACCGGTGACCGCAGATTGGAAAGGTCGCAATAAGCCGCACCGGCAGGATCGTCGGTGGGCGACGGCGTGGAGTCCGGAGCAGATCTCTCATCGGTTGCGGATCGACTTCCCCGATGATGAGTCCATGCGCATCAGCCATGAGGCGATCTATCAGTCGTTGTTCATCGAGGGCCGCGGCGCGCTCAGACGGGACCTGGTCGCATGCTTGCGAACCGGCCGTGCGTTGCGCCAGCCGCGGGCACGATCTCAGAACAAGCCGCAGGGACATGTCACCGCGGACGTCGTACTAAGCGAACGGCCTGCTGAAGCCGCGGATCGGGCGGTCCCCGGGCACTGGGAGGGGGATCTGATCATCGGCACCGGCCGGTCCGCCATCGGCACGGTGATCGAACGGTCCAGCAGGGCCACGCTGCTGGTCCATCTGCCTCGACTGGAAGGCTGGGGCGAGAGCCCACCTGTGAAGAACGGCGCGTCGCTGGGCGGTTACGGCGCCCGCGCGATGAACACCGCCCTGACCGCGTCGATGACGAAGATTCCCATCCAGCTACGCAAAACGCTCATCTGGGACCGTGGCAAGGAACTGTCCGCTCACGCGCAGTTCGCGCTGGACACCGGCACGAAGGTGTTCTTCGCTGATCCGCATTCGCCTTGGCAGCGGCCCACGAACGAGAACACGAACGGGTTGCTGCGCCAGTACTTCCCAAAGGGCACCGATCTGTCCCGCTGGTCCGCTGAGGACCTCGAAGCTATCGCTCTGGTGCTCAACAACAGGCCCCGCAAAGTCCTCGGCTGGCGTACCCCCGCTGAAGTCTTCGACGAGCAACTACAGTTGCTCCAAACAGGCGGTGTTGCATCGACTGGTTGAACGCGCCCAGTATCGCTCGGTTGTCTACGGCGAAGCTCTGGCGGAGGCGAAGGTCGTGGCTTCAGTCGGTTCCCGGGGTGACTCCTACGATAATGCGATGGCGGAGGCGTTGAATTCGTTGTTCAAGGCCGAGCTGATCGATCGGCGGACCTGGCCGTCGTTGGCTGATGTTCTGGTGGAGTCGTCGAAGTGGATCGGGTGGTACAACAACCGCCGGCTGCACTCCTCGTTGGGTTACCGCCCGCCGCGGGAAGTCCACCAGGAATGGAACATGCTTCAGGCCCACGCGGCCTGATCAACAAAGACATGACCCTCTACAAAACCCGGGGCTTGACAAATTTCCGTTTCCCCTCCTATGATTCTCATAGGTGCCAATTATGGCACTGACAGCGAGGCTCAAGGACAGGAAGGGCAATAATGAAGAGAGCAGCAAAAGTGCTAGCAACTGTTGGGCTGGGTGGAGCGCTTGCAATGGGAGCCGCAAGTGGGGCCCATGCAGCTATCTCTTATCCTGGTGGCGGAACATGGAATCAGGGTACCAGCTATGTAACCATGAACACCTGGTCAAACTACCTGCATGGCAGCAAGGCGCATGGTAGTACGGCGTGCAATGCAAACCGTTGCAACCGGTCGGACACAGTCCCCCCGGGATTGTGGTCGTACGCCTCCATTCGGGCTACTTGGGGCGGTAACACTACCTACTGGCGCGCTTAAAGCCGCAACAGAGATATCTCGAATTGTGGTCCTGGTGTCTTAAGTGACACTGGGACCACGATTTTTCGTTGGAAAGGAACAAATGACCAGCAATCTTTCATTGGCGCGAAGCATCATGTGGATGACTTCCGTGTTGCTGGCAGGTGTATTACTTGGGGCTACGATTTCTTTCCTCATTGATCAGGATCGGTGGGGCCCTGAGGGCTTTACACATGGTTTTTCCATCAGTGAAATCCCATCGTCAGTCTCCCGGGATGAAGTGGTTTCCACGATCAGAGAAGCTGCGGGAGACGAGCACGTCAACGTCTATAAGATGTCGCCTTCAGCCCAGGAGAGTGTGCGTTCCACGGACTATTACGTGTTCATCGGTGAAGAAACCTTGGTGATAGGTGATCTCGATCAAGGAGCGTTCCCGACTTTTGGCACACAATTCCCGGCGACACTGCAGCCGGCGGCTGCACTGACCCGCGACAGGCTGCTGGGAACCTATCTAGTGCAAGGAGATGCTCAACAGGCCCAGGGGATTGTCTCTTCACTGGAGCGTTTGGGTATCCGGGCCCCTCAGACATCATCCCCGCCCAGCTCGTTACTGTGGGGAATCTTCCTGGTGGGTAGTCCATGGGGCATCGCGGTGCTGATTCTGCTCAGCGCGCTGGTTTTAGCGGCAGCGAATCTAGCAAGTGTGCGGCTGGCGATTGCGGGGTTGCGGCTCACCACAGGAATGCCGCTTAGTCGGATACGTGCCGCAGAGGGCTGCGCTCTTTTGATCCCTGTGACGGTCTGCGTAGCGCTGTCCTCATTCGCCCTTCTGGCGTATTCGCTGATCAATCTCAATGGGTATCAAGCCCGCACGATCTTGGTGATCGGTGCCCAACAACTGGTGATAGTACTGATTGCAGCTGCTAGCGCAATGGGGCTCGTGGCACTGTCGGTAAGAAATCATTCAATCGGTCGGATCATCAAAGGTGATCGTCCGATGCGGCTTCTTACCGTCCTATCCGCTACTGCGATTGTGATCGCGACAGCAGGTGCAGGTGGCAACACTGCAGGAACTATCAATCAGATCACTGAGTTTCGACAGGCTCAACCGGCCGACTCGTTCCGCGCTGCCCACCCCGAATTAGTGAAACCAGTCTTTAGCTATGCGATCGCCACAGAGGAAGCATCTGAAATCTTTCCCAAACTCGGCGAGATCTTCCGAACCATGGAACAGCAGGACAGTGTGCTTCTAACCGAGGCAGGAATCTTGAGTTCATTTATAGGTGAGCAGCACGCAATCGATCCGCAAAGAAGCCTACTGATTAATTCTGCTTTCCTAAGAACCCTCCCCTCGGTAGACCCGGAATTAAAGGAAGCGGTTGACTCACGGGCGGGACAGCTCGGAGCGGTGACCCTGGTGATTCCGGCAGATCTCAGCGAGCATAAGGATGCTATCCGCTCAAGTCTCGACCAGTGGTTGAATTTTCAGCTTTCACTCAATGAAGATGCCCCTGATCAAGCCCGTCCCAACACTACGGTGCTTACTGGAGTGGACCTCGGTATCGTGCCCCGCCTAGACTACGACGCTACAGGTAGCTCGATGCACCTTGTCGACCCGATCACTGTCATCATCGATGCAGATAACGGGCTACTCTCCGATGACTTCTACGGGGATGTCGGCGCGTACGCCGACCAAGACAAATACAAACAGCTCGTCGATTATGCCGGAGTTGGTCATGCCGTTGTAGCGTTAGAAAGCATCGCGGAGCTCTCCGCCCTCGATCATGCCAACCGACTAGCCGAACTGCGCATAACTATCACGGGGACCATCGTCATGCTTCTGGTTCTCATGCTTGGCTCAATCATTTTTGCGGCCGTGTACCACGCCCGAAAAGCGACCGCGATTTTCTTGCTGGCCTCCACGGGAAGTGGGTTCTTCAACATTTACGGCCGGTTCCTGGCCCTCGTTGGAGTTCTTTCTGCGATACCGGCCTTCCTCGCAAGCGCAGTCGTCAAAATCTCTGTACTCCCCCAGGTAGCGATTGTGGCAATCATCACCGCAATCGCTTTGGCTACGACCAGTGCCATGTTGCTAGCCCTTAAGCGCAGTCTCACCCGCACTGCTCTGGAGGTGACATGAGTTTCCGCCAAGATTCCGAGATCCCAGCACATATGCTAGATGGTCCAGTGAGAGGACAGAAGAATATGACTGCCACCCCATCAACCGATGGTATCCTCGCCCGAGGCCTTGCTTTCGAATACCCTGGTCGCACTCTCTGGCAGGACCTATCTTTTACCGCGAGTCCTGGTTCCTACACCGTGGTAGTCGGGGAAAGCGGCTCGGGAAAGACTACTCTGTTGCAGAGTTTAGGCAGCTTGGAACGCCCAAGCACCGGAGCCCTCCACGTCTTAGGACAGGAACCAGCGAAACTGCGCGGTAGTGCCAAACGTGATTTTCTCCGCAACAAGGTGGGCTTCTCTTTTCAGAATGCAGGTGTCGTTGCTTCTTGGACGGTTAAAAAGAACTTGGAAGTCGGCGGTTACCAGCTACGGGATGACCCCGAATGGGCCCGTGAGATATTCCAACGCTTCAGTCTTCCCTTCGAGTTCATCAACACTCCTGTCTACCGCCTTAGCGGAGGTGAACAACAACGCGTCGGCATCATCCGCTTGGCACTACGCCGCCCCCCGCTCCTGCTGATGGATGAACCGACCGCGGCCCTTGATGACAAGAACGCCCAACGCGTTACCGACTTTCTCACTGAACACTGTAAAGCTGGGGGAATCGCTGTCGTTGCCACGCACGACGCACGCGTAACTAAGCATGCAGATCTCACTCTGCAGCTGTGAAATTTAACTATGAGCAGAGAAATCTCTTATTAGGCTCCGTGAACTCTACGGACTGAAAACGAGATTACAGTTTCACGCGTTACCCTAAGTCCGTACCGGAGGGTATGCCGGCTCATCCGGATCTGGAGTGCGTAATTAGCGGGAAGTGATATGTCGGGGTGGCACAACATGTAGGGGCCCTGGCCGGTACAAGATGAGAGTTACCACACAACCATCTGACCGAACCAGGACCCTACAATGCAGCCTACGTTCAACCTCGTCGCCGACACCATTTGCCGCACCGCGGAGCTGGGATTAACGATCACCGATGCCGCGGATGCCGGCGAGTTCACGGTCATCAGTGCTCGTCCCATCGACTCCTGCGACAAGTGCCCGGGCTGCGGACACACAGGCCGGCTGCGTGATCACGTCGTGCGCCGGCTGACCGATCTTCCCGTCGTCGGCTTCCCCACCAGGCTGCAGGTACGCGTGCCGCGGTTCCTGTGCCTGAATCAGTCCTGTGCCCAGCGGATCTACCAGGGCGAACTGGCCTGCGCCGAACGCGGGCGCACCGTCACTCGCCGGGTGACCCGCTGGATTCTGCAACGGTTGGCGATCGACAAAATGAGTATCTCCGCCACCGCCGAAGCCCTGGGCTTGGGCTGGGACCTGGTCAACGACCTCGCCCTGGATGCCTGCCGGCACCTGGTCTACGACGACCCCGGCCACCGCCGGGGTACGCGTGCTGGGCGTGGACGAGCACGTGTGGAAGCACACCCACCGGGCCGGTGAGCCGGACTCGTTCGTCACCGTGCTCGTCGACATCACCCCCGTCATCGACGGCGCCGGACCGGCCCGGTTGCTGGACATGGTCCCGGGTCGTAGCGCCGCGGTACTGAGCGATTGGCTCAGCCAGCGTGGGCAGGGCTTTCGCGACCGGGTCGAGGTTGTCACGATGGATGGGTTTGCCGGCTACGCCACCGCCACCAAACAGGCCCTGCCGCGGGCGCAGGCGGTGATGGATCCCTTTCACGTGGTGCACCTGGCCGCCGACAAGTTGACCGTGTGCCGGCAGCGCCTGCAGCGGATGACCACCGGGCGGCGGGGCAAGAAAAACGATCCGTTGTATAAGAACCGGAAAACCCTGTTGACCAGGATTGACTTCCTCACTGATCGACAGCATCGGCGACTCGAGCAACTGTGGGCCACCGACGAAGACTACGTGGCTTTGGAGGTGACGTGGTCGGTGTATCAGCAGATCATCGCCGCCTATCAGCACCCGAAGAAAGCCGAGGGCAAGAAGCTAATGCGGAAGGTGATCAGCACGCTGCGTTCATCGACGATGCCGAAGGGGTTAGAGGAGATTAAGCAGCTGGGAAACACGCTGTACCGGCGACAGAAGGACGTGCTGGCGTATTTCGATATCGGCGCGTCCAACGGGCCCGTCGAGGCGATCAACGGGCGCCTGGAGCATCTGCGCGGCATCGCTCTGGGGTTCAAGAACCTCGGGCACTACATCTTGCGATCCTTGATCCACTCCGGACAGCTGCACACCAAGATCAACGCACTCTAAATCCTGAAGAGCCTTGCCGGCTCTTCCGGATCTGGGGTGCGTAGCCGGGATGCGAGTGCCAGCATGAGGATCGGGACCCACCACAAGATATAGGGGTCCCCGGTGCGAAGATGAAAGTTCTTACACAACCATCTTTCGCTCCGAGGACCTATGCCCGATTCTACGTCTCTTATTGCTGACACCATCATCCGGACCGTTGAACTCGGCCTGACGATCACGGGCGCCGCGATCGATGAGCGCCACACGTGGATCACCTGCCGCCCGGTGGAACAGGATGTCTCCTGCCCGGCCTGCGGTGACGAAGGCCGGCTGCGTGATCACCGGATCCGTGAACTCGTGGACCTGGGCCCGAACCCCGGAAAGTGGACACGGGGATTTCATCAAGAGGGGCCGTCCCCTGTTTGGTGGACACGCTGACCCTGGCCCAGAATGGGCCGGAGAATGCGAGAAACCACCATGCCGAAGAACACCTACACCGATGAGTTCAAAGCCGACGCGGTCCGACTCTACGAGGACACGACAGGCGCCTCGTTCTCGATGATCGCCACCGATCTCGGGATCAGTCGGGCGACGCTGAAAAACTGGGTCTACGCTGCCCGCAAGGCCCGTGGCGTCCAGTCGAGTCGCACCTGTTAGGAACGGATAGTTTGAAGCGCCGTGGTAACCATCGTGAAGCACGATGGTGAGCTTCGTGAAGCGCTCAGGGCCGGTAGCCCCCAGACTTTCAGATGCCACACGACAACCCGGTCGTGTGGGAACCTGAAAGGACCTTCAACCGTGACCAACTACCGGTTGATCATGCAACTGCTCCTCGCGGGCAGTTCCTACCGAACAATTCAGGCTCGCTGCGGTGCCGCGCACGCTACCATCGCCAAAGCCGGAAAAGCCCTCGATCACCACCACATCACCACCCACGCCCAACTCGAGGGATTGCCTGACGACGACCTTGCCGCCCTGGTCGGCGACGGGCGGATGACCGTGGCCGGGGAATTCGTCCCCATCGACATGGACACGGTGATCGCTGCCCGGACCGGACGCAAGAAGACACCCTGAATGTCCTGTGGGCCGTCTACCTCACCCTGCCCGCGCCAGAGGGCCTTCGTCACTACAGCTATGAACGCTTCCGTCAGCTGGTGGGCCAGGAAGTCCAGGCCCGCGGGCTCACCGCTCGGATCCAGCACATCCCGGGCCATACGATGCAGGTCGACTGGGCCGGCACCAAGATACGCATCATCGACTCCGTCACCCGCCGGGCCACCAGCATCAGCGTGTTCGTCGCGACCTTGCCGTACTCCGGCATGGTCTTTGCCTACGGGTGTGTTGATGAACGCCAGCCGAACTGGCTGGCCGCCCACCGCCACGCCTTCGAGTACTTCCGGGGCGTGGCTGAGGTCATCGTGCCGGATAATGCCTCCACCGCGTCGAATGCCATCCGCACCGGGGACAAGGCACGCAGGGTCAACACCGCTTATGAGGAGTTCCTTACCCACTACAACACCGCCGCGCTTCCCACCCGGCCGGTGCGCCCCAAGGACAAGGGCAATGTGGAATCCGGGGTCAAGGTCGTCACCAACTGGGCGATCCGCCGACTCGCGGACCGGGAGTTCAGCAACCTTGATGACCTCAACACGGCCTTGCGGGCAGCTGTCGAGGCGATCAACGATCGCACTCCGTTCCGGGATCAGCAGGTCTCCCGCCGCCAGATCTTCCAGGAAGCCGAAGCCGATCTGTTGGCGGCACTGCCTGATGAGCCTTTCCTGCCGACGGTGTGGAAGAAATCCAAGGTGAGCCCGGACTGGCACATCACGATCGCCACCGTGCACTACTCGGTGCCGTATCAGCATGTCGGCGATACCGTGGACGTGCGTATCCGCGGCGATCAGCTGGAGGTTTTCGCCGCTGGCGCCACCATCGCCACGCACACGGTGGGCACGCAACGCGGGGCGTATGTCACCGATGTGGTCCACTGCCCACCGGGGATGGAGAATCCGAACAATCTGTGGTCCTCGCAGTATTTCCTCACCCAGGCTTCCCGGGTGGGTCCGAACACGAGGATGGCGATCGCTGATCTCCTGGCGTCGCGACCGATTGTCGCTCAGGCGTATCTGCCGGCCCGCAACATCCTCGCCATGGGCAAAGGCGACAACAAGCCCATCCTCGAGGCGGCCTGCCTCCGACTGGTCGGCGATGCCACCCGTCGTCGGGCGATCTCGTACACGGGCGTGAAGAACATGATGGCCGCGGTCCGTAGCGACCAGGCGACACGACCGGCGACCACCCCTACGCCGCGGGCTCATGCACGTTCTACGTCGCCACCGCACTGGCACGGTGACCGCGGTGGGCTACTCGGCGGGGCTGGCCAGTTCAGCCTGGAAGCCCTCACCGGAACAGACACCAGCGACCACAAGGAGGAATCGAAGTGATGGACCCCAACTTCCACCTGGATGACACGTGGCTGGACACCTTCACCAAACTCCGGATGACCGCCTTCGGTCAGACGGTCATCGATATCGCCAACAACGCCGACTATGACGAGTGGACCTTCTCCCAGAAGATCGCGTTCGCGTTGGACAAAGAGGTCACGGCCCGGGCGGAGCGTCGTGTTGAGAAACTACTCAAGGCATCCAGATCACCACACCCCGATGCCTGCGTAGAAGACATCGACTACCGACCAGATCGCAACCTCAGCCGTGAGTTAACGACACGGCTGGGCAGCTGTCAATGGGTGGCCAAGGCCAGCAACGTCATCATCCTGGGCAAGTCCTCCGTAGGCAAGACCTACCTCGCCCTGGCGCTGCTCAATGCGGCGTGCCGGCGTGACTACACCGCCCGGTTCTTCCGTACCGATGACCTGGCCGCGCAGCTGGCGGTGATGGATTATCACGATCCGAAGCGTCTGCAGTTCGTCACTCAGATCACCACCACGGATCTGCTGGTCTTGGATGATTTCCTCACCACCGCGATCAGCCCGGACACCGCGAACATGCTGTTCAATATCCTGTCCGCGCGGGAAGGCCGGGGATCGACGTTGGTGACCTCCCAGTTCAACCCGGAGGAGTGGTACACCTCCATGGCGGACAAGGTCGTCGCTGAGTCCCTGCTCAACCGTCTTGTCGGTGGGGCGGAGATCATCAGCCTGGACGGGCCGAACATGAGACTCTCACCGACCATGGTCAGGTAACCCGCCGGACACCGAAGTGAGGATCGAGCACCGGGGTGAGCACCGCTTCACGATGCTCACCCCGGCGCTTCACTATCGTCACCACGCTGCTTCAAAATGCACGTTCGGAACAGCACCGCCGAGGACCCCGCCGAGGAGCTGCTGCGCCTGCGCAAAGAAGTCCAGCACCTGCGCTCGGAGACCCAGAAGCTCTCGACCGAACGCGATATCCTGCGCAAGGCCGCGAAGTATTTCGCGGGAGAGACGACCTGGTGATCCGCTTCCAGTTCGTTGACGACTACGCCACCACCTACTCGGTGAAGCGGTTGTGCCACGTCCTTAATCTGAACCGCTCAAGCTTCTACAAGTGGCGGGACGGTGAGCTTGTCCGCAGGCAGCGCCGAAACGCCGATGAGACGCTGGTGGCCCAGATGCGGGACTACCACGAAGAATTCGACGCCACGATCGGGGTGCGCCGTATGACCGCTGAAATAAACGACTGGGGTTACCCTCTTGTCGTGGACACCTAAACTAGCGGGGCCACCGTGCCCTGCGGAAGGATGTTCACATGGGACAACGACGCCGATACACCGAGGGGGCCGTCCCCTGTTTGGTGGACACGCTGACCCTGGCCCAGAATGGGCCGGAGAATGCGAGAAACCACCATGCCGAAGAACACCTACACCGATGAGTTCAAAGCCGACGCGGTCCGACTCTACGAGGACACCACAGGCGCCTCGTTCTCGATGATCGCCACCGATCTCGGGATCAGTCGGGCGACGCTGAAAAACTGGGTCTACGCTGCCCGCAAGGCCCGTGGCGTCCAGTCGAGTCGCACCGCCGAGGACCCCGCCGAGGAGCTGCTGCGCCTGCGCGAAGAAGTCCAGCACCTGCGCTCGGAGACCCAGAAGCTCTCGACCGAACGCGATATCCTGCGCAAGGCCGCGAAGTATTTCGCGGGAGAGACGACCTGGTGATCCGCTTCCAGTTCGTTGACGACTACGCCACCACCTACTCGGTGAAGCGGTTGTGCCACGTCCTTAATCTGAACCGCTCAAGCTTCTACAAGTGGCGGGACGGTGAGCCTGTCCGCAGGCAGCGCCGAAACGCCGATGAGACGCTGGTGGCCCAGATGCGGGACTACCACGAAGAATTCGACGCCACGATCGGGGTGCGCCGTATGACCGCTGAAATAAACGACCACACAAAAGACCCGGTCAACCACAAACGCATCGAGCGGCTCATGCGCCAGCACCAGATCGTCGGGGTGAACCTGCGCAAGAAGAAGAGCACCACCATCCCGGACCAGGGCGCGAGGGTCTTCGACGACCTTGTCGGCCGGGACTTCACTGCCGAGGACTGCAATCAGCTCTATATCGGCGACATCACCTACTTGCCCTGCGGGAAAGGAGAATTCCTGTACCTGGCCACCGTCATCGACGTGCACTCCCGACGCTTGGTCGGCTACTCCATCGCTGACCACATGCGCACCAGTCTCGTTCAGGACGCGATGGAGGACGCGGCCCGGACAAGGGGCTCGATGGGCGGAGCGATTTTTCACAGCGACCACGGCAGCGTCGGCGGATTCAACTGGTCGTCGCAACACCTCGATGACATGGAGGTGTGTGATGCTACGTCGTCAGGCGGATGCGGATCGAGCGGTGCGACAACCGATGCGCTCTCCGGGGCGCCCGCCCCCGCGACGGGAGGTCGAGCGGGCATTCTGGGTACAGATCGCTGATGGGCTTACGAGCGAGGATGCCGCGGTTGCTGTTGGTGTGTCAGCACCGGTGGGTACGCGGTGGTTTCGCCATGCTGGAGGTATGCCTCCACTAGATCTTGCTCCAGCTGCTGGCCGTTATCTCTGCTTTGCTGAGCGTGAAGAGATCGCGCTGTTACACGTTCAAAATGTCGGCGTCCGTGAGATCGCCCGACGACTCGGACGCGATCCCGGGACAGTCTCCCGGGAACTGCGGCGAAACGCCGCGACCCGTGCCGGGGAAGTGGAGTACCGGGCTTCCGTTGCGCAGTGGAAGGCCGAGTCTGCGGCCAAGCGGCCCAAACAAGCGAAACTGGTGACCAACACCGCGCTGCGTGACTATGTGCAACAACGCCTTGAGGGCAGCGTCAGTCTGCCGGACGGGACGGTAGTTCAGGGGCCCGATGCACCGCGCTGGAAGGGACGAAACAAGCCACACCGAGAGGACCGTCAATGGGTCACGGGTTGGAGCCCGGAACAAATCTCGCACCGGCTGAAAGTTGATTTCCCTGATGATGGTGCCATGAGGATCAGCCACGAAGCGATTTACCAGTCGCTGTTCATCCAGGGGCGCGGCGCACTCAAGCGCGAGCTCGTCACGTGTCTACGCACTGGTCGAGCGCTGCGGAAACCACGACGGCGTTCACGGAACAAGCCACAAGGCCATGTCACAGACGATGTCGTCATCTCCGAGCGTCCCGCCGAAGCGGCGGACCGCGCGGTGCCTGGACATTGGGAGGGGGATCTGATCATCGGCACACACCAGTCCGCGATCGGAACGCTCGTCGAGCGCAAGAGCCGCTCTGTGCTGCTGGTGCACCTGCCACGACTTGCAGGCTACGGGCAGCAGCCGCGAGTGAAAAACGGGCCGGCCTTGGCCGGCCACGGCGCGACCGCGATGGCTGATGCGCTCACCCGAGCAATCACGGATCTACCGCAGCAACTGCGTAAGACGTTGACCTGGGATCGAGGCAAGGAGTTGGCAGAGCATGCCAGATTCGCGTTCGAGACCGGCACCACGGTGTTTTTCGCTGATCCGCACTCGCCTTGGCAGCGGCCCACGAACGAAAACACCAATGGGCTGCTGCGACAGTACTTCCCCAAGGGCACCGACCTGTCGAGATGGGGTGCTGACGATCTCGCCGCGGTCGCGTACACGTTAAATAACCGGCCGAGGAAAGTGCTCAACTGGAAAACCCCAGCCGAGGTATTCACAGAGCAGCTACCATCGGCCCAAGAACCTGGTGTTGCGACCACCGATTGAATCCGCCGTCTACACCTCATCAGGGTTTCAGGACACCTGTCGGAGGCTGGGGATCCGCCAGTCGATGGGGCGGATTGGGTCGAGTGCGGATAATGCGATGGCGGAGTCTTTCAACGCTTCGCTGAAGCGGGAGACGCTGCAAGGTTCTGGTGGCTGGGCGTCGCCGGTTCAGTGTCGGCGGGAGGTGTTCCGGTGGATCACGAGATACAACACCCGTCGGCGGCACTCCGGGATCAGTTACCTGTCGCCGAGGGCTTTCGAAGACATGGCCTCGGCTGTTACCGTGGCGCCTGCTGCTTGATCAATCCCGCGTGTCCACTCAAGGGGGACACCCCCGTTCGGGATGGCACAACATGTAGGGGTCCTGGCCGGTACAAGATGAGAGTTACGACGCTTCCATCCAACCGAACCAGGACCCTACTGTGCAGCCTACTACTGGCAACCTCGTTGCCGACACCATCTGCCGTACCGCGGAAATCGGCCTGACGATCACCGGTGCCGCCGACGCCGGAAACATCACCGTCATTGACGCCACACCGGTGGCCGTGAGCAACGCCTGTCCTGAATGTTCCCGACCCGGGAAGCTTCGCGACCACGTCCTTCGCCGTCTCGTCGATCTGCCGGTGGTCGGGTTCCCGACCCGTCTGCACGTCCGCGTGCCCCGCTTCACCTGTACGAATGCCTTCTGTGGCAGGAAGATCTTCCAGGCCACACTCAGCTGCGCCGATGACGGAGCGAAACTCACCCACCGGGTGACCCGCTGGATCCTCCAGCGCCTGGCGATAGACCGGATGAGCGTGTCTGCCACCGCGAAAGCACTCGGCGTGGGTTGGGAGCTGGTCAATCAGGTCGCCCTCGAGGCCTGCCGCAAGCTTGCCTACGACGTTGGACGGGGTGCGCATCCTCGGGGTGGATGAGCACGTATGGAAGCACACCCGAAAGCCAGGTCAGCCATCCAGTCTGGTGACCATCCTCGTCGACCTCACACCCCTGGTCGACGGCCGTGGCCCTGCCCGACTGCTGGACATGCGCCCCGGCCGCAGTGCACAGGTGCTGCGCACCTGGCTGCAGGAACGCGACCCTGGCTTCCGGGAGCAGGTGCAGGTGGTGACCATGGACGGCTTCACCGGTTACGCCACCGCAGTCGATGAGGTGTTGCCGCAGGCGAGGAAGGTCATGGACCCCTTCCACGTGGTGCATCTGGCAGCCGACAAACTCACCGGCTGCCGGCAGCGGCTCCAACGGGAGACCTCCGGGCGGCGTGGGCGCAAGGACGATCCGTTGTACAAGCACCGTCGCACGCTGTTGACCAGGACGAACTACCTCACCGAGCGGCAGAAACAACGCCTCGACCTGCTATGGGCCACCGACGATGAGTACGTGGCACTCGAGGTCACCTGGATGCTCTCACAGGACATGATTGCGGCTTACGGGCATCCGCAGAAGTCGGAGGGCAAGAAGCTCATGAGCAGGGTGATCAACACCCTGCGCAAGGGCTTACCGAAAGGCTTGGAGGAGCTCGCCCAACTGGGACGGACCTTGTGGCGCCGGCGTGAGGACGTGCTCGCCTACTTCGACATTGGGGCGTCCAACGGTCCGGTCGAGGCGATCAACGGCCGGCTCGAGCACCTACGCGGCATCGCCCTGGGTTTCCGAAACCTCGACCACTACATCTTGCGGTCCCTGATTCACTCTGGGCAGCTGCAGGCCAGGATCAACGCACTCTAAATCGTGAAGAGCCAGTAAACGGCCGAATGCCAAGCTGCCCAATCTTGTGGTTGATATGGGGTACTCGGTGAAGACTGGGTTTTCCTCGCTGCTCTTGGACGAGGGCTATGCGCCTGTGGTGCGGTTCCCGAAGAATCGCCAGACGGTGTGGGCCAGCGACAATCCCGACCCAGTGAACGGTGGACAGTCAGCAGGGCCACTCCAGATTGACGGAGTCTTCTACTGCCCTTCGGCGATCTCCCTCGTGAAGGGAAAGAAGCCCATCGGCCGACTCAACGATCTGCTGGCCGACAAGGACGGGTTTGACGCGCGTGATCGAGTGCTCAAGCAGTTGTTTCCATTGATGATGGGAACGAACTCCCGCCCGCGCAAAGCTCGCGTATCCGCAGGACGTCCGTCCGCCTTCGAGGAACCGGAGGAAATGGACTGTTACAAGATCGAGCTTGTCTGTCCTGCTGTGCAAGGGAGGGTGAAGTGCCTGTTGGGGTGTCCCCCTTTGAGTGGACACGCGGGATTGATCAAGCAGCAGGCGCCACGGTAACAGCCGAGGCCATGTCTTCGAAAGCCCTCGGCGACAGGTAACTGATCCCGGAGTGCCGCCGACGGGTGTTGTATCTCGTGATCCACCGGAACACCTCCCGCCGACACTGAACCGGCGACGCCCAGCCACCAGAACCTTGCAGCGTCTCCCGCTTCAGCGAAGCGTTGAAAGACTCCGCCATCGCATTATCCGCACTCGACCCAATCCGCCCCATCGACTGGCGGATCCCCAGCCTCCGACAGGTGTCCTGAAACCCTGATGAGGTGTAGACGGCGGATTCAATCGGTGGTCGCAACACCAGGTTCTTGGGCCGATGGTAGCTGCTCTGTGAATACCTCGGCTGGGGTTTTCCAGTTGAGCACTTTCCTCGGCCGGTTATTTAACGTGTACGCGACCGCGGCGAGATCGTCAGCACCCCATCTCGACAGGTCGGTGCCCTTGGGGAAGTACTGTCGCAGCAGCCCATTGGTGTTTTCGTTCGTGGGCCGCTGCCAAGGCGAGTGCGGATCAGCGAAAAACACCGTGGTGCCGGTCTCGAACGCGAATCTGGCATGCTCTGCCAACTCCTTGCCTCGATCCCAGGTCAACGTCTTACGCAGTTGCTGCGGTAGATCCGTGATTGCTCGGGTGAGCGCATCAGCCATCGCGGTCGCGCCGTGGCCGGCCAAGGCCGGCCCGTTTTTCACTCGCGGCTGCTGCCCGTAGCCTGCAAGTCGTGGCAGGTGCACCAGCAGCACAGAGCGGCTCTTGCGCTCGACGAGCGTTCCGATCGCGGACTGGTGTGTGCCGATGATCAGATCCCCCTCCCAATGTCCAGGCACCGCGCGGTCCGCCGCTTCGGCGGGACGCTCGGAGATGACGACATCGTCTGTGACATGGCCTTGTGGCTTGTTCCGTGAACGCCGTCGTGGTTTCCGCAGCGCTCGACCAGTGCGTAGACACGTGACGAGCTCGCGCTTGAGTGCGCCGCGCCCCTGGATGAACAGCGACTGGTAAATCGCTTCGTGGCTGATCCTCATGGCACCATCATCAGGGAAATCAACTTTCAGCCGGTGCGAGATTTGTTCCGGGCTCCAACCCGTGACCCATTGACGGTCCTCTCGGTGTGGCTTGTTTCGTCCCTTCCAGCGCGGTGCATCGGGCCCCTGAACTACCGTCCCGTCCGGCAGACTGACGCTGCCCTCAAGGCGTTGTTGCACATAGTCACGCAGCGCGGTGTTGGTCACCAGTTTCGCTTGTTTGGGCCGCTTGGCCGCAGACTCGGCCTTCCACTGCGCAACGGAAGCCCGGTACTCCACTTCCCCGGCACGGGTCGCGGCGTTTCGCCGCAGTTCCCGGGAGACTGTCCCGGGATCGCGTCCGAGTCGTCGGGAGATCTCACGGACGCCGACATTTTGAACGTGTAACAGCGCGATCTCTTCACGCTCAGCAAAGCAGAGATAACGGCCAGCAGCTGGAGCAAGATCTAGTGGAGGCATACCTCCAGCATGGCGAAACCACCGCGTACCCACCGGTGCTGACACACCAACAGCAACCGCGGCATCCTCGCTCGTAAGCCCATCAGCGATCTGTACCCAGAATGCCCGCTCGACCTCCCGTCGCGGGGGCGGGCGCCCCGGAGAGCGCATCGGTTGTCGCACCGCTCGATCCGCATCCGCCTGACGACGTAGCATCACACACCTCCATGTCATCGAGGTGTTGCGACGACCAGTTGAATCCGCCCTGTTTGTCTGAGGCGATTGCGTCTGGTATCTGAGTTGGAGCGCGGTTTGCGTCCGCTGAGGTGTCAGTTATCTTCCAGGGCGCGCTGATTGGGTCTCACCCGAGAGGGAATCGTGGCGTTATCTCCGGGACTTTTTTGATCCTGTCTCGGGACTCCAGGCGCCGATCTATTGCCTCACCTCCGATTGAGAACCGCACCCCGCGTGCCGGCGCGCCCCGCTGGGGAGGAACCCGCGGCGGTCGACCGCCGTCATGGCGGTCCGGATCCGGTCGGCGTTCATGCTCCTGAGGGTACGCCCCGTGATGTGCCAGGATGGGGGCAACGACAAGGACGCCTCATGTACCGCACCCGACGATCCACCCGCCGCCTGCTCGCCACCACCTGCGTTGCCGTGGTCGCCTGGGCAGGAGTGACCGCCTGCGGGGAGGCGGGCGATACCGGGAATCTGCCGGAACCCGGCGCGACCAGCTCCGCGCACGACGAAGAGATCGACGTTGTGGCCACCGACCTGGACTCACCCTGGTCCATTGCCTTCCACGGGGAGACCGCGCTGGTCAGCGAACGGGACAGCGGCCGGATCCTGGAGCTGGGTGTGGCCGGTGCCAGTAGGGAGGTCGGCGTCGTCGACGCGGCGCAGCCGGGCGGCGAAGGGGGACTGCTCGGCATCGCGGTCCACGAGGGGGATCTCTACTCCTATGTCACGGCCGCTGACGGGGATCGGATCGAGCGACGGGAGCTGACCGGCGGGCCGGGTGAGCTGGGCCTCGGGGAGGTGGAGACGATCCTCGACGGAATTCCCGCCGCCCGGGTCCACAACGGCGGTCGGATCGCGTTCGGCCCGGACGGGAAGCTCTACGCCACCACGGGGGACGCGGGAGACACTTCGACGGCGCAGGACCGGGACTCGCTGGCGGGCAAGATCCTGCGGCTGGAGCCCGACGGGTCGGTACCGGCGGACAATCCCTTCCCCGACTCACCGATCTACAGCTACGGGCACCGCAATCCGCAGGGCATCGCGTGGGATGCGGACGGCACGCTCTACGCCACCGAGTTCGGCCAGAACACGTGGGACGAACTCAACGTCATCGAGCCGGGCGCCAACTACGGCTGGCCCGAGGTGGAGGGCGTGGCCGGGGACGGGCGTTTCGTTGATCCGGTGCAGCAGTTCCGGCCCGCCGACGCCAGCCCGAGCGGCATGGCGGTGGCCGGGGGTGCGGTCTACATCGCCGGGCTGCGGGGCGAGCGCCTCATCGAGGTCCCGCTGTCCGACGCCAGGGAATCAGACACCGCGACCGACGGGTACGGTCGTCTGCGGGACGTGATCGTCGCCCCCGACGGCGCGCTGTGGGTCCTGACCAACAACACCGACGGGCGTGGGCGGCCGGGGTCGGAGGACGACCGGATCCTCCGGTTCGACCCCCCGGAAGCGTGATCCGGCCCCGGCGTCACCACCGGCGGGACAAATGGTCATCTCTTTAATATGATGAGGGCATGATCGAGCTTCTCAGCGGGAACGTCATCCTCACCATCTTCCTGGTGATCGCCCTGGGCACCGCCTTCGGGTCCATCCCCTTCGGCCCCATCCGCTTCGGCGCGGCCGGCGCGCTGTTCGTCGGCCTCATCGTCGGCGCCTTCGTCGACCTCAATGACCCGATCCTCACCTTCCTCCAGGACCTCGGACTGGGCATCTTCGTCTACATGGTCGGACTCGAGGCCGGCGAGACCTTCTTCCGGGACCTCAAGGCCCAGCTCGGGATGATGCTCGCCTCCGTCGTCGCCGTGACTGTCGGCGCCGTCGTCGCCGTGGGCGCAGGTGGGCTCCTGAACATCAGCCGGGAGGTCGCGGTCGGCGTCTTCTCCGGCGCACTGACCTCCACGCCGTCACTGGCGCTGGCGCAGGAGCAGACCGGATCGGAGATCCCCGCGGTGGGCTACTCCATCGGCTATCCCACCGGCGTGGTCGTGGCCATCCTGCTCGTCGCCGTCACCATCGGACGCACCTGGAAGGCGAAGAAGGACCAGGAGAACGAGGACGAGAAGATCCTCCACCCCGTGACCATCGCCGTCGAGGTCGACGAGGTGGACATGGCCCAGCTCGACGAGAAGTACGGCGACCAGTTCGTCGTCTCCACCCTGCGTCATCACGGACGCGCCCGGGTCGCCGAGGACGAGGTCCCGTTGGAGCGGGGAGACGTCGTCGGCATCATGGCCACCCGCGCGGTCACGGACGACCTGGTCGCGGCGATCGGCCGGCGGGTCGCGGCTCGCCCGCTGATCGACGAGAAGGTCACCGTCCAGCACTTCACCGTCTCCAACAAGGACATCGCCGGAAACCAGGTCGGCAACCTCGCCCTGCCGGGGGCCTTCGGCGCCCGGATCACCCGGGTCCGTCGCGCCGACGAGATCTTCCTGGCCAACGACGACACCTACCTCGCCTACGGCGACATCGTCGAGGTCGTCCTGCCCGCCAAACGCCAGCGGGAGGTCAACAGCTACTTCGGCGACTCCATCCAGTCCTTCGCCGAACTGGACTGGATCGCGGTGGCAGGTGGCCTAGCCATCGGATTCCTCTTCGCTCTCATCCAGATTCCGCTGCCGGGCGGTTCCTCGTTCGCGCTCGGCGCCGCCGCGGGGCCGCTCATCGCGGGACTGATCCTCGGTGCCCTGCAGCGCACCGGTAAGACGGCGTGGCAGCTGCCCCGGTCGGCGAACTACACGCTGCGGCAGCTGGGCCTGATGATGTTTCTCGCGGCGGTGGGCACGGCTTCCGGCCCGGCGTTCGCCTCCACCGCCTTCTCCCTCCAGGGGCTCACGGCCATCCTGCTGGCGGTCCTCGTCAGTATCGCCGGCTGCGGCACCTTCCTCCTGCTGGCGGCCCTGCTGGGCAAGTCCGCCACGCGTGCCAACGGCGGTGTCTCCGGCATGCTCGGTCAGCCCGCGGTCCTGCAGTACGCGCTGGAGAACTCGTCAGACTCGCGCATCATGTCCGGCTACACCGCCACCTTCGCGGTGGCGCTGATCTTCAAGATCGTCATCATCCCCTTCCTCCTGGTGTAGGAAGGCGGGAATCGGTGACGGTGTGAGATCAGCAGGTCAGCAGGTCAGCGGGTCAGCGGTTCGAGCCCTCGAGGGAGCCGGTGGTGTCCACGCCGTCCTCGAAGACGACGCACAGCACCTCACGGTCGTCGGCCTCCCAGGTGTCGGGGGAGGGCTGCATCCAGGAGATGGAGAGCGCGGACTGCTCCCACGGGACGCCGACGAAGCCGGCGAAGGCCTCGACACAGCCGGTCTCGGCGTCGGTGTCGATGGTGTCCGGCATCTGGCCGTCGGGGCCCTCGGCGATGTCGAAGCCGTGGTAGATCTCGCCGGTGTGCGGCTGGGCGCAGTCGATGACGCCGACCTCCTCGATCGACCCCTCGCTGGTCTCGTCGGTGAGGCAGTCGCCGACGTTGAGGTCGAGGGAGTGGACCTGCTCCGGATCCTCGGCGGCGGCGCTGGTTCCGGAGGCGGCGGACGCCTCGGTCTCGGCGGGGGAGGACTCCGTTGCGGTGGCGGTGTCGGTGGCCTCGACGGTCTCCGTGGCGGTGGCGGTCGTCTCGGTGTCGGCCGTGTCATCGGAGCCGGAGCAGGCGGCCAGTCCGAGGGGGAGGGTGGCACAGGCGGCGGTGGCGAGGAAGAGTCGAGCAGTCTTGCGCATGGAGATCAGGTCCTATCGTTCGGCTACTTATGTGTGGGAAAGTATAAGCGCATAAATACCTGAGATGCTTGCCAACGGAAGAAAAATTGTGACGGCCGGCACCTCGTTCCCGTACCGCCGCGCTAACAAAACGCCCGGCAGCACGGACAATAGGGACATGTCCCCACGCCCGTCCGACCCCGCCAAAAAAACTTCGGTCCCCGTCGCCGCAGCCCCCGTCACCGCCCCCGCCGACGTTGAATCAGCGACTGTGGGGGATGCGACCGCCGTTTCTCGCCCTGTCGGAGCGGGCACGGCTGGGCCTGCCGACGGTGCTCATCCTCATCATCTTCCCCCTCGCCGGTTGCTACTTCGAGGGCCTGCTCGTCGGCCTGGGCACCTACCCGGTGCTCTTCGGCGCGATTCCGGACCGGGAGCACCGCGCCAAGGTGATGGCCGCGGTTGGGGTGGGCCTCATCCTGGCAATGAGCGTGGGCATCCTCGTCACCGGGAATCTGTGGTGGACCCTGGGCGCGTTCCTCGTCGTCGCGGTCGCCGGTGTCGCCCTCGACCAGGCGCTCCCGCTGGGCCCGCCCGGGCCGTACTTCTTCCTCCTCATGGTCGGCGGCGGCACCGTCGTCGGCCAGGCGGGCTGGACCGTCATGCAGTCGGCGGGCTGGCTCATCCTCGGCGCGGTCATCGCGTTTCTCGTCGCCGTCGCCGGCCGGGACAAGGGGACCGGCCCGCCGCCGGGCCGTCCGGTCGACTGGTTGATGTTCTGGCGGGTGAGCATCGGCGCCGTCGTCGTCTACGCCGCCCTCGACCTGACCGGGGATCCCCACCCGTTCTGGGGTCTGCTCGCCACCGTCCTCGTCCTGTGCTTCCTCGGCGACGGGCTGGTGCTCGGGGTCCGCGCCTTCCACCGCGTGTTCGGCACCGTGCTGGGCTTTCTCGGTTACTGGCTGTGGACCCTCATCCACCCACCGCAGGAGGTCGACTTCATCGCCATGGGCGTCCTGTTGTGGATCGTCATGGCCATCACCTCCCGTAACTACGGCTACGGCGTCTTCTTCATCACCATGCTCGCGCTGCTGATGACGCAGGCCCTGGCACCTGATGCGCCACCGCTCGACCTGGCGGCAGGGCGGGTCATCACCACCACGGCCGGCGCCGGCATCGCCGTCATTCTCGTGGCCCTGCTGCGCCCGTCCTCCCCGCGTCCCGACGAGCCCCGCCGCCGTGGCTTCGGCGCGATCTGGTGGTGATCATGGACCACGAGACCTACGACATGGTCGCCGCCCGGACCTTCACCGTCCCGCTCACCGGCCTGAACGACTACGGCTCCGGCCCCCGCACCTTCGCCACCCGCACCCGGGGTGGTGCCGTGTTCGTCCGCACGGAGATCAACCGGGAGAATTTCGGCGAACGCATGACCGGCCGCGAGCTGTGCACCCTCGTCCCCGCCGATCACGGTCTGGTCATCGACGGCGCGCTTGTCGACGCCGCCGTGGTCACCATCTGGCGCGAGCGCGCCACGGTGGACATCGCCACCGACCGGGCGGCCGCCGCCGCCCGCTACGGCACCGTCCCCGACCGCTATGTTCCCGTGCCTCCGGCGTCCACGGACCTGGCTTCCCTGCTGTATTCGCTGGCGAAGGAAGGGGTGGAGTTCGCCGGGGTGGTCCGCTTCCTCGGCGACGAGCACCGGGTGTCCGGCGATCTCCCACCCGAGCTGGTGGACGCGGCCGTGGCTGAACGGGCACGGCTGATCGCGCCGGCGGTAGGGGCGCCACTGTCCATCCACCTCAGCCCCGGCAACGGTACCGGGGACAGCAGCACCAACTTCGACCATGAACCGGCGTGGGACCCGGCCCCGGCGCCGGAGCAGTGGGTCGAGGAACTGGAACGCCACCCCCGGACCGAACCCTTCATCGCCGACTGGTGGCTGCTCAGACTACGACAGGCAGGTGCGCTGTGAGTTCCCCGTCCTACGAGCTCGGAAGCATCGGCAAGAAGCTGAGGAAGATGACCCTGGAGCAGTTCCGGGAGACCTGTGATCCGGCCGAGATCATCGCGCTGCGCGACCAGACCACCTATGACGACTGCTACGCCGGGCACAACGTGGTGCTCAGGACCCTGGGCAACCCGTCGCCGCGGGACCGGGTGGGCATTGTCACCGACCTGCTCGACCACGGCTGGGAAGTCGGGCGCATGGACCTGTTCATGCTGCTGGAGAACAAGAAGCGGGACGTGCCCGTGGAACTCCCGCTCGTCGAACGCCTCCTCGCCGGCGGCAGCGACCCGAACTACCTCGAACGCCGGGGGAGCCGTCCCGTCATGCTCCTGCTCCGGGGCTGGGTCAGCGACGAGGAGGCCGCCCCGATTCTCGACGCCATCCTCCGCGACGGGCGCTTCGAGCCGCACCAGCGCGCCACCGACGGACAGTCCGTGTGGCGCCGGCTGCACCAGAGTCGCCTGAACCGGGCGCAGAGCATCGACGCCATCCGCGCCTACTGTTAGCGCACCGGCCGGCCGATTCCCCGGCTGGGTGACATGCCTGAGAGATCCTTCGACCTGTGAGTCCGGGTCAGAACTTCAGGATCAACGTCCCCGGGTCGAACCCGGACCCTGCGGGCAGGAAACCGTGGCGCTCGTAGAGGTGGCGCGCCGGGTTGCCCTGCTCCACGCTCAGGCTGATGCCGGGGTAGCCACGCTGACGGGCGAGTGCGGTGATCTCGGTGAGCAGCTGGCCGCCCAGGCCCATCCCGCGGTGGCCCTCGGCCACCCAGATGCTCAGTTCGGGAACGGATTCCTCGACGAAGCCGTAGCCGGGGTCGTCCGCGGAGAAGAAGCGCAGCCACACGACGCCGACGGGGCCGCCGTCCTCGGCGACGAGGCCGACATCGGAGCTGATGTAGTGGGCGAGTTCCGGTGTCGACAGGACGTCGTCCGGGGTGTAGCGGGGTGCGGCACGGTTGATGTTCTCCAGGGTCGCCTGGGCGAGCAGGTCCTGCTCGTCGGCGCGGAGCGGTCGCAGGGTGGTCATGAGACCAGCCTACGGACGGACATCGACCGGGCCGTGGTGCAGCGGCAGACCGGCAGCCGTCCAGGCGTCGAACCCGCCGATGATGTCGGTCGCCCGGTGCAGGCGCATGAGCCGCAGGTTCCAGGCCGCCAGCGAGGAGGAGTAACCGTGCCGGCAGAACAGGATGATCCGCCGGTCGAGGTCGGTGGCCTCCGGGATGCGGTGGTCGAAGCCGGGGTCGAGCCGCCAGGGCAGGACCGTCAGATCGATGGCGATGGCCCCGGGGACACCCGCCGCGGACGCGCGGTGGGTGGCGGTGCGGACGTCGATAAGCAGCGCACCCTCGTGATGTTCCGCCCACGCCTGCTCCGGGGTGAGCCGGTCGAGCTGGCCGCGGACCCGGGTGAGCAGGTCCATGGAACCGGAGGCGGAGAAGGACATCATGGCGGCGAGCATACGCCACGCGGCCAGGGTGGATGTGACGGAGCTGACAGCTTGCTAGGGTGGGGGCATGTCCAGAATCAGCCCGTTGAACTGGCCGGTGATCCGGCAGTTGAAGGACGGCGACCCCTTCGGCCGCGCCCACAATGTGCAGTCGAGGAAGAGCGCTGAGCTCAACGCCCGCGTGACCGAGGCCGACCGAGTGGTCAAGAGCGTGTGCCCCTACTGTGCCGTCGGCTGCGGCCAGCTCGTCTACGTCAAGGACGAGAAGGTCATCCAGATCGAGGGCGACCCGGATTCGCCGATCTCCCGCGGGCGCCTGTGCCCCAAGGGTTCGGCCTCCGAGCAGCTGGTCAACTCCTCCACCCGGGTCACCGAGGTGCTCTACCGCGCCCCGAAGGCGAAGGAATGGCAGAAGCTCGACCCGGAGCAGGCGATGGACATGATCGCCGACCGGTTCATCGAGTCCCGCCGCAACGGCTGGCAGGACACGGACCAGCACGGCCGCCCCGTCAACCGGACGATGGGCATCGCCGGCCTCGGTGGCGCGACACTGGACAATGAGGAGAACTACCTCATCAAAAAGCTGTTCACCGCCGCCGGCGCCATCCAGCTCGAGAACCAGGCGCGCATATGACACTCCGCCACGGTTCCTAGTCTAGGAACCTCGTTCGGCCGCGGCGGCGCGACCCAGCCACTGCAGGACATGGCGAATGCGGACTGCATCGTCATCCAGGGGTCAAACATGGCCGAGGCTCACCCGGTGGGATTCCAGTGGGTGATGGAGGCCAAGAAGCGTGGAGCGAAGCTCATCCACGTCGATCCGCGCTACACCCGTACCTCCGCGGTGGCGGACCGTCACATCGGCATCCGTGCCGGCAGTGACGTCGTGCTGCTCGGTGCGCTCATCAGCTACGTCATCGAGAATGACCTGTGGTTCAAGGACTACGTCCTGCACTACACCAACGCCTCGACGCTGATCAACGAGGACTTCGAGGACACCGAGGACCTCGACGGCCTGTTCTCCGGCTACGACCCGGAGACCGGGCAGTACGACATCGACACCTGGGCCTACCAGCGTGCTGACGACTCCACCGCGCCCGTCGACGGGGAGACCGACAACCAGGAGGAGGAGCACCAGGAGGCCGGCTGGGCCGAGTCCACCGGCTCCGGTGGCCAGCCGCTGGACACCTGGCAGTTCAAGAAGGACGAGACGCTCCAGGACCCGAACACGGTGTTCCAGATCCTGCGCCGCCACTACTCCCGCTACACCCCGGAGATGGTGGAGGAGACCTGCGGAATCCCGGTCGAGGACTTCCACTACCTCGCCGAGGCCATCACGCAGAACTCCGGCCGCGAACGCACCACCTGCTTCGCCTACGCGCTCGGCTGGACCCAGCACACTCTGGGCGCCCAGTTCATCCGCACCTCGGCGATCCTCCAGCTGCTGCTGGGCAACATGGGTCGGCCCGGCGGCGGCATCATGGCCTTGCGCGGCCACGCGTCCATCCAGGGCAGCACGGACATCCCGACGCTGTTCAACCTGCTGCCGGGTTACCTGCCCATGCCGACGGTGGAGGAGCAGTCCTTCGACGACTACCTGTGGACGGTGACCAACCCGAATCAGGCCGGTTTCTGGCAGAAGGGCGACACCTACGCCGTCAGTCTGCTCAAGGCCTACTTCGGTGAGCACGCCACCGCGGAGAACGACTGGGGCTTCAACTGGATACCCAAGCTCACCGGCGCGCACTCGACCTACCACACGCTGCAGGCCATGCTGCGGGACCAGGTCGAGGGCTACCTGGTGTTCGGCCAGAACCCGGCCGTCGCCCAGTCCCACGGCCGCCTCCAGCGCCTCGGCCTGTCCCACCTCAAGTGGTTGGTGGTCCGGGACTTCCAGGTCATGGAGACCGCCACCTTCTGGAAGGACTCCCCGGAGGTGCTCTCCGGTGAACTCAAGACCGAGGACATCGAGACCGAGGTGTTCTACCTGCCCGCGGCCAACCACGTGGAGAAGTCGGGTACGTTCACCCAGACCCAGCGCATGCTGCAGTGGCGCTTCCAGGCGAAGAAACCGCCGGGCCAGGCGACCAGCGAGCTCCAGTTCTTCCACGACCTGGGCGTCCGGATCCGGGAGAAGCTCGCCGGTTCCGATGATCCGCGTGATCTGCCGCTGCTCAACATGACGTGGGACTACCCCGTCGACGAGCACGGTGACCCGGACGCGGAGGCGGTGCTCAAGGAGATCAACGGCTACCACCTCGCCGGGGAGAGGGCGGGCGAGCTGCTGAGCAACTTCACCGAGATGAAGGCCGACGGCTCCACCTCGGGTGGCTGCTGGATCTACTCCGGCGTCTACGCGGACGGGGTCAACCACTCCGCGAAGAAGCGCCCGGGCTCCGAGCAGAACGAACTCGCCATGGACTGGGGCTGGGTGTGGCCGGTCAACCGCCGCCTGCTGTACAACCGCGCCTCCGCCGACCCGGACGGAAAGCCCTGGTCGGAGCGCAAGAAGTACGTGTGGTGGGACGAGTCCCAGGGCAGGTGGGTCGGCGACGACGTCCCCGACTTCCCCGTGGGGCTGCGCCCGGACCACCGCCCGGACGTCAACGACGTCGGTCCCGCGGCACTGTCCGGCACCGACCCGTTCATCATGCAGGCCGACGGCAAGGGCTGGCTGTATGCGCCCAAGGGCATGGTCGACGGTCCGTTGCCCACGCACTACGAGCCGCAGGAGTCGCCGGTGGGCAACGCCCTCTACGGGCAGCAGCAGTCCCCGGCCCGCCTGACGTTCCCGGGCGAGGACAACCTGTCGCGCCCGGCACCGGGTGAGTTCGGGTCGGACATCTACCCGTTCGCCTTCTCCACCTACCGGCTCACCGAGCACTACACCTCGGGCGCGATGACGCGGGCCCTGCCGTACCTGGCGGAGCTGCAGCCGGCGCTGTTCTGTGAGGTCTCCCCGGAGCTCGCGGAGCTGCGCGGCCTGGAGAACGGCGGCTGGGCGACGATCATCTCCCCGCGTGGCGTCATCGAGGCGCGCGTCCTGGTCACCGAACGCATGCCCGCCATGGTGATCAACGGGCAGGAGTACCACAACATCGGCCTGCCCTTCCACTGGGGCAACGGACCCTACGCGCCGGTCACCGGCGACGGCCCGAATGACCTGCTGGGCATCACCCTCGACCCGAACGTGGCCATCCAGGCCTCCAAGGTCGGTGCGTGTGACATCCGGCCGGGCCGACGTCCGGAGGGTGCGGAACGCGACGATCTGACCAGGCTGTACCAGGTCCGGGCCGGACTCACGTCGGCGTCGGGCAACGAGAAGCTCACCGACCCGGAGGAGCTGGCCGAACTCGAGGACCTGGACCGGATGAGGAACGCAAGAAAGGAGGACGACCGTGACCGTTAAATCGACGAACCAGGTGACCGAGTATCCCGATCACGTCGGTTACGCCGAGGACTCCCGGCAGGCCTTCTTCACCGACACCTCCGTGTGCATCGGGTGCAAGGCCTGCGAGGTGGCGTGCAAGGAGTGGAACCGCAACCCGGTCGAGGGCTACGAGCTCTCCGGCAACTCCTACGACAACACCGGCTCCCTCGGCGCGGACACGTGGCGGCATGTGGCGTTCATCGAGCAGGACCAGGACCGCATCGAGCAGGCCCGCGAGTCCGGTCGTGCGCTGGTGGGGCTGGGGATGCCGTCGGTGGGCAACCCGGCTGATACCGCACCGTCCGTTGCCGGGGAACCGGTCCACCCGGACACCCCGGACTTCCGGTGGTTGATGTCCTCCGACGTGTGCAAGCACTGCACCAACGCCGGCTGCCTAGACGTCTGCCCGACCGGGGCGCTGTTCCGCACGGAGTTCGGCACCGTCGTGGTGCAGGATGACGTGTGCAACGGTTGCGGCACCTGCGTGGCGGGTTGCCCCTTCGGCGTCATCGAGCGCCGCGCCGACGGCGGCGTGGAAAAGCGGGACACCCGCGAGGGCGAGGACTTCACCGAGGGGGTGTCCGCCAAGGCCCGCAACATCGGCGTCGCCCAGAAGTGCACCCTGTGTTATGACCGCCTCAAGGACGGCCTCCAGCCGGCCTGCCAGAAGGCCTGCCCGACCGAGTCCATCCAGTTCGGCGACCGCGACGAGATGCTGCGCCGCGCGCATGAGCGGCTCGCCGTACTGCACTCGCAGGGGAAGGCGGAGGCGCGTCTCTACGGGGCGAACGACCTCGACGGCGTCGGTGGGACGGGATCGATCTTCCTGCTTCTCGACGCCCCCGAGGTCTACGGCCTGCCCCCGGACCCGCGCGTGCCCACCGCCGACCTGCCCGCAATGGCGAAGAAGGCCGCCCTCGCCGCCGCCGGCATGGCCGCCGCCGTCGTCGGTTCCTTCCTGATCGGAGCGCGCACGTGACCAACCAGTTCGACAACTACCGCGACCCGGTCGAACCCCGCCGCCGGAAGGGACAGGGTGGCCCGGGCGGCCCGGGCGGCCCCGGCGGGAAGAAGCGCCGTCGCCGGGGCGCCGGCGCCATGGACGGCTCCCGTGAGGAGCGCATGGTCCCGGACATGCAGTTCGAGTCCTACTACGGAAAACCGGTGGTCAAGGCCCCGCCGTGGGAGTGGCCCATCGGTGCCTACCTCTTCCTCGGCGGCGTCGCCGGCGGCTCCTCCCTGCTCGGCCTCGGCGCCCAGCTGACGGACCGCCCGATCCTGCGCCGCAACTCCCGCCTGGCCGCGATCACCGCGGCCGGTGCGGGTTCGCTGGCGCTCATCGCGGACCTCGGCCGACCGGAGCGCCTGCTCAACATGTTCCGGGTGGTCAAACTGTCCTCCCCGATGAACCTGGGATCCTGGCTGCTGGCCGGCTTCAGCACGATGGCGGCGGTCGCCGCGGCGGCCGAGGTGGATGACCTCACGGGTCGGAGGCTGCCGCTGCCCGAGATGGTCCGCACCGTCACCCACCAGGCCGCCGCTCCGACGGCGGGCGCGGTGGCCGGAGCCCTCGGCGCGCCGCTGGCGGTCTACACCGCGGTGCTGTTCGGCGACACCTCCAACCCGGCGTGGAACGCGGCGAAGTACCACCTGCCGTTCCTGTTCGTCAGCTCCGC
The DNA here is from genome assembly GCF_030252185.1 of Corynebacterium suedekumii. NCBI lineage: Bacteria > Bacillati > Actinomycetota > Actinomycetes > Mycobacteriales > Corynebacteriaceae > Corynebacterium > Corynebacterium suedekumii. The sequence continues at coordinate 1,772,558 of NZ_CP126970.1, forward strand.
GTCGGCCGCCTCGGGTGGCCTGGCGATGATCACCACACCCGTCAACGAGGCAGGCCCAGCCCGCGTCCTCGCCGCGACGGGCGCCGTCTGCGATGTCGCCGTCACCAAGGCGATGCACTCGCAGCTCGACGAGGTTTCCGTCGAGCCGTACCACCACGGCACCGCCGGAAAGCTCATGACCTGGGCGGAGCGCCTGGTCATCGCCGGTGGCGTGGGCACCCTCCTGGCCGGGCGCCACCGTGTCGGCGCGGCCCTGTCGGGTGCCGCGCTGCTCGCCGGATCGGCGCTGACCCGCTTCGGCGTGCTCGAGGCCGGCCACCACTCGGTGACCGACCCGAAGTACGTCGTCGAGCCGCAGAAGGCCCGCCTCGCACAGCGTCAGCGGGCCGGCGACACGGGCGACAACATCACTACCGGACGGTGACGGTCCCCGGTTCGCCCGCGGTGATCTCCCCGATGACGGGGTAACCGGGCACCTCGCCGATGAGCAGCAGGCCGCCGGAGGTCTGGGCGTCCGCAAGCAGGATGAGGTCCTCCTCGCTGACCCCGTCCGCGCTCAGGTGCGGGCGGACCCAGTCGAGGTTGCGGCGCGAACCACCGGAGATGAACCCGTCGCGCAGGGCCTCATCGGCACCGTCGACATGGGGGACGGCCGTGTGGTCGATGACCGCGGAGACCCCCGAGGCACGGGCCATCTTGTACAGGTGGCCGAGCAGCCCGAAGCCGGTGACGTCGGTGGCGGCCTTGACCCCGGCCTCGACCGCGGCGCGGGAGGCGTCGCGGTTGAGGGCGGTCATCGTCGCGATCGCCGCCTCGAAGACCTCGCCGGTGTTCTTGTGCCGGTTGTTGAGCAGACCGACGCCGATGGGTTTGGTGAGGGTGATGGGAAGGCCGACAGTGGCGGCGTCGTTACGCATGAGCTTGTCGGGATCGGCGATGCCCGTCGCCGCCATGCCGTAGAGCGGCTCGGGGGAGTCGATGGAGTGCCCGCCGGTCACCGGCGCACCGGCCTCGTTGGCCACATCCATGCCGCCGCGCAGCACCTCGGTGAGCAGCTCGAGGGGGAGCTTCTCCCGCGGCCAGCCGACCAGGTTGATGGCGGTGACCGGGCGTCCGCCCATGGCGTAGACGTCGGAGAACGCGTTGGCCGCGGCGATGCGGCCCCAGTCGTAGGCGGAGTTGACCACCGGGGTGAAGAAGTCGGCGGTGGAGATCACCGCGAGGTCGTCGGCGATGCGCACCGCGGCGGCGTCGTCCCCGTCGTCGAGACCGACGAGCACGTCCGGGTCGGTCACCCCCGTCAGGCCGCGGACGGCCTCCTCGAGCTCGCCGGGCGGGATCTTGCAGGCGCAGCCGCCACCGGCGGCGAAACTGGTGAGGTCAACGGGGGAGGTCATGAATCCGACCCTAGCCCGCCCGCCTCATGTCCGTCCACGATTCCGCCCGGTGCTACCCTGACCGGCGGAGGCGTACGTGTCCTGGTGGGCGCCCCGGTCTTCAAAACCGGTGAGGCCGAGTATCTCGGTCTGGCGAGTTCGATTCTCGTCCGTCTCCGCCAGTCGTATCCGGCGAAAGGACCAGCGGTGGACCCGCGTCGACGTATCCCGCGCACCGACGACCTGCTCCGGCTCGAGGCCGTGGACGCTGCCCGTGGCCGCCTGTCCGACCAGGTCATCCGGGGTGTCATCGCGGACGCGCAGCAGGCCGCCCGCACCGAGGAGATCACCCCGGATGAGGTCGCGGACCGCGTCACCGCGCGCCTCGCCGGCACCCCGGTCGCGTCCCTGACCCCGGTGATCAACGCCACCGGCGTGGTCATCCACACCAACATCGGCCGCGCACCACTGTCCCCGGCCGCCACATCGGCGCTTGTCGACGCCGCCGGCTACGTCGACGTCGAGATGGACCTGGCCACCGGCCTGCGCTCGAGCGACCGCGGGGCCGGTGCGATCCGCGCACTGGTCGCCGCCTGCCCCGGCGCGGAGGACGCCCTGGTGGTCAACAACGGCGCGGCCGCCCTCCTGCTGGCCACGACGGCGCTGGCTGAAGGCGGTGAGCTAGTCATCAGCCGCGGTGAGCTCATCGAGATCGGCGCCGGGTTCCGCCTGCCCGAGCTCATCGAGACCGCCGACGTCCGCCTCCGGGAGGTCGGGGCGACCAACCGGACGCATGTCGCCGACTACGAACGTGCCGCCGGGGAGCAGACGCGGGCGATCCTCAAGGTCCACCCCTCCAACTTCCGGATCGAGGGCTTCACCGCCGAGGCCACCGTGCCGCAGCTGCGCGAGGTGGCCGACGCCCGCGGCCTCCGCCTCATCGTCGATCTCGGTTCCGGCCTGCTCGTCCACGACCTGGCGCTGCCCGAGGAACCGGACGTCTCCGCCCAGCTGCTCGCCGGCGCGGACGTGGTCATCGCCTCCGGCGACAAACTCCTCGGCGGGCCGCAGGCCGGCATCCTGCTCGGCCGCCGGGAGGTCATCGCCCGGCTGAAGATGCATCCGCTGGCGCGGGCGGTGCGTATCGACAAACTCCGCCTCGCCGCCCTCGAGGCGACGCTGACCGGCGGGGACACCCCCGTCCGCCGGGCACTGCACGCCGAGCCCGCGGCGTTGAAGGCGCGTGCCGAGGCGCTGGCCGCCCGCGTCGGGGGGACCGTCGTGCCGCATGACGGCCGCGTCGGCGGGGAGGGGCCCCCGGTGTCCCGCTCCCGGGGTGGGCCGTGTCCCTGCCGGAGTCACTGGCCGGGCGGCTGCGGACCGGTGACCCCGTCGTCCTGCCGCGCGTCCACCAGGGCGCGTGCCTGGTGGACCTGCGCTGCGTGCCCACCGACCTGGACGACACCGTCGCCGAGGCGATCCTGAGAGCCCAGGGGGAGTAGCCCATGTACGTCGTCGCCACCGCAGGGCACGTCGACCACGGAAAATCCACCCTGGTCACGGCGCTGACCGGCATGGAACCGGACCGCTGGGAGGAGGAGAAGCGCCGCGGTCTGACCATCGACCTCGGGTTCGTGTGGACCACCCTGCCCTCCGGCCGGGATGTCGCCTTTGTCGACGTCCCCGGACACGAACGCTTCATGGGCAACATGCTCGCCGGCGTCGGCCCGTCGCCGGTGGTGTGCTTCATCGTCGCCGCCGACGAGGGCTGGCAGGCCCAGTCCACCGACCACCGTGACGCCGTGCAGGCCCTCGGCATCGACCGGGGCGTCATCGTCCTCACCCGTGCCGACCGTGCCGACGAATCCCACCGCGCCGAGGTGGCCGCCCGGGTGCGTCACGAGTTCGCTGGAACCCCGCTTGCTAACGCCCCCGTGGTCACCGTCTCCGCCCGTACCGGCGAAGGGCTCGACGAGCTCCGTCGGGTCCTCGACGAGGTGCTCGCCGACGCCGGCACCCCGGACGACTCTGCCCGGGTGCGCCTGTGGATCGACCGGTCCTTCACCGTCCGAGGCTCCGGCACCGTGGTCACCGGCACTCTCGCCGCCGGGTCCCTGGCCGTGGACGACCGGCTGCTTCTCCACGGTGCCTCTGGCCCCCGGGAGGTCACGGTCCGCGGGCTGCACAGTCAGAACGCCCCGCACCGGGCCATCGGGCCCGTCAACCGGGTCGCCGTCAACCTCCGCGGCGAATCCACCGACGAGATCCATCGCGGGGACGCCCTGCTCACCCCCGGTGCCTGGCCGGACGTCGACGTCATCGACGTCCGCCGAGTCACCGGTGAGCAGTTCACCCAGGCCCCCTCCGAGGTCGTCGTCCACGTCGGCACGGCCGCCCTCGAGGCCGCCTTCCGGCCCTTCGGCCAGGACCACGCACGCCTCACCCTCCGGCGGTCGTTGCCGCTGGTCATCGGCGATCGGCTGGTCCTGCGCCGGCCCGGCGACCGGGCCGTCTACGCCGGGGTGCAGATCCTCGACGTCGATCCACCCGAGCTGACCCGCCGCGGCGACGGACACCGGCGTGCAGCGTCTCTCGCCGCGACGCCGGACGGTGGTGACGTGCTCGCCGAGGTGGCCCGCCGCGGGGCGGTCCGCCACGGTGACCTGCTCACCATGGGATTCGACGTCTCCGACACGCCCCCGACGGGAGTGGTGGCGCTACGCGACTGGTGGATCCACGTCCCCCGGCTCGGCCGCTGGCGCGACACCCTCCTGGCCGCCGTGCAGCGCCAGGCCGAGGCCGACCCGCTCGCTGCCGGCCTGAGCCGCGGTGCCGCCCTCGGTATCCTCGACCTTCCCGACGGTTCCCTCCTCGGACTGGTCGTCGCCGCCGCGAAACTCGAGCAGTCCGACGGCCTGCTCCGCCTGCCCGGCACGACGGTCGACCTGGGTGCGGCCGAACCGGCGGTCGCCCGCCTGGAGACCCGGCTGCGCGCCCGCCCCTTTGACGCCCCGGAGGCCGACGAGCTCCGCGACCTCGGCCTGGGGCCGAAAGAGCTCGCCGCCGCCGAACGGGCCGGGCGTCTCCTGCGCCTCGAAGCCGGCGTCATCCTCCTGCCCGACGCGCCCGCCGTCGCCCTGGCCCGCCTGCGCGGACTCGACCAGCCCTTCACCACCTCCCAGGCCCGGAAGGCCCTGGACACCACCCGCCGCGTCGCCATCCCCCTGCTCGAGCACCTCGACTCCCAGGGGAAGACCCGGCGCCTCGACGGCGGACACCGGAAGGTCCGCTGATGGGTTTCACCCGTGACGAGCTGGAGGCCTGCCGCGGCCGTAGCCTGCCCGACCTGCTGCCGGACCCGCTGAACCTGCTGTTCGTGGGCATCAATCCGTCCCTGTGGACCATCGCCGCTGGCGCGCACTTCTCCCGCCCCGGCAACCGCTTCTACCCGGCGTTGTACGAGGCCGGCATCACGGACACGCGTATTAACGCCGCCGCCGGCTTCACCGACGCTGACCTCCGCCAGCTCACCGACCGGGGCATCGGCATCACCAACCTGGTTCCCGTCGCCACCGCCCGGGCCGACGAGCTTGACGACGCCGACCTCATCGCGGGCCGTGCCCGCCTCGACGCCCTCGTGCGCGAGCATCACCCCCGGGTCGTCGCTGTCCTCGGTGTCGGCGCCTACCGGACCGCCTTCCACGACCGGAAAGCCAAGGTCGGACGGCAGGAATCCCCCTGGCCGGGCATCGAGCTGTTCGTCGCCCCGAACCCCAGCGGGCTCAACGCGCACTACCGGCTCGCCGACCTCGCCGAGTCATACGGGGAGATCGCCCGCGCGGCGGGGATCTGACTGCGACGTGGCAATCGAGTTCAGTCAATCACAGGAACTGGGGGCGGACCGGGAAGGGGAGTCGAGCCGGCGGGCGCGGGTTCGGCGAGCTCCTCTGCGGGCATCGTCACGGCCCAGGCGCCGGGGGTGACCTCGGGCTCGGGTTCCGGGAGCGGTGGCAGTTCCGGCAGGGTCACCGGGTCACCCGGACCGAGATCGAGGAACGCTGTTTCGCCGAGGGAGAACAGGCGCACGGCGGGCCGGTCCACGCCGGCGGTGCGGCCCAGGACGCGCCCGGCGTCGGCGGGGGAGAGGGTGGCGATGACGCGGTCGTCGAGAAGCACGTCTGCGCCGGAGACGGTGACCAGGTACTGGCCGTCGGGTTCGGCGGCGTCGACAAGCACGGGTTCGCCCTGGGGGAGGACGCGGTGGCCGGGTAGCTGGTTGCGCGGCAGGATGAGCGCCGGGTCGGGAAGTTCGATGGTGACCACGAGGCGGCCGGCCTCCCGGTCGACGCAGACCCGGGCACAGGTGCCGGCCTGCTGATGGGAGGCGGTGACGTGATCGATGCCCGGGTAGGCCTGCCGGGCCTCGGCGGGCAGGGAGCCGATCGTGCCGTACCCCCACCGGATACGCCAACCACCGTCGGCCAGATCGGGGACGAGGGCGACGTCGATGAGCGTGCCGTCCGGCTCGATGAGTTCGGCGGTCCGCAGCTGGGAGAAGAGGATGGCCTGGTTGACGCGCTCGACCGGCAGGACATGGACGTCCAGACCCGCCGGAGGGCGGGCGAGGGGATAGGTGGGAACGGCCATGACTGACAGCCTAGTCAGGCCACCCGGTCAGTCGCTGTCCCCAGTCCCCGCCAGCTCCACGCTGGCCTCCCACAGCTCCGCCCGCAGGTCCGGGTCATAGGCCTCGGGCAGGGCGTGGGCTTCGGTGGTGCCGGTGAAGTACTTCCCGGTGCCCACATCGTGGGTGATCAGGTGCATCGTCGCCGCGACTCCGGTGGCCAGGTCATCGACGGTGTACCCCCACCCCTCCTTCACCATCGCGGTGGGCATGAGGGTCGCGGGGTGGAGGCTGTTGACGGTGACCTGGTCCGCCGGAACCCGCTGGGCGAGATGGAACCCCGTGGCGATCATCGCCAGCTTCGACTGGGCGTACGCGCGGGATCCGGTGTAGCCCTGCTTGAGGTGCAGGTCACGGAGGTCGAGCGGGTGCTGGGCCGCTGAGGCGACGTTGACGATCTTCCCCGGTGCCGCCGCCTTGAGCAGCGGCAGCAGGAGCAGGGAGAGAGTGAACGGCGCGAGGTGGTTGACCGCCAGCCGCAGTTCGCTGCCGTCGGCGGAGACCTCGCGGACGTTACCCCGACCCTGGCCGATGCCGGCGTTGTTGACCAGCACGTCCAGGCGGTCGGTGAGGGCGTGGATCTCCTCGGCCAGTTCCAGGACCTGCGCCCGGTCCGACAGGTCCGCCACGACGAGATCGATCTCGGCCTCGGCGCCGGCCAGCTCGGCATGGAGTTCGCCGAGTTTCTCCGGGTCACGGCCGTGGAGGATCAGCCGACCGGGCTCCTGGCTGAGTGCCTGCGCGAGACCGCGGCCCAGGCCACCGGTGGCACCGGTGAGGAGAATGGTCCGTTCCATCATCAGCGCCCGATGACGCCGCAGGCGAGGCGGTCACCGGCGTCGCCGGCCCCGGTGGTGTCCTCGTCCGGGCCGTCGGCGGCGTAGCGCTCCGGGATGTGGGCGTAGTTGTCCGGGTCGGCGTGGATGATCACCGCGGTGCCGTCCTCGTCCTTAAGATCCGCCAGGGTGATGCGGTCGGTGGTGAAGGACAGGGACGCGTCGCCGGAGTTCTGGACCAGTAGCTGCGGAAGATCACCGGCGTGATCCGGGTGATCCGCCTCGTCGCTGCCGAGGTGCCCGCCGGCGGAGAGGAAGTCACCGGTGTCGGCAGGGCCGTCCGGGGCGGCGGAGTCGGTCTCGCACACGCCGGCGCCGTGGAGATGGAAGCCATAGAAGCCGGGCTCCATGCCGCTCAGGGACGCGGTCACCTCGACGGCGGAGTCGGTGCCGTCGGCCTCGGTGAACTGGACGGTGCCCAGTTCGGTGCCGTCCGCGTCGGTGAGGGTGGCGGAGGGGCCGTCGGCGGCCGCGGTGGTGGTCTCGGACACCGCCTCGGTGGGGTCGGTGGTGGCTGCGGTGTCGGCCGCCGTTGCGGTGTCAGTCTCTGCGTCAGTGGCGGTGTCGGTGGTGGTGTCGGCGTCATCGGTTGCGCAGGCGCTCACGGTGACCAGGGCGGTGGCGCCCAGTGCGGCGAGGGCGGTGCGGGTGAGGTGTCGCATGAGGTGTCTCCTTCTGACGTCAGGGGTCATTCCAGTGGTCATCGTGAGTGATGGCGAACTGGCGGGGAAAGACTCCTCTGTCGCGGTGTTCGTGGGCGGAACCCTTCCGGGCCTGCTCGGCTCTGGTATTCCCCACAATACATATAATCGGCAACGCATTCATTGCCCCCGGGGAGAGCGATGCCTACGTTCGCAGCATGGACCTACGCATCGAACCCGGAGACATCACCACGATCCACGTGGACGCCGTGGTCAACGCCGCGAACTCCCGCCTGCTCGGGGGCGGCGGAGTGGACGGCGCGATCCAGCGCAGGGGAGGCGGGGAGATCCTCGCCGAGTGCCGCCGCCTGCGGGAGACCACGCTGCCGGAGGGGCTGCCCGCCGGTCAGGCGGTGGCCACCACGGCGGGGAAGCTGCCCGCGAGATGGGTCATCCACACCGTCGGCCCGGTCCACGCGAAGAAGGAGGACCGCTCGGACACCCTCGCGTCCTGCTACCGGGAATCCCTGCGGGTGGCGCACGAGATCGGCGCCCGCACGGTGGCCTTCCCGGCGATCTCCGCGGGAATTTACGGCTGGTCGATGGATGACGCGGCCCGCATCGCGGTGACCACAGCGGCATCCATGGCGGACGAGGTCGGCGGCGTCGTCGATGAGGTGGTGTTCGTCCCCTTCGGTGACGCCGCCACGGCCGCGTTCGAGGCGGCGCTGGCCGAGGTCAACGCCGGGCGGTAGTCGACGCCAGCCGATAGGCGCGGGCAGTGATTACTGTCGCGCCCCGTCACCGGACATGCTGGCGATGGAGTTCGACGGGGTGGTGTCATCGTCCCAGCGTAGGAACGCCGCGACCCCGTCGGGCAGGGCGAGGACCTCGCTGTCGAGGGCGTAGACCCCGGCGTCGGTGAGAACCGCCTGGTAGAGCAGCTCCTCGATGTTCTTCGGTTCGCGACCGGGGTTGAAGATGACCTCGTCAGCCTGTCCCCGTTCGAGGACCTCCGACACGGCACCCGGGCCGGCGACGGATCCCGCGTCCCGGCCCTGGGTCTCCCGGAACTTCTCGGCCGTGGATTCCTGGACTCCGGCGACGTACTCGGCCAGGGCGCGGGCCAGTTCCTCCCGGAAGGACTCGCGTTCCATGCTCTGGCCACGGGTGCCGCCGGACAGTTCCACGATGCGTTCACGGACCTCGTTGCGCAGCTCCGCCTTGAGTAGCCCCTCGGCCCGGACGTCACCGGTGAGGAAGACGACATGCGGTTTACGTTCCATGACCAGCTTGTTCACCTGGGTGGCCACCGCCTCGGCGTTGCGCTCCCAGGAGTCCTCCACCCGGGCCTCGAAGTTGTCCGACCGCCAGCCGCGGCCGGAGTCGGCACCGGTGGCGCGGGCCTTGTGCAGTTCGTCGTGGCCGCCTTCGACGGTGGTGTTCTCCCCGCCGCCGTTGGTGTGGCGGCTGAGATCCGGGTCCTCCGGCGCGCGGAGGTGGAGGTCGGCGCCGGCCCGGTCGACCTCGATGAGCAGCTGGCTGACCGCGTGGGGTGTCAGCTGGAGCAGGGGCAGGAGGACGGGGTGATCACCCCACTCGATGCACTCCTGCTGCGGCGGGACCGGGAGCACCCGGTCCAGGATGATCCGGTCACCGGTGGCCAGCACTGCCCGGCCGTGGCGGCCACCGATGGAGTGCTGGCGGAACATCGATTCCTCGATGTCGGCGAGCAGACCGTCCGGTGCGCCGGCGCCGGCTGCCTGGTCACGGAACTTCTTCCACCTGGCCTCCAGTTCGGACGCGGTGGTGGGGTCGGTGCGGGTGGTGTCGAGGTAGACGGACAGGAACGGACCGTCATTGTTCTCGAGTGCGGACTTGAGCCATGGGAGCTTCATGGGGTACCTCCTCGATGATGGGGTGTTGCCTGTCCCGCCCACAGTGGCACGGGTCACTTTTTCTGACAAGGACAGTCCCCGTGACCTGCATGGTTGCCGTTGCCGGCGAAGTCGGCGGCTGCTGACGCAGTCGCCGCCGGCAGCCCTGTCCGGTGCCCGCCAGGCGGGTTGTGAGGAAATTGTGATCATGTCCCGTGTGCTCAGACTCTGCGCAGGTGAGGCCCAGGATCAGCCCGCCCGATCAGCCCGTCGCGCCCGCCCACGACCGGGGGAAAGTGGTAGAAGCCGACACCGCGTCGGGATACGTTCAGACGGTTGCCCCCTATTCCCACCTGTGTCTAAGGAGACTTCCGTGTTCGACAGACTCGCGCGATCGCTGCGGCTGCGGACGGATCCGCCGGTGTACTTCCTCACCGTCGGAATCGTCCTGGCCTTCGTGGTGGTCACCATCTTCTTCGGCGACTGGGTCAGTGACGTGTTCGGCTCCGCGTCCGACTGGATCCTGTCCAACCTCGGCTGGTTCTACGTGCTCGGCGTCACGGTGTTCCTCATCTTCCTCATCTTCGTCGCCTTCGGCCGGTCGGGCCACGTCCGCCTCGGCGGTGATGACGAACGCCCCGAGTACTCCACGATGGCCTGGTTCGCCATGCTCTTCGCCGCCGGCATCGGCACCATCCTCATGTTCTGGGGCGTGGCCGAGCCGATCTCCCACTTCGCCAACCCGCCGATGGGGGACACCGATCCGGGGTCCACGGAGGCCGCCCGGCAGGCGATCGCCCTGACCCACTACCACTTCGGCCTGCACACGTGGACGATCTTCGCCCTGCCGGCGCTGTGCTTCGCCTACTTCATCTACAAGCGCAAGATGCCCCCGCGGGTGAGCTCGATCTTCTCGCCGCTGCTCGGTGCCCGCGTCTACGGCCCGATCGGCAAGACCATCGACATCGTGGCGCTCATCGGCACGATCTTCGGCGTCGCCACGTCCGTGGGCCTGGGCACGCTGCAGATCAACGCCGGCCTCGCCGAGCTTTTCGAAGTCACCGTGTCCCCCACGGTGCAGGTCATCATCATCGTCGCCGTGACCACCGTCGCCTGCATCTCCGTCGCCCTGGGCCTGGACCGCGGCATCAAGGTGCTGTCGAACGTCAACATCTACCTGGCCATCGGCCTGCTCATCATCGTCATCCTCGCCGGCCCCACCGTCCTCGTGCTCAAGGGCACCATCGAGTCGATCGGCATCTACCTGGGTGCCCTTCCGGAGCTGGCGTTCTGGAACAACACCGTCCCCAACTCGCCGGACAACGAGACGTGGCAAAACACCTGGACGGTCTTCTACTGGGCGTGGACGATCACGTGGTCGCCGTTCGTGGGCATCTTCATCGCGCGCATCAGCCGCGGCCGCACCATCCGTGAGTTCGTCGTCGGCGTCCTGGGTCTGCCGGTCGCGTTCTCCCTCATCTGGTTCGGCGCCTTCGGCACCTCCGCCTTCAACATCGAGCGCACCGAGGGCGGCCTGGTCCAGGCCGTCGCCGTCGACGGTGACATTCCGGGAGCCCTGTTCGAGTTCCTCTCCAACTACCCGGGGGCGACGTTCCTGTCCGGGCTGTCCATCGTCATCGTGGTGCTCTTCTTCACCACCTCGGTCGACTCTGCCGCGATGGTCACCGACATGATCGCCTCCGGCAAGGAGCCGGCCACCGCTCCGACCCACCAGAAGGTCATCTGGGCGGTGCTCATGGGCGCCGTCGCCGCGGTCCTGCTGGCCGCCACCGGCGAGGGTGGCCTCTCGGCCCTGCAGCAGACGATCATCGTCGTCGGCCTGCCGTTCTTCATCATGGGCTTCATCATGATGTTCAGCCTGGGTGTCGCTCTCCGCAACGACCTCGGTGCCAGAACCCCCACCATCACCCGCCAGTGGGAGCCCGCCCACACCCCGGAGGCGTGGGAACGCAACGAGGAGGCCCCGTCGCCCGAGCCGATCGGCCCGGTCCACCACATCCCCGACGAGGACGGCGCCCTCGTCCCGGTGAACCCGGCAGTGGTCGCCGCCGCTCTCGACGAGTACGTGAAGCAGCACTCCGACGATGATGCGGAGTCGGCGGTCCGGATCGTCGAGGAGACCGAACCGGAGGAACCTACCCCGCGACGTACTCACTGAGGTAGCGGCCCGTCAGGGTCGAGGCGTCGGCGATCATCTCCGCCGGGGAACCGGTGAAGGTGATCTCGCCGCCGTCCGAGCCGGCACCCGGGCCGACGTCGATGACGTGGTCCGAGTGCACCACCACCGCCAGGTGGTGTTCGATACACACGACGGTTTTGCCGGCGTCGACGAGTCGGTCGAGCAGCCCCAGCAGCGTCTCGACATCCGCCAGGTGCAGGCCGGTGGTCGGCTCGTCGAGGATGAACACCTCGTTTTTCTCCGCCATGTGGGTGGCCAGCTTGAGACGCTGGCGCTCACCGCCGGACAAGGTGGTCAGCGGCTGGCCGAGGGTGATGTAGCCCAGGCCGACGTCCGTGAGCCGGGCGCAGATCTTCGCGGCTGCCGGGACCTTCGACTCAGCGGACGCGAAGAACTCCGCCGCCTCGGACGCCGGCATCTGCAGGACCTCGGCGATGTCCTTCCCGCCGAAGTGGTAGTCGAGGACGGCTTCGTCGAAACGTCGGCCCTCGCACACCTCGCAGGGCAGGTCGATACCGGACATGATGCCCAGATCGACGTAGACCACGCCCGCTCCCTTGCAGTTCGGGCACGCGCCCTCGGAGTTGGGGGAGAACAGGGCGGGCTTGACGTCGTTGGCCTTGGCGAAGGCCTTGCGGATCGGTTCCAGCGCCCCGGTGTAGGTGGCCGGGTTGGAGCGTCGGGAACCACGGATGGGAGCCTGGTCGACGACGACCATGTCGCTGCGTGGCGGCAGCGAGGCGATGAGGGAGGACTTGCCCGATCCCGCGACACCCGTGACGGCGGTGAGGACGCCGAGGGGGATGTCCACGTCGACGTCGCGGAGATTGTTACGGGTCGCGCCACGGATCTCGATGGCACCGTTCGCCGGGCGGACGGAGTCCTTGACCCGCACCCGGTCGTCGAGGTGGCGACCGGTGAGGGTGTCGGAGGCGCGCAGTCCGTCGACGGTGCCCTCGAACTGGATCTCGCCACCGGCGCGGCCGGCGTGCGGGCCGAGGTCGATGACGTGGTCGGCGATGGCGATGATCTCCGGCTTGTGCTCGACGACGAGCACGGTGTTGCCCTTGTCCCGCAGCTCCAGCAGGAGGTTGTTCATCCGCTGGATGTCGTGCGGGTGCAGGCCGGCGGTGGGTTCGTCGAAGACGTAGGTCACGTCCGTGAGTGCGGAGCCGAGGTGGCGGATCATCTTGGTGCGCTGCGCCTCACCTCCGGACAGGGTGCCGGCGGGGCGGTCGAGGGTGAGATAGCCCAGGCCGATCTCGACGAAGTGCTGCAGGGTCTGCCGGATCGCGCCGACCAGGGGAGCGACGGAGGGGGCGTCGACCCCTGCCATCCACTCCGCGAGGTCGAGGATCTCCATCGCACACAGTTCCGCGATGTTCTTCCCGCTGATCCGGGACTCCAGCGCGTGCCGAGCCAGCCGGGTGCCGCCGCATTCGGGGCAGGGGATGAAGGTGACGGCCCGGTCGACGAATTCGCCGATGGCCTTCTGCATGGAGTCGCGGTCCTTGGAAAGGATGGACTTCTTCACCCGGACGACCAGGCCCTCGTAGGTGTAGTTGAAGCCGTTGAACGTGATCTTCTTCGACTCCTCGTGCAGCAGGAGTTGGCGCTGTTTTTCCGTGAAGTCCCGTACCGGTGTGTCCGCCGGGTAGAGGCCGGATTCGGCGAAGGTCTTCCACACCCACCCGCCGACCTTGTAGCCGGGGACGAGGATGGCGCCGTCGTTGAGGGAGAGGGACTCGTCGATGAGCGAGGACATGTCGATGTCGGAGACCCGGCCCATGCCCTCACAGGTGGGGCACTGCCCGCCGGTGCGCTTGAAGTCCGTCCGTTCCTTCTTCCCGCCGCCGACGCTGATGGCACCTGAGGCGGAGAAGGAGGGGACGTTGAAGGAGTACGCGCCGGGGCCGCCGGCGTTGGGCTCGGCGATCCGCGAGTAGAGGATGCGCAGCATCGCGGTGGCGTCGGTGGCGGTGCCCACGGTGGACCGCGAGTTCGCGCCCATCGGTTCCTGGTCGACGATGATGGCGGTGGTGATGCCTTCGAGGTGGTCGACGTCTGGTCGGGCCAGGGTCGGCATGAAGCCCTGGACGAAGGTGGAGTAGGTCTCGTTGATCAGCCGCTGGGATTCGGCGGCGATGGTGCCGAAGACCAGGGAGGACTTGCCGGAGCCGGACACGCCGGTGAAGACGGTCAGCCGGCGTTTGGGAATCTCCACCGAGATGCCCTTGAGGTTGTTCTCGTGGGCGCCGGTGACCCGGATGACGTCGTGGGCGTCGGCCCGCGGGGTTGAGTCAGGGGACAAGGTGGGTCCATTCTTCCGTGCCGAATTTCTCGGTGACCAGGGTGTGGGCGGCGTCGAGGTCGGCGTCGTCCAGCTGGGCGGGGGTGGCGCCGTAGCGGGCGGTGAATTCGGCGATCATCGTGTCGATGATCTCCTCGCGGGTGGAGCCGGTCTGGCGGCGCAGCGGGTCGACGCGTTTCTTCGCCGAGCGCAGGCCCTTGGAGGCGAGCTTGACCTTGCCCACGCGCAGGACGTCGGTCATCTTGTCGGCGTCGATGTCGTAGCTCATCGTCGCGTGGTGCAGGACGGCACCGCGGCGGCGTTTCTGGGCGGCGCCGCCGATCTTGCCGCCGTCGGAGGTGATGTCGTTGATGGGTTCGTACCAGGCGTTGACGCCCTGCTTCCGCAGGGCGGCGAGCACCCACTGGTCGAGGTACTCGTAGGAGGCCTCGTAGCTGAGGCCGGCGACCATGGACTCGGGGACGTAGAGGGAGTAGGTCACGCAGTTGCCGCCCTCCATGAACATCGCCCCGCCGCCGGAGATCCGGCGGACGACGGTGATGCCGTGCTTCTCGACGCCCGCCGGGTCCACCTCGTTGACGTAGGACTGGTAGGAGCCGATGACGGTCGCCCTGTCCTCCCACTCCCAGAACCGCAGCGTCGGGCCGCGCTGTCCGGCGGCGACCTGGTTGAGCAGGACCTCGTCGAGGGCGACATTGACCGGGGTGGGCAGGGGACCGGGGTGGATGATCTCCCAGGCGTGGTCGGTGAAGTCGGTCGCGCCGGACACGGCGCGTTTGACCGCGACGGCGACGTCGTGGGTGCTGAAGCCGTGGAGGGCGAGGTCCTCGTGGCGGGAGAGGGCGGCGTCGATACGCTGCTGCAGATCCAGCGTGGTCTCGCGTATCGACGCCCCCGTCAGCGCCGGTCCGATACTCCCGTACGCCTCATCCGGCTCCAGGAAGAAGTCACCGGAGATCTGCGCCGCGGTGATGGTGTCCTGCTCGGTGGTGACGTCCGCGACGACGAGTTTGCCGCCGGGGACCTTGATCTCGAAGTGGTGCTGCTGCATAACCGTCGAGGATACGCGGTGTAGAACTGGTGGCATGACCCCTGTGAACCCGCCCTTTCCCCACCTGGTCCAGCTGGCCGGGCAGGACGAGACCCTCGTGTGCGGACCCGACGGGTGCGCCGCACCGGAGCCGTCGCCGGTGGAGAACACCGCCGACGTAGACTGATCCTCCATGTACGACCTGTCCACGGTGCTCTTCGCCCTCGGGCTGACCGTGTTCGCCGGTCTGTCCACGGGTATCGGCGGCGCCATCGCGGTGGCCAAGCGCAACCCCGGTGACCGATTCATGGCCGGAGCGCTGGGCTTTTCCGCCGGCGTCATGCTCTACGTCTCCTTCCTGGAGATCCTGCCCAAGGGATTCGAGGAACTCACGGCGGTGTGGGGTGAGCAGCTCGGCGCGTGGGGCGCGGTGGGCTCCTTCTTCTTCGGCATCGCCGTCATCGCGGTGATCGACCGCCTGGTGCCGGGGCCCATCAACCCGCACGAACGCGGCATCGGCGCCGATCCGTACCTGGACGCCCAGCGGCTGCGGCTGATGAAGATGGGCGCGTTCACCGCGGTGGCCATCGCCATCCACAACTTCCCCGAGGGCTTCGCCACCTTCATCGCCGGGCTGGAGGACCCGCAGGTGGCCGTGGCCGTGGCGATCGCCATCGCCATCCACAACATCCCCGAGGGCGTGGCCGTGGCCGTACCCATCCGGGAGGCCACCGGATCGCGGACGAAGGCGTTCGGATGGTCCCTGCTCACCGGCCTGGCGGAGCCCGCGGGCGCGCTCATCGGCTTCCTGCTGTTCATGCCGCTGCTCGGCCCGGTGGCCCTGGGTATCGCGTTCGCGGCCGTCGCCGGCGTCATGGTGTTCATCTGCCTCGACGAGCTGCTGCCCACCGCGCAGGCCACCGGCCGCCACCACACCGCCGTCTACGGCCTCATCGCCGGTATGGCGGTCATGGCTGTCTCCCTGCTGCTGCTGACCTGACCCACCGGTCGACACCGTAGGCGGCGACCGCCACCACGACGAGCAGCGGCAGCGTCCACCACGGCGCCCACGTCAGCTCCCAGGCGATGACCGCCGCGAACAGCGGCGACTGCTGCATGACCGCCAGCACCCCGGCGGCACCGATGAGGGCGAAGACGGCCACCAGCCCGGGGTCCACCCCGACCAGCACACCCACCAGCCCGCCGAGGGCGGCACCGACGGCGAGTGCCGGGGTGAGCGTGCCACCCACCGCGCCCGAACCGAGGGAGAACGCGGTGAGCAACGGCTTGGCCACCAGCAGGGCGAGAAAGACCCAGGCGGGGGAGTCCGCGTCGAAGGCGGTGCGGACGATGAGCTCGCCGTTGCCGGTGACCCCGGGCAGGACGAAGGAGACCGCGACGACACCGGCGGTGGCCACTCCGACGGTCAGCGGCAGCCACGCCGGGGACGACACCCCGTGGCGCTGGACGAGACCGACGAGGGCGAGGAACCCACGGCCTGCGACAACCGTGAGGGGAACGGCGGCCGCGAGCCAGGCGAGGGTGGTCACGTCGAAGGCGACCTCGGGAAACCGGTAGATCGGGCGGATGCCCATGATGAGCCAGGCGGTGACCGTCGCGATCGCGGACATGAGGGCGGCCACCGCCACCGAGCGCCAGGTCCGCCGACCGGGCAGGACCTCCACGGCGAAGAGCAGGCCGGCCAGCGGGACGTTGTACACCGCGGCCAGGCCCGCGCCGGCGGCCGCGCCGATGAGCAGCCGGCGGGCCTCCACCGGCACGGTGAACCGGCGGGCCAGGGCGTCGAGGACGGCGGCCGACGCCTGGCGGGGCGCCTGCTCCCGGCCGAGGGACACGCCGGACCCGACGGCCAGGATCTGCAGCAGGGCATCCGCGACGGTGCGGCGCAACGGCAGCCGGTCATCGGTGAGCAGGGTGTCCTCGACCCCGCGGACCGGGCCGTGCCGGCGCAGCAGCCACCAGCCGGCGCCGGCGAGCACACCGCCGAGCCCCGCCGCGACGACGGGGTGGATGACCTCGAGCCCGCCGGCCAGGAGCTGGATCCGGTGGATGAGCCAGGCCAGCGCCCCACCGATGAGCCCGGCAATGATGCCGCCGAGGACGGTGAGGAGCAGGATCCGGGCGAGCACGCCCGTGATCCTACTGCTCGTGGTGGACCGAGTCGACGGCCTTGCGGCCGGTCATCTTCTTCACGCCCATGACGATGCCGGCGACGATGACACCCCAGATGAGTCCGACGATGAGGGAGAAGAAGGTGTTGACGAGCCACCCGAGGAACCCGCCGCCGGCCGCGACCTCGAGGCCGTGGATGAAGTCGTACGGCCAGGTGATCCCGAACTCCTCGAGACCGACGACGATGATGTGGCCACCGACCCACAGCATGGCGAAGGTGCCGATGACGGAGATGGCGGTGAGGATCTTCGGCATGGCGGCGACCAGGCCGCGGCCGAAGGCCTCACCCCTGCCGGTCTCCACCATGTGCAGGCCGACGTCATCCATCTTCACCAGCAGGGCGACGGCACCGTAGACCAGGGCGGTGATGCCGATGGCCACGACGACGAGGACGGCTGCGCGGAAGAGCATCGGCTGATCGGCGATCTCGTTGAGCGAGATGACCATGATCTCCGCCGACAGGATGAGGTCCGTGGTGATGGCACCCTTGACCAGCTTGTCCTCCGCCTCCTTGGCGTTGACCTGGTCCTTGACCGGCGTCTTCTCCTCCGCGTGGCCGTCGTGGGGCAGGACCTTGTGCAGGATCTTCTCCGCACCCTCGAAGCACAGGTACGTACCGCCGACCATGAGGATCGGGGTGAGCGCCCACGGGGCGATCCACGACAGCAGCAGCGCGATCGGCAGGATGATGACGAGCTTGTTGAACAACGAGCCCTTGGTGATCCGCCAGATCATCGGCAGCTCCCGGGTCGGGTTCACGCCCGCGACGTACCGGGGGGTCACCGCAGCGTCATCCACGACGACGCCGGCCGCCTTCATGGACGTCTTGCCGGCGGCCGCGGCGACGTCGTCGATGCTGGCGGCGGCGCTCCGGGCGATGAGGGCGACGTCGTCAAGCAGGGCAATGAGGCCACCGGCCATGGCGGAACCTTTCGTTGGACGGGTGCTGGGGGGGAGCAGGGGGTCGTACTGAACAGTGAAATACTACGCCCGGCGGTAGGTGTGCGCACCTAGACTTGGCCGACATGAGAATCGCGATCATCGGAGCCGGCGCGGTCGGCGGCTGGTTCGGCGGACGCCTCGTGGAGACGGGACACGACGTCGTGTTCATCGCCCGCGGCGAGACCCTCACCGTCCTGCGCGACCGGGGCATCACCCTCAACGATGCCCCGCCCGTCCCCGTTCCGGCCGTCCCTGCCCTGTCCGAGGCAGGCGAGGTCGACCTGGTGCTGCTCGCCGTCAAGGCGACCACGGAGACGGACCTGACGGGGATGCTCGCCGGGCTGGGGGAGGGCGTACCCGTGGCGGTGACCCAGAACTCGGTCGAGGTGCCGCAACTGGTCGCCGACGTCGTGGGCACGGAACGCACCTGGCCCGGCGTCGTGCGCGGCTACTTCCACCACACCGGTCCCGGTGCGGTCGAGTTCCACGGCGGCCCCATCTCCTACACCTACGGCACCTGGGACGGCAGCGACGATCCACGGGTGGACGAGTTCGGCGCGGCCTTGACCGCGGCCGGGGTGGAGGCGGTGATCCGGGACGACATCTTCGTCGGTGTGTGGGCCAAGGCCATGTTCGTCGTCTCCACCGGCGCCCTCGGGGCACTGACCGGGGCACCGCTGGGTCAGTTGCGCACCCGTTACCGGGACTCGCTGGCCGCGATGATGACGGAGATCCACCACACCGCCCTGGCCCACGGCGTCCCGCTGGAACCCACCGCGGTGGCCGACACCCTCGCCTTCGCCGACCGCATGCCCGCTATGGCCACCAGCTCCATGCACCGCGACCTGGTCTCCGGAGCCCCGGCGGGGGAGACCGAGCTCGACGCTCAGGTGGGTGCGGTCTGCCGGATGGGCGATGCTGTGGGCGTGGACACCCGCCTGCACGATCTCCTGCTGACGGTGCTGGAACAGCGCGGAGAGCAGACACCCCTGGGGTAGCCTGAGTGGCATGACCGCCTCCGCCACCGCCCGCGTCCGCTGCGAGAAGCCAGGGCGGTACGCCAGGTCACTGGCCGCCCGCTTCGCGCACGCCGCCCACACCGACTGGGACGACGACCTGGGCCGCGGCCACCTCATGTTCACCTGGGGCCACGACGCCGAGGTGGACATGATCGCCGGCGACGGGATCCTCCTGCTCCATCTGGAGTGCGCCGCCGACGACGTCAACCAGCTCGAGGCCATGGTGGGCACCGGGGTGGTGGAGCTGGCCGAGGGCTTCGGGGCGGAGAGCATCGAGGTGGAGTGGAAACGCGCCGGGGGAGAGCCGGGCACCCGATGGGTGGGCCCGAGATCCACCCCTGCTGCGGGTGGGCTAGACTGACCGGCGCACATTGACACCACGGGTGCCCGGTGAAACTCCGGGCTGAGACGCCGTCCACGGCGAACCGTCGAACCTGATCCGGTTAGTACCGGCGCTAGGGAGACATACTGTGACCACTGATTCCTCGCGCGCCTCCTGGCGCGTCATCGACATCATCATCGCCTCCGTCCTGGGTGTGGCCTGCGGCCTCATCTTCTGGCTGTGGAACTCCATCGGCTATGCCTGGTTCACCGCCATGGACGCACTCACCCCCGGCTTCGGCGGCCTCGCCGTGGGGATCTGGCTCATCGGCGGCGTCCTCGGCGGGCTGGTGATCCGCAAACCGGGCGCCGCCCTGTTCGTCGAACTGCTCGCCGCGATCGTCTCCGCCCTGCTGGGTAACCAGTGGGGGATCGAGACGATGTACTCCGGCCTGGCCCAGGGCCTCGGCGCCGAGCTCGTCTTCGCCGCCTTCGGCTACCGCCGCTTCACCCTCCCGGTGGCCATGCTCGCCGGCGTCGGCGCGGCCGTGGGGGCGTTCATCCTCGAGCTGTTCACCAGCGCCAACCTGGCCAAGTCGCTGACCTTCAACTCCATCTACCTCACCTGCCTGGTCATCTCCAGCGCGATCCTCGCCGGCCTGCTCGGTCACTGGCTGGTCAGGGCACTGGCCGCGACCGGTGCCCTCGACCGTTTCGCCGCCGGCCGAAAGCGCGTGTGATGGCTCCGCTCGTCGAGGCCCGCGGCCTCGGCTGGCGGCACGCCTCCCGCATCCACCCGGCACTGTCCGGCATCGACCTCACCGTCCGGCGCGGCGAGCGGATCCTGCTCACCGGCGACTCCGGGGCAGGCAAGTCCACCCTGCTGGCCGCCCTGGCCGGCTTGCTCGGTGACGAGGAGGACGGCGACCAGGCCGGCACCCTCACCGTCCGCGGCACCGTCGGCATGGTCCTGCAGGACCCCGACTCCCAGGTCATCTCCTCCCGCATCGGCGACGACGTCGCCTTCGGCTGCGAGAACCTCCGTGTCCCCCGCGACGAGATCTGGCCCCGGGTCCGCCGCGCCCTCGATCTGGTCGGACTGGACCTGCCGCTCGACCATCCCACCCGGTACCTCTCCGGCGGGCAGAAGCAGCGGCTGGCGCTGGCCGGCGTCATCGCCATGGGTGCCGAACTCATCCTCCTCGACGAGCCCACCGCCAACCTCGACCCGGCCGGACAGACCGAGATCGTCGAGGCCGTCGAGGCCGTGGTGGCCGAGACCGGAGCCGCCCTCATCGTCGTGGAACACCGCCCGCACCTGTGGCGGGCGATGATGGACCGGTTCCTGCGCCTGGAGTCCGGCACGACCGGCACGGCCGGCACGGCCGGTGGCTCCGGTGGCGGGGGCAGTGCCCGCCTTGTGGAGACCACCGCCGACGACCTGCCGTCGCTGCCGGTGCTGCCCGCCGCCCCCGGCGTCCCCGCCGGGACGCGTTCCCTGGTCGAGGCCCGTGAGCTGCAGACCATCTGGGGCCCACCCCGGACCCTGGACCTGCCCGCCGGATGCTCGACCGTGCTCACCGGGCCCAACGGCGCCGGCAAGTCCACCCTGGCTCTGACCCTGGCCGGACTCCTGCCCCCGGAGGGCGGTCGACTGCACTACGCCGAGGACCTGCGCCAGGGACTGCGGAAGGCGCCCCACGCCTGGACCTCCCGGCAGCTGGCCGACCGCATCGGCTACGTCTTCCAGGACCCCGAGCACCAGTTCGTCGCCCGGACGGTCGGCGAGGAGATGGCGGTGTCCGGAGGTGACCCGGATCGGATCGACGAGCTCATGACCCGCCTGCGGCTGGCGCATCTCGCCGAGGCCAACCCCTTCACCCTCTCCGGCGGGGAGAAACGCCGCCTGTCCGTGGCCACCGCCCTGGTCAACGCGCCGACACTGGTGGTCCTCGACGAACCGACCTTCGGCCAGGACCCCGGCACCTTCACCGAACTGGTCGGCCTGGTCCGGCAGCTCACCGCCGACGGGGTGACGGTCCTGTCCATCACCCACGACGAGGCCTACCGCCACGCCCTCGGCGATCATGAGGTGGTGATCCGGTGAACCTCCTGCGCGACATCAACCCCGTCACCCGCATCCTCGGGCTCATCCTGCTGACCACCCCGCTGCTGCTGTCGGTCGACGTCGTCTCCGCCGGGGTGGCCCTGGCCTTCACCGTCCTCGTCGCCCCCTTCTGCGGCGTCAGCTGGGGCCGGCTGCTGCGCCGCGGCTGGCCCATCCTGCTCGCCGCGCCGCTGGCCGCCATCCCCATGGCCCTCTACGGCCGACCGGAGGGGGAAACCTACGCCCAGTTCCTCTTCGCCCACGTCACCGACAACTCCCTCCAGCTGGCCGCGGCGATCTTCGTCCGTGTCCTCGCCGTCGGCCTGCCCGTCATCGTCCTGTCCGCGGACGTGGACCCCACCGACCTCGGCGACGGCCTGGCCCAGGTCCTGCGCCTGCCTGAACGTTTCGTCCTCGGCGCCGTGGCCGCCGCCCGCCTGGTGTCGCTGTTCCGCGACGACCTCGACTCCATGCGTCGCGCGCGCCGGGCCCGGGGGATCGCCGACCAGGGCCGGATCCGCTACTTCCTCACCCTCGCCTTCGGCCTGCTCGTCCTGTCGCTGCGCCGGGGAGCCAAGCTCGCCACCGCCATGGAGGCCCGCGGCTTCAACCGCGTCGCCGAGCACGGCCGAACCTGGGCGCGCGAGTCGAGCCTGTCCGCGCGCGACTGGATCGTCATGGCCGTGTGCCTGGTGGTGTCCGTCGCGTCGATCGGCATCGCCGTCGCCGTCGGCTCCTTCCGTTTCCTGGGGGTGGCATGACCCGCCTCACCGTCCTCGTCGACGGCCCCTCCGGTGCCGGCAAGACCACCTTCGCCGAGGCCGTCTCCCGTCGCACCGGGATCCCCGTGGTGCACCTCGACGACTTCTACCCGGGCTGGTCGGGGCTTGCGGCCGCCTCCCGCATGGTCGTCGACGATGTCCTGCACCCCACCCGGCCCGGCTATCGCCGCTGGGACTGGGAGAACTCCGTTCCTGCCGACCGGGTGTTTCTGGACCCGGGGGATTCGCTCCTCATCGAGGGAGTGGGGGCGATCACCGAGGCGTCGGTGGCCGCTGCGGGACTGCTTGGCGACGTCCTCACTGTCCGCCTCAGTGCCCCCGTCACCGTCCGTAGGGCCCGGGCTCTCGCCCGGGACGCCGACTACGAACCGTGGTGGGACATGTGGGCGGAGCAGGAGGCCGGGCACTTCGCAGAGCACGGGGATCTGCCCGTTGACTTCGAACTGGAGTGGACCCCGGAAGGATTCTCCGGGGGTGGCGGGGGTGGCCCGGCGATAAACATTCACGGGCAGTTGCCAGACGTCTGATGTGGCAAACGGCAGGTGAACGGCCCGTTACGCCGGCGTAGACCCGGTGGCTTTCCGGCCAAAACGTGACGGCGGGGCGGTGCGGCAATTTTAATGAGCCGGGTCACAGTTTATGCTTGGTCAAACACCCATATCGACCTGGAGGTCCACAGCATGACTCTCAGAAAGAAAGCGTTCGGGGCGCTGGCTGCCACCACCCTGGTATTCGGCCTGGCTGCCTGCGGCGACTCCGACTCCGGCAACGGTGACTCGGCCAACGGCGGCGGCGACGGCAACGGGGGCGGCGACAACTACGTGACCGCCAACGGCACCGAGCCGCAGAACCCGCTCATCCCGTCCAACACCAACGAAGTGGGCGGCGGCAACATCGTCGACCTGATCTACTCCGGCCTCGTCTACTACGACGCCGAGGGCAAGATCCACAACGAGATGGCCGAGTCGATCGAGCCGGAGGGTGACAAGACCTTCCGCGTCACCCTCAAGGACGGCTGGACCTTCGCCGACGGCACTGAGATCACCGCGCAGCACTTCGTGGACACCTGGAACCACGCGGTGGCCAACTCCCACCTCTCCGCCTACTTCTTCGAGCCGATCATGGGCTACGAGGAGGGTGCCGAGTCCATGGAGGGCCTGCAGGTCGTCGACGACAAGACCTTCACCATCGAGCTCAACCAGCCCGAGGCCGACTTCCCGCAGCGTCTGGGCTACTCCGCCTTCTACCCGCTGCCGGACGAGGCACGCGAGGACGAGGCCGCCTTCGGCGAGAACCCGAACGGTAACGGCCCCTACAAGCTCCTGGAGTGGAACCACAACCAGGACGCCACCGTCGTCCCGAACGAGGAGTACCAGGGCGAGCGCACCCCGCAGAACGACGGCATCAAGTTCGTCTTCTACGCCCAGCAGGACGCCGCCTACAACGACCTCCTGGCCGGCAACCTCGACACCCTGGACGCCATCCCGGACATCGCCTTCTCCACCTTCGAGGACGAGCTCGGCGAGCGCGCCGTGAACCAGCCCTCCGCCGTCTTCCAGTCCTTCACCATCCCGGAGAGCCTCGAGCACTGGGGTGGCGAAGAGGGCAAGCTGCGCCGCCAGGCCCTGTCCCACGCCATCGACCGCGAAGAGATCACCAACACCATCTTCGAGGGCACCCGCACCCCGGCCACCGACTTCACCTCCCCGGTCCTCCCGGGCTACGACGGTGACGTCGCCGGCAACGATGTCCTCGACTTCGATCCCGAGCGCGCCAAGGAGCTGTGGGCCCAGGCCGACGAGATCGCTCCGTTCACCGGTGAGTTCACCCTCTCCTACAACGCCGACGGTGGCCACCAGGCCTGGGTCGACGCGGTGACCAACTCCATCCGCAACAACCTCGGCATCGAGGCTGTGGGCAACCCGTACCCGGACTTCAAGTCCCTGCGCGATGACGTCACCGGCCGCACCATCCAGGGCGCCTTCCGTGCCGGCTGGCAGGCCGACTACCCGTCCGCGGGTAACTTCCTCGGCCCGCTCTACGGCACCGGCGCCGGCTCCAACGACGGCGACTACTCCAACCCGGACTTCGACGCCAAGCTGGCCGAGGCCGCAGGCTCTGACTCCCCGGAGGCGGCCGCCGGCATCTACAACGAGGCCCAGGAGATCCTGTTCCAGGACCTGCCGGCCATCCCGCTCTGGTACTCCAACGTCGCGGGCGGCTACAGCGAGAACGTCGACAACGTCACCTTCTCCTGGAAGTCTGTCCCGGTGTACTACGAGATCACCAAGCAGTAGACCGCCACGGACCACGATCTGATCCGTGACATCTGACCAGTTCGACTTACCCCGCGTGAGGGTCACTCACGCGGGGTTTGGTCGTGCCTGCGGTCAGGTGCCCGAACGGATCTAGCTAAGGAATAGTTATGTTGCGCTACATCGGGCGACGACTGCTCCAGATGATCCCCGTGTTCTTCGGAGCCACGCTGCTCATCTACGCACTCGTCTTCCTCATGCCCGGC
The DNA here is from genome assembly GCF_030252185.1 of Corynebacterium suedekumii. Lineage (NCBI taxonomy): Bacteria > Bacillati > Actinomycetota > Actinomycetes > Mycobacteriales > Corynebacteriaceae > Corynebacterium > Corynebacterium suedekumii. The sequence continues at coordinate 1,797,398 of NZ_CP126970.1, forward strand.
GACCCGGTCGAAGCCCTCGGCGGCGACCGCGGACTGACCGAGGCCGCTCGCGCCCGCATCGAGGCCGAGTACAACCTGGACAAACCCTTCATCGTCCAGTACCTGCTCTACATCAAGGGCATCTTCACGCTCGACTTCGGCACCACCTTCTCCGGCCAGCCCGTCTCCAGCGTGATGGCCAACGCCTTCCCGGTCACCATCAAACTGGCCGCCATGGCGCTGGTCTTCGAGGCCGTCTTCGGCATCATCTTCGGTGTCATCGCCGGTGTCCGTCGCGGCGGCATCTTCGACTCCACCGTCCTGGTCATGTCGCTGATCGTCATCGCCGTGCCGTCCTTCGTCATCGGCTTCGTCCTCCAGTTCCTCGTGGGTGTGAAATGGGGGATCCTGCCGGTCACCGTCGGCTCGAGAGAGGACTTCACCTCGCTGCTCATGCCGGCGGTCGTGCTGGGAGCTGTGTCCTTCGCGTACGTGCTCCGCCTGACCCGGCAGTCCGTCAGTGAGAACCTGCGCGCCGACTACGTCCGTACCGCCCGGGCCAAGGGCCTGAGCAACGGCCGGGTCATGGGCCGACACGTCCTGCGTAACTCGCTCATCCCGGTGGCCACCTTCCTGGGTGCGGACCTGGGTGCGCTCATGGGTGGCGCGATCGTCACCGAGGGCATCTTCGCCATCAACGGCGTCGGTGGCTCGATCTACCAGGCCATCATCAAGGGCGAACCGACCACGGTCGTGTCCTTCACCACCGTGCTGGTCATCGTGTACATCATCGCCAACCTCATCGTGGACCTGATCTACGCCGTGCTCGACCCGAGGATCCGATATGCCTGACATCAACCGCAACGTCTCCAACCCCGCCGGCGAGGAGGAGATCCTCGCCGGCAACCGACTGCGCAGCCGTTCCGAACTGCGCCCCGGGCAGGACCACTACATCGCCGAGACCGACGAGACCGGCCTCGGTGCCGTCGACGCGGTGTCCGACGAGTCCGCCCCGGTGTCCCAGTGGCGTCAGGCGTGGCGTAACCTGCGCAGCCGTCCGCTGTTCTGGGTCTCCGCCGTTCTCATTCTCGTGGCGGTCCTGCTGGCCATGTTCCCGCAGCTGTTCACCTCCACCGACCCGCGCATGTGCGTGCTCGCCAACTCCCTCGACGAGCCGCAGCCGGGCCACCCCTTCGGCTTCGACCGTCAGGGCTGTGACATCTTCGCCCGTACCATCTATGGTGCCCGTGCCTCTGTGTCCGTGGGCATCCTCACCACCGCCCTCGTCGTGCTCATCGGCACGACCATCGGCGCGCTCGCCGGTTACTTCGGCGGCATCCTGGACACCCTGCTCTCCCGCCTGACGGACATCTTCTTCGCCGTCCCGCTGGTGCTCGCCGCCATCGTCGTCATGCAGGTGTTCAAGGACTACCGCACGGTGGCCACCGTCGTGCTCGTCCTCGGCCTGTTCGGCTGGACCAACATCGCCCGTATCACCCGTGGTGCGGTCCTGAGCGTGAAGAATGAGGAGTACGTCACCGCCGCCCGCGCACTCGGCGCGTCGAAGTGGAAGATCCTCACCAGCCACGTCCTCCCCAACGCGGCGGCCCCGATCATCGTCTACGCCACCGTCGCACTGGGCACCTTCATCGTCGCCGAGGCCACCCTGTCCTTCCTGGGCATCGGCCTGCCGCCGACCATCGTCAGCTGGGGTGGCGACATCTCCGCCGCCCAGGCCAGCCTGCGTACCCGCCCGATGGTCCTGTTCTATCCGGCCATGGCGCTGGCGCTGACCGTGCTCAGCTTCATCATGATGGGTGACGTCGTCCGCGACGCCCTGGATCCGAAGGCGAGGAAGCGATGACCACCACCGACAACACCGACAACACCGACAACACCGGCAACATCGGTGCCACCGACGCCGCCGGCACCGCCCAGGCGCCGCTGCTGGAGATGAAGGACGTCAAGATCGCCTTCACGTCCTCCACCGGCATCGTCGAGGCCGTCCGCGGCATCAACATGACCATCTACCCGGGCCAGTCCGTCGCCATCGTCGGCGAGTCCGGTTCTGGCAAGTCCACCGCGGCGATGTCGATCCTCGGCCTGCTGCCGGGCACCGGCACCGTCACCGACGGGCAGATCATCTTCGACGGTGAGGACATCACCGGTCTGTCCGACAAGCAGATGCAGAAGTACCGTGGTTCCGAGATCGGTCTCGTGCCGCAGGACCCGATGTCCAACCTCAACCCCGTGTGGCGGATCGGCACCCAGGTCGCCGAGTCGCTCAAGGCCAACAACGTGGTCAAGGGCTCCGAGGTGGGTGCCCGCGTCACGGAGCTGCTCGAGGAGGCCGGGCTTCCCGACGCCGAGCGGCGCGCCAAGCAGTACCCGCACGAGTTCTCCGGCGGCATGCGCCAGCGTGCTCTCATCGCCGTGGGCCTGGCCGCCCGCCCGAAGCTGCTCATCGCCGATGAGCCGACCTCCGCGCTCGACGTGACGGTGCAGAAGCGCATTCTCGATCACCTGGAGGGCCTGACCCGGGACCTGGGCACCGCCGTCCTGTTCATCACCCACGATCTGGGCCTGGCCGCCGAGCGTGCCGAGCACCTCGTGGTCATGCACCGTGGACGCATCGTCGAGTCCGGACCGAGCCTGCAGATCCTGCGCAACCCGCAGCACCCGTACACCCAGCGTCTGGTGAAGGCTGCGCCGTCCCTGGCGTCGTCGCGCATCCAGTCCGCGCTGGCCGCCGGCGAGCAGTCGGCGGAACTGGTGGCCAAGGGTGACGTCCAGGAGACGGAGGAGGTCATCCGCGTCGAGAACCTCACCAGGATTTTCGACGTCCGCGGCTCCCGCGGCGACAAGAAGTCCCTCCGCGCTGTCGATGACGTCTCATTCACCCTGCGCAGGGGTTCGACCCTGGCACTGGTCGGCGAGTCCGGTTCCGGTAAGTCCACCGCCGCGAACATGGTGCTCAACCTCCTGGAGCCGAGCGAGGGCAAGGTGTTCTACAAGGGCACCGACCTGTCCACCCTGTCGGGCAAGGAACTGTTCGAGATGCGTCGCAAGATGCAGGTCGTCTTCCAGAACCCCTACGGCTCGCTCGACCCGATGTACTCCATCTACAAGTGCATCGAGGAGCCGTTGGCACTGCACAAGGTGGGCACCCGCAAGGACCGGGAGGCCCGCGTGGCGGATCTGCTCGACATGGTCGCCATGCCGAGGTCAGCCATGCGTCGATTCCCCAACGAGCTCTCCGGTGGTCAGCGGCAGCGCATCGCGATCGCCCGTGCCCTGGCGCTGAAGCCGGAGGTGCTCGTCCTCGACGAGGCCGTCTCCGCGCTCGACGTGCTGGTGCAGAACCAGATCATCCAGCTGCTCGCCGAGCTGCAGGACGAACTGGACCTGTCCTACCTGTTCATCACCCACGATCTCGCCGTGGTCCGTCAGATCGCCGATGAAGTCGTCGTGATGAAGCAGGGTGCGGTCGTGGAGCAGGGGACGGCGGACGAGATCTTCGCCAACCCGCAGCAGGACTACACCCGCGACCTCATCGAGTCGGTCCCGGGCCTCAACATCGAGCTGGGCACCGGATCCCAGCTCGGTCTCACCGAGGACGGGGGAGCAGGCGCCGGCAGCACCCGCGTCTGATCCACCTGACAGCAACAGACCCCGCCACCGCACGATCAGTGTGCGGCGGCGGGGTCTGTTGCTGCCCGGGCAGGGCCGGGCAGCCCTCAGGCCTGCGGGTCGAGGACCACCTTGATGCAGCCGTCGGTCTTGTCCTGGAACATCTCGTAGGCGCCCGGGGCGTCGTCAAGCGGGAGGCGGTGGGTGACCAGATCGTCGACGCCGAGCGGATCGGCGGGATCCTCCACCAGTGGCAGCAGGTCGTCGATCCACGCGCGGACATTCGCCTGGCCCATCCGCAGCTGGATCTGCTTGTCGAACATCGTCAACAGCGGCATGGGGCTGGCCTCACCGCCGTAGACACCGCTGAGCGAGACGGTGCCACCGCGGCGCACCAGATCAATCGACGAGTGCAGCGCGGCCAGCCGGTCGAGACCCGCGTGCTCCATGAGCGGGCGGGCCAGGGCATCGGGCAGGAACCCGACTGCCGTATGCGCCGCCTTCCCGACCGGGGAACCGTGTGCCTCCATGCCGACCGCGTCGACCACCGCATCCGGGCCGCGACCACCGGTGGCGTCCCGGATCTCCGCGTTGGTCTCGGCGGTGAAGTCGAGGACCTCGACACCGTGGCGGGCGGCCATGTCCCGACGCTCCGCCACCGGATCGATGCCGAAGACGCGAGCCCCCAGGTGGACGCCGATGCGGGCGGCCATCTGACCGATCGGTCCCAGCCCGAACACCGCGAGGGTGTCTCCGGGACCGACGCCGGCGTACCGCACACCCTGCCAGGCGGTCGGGAGGACGTCGCTGAGGAAGAGATAACGGTGGTCGGGAAGTTCCTCGCCGACCTTCACCGGGCCGAAGTTGGCGTGCGGCACCCGCAGATACTGGGCCTGCCCACCGGGGACGGAGCCGTACAGGCGGGAGTAGCCGAACAGCCGGGCGCCGTTGCCCTGTTCGGTGACCTGGGTGGTCTCGCACTGGGAGTACAGCCTGCGGTCGCACATCCAGCAGGACCCGCAGGCGATGGTGAAGGGGACGACCACACGGTCGCCCACCGAGAGGCCGGAGGTGGGTCCCGCCTCAACCACGCGGCCCATGGGTTCGTGGCCGATGATGTCACCGGGGTCCATGAACGGCCCGAGCACCTCGTAGAGGTGAAGGTCAGATCCGCAGATCGCGGTGGAGGTGACCTCGATGATCACGTCATTGTCCTGTTCGAGGACGGGGTCAGGCACGGTGTCCACGCTGACGGAGCGCTTTCCCTGCCAGGTCACGGCTTTCATGATGTCCCTTCCGGGTTGTCGGTGGTCATGAGTGTGAGCAGCAGCTCGAGGGCGTGCTGTCGGGTCCGGGCGAGGATCGCCCCGGTGTCACCGGGGAAGTGGTGGAGTCGCGCTCTGCGACGCTCGCCCACCTGCGCGGCGACCCAGACGGTGCCGGCGGGGTGTCCCTCCTGCGGGCCGGGGCCGCCGGCACCGGTGACGGCGACGGCGGCGTCGCAACGCATGAGCTCGGCGACCCCCTGACACATGGCCAGGGCGGCGGCTTCGGTGATCACCGGCTGGCCTTCGGGGAGGTTGAGGACCTCGCACTTGGTGCGCGTCTGGTAGCTGACCACCCCGCCGGCAAACCAGTCGGAGGAGCCGGGGGCGGCGGCCAGGCAGGCGGCGAGGGTGCCGCCGGTGAGGGACTCGGCGGCGGCCACGGTGAGCCCGCGGTCCTGTGAGAGTCGGCTGATCTTCTCGGCGGCCTCACGGGCGGCGGTGTCGTAGGTCTGGGGAAACATGGAGTGGTCGATTCTTCAGAGCAGGAACGGCCGACCGGTGTGGTGGCCGGCAGGCCGTTGTGCGGGTGGTGGGGATCAGTAATTCGCCGGCGGGTCGCTGGCGGGGAAGGAGTCCTCGCCCCACTCCTCGACGAGCTCATCCCGGTCGGCGCCGTCACGCTTGCCGATGTCGGAGGTGTCCTCCTGCTTGGCCGGGTCCTGCTCGTGCTCGGGGACCGGGGTGATGTTCTCTTCAGCCATGATGGTGTCCTTTCTCAGACGGAGTGGTGAGCGCTCACGGGATCCATCCGTCACGTCCAGTAGGTGTGGCGGTCATCACGCAGCGCCCTGGTACGAGCGTACTCGTGGATCTCGTCGAGAGTGGCCAGCTGGCGGTGTCCCGCCTCGATGAGCCGGTCGTAGACCGTCGCGTCGAGGTGCAGCTCGGAGGCGTGCTCACGGAGGGTCTCCCAGCCGCCGAGCTTGCCGGCGACAGCGGAACGCATGAGCTCGGTCTCCAGCAGCAGGGTCATCGGGGAGCGTTCCACCACCCGGCCGTTGAGCTTGAGCCGGCCCACCCGCTCGCCGACCCAGGCCGCGGCCTGACGGTAGGGGCGACGGCGGATGCCGAGGTCGTCGATGACGTTGCGCAGCAGCTCCCGGTCCGCGCGGATCTCATCGGCCAGGGCCGCCAGTCGGGCGTAGACGGGGGTGTCCTGGTAGTCGTCGGCCATCCGCTCGATGCGGTTGACACCTGCGGTGGCGCCGGTGAGGTGGTCGGAGAGGTAGAGGGACAGCAGGTCCTCGGTGAGGGCCCCGTCCTCGGGGTTGACGGCGGCGGTGCCGTCTCCGGCGGCCGCGCCCGCTCCGGCCGGCTCGCCGACAGCGGCGACATGCTGCTCGTCGGAGTTCCGGGGTCGCAGGGGAGGAGAGGCCAGGCCCTGCCCGGCGACCATGCCGTCGAGCAGCTCGCGGAGGGCGTCGGCCGCGGTGACCCGGGGTTGCCACCCGAGCTCGTTCTTGGCGCGGGTGTTGTCCAGCAGGGGCACCTGCATCCCCATGTCGAGCCAGCCGACGTCCGCGGGGACCAGGCCGGACTTGTGGGCGGTGACCAGGGCGGCCCGCACCAGGGCCGGCGGTATCTCCAGGAACCGGCCGTGGTCGACGATGTCCGCCAGCTCCTGCGGGCCGAGGACATCATCTGCGCAGACGTTGAAGGCTCCGTCAGCGCGCTTCACGACGGCCGCCGCATACGCGCGTCCGATGTCGTCGGCGTGGACCGCCTGCAGGTAGATGCCCTTCGGCACCGTCAGCGCGGGCAGCCGCCCGGTCCTCAGCAGCTGCACCGGGACGGCACCACCGAGGAAGTAGCGCTGGATCTCCGAACCGGCGTCTGCCTGGAAGATCAGGCCTGGGCGGAGACGGGCGACCGCGATGTCGGGGTGCGCGGCGCAGAACTGGTCGAGGACGTCCTCCTGGGCGGCCTTGTCCACGCTGTAGTGGGAGGAGTCGATCCCGCCGACGGGGAAGGACTCGTCCCGCAGCGGCGGGATGGTGTCGGCCCCGCGGTCCTCGCGGGCGCTGTCGGGGGCGTAGGCGCCGACCGAGGAGGCGACGACGAGCTGGGGGACTCCGGACCGGGCCACGGCTTCGGCGACGCGGCGGGTGCCCTCGACGTTGACACGGCGGAGCAGCTCCCGCTGGTCATTGGGCTGGATGAGCCAGGCGAGGTGGATGACGGCGTCCGCCCCGCGGAAGATCTCCGCGAGGTCGGTGATCGCGTCCGCTGCGTCACTGGCGGCGGCGATGTCGACCGATTCCCAGGTGCACCCGGCGTACGGGGCGGTGTCCGGGTCCGGCAGTCGGCGGGCGATGCCGACGATGTCGGTGACTTCCGGGGTGTCCTGCAGGGCGCGCAGCACCGCGGTACCCGCGTTTCCGGTGGCGCCGACGACAACGACTCTCATGATGTGTCCTCCCGTAGGGGGCTGATGGTGGTACCCCCGAGGAAACGTGAAGTCGCCGCCGAATGCAACAAAAATTTCTTATGTCAGAGAATCTCGTCGATCGTCTCCAACGGCCGCGTGATGCGCACGCCCTTGTCCGTGACCACGATCGGGCGCTGGATCAGGCGCGGATGGGCGACCATCGCGGCGAGCAGCTCGTCGTCAGGGGTGTCGGGGCCCAGACCCAGATCCTTGTACTCGGCCTCGCGCGTGCGGACGGCGTCGTGGGGGCGCAGCCCCGCGACGTCGAGAAGCCGCGACAGCTCCGCCACGCTCGGTGGGGTGTCCAGGTACCGGATGATCTCCGGCTCGATGCCACGCTCCCGCAGGTAGTCGAGGGCCTTGCGGGACGTGCTGCAGCGGGGGTTGTGGTAGATCGTCGTCATGGCACAACCCTAGCGGGGCGGGAGGACCTCAGTAGTTGGCCGGCGGGTCACTGGCCGGGAAAGACTCCTGGCCCCATTCCTCCGGCAGCTCCTGACGTTCCTCCCGGTTCGACTTACCGGGACGTTCGGGATGGTTGTGGGTGAACGGCTTGTCCTCGGGGAACTCCCAGGTGAGCTTCTTCTCGGTCGTGTTCTCGGGGGTGGTGTCATCGGGCTGGGACATGGCATGTCCTTCGGGGTCGGCGGATGCTGTCACCACCAACTCTAGCCCGGAAATGTGTCTGGGGACACAGTTAATCGGCGGGGACCAGTTCGACGCTGTCGGCCCAGGTCAGTTCGATGCCGAGGGTGCGCAGCCACTTCATCGGATCGTCCTGGTGGCGGGTGATGCCCTCCACCGCGGTGAGGGTCGTGTCGATGGCGCGTTCGGCGTCCTCCGCGGTGATGAGGCCGGCGGAGGTGGCGGCGGCCAGCTCGTCGATGTCCTGGACGTCGATCGGCTCGCCGGTCACGGAGATGAGGTCGACGTAGAGGTCACGGGTGGACCACACCGCGCCGTCGACGTTGATGTCTGCGACGTCGAAGTAGTAGTCCTGCCGCTGGTTGACACCCTCACGGAAGTGGAAGATGTTGGCACGCAGTCCCAGCTGGGGGAGCAGCCACGACTCCAGGTAGCCGAACTTCGGGTGGTTGGCGCCGCGGGCCATGTAGAGCCCGAAATCGGTGACCCGGTAGGTGTCCACCTCGCGGAGGTAGCCCTTCGGATCCACGTTGACGCGGTCCGTGGTGTCGAAGGTCTCTTCCTTGATCGGGTGCAGATCAGCGGTCACGTGTGTTTACCTCGCATCGATGATGGCGGCCGTGGGGATGAAGGAGCAGGTGGCGTTCTCGGTGCGGACATCGCCGGAGACGATGGCGACGACGGTGCCGTGCCCGGTGTCGGCGGTGCCCGACAGGGTGGCGGGGCCCTCCGGGTTGATGCCGTTGTTGCCCAGCGGGGTCGAACCGTGACGCAGGTTGTCCAGGTTGAACCACTGGACGTGCATGCGGCCCTGGTCGGCTGCTGCGGCAGCGGTGCCGAGGGCGGTGAAGACGAAGGCGGTCTGGCCGTCGGCGGCGCCCGGGGCAGGGATCTCCGTGGGACCCGGGACGGCGATGGCGGAGCCGACCGCGTCGAGTTCCCCGCCGATGCAGGAGCCGGACACCGTGGGCCAGAGGAACTGGGTGAACGGCGGGGCGTCCTCCGGCAGGGGGGTGCCGGCCTCGTCGTCGCCGGTGCCGGCGTAGAACGCCAGGGCCGAGAGGATGGCATCGCGGGCCTCGCGCGGTAACCACGGCTGTTCGGCCAGGTCGCGGACCTGCGCCACGGTCGCCGGGGTGGGGCGGCCCAGCTCGTCCAAGGGGGAACCCGGGATGGAGGAGGGCAGGCCCGGCAGGGGGGCGGCCGAGGCGACCGGCACAAGGGTGGTCGAGACGGCGAGGGCGGCAGCGGCCACGGCGGTGGCGGCAGCGGTGGAGACGCGGTGCATGGTTGATCCCACGGAGGACCTTTCCGGTGTCAGTCAGTAGTGAGTCACACGAATCACAACAGTTTCGTTACACAACAATATTCACTTGCGTTGCGCAGTCAACCCGAAACGGGCGACTCATTTCTACTGTCGCACTTCGAGACCAGTTCGTTACAAAGAGATCACAATGAATTTCCTGTGAAACCCATAGGGTGAGGGTCATGATCCCGGGACCCCGCCGCGCCGCCCTGACAGCCGACGTTCTCGGGGCCGCCCTCACCCTCACCGCCTGCGGCAACCTCGTCACCGCCGACGTCCGCGGCGAATCCGCCCTGTCACTCAACGAGGCCGGCGAGGTCCTCCTGCACGTGGACACCTGCGACTACCGCCTCAACGGCGTCGGGGTCTACGAAGGTCGGGAGAAACTCCCGGGCAGCGAGGAGAACGTCCTCATGGGGGAGCTGGCTGCGGACCGGTCCCAGAACGGGCGGGTCACCGTCAACCTCCAGTCGCTCGAGCCGCCGTGGGAGGCCACCGACCCGGTAGCCATGCGGGAGAGCGACGACCTCATCTACATCGTCATCCCGACCCCGGACCGCACCGTCGCCGGCCGGGACGAGGCCATTCCCCAGGTCGCCGCCACGATGACGCAGCTCAGGGCGCTGAAGCCGGGGGAGGTGCTCATCAACGAGTACAGCCACGAGCGGGCCACGGAACTGAAAAACAGTGACATCATCGACGAGATCGGTATCCCGGCGGAGGACTTACGGGCGGAGTGCCCGCCGGGATGACACGGTGACACGATGACACGGTGGGGGGTGACGCGGCGTCGGCACGCGGGACGGCGCGCCCGGCACCGCGTACCGGAGGGAGCCGGGACCGGATAAGACCACCGTCACTCACTGGCGATACTGCAGCACAGGCGTCGGGGGAGTAGTCTTAACGGCTGTTCACCATCGTGGCCGTATAATGGCCCGATTTTTCTTCCGCTAGGAGCAGCCCACTCGTGTCCCACCCTGAGTTCCGTAACGTCGCCATCGTCGCGCACGTTGACCACGGCAAGACCACCCTCGTCAACGCCATGCTGGAGCAGTCCGGCGTCTTCAGCGACCACGGCGAAGTCACCGACCGTGTGATGGACTCCGGCGATCTGGAACGCGAGAAGGGCATCACCATCCTGGCCAAGAACACCGCCATCCGGCGGGCCGGCCAGGGCAAGGACGGCAACGACCTCATCATCAACGTCATCGACACCCCCGGCCACGCCGACTTCGGTGGCGAGGTCGAGCGCGCGCTGTCCATGGTGGACGGCGTCGTCCTCCTCGTCGACGCGTCTGAGGGCCCGCTGCCGCAGACCCGTTTCGTGCTGGGCAAGGCGCTGGCCGCCAAGATGCCCGTGATCATCCTGGTCAACAAGACCGACCGCCCGGACGCCCGCATCGACGAGGTGGTCAGCGATTCCCAGGACCTGCTCCTCGAGCTGGCCGCCGGCCTCGAGGACCCGGAGGCCGCCGAGGCCGCCGAGTCCCTGCTCGACCTGCCGGTGCTCTACGCCTCCGGCCGTGAGGGCAAGGCCTCCACCGAGAACCCGGGTAACGGCAACGCCCCGGAGGCGGAGAACCTCCAGGCTCTGTTCGACGTCATCTACGAGGTCCTCCCGGAGCCGTCCGCGGAGATCGACGCCCCGCTGCAGGCCCACGTCACCAACCTGGACTCCTCCTCCTTCCTCGGCCGCATCGGCCTCGTCCGCATCCACGCCGGGGCCCTGCACAAGGGCCAGCAGGTAGCCTGGATCCACTACGACGACGAGGGCAACCAGCACACCAAGACGGTGAAGATCGCGGAGCTGCTGCGCACCGTCGGTGTGTCCCGCCAGCCCACCGATGAGGTCATCGCCGGTGACATCGCCGCGATCTCCGGCATCGACGAGATCATGATCGGCGACACCCTCGCCGACCCGGAGAACCCGGTCGCCCTGCCGCGCATCACCGTCGATGAGCCGGCCATCTCCATGACCATCGGTGTCAACACCTCCCCGCTCGCCGGCCGTGGCGGCGGCGACAAGCTCACCGCCCGCGTGCTCAAGGCCCGCCTGGACAACGAGCTCATCGGCAACGTGTCCCTGCGTGTCCTTCCGACCGAGCGCCCCGACACCTGGGAGGTCCAGGGCCGTGGTGAGATGGCGCTGTCCATCCTCGTCGAGACGATGCGCCGCGAGGGCTTCGAGCTGACCGTGGGCAAGCCGCAGGTGGTCACCCAGACCATCGACGGCACCGTCCACGAGCCCTTCGAGCACATGATCATCGACGTCCCCGGTGAGCACCAGGGTGCCGTCACCCAGCTCATGGCCGCCCGCAAGGGCCAGATGACCAGCATGGACACCGGTGCCGGCGAGTGGGTGCGCATGGAGTTCGACGTGCCCGCCCGTGGCCTCATCGGTTTCCGCACCACCTTCATGACCGAGACCCGCGGCACCGGCATCGCCAACAGCTACGCCATCGAACTGCGCCCGTGGGCCGGCGAGATCAAGGGCCGCAGCTCCGGTTCCCTCATCGCCGACCGCTCCGGCCAGATCACCCAGTACGCGCTGCAGCAGCTCGCTGACCGTGGTTCCTTCTTCGTCGAGCCGGGCACCGAGGCCTACGAGGGCATGGTCGTCGGCGCGAACAACCGCGACGAGGACATGGACATCAACATCACCAAGGAGAAGAAGCTCACCAACATGCGTGCCGCTTCCGCCGACACCACCGTCACCCTGGCGAAGGCACACACCCTCTCCCTGGACGAGGCCATGGAGTTCTGTGGCCAGGACGAGTGCGTCGAGGTGACCCCGGACATCCTCCGCGTCCGCAAGCTCAACCTCAACGCCACCGAGCGCGCCCGCGCCCGCTCCCGTGAGAAGCAGCTCAACAAGTAAGGTGTCCTCCCGCCTGAGCAGCCCCGCTGGTGTCGCGATGATGTTCGCCACCAACGGGGCGTTGTTCGCTTCCGTCCTTCCCTGGTACCCGACGATCAAGACCCAGTGGCAGCTCAGTGACCTCGTCTTCGGCCTGCTCGTCGCCGCCGTCGCCGTCGGTTCCCTCGCCTCGACGGTCCTGCCGTCGTGGGCGGTCGGCCGTTTCGGTCCGCGTGCGGTCGTCCTCGTGGGCACGGTCGTCCTCGCCGCGGTCATCGCCGGCATCGGTTGGGCACCGTCCGCCGTGGTCCTCGCCGTGGCACTCATGGCTGTGGGGCTTGTCGACGCCGTCGTGGACGTCGCCCAGAACGTCGCCGGCGTGCGCGTCCAGGAGCGTCTGAGCCGCTCCATCCTCTCCTCCATGCACGCCTTCTGGTCGCTCGGCGCCGTGGCCGGCGCCGCCGGCGGCACCCTCGCCGCCGCCAACGGGGTGGACATCCGTCTGCACCTGGGGCTCGTGGCCGTGGCCATGGTCATTCTGGTCGCGGTGGGCACCTGGTTGACCGGCCCGGTCCCGGCCGATCCGGCGCACAACGCGAGTGGCGATGCGGCGGGGGAGAGGCGCGGCGCCGGCAGGCGCGCCGGCACCGCCATGTGGCTGGCCCTGCCGGTGGCGCTGGTGGCGCTGTCGGGCACGACGGTGGAGGACATGGCGAACAACTGGTCGGCCCTGGCCGCCGTCGAGTTCGCCGGCATCGACGTCTCCGCCGCAGGCGCGGCCTTCACCGTCGTCCTCGCCGCCCAGTGCCTGGGCCGGTTCACCGGTGACCGTCTCATCGACCGCTTCGGGCGGGTCCGCGTCGCCCGGGCCGGCGGTGTGCTCATCAGCCTCGGCGGCCTGCTCATCGTCACCGCCACGTCGACGGCGCAGCTCTACGCCGGGCTCGTCCTAGTCGGGTTCGGTTGTGCCACCCTCGTGCCCAGTGCCTTCGCCGCCGCCGCCCGCATCCCGGGGGTGTCGGAAGGTGCCGGGGTCACCGCGGTGAGCTGGCTCATGCGCGTGAGTTTCCTGGCCACCAGCCCGCTGGTCGGCGCGGTGTCGGAGGCCACGAACCTGCGGTGGGCGCTCGGCCTGCTCATCCTCGTCGGCGGCGTGGTCGCCGCCTTCGCCCCGGCGCTGCGGGGCCCGTCCCGGGCCCGGGCTGGTACATAATCAGTACCGTGAACCTTCGCCCGCTCCTTCCCGTCCTCCTCGCGGCGGCACTGATCTCCTGTGCCGCCAACCCCGGCCCACCCCCGTCGTGGAGCCGGAGGAGCCGGCGGCGAGCACGGCGGCGTCGACAAGCGAGACCCCGGAACCGGAGCCGCCTTCCCGGGCGGACGTGGAGATCAACGTCGGCATCGGCCCCCAGCGCGGTGGACTCAACCCGCATCTGATCGCCGACGACTCCTCCTTCGTCCGCTCCCTGGCGTCCCTGGTGCTGCCGAGCGCCTTCCGGGACGGCGCGATGGACGCCGATGTCCTGGACTCCGCCGAGGTCATCGAACCGGCCGAGGGCATGGCCCAGACCGTCCGTTATGTCATCTCCCCGGCGGCCCAGTGGTCCGACGGCACGCCCATCACCGGCGCGGACTTCCGCTACCTGTGGCGCGGCATGACCCGGACCCCCGGCGTGGTGGAACCGGCCGGCTACCTCGCCATCGACGATGTCCGCGTCTCCGGTGACGGCCGCACCGTCACCGTCGATTTCGCGGACCAGGTCGCCGACTGGCCGTCGCTGTTCACCCACCTGCTGCCCAGCCACCACCTCCAGTCCGACGCCTCCGACTTCGCCGTCGCCCTGGTCGACGACATCCCCGCCTCCGCCGGCCGCTACATGATCCGCTCCGTCGACCCCGCCCGCGGCATCATCTCCGTCAACCGCAACGACCGCTTCTGGGGCGCCAACCCCGCAGAGACGGACCTGGTGACCTTCCGGGAGATCCGCACCGTCACCCAGGGGGTGGACCAGCTGCGCAGCGGGCAGATCAGCTTCCTCGACATCGTCCCCTCCGAGACCTCCGTCGACGCCTACTCCCTCATGCAGGACACCCAGGTCCGCACCCTCGACCTGCCGCGTGAGCTGCGTCTGACCCTGTCCACCGCGTCCCCGACGCTGTCCGAGCACAGTCTGCGCGCCGAACTGCACTCGCTTATCGACGTCCCCCTCATCGCCCGCCTCGCCGCCGGCCGCTCCGCGGACCTCAACGTTCCCGAGCACACCCCGCCGCGCGACCCGGCCGGCCCGCCCCCGGCGGCCCTGCAGGCCGCCACCGCCGAGCGCCCCCTGCGCCTGGGGGTCGATCCGGCTGACGCCACCGCCATCGCCGCCGGCCGGACCATCATCGATGTGCTGGCCCGCTACGACGTCGAGGCCGAGGTGGTGTCCTCCGACCTCGACGAGATCACGGGTCAGCTGCTGCCCGAAGGTGAGGTCGACGCCGTGATCACCTGGGAACATGTCGAGGGTGACAGTGCCGACCTCGCCAGCGACTGGCTGTGCCCGGATCCGGCGGCCGAGCTGAGCTCCGGCAACCTCTCCGGTTACTGCACCCCGGAGTCCGACGCCCTGGCCCGGCAGATCCTCGCCGGGGAGGTGGACACCACCTCCGGTGCCCAGCGCCTGCGTGCCACCAATGAGCGGGAGCACCTGTCCATTCCGCTGCTGGGGGAGCGGCGGGTCCTCGTCCTCGGCGAGGGTATCGTGGGTCCCGACCCGGACCTGGACAACTGGACCGCCGGCATCTCGACGGTCCCGAGCTGGAGGAAACTGTGAGCCCCCGAGACCTGAGGGACCTGATCGGCTACCGCGTCGTCGCGGTCCACGCCCACCCGGACGACGAGGCGATCTCCACCGGCGGGGCGCTCGCCCACCTGGCCCGCCGCGGTGCCGACGTCACCGTGGTCACCTGCACCCTCGGTGAGGAGGGGGAGGCCATCGGCGACACCTACGCCCACCTGGTCAACGACGAATCCGATCAGCTCGGCGGGTTCCGCATCAGTGAGCTCCGTGAGGCCCTGGCCCTCCTCGGGGTGCGTGGCGTCCACCTCGGCGGGGCCGGCCGGTTCCGGGACTCCGGCATGGCCGGCAGCCCGGCGCACGCCAATCCCCGGGCCTTCGTCAACTCCGGCGATGAGGCCGTCGACCTGCTCGCGGAGATCCTCGAGGACATCCGCCCCCACCTCGTCATCACCTACGGCCCCGACGGCGGCTACGGCCATCCCGACCACATCCGCGCCCACGAGATCACCCACGCCGCCGCCGACCGCGTCGGCGTGCCACGGATCCTCTGGGCGGTGCTCGATCTCGCCGAGCAGACCGACGGGGTCGAGCGGATCGGGACGGTGCCCACCGGCTGGGCGGTGCCGGATGAGGCGTACCTGCGTAACGCGGGCGTCGATACGCATGATCTCGCCCTGGAGCTCACCGACGCCGAACTCAACGCCAAGCGGGAGGCCATGCGGGCGCACGCCACCCAAGTGTGGATCGCTGACGGGTACGTCTCCGACACCAACCCGCAGGCCGCGTGGGCGACCGGCCCGGACCCCGTGTTCGCCCTGTCCAACCTGCTGGCCCAGCCCATCCTGCGACGCGAGCACTACCAGCTCGGCGCCGGCGAGCTGCCCGAGGCCGACCTGCTCGGCGGCCCCGGACTCCTCGACGGCATCCCGCTGCACCCGGTGGCCGAGGACGGGCAGTGAACCGACCCATCATCCGCACCGACTTCTCCCGCGGCGAGGCCGTCGGGGGACTCGTGTGGCTGTCCGTCGCGGCGGCGATCTCCGTGCTGCTCGAGGTGGTCTACCTGGGCACCTGGATCACCCTGCCCGACGGGGCCCGACTCGCCGTGCCCTACACCATCCCCGTGGCGTTTCTATTCAACATCGTGCTCACCCGGACCGCCCGCCTGTGGACCCCGAACTCACTGGTGGCGCTCATCCCGTTGTACGTCTGGACCGGCGGTTTCCTGCTGCTCATGTTCGGCGTCGTCCTCACCGGTGACCAGCTGGTGGCCAGCAGCATCCGCAGCGTCGGACTGCTCGTCGCCGGGTTGGCGGGTGGCGTGTGGCCCGTGCTGCGGGCGAAGTGACATACTGGTACCAGAATTTTCGCTGTCATACGCTCTCATTACAGGAGTTTTCGATAACCGATGACGTACACCATTGCCCAGCCCTGCGTTGACGTGCTCGACCGATCCTGCGTGGAGGAATGTCCCGTCGACTGCATCTACGAGGGCAAGCGGATGCTCTACATCCACCCCGACGAGTGCGTCGACTGCGGCGCCTGCGAACCGGCCTGCCCGGTCGAGGCGATCTTCTACGAGGACGATGTCCCGGACGAGTGGCTCGACTACAACGACGCCAACGCCGCCTTCTTCGACGACCTCGGCTCGCCCGGCGGTGCCGCCAAGCTCGGCCCGCAGGACTTCGACGTGCCGATGATCTCCGCACTGCCGCCGCAGAACCAGGAGTAGACCGTGGCGCGCACCCCGCTGGGTTCCCGCCTGCCCGACTTCCCCTGGGACACCCTCTCGGCGGCGAAGGCGCGGGCGGCGGCGCACGAGGACGGCATCGTCGATCTCTCCGTGGGCACCCCGGTCGACCCGGTGGCCCCGCACATCCAGCTCGCTCTCGTCGAGGCCGCCGCCGAACCGGGCTACCCGCAGACCATGGGCACCCCGCGGCTGCGGGCCGCCATCGCCTCGGCGCTGGAACGTCGGTACGGGATGACCGGGCTGACGGACAAGGCTGTCCTGCCGGTGATCGGCACGAAGGAGGCCATCGCCTGGCTTCCCACCCTCCTGGGCGTCCGTGACGGCCTGGTGGTCATCCCGGAGGTGGCGTACCCGACCTACGAGGTGGGGGCCCTGCTGGCTGACAACCGGGTGTTGCGAGCAGATTCGTTGCTGGCGCTCGGGCCGGAGACACCGGACCTCATCTTCCTCAACTCTCCCTCCAACCCCACCGGTAAAGTCCTCGGGGTAGACCACCTGCGCAAGGTGGTGGAGTGGGCCCGAGAACGCGGCGTCATCGTCGCCTCCGACGAGTGCTATCTCGGTCTCGGCTGGGACGACGCGGCCGAGCCCGTCTCCATCCTCGACCCCCGCGTCTGCGACGGCGACCACACCGGCCTGCTGGCCATCCACTCGCTGTCCAAGACCTCCAACCTGGCCTCCTACCGCGCCGGCTACCTCGCCGGCGATCCTGCACTCATCCAGGAACTCCTCGAGGTGCGCAAGCACGCCGGTCTCATGGTCCCCGGCCCCATCCAGGCCGCCATGGTCGCCGCCCTCGAATCCGACGAGCAGGAGGAGGCCCAGAAACTGGTCTACGCCGCCCGACGCGCCAAGCTCCTCCGGGCACTGCTCGAGGCCGGCTTCACCGTCGACAACTCCGAGGCCGGGCTCTACCTCTGGGCCACCCGTGGGGAGAACTGTCGCGTGACCGTCGACGCACTCGCCGACCTGGGCATCCTCGTCGCCCCCGGCGACTTCTACGGCCCCCGCGGCCAGCAGCACATCCGCATGGCGCTCACCGGCACCGACGAGCGTATCGACGCCGCCGTCACCCGCCTGTCCGCCCTTGCCTGACGCCCCGATCCCCGCCCGCGGCGGCATCTCCCCGCAGCGGGTGGTGCTCCGCGGCGTCGTCCCCGCGGGCCGTCAGTACTGGGCAGGGTCGGCCGGGGACTCACCTTTTGCGGTGGGGGAGAAGCTCGTGGCCGGCGCCGTCCTCCACCGGCCCGTTCCCGCCTGGTTCCATCCCGACGTGCCGGACGAGTCGCCGATCCCCTTCGACTACGAGGTGGTGCACTCCGACGATGACCTCATCGTCGTGGACAAACCCCTTCCTGCCGTCGACCTCCAACGGCCGCATCGTCCGCGAGACGGTGCAGACCCGCCTGCGGGTCGAGTTCGGCGAGGACCAGATCGTGCCCCTGCACCGCCTCGACCGGCTCACCAGCGGGGTGCTCATCTGCTCCCGACGTTCCGCGACCCGGGGGAGATACCAGCAGCTGTTCCAGGAGCGGCAGGTCCGCAAGACCTACCACGCCCGGGTCCGTGGCCCGGTGGCTGTGGGTGAAGTGGTGCTGGACCTGCGGAAAACTCCCGGCCGGCGGGCGGTTGAGGTCGTACCCGACGGACAGGGCGTGCGAACGGTCACCCGTCTGGCCGCCGTGGAAGGGGACGTGGTGGAGATCGAACCGCTCACCGGGCACACCCACCAGATTCGTGCCGTGCTCAACCACCTCGGGGCACCCATCGTCGGGGACGACACCTACCCCGTCGACCGGGGGCTGTCCCTGTACGACTTCGGTGAGCCCCTCCACCTGCGGGCCACGGCGGTGCAGATCAACGATCCTGTCACCGGGCTCACGCGGGTCTTTCGCAGTCAACGCCCCCTACCCCCGCTAAAGTGAAAGACTTGACCAAGACAGAAGCGAGGCGTGGCGATGGGTAACCGGACAAGCACCCGGGCCAGTGGGCGATTCAGCACCACCTTCCGACAGTTCCTCATGTTCGGCATCGTCGGCGGCTCAGGCACCCTGGTCAACCTGCTCGTGGTGTACCTGAGCAAGAAGATCGGCGAATGGGGCTGGGGGATCTCCGAGCACGACGTGTTCATGAACCTCTTCGGCACCGACTACAACATCCGCTGGTTCAACATCTTCATGACGATCGCCTTCATCGTCGCCAACACCTGGAACTACCAGCTCAACCGCAGCTGGACCTTCCGCGGCTACACGCAGCGCAGCTGGTGGCGGGGCTTCTTCCCCTTCCTGCTCACCGGCATCGGCGCGTTCCTGGTCAGCCAGATCGTGGCCACCCTGCTGATGAACCCGACGTCTCCGGTGGGGCTGCCGACCGACATCTTCGACGACTCCACCGGCCTGCGGACCAAGTTCTACTGGGCCTCCGCCATCTCCATCATCGTGGCGATGCCCGTCAACTTCATCATCAACAAACTGTGGGCGTTCAAGGGATCGAGCAAGAAGGTCGTCGTCGTCTCCGAGCAGGCACCGGTCTAGGCTCTGGTCCTCTGGTTCGAGCTAGTCCTCTGATTCGGCGGCGAGTCGTTCCTCGTCGGCGGCCCGACGTTTCCCGGTCCGCGAGATGAGGAGCTCGACGAGAATGATGCCGATGACGGCACCGCCCCCGGTACCGGCGATGAACTCGAGTGCGCCGCCGAACCCCCGGTAGGCGATCCCGGACACCCAGATGATCAGGACGATCGGCCCGAACAGCCAATCGAACCTCGAGTTGCCCATCTGGCGGGGCAGCGGGACGCGGCGACGCATCCACCGCTGACCGATGAACAGTCCGATGAGCGGAGGGAAGACCAGCAGCGCCGTCGCGAAGGAGGCGAACCCGTCGAGGATCCAGGACAGCGCAGCGCCGAGAACGAACAGGCTGTAGACCGTCCAGTTGAGGGAGATGGTGGACCCGCGGTGGAGGACGTCGCGCTCGAACTCGTCGTCGACGGTCGCGTCAGCGCGGGTGATGATGGTGTCGTTGAAGTTCATGATCAACCCTCCTGTTCTTCGCCGAAGATCTCCTCGACGGTGTGCCCCAACACCCGGCAGATGGACAGGGCCAGGTGGACGGAGGGGGAGTAGTTGCCGCGTTCGATATTTGCGATGGTCTGGCGGGAGACCCCCACCTTCTCCGCGAGTTCGCCCTGACTCAGTTCATGCCAACGGCGGTACTTGCGGACCATGTTGCTCAGGTCCTCGCCGGTCACAGCTCCTCCCGCGTACCCTTCTTCTTCGCGAGGGTGGACCCGAGGGCGACACACACTGCGACCCCGGCGATAGTGGCCAGGATTCCCACAACCGTGGGGCCGAGGGGGTAAGCGGTGGCGAGGAGGCCGAGGATCACCGCTAGGAGGGCAGCTGCTCGAGTTGTGTTCATGTTCGTCCTTTTCATCATGACGTATGTTCTTCACTGAGTGTCAAGAAAAATTGTCATTGTGTCCACAGGAAGGTTGAAAGCTGATCACCGTTGCACTGCGCGGATCTCTCAACATCGTGGGCTCCCTGTGGCGGACACGACGGTCGCTGGCAAGACCTTCGATCCCGTGAATGTCAGGTCCTCGGCAGGCTTTCCCCGCCTACCGGCAGTGCCCGCCGTCGTGCGGTAGCGGTCCCTGCTACCCCTCACGGCGCGGCCAAGAGCTTGTCGACGCCTCGGGATTCGATCCGCCCCCTATCGACTCACTGTCCGAAAAAGGGGCCGATCTCTTGTCGCGCGTTTCCGCCCACCGAGCGTGGTCGGCTGGGGTCTCACTATAAACGGGGGTAATCGAACGTCTATTCTAGTCGTAGGGATTGCCGGTGACGTTCGTGGCGGTAGACTCGAACACGTAAGCGATACAGGGGACATCGTTGAATCGGGGTGAGCATTGTGTCACGGCAGATCACACAACTGGTCGACCAGATCGATGCGGCCATGACCACCCTGGCTGACCTCATGGCCGAACCCGATCATGTTGACTTCCACTCGGTGCGGGCTGACTTCATCCGCCTGGAAAAGACCATGAACGCCAAAGCCTACGTCGACGCCTCCTTCGCCTGGCTGGCAGAACGCTCCGACGCCGGCCGCCTCGTCGGGTCCAGTCGACCCATCGACTTCCTCATCACAGCACTCGGGTTGTCCTGGCAGGAAGCCGCCGACCGGGTCGGCCGCGGCGAGGGACTGTTCACCACACCCACCGTTGCCCCCATGCCGGCACCGGAGCCCGAGGCAGGCGAATCTGCGGACGAGGCACTGCAACGCGAGCGCAGGCTTCGGGAGGAAGAGCAACGTCGTCGGGAACAGGACGAGAAAGCCCAACGCGAAGCCCGGGACCAGGCCCGGAAGGTCGCCGCCGAGAAACAGAAGATCATCCGGCAGGAACTCCGCACCCTCAATGAGCATTCCTCCCCCAGTCGTGCTGTGCTGCAGGCAGAAGCGTTGAAGGAGGCAGAGCACCGCTGCCCGGAGGATCTGCGGGTCTGGCTGCGCCGTCGGGTGACCAACGCCAATGCTGCCGGACGCCAACCCGACGGGAGAAAGGACCGGTTGGCCGGGCACAAGAAACGCGCCCTGCGTCTGGGTAAGCAGGACACCGACGGCAACGTGAGTATCTCCGGGTCCCTGCCGGCGGATGTGGCTGCGATGCTCACCGCTGCCCTGGCACCGGGACTACGCCCCGGAGCGAATACAGAAGTGCCAGACGACAAGGACAGGCGCAGCCGGGCCCAACGCGGCGTCGATCAGCTCGGTGTGGTGCTGTCACGTCTGCTGTCGGACGAGTCACCGAAGTCCCGTCAGGGGGTTGGTTCGGTGGTGGTCAGCATGACCACCAAGGATGTGGAGGAGATGACCGCAGACAGTCGGTTCCTGTCGAATACCGGGCATCTGTTGTCGGCGTTGGACATCCTCACCCTCGGTGCTGCTGCCTATGACCTGGGTGTGCTGCATGACGTGCAGGGTCAGCCGTTGGCCCTGGGTCGGACGAAACGCACGGCAACCCTGTATCAGCGACTGGCGTTGTTCGCTTATGAGGGGTTGTGTGCCTGCGGTACCTGTGACGGGGCGATGATTCATGCCCATGTGCACCACATTAAGGCGTGGGCCCGGGGTGGGGTGACGGATCTGGAGTACCTGACCCTGGAGTGTCCACCCCATCATGCGGATAACAATGACAACCAGGATGGGGCCGGTGGGATGGGGCATATGGTCCGTGACCCGGAAACGGGGAGGGCGGGGTGGCAGCCACCAGGTGGTGGGCCGATCCAGTTCAACGACACCGAACTCCAGGAGTATTCTGCCGGGGCGAAGATCAGGGCGAGATCGAAACCCCCGGACGCTGACATGCCCCTGTCCAGGCCTGACCACGACCCGGAACCCGATTCCACGGGCCTGTTCGACCTGCCCCCGACAGGGTAGAAGGTCAGTTGTCGTGCAGCCCTGCGTTGAGCTCCACCGCGCGGTCACCCTGCGGGGTGGCCTCGACCGAACCCGTGATGGAGTTACGGCGGAAAAGCACTCCCTTGACCCCGGAAAGCTCGAGGGCCTTGATGCGGGTGCCGTCGTCGACACCGGCTGCCTGAGCGACTTCACCGAAGACGGTGATCTTCGTGCCGGCGGTGACGTAGAGGCCGGCCTCCACTACGCAGTCGTCGCCAAGCGAGATACCGACGCCGGAGTTGGCGCCGAGCAGACAACGCTCGCCGATGGAGATGACCTGGCTGCATCCGCCGGAGAGGGTACCCATGATGGAGGCGCCGCCACCGACGTCAGAGCCGTCACCGACGACGACGCCGGCGGAGATGCGGCCCTCGACCATGGAGGCACCGAGGGTGCCGGCGTTGAAGTTGACGAAGCCCTCGTGCATGACCGTCGTACCCTCGGACAGGTAAGCACCGAGGCGGACGCGGTCGGCGTCGCCGATGCGGACCCCGGTGGGGACGACATAGTCGGCCATGCGGGGGAACTTGTCCACGGAGAACACCGTGACCGGGCCGTGGGCGTTGAGGCGGCCGCGGACCATCTGGAAGTCGGCGACGGCGCAGGGGCCGTAGTTGGTCCAGACCACGTTGGCCAGCAGGCCGAACACGCCGTCGAGGTTGAGGCCGTGCGGTCGCACCAGGCGGTGGGAGAGGAGGTGGAGGCGGAGGTAGACGTCGTAGGCGTCGACGGGGGCGTCGTCAAGCGAGGCGATGGTGGTGCGCACGGCGACGCGGGCGACGCCGCGGTCCTCATCGGGGCCGACCATCTCGGCGAACTGCTGGGGGGATTCGGCCAGGCGTTCCGTCCCGGTGGTGACGGCTTCCTCCGTCAGCTGAGGGGAGGGGAACCAGACGTCCAGGACGGTTCCGTCGTGCGTGATGGTGGCGATTCCGCGCGCGCTCGCTGAAGTCATGGGCGAGACGTTACCCGACCGTGACTCATTTTCGTGAACACGGACAGGATTATGAGGACCGCCACAACAACCACGACGGCGACAACCTGGGCGCGGGCCCCGGCGTCGAAGAGCATGAGGGCCACCAGACCCCACAGGGCGAGCATGGTCACCCACGCCAGCCAGGGCCAGCCCCACATGCGGACGGCGGAGATCTCGCCGTTGGCCTCTAGCTCCGGATGAAGCTTGAGGTAGGAGGCGGTGATCATGATCCACACGACGATGAGGCAGCCGCCGACGGCGTTGAGCAGGAAGGTGAGCAGGCCCTCCGGGTTCCAGTACTGGAGGCCGACGGAGGCGAAGGCGAACACCATGGACAGGATGACGGCGTTGACGGGCACGCTGTCCCGGCTGGTCACCGCGAAGACCTTGGGCGCGTCGCGGTCCAGGGCGAGGTTGTGCACCAGGCGGGAGGTGCCGTAGATCTGGGCGTTGAAGGCGGACAGCAGGGCCAGGACGATGACGGCCTCCATGAAGCCGACCACACCGGGCATGTTGGCCATGGACAGCACGGCGGTGAAGGGGGACTCGGCGGCGGTCTGCGCGTCGCCCAACTGGTCGTAGGGGAGCAGGAAGGTGATCACCAGAACCGAACCGAGGTAGAACACGGAGATGCGCCAGATGACCGCACGGACGGCGGTGGCGATGTTGCGTCCCGGGTCCTCCGACTCGGCGGCGGCGATGGTGACCAGCTCGATGCCGCCGAATGCGAAGGCGACGGCGAGCAGGCCGGCAGCCATGCCCGGCCAGCCGTTGGGCATGAAACCGTGGTCGCCGCGCAAGGTGGAGGTGCCCACGAAGGTGTGGCCCGGCAGCAGGCCGAAGATGAGGGCGGCGCCGATGATGAGGAAGCCGATGATGACGGCGACCTTGATGAAGGCGAACCAGAACTCGAATTCGCCGAAGCCGCGGACCTGGGCGAAGTTGACCACGGCGAAGAATACGACGGCGACGAGCGCGGGGATCCAGGGGTCGACCCCGAACCAGGCGCCCATGATGGCGGCGGCGCCGGTCATCTCCGCGCCCATGACCATGACGAGCATGAACCAGTAGAGCCAGCCGAGGGTGAAGCCGGCCCAGTGGCCGAACGCCTGCTTGGCGTAGGTGGAGAAGGAGCCGGAGGAGGGCCGGGCGGCGGCCATCTCGCCGAGCATCTGCATGACCATCACGACGATGATGCCGGCGGCGATGTAGGCCAGCAGGACCGCGGGGCCGGCGACCTGGATGCCCACGCCGGTGCCGAGGAACAGGCCGGCGCCGATGGCGGAGCCGAGTCCCATCATGGTGAGGTGGCGGGCCTTGAGGCCGGTGCCGAGGGTGGTGCGGTCGCCACCGGTGTCCCCTCCACCAGCCCCTGTGACCTCAGCTGTTCCAGCTCGGTGTGAATCTGCAGTTGTCATGTCGTCGAGGGTAGTCCCCGGGCATGAGCAGACTGATCAGGGGGTCATCCCTGGAGCGCGGGCCAGAATGCGTCCCAGAAGGACAGCCGGAAGGCGTCCCAGAATGCGATGATCTCCGTCATTACCGTCACCTCCTCCACAAGATCTGTCTCTACAGCCGTCACCAGGTCCGGCGCAGCACCGGCTCGGCGTGGCCGACCTCGCGGCGCACGGTCCAGTCGGACTGTCCGTTGAGGGTGGCGGCGGCCACGTGCTGGCCGGCGTCACCGTCGAAGATCTGGGTGTCGGGTTCGAGGACGATGTTGGCGCCGATGGTGCAGTTGTCGCCGATGGTCAGTCCGATGATGCCGGAGGAGACGCCGAAGCGGCAGTGCTCGCCGATGGAGATGGGGTCGCGCAGTCCGTCGGAGCGGCGGCGGGCCATGATGGTGGCGGAGAGGCCGACGTCGGTGCCTTCGCCGATGACGGTGGAGGAGGACATGCGGCCCTCGATGCGGGCGGCGCCGAGGGAGCCGGAGTTGAAGGAGACGTAACCTTCCCGCAGGACGCGGGTGCCGGGGGCGAGGTAGGCGCCGAGGCGGACGCGTTCGGCTTCGGCGATGTTGACGCCGGAGGGGACGACGTAGTCGACCATGCGGGGCAGTTTCTCGATGCCGTAGACGTGGATGAGGCCGCGGGAGCGCAGGGCGGTGCGGACGAACTCGAAGTTGTCGGGGGTGCAGGGGCCCTTGTTGGTCCACACGACGGTGGACAGCAGCCGCAGCGAGCCGTCCATGTTCAGTTCCAGCGGTCGGACGAGGCGGTGGGAGA
This sequence comes from Corynebacterium suedekumii, assembly GCF_030252185.1. Lineage (NCBI taxonomy): Bacteria > Bacillati > Actinomycetota > Actinomycetes > Mycobacteriales > Corynebacteriaceae > Corynebacterium > Corynebacterium suedekumii. Next base: position 1,822,768 of record NZ_CP126970.1, read on the forward strand.
GGAGGTGGAGGCGCAGGTAGACGTCGTGGGCGTCGATGGGGGAGGCCTGGAGGTTGGCGATGGTGGTGCGGACGGCGACCTGTTCGACCATGCGGTCCTCGTCGAGGAGGACGAGTTTGAGGAGGCTGTCGGGGAGGTCCTGGGCGCCGAGGCGTTCGGTGCCGGAGACGAGGCCGGTCCCGTCGACGAGTTCAGGCTCGGGGTACCAGGTGTCCAGCACGGTACCGTCCATGGCGATGTTGGCGATACCGATGGCGATGGCTCCCTGAGTCTGCATGCCTGCAATCCTACGGGGCCGGGGGCGGGTCCACACCTTCTGTCGACGTGGGTGGACATGGGTACGCTGGGGCGGGTGTCACACCACCACCCCCGCCTTGATCTCCTCGCCGATCCCGTGGCCCTGACCGCCGCGCTCGTCGACGTGCCCAGCCCCTCCCACGAGGAGGAGATGCTTGCCGACGCCGTCGAGGACGCACTGCGGCGTGTCCCGGGCGTCGAGACGCTGCGCCGCGGCAACACGGTTGCCGCCCGCACGACACACGGCCGCGGCACCCGGGTCGTCCTCGCCGGTCATCTGGACACCGTGCCGATCGCGGGCAACGTCCCGCACCGCATGGACGGGGACGTCATGTACGGCTGCGGCACGGTGGACATGAAGTCGGGCCTGGCGGTGTACCTGCACTCCTTCGCCACCCTGGCCGATGATCCGGATCTCGCCCATGACCTCACCCTCATCGCGTACGAGTGTGAGGAGGTGGACACCCGGTACAACGGTCTGGCCCATCTGGCCGAGTCCGACCCGGAGTGGCTGCACGGCGACCTGGCCCTGCTGGGTGAGCCCTCCGGCGCGATCGTCGAGGCCGGCTGCCAGGGCACCCTGCGGGTGAAGGTCATCGCCCGCGGTGTCCGCGCCCATTCGGCACGCGGCTGGCTCGGTGACAACGCCGCGCACAAGCTCGCGGAGGTCATCGGCCGGATCGCCGCCTACGAAGGGCAGCGGATCGTCGTCGACGCGATGGAGTACCGCGAGGGCATCAACGTGGTCCAGCTGGAGTCGTTCGTGGCCACCAACGTCATCCCGGATGAGGCGAGCATGCTCGTCAACTTCCGGTTCGCCCCGCACCGCAGCGGCGAGGAGGCACTCGAGCACCTGCGGGGCGTCCTCGGAGTCGACGGCCGGGAGGACATCACGGTGGAGACCCAGGACCTGGCGGAGGGGGCGCGCCCCGGACTGGACCGCCCGGCCGCCGCCGCGCTCGTCGACGCCGTCGGCGGGCAGGTCCGCGCCAAGTACGGCTGGACGGACGTCGCCCGCTTCTCCGGGCTCGGTGTCCCGGCCGTCAATTTCGGCGCGGGTGACCCCAGCTGGGCCCACAAACGCGACGAGCATGTCCCGGTCGCGGACATCACGCGGGTCGCCGAGCAGCTGCGCGCGTACCTGACAACCCCTGCATCCTGAGCCTCGACACGATAGGTTTTCTCTCCATGGCACCGAACATCACCCCCACCCCGGACAAGTCCCGCATGCTGCGCGGCCCGATTCTGCTGCGCACCGCGGGGGAACAGAGCTCCACCTACGACCAGCGACTGCTGGAACTGGGCTCCGACCATGACTGGCAGCACGCCGACCCGTGGCGGATCCTGCGCATCCAGGGGGAGTTCGTCTCCGGTTTCGACGCGTTGGCGCACATGCCCAAGGCGGTCACCGTGTTCGGCTCCGCCCGCATCCAGGAGGGGCACCCGTGGTACGCCGTGGGCTGTGAGCTCGGCGAGAAGCTCGTCGCCGCCGACTACGCCGTCATCACCGGCGGTGGTCCGGGGCTCATGGAGGCCCCGAACCGGGGCGCACACGAGGCAGGTGGTCTGTCCGTGGGCCTGGGCATCGAGCTGCCGCACGAGCAGCACCTCAATGACTGGGTCGACCTGGGGCTGAACTTCCGGTACTTCTTCGCCCGCAAGACCATGTTCCTCAAATACTCGCAGGCCTTCATCTGCCTGCCGGGAGGCTTCGGCACCCTGGACGAGCTCTTCGAGGTGCTGTGCATGGTGCAGACGGGCAAGGTGACCAACTACCCGATCGTGCTCATCGGCACGGAGTTCTGGTCGGGCCTGATCCAGTGGCTGACGGACCGCCTGGCCGCCGAGGGCCTGATCTCCCCGGATGACCTGGACCTGTTCCTGGTCACCGACTCGGTGGACGAGGCCGTCAGCCACATCGTCGAGGCCCACAAGGTCATGACCGACGGCCGGCTGTCCCGCCACGCCCAGGACCAGCGCTACACCGAGGAGCGTTCCAGCCACGCGAAGGCGGAGGCGGAGCAGCGGGCGGCCGACTCCTCTGAGTGACCCGATGGACCCTGCACTGCCCGCCGTCATGGCGATCGTCAACCGCACCCCGGACTCCTTCTACGACCGTGGCGCCACCTTCGCCGACGACGCCGCCCTGCTGCGTTGCGACGCCGTCGTGGACCAGGGAGCCGGCATCATCGACATCGGCGGGGTCAAGGCCGGTCCCGGCGACGACGTTTCCGTCGCCGAGGAGATCGACCGGGTCGTGCCGATCATCGCCGCCGTGAGCGCCCGGCATCCCGACACGGTCGTCTCGGTGGATACCTGGCGCGCCCCTGTGGCCGAGGCCGCCATCGCCGCGGGCGCCCGCCTCATCAACGACACCTGGGCGGGCCACGACCCCGGACTCGTCGAGGTCGCCGGCGCCCACCGGGTCGGCTACGTCTGCTCCCACACCGGCGGCGCCACCCCACGCACCCGCCCGCACCGGGTGCACTTCGACGACATCGTCGCCGACGTCATCGCCGAGACGACCCGCCTGGCCGAACGTGCCGTCGCCTGCGGCGTCCCGGAAGGGCAGGTCTACATCGACCCGACGCACGACTTCGGCAAGAACACCTTCCACGGGCTCGAGCTGCTGCGCCGCGTCGATGAGCTGGTGGCCACCGGCTGGCCGGTGCTCATGGCGTTGAGCAACAAGGACTTCGTCGGCGAGACCGTCGACCGCCCCGTGGGCCAGCGGCTGGCCGGGACCCTGGCGGCCACCGCCTGGGCCGCCTCCCGCGGGGTCGCCGCCTTCCGCGTCCACGAGGTCGCCGAGACCATGGATGTGCTCCGCATGACCGCCGCCATCGCGGGCCACGCCGCCCCGCTCAACACGATCCGGGGCCTGGTGTGAGGGTCTCCGTGGTCATCCCCGCCCTCGACGAGGCACCCACCGTCGGCGACGTCGTCCGGGCCGTTCTCGCCGACCAGCCGCACGAGGTGCTGGTCATCGACGCCGACTCCACCGACGACACCCCCGCCCGGGCCACCCGGGCCGGGGCGCGGGTGCTCAACTGGCGCGACATCCTCCCCGACATCCCGCCCCGCCCCGGCAAGGGGGAGTCGTTGTGGCGCGGGGTCGCCGCCGCCACGGGGGAGATCGTCGCCTTCGTCGACGCCGACCTGATCTCCCCGCGACCCGGCATGGTCGCAGCATTGACCGCCCCCTTCCGGGACGCCGGTGTCCACCTGGTTAAGGCCGACTACCGTCGCGCCCTCGATGGCCAGCCGACCGGCGGTGGCCGGGTCACCGAACTCACCGCCCGACCGCTGCTGCGGCTGCGCCACCCGGAGCTCGCCCACATCCGGCAGCCCCTGGCCGGTGAGTACGCCATCCGGCGGGCCACCGCCCTGGACTGTGAGTTCGTCGCCGGCTACGGCGTGGAGGCGGGCCTGCTCGTCGACGTCGCCGCCCGCCACGGCGCGGCGGCCGTCACCCAGGTGGACCTGGGGGTCCGGCGTCACCGCAACCGCCCGCTGGCGGAGCTGGTGCCCATGGCGGACGTGGTGGCGGCGACGCTGCTGGACCGGGCGGGCGTCGAGAAGCGGCCTGCGCTGTCGGGTATTCTCTGACATCATGCTCTCCTGGATCCTGCTCATCCTCGTGCTCGCCGCCCTCGTGGCGGTGGGGACGTGGCTGTGGGGGACCGTGTTCGGGCGTGGTGAGGTCCTGCCACCCATCGGGGATCCCGCGACGGTGCGGGACGCGAACCGGCGGGCGGTGACCGACGGAGATCTCGGCGCGGTGACCTTCGAACTGGTACCCCGGGGGTACCGCCCGGAGCAGGTCGACGACGTCATCGCGCACCTCGCGTGGCAGCTGGCGGAGGCCCGGCGGGAACTGTCCGGACGCCCGGGGGCGGAAAAGGACTAAACTGGTCGGGGTAAGCGATCCGAGTAAAAGGAGACAACTCAACATGGCAGCAATGAAGCCGCGCACCGGTAACGGTCCCATGGAAGCGGTCGAGGAGAGCCGGAAGATCGTCATGCGGATCCCCTCCGACGGTGGCGGACGCCTCGTCGTCGAGATGAGCAAGGAAGAGGCCGCCGAACTGGGTGCCCTGCTGACCGCCGCCTCAGAATAGGTCGCGCATCGGCGCGGCGGGTACGCTGTTGCCATGCTCTCCGACATCATCGACGTGCTCGCCGATCCCGTCGACGGCAGCCCGCTGTCCGGCGCGGATGACTTCACCCGCCTCGTCTCCGAGTCCGGCCATTCCTACGACGTCGCCCGCCAGGGGTATGTGACGCTGGCGGACGGTTCCGGCCTGAACCACCACGGCGACAGCATGGCGATGGTGCTCGCCCGGGAGACGTTCCTCTCCGGTGGCCATTTCGCGCCCTTCGTCGAGGCGGTCACCGCCGGGGTGCATGAGGCCCTCGAGGACAACGACGTCCCGCTGCAGGCCCGCCCCGTCATCCTCGAGGTCGGCGCCGGCACCGGCTACTACCTCTCCCACACGCTTGACGACGTCGCCGACTCCCGCGGCGTCGGCCTCGACGTCTCCGTCCACGCCGCGAAGCATCTGGCGAAGTGTCATCCCCGGGTCGGTTCCGTCGTCGCCGACGTGTGGGAGCGGCTGCCCCTGCGTGACGGGTCGGTCGACGCGATCACCGTCGTCTTCGCCCCGCGCAATGCCGCTGAATTCCACCGTGTCCTCACCCCCGGCGGTCAGGTCATCGTCCTCACCGCTGAGCAGGGCCACCTCGACGAACTGCGGGAACCGCTGGGCATTCTCGGGGTGCAGGAGGCCAAGGTCGAGCGGATGATGGAGAAGTTCGACGGCCTCTTCGACCTGGTGGACGCGGATTTGGTCGAGTTCCCCATGACCCTGGACCGGGACTCCATCGCCGCCCAGATCGGGATGAGCCCCTCGGCGCGGCACATCGGCCCCGAGGAGCTGGCCTCCCGTCTGGCGGCGCTGCCGCCGACCATGACGGTGACGGCCCGCGCCCGACTCACTCGTCTGGCGAAGGTTCCCCGTAGTCCGGAAGATTCCCCGAGCTGACCGGCGCCCGGTCCCAGGCACGGAGAATCTCCGCGTCGCCGGTGGTGGTCACGCTGATCCCGGAGCACCCACCGTCGATGTAGACGCGGCTGGCCATGGCGACCGCGCCACCGTCGGCGAAGATCTCCACGGTGGATCCGTCGACGAAGATCGACAGGGAATCGGTGTCACCCTCCGCCAGGTCCGCCACGGCCTCGGCGTCCCCGGCGTGGTGCGGATTCATCGACCGGTCGATGCGCAGCTGGTCCCCGGAGTGGGTGATGCGGGCGGCGGTGGCGCCGGCGGCGTCGACAACCTCGGCGACGAGTTCGGAGCCCGCCGGGACCTCGCACAGCCCGGTCCAGGAACGCGCGGCGTGGGTCCGGGTGATCGCCTCCGGCAGGCCGGCGGGCGGGGTCTGGAACAGCACGCCGCCTTGCAGCGTGATCACGCGGGGCAGGGAGATGACGTTGGCCCAGCCCTCCTGAGCCAGAGACAGGTGGCGGTCATCGACGTCCTTGCGGCCCACGCCGTTGAGCAGACCGAACAGCACCGACCGGTGGTACCGCTCCTCCGCCGGCACGGTGTCGGCGGTGACGTTGGTGTTGCGCGGCCGGGTGAAGTCGTGGCCGTGGTCCACGTGGGTGAAACTGGTGCGGACCTCGAACTCGGCCCCGGTGAGCGTACCCACCAGGTAACCGGAGATGTCCAGGCCGTCCTGCTCGATGGTGACCATGAGAACGTCGTAGATCTCGCCGTCCACCTCGTCGCGCAGGCGCAGGATACGGGGGCCGACGAGGACCGAACCGGCGTCGAATCCCGGCTCACCGGTGAAGGTCATCGGGCCGACCAGTTCCCAGGTGATCCCGTCCGGGCTGGTGAGCACCACCGGGGTGGGATCACCGCTGCGGCCGGTGACCGCGAGCATGAGCCAGCCGTCGTGACCGGCCTCGCGGTTATCCTCCGACTCCCAGTCCGGGACGACGCAGGGGGAGCGGAAGCGGATGTGGCCCTCGAGGTCACCGACGACGTCGCCGATGCGACGCACCCGGGTGTCCACCGCGAACTCGTCGTCGGAGACGGGGCACAGGTCCTCCAGCTCCGACAGCTTCGCCAGCTGGATGGAGGTGCCCGCCGCGGTGACGGAGGTGAAGTAGAGATCGGCGCCGAGCCCGTCGGCGGAGGCGACGACCGCACCCGCCCGCAGGCCGGTCTCCCCACCGACCGGGGCGATCGCGTCATCGCAGACCTCCCAGTCGAAGGGACCGTCCTCGGAGACGACGTGCGCCCACCGGGCCGGGGAGTCCGGGGTCGGGCGGTACTGGTGGAACAGGTGCCACGTGTCGCCGTCGAGCAGGACGCCGGCGGGCGCGTCTAGGATGCCCGACTCTGCGGTGACGTGGAGTTCGGGCCGGTGGGAGCTGTAGCTCACTGGGTGTTTCCTCCTGGTGGGGTCTGTGGGCGGGATCAGAGCAGTGACTTGTACACGTCGACGGTCTGCTGGGCGATGGTCTCCCAGGAGAAGTCGTCGACGGCGCGCTGGCGGCCGGCCTCACCGAAGGTGCGGGCACGGTCCTGGTCACCGACCATGGCGTTGACCGCGGCGGCGAGGTCGCGCTCGAAGGCCTCGGCGTCATTCTCGTCGTAGTGGACCAGGGTGCCGGTCTCCCCGTCGACGACGACCTCGGGGATGCCGCCGACATCGGAGGCGACGACGGCGGTGCCGCACGCCATGGCCTCGAGGTTGACGATGCCCAGCGGCTCGTAGATCGACGGGCACACGAAGGTGTCCGCGGCGGTGAGGATCTCCTGGATCCGTTCCTTCTCCAGCATGTCCTGCACCCAGAAAATGCCGTCACGCTGCGACTGCAGTTCCTCGACCAGGGCGGTGGTCCGCGCGGCGATCTCCGGGGTGTCCGGGGCGCCGGCACACAGCACCAGCTGCACGCCCTCATCGAAGTGGGCGGCGGCCTTGACCAGGTGCTCCACCCCCTTCTGGCGGGTGATGCGGCCGACGAAGGCGACGATGGGGCGGTCCGGATCGACACCGAGCTCGGTGAGGACCGAGTTCTCGGCGTCACCGAAGGTGGGACGCGGCTGCCACAGCTGCGTGTCGATGCCGTTGAGCACCACGTGCACCTTCTCCGGCGCGATGCGGGGGTACGCCTCGAGGATGGAGTCCTTCATCCGGGCGGACACGGCGATGACGGCGTCGGCGTACTCCATGGCGTTGCGCTCCGACCAGGAGGAGACGTCATAGCCGCCACCGAGCTGCTCCCGCTTCCACGGGCGGTGCGGCTCCAGCGAATGGGCGGTGGCCACGTGTGGGATCTCGTGCAGCAGGCCGGCGAGGTGGCCGCCGAGACCCGCGTACCAGGTGTGTGAGTGGACGACCTCGACGTTGTCGGCGGCCTGCGCCATCCGCAGCCCGGTGGACAGCGTCCTGATGGCCGGGTTGGCGTCCTCCAGGGCCGGGTCGACCCCGTGGACGAACACCCCGGGCATGTCGCGGGGGGCGCCCATACAGTGGACGTCCACCTCCACGATGTCGCGCATGAACCGGGTCAGCTCCGTGACGTGGACGCCCGCGCCGCCGTAGACCTCCGGCGGATACTCTCTGGTCATCATTCCGACTCTCATGCCCTCCGAGCGTAGCCACCGCCGCGCCCGCCTGCAGGGGGTGCCGGGGGTAGTGGGGCAGCGTGGGTGGAATGGGGGCTTCCCCGGCAAAAGTTCCCGAACACACATAGATTGGAAATTGTGAAGACTCAGCCGAATGTTCTAGCCATCGTTCTCGCCGGCGGCGAGGGTAAGCGACTGTTCCCGCTCACCGAGGACCGGGCCAAGCCCGCCGTCCCGTTCGGCGGCACGTACCGTCTCATCGACTTCGTGCTGTCCAACCTGGTCAACGCGGGTTACCTCAAGATCGCCGTCCTGACCCAGTACAAGTCGCACTCTCTCGACCGGCACATCTCGATGTCCTGGTCGCTGCACGGTCCGACCAGCCAGTACATCGCGTCGGTGCCGGCGCAGCAGCGTCGCGGCAAGCGCTGGTTCACCGGTTCCGCGGACGCGATCGTGCAGTCGCTCAACCTCATCTACGACGAGAGCCCCGACTACGTCATCGTCTTCGGTGCGGACCACGTCTACCGGATGGACCCGTCCCAGATGGTCGAGGAGCACATCGCCTCGGGCAAGTCCTGCTCGGTCGCCGGCATCCGGGTGCCGCGCGCGGAGGCCACCGCCTTCGGCTGCATCCAGTCCGACGATGAGGGCAACATCACCGAGTTCCTGGAGAAGCCGGCCGATCCGCCGAGCACCCCGGACGACCCGGATGTCACCTACGCGTCCATGGGCAACTACGTGTTCACCACCGACGCGCTCATCCAGGCGCTGCTGGAGGACGAGAAGAACGAGGACTCCGACCATGACATGGGCGGCGACATCATCCCGCACTTCGTGAACAAGAACGACGCCCACGTCTACGACTTCAGCTCCAACGAGGTCCCCGGTTCCACCGAGCGCGACCAGGGCTACTGGCGTGACGTCGGCACCATCGACGCCTTCTACGAGGCGCACATGGACCTCATCTCGGTGCACCCGGTGTTCAACCTGTACAACCGCCTGTGGCCGATCCACTCCACCGATGACTCGAACTTCCCGCCGGCGAAGTTCACCCAGGAAGGTATCGCCCAGTCCTCCATCGTCGCCCCGGGGTCGATCATCTCCGGCGGCACGGTGCGCAACTCGGTCCTCGCCGGTGACGTCCACGTCGCCGAGGGTGCGACGGTCGAGGGGTCGGTGCTCATGCCGGGCGTGCGCATCGGCAAGGGTGCGGTGGTCCGCCACGCGATCCTGGACAAGAACGTCTACGTCCGTGAGGGTGAGATCATCGGCGTCGACCGTGGCCGCGATGAGGCGCGGTTCAAGATCTCCGCCGGCGGCGTTGTCGCGGTGGGCAAGAACGAGGTCGTCTAAACCTCAGACCGACGGGCCACGGGCAGTCAGCGGAAAGGCTGCTCGTGGCCCGTTGGCATGTCCGTGCGGAGCCGGCCCCAGGCCAGGCTGCGGTCGTCACTCACCGAGAGACGCGGGAACGTGCTCGCCTCCGGGTCGGACGCCTCCAACGTCTCCAGCTCCCCCAGGAGCTTGTCGACGCCGCCTCCTTCCGCCACCTCCAGCAGTCCCCGCCAGGTGAGCAGACCGAAGGTGTCGACGGCCGCGCTCATCCCGTCGGAGCACACCGCCACCCGGGTGACCTTCCGTCGGGGATAGCGCACGGTGTGGAGGTGGGCGACGATCTCGGCCGGGTCGGTCCAGTCGGAGACGACCCACCGGCCGTCGGCGGTGTTGCGGGCCGCCCGTTCCCGACGCTGCAGGTCGGAGATGTCGCGGCGCCGGGACTGCTCGAGCAGCCAGCTCTCCCGGGTGGTGAATGCTTCGTCGGTGATGACGTCGATGCCGGTGATCGTCTCCACGATGACGGGACTGTCGGCGATCACCGCCACCGCCACCGTGGCAGCGTTCCAGCAGACGACCGACAGGGTTGAGGTCACGCCATGGGTGCCGCACTCCCGTTGCGCACGGGTCAGAGCGTGGTGCACGTCGGTGAGGAGGGTGCCGGGGGTGGGGGAGAGGGCGTCGACAAGCGAGGCGACGAAGTCGCTGGTGCGCGGCGCCAGCGCGGGATCGAGCGGGGTGGCGCCGTCGGCGACGACGAGATGGCGGGGACCAGCGTGGACGGCGTCCTGCGAGCGGGGTTTCGCCGACCAGCTCCACGCCCGCGACATGTCAGGCGCGGGTGATGAGGGTGAGACCGGCACCCAGCGGCAGGCGGGTGACCAGCGCCCCCTCCAGGCTGCGGGCCAGCTCGTCGGCCTCCCGCGCGGCGGCGGTGTCACGGTCCCTGCGGGACTCGTCGGCGAGGGTCCCGTCGAGCAGCGCGTCAGCGAGGACGAGGGTACCGCCCTGAGTGAGCAGCGGCCAGGCGGTCGTGATGACGGTGGGCAGTTCCACCGGCGGGACCTCGACGTAGATCACCTGGTAGGCACCGTTGGCCAGCCGGCCCATGACGTCGAGCGGGCGCGACGGCAGGAAACGTGCGCGGGAGGGGGCGAACCCGGCGTCGCGGAAGGTGGCCCGGGCCTGCGTCTGGTGCTCGGCCTCCGGGTCGATGCACGTGAGGGTGCCGGTGTCCCCGAGGCCGCGGAGGAGGTAGAGACCGACGACGCCCGCGGCGGGGGTGACGGCGACCGCCCCCGTGGAGCGGTCATTCGCCGAGGCGGCGGCCAGGGTGGTCAGCAGCTGGCCCGTCATCTCGTCGGGCACCCGCAGGCCGAACTCCTCGGCGTCCCGCCGCGCCGTGGCCAGGGCCTCCGACACGTCAGAGGTGGATTCGATGTAGGTACGCAGTGCATCAGTCACGTCCCCGAGTCTAGGGGGATCGGTCGGAGGGGGAGCGGGACACGCGAGAATGTGACGGATGGGGTCGAAGTGACCCGGTAGGCTGCCTTCACAGAACTTTGCCAGACCACTGTGTAGAGATCTGCAGTGGGATGTAGCACAATTGTCTCCATGACGAGGACGAGCACGCCCGCCGACCACGCCGACAGCTCCGTTGACGACCCTGAAGGATTGACGGAGGATCTGACCGGCACCGCGGCCTTCGACGCCGGACACGGCGACATGCCGACATGGGGTGAGCTGGTCGCTGAACACGCTGACAGCGTCTACCGCCTCGCCTTCCGCCTCTCGGGTAACCCGCATGACGCGGATGATCTCACCCAGGAGACGTTCATGCGCGTCTTCCGCTCCCTCAAGCACTACCAGCCCGGCACGTTCGAGGGTTGGCTGCACCGCATCACCACCAACCTGTTCCTCGACATGGTGCGCCACCGCAACAAGATCCGCATGGAGGCCCTGCCCGAGGACTATGAGCGGGTCCCCGGCACCGACATGACCCCGGAGCAGGCCTACAGCGTGGCCAACCTGGATCCGGCGCTGCAGGACGCGTTGGACGGTCTGGGCCCGGATTTCCGTGTCGCCGTCGTCCTCTGTGATGTCGTCGGCATGAGCTACGACGAGATCGCTGACACCCTCGGCGTGAAGATGGGCACGGTGCGCTCCCGCATCCACCGCGGCCGTTCCCAGCTGCGGGCCGCACTCGAGGCCGCCGCCGTGGAGGACGAAGGCGCGAAGCTGCTGCTCCGCACCCGCTAGACCATTGCGGAGTACAATGGTCCGGAACGTGAGGTGAGGAGGCCTGCTGGTGAAGCACCCGAATCTGTCGACGCTGGGGCTGCCGGGCAACCGGAGCGGCCGCAGCCGCCCGCGCCGGTCCCGTAAACCGCGTGAGTTCGCGTCCGTCGAGCATCTCAGTCCCGAGGCTGTGGCGGCCTTCGTCGACGGCGAGCTCACCGACGGGGCCCTGCACCGCGCCCGTGTCCACCTCGTCCACTGCGGGGAGTGTCGCGCGGAGATCGAACGTCAGCGCAACGCCTCCGAATGGTTGCGCGGCTCCAACATCACCCCGGAGGTGCGGGCACCGGAGGATCTGCTCGCCCGTCTCGCGGGGATCGCGTCGGGTCCGTTGCGGCCCGGCCCGGACGCCGAGTCCACCCCGACGCCGCTGCCGGAGGGACTGCTGGACAAGATGGAGATGATCCGGCGGGCGATCCGCCGTAACCAGGGGCGCTGACCTGCCCGCCTGACGCCTGCAGTCTAAGGTGGATGTGTGTTTGAGAGTATCGGTTGGCTGGAGATCGCCACGCTGTTGATCGTGGCGCTCATCGTCGTCGGCCCGGAACGCCTGCCCGGCCTCATCGAGGACGTCCGGGCCGCGATCTTCGCCGCCCGACGGGCGATCAACAACGCCAAGAAGGAACTCAACGGTGACTTCGGTTCGGAGTTCGACGAGTTCCGCAAGCCGATCGAGCAGGTCGCCCAGTACACCCGCATGGGCCCACGGGCCGCCATCACCAAGGCGCTGTTCGACGGGGACGACGCCTATCTCGACGACTTCGACCCGAAGAAGATGATGGAGGAGGACCCGCGACGGCCCGCCTCCGAACAGCCCGGACGGGAGCAGATGCCGCCGAAGAATCAGCAGAACCCGCCTGCTCCGCCGTCGCAGCAGCCCGGGAAGGGCGACTACGCCGGTGGGGGCGGGTTCTCCTGGGCCGACATCACCTGACCATCACCTGATCAGCTATTTTCGGGTGACTCCCAGGCCGAGGGACTTGCCGGCGAGGGAGTCGCGGCGCACGACCAGCTGGTCGGCGATCTCCCGGACCGCCCGGCCGGCGGGGGAGTCCGGCTCCGAGATGGCGATGGGGTTGCCGTCGTCGCCGTGGACGCGCAGCTGCGGGTCGAGGGGGATCTGACCGAGCAGCGGGACGGTGCCGCCGGTGAGGACGGAGAGCCGCTCGGCGACCTGCTGGCCACCGCCGGAGCCGAAGACGTCCATGGTGGTGCCGTCGGGGAGCACCATGGCGGACATGTTCTCGATGACGCCGGCGACCCGCTGGCGGGTCTGCTGGGAGATGGAACCGGCGCGCTCGGCGACCTCGGCGGCGGCGTTCTGCGGGGTGGTGACGATGAGCAGTTCGGCGTTGGGCACGAGCTGGGCCACGGAGATGGCGACGTCGCCGGTGCCCGGGGGAAGGTCCATGAGCAGGAAGTCCAGGTCACCCCAGAACACGTCGCCCAGGAACTGCTGGATGGCGCGGTGGAGCATGGGGCCACGCCACACGACAGGCGCGTTGCCGTCGACGAAGTGGCCGATGGAGATCATCTTCACGCCGTGGGCGATCGGCGGCATGATCATGTCGTCGACGGCGGTGGGGCGCTGGTCCGAGCCGAGGAGCCCGGGCACGGAGTGGCCGTAGATGTCGGCGTCGAGGACACCGACCTTGAAGCCCTGGGCCGCGAGACTGACGGCGAGGTTGACCGTCATGGAGGACTTGCCGACGCCGCCCTTGCCCGACGCCACCGCGAACACGCGGGTGGTGGAGTCCGGCTGGGCGAAGGGGATGACGGGTTCGGCGGCGTCGCCGCGCAGGGAGGTGCGCAGCTCACGACGCTGCTCATCGCTCATGACGTCCGTGGTGACGGTCACCGACTCGACCCCGGCGACCTCCTCGACCGCGGCCCGGGTGTTCTCGGTGATGGTGGACTTCATCGGGCAGCCGGCGATGGTGAGGTAGACCTCGACAGCGACATCCGGGCCGTTGATGTCGATCGACTTGACCATGCCCAGTTCGGTGATCGGCTTGCCGATCTCTGGATCCTCTACGCGGGAGAGCGCGCTGCGGACAGCGGATTCGGTGATAACACTCATGACGGGGTCAATGGTAGTACGCGCGTCAACGATCCCGGTCGTCGGCTACCTCGCCCTGGATCGGCTCGGTGAGGTCCTCGGCGGAGTCGATGACGTCGGCCGAGACGTCGTCGAGCTTGGCCTCGATGCGCTCCATGAGACCCTGCAGGTCCTCCAGCTCGCGACGGAGGTAGTCGCGGGAGACCATGTCGCCGAGGGCCAGGCGCACACCGGCGAGCTCGCGGGCGAGGAACTCCGTGTCGGCCTTGGTCTGCTCGGAACGGCGACGGTCGGCGCTCACGGTGATCTTGTCCCGGTCCTCCTGGCGGTTCTGGGCCAGCAGGATGAGCGGGGCGGCGTAGGCCGCCTGGGTGGAGAACGCCAGGTTGAGCAGGATGAAGGGGTAGGGGTCCCAGTTCCACCAGAAGCCGCCGATGTTGAGGGCGATCCAGATGACCACCAGCACCGTCTGCCACATGAGGTACTGGCCGGTGCCGAAGAAACGGGCGACCTTTTCGGCGGCGGCGCCCACGGCGTCGTCGTCAAGCGTGAAGAACCTCCGACGACGCACACCCACCGGGGTGTCGAGGTCGAAGCGGTGGTAGTCAGCCACGGGTCACCTTCCTGTGGTGCGGGTCGGGGCGCAGACCCTCGGAACGCCAGTCCTCCGGGAGGAGATGGTCGAGCAGGTCATCGACGGCGACGGCGCCGAGCAGGTGCTTGTCCTCGTCGAGGACCGGCCCGCACACCAGGTTGTAGGTGGCGAAGTAGCGGGCGGCGGTCTCCTGGTCGTCGTCGGCGTACAGCGGCGGCAGATCCGGGTCGAGGATGCCGGACACCAGCGTCGACGGGGGTTCTCGCAGCAGCTTCTGCAGGTGCACACAGCCGAGGTACTTGCCCGTCGGGGTCGCCGTCGGCGGGCGGACGACGAACACCATCGACGCCAGCGACGTCGGCAGGTCGGGGTCGCGGGCCAGCGCCAGCGCCTCGGCGACCGTGGTCTGCGGGGTGAGGACGAGCGGCTCCGGGGTCATGAGCGCACCGACGGTGTCGGGGGAGAAGCTCATGAGGCGACGCACCGGGGCGGACTCCTCCGGGTCCATGAGCTCGAGGAGGACCTCGGCCTTGGCGTCGGGCAGCTCCTGGAGAATGTCGGCGGCGTCATCCGGGTCCATTTCCTCCAGGACGTCTGCGGCTCGCTCGATGTCGAGGGTCTCCAGCAGCTCGGCCTGGTGATCTTCCGGCAGCTCCTGGAGGATATCCGCCAGGCGTTCGTCGTTGAGCTGGTTCGCCAGCTGGTGACGCATGCTCGAGGACATGCTGTGCAGCGAGTTGGCCACGTCCGCCGGGCGCATCTGGTCGAACTCGGCGATCTGCTCGGCGAGGGTGTCGGTCGGGCCGACACCCGCCGCGGTGACACCGTGGACGTGCTGCCACGGAACGGTGAACAGCTCCGGCGAACGGCCGAACTTGGGCCGGGACCCGAACACCGCCACCCTGGTGATCACCCAGTCGCGGGTGCGGGTGCGCTCGATCTCCACGTCGGCGATCTCCATCGGTTTACCGTGCAGCTGGTCCAGCTCAGGGTCGTCGGTGTGGACCTTCGACCCGATGAGGTCGCCCATGATGGTGACCTCGCCGGTGCGGACCTGGAAGGCGCGCATGGACACCGAACCGGTGGTCAGCGTGATGTCTCCCGGCTCGATGGCGCCGACCCGGAGCATGGGGACGAAGATGCGGCGCTTGTTCACCAGCTCGATGGCCAGACCCAGGACACGGGAGGGCTGGCCCTGCGGGCGGATGTTGACCACGACGTCCCGGACGCGCCCGATCGGGTCCAGATCAGGGCCTCGGACCTGGAGTCCGGCCAGACGGCCGGCGTACACACGGGTGATGGCGCTCATGGTTCACCAGTCTAGACTGCGCTGGTCCCGGGGCCGAACGGGAACTTCCCCGACCGCCCGGGCGTTGTACATGTGTCATCAAACCCATGCCCGGAAGGATCTGATCACCTGTGACCACGCCCCGTACCCCCGGTTCCGCCTCCGGTTCCGCTTCTGACGCCCGCCGGAACGCGCAGCTGCGCCCCCGCCCGACAGGGTGGCCCGTCGGCAGCTTCGACTCCTACGTCGACGCGCAGGCGGCCGTGGACACCCTCTCGGACGAGGAGTTCGACGTCTCCAAGGTCACCATCGTCGGCGTCGACCTCATGGAGGTCGAACGCGTCATCGGCCGGTTGACCTGGGGCCGGGTCATCGGTGGCGGCGCACTCTCCGGCGCCTGGATCGGTATCTTCTTCGGCCTGTTCATCAGCCTGCTCGGCCTCGGCGGCGGGCTGCTGACCCCGCTGCTCATCGGCATCACCATGGGTGCCGTCTTCGGCATCATCATGGCCGTGGTGCCCTACGCCTTCTCCGGCGGCCGCCGCGACTTCACCTCCCAGACCCAGATCGTCGCCGGGCGTTACGACGTCCTGTGCGAGCCCGACCTGGCGCCGCGGGCCCGCGACATCATCGCCCGCACGGGACTGGACCGCGGCACTCAGGCCCCGGACACCGAGGGGTAGAATCCTGCTCATGCACCGCCGACGGATCACCCGACTGAGCACCGCCGCCGTGGCGCTGGCCGGCACGGCCACGCTGGTGGCGTGCTCCAACGCCGAGCCGACCCGGGACCCCGTCAACACCCTGACCAAGCCGGTCACCATCTCCGTGAGCGCGAACTCCCTGGAGGAGATCGTCCTCGGTGAGATCTACCAGCAGGTTCTGCAGGGGCAGGGGCGTAACGCGAACATCCACATGGACACCCGGCAGATCAAGCGGGACCCGATCGAGCGGCTGCGCAGTGGCGCCGCCGACATGATCATCGGCTGCACCGGCGCGCTGCTGTACACCCAGAACACGGATGAGGCGGAGGCGATCTCCGAGGAGTACGCACAGGGCGCGGCCTCCCCGAACGCCGGTGACCTCAGCGACCGGACCTACACGGAACTCATCGGTTCCCTGCCCGGCGGGCTCGGTGCCCCGAACCCGTCGTCGGCGGTGGGCTGCGAGCAGCACGATCTGCCGCCGATCCCGCAGAACATCGTCCCCATCTACCACCGGGACCTGCTGGTGCGGGAGGAAGAGCAGCGGATCAACGAGGTCACCCGGCTGCTGACCACGGGTGACCTGGAGTCGCTGACCGAGGAGGCACACGAGGAGGAGTCCGTGTCCACCGCGGTGGCGGAGTGGCTGGCCAAGTACTAGCCCCCGCACCGGGCCCGGACCCGCACCGCGTGCGGACCGCACGCTGACCCGGGACATGGGGAAGACCCCGGCGTCGAGAAGTTCTCTCGACGCCGGGGCCTTGTGCCGGGTGCCTATTCCGCGGCGAATGCCTCGTCGATCAGCTGGGCCTGCTCCAGCTGATGGACCTTGGCGATACCGGTCGCGGTCGAGGACTGCGCACGGCGGGAGATGCGACGCATCTCCGGCATCTCGGGGATGAGGTTGCGCAGGTGCTCGTTGTAGAACGGCCACGGGCCCTGGTTGGCGGGCTCGTCCTGGACGAAGCGGATCTCCTTGGCGTTCGGGTAGGACTCGAACGCGTCGCGCAGGCGGTTGAAGGGGATCGGGTGCAGCATCTCGACGCGGACAATGGCCACGTCCTCGCGCTTGTCCTTGGCGCGGCGCTTCTCCAGCTCGTAGTAGATCTTGCCGGAGCACAGCATGATCGTCTCCACTTTGTCGGTGTCACCGATGACGGTGCCCTCGATGTCGACCAGGCGCGGGTCGTTGATGACCGACTGGAAGGAGTCGACCTCGGTGAAGTCGGCGACGGAGGAGGCGGCGTCCTTGTTGCGCAGCATCGACTTCGGGGTGAAGACGACGAGCGGGCGCTTCATGGTGCCGAGCGCGTGGCGACGCAGCAGGTGGAAGTGGTTCGCCGGGGTGGTCGGCTGCGCCACGGTCATGGAACCCTCGGCGCACAGCTGCAGGAAGCGCTCGATGCGGGCGGAGGAGTGGTCCGGGCCCTGACCCTCGTAGCCGTGCGGCAGGAGGAGGATGAGGCCGGAGGTCTCGCCCCACTTGGCCTCGCCGGAGGAGACGTACTCGTCGATGATGGTCTGGGCGCCGTTGGCGAAGTCGCCGAACTGTGCCTCCCAGGCCACGACGGCGTCCTGGTTGCCCAGGGTGTAACCGTACTCGAAGCCCATGCCCGCGTACTCGGTCAGGGCGGAGTTGTAGACGAGGAACTTGCCGTCGCCCTTCTCCTGCGCCAGGTCGTTGAGCGGGTTGAACTCCTCACCGGTGCGGGGGTCGTACGCGATGGCGTGACGCTGGGTGAAGGTGCCGCGGCGGGAGTCCTCGCCCGCGAGGCGGACGAGCTTGCCGGAGTTGGCCAGGGAGGAGAAGGCGATGAGCTCGCCCCAGCCCCAGTCGATGCCACCCTCGGTGACGGCCTCGGCGCGCTTCTTGGCCACCGGTGCCACACGCGGGTGGAACTCGAAGTCCTCCGGCGCGTTGGCGTAGGCCTGGCCGATCTCGACGAGCTCCTCGCGGGTGATGGAGGTGTCCAGGCCGCGGGTGAGCTCCTGGGAGCCGGTGATGCCGGTCTGCTCCTGCGGGCCGGCCTTGTCGGACTCCTTGACCTCGTTGAAGACGGACTCCATCTGGTCGTGGAAGTCGCGGGCGGCTGCCTCGGCATCCTCGGCGGAGAGGTCACCACGGCCGACGAGGTCGTCGGTGTAGCGGGCACGCACGGAGGCGCGGTCGCCGATGACCTCGTACATGAGCGGCTGGGTCATCGACGGGTCGTCGGCCTCGTTGTGGCCGCGGCGGCGGTAGCAGACGAGGTCGATGAAGACGTCCTTGCCGAAGCGGCGGCGGTACTCGGTGGCCAGCTGGCCGACCCAGACGACGGCCTCCGGGTCGTCGCCGTTGACGTGGAAGACGGGGCAGTCGAAGCCCTTGGCCAGGTCGGTGGCGTAGTGGGTGGAGCGGGAGGAGTCCGGGGTGGTGGTGAAGCCGATCTGGTTGTTCACCACGATGTGGACGGTGCCGCCGACGGTGTAGCCGCGCAGGCCGGCGAGGTTGATCGTCTCCTGCACGATGCCCAGGCCGGCGAAGGAGGCGTCACCGTGGAGCATGAGCGGCATGACGGTGAAGCCGTCCTCGCCCTTGTTGAGGATGTCCTGCTTGGCGCGGGCGATGCCCACCATGACCGGGTCGACGGCCTCGAGGTGGGAGGGGTTGGCGGTGAGGGAGACCTTGATCTCGCCGTCGCCGAACATCTGCAGGTGGCGGCCCTGGGAGCCGAGGTGGTACTTCACGTCGCCGGAGCCGCCGATCTGGCCCTGCTTCATGTTGCCCTCGAACTCGTTGAAGATCTGGGCGAGCGGCTTGCCCACGATGTTGAACAGCACGTTGAGGCGGCCGCGGTGCGGCATGCCGATGACGACCTCGTCGAGGCCCTGGCCGGCGGCGGTGTCGATGGCGGCGTCCATGAGCGGGATGAGGGACTCGGCGCCCTCGAGGGAGAAGCGCTTCTGGCCGACGTACTTGGTCTGCAGGAAGTTCTCGAAGGCCTCGGCGGCGTTGAGCTTCTGCAGGATGTACTTCTGCTCGGCGTTGGTCGGCTTGGGCATGCCGGCCTCGAGGCGGTCCTGCAGCCACTCGCGCTCGTCCCGGTCGAGGATGTGGGTGTACTCGGAGCCGACCTTGAGGGTGTAGGCGGCGCGGAGCCGGGAGAGGACCTCGCGCAGGGTCATGGTCTCCTTGCCGCCGAAACCGCCGACGTGGAAGACGCGGTCGAGGTCCCAGATGGTCAGGCCGTGGGTCTCGATGTCGAGGTCGCGGTGGTCCGGGGAGTGCAGGCCCGGCTGCTTCCAGTTGAGCGGGTTGGTGTCGGCGATGAGGTGGCCGCGGGAGCGGTAGGCCTCGATGAGCTGCATGACGCGGGTGTTCTTGTCCAGCCCGCGGTTGGGGACGTCCTGTGCCCAGCGCATCGGGGCGTAGGGGATGTTCATGCGCTCGAAGATGTGGTCCCAGAACTTGTCGTCGACGAGCAGCTGGGACATGGTGCGCAGGAATTCACCGGATTCCGCACCCTGGATGACGCGGTGGTCGTAGGTGGAGGTGATGGTGACCAGTTTGCCCACGCCCAGCTCGGCGAGGCGGTCCTCGGAGGCGCCGGCGAACTCGGCCGGGTAGTCCATGGAGCCGACACCGATGATGGTGCCCTGGCCCTTGGTCAGGCGGGGGACGGAGTGGCGGGTGCCGATACCGCCGGGGTTGGTCAGGGAGACGGTGACCCCGGTGTAGTCGTCCATGGTGAGCTTGCCCACGCGGGAGCGGGAGACGATGTCCTCGTAGGCGTCGAGGAACTCGTCGAAGTGCATCGACTCGGTCTCCTTGATGGCGGCGACCACGAGGGCGCGGGAGCCGTCCTTCTGCGGGAGGTCGATGGCCAGGCCGAGGTTGATGTGCTCCGGGGTGACCACGGAGGGCTTGCCGTCCTTGACCTCGTAGGAGACGTTCATGTCGGGGTGGGCCATGATGGCCTTGACCATGGCGTAGCCGATGACGTGGGTGAAGGAGATCTTGCCGCCGCTGGTGCGCTTGAGGTGGTCGTTGACCATGGCACGGTTCTCGAACATGAGCTTGACCGGCATGTCGCGGACGGAGGTGGCGGTGGGGACCTCGAGGGACTCGTCCATGTTCTTGGCGATCGCCTTGAACATGCCCTTGAGGGCCTTCGTGCCCGGCTCGGGCTTCTCGGTCTCGGCGGCGCGGTCGACGGGGGAGACCTGCTTCTTCTTCGGGCGGGCCGGGGACTCCTTTTTGGTGGTCTGCTGGGCCCGGGCGGCCTCCTCGTTGACCACGGTGGTGCGTTCGACGGACTTGTCCGAGCCGAGCGGACCGGCGGCGGGCACGGAGGAGGGCTCCTTCTTCGCGGACACTGCACCCGCACCGGACGCGGTCGCGGATGCTGAGGTGGGGGCGCCGTTCTTGTCGAACAGCTCCCGCCATTCCCGGTCCACGGACTGCGGATCCTTCTGGTACTGCTGGAACATCTCGTCTACCAGCCACTCGTTCGGGCCGAAAGTACTTGCGCTGCTCACGGCAGGTGCTCGCCTCATTTCCTTGCTCTTCATGTGCGCTCGTTATGTGGTCGTTAGATCACACGGTAATAGTTCACTACAGGGTAGCGTGTCGCATCCCGGCTTCCGGCACTGCAGGGGGCGTTTTATCACCCCCATTCACCGGTGCGCGCGCCACATGTCGGCGTACACACCTTCCTGGCTGAGCAGGTCGGAATGGGAACCGTCTTCGATGATACGTCCTCTATCGATGACGACGATGCGATCGGCCCGCGCGGCGGTCGCGAGCCGGTGCGCCACGATGACGGAGGTGCGTCCGCGGGTGATCCGGTCGGAGGCGTCGAGGACGGCGGCCTCGGTGGCGGGGTCGAGGGTGGCGGTGGCTTCGTCGAGGAGCATGACGTCAGGCCTGGACAGTTCGGCGCGGGCCAGCGCGATGATCTGCCGCTGACCGGAGGACAGACCGCGCCCACGCTCGCCGACGGTGTGACGGAAGCCACCGGGGATGGCGGCGATGATGTCGAGCGCACCGATGCGGCGCACGGCGTCCTCGATCTCGCTTCTCGACGCCCCCGGCGCACCGTAGGCGATGTTCTCCGCGATCGTGCCCATGAACAGGTGGGCCTCCTGCGGGACCTGGGCGATGGCGTGGCGCCACTGCGCCAGCGGGAACTCGCGGATGTCGGTGCCCTCGGCGGTGACGGCCCCTGCGACCGGGTCGTAGAAGCGGGCGAGCAGCTTGACCACGGTGGACTTGCCGGCCCCGGTCGGACCGACGAGGGCGACCGTGGATCCCGGGGCGATCTCCAGGGAGAGATTCTCCGCGACGACCGCGGCATCCTCCGCGTAGGCGAAGGAGACGTCCTCGAGGGCCAGGCGCCCGCGCGCGGCGGCGTCGGCCCCGGGGCGGGTGCCGGTGTCTGCGACGGCGGGGCGCTGGGCGAGCAGGTCGGTGATCCGCCGGAAGCCGACGGTGGCCTGCTGCCAGGAGTCGAAGATCTGGCCGAGCTGCTGGATGGGCCCGTAGAGCTGGGCGAGGTACATGACGAAGGCGACGAGCACGCCCGCGGTCAGGTCCCCGCCGGCGACCCGGCTGGCGCCGACGCCGAGGACCAGCGCCGTGGTGATCTGGGAGATGGCGTTGACACCGGGGAAGTAGATCGCCACCGCGGTCTGGGAGCGCACCCGCAGGCGGCGGTAGTGCTCGGACTCGGCGGTGAACTCGGCCAGGGCGCCGGCGGTGCGGTGGTGCATCTGGGCGGTGCGCAGCCCGTTGACGTTCTCCTGGAAGGCGGCGTTGACCGCGCTGACCTGCTCACGGGCGGCCGTGTACAGGCGGGAGGAGATCCGGCGGAACACGATGGTCACCGCCACGATGACGGGGATGGCGGCCACCGCGACCAGGGAGAGGCCGGGGTCCGTCCAGGCGAGCATGCCGAGAATACCCACCAGGGTGCCCACCGACACGATGGCCTGGGCCAGGCCGGTCTGCAGGAAGGAGCTGAGGGTGTCGATGTCGGTGGTCATCCGGGTCATGATCCGCCCCGACAGGTTCGTCTCGTAGAAGTTCATGCTCAGCCGCTGCAGGTGGGCGTAGCTGCGCAGCCGCAGGCCGTAGAGCAGGCGTTCGCCGGTCCGCGAGGTGAACACCACGAGCAGGGTGGCGGCGATCCAGCTCACGGCGACGACGCCCAGGCCCAGCCCGGCGATCTCCGCGAGGGTGCGCAGGGAGCCGGTGCCGACGCCGTCGTCGACCGCCCAGCGCATGAGGGTGGGGAAGGCGAGGGTGGTGAGCACCCCGATGACCAGCAGGGCGATCACCCCCAGGATGAGGAGACGCACGGCCCGGAAGAGGTCGGCGACGCGGAACTCGGCCCGGTCGGAGCGCAGGTGGTCCGGGTCCAGGCCGGGTTGTTCGGTGGCCGGTGGGAGCTTGTCCACCCGCTCGAGCAGTTCCGGGATGGCGGTGATGTTCGACATGCCGTGTCGGCCGCCCCCGCCGCCGCCCCGGCCGCCGATCTGGCCGGAGACGTCGGCGATGTGCTCGGTGGGCCGGTCCGGCAGGTCGGCGGGCCACAGCTGCTCCGCAGCCGGCTCCGGGCCGACCTCGCGGTCGGGCAGGGACGGTGAGGGGTCCATGAGGCGGAGGTAGCGGGGGTCGTCGGCAAGCGAGTCGACGGTGCCGGTGACGGTGACGTGCCCGCCGTCGACGATGGCCACGTGCTCGGCGAGGTCGAGGGTGGACTGGCGGTGGGCGACGGAGATGACGGTGACGTCCGCGAGCTCGGCGCGCAGGCCGGCGATGATGCGGGCCTCGGTGGCGGCGTCGATGGCGGAGGTGGCGTCGTCGAGGATGAGGACGCGGGGGCGGGCGAGCAGGGCGCGGGCCAGGGCGATGCGCTGGCGCTGGCCGCCGGAGAGGGTGAGGCCACGTTCGCCGACGACGGTGTCCAGGCCGTCGTCGAGGCGGTCGATGAACTCGGTGGCCTGGGCCAGGTCGGCGGCGTGGCGGACCTCGGCGTCGGAGGCGCCGGACCCCATGGCGATGTTGTCGCGGATGGTGGAGGAGTAGAGGAACGCCTCGTCGAAGACGCAGGTGACGGCGCGGCGGATGTCGGCCAGGCGGAGCCGGTCGTAGGGGACGGGGGCGCCGGCGGCGTCGACGAGCGAGATCCGGCCGTCATCGGGTTCGTAGAACCCGCCCATGAGCTGGACGGCCATGGATTTGCCCGAGCCGGGCGGGCCGATGAGCGCGATCGAGCTGCCGGGACGTACGTCGAGGGTGAGGTCGTCGAGGACGCGGTGGCCGCCGGTGTCGAAGGTGACCCGGTCCAGTCGCAGGCCGATCGGGCCGGCGGGCAGGGTGGCCGGGTCGGCGGGGTCGGTGCGTCCCGGGGTGAGGTCGAGGATGTCGGCGATGCGGTCGAGGGAGGCCAGGCCCATCTGCAGGGTGATGATCATCCCGGAGAGCATGCCCACGATCGCCGTCATGGAGGTGAGGTAGACGGAGAAGGCGAAGAAGGTGCCCACGGTGATGTCGCCGCGCAGGACGAGCCAGCCGCCGACGAGGATGTTGATCACCAGGGCGATCTGGGGGAGGTTCTGCAGCATGGGCTGGAACCGGGCCATGAGTTTCGCGGCCCGCATCTTCGCCGCGTAGAGGGTGCGGCCGAGCTGGTCGAGGCGGTCGACCTCGCGTTCCTCCTGGGCGAAGGCCTTGACCACGCGGACCCCGGAGACGGTCTGTTCGACGTGCGTGGCCAGGTCCGCGGCCGACTGCTGGGAGACCCAGGAGGCGGCGTACATGGAGCGCCGGGAGAACACCGCCGCGGCGACGGTGACGGGCAGGAACGCCAGGGCGATGACGGTGAGCAGGGGAGAGACCGACAGCATGACGCCGCCGGTGATGAGCAGCTGGACGATGAGGCCGAGCGCCATCGGCCCCATGGCCACCAGTCCCTGGGTGGCGTTGAGGTCGGAGATGGAGCGGGAGACCACCTGGCCGGTGACGATCTGGTCCTGGCCGGGGCCGTCGAGACGCTGCAGGGTGTCGAGGATCCTCACCCGCAGGGTGTGCTGGGTGTCGATGGACAGCCGGCCGGCCGTGTAGCGGCGCAGGAACTGGCAGAGGTAGCGGGCCAGCGCCACGACGACGAGGACGATGATGATCGCCGTGATCGGTGAGTATCCCGACAGCAGCCGGGTGGCCGGGGTGGAGTCGACCGCACCGGTGGCCACGTCGACGGCGGAGCCGGTGAGCAGCGGGATGGCCACCTCGAAGAGCACCGCGCCGATGGTGGCCAGCAGGGTGACGGCGGTGATGCCCCGGCGGGCCCGCAGCGCCGAGAGCAGTTCCCGGGTGCCGGAGTTGCTCCGCAACTACGCCCCGGCTGCGAAGCTCGCGGGCACCGGCCCCAGGGACTCGCGGGAGTTGGTGATGACGTTCTTGGCCAGCTTCCGGTTCGCCATCGTGCCCAGGACCGCACCGATGCCCAGCGGCATGATCTTGCCCAGCCACGCGCGGCGGAACTTCCTGGTCACCTGCTTGAGGGCGGTGCGCATGAGGCGGTTGTTCACCTCGCCGAGCTTCGGCGCGGAGAACCGCGCCAGGGTGGACGCGGACGGCAGGCCCTTCTCGGACCCCAGGTCGAGCATGAGCGTATCGACGATCGCGGTACCCTTCGACCCGAGCAGGGCCAGGAGGATGAGCGCCTTGCGGCGCTCCTTCTCCGTGATGTCCACGCCGCGCAGCTGCGCGGAGGCCATGGTGTACCAGGCGGCGGCGTCGAGGAAGACGAGCGATTCCGCGCCGATGGCGGCGGCACCGGTGAAGAAGCCGATGCCCGGGATGGCGGCCGCGGCACCCGCGCCCGCTCCGGAGCCGGTGGACAGGCGCATGAAGTGCTTGTCGATGATCTCCTGGATCTCCGTCGGGCCGGCGTCGGGGTTCTTCTCCCGCAGGAACTCGACGTACCTGACGATCGCCGACGACTGGATCGACACCGCCCGGCCGAGGGTGTTGATGAGGATGCGGCCGGCGGGGCCGACCTTGGCCTCGACGGCCTTCGGGTCGGAGCCGAGTCCGTCGGTGACGGGGCGGTTGTCGATGTCGGTGGCCATGTTCGCTCCTCAGGGGTAGGTGGTTACTTATGTGTCAACGATGAGACGTGCCTGATTTGTTCCCGGGTCAGCTGTGAGTCACCTGTCAGCTGTTGGCGAACGCCTCCGCCGCCTCGACCTGCTCCGGGGTGGGGGTCACGCCGGTGTAGAGCGCGAACTGCTCCGCGGCCTGGAGGGCGACGACCTCACCGCCGTTGATGGTGGGCACCCCCAGCCGCTGCGCGGCCCGGATCAGCGGGGTCTGAACCGGGTAGGCCACGACGTCGAAGACCACCTCGGCCGCCGTGATCTCGGCGTCGGTGAATGCCTGATCAGCCTCCCGGTCGCCGAACATGCCCAGCGGGGTGACGTTGACCAGCAGCTTCGCCTCGGCCGGCACCTCCGCCGAGTAGTCCCACCCGTAGCGGGTGGCCAGTGCCGGGCCCGTCTCGTGGTTGCGGGCGACGACGGTGCCGGTCATCCCGTGGTCGGCCAGGGCCGCGACGACGGCGTTGGCCATCCCGCCCGACCCACGGACCGCGACCGGCAGCGCCGGGTCGACACCGTGCGACTCCAGCAGGGCGGCGACCGCGACGTAGTCGGTGTTGTAGCCCACGAGCTCACCGTCGGTGTTGACGATGGTGTTGACGGCGCCTATGCGCTCGGCGGAGGGATCGAGGGCGTCGAGAAGCGGGATGACGTCCTGCTTGTACGGCATGGACACCGCCGCCCCCCGGATCGCCAGCCCCCGGATGCCGGCGACGGCGGCCGTGATGTCTGCCGGCGCCACCGCCTTGTACAGGTAATTGAGGCCCAGCTCAGCGTAGAGCCAGTTGTGGAAACGGACCCCGTGGTTGGACGGTCGGGCGGCAAGCGAGATGCACAGGACGGTCTCGCGGTCGACGTAATTCACCATGCTCACTACCGTAGTGGCTATGAGCACCGGCCCGGAGATCGCCACCACGGCGGGAGTCGTCCGCGGACTCGTCGACGAGGAGCTGGGCATCCGCACCTGGCGCGGCGTGCCCTTCGGCGCCGACGCCTCCGGCCCCCGCCGATTCAGCGCCCCCGCCCCGGTCCAGCCCTGGCGCGGGGTCCGCGACGCCACCCAGTTCGGCCCACCCGCCCCGCAGCCCACCTACTCCTGGACCGACAAGGTCATCGGGGACGAGGACTGCCTCCACCTCGACATCGTCCGCCCCGACCACGACGAGCAACTGCCCGTCATCGTCTACCTCCACGGCGGCTCCTTCATCATGGGCTCCTCCCACGAGCGGATGCTGCGCGGCTACCACCTCTCCCGCACCGTCGACGCCGTGTACGTCTCCGTCAACTTCCGCCTCGGCGTCCTCGGCTACCTCGACCTGCGCACCATCGGCGAGGACTGCGTGGCCAACCCCGCCGTCCGCGACCAGCTCCTCGCCCTCGAATGGGTCCAGGACAACATCGCCGCCTTCGGTGGGGACCCCGACAACGTCACCCTCATGGGCGAATCCGCCGGCGGATCCGCCGTCACCACCCTCATGGGCGTGCCCGCGGCCGTCGGCCTGTTCCACCGCGCCATCGCCCAGTCCCCGCCGATCGCCATGATGCACTCCCGCGCCCAGGCCAACCTCTGGGCCCGGGAACTCGTCTACCACATGGCCCTGCCCCGCCAGGCCACGCTCGCGGACCTGCGGGGCGAGGACGCCGCCGACCTCGTCCGCGCCGGGCAGTCCATGATGTGGCGCGGCGGCGAACTCATGCACCTCAACTCCTGCTACGCGCCCACCATCGACGGCAGCGTCGTCCCCGACCACCCGCTCACCCTCTTCGAGGCCGGTGAACAGGCCCAGGTCCCGCTGCTCATCGGCACGAACTCCGACGAAGCCGGCTTCTCCAAGTACTTCTACCTGCGCACCTCCGCCCGCTCGCGGGCCGCCCTGCGCCTGCTCACCGCCTTCGACCCCGATCACGCCCCGCGCGTCCTCGAGGCCTACGACGGCGCCACCGAACGCTCCCAGTTCGCCGAACTGCTTGCCGACGCCCTCTTCTGGTCCTCCTCCGTCCGCCTCGCCACCGCCCACGCCCGCACCGCCCCCACCTGGATGTACCGCTTCGACTACGCGCCCGCCGCCCTGCGCTGGCTCGGCCTCGGCGCCATGCACTCCCTCGAACTGTCCGCCATCTTCGGCGACCCCGGCGCCTCCCGCGCCAATGGCCTCACCCGCCTCGGTGGCATGGAGGGCATCGACGAACTCACCGAGACCATGCAGTACCACTGGGGCGAATTCATCCGCCACGGCCGGCCGGGCCCCGAATGGCCCGCCTACGGCCCCGCCACCGACGACACCCCGGGACGCGCCACCGCCGTCTTCGACGAGACCCCGCGCGTGGTCTACGACCCCAAGGCCGCCAAACGCCGCGCCTGGGAGGACTACCGCATGACCGACTGGGGCAACGGACGCCCCGAGCTCCTCGAGGAACTGGGCCTGATGGTGAGCACGGAGCTGGGGCGCTGATCCTGTCCGCAACCCTGCCACTGAACCCTGCGCGGATTCTCTGGGCAGGAGTCGGCGGGCACGGCTAGGCTGGGGCCGGATCGCCGATCGCGGTTATCGCCTCTTCTTGTGGAAGGACACACATTCACTCATGAGCTTCTTCGAGGACATCGCCGCAGCACTGGATTCGGACGGGATCGAGTCCCGCGTCCACGACAACACCATGTTCGTGCCCATCACCTCTGACCTGGAGATCCAGTTCGTCGAGATCGACCCGCACCTGCCCGCCGCCAACGTCTACATCGCCGCCGCCGACGTCGACGAGGACGACGAGGACTTCGAGGCCGTCCTCGTCTCCGTCGTCTTCTCGGTGGAGGACGCGGTGACCACCGTCGCCGACCACGTGGCCACCG
This sequence comes from Corynebacterium suedekumii, assembly GCF_030252185.1. Taxonomy (NCBI): domain Bacteria; kingdom Bacillati; phylum Actinomycetota; class Actinomycetes; order Mycobacteriales; family Corynebacteriaceae; genus Corynebacterium; species Corynebacterium suedekumii. The sequence goes on from NZ_CP126970.1 coordinate 1,850,982, forward strand.
ACCAGGTGGTCACCGTCCTGCGGGACCTCCTGGAGAGCACCGACGAGCGCATTGCCGACCTGGAGTTCTTCCATGACGCTGACCACCCGACCCTGGTCCGGGCCGAGGTCGGCGACAACTCCGAGGTGCAGGTGCTCGTCGAGGTCGTCGACGGCGTCCCGACCGCGCTGGTCAGCTTCGTCGCCGTGGGCGAGACCTTCGAGGACCTTATCGACCAGGCCATCGGCGAGCTCTGGGAGTCCGACGCCGAGGCGCAGCTGACCGACGAGGACCGCCAGCGCCTGTTCGACAACATCTCCTCCGAGGTCGCCATGGCCACCGAGGAGGTCCTCGACCTGGGCACCTTCACCGACTTCGACCGGCTCTTCGACGTCCTCTCCCTCGCCGCCGACCACGCTGCCGACTGGGAGGAGCAGCTCGTCCCCTTCGATGACGACGAGTTCGACGAGCCGGACGTCTACGACATCTTCGGCGCCGACGACATCGATGACGCTGATGAGGATGACCTCGACGATGACGACGAGGATTTCGACGACGAAGACGACGAGGACGACGACGAGAGGTAGGGGAGTGGGGGCATGGCCCGTCCACGTCCGATGTCACGCCTGCGCCTGCGGGAGCGTATCGACGCCGCCCGCAACCTGCCCGCGCTGACCCGCGACGACCTGCTGGCACAGGTCGACACGACGGTCGCGGCCATGCCCAAGCTGGGGGAGGTCGCCATCGCGGTGGCCGGCGACGGCTGGACCCACGAATTCTGCACCGGGGCCATGACCCCGGACGCCCGCTTCGCCACCGGGTCGGTGAGCAAGCTGTTCACCCACGCCATCCTCTTCCGCCTCATCGACGACGGACAGCTGTCCTACGACACCCCCGTCGCCTCCCGGGTCCCGTCCGGTTCCCTCGACGGGCTGCACGTCATCGCCAGCCAGGACTACGGCTCCGAGATCACCGTCCGCCACCTCGTGGACCAGACCTCCGGCCTGGCCAGCTGGGAGGACACGAAGGACCCGGGCGGGCGCACCCTCGTCGAGCAGATCGTCGACTGGGACCGGGTCGTCGACGTCGACGAGCAGATGGAGACCTCCGCCCGTGTCGGGGCGAAGTTCCCGCCCGGGCAGGGCAACCGGGCCCACTATTCGGACCTCAACGCCGAGCTGGCCTCCCAGGTCGCCCAGTTCACCACCGGGGCCAGCTTCCAGGAGCTGGTCAACCGGTACATCCTCGTCCCGCTGGGGATGGAGTACACCACCTTCGTCATCCCGGGGCGGCACGACTACGCCGAGATCCGCACCGCCAAGCACCCGGTGTGGATCTCCCGTTACCTGTCCAGCTCCCCGGGTTCCGGCGGCATCATCTCCACCTCGCGTGATCTGCTCACCTTCATCCGGGCGTTCCACACCGGGGTTATCTTCGACCGCTCCCACATCGAGGACCCGGTGCTGCGCCGCATCCAGTACCGGCCGCTGCGCTACGGCGCCGGCATGATGGCCGACGGCCCCTCGCGGATCCCGCGCATGATGCGACGGAACTCCCCGGTCATCCTCGGCCACTCCGGGGTGCCCGGGTCCTTCGCCTTCCACTGCCCCGACGAGGACGTGTTCCTCGCGGGCACGGTCAACTCGATTCTGGTCCAGCCCTTCGAGGTGATCGAGCGCTATCTGGCGGCGGTGTGACGGGACTCGTCGGCACCCCCGCCAGGTAGCCGTCAGGTGAACTGTAGGTCGTTTCGGGCCGGAAAGGTTACCGCCACCTGAACTGCAGAATAAATTGCAGTTCTCGCTGAGCGTGCAAGAAAAGTCCGGGTTACGCTCCTCCCCGTGAGCTTCCAGACCCGCATCGACGAGCACCGTTCGTCACTGACCAGGACAGACCAGCTGCTCGTCGACCAGCTGCTGTCCCACCCCGCCGACGCCGCACTGTGGCGTGGCGAGGAGGTGGCACACCGCGCCGGTGTCCACCCCTCCGCCGCGACCCGGCTCGCACAGCGGCTGGGCTACCGCGGTTACCTGGAACTCCGCCAGGACCTCCGGGTCCACCACGACGAGTTGATCTCCGGATCCGGCGCGGGCGACCGCTTCCGCCGCGAACTGGCGGAGGTTGGGGAAGGTTCGGTTCTGAACGCCCTCCTGACCACCGAGGTCGACTCCCTCACCACCCTGCGCAAGCACGTCACGCAGGACCGGATCGACCGGGCAGCGGATCTGCTGGCCACCGCCCGCACGGTCCACCTCTTCGCCCGCGGCAACGCGAGCGTGCTCACCGAAATGGCGGAGCGTCGTCTGCGTCGTTTCGCCCGCCCCACCGTCGTCCTCGACGGTGGCAACCGCGACGTCGCCGAGAAGCTGCTCCAGCTCGGCACCGACGACGTGCTCCTCGTCTTCGCCTTCCGTCGCTCCCCGCCGCACCTGGCCAGTGTCCTCGACCACGCCGACCGGGTCGGGGCACGGATCATCCTCATCACCGACACCCTCCACTCCCACGGCGTCACCCCGACCCTCGTGCTCGCCGCCCCCCGCGGCCACCAGGAGGGATTCGCCTCCCTGACGGTCCCCATGACCGTCACCAACGCCATCGTGCTCACGATGGCAGCCCGCCACTCCGACACCATCCTCCCGGCTCTCGACCGCCTCGACGGGCTGCTCGAGACCTTAGACGAATAGGAAATCCCCCATGTCCCCGCTGAACATCCGCACGTACGCGGCCGTCGCCCTCGCTCTGCCCTTGTCGATCTCCCTCGTCGCCTGCGGCGGCGGTACCCCCACCGACGGCGACAGCGCCGACGCCACCCCGACCGACGCCAACGCCGACCTCAACGAACTGAGCCACGAGGAGCTCGTCGCCCGTGCCGAGGAGGAGGGCACGGTCACCGTCTACTCCTTCACCTCCCGCATCGCCGCCGTGGAGGAGGCCTTCGAGGAGCAGTACCCGAACATCGACCTCATCGGCCACGACATCTCCTCGACCGAGCAGATCACCCGCCTGAAGGCCGAGGCTGACTCCGGCGCCGAGACCGCGGACGTCGCATACATCTCCGACGCTCCGGTGGTCATCACCGAGCTCATCGACCAGGGCATCCTCCACAACTACGTCCCGCCGCGCGTCGAGGACGTCCTGCCGGAGGAGTACCGCGACCCGATGCTCGCCAACCGTCTGTCCACCAAGGTCCTCATGTACAACGAGGAGGCCCACCCCCAGGGCAGCCCGATCACCAACCTGTGGCAGCTGACCGACGAGGAGTGGAACGGCCGTGTCGTCATGGTCGATCCGGCCGTCCGTGGCGACTACCTCGACCTGATGGCCGAGATCGTCCGCCAGTCCGATGCCATGGCCCAGGCCTACCAGGACCACTACGGCTCCGAGATCGAGCTCGACGACGACGTGGAGAACGCCGGCGAGCAATTCATCAAGAACCTCTATGCCAACGGCCTCGTCCTCGTCGACGACACCGACTCGGTCAACCAGGCCGTCGGTGCCAAGGGACAGGACAATCCGCCGGTCGGCTTCACCTCCTACTCCGACCGCCGTGACAACGAGGAGGAGGGCTGGGCCCTGCAGGCCTCGCTGGGTACCGCCCCCTCACCGGGCATCACGTTCCCCGCGTATGTCTCGCTTGTCGACGGCGCCGCCCACCCCGCCGCCGCACGCCTCGCCATCGATTTCCTCATGGGCGACGACTCCGCCACCGGCGGCCCCGGCTACGAGCCCTTCTACGTCCCCGGCGACTACCCGACCCGCACCGACATCGAGGCCCCGGCCGACGCTGCCCCACTCGACGAGCTCGCCGCCTGGGACATCGACCCGGAGGCCACCGCCGAGATCCGCTCGGACGTCGCCGACTTCCTGCTCACCCTCTAGCGCCCCGCGAGATTCATGACCACCACACAGCAGATCCCGGTCGCCCCGGAGACCCCGCCCGCCCGGCGGCACCTCTCCCGGGTGACCCGGCTGGCCACCACACCCACCGTCCTCATGGCGGCGGGCACCATCGCGGTGCTGGCGATCCTCGTCATCGCCCCGCTGCTCGGCCTCATCAACACCACCCTCACAGCCGACAACCGTGAGGCGTGGACGGACGTGTTCGCCTCCCGGCTCTCCCGCAACCTGCTGTGGAGCCCGTTGGCCAACTCCCTGATGATGGGCCTGGCCACCGCCGTGCTCTCCACCGTCATCGGCGGTTTCCTCGCCTGGGTGGTGGTCATGACCCGCATCCCCGGCCGCGGGATCATCGGCCTCCTGGCCACCATCCCCTTCGCCCTGCCCAGCTTCGCTCTGGCCCTGGCGTGGGAGTCGGTGTTCCGCAACGACCTCATCGGCGGCTCCCAGGGGATCCTCGCCAACCTCGGCGTCCCCGTGCCCGACTGGCTGGCGTGGGGCCCGGTGCCGATCGCCCTGACCCTCACGGCCCACTACTTCTCCCTGTCCTTCATGCTCATCGCTGCCGCCCTGGCCAGCGTCAACGGAGATCTTCTCGAGGCCGCCGAACTCACCGGCGCCTCCACCCTGCGTACCGCCCGCCAGATCGCCCTGCCGGTGGTCGCCCCCGCCATGGTCTCCGGCGCGCTGCTCGCCTTCGCGGAGGGGGTGTCCAACTTCGTCACCCCGGCCCTGCTCGGCCTGCCGGTCCGCTACCACACGCTCTCCACCAGGTTGTACGGCTCGATCACCACCGGCGACTACGCCCGCGGTTACGTCCTCTCCCTCGTCCTCATCGTCGTGGCCGCCATGATCATGTTCGCCTCCTCCCGGGTGACCGGCAGCCGCCGCAGCTTCGCCACCATCACCGGCAAGGGTGGCCGTGCCCGGGGTGTCACCCTCGGGCCCTGGGCCTGGCCGGTTGCGCTGGTCTCCTGGGTGATCGTCGCCGCCACGACCATCCTGCCCGGCCTCGTCCTCGTCGCCAGTTCCCTGACCCGCCGGACCAACGACTTCACCTCGGGGTTGACCCTGCACTACTGGATCGGTGACTCCGATCCCGCCATCGCCCAGGGCCAGCGTGGCGTCCTGGTCAACCCGCAGATCGGGGAGGCCACGTGGAACACCGTCCTGCTGGGCATCTGCGTGGCCGTCGGCGCCGGCATCCTCGGCCTCATGATCTCCTACGTGATCACCCGCTCGCAGGCCCCGCGGTGGCTCAAGGGCACGATGTCCCTTCTGTCCTTCGTGCCCTTCCTCATCCCGGGCATCGCCCTGGGTGCGGCGTTCATCGCCCAGTTCGGCGCCCCGATCGGCCCGTTCCCCAGCCTCTACGGCACCTTCGCCATCCTCGTGCTCGCCGGCGTCGCCGCCACGATCCCGTTCGCGGTCCGTTCGGCGACCTCGGCGCTGAGCCAGGTCAGCCGCGACATCGAGGAATCCGCCGTCATGGCCGGCGCCGGCCTGGGCCGACGGATGCGCTCGATCATCGCGCCGCTGACCGCCCGTGGCCTGTTCACCGGTGCCGTGCTCGTCTTCGTCCAGATGGTCCGCGACCTCTCCCTGGTCGTCCTCCTGGTCACCCCGGCCATGCCGGTGCTCGCCGTCATGACCTACCAGTACTCCTCCGAGAACTTCACCCAGATGGCGAACGCCGTCACCGTCATCATCGCCGCCATCTCCGTGGCCGCGACCATCATCGCCCGCCGATTCGAAGGACAGTCCCAGCCGTGGAAGAACACCTGACCTCATCCCTTCGCCTGGACAACCTGCGCAAGGATTTCCAGGCCACCGCAGCCGTCGACGGCATCAGCCTCGAGGTGCCCGAGCGGGCCTTCCTCGTTCTGCTCGGACCCTCCGGCTGCGGCAAGACCACCACCCTGCGCATGCTCGCCGGACTGGAGAACCCCACCGGCGGGGAGATCTCTTTCGGCGGCCGTACCATCGCCACCGGCGACGGTGCCGTCCTCGTCCCACCCGCCAGACGCGAGGCCGGGCTGGTCTTCCAGTCCTACGCCCTGTGGCCCCACAAGACGGTCCGCGAGAACATCGCCTGGCCCCTGACCGTGGCCGCATGGTCGAAGGATCGGATCAGGGAGCGGGTCGTGGAAGTCCTGGACCTGTTGGCCATCACCGAACTCGCCGACCGCTACCCGGGGGAGATCAGCGGCGGCCAGCAGCAGCGCGTCGCCATCGCCCGGACCATCGCGCCGGAGCCGAAGTTCCTCTTCTTCGACGAGCCGCTGTCCAACCTCGACGCCAAGCTGCGGGTGGACACCCGTGGTGAGCTCATGCGCATCCACCGGGCCACCCGAGCCACCAGCGTCTACGTCACCCACGACCAGGTGGAGGCCATGACCATGGCCACCCACATCGCCCTGCTCAGGGACGGCCGCATCGAGCAGTTCGGCACCCCGCAGGAGCTGCTCACCGACCCGGCGACGGCGTTCACCGCCACCTTCATCGGTACACCGCCGGCCAACGTGTTCCCCGCGGTCGTCGAGAACCGCTGCGTCAGCCTCTTCGGTGTCCTCTGCGCCCCCGCCCCCGAGGGAACCGTCGACGGCGATGAGCTGCAGATCATGTACCGGCCGGGCTCGCTGAGTCTCACCGGCAGCGACCATGAGCCCCGCCCGGTCATCCCGGCCGTGTTCGCCGATCAGGTCCCCATGGCCGACCGGTGGGTCATCGGCGTCGACCTCGTCGACGGCACTCGGGTCTCCGTCACGGTCGACGAACCGGTGGACCACCGGCCCGGCGATCCGGTGCAGATCCGACTGCCCGAGCTTCCCGACGCCTGTTTCGACGCCGCCGGTGACCGTATGCTCGGGGCGTGGTCCTGATGCGGGTCCTCCTGATCCGCCACGGCGAGACCGAATGGAACCAGGCCCGCCGGCTCCAGGGCCAGGTGGACATTCCCCTGTCACCGGCCGGAAGGGGTCAGGTGGCCCTGCTGCGCCCCCTCATCCGGCACCTGGCACCGACCCATGTGGTCACCTCGGCCCTGTCACGGGCCGCCGACACCGCCGATGTGCTGGGTCTGCAGGTGAACGGCACCGAACCACGGCTCAACGAGGCCCACCTCGGGGAATGGGAGGGCGTCAGCTCCGCCGAACTCAAGGCCGCCGGCCCGGAGTACGCGGCCTGGCGGGCCGGCCGCTTCGACCCGCCCGGGGCCGAACCGCACGAGATATTCCGGACCCGGATACGCGAGGGTTTCGACGCCGTCGTGGCCGGCGCTGCCACGCACGACACCGTCGCCATCATCACCCACGGCGGTGTCGTTCGAGGTCTGCTCGCCCAGTTCGTCGGCCTCGACCCGGCCCGGGCCGTTCCCAGTCACCCCGCGAGTGTGACCCTCCTCGACGTGAACGGAGACGAGGTCAAGCTGCGACTGTACAACTACGCCGGAGATCTCCCGCTGGGTGATCCGGCCGACTGAGTCGCATCACCAGGGTGAGTAGCCGATCTCGTCCGGGGTGCAGATGGGGAGACGGGAGAGGAAGGCATCCGATGCCCCCTTGTTCCGCAGTTCGATACCGTTGTAGCAGCCCTGTGTCATGCCCGTGCGTTTCGTGCCGGCGGGACGGGAGACCACCCACCGCTGGCCGTCGAACTCGAAGGGGCCCGACCCCCGGAAAGTAGACACGGGGGATGTGATCAGGAAGCAGATCTCAGCGTAACAGGACATTGCTCCTCAAACACTGCTGGAGCGAGATACCCGCACCAGGAATGCCGACGCGTGGTGTTGTAGCGGGTACACCAGCGGAAAACAACTCGCCGGCACTGCAACTGATTGGCAAACGTCTTTGCGTCCTGGAGGACCTCACGCTTCAACGCGGCGTTGAAGGACTCCGCCAGGGCGTTATCAGCGCTGCTGCCGATCGCGCCCATCGACTGCCGGATCCCCAGCTGCGTACACGTGTCCTGGAACGCATGGGAAGTGTAGACACTGCCATGGTCCGAGTGAAAAATTGCGTCGTCGAGACTTCCGCGCTGGCCCTTGGCCATCACCAGGGCGTCCTGGACCAGGGAAGAACGCATGTGATCGGCAATCGCGAAGCCGACCAGCCGGCGGGAGAAACAGTCGATGACCGTGGCCAGGTACATATTCGACCCGTCCGCGATCGGCAGGTACGTGATATCGCCGACGTAGACCTGGTTCGGTGCCGGGGCGGTGAACCTCCGGCCGACGAGATCCGGAAACACCGGCTTCCTCCCATCCGAGACAGTCGTGGTGACCTTGCGTTTCTTGGAGTAGCCAACCAGTTGCAACGAGCGCATGATCCGGGCGACTTTCTTGTGATTGACCGGACTGCCGGGCGAGTCGTCGTTGAGTTGCGCCGTGATGCGTTTGGAGCCGTAGCAGCCGCGTTCTGCGGCGAACACGGCCTTGACCCGTGCGCCGAGGATCGCGTCGCTGAGCAGGCGTTGTGTCCTGGCGGAGGAGGTGTTTCTCCATTTGTAATACGAGGACCGGTTGAGTTTCAGAACCTCACATAACCGCTTGACCGAATGGCTGTTCTTGGCGTCGTCAACGAACTGGAAGCGGATCACCAGGTCGTCTCTTCCGCAAAATATTTCGCGGCCTTGCGCAGGATGTCGCGCTCTTCCTTCAGTCGGGCGTTTTCCCGTTCCAGCTGGCGGATACGTTCGGCATCGGTCACCGATGTCGGGGTCTGCGAGGCGGCCTCGGTGCTGGTGGTGGTGCGGGCGCCGGTGCCGTATTTGCGGACCCAGATCTGGAGGGTGTTGCGGTTGACGCCGAGTTCGGTGGCGAGGGCGTTGATCGATACGCCGGGGGAATTCTCGTAGAGGGCGACCGCGTCGTGGCGGAATTCCTCGGTGTAGGTCTTGCTGGGCATGGTGGCAGGTTACCTTTCTTCCCCGGCAGAAAGCCGGGTTGTCGGGTGTCTACCAAACAGGGGTCAGGTCCAAGGCCACCCGCCAGTCGGTCTGGCTCTGGGAGACCCAGGCGAAGCGGCCGTCGCAGTGTTCGACAACCGTCCGGTTCGAATCACGCCACTCCCACAGTGCGGCGTTGAAGGCCTGCGCCGAGCAGTCACCGCGGGCCGGTGCGGGAGCCGGTGCGGGCGGGCCGGGAATCACACCGGGCAACGGGTTGGGGATCAGGCCCTGCTGGACCGCCCACCATGCGCCACCGCCGGCGGCGGCAGCCAGGGCGATGAGCGCCCCGGCACCGGCCACCGAACTTCCGTCATCGGTCGATGATCCCGATGAGGGCGTGGTAGCTTCGTTCTGGTCAGCGTCCTGGGCGGAGGCGGGCATGGCGGCGCCGGCTGTCAACGACAGCGCGAGACCGACGGAAAGGAGAGTTCTCTTCATCAGGCAATGGTACGACGGTATTTATCTTTTCATCAGGTTTTTGACAGTCAAGTTCCCATTGCGATCTCGCCGGATCAGGCCGCCTGCGCGAAACCCGTGAACAACGAAGCGGGGGAGTGGACCGGCTGGTAGTGGCTGTCCACCAGCCACACAAAGGTGGGGGCGTGACCCACGGTGACCTCATGGACGGCGTCGACCACGGCGTCGTCGACAAGCGCCCGGACCCAGCCCTCCGCCAGGTCCGGGTCCACCGGTCCGCCGGCGGGGTCGGTGACGCGGACGGTGACGAGGTAGGCGGGTTGGCGGTCCTCGCCGTACCCGCGGATGCGGGCCTTGACCTGCTCGCCGACGCGGTGGCGGGTGACGGCGGCGGTGAGGGGGCCGGCTCCGAGCACGCCGGGCAGGCGCTTGCTCGGTGGCCGCCAGTTCGGCATCGGGCGGGCCAGTGAGCGGGGATGGTGCATGATCGAGGCGACGTCCGCGAGCGTGCGCGCCTGCGTCGTGCGGAGGTGGTCGGCGATGTGGGTGGCTGAGGTGATGTTCATGGCTCGCACTCTAAGAGGAGGGGACAACACGGGTGTTCGATAGTATCGAACAGGTGTACTAACCGCCACTGGTGGGCTAGTCTGGATTCGACATGACAGATCAACAACTCGCCCCGCAGCCGGAGAAGCCGGAGACCCCGAAGATCCCCACCGAGATCTGGGTCCTCGTCGCCGCGGCGTTCATCATCGCCCTGGGGTACGGGCTCATCGCGCCGATCATTCCGCAGTTCGCGGTGAGTTTCGACGTCTCCATGGCCGCCGCCGGCGCCGTCATCTCCATCTTCGCCGCCTCCCGGTTGCTGTTCGCGCCGGTGTCGGGCCAGCTCATCGACAAGATCGGCTCCCGCAAGGTCTATCTCACGGGCCTGATGACGGTCGCCGTGGCCACCGCCCTGGTCGCCGGTGCCCAGGAGTACTGGCACATCCTCCTGCTGCGCGGCATCGCCGGCATCGGGTCGACGATGTTCACCGTCTCCGCGATGGGCCTGATCGTCCGGCTCGCGCCGCCGGCCATCCGCGGCCGGGCCTCCGCGGTCTACGGCACGGCGTTCCTCATCGGCAACGTCATCGGACCGGTCGTCGGCGCCGGGCTGTCCATGATCGGCATGCGCGCCCCCTTCGTCATCTACGGTGCCTCCGTGGCACTCGCCGCGTTCGTCGTGTGGTGGAAGATGCCGCGGCAGGCGGACAACGCCGGACGGAAGACGAGCGATGAGCCACCCATGCGCTTCGGCGAGGCCGTCCGCGACAGCGCCTACCGCTCCGCCCTGGTCTCCGGGTTCTCCTTCGGCTGGATCAACTTCGGCGTCCGCGTGGCCACCCTGCCCCTGTTCGCCGCGGCCGTGTTCGAGCACGGCGGGGCCATCGCCGGGCTGGCCATGGCCACCTTCGCCGCCGGCAACGCCATCGTCCTCCAGTTCTCCGGCCGCCTCGCCGACACCCTCGGACGTAAACCGCTCATCATCACCGGCCTGGTGGTCAACGCCATCTTCACCGGCTCCATGGGCTTCGCCGACGGCTTCTGGCCCCTGCTCATCGTCTCCGCCCTGGCAGGTGCCGGTGCGGGCATGCTCAACCCGGCGCAGCAGGCGGTGCTGGCGGACGTCATCGGCAACCACCGCTCCGGCGGCAAGGTCCTGGCCAACTTCCAGATGGCCCAGGACTTCGGCGCCATCACCGGGCCCATCCTCATCGGCTTCATCGCCGAGTCCTACGGCTTCGAGATCGGCTTCCTGCTCTGCGGCGTCATCGGCCTGCTCGCCGCCGTGGTGTGGGCCTTCGGGCGCGAGACGCTCGAGGACGGGAACCCCCGGCTGGAATCGGCCACGGAGAAATGACCCCGCTGCCGGACCCGCAGCCGAACCCGCAGGTGGACAAACAGCAGGCCTGGCGGGCACTCATCGCCCTGTGCGTCGGGCTGTTCATGACCCTGCTCGACCAGTCGCTCGTCGCGGTGGCCCTGCCCCGGATCCGGGAGGACCTGGACGCCAGCCTCAACCAGGTGGTGTGGGTCTCCGCCGTCTACCTCCTCGCTTTCGCGGTCCCGCTGCTGGTCACCGGGCGGCTGGGTGACCGGTTCGGGCAGCGCAGCGTCTACCTCGTCGGCATGGCACTGTTCACCGCTGCCGCGCTGGCGTGTGCCTTCGCCCCGACGATCGAGTGGCTCATCGCCCTGCGCGCCGTCCAGGGGCTCGGCGGGTCCCTGCTCAACCCGCAGCCGTTGAGCATCATCACCCGGATCTTCCCGCGGGCGCGCCGGGGCACCGCGATGGGTGTGTGGTCCGCGGTGGCCAGCTCGGCCGGGCTGTTCGGCCCGGTCATCGGCGGCGTACTCGTCGGCACCGTCGGCTGGCGGTGGGTCTTCGCGTTCTACGTCCCGCTCGGACTGGTCTCCCTGGTCCTGGTCGCCCGCTTCGTCCCCCGCCTGCCGAGGTCGGTGGGGCACATCGACCTGCTCAGCGTGGTCGTCTCCCTCATCGCGGTCCTCGGTGTCGTCGTCGCCCTCCAGCAGGGCCCCGAGTTCGACTGGGTCTGGTGGATCTGGGCGGCGCTGGCCACCGGCCTGCTGGCCTTCGTCGTGTTCATCCGCCGCCAGCTCCACGTCGGCGCGGGTGCACTCGTCCCGCCGGGGTTGTTCCGCCACCGGAACTTCCGGCTCGGCATCATCGCGGTGTCCACCCTCGGCTTCGCGGTCTACTCGGTCAACCTGCCGATCATGCTCTACCTCCAGACCGGCGCCGGGCTCTCCGCTGCGTCGGCCGGGCTCATGCTCGTGCCCATGGGCGTGCTCTCGGTCATCCTCGCCCCCTTCGCCGGCCGGCTCACCGACCGGCTGGCGCCCGGCCTGCTCTCCAAAGTGGGGTTCGGCTCGCTCATCGTCGCGATGGTGCTGTTCGGCACCTTCATGCACGCCGGGGTCCCCGTCGGCTGGTTCCTCCTGCCCGTCCTGCTGCTCGGCGCCGCCAACGCGCTCGCCTGGTCGCCGAACTCCGCGATCACCATGCGGGATCTGCCCACCTCGCTCGCCGGTGCCGGATCGGGTGTGTACAACACCTCCCGCCAGGTCGGCGCCGTCCTCGGTGCCGCGGCTCTCGGCGCGGTCATGCAGATGGGGGAGGGGGTGACCGGTTTCGGCGCCGCGATGGGCAACGCCATGCTCGTCCCCGTCGCTCTCCTCGTCGTGGGTCTGCTGGCCGTCTCCCGCTTCCAGGCCGACGCACCCCGCTAACCTGCTATCCATGACCCCCGTCCTCATCGACTGCGACCCCGGCATCGACGACACCCTCGCCCTGCTCTACCTCGCCGCGCTCGACCACCTCGGCGAGATCGACCTGTGCGGTGTGACCACCACCGCGGGCAACACCACCGCCACCCAGGCCGCGGGCAACGCCCGCTGGGTCCGCGATCAGCTGCGTATCGACGCCCCCGTTCTCCCCGGCCAGCCCGTCCCCCTCGCCGTCCCGTTGGTCACCACCCCGGAGACCCACGGGCCCACCGGGCTCGGCTACCTCGAGGTTCCCGCCGCACCGGAGGATGGCACCTGGCCCGACCTGTGGGTCGAGGCGATCGAGAAGCACGAGGACCTGCACCTCATCGTCACCGGACCGTGCACCAACCTCGCCTCCTTCCGGCAGTCCCACCCGGAGCACCACGCCCGCCTGCGCAACGTCACGGTCATGGGCGGGGCCGTCGGCTACCGGGGCAACACCACCCCGACCGCCGAGTGGAACTTCTGGGTCGACCCCCATGCCGCTGCCGACGCCTTCGGACACACCCCGGCCCCGGTCACCCTGTGCTCACTCGAGGTCACCGAGCAGTTCCTCATCGACCCACCCCGGCTGGAGGGGCTGATCGCCGATCTCGGCCCGGCCCCCATTGCCGGGCACCTGCCCGAGATCCTGCGTTTCTACTTCGAGTTCCATCAGGCCCAGGGGGAGGGCTACCAGGCCCAGATCCACGACCTGCTCACCTGCATGATCGCGCTCGAGCGGGTGGGGTATGAGCATCGCGGGGTACGGGTGGACGTCGATACGCGGGGAGAGCGACGCGGCACATCGGAAGAGACGGCGGGAACGAGCAACACCCGCCTGGTCACCTCCGCCGACATCGACGGCGCACATGCCGAGCTGACCCGCGCCGCCCGTGCGCTAAGGTGATCAGCGACTCGCTGCCCGAGGTGACATAGGGCGGCCCCTCCCGCGCATGCCCGAAGGACCCTCCATGTCACAGATTCAGCTCACCCCCGCCCGCCGGGGCCTCGCCCTGACCGGCGCGCTCGTCGTCGCCGCGACCTGGCTCTACCTCGTCCTCGTGCGACCGACCGACTGGGAATCCGTCGGCGGTTCCACCGAGGCTCTGATCACCCTCGCCGGGTACGTCGGCGGCGCGGTGCTGCTGCTCGCCGCCACCCTGCCGGCCCTGCCCGCCCGGACGATCGCCGTCATTCCCGTGGCACTCGTGCTCAACATCGTCATCGGCCAGATCGTCGGCTCCGTGGGCATTCCGCTCTACCTCGACTCCGTGGGCACCATCCTCATCGCCGCCCTCGCCGGGCCCATCGCCGGCCTGGCCACCGGCACCCTGAGCTCCGTCGTCTGGGGTCTGCTCAACCCCGCGGCCCTGCCGTTTGCCGCCGTCTCCGCCGCCACCGGCTGGCTCGCCGGCGAGATGATCCGCCGCGGCGCGTTCCAGAAGATCTGGAAGCTCGTCATCTCCGGCCTGCTTCTCGGCCTCATCTGCGGCGCACTCGCCGCCCCGGTCGCCGCCTTCGTCTACGGCGGCACCGCGGGTGTGGGCACCGGTGCGATCGTCTCCCTCTTCCGGGAGATGGGCACCTCCCTCCTCGGCTCGGTGACCCTGCAGTCCTTCGTCTCCGACCCGCTGGACAAACTCGCCGTCATGGCCGTCGTCTTCGCCGCCGTCCGGGCGCTGCCGAAGCGGACCCTGCGGTCGTTCCAACCGGAGTCCCGGGTGACCTCGTCGCCTGCAGAGGCGGAACCCGTCCGTTCCTAGGGCCGGATCCCCTGCATTCACCTCCGAAACCTCACCCCGCAACGGGGGAGAGCACCATGTTCCGGAGCTGAATGCAGCCACACATCCGATCAGAACCCCCGGCACCCACACCGAAAGCCCGACCATGCCCCCGCAGCCGAACCGCCTCAACCCCCTCACCGCTCTGGTGGCGGGGGCCAGTGCGTGGATTCTCGTGCTCGGCATCAACCGCTGGGAGTGCTCGGTCGCGGTCATCGTCGTGGCACTCGCCCTGGGGGTGTGGCGGACCCGTACTCCCGCCGTCCCGGCCACCACCGCGCTGCTCGCACTGCCGACGGGACTGTCCATGGTGCTGGTCCACGCCCCCTACGGCACGCAGCGCATCGCCCCGCTGGTCACCTCCGACGGGTTGCTCATCGCCGGTGAACTCGCGCTGCGTTTCACTGCGCTCATGGCGGCCCTGCTCGGGGCGGCGGCGTTCATCCGGGTGCCTGACCTGGCGAAGGCACTGCAGGTCAGTCCCCTGGGGCCGAAGATCGCCTACGTCGTCGCCGCCGCGCTCCAGGTCCTGCCGCAGGGGCGGCGCACCATCCGCGTGGTCCGGGACGCCCAACGGTTGCGGGGCCGGCGGGTCACCGCCCGCACGGTCGTCCCGCGCCTGGTCCTGCCGGTGATGACGCACCTGCTCACCGCCAACGCGGAGAAGGCACCCGCCCTGGAGACCGCCGGCCTCGACCTGCCGGGCCGGCGCACCCTGCTGTGTCCCGTGCCCGACAGCACCGTGCAGAAGGCCGCTCGGCTCCTCCTCCCCGTGGGGGTGATCGTGTGCGTATTGATCTGACACCCGGCACGATCACCCAGGTCATCGGCGCCTCCGGGCAGGGCCTGACCCGCTGGGCGCGTTCGCTCGGGCATCCCGTGGTCGGCCAGGATGCGCTGGCCCATGTCACCTTCCTGCGTGACACCGTCGCCGAGGAGGTGGCCTTCGGCCTGGAGCAGCGCGGCGTGCCCGCCCCCGAGATGTCCCGCCGCGTCGCCCGGATTCTCGAGCTCGTGGCGCTGGACCCGGCAGCCGATCCCACCACCCTGTCCGGCGGGCAGACCCGGCGCCTGGCGGTGGCCACCGTCGCCGTCCTGGCACCGGACGTTCTCGTCCTCGACGATCCCTTCGCCGGCCTCGACGCCGATTCCGCGCGCCGTCTCCTCTCCCTGTGCCGGGCACTGACCGACACCGCCGTGGTCGTCCTGGGCACCCGCCCGCAGCCCCTGCCCGGCGAGATCTTCTCGCTTGTCGACACCGCCCTCACCCCCCACCTCCCCGTTCCCGACGTCCCCCTGCCCCCGCACGTGGGACCACCGGGGAAGCCGGTCAACCTCGGCGAGGTGACCGGCCGCCGAGGAGCAGCACCCGGAAGTGGTGGCAGTTCCGCACCCCGTCCGCCGCCACCTTCGAGGTCGGCCCCGTCGAGGTCACCGTCCGCCCCGGCGGGGTCCTGTGGCTGCGTGGGGACAACGGCACCGGCAAGACCACCCTGCTGCGTGCCTTGGCGGGTCTTGACGGCGCGCCGGGCCGGGGCGATGTCGCGCTCATGCTCCAGCGCGCGGCCGATCAGGTGGTGGAGTCCACGGTCGCGGACTTCGTCGGCCCGCGGGTGGCCGAACTCGACGTCGACCCCGATGAGCATCCCCTCGACCTCGGCGCCACCGACCTGCGGCTGGCGCAGTTCCTCGCCGTCAGCGGGCTGGGCAGGCCGGTCCTGCTCATCGACGAACCTGACGTCGGCCTCGACCCTCAGGGGCGGGGGCGGCTGCATCAGCTGATCGCCGAGCAGCTGCGTGACGGCGTCGCCATAATGATGACCTGCCATGACACCTCCTTCATGGCGGAGGTCGCCGGCTACGCGGAGGTGGAGCACCTCACCGTGACCCCACGACCGGACTCCGGGCCGACCACCAGGTGCGGCTCGCCTACTGTGAACCCATGACCCGCATCCACGGCCTGGACCTGGCCCGCACCGTGGCGATCATCGGCATGATGGTCGCCCACATCGGCCCCGAGAGCTTTATCACCGAGGGGTACCCGTCGGTCCTGTTCGCGGTTCTCGCCGGAGTGTCCATGGGCATCATCACCGTGAACTCGGCCAGTGTCCGTGACGCACGCTTCCGTCTGCTCGTCCGGGCGGTTCTCCTGCTGGGCATCGGTCTGCTGTTGGCGGCGGTGCAGTCCGGCATCCTCGTCGTGCTCACCGCCATCGGCGCCGCCTACCTGCTGCTTCTACCGGTCCTGCGGTGGCGCACCCGATCACTGTTCATCCTGCTGGCGGGCCTGGTCATCCTCGGCCCGCTGCTTATTGCCGCGCAGACGGTGCTGTGGCTGCCCTGGGCGAATGCGGCGTTCGCAGATCTGCTCTCCGGCGCCTATCCGCTGACCGCGTGGACGACGTATGTGCTCGTCGGGCTGCTCATCCACCGCCTGGCGCTGCACCGGCAGGTGTGGCTGCTCGGTATCGGCCTGGGGCTGTTCGCCCTCACCCAGTTCATCGTCGAGGCCGCCGACTTCCGCGTGAGCATCTACGACGAGCTCAACTTTTTCGGAGCCTGGGCGCAACCGACACCGCACTCCGGCGGGCTTCTCGACGTCCTCACTTCCGCAGGTCTGTCCGCCGCCGTCATCGCCGCATGCCTGCTGGCCTGCCGCGTCGGCGCCGTCGTGTGGGCGACCTACCCGGTGCGGGCCTTCGGTGCGATGTCGTTGACGGTGTACGTGGTGCACGTGCTCATCACCACCATCGCCAACGGCACCTTCCTCAGCCTCGGCGGGGCCGCCGACTTCGGCTGGACCATGTATGAGCCGCACACGCCCGAGACCGTTCTCCCGGGGCCCGACGCCTTGTGGCCGTCGTTGTTCCTCTGGCAGCTGGCGGGGTTCCTGCTTTTCGCAGCCCTGTGGAAATGGCGGTTCCGCCGCGGCCCACTGGAGGGGGCCGTGCACCGGGTGGTGGAGCGGACCGTCGTGGAACCTGCCGCGCGGGGGTAGTGGCCGGCCGTCCCCGGGCCGGGAGTACGTCCGGGTCGAGCGTGCACCGCCCGTTTTACCCCGGGTCAACGCGAGGGAAAGCCCCGGGTGTAATCCAATTGTCGAGGTCACCACATTCTTAGGCGAACAGTGAACTGATTCGTAGCATGACACAACAAGTGAGCTGACCTACAGGAGGTGTCATGTCGACTCCCGCTACCGCCGTCGCCGAAACAGACAACGCGAAGAATCAGACGACGAAGAAGAACCGCAACTGGGTGTGGCTGCTGCTCGGCCCGGTCCTCGGTGCGCTGCTGTTCCTGCTGCTGCCGGATTCCCTCTCCTTCGAGGGCCGCGCCGTCGCCGGTTGCGCACTGTGGATGGCCCTGTGGTGGGTGTTCGAACCCGCCCCGATCCCCGTGACCTCGATGCTGCCGCTGGTGCTGTTCCCGCTGTTCGGCATGGGCACCATGAAGGAGGTGGCCGCACCCTACGCGGACACCGTCATCTTCCTCGTCCTCGGTGGTGTCATCCTCGGCCTGGCCACGGAGAAGTCCGGTCTGCACATCCGCATCGCGTTGCTGACGGTGAGGACGGTGGGCACGAAGGCGTCGCAAATCGTGCTCGGCCTCATGGTCGCATCGGCGTTCATCTCCGCATGGGTGTCCAACACCGCCACCGCCGTCATCATGGTGCCCATCGCGGCATCGATCATCCAGCTCGTACGCCAGGTGGATGAGAAGGCCGCCGGCACCAAGTTCGCCGCTGCGACCCTCCTCGGTGTCGCCTACGGCGTGACCATCGGTTCCACCGCCACCCTCATCGGCCAGCCGCCGATGGCGCTGATGAAGGCGTACGTGGGGGAGTCCCTCGGTATCGACATTGCCTTCGGCACCTGGATGCTCGTCGGCGTGCCGTGGGCCGTCATCATGACGTTGCTGTGCTGGCTCGTGCTGACCAAGTTCGTCTACCGCCCCGAGGTCGACGAGATCCCCGGCGGCAAGAAGCTCATCCAGGACGAGATCGCCAAACTCGGCGCCATGTCCACCGCCGAACGACGCGTGGGCACCATCTTCCTCGTCGCCATCTTCTTCTGGGTCTTCGTCCCCTTCATCGCCGACATCCCCTTTGTTGCCGACGCCCTGCCCTTCCTCGGCTCCATCAGCGACTCCCAGGTCGCCGTCGCCGCCGCCATCGCCTGCTTCCTCACCCCGGCCGGCCGCGCCAGCGACGACGAGGGCGCCGGCCCGCGCAACCTGCTCAAGTGGGAGGACTCCAAGGAAGTCCCCTGGGGCCTGCTGCTCCTGTTCGGTGGCGGACTCTCCCTGTCCGCCATGTTCACCGCCACGGGCCTGAGCGAATGGATCGGCACCCAGGTCGAGGGCCTGGGATCCATGCCGTCCTGGGTCATCATCGTCGCCGTCATGATCGTCTCTCTGGGCCTGACCGAGCTGACCTCCAACACCGCCACCGCCGCGGCATTCTTCCCGATCTTCGGTGCCGTCGCCGTCGGCGCGGGTGTCGACCCCCTGCTGATGACCTTCGTGGTCACCCTCGCCGTCTGCTCCGCCTTCATGCTCCCCGTCGCGACCCCGTCCAACGCCGTCGCCTTCGGCTCGGGCCTGATCACCATCAAGCAGATGACCCGCGCCGGCATCTGGATGAACTTCGTCGCCCTGGGCATGATCCTCATCGTCATCTACACGCTCATTCCGTGGGTGTTCGGAGTGGCGCCGTAGGTCGTGCCGTTCTTCGGGCCCGCAAGCGCCGTGGTTGCGGGCCCTTTTCGCCGTCCGCAGCTATGGCAGCGCGGTTAGTTGGCGTCGCAATCCGTGCCACGCATCGATGAAGAAGGCGTAAAACTACACCACAGCCCGGCCCTGGTTATACAGTTCCGGCGGCATCGCACGGTGCAGCCGCCATTCAAATTGAATCGGTTTCTCGCTCTGATGACTGACGTAGTCGACTTCGCCGAGCAACGTAAACGCCTGAGCGGTTCCAACTTCGTTTGTTGTCGAGTTCCTGACGGCCATGACTATTGTTGACCCCTCATCGTCATGGTGGATGTACCGCTGAGCAGTAGGGGAATCCACCGCAGTTGACGACTGGGATTCCCAATGAAAAAGCTCGGGAGAAATCGGGTAGTCCCGGTAGCTGGTAGACGGGGTGAAGCTGGACTCGTCCTTAACCAGTGTGACAAAGAAGAGATCGAGATCGAGATCGCTGTTGTACCAAACGCCCTCGCGCGGAAGGTTCACTAGTTTGTTGACCTCAACATCCCTTAGCGCCGCAATGATTTCTGCGCGGGTGTAATCAGCGTGAAGGTAGAGGGCACCGTTCCCGAACTTTTCCGGCAGGGGAGTGGGAAGGCGGCGCGATGAGGAAACGGTGACGTTGGTGATCTGACAAATTTCCGCAGAGATCGAGGGGAAGGAGCGTATGTGGTCGAGTGCCTCGGACAGCGAGGCAGGAACTGTGCGAGCGGGCATGTGCGCCCACAGTGAGCTCACAAGCATCCGCAGATAGGCGCGATCTTTGTCCGTCATCTGCGACAAGGCTGGTCCGTCGGGCGAAGAGATTCTGACGTACATTTCTGCGCGCTCCACATCATTGATGTGGAGAAGACTCTGCAACCGTCCCAAAAGGAGCAATTCATCGGGATGAGGATCCCCGAGACCTGGGAGAAGACGTTCTTGACGAAGCAGGGTTGTCCAACTCTGTTTCTTTTTCTTGTAGATGTCTTCCACGGGGATGCTGGTGTGCTCGATGAATCGGGATAAATCCGTGGTCGCTTCGTCACTGATGAGTTGACGCAGTCTCCTGGATGACGTCCTGGTGAACCGCTTGACGTTTTTCAGGACCTCGTCCTGGGCGACCTCATCAAGAATTACTGCGGAACCCGGAGGTGCCTGGGGAAACCCATCCTCAATGGCCTTCTCCAATCGTCGACCTCGAAGGCCAGTCAATGCGTAGTAGCGAGCTTCGAAATCAAATTCGGCGCGTTGCTGACCGATGAAGTCGAATACGGTGCACACGTCTTTGCCGTGAGCTAAGCGAAGACCTCGCCCGAGCTGCTGAAGGAAGACTGTCGGGCTCTGTGTGGGCCGCAAGAGCACGATCGTATTCACATCGGGGATGTCGACGCCCTCGTTAAAAATATCGACGGAAAAGAGTATCTTGATGTCCCCTGCCCGGAGTCGACGAAGTGCTTCGGCACGTTCTTCACGGGTGTTTCGGGAACTAACCGCCAGGGCAGGCACATTGAAATGATTAAACCTAGACGCCATGTACTCGGCGTGATCGATGCTGACACAGAAGCCGAGAGCTTTCATCGATGAGAGCTCGAGCAGTCTCTTCTGCATCTCGGACAGGATGAGCTTTATGCGCCGGTCGCCGGCGGCAATATAGAACTCCGTCAGGGCGTTGACCTCATAGTCCTTTCGATTTTTACTCCAAGCGACATTGCTGAGATCGGTGCCGTCACTAATTCCGAAATAGTGCATTGGAGCGAGCAACTGGAGCCGGAGGGCTTCCCAGAGACGCAGTTCGTAGGCAATCCGATAGTCGAAAAACTTCTGAACATTTGCGCCGTCAGCACGTTCGGGTGTCGCCGTTAGCCCGAGGAGTTCTTCCGGCTGGATATGCTCCATCAAACGCTGATAGGAGGGTGCCTCGGAGTGGTGGAACTCGTCGATAACGACAACCTCGAAATGATCCGGCGCGAAACCATCAAGGCGGGTGGAGTTCAGCGATTGGATGCTCGCAAAGACATGCGTCCACTTCCGTGGCTCGTGCCCATCAACGAGGAGCTCGCCGAAAGCCGGATCCTGCAAGACTTCTCGGTAGGTCCGGAGGGCTTGCTGGAGAATCTCCTTGCGATGCGCGACGAAAAGGAGCTTGGGCAGCATGCCGGCTTGTTCCTTGAGCGCGCGGTAATCCAAAGCTGCAACGACTGTCTTTCCCGTGCCCGTCGCGGCGACGATGAGGTTGCAGTGTCGGTCGTGCACGCTTCGTTCAGCTTCGAGAGCCTGCAACATCGCGGCTTGGTATGGGTATGGCTCGATTCTCAGCCCGGAGAGCTCGATGACATTGTCGAAAGTACCCTTCGCAGTGGTGAGAGCTCGTTGGAGTCGCGCCCCGTCAGTCTGCGGATCGTAGGGTGAAAAATGTGGGTCGTTCCAATAGCTATCGAAGGTGGCGGTGAACTTCTCGATGACTCCTGGGGTCGCACTTCTTGAGGTGCGTACGTTCCACTCGAGTCCGGTGACCAGCGCTGAGGTGGAGAGGTTGGAACTACCAACAAAGGCAGTGTCGAACCCGGACTTTCGTCGAAACAGCCATGCCTTAGCGTGGAGGCGAGTATTTCGGCTTTCGTAGCCAATCTTGACCTGTGCACCGTATTCCGCGACGAGTCGCTCGACTGCCGCCGATTCCGTGGCGCCGCAGTAGGTGGACGTGATCACCCGAAAGGGAATTCCACGATCCCTTAGTTCAGTGAGGTGGTCATCGAGAACGGCGATCCCACTGCGTTTAATGAAAGCAATCAACAGATCGACGGAGTCTGCCGTGGCAATCTCTCGCCGCAGCTCATTCGACAAACTTGGTTCTTTCGGAGAGTTCGTCAAGAGCGACGCCCCGGCAAGTGAAATCTCCGGCGGTTGCGGCGGGTCTGCGAGTTTCGATTCGTAGACCGCGTGGAGGAGTCGCTCATCTACCACCGTATCGCCCTCATCAAGAAGCCGGGCAATGCCGTTAATGAGGGATATGCGCTGTTCAGGATCGCTGACTGACTCGAGTCGCCTTGTCAGGCGGTCAGCAAGGTTTCGAGATACTGCTTCGATGTAACGCTGCTTCAGGTCGGGGTCAACGACCGGATCTGAAATACCTACTGAGGGCCATGCCTCCCGCGTTGCCTCAATGCGCTCACGAATTCTCGCAGTGACCGGGGTTTCGTAGGCACCAAAAGGAAGCGCGAGATCATCTGATGACATGGTGTGAAGGGTAGCCGTTCAACAACGCGGCCGTGCCTATTGCATGACCCGTTGAATTTCTTCCACCGCTGGGATATCAGCAGGGGCCCACTCCACTTGGCCGAGGTCGTGGACCGGGATCCAGCGCAACTCTTGGTGTTCAGTGAGCTGGGGTTCACCGGACACTATGGTGCAGAAGTACGTGGATAGAACTACGGTCCCGAAGTCGTATTCGTACTCGGTGGTGGTAATGAAGTCACCGACGGTGGCGTCGCAGCGGAGTTCTTCGTGAAGTTCACGAATGAGGGCCGCTTCTGCTGACTCACCGGACTCAACCTTCCCTCCGGGAAATTCCCACATTCCAGGAAGGGCGCGGCCAGGTCCGCGGCGAGCCCCGAGCACTCGATCTCCACGGGTAAAGACTGCTCCGACAACTTCGATCCTCTTCTTCACGCCCATACAGTAACGGCTATGCCGTGGCGTGCGCTGCGGTGATCTCCTCAACCAACCTCGACGCGACCCGGGCAGTCCGCTTGTCCACGTCCAGCGGAGGGCTCAGTTCGACGACGTCGACAAGTGCGAGTCGGCCCGTCTTCGCGAGAGCGGTGCAGATGGCGCGGATGTTGGCCAGCGGTACGCCGACAGAGGCCGGAGAGGTCACGCCCGGGCAGACGGCTGCGTGGAGGACGTCGAGGTCGATGCTCAGATGGATGCGGTCCCGGCCGTCGGTCACCTTCACCGCGAGGTCGGCGGCCTCGGTGGGGGAGAGTTCGGAGAGCTGGTCGTCGGTGGTGATGTTCACGCCGCGTTCGCGGGCGGAGTCGAAGAGGAACTTCGTGTTGTCGGTGGGGGAGACACCGAGGACGGAGTAGTTGAAGTCGTCACCTGCCAGCTCGGAGACCTGGCGGAAGGGGGTGCCGTTGTTGCAGGGCTCAGCCTGGCGGAGGTCGAGGTGGGCATCGAGGTTGATGATGGCGATGGAGGAGGCGTCGCCACCCGTTTCCTCATGCAACCCGCGGTAGGAACCCCAGGCGGCCTCGTGGCCGCCGCCGAGGACGACGGGGAGGTGGCCTGCCTTGGCGATGGTGGAGACGGCGTCGGCAAGCGTGTCCTGCGCGCCCTCCAGATCGTGGCCGTCCACGGTGATGGTGCCGGCGTCGTAACGCGGGCGTTCGTCGTGGACGGACATGAAGCCGAGGGAGGTGCGGATGGCGTCGGGGCCGTCCGCGGCGCCGGCGCGACCGTAGTTCCGGGTGATGCCCTCGTCGGAGGCGAAACCGATGAGGGCCACTCCGGGATCCACACTCGCGGGATCATCCATCGGACGGACCGTGGTGGACCAGAGGGCGTGATCGGGGTTGGGCCCGTCGACGCGGCCGGTCCAGGATTCGGGCAGAGTGCTCTTGAACAGATGTGAGTCGCTCATGGGTCCACGGTACGGACCGGCCCGGAACGGACCACCCGGATTGGGGACAGCGCCCACAACCGCCGACACCTGACTCATGGTCAGGCGCCGGCGGTGAGGCGTGGAGTTATCGCGTGGGGCGCTGCTGCGGGTAGCCCTGGGCCACGGTGGCGGGGGACGTGCGGGCGGCGATGATCTGCCAGATGCCCACCGCGGTGGTGACGAAGGCCAGGACCATGACCATGGTGACCAGACCACTGTCATCGGTGGAGATGGCGTTGCTCACCGTGCCGTACTGATCAATCTGACCACCGGCGAGGGAGAGTTCCTCCAGGCTGTCCCAGACGCGGCCACCGGAGTAGACCAGCAGCCCGATGAAGTAGCCGACTCCGGCGACGACGGCGAGGACGCCACCGACCAGGCGGGAACCCCGGAAAGCGAGCAGCGCGGCAATGACGAGCAGGAGGATCACGGCGACGGTGACACCCATGACGCCGAGACTGGTGATGTTCTCACTCCAGGCGTCGCTCGGCCCCTGCTCACTGGCGCCGAACACGGTGGTGGAACTGGTGGTGGTGGCGGTCATCTCGCCCAGACCGAAGCCGTTGATCTTCCCCTCGATCACCTGTGACCCGGAGGTCCCGCCGAGGAAGCCGAGATCCACGTTCATCTGCGAGGAGACCCGCATGGTGAACCACGGGAAGAACGCGGCGATGAGGCTGAGGATCGCGACTGCGGCGTACACGATGGCGGGCAGCACCGGATTCTTCAGCGCACCGCCCGCCGACTGGGCGGTGGAGTGCAGTTTCGCGCGATTGTCCGGGGTGTCCAGGTTCCGGCGGGTCTGCTCCACCGATGCCCGGGCCTGCGCGCCGGCCTTCCGGGCGCCGGTGCCCACCTTATGGCTGATCTCCTCGAACTTGGCCCCGAAGTCGGTCCTCGGGTGCGCGGGCTGCTGTGGCGTCTGCCGGGGCTGACCCCAGTCGTACTCGGGCTGCGGGTTGGCGGGGCCGTTGTTCGGGGTGTTCATGGTGTGGTCCTCGGCTTTCTGTTGGGTGCTCGCTGGCTGTTCGAATTCACAGTAAGTCCAGGCCAGCCGGGGTGACCAGCAGAATGGGGACTGCTCCCCACACACGTAGCCTCGGGCGTATGAGAATCATCGATCTCCCCGCGGACCGGCACGACGAGGTCGTTGAACTGTGGCGGGTATCCAACCTCCTGGCCCCGTGGAACGACCCGTACGCCGACATCCGCATGGCGATGGACAACCCCACCTCCACGGTCCTGGTCGGCCTTGACGGTAACGACATCATCGCCTCCGCGATGGTGGGGTATGAGGGGCACCGCGGCTGGGTGTTCTACGTCGCGGTCGACCCGGGTCGGCGGGGCCGTGGCCTGGGCGAGGAGATCATGGACGCCGCGTTCGACTGGCTGGAGAACCTGGGCGCGGTGAAGATGCAGCTGCTCATCCGCCAGGGGAATGAGGGCGTGCAGGCCTTCTACGAGCGGATCGGGTTCCGGGTGGAGCCGGTGATCATGATGTCGAAACGGATCAGGCCGCCGGCGAACGAGCTCTGATGTGAGGAGTGGCTGGTCGGGCAGGGAGCACACAAGATCAAGTTGCAGGTCCGGACGGACAACACGAAGGTCATCGGGTTCGATGAGCGGCTGGGGTTTGAGACGGAGGACTTCGTGGTCATGGCGAAGCATCATCCGCCCGCAGGGGCGGATGCCTGAGGGTGTGCGCTGCGGTGACGCAGGTGGGCGTCGATAAGCGGTGAGTGCCAGAACACCCTTAATGAAATGGTGATTCGCCTCAGGTTGGCGTAGGCTGGTCCAGCAATGAGCAACACCGATAACGCCACCGGCGGCGTGAATGAGCCGGATGACCTAAGCACGTCGGAAAATCAGGAAAACCCGCAAGGTGATGCAGCGCAGGCTGCTTCCACTCCTGTGGAACCGCTGACCATCGAGGACATTGTTGATCCCGAGGCACCGGTCCAGGAGCAGAACACCGGGGACGCGGATACTTCTGAGACCACCGGCTCCGAGACGGATGTCCCGGACACTAAAGACAACACTGACAACCACGCCTCAGAAGACGCGTCCACCGAGAAGGCGGACGGCAACGGTTTCGCCGCCCTCGGCCTGCCGGACAACGTCCTCGCAGCGGTGAAGAAGGTGGGTTACGAGACCCCCTCCGCGATCCAGGCACAGACCATCCCGGTCCTGATGGAGGGTAACGACGTCGTCGGCCTCGCCCAGACCGGTACCGGCAAGACCGCAGCCTTCGCGCTGCCGATTCTCGCCCGCATCGACCTCGAGGACCGCTCCCCGCAGGCGCTGGTTCTCGCGCCGACCCGTGAGCTCGCGCTCCAGGTCGCCGACTCCTTCCAATCCTTCGCGGACCACCTGGGCAAGATCAGCGTCCTGCCGATCTACGGCGGACAGGCCTACGGCATCCAGCTGTCCGGCCTGCGCCGCGGCGCCCAGATCATCGTGGGCACCCCGGGTCGTGTCATCGACCACCTGGCCAAGGGCTCCCTCGACATCTCCCGTCTGCGTTTCCTCGTCCTCGACGAGGCCGACGAGATGCTCAACATGGGCTTCCAGGAGGATGTCGAGCGCATCCTCGAGGACACCCCGGACGAGAAGCAGGTCGCCCTGTTCTCGGCGACGATGCCCAACGGCATCCGCAAGATCTCCAAGCAGTACCTCAACGACCCGCAGGAGATCTCGGTCAAGTCCGAGACCCGCACCAACACCAACATCACGCAGCGCTTCCTCAACGTCGCGCACCGCAACAAGCTCGACGCCATCACCCGCATCCTCGAGGTCACCGAGTTCGAGGCCATGATCGTCTTCGTGCGCACCAAGCACGAGACCGAGGAGATCGCCGAGAAGCTGCGCGCCCGCGGATTCTCCGCCGCCGCCATCAACGGCGACATCGCGCAGAACCAGCGTGAACGCACCGTCGACCAGCTCAAGGACGGCCGACTGGACATCCTGGTCGCGACCGACGTCGCCGCCCGCGGCCTCGACGTCGAGCGCATCAGCCACGTGTTCAACTTCGACATCCCGAACGACACCGAGTCCTACGTCCACCGCATCGGCCGCACCGGCCGCGCAGGGCGTACCGGTGAGGCGATCCTCTTCGTCACCCCGCGTGAGCGCCGCATGCTGCGTGCCATCGAGCGTGCCACTAACGCCCCGCTCACCGAGATGGAACTGCCCTCGGTCGATGACGTCAACGAGGCCCGCAAGGCCAAGTTCATGGACTCCATCACCGAGGCCCTCGAGTCGAAGCAGATCGACCTGTTCCGCGGCATGATCAAGTCCTACGCCGAAGAGCACGACGTCCCCGTCGAGGACGTCGCCGCAGCTCTGGCCTCCCAGGCCCAGGCCGGCAACGACTTCCTGATGAAGGAGCCCCCGCCGGAGCGTCGCCGTGAGCGCAACGACCGTGACCGTGGTGACCGAGGCGATCGTGGTGGCCGTTTCGACCGCGACGACCGTGGCCCGCGCGGCGGCGGCTCCCGCTTCGACCGCGACGGCGACTTCGCCACCTACCGCCTCGCGGTGGGCAAGCGACAGAACGTCCGCCCGGGCGCCATCGTCGGCGCCCTGGCCAACGAAGGCGGCCTGACCTCCAAGGACTTCGGCCGCATCACCATCGCCGTCGACCACACCCTGGTCGAGCTGCCCAAGGACATGGACAAGTCCGTCCTGGACCGCCTGTCCGACACCCGCATCTCCGGCCAGCTCATCAACATCGAGCCCGACGCCGGCGGACGCCCGCCGCGCCGCTTCGAGCGCGACGACCGTGGTGGCCGTGGTGGTTTCCGCGGCGGCCGTGACCGCGATGATCGCGGCGGCCGAGGCGGCTTCCGTGGCCGTGACGACCGTGGTGACCGCGGTGGTTACCGTGGTCGGGACCGCGATGACCGGGGCGACCGTGGCGGTTTCCGCGGTCGTGACCGTGACGATCGCGGCGGCCGAGGCGGCTGGCGCGACTAGCCTGTAGCACCCTGAGACCCCCATTCTCCGACGTTGTCGGGGAGTGGGGGTCTTGTGTGTGGGCCCTCCAGGCTAGGTCTTCCGGGCTCCAGTTCGGGGCATGAGGACCGGGGTAGTCCAGTTCGGGCATTCGAGAAAGGGTATTCATCGGGTAGCGGAGCCAGGCTTCTCAATTGATGCCCCTCCTCGAATGCCCCTGAAGGCGACATGGTCCCAGCGAACATCCCGGTACTACGGGGACGGTGATCGGATTAGAAGACGCTGGCACCGGCGAACAGCTCCGAAACCTGGCAGATACGCGCCGAATTACCGGGAAAACGGAGTCGAATGCAGTTCACCGGCCGGATTTCGGTGTCGCGTCAGCCGACGGGGGATTCTGTCAACCATATGTAGACACGTGAACTACCATATCTATACATGGACGCCTCTCTCTTTCTCTTCATTGTCGCCGTCGTCGTGGGCTCGGCGGTCGGCGCACTGGTCGGGGCCCGGGCGACGACCCGGGCCGGACAGGAAGCCCATGACCGGAAGCTGCGGACTCAACAGCGAGAGGCATTTTCTGAGCTGGTGCTGCACTCGGCGCGGATGCGGCATCGTCTGCAGCGCACGTACGTGCTGGAGGAGGAGATTCGGTTCTATGCCTGGGAGGGCCTGGATCTCGTGCGCCGGGCGTCGTCGGATGCGGTTGATGATGATGTCCGGTGCCTGTTGCGGAAGCTGAGGTACGGGTTCGAGCGGGTCACGCTGGCCGGTGTGGTGGGGAAGGTCGATTCGCGGGGGCGGGCGTTCCCGTCCCGTGATGAGGGCGAGGACCTCATCGTCTACATGGATCAGTTGCTGGAGGAGGCGGAGCGGGAGGTCGTTGACCGGGTGGTGCCGGCTCGGGGGTCGCGGCCGCTGGATGC
Source organism: Corynebacterium suedekumii (assembly GCF_030252185.1). NCBI lineage: Bacteria > Bacillati > Actinomycetota > Actinomycetes > Mycobacteriales > Corynebacteriaceae > Corynebacterium > Corynebacterium suedekumii. Next base: position 1,879,592 of record NZ_CP126970.1, read on the forward strand.
GCTGTTCACCACGTCGGAGGACAAGCGCTCAGCAGTGTGCGTGGAGACGTTCCAGGAACTGGAGCTCCCGCAGGCCACGGATCCCGACATCGGTCCTGCCACTCAGGAGGCCATCGAGGCCCCGGAGGCTGAGGAGTCAACGACCCCGGAGGTCACGGGTCGTTTCGCTCCGTAGAAGTGACCCGGGCCCGAAGAATCACTGAACCCCGCTGACCGACGGCGTCGTCGGTCAGCGGGGTTCACAACTCTGGGAAACCTTTACAGGTACATCAGGACCAGCATGATGACCCACAGCAGGGCGAAGATGCCGCTGAACATGGAGAGCTGGGACTTGGTCTTGGACCACTTGGTGTCGTCGAGGCGGTCGTTCTCCGGGTCGTAGTCGCCGGCATCGAGGAGGCCGAGGGAGCCCATCATCTTCTTCTGGCGGGGGATGACCAGCAGCAGGAGGATGATCCAGGCGATGACGGCGAGGGTGATGGCGATGTGGAACTGGCCCTGGGACCAGTAGGCGCTGTTGGTGAACATGATGGCCACACCGAGCAGCGGGACGATGGCGGCGAGGACGCCGTAGAGGCTGGAAACCTTGTGCAGGACGGTGGCGGCACCGGCGGCCTTGGCGTCACCGGCGTGGGCCTTGGCGGCCTGGCTGGGGAACAGGGAGGTGGCGACGGTGGCGGGGCCGATGAAGAGCACGGCGGCCAGCACGTGGAGGACGATGAGAATCGTGTTCAAGGGGGAGAGCCTTTCAGGGCTGTTCGGGCAAATTGTCCATCGACCACCCTATCTATAGACAGGCCGAAGGTCTATTCGACACGGTGTCGACAAACCCTGGTCATCACGGCGATGTCCTCGGCGGGCAGCGGGAGGTCGTAGGCCACGGCCACGGCACCGAGGCGTTGGGCGTAGGCGCAGCGGGATCCGCGTTCGGGTGGCAGCCATTCGGACGGCAGGAGGTCGGATTTGGCGCGGTTAACCGGGGCGGCGACGACGAGGAGGTTGAGCGGGTCGTTGGCGAATTCTTCCCGCCTCGACGCCGGCCAGGCGTGCGCCCCGAGGTCCCAGGCGGCTGACAGGGGCAGGACGTGGTCGATCTCCAGAGCATCGTCGGCGGTCAGGACGGTCCCGGTGTAGGGGTCGGTGACGGTGCCGCCGGTGACGGTGCAGCCGGGGGTGAGCACGGCGGCGTCGATAAGCGAGAGGAGCACGGCCTCGCGGACGGTGCAGGCGTCGGCGGGGGACCAGCCGGCGCCGAATTCGGTGCGGTCGTAGCCGAGGACGCGGGCGCGTTGGGGGACTTCCGTGACCGGCGGGATGTCTTCGGGCCAGCCGCGGGGGAGGAGCAGCCACAGGGTGGCCAGGATCAGGACAAAGAGAAAGGGCCTCACATCCAGTTGGACTGAATGGAGGCCCTCGAGGTTCCCGGGGAACCGGAGAAAAAGGTTAGACCTCGCCGCGCTCGACCTTGACGGCGGCGGTCTCGAAGTCGGTGTCCTCGTTCTTGGCGGTGACCCGGGCGAGCTTCGCGGCCTGGTCGAACTCCTCGGTGACCTCCGGCTTGGGCTTGGAGGTGGCGAGGGTGACGGCGACCATGACGAGGGTGGCCAGGATGAAGCCCGGGACCATCTCGTAGATGATGTCGCTGAAGAAGTTGCCCCAGACGAACACGGTGACGGCACCGGTGATCATGCCGGCGATCGCGCCCGGAGCGTTGAGACGCTTCCAGTACAGCGAGGCCAGGACGATCGGGCCGAAGGCGGAGCCGAAGCCCGCCCAGGCGAAGCCGACCAGCCCCAGGATGGTGTCGGAGGGATTGACGGCCAGGATGCCGGCGATGACGGCGACCACGACGACGGCGGTGCGCGACAGGTTGATCAGGACGTTCTCGTTCGGCAGCTTCTTGGCCACGATCTTGTACAGGTCCTCGATGAGGGAGGAGGACACGACCAGCAGCTGCGAGGACATGGTGGACATGATCGCGGCGAGGACGGCGGTGAGCACGAGGCCGGCGATGAGCGGGTGGAACAGGATGCGGCCCATGTCGAGGAAGATGGTCTCGAAGGCTTCACGGTCGGTGACGGCGATGTCCGGGTTCTGGGAGAAGAACACGGTGCCGATGATCGCGGTGAAAGTGGCGCCGAGGATGCACAGGAACATCCAGCCGACGCCGATCCAGCGGCCCTGCTTGGCCTCGGCGGGGGTGCGCAGCGCCATGAAGCGGACGAGGATGTGCGGCTGGCCGAAGTAGCCGAAGCCCCAGGCCAGGTTGCCGATGATGGCGGCGGCGGACACGCCGGCGATCATGTTGAAGTAGGTCGGGTTGCCCACACCGTCGGTGTAGGGGCCGTAGTCGTTGTTGGCGGCCCAGGACCAGATGTCGGACGGGTTGTCCAGGGCGATCAGTGCCATGACCGGCACGATGATCAGGGAGGCGAACATGATCATGCCCTGCACGGCGTCGGTGTAGGACACGGCCAGGAAGCCGCCGATGAAGGTGTAGGCCACGGTCACGGCCGCGACGATGAGCATGCCGGTGAGGTACTCGCCACCGAAGGTCGCCTCGAAGTAGCGGCCGCCGGAGACCATGCCGGAGGAGACGTAGAAGGTGAAGAAGAAGATGATGATGATCGACGCGATGACGCGCAGCGCACGGGAACGGTCACGCAGCCGGTTCTCGAAGAAGCTGGGCAGCGTGATCGAGTTGTTGGAGATCTCCGTGTAGGAGCGCAGTCGTGGTGCGACCCACTTCCAGTTCGCCCAGGCGCCGACGAGCAGGCCGATGGCGATCCACAGTTCGGACATGCCGGTGAGGAAGAGCGCACCGGGCAGGCCCATGAGCAGCCAGCCCGACATGTCGGACGCGCCGGCGGACATGGCGGCCACGAACGGGTTGAGGCCGCGGTCGGCCAGGACGTAGTCGTCGTACTTGTCGGTCTTCCGGTAGCTCCAGTAGCCGATGGCCAACATCAGTCCCATATAGATGACGATGGCCAGAACGAACCAGGTAGTTTCGCTCACCTGTGATCCTCCTCATAGAATTGGCACAATTGTTCAATCCACCGCACGGTAACGAGGTATGAGGGTCGACCCAAATTGAATCCGGGGTTTTCCCGCCCGGTGGGGGCGGGGATTGGGGGAACCATGGCGCAACCTGCGACGAACCTGGATGTAACGAAGCTGTAACAATGGTCCGGGGTGGTCGGATCGGGGCGGAAATGATCCTTAAATCGCAGGCAGGGGGGCTGTGTCGGGCGTGGGTGGTAGAAAGAACCTTATGCCTTCTTTCCTCCTGCACGGTTTATGGATGCCCTCGGGCCTCCACCTGTGGGTCGAACAGATTCAGGGCCACCGCGTCGTCCTGCCCTCCTCGGCGCCGGAGAACACCTTCCCGCCGGGCGCCCGGACGCTTCTCGACGATCGCTCGTTCCGCCACCGCGTCCGCACCGAGCTCCGCACACCCCGGGGCCGCAAGGTCACACTGACCATCCCCACCGCCGCCTTCGCCCCCGAGCAGGCCGTCGCCGTGCTCAACCAGCTGGCCTTCCTGCTCGAGCCGGGGGCGGCGGCGACGAAGGCCCAGCGGGCCTCGATCGCCCCGGACCTGGAGTGGCTGGTGCGCATGAACGCCGGCCTGACCCGTTTCGCCCAGGCCGGCCGCGTGGTGCCCAAGCTCGTCTTCGAGGACGGCATGTGGTGGCCGATGTGGCAGCTGGCCTCCGGGCTGGGGGAGCGGGGCTGGCTCGCGGAGATGATCGCCGCCGCCCCCGGCATCCTCACCGCCAACAACCCCGACCTCGAGGACATCGCGGACACCCTCATCCACTGGAACGCCTCCGCCCTGCTCGAGGAGATCGGCGAATCCACCCGCCCCTACCCGTGGCACGACTTCGCGGATTCGCTGCTCAACTCCTCGCCGCTGCGCCGCGGCGGGCCCTCGCTGCTGCGCTCGATCAATGACTGGAAGGAGTCCATCACCGCTATCGACCTCCAGCTGGTCCTCATCGTCGAGGAACCGCCCCGCGACGACCCGGACGCGACCGCCGGCGACCCGGAGGACGCCACCTGGCCGGTCCGCGTGCAGGTGCGCTCCGGCACCGACTCGCCCCGACCCATCCGGGTCGACGAGCTCGACCGGGCCAGCGTGGAGAAGCTGCGGGGTGCCCAACGCCGCGCCGCCGGAGTCTCCGACCTGCTCGACCCTGCCCTGCGCACCCGTTTCGCCGACTACGCCAGCCGCGAGGCCGGGGACTGGGACGTGTATCTGTCCACCTCGGAGATCGTCGACTTCATCGGCCGGGACGTGGCCAAACTCCAGGCCGCCGGGTTCACCGTCATGCTGCCTAAGGCGTGGTCCACCTACGAGACGAAGGCCCGGCTGGAGACCACCGAGGTCACCGACGCGGCCGTCGGTGCGACGAAGAAGCACTTCGGCCTGGACCAGCTCGTCGAGTACAACTGGCGGATGTCCGTCGGTGACATCGAGCTCACCGACGAGGAGATGACCGAGCTGGTCAACTCCAAGTCGGGGCTGATCCGCCTGCGCGGCGAGTGGGTCATGGCCGATGCCGGGGCGCTGAACAAGATCACCGGCTACATGGCGGAGCTGGCGGCGACGTCGCGGAAGCGGCGCCGGAAGGAACTGGAGAAGGCCGCGGCCCTGGCCGAACGCGCCCGCGCCCTGGAGCAGCCCGGCTGGGAGGCACTGGTCGCCGACGTGGACAAGCGCCGGGAGGAGTTCAACCGGGACTTCTCCGGTGACGGGGACGTCGGCGAGGTCACCCTCGCCGAACTGCGCCAGCTCGCCCTGGAGACCATGGCGGAGGAACCGGTCGAGTTCACCGGCTCCACCTGGCATTCCGCGCTGCTCGGCGGGACCGAGACCCCCGCCCCAACCCGGGTGGACATCCCCGACACGGTGCACGCGGACCTGCGGGACTACCAGCGCCGCGGCGTCGACTGGCTGTACTGGATGTCGCGCAACAACCTCGGCGCGGTGCTCGCCGATGACATGGGCCTGGGCAAGACCCTGCAGCTGCTCGCCCTGCTCGCCGTCGAACACGACCGCGGCCAGGTCGAGGCGCCCACCCTGGTCGTCGCCCCCACCTCGGTGGTGGGTAACTGGGCGAAGGAGGCGCACCGTTTCGTGCCCTCCCTGCGCGTCCTCGTCCACCACGGCCCGGACCGGCTGCGCGGGGAGGCGCTGACGGAGGCGCTCGAGCACACCGACCTCATGATCACCAGCTACGGCGTCGTCGGCCGGGACTTCGCCGACCTCGGCGGCGTCGAGTGGGACCGGGTGGTGCTCGACGAGGCGCAGGCGATCAAGAACTCCGCCACCCGCTCCTCCAAGGCCGTGCGCTCCCTGCCCAGCCGCCACCGCATCGCCCTGACCGGCACCCCGGTGGAGAACCGCCTGTCCGAGATGCGCTCCATCCTCGACTTCTGCAACCCCGGCGTCCTCGGTTCCACGAGCTTCTTCCGCAACCACTTCGCCAAGGCCATCGAACGGGAGCAGGACGAGGTGATGACCGAACGGCTGCGCCGGCTCACCGCCCCGTTCATCCTGCGCCGGCTGAAGACGGACACCGCGATCATCGACGACCTGCCCGAGAAGAACGAGGAGATCATCACCGTCGAGATGACCCCCGAGCAGGCTGCCCTGTACAAGGCCCTGGTCGACGACGTCCAGCTCCAGCTCGAGCAGCGTCACGGCATGGCCCGCCGCGGCCTCGTCCTGGCCACCATCACCCGCATCAAGCAGATCTGCAACCACCCCGCCCAGTACCTCGGCGACGGCTCCGCGGTCACCGTCAAGGGCCGCCACCGCTCCGGCAAGGTCGCCGAGCTCATGCGGCTGCTCGACCACGCCATCGAGACCGGCCAGCGGATGCTCATCTTCACCCAGTACAAGGCCTTCGGCGGCATCCTCGTGCCCTACCTCTCCGACCGCCTGGGCCAGCAGATCCCCTTCCTCCACGGCGGGGTGACCAAGACCGGCCGTGACCGCATGGTCGCCGACTTCCAGTCACCCGACGGCCCGCGTGCGATGATCCTCTCCCTCAAGGCCGGCGGCACCGGGCTCAACCTCACCGCCGCATCCATGGTCGTCCACCTCGACCGCTGGTGGAACCCGGCCGTGGAGAACCAGGCCACCGACCGGGCGTTCCGCATCGGCCAGGAGCGCAACGTCGCCGTGTACAAGATGATCACCGCCGGTACGCTGGAGGAATCCATCCAGGACATCCTCGACGGCAAGACCGAGCTCGCCGGCGCCGTCATCGGCGAGGGCGAGGGCTGGATCACCGAGCTCGGCCCCGAGCAGCTCGCCCAGCTCATGAGCTACCGCGGGAGGGAGAAATAGTGGCCCAGCGCCCCAGCGACGACAACGTCATCTACGCCAACTTCGGTGCGAAGACCCGCGTCGAGAAGCCCACCCAGTCCCTGCCTCCGCGCCGCCGCGCGTCCCTGTCCCCGGCCGCCCAGCTGCTTCTCGACGCCGTCCTCTCCCGCGCCGATGCCGGCCGCGTCACCCGCGGCCGGCAGTACGCCGCCGCCGGGCACGTCGTCTCCCTCGAGGTCCTGTCCGGCCGCGTCCACGCCCAGGTCGCCGGCTCCCAGAACGAGCCCTTCCAGGTGACCATCCAGCTGCCCTACCGGTCGACCGACGACATCGCCGGCGTCTCCGCCGAACTGGCGCGCACCGCCAACGGCCTGCGCCTGGCCCGCCAGGGTGAGGTCTCCGATTCACTGCTCCACGTCCTGCTCGCCGATGACCCCGGCGACATCCGCCTGCTGTGTGACTGCCCCGACCCCTCCCCGGTGTGCAAGCACGAGGTGGCGGTGGCCGAGAAACTCGCCGCCAGGATGGACGCCGATCCTCTGCTGCTGTTCGAACTGCGCGGCATGAACCTCGGTTCCCTGGAGACGGCCGTCATGGCCCAGGCCCGGTCCGCCTCCCGCGAATCCGAGGATGACCCGGAGCTGTTCTGGACCGGGCGACAGTTCCCTGACCTGCCCCATCCCCGGGTCGCTCCGGCGCTGGACGATTCGGACCTCGATCTGCTGCACAAGGCGATGCGGACGATCTCCTACACCAACGTCGAACAGCTGCGCGCGGTCTCGGACATCGAGGATCTCTACGACGCCCTGTGTCGGGGTGGCGTGATAGACAATGACACATGACCTCGACGACGTTCCTGCACACCTCTGACCTGCAGCTGGGCATGACCCGCTGGTTCCTCGACGATGATGCCCAGGGCCGTTTCGACGATGCCCGCCTGCGCGCCATCGACCGGCTCGGTGAGGTGGCCGCCGAGCGCGGGTGCGCCTTCATCGTCGTCGCCGGTGACGTCTTCGAACACAACTCCCTGTCCGACCGGGTCACCGGCCGCGCCCTCGAGCGCCTCCGGGCCCTGCCCGTGCCGGTCTACCTCCTGCCCGGCAACCACGATCCGCTGGTGGCGGACTCGGTGTTCCGGCGGATCGAGGTGGACGGGGTCCACGTCCTCAGTGACTCCACCCCGGTGCCGGTGTCCCCGGGCGTGGAGATCGTCGGCGCCCCGCTGCTGGCCAAACGCGCCACCACGGACCTGGTGCGCCAGGCCCTGGAGCCGCTGGAACCCACCGACGGGATCCGGGTGCTCGTCGGCCACGGGCAGGCCGAGTCACGCTCCAACGAGGACGATCTCGCCCTCATTGACCTGGCGTACGCGGAATCGAGGGTGGCGGACGGCACGGTCGACGTCATCGCTCTCGGCGACACCCACTCCGCCGGGCAGGTCGGCACCTCCGGGTGCGTGTGGTTCTCCGGTGCGCCCGAGACCACCGACTTCCTCGACCACGCCACCGCCGGCGGCGGCGAGACCAACTCCGGCAACGCCCTGGTGGTGACGGTGACCAAGTCCGCGGCCACCGATGTGACCGTGGACGTCGAGGAGGTGGCGGTCGGGGAGTGGACCTTCGAGGCCCTCGACCGGGAACTGCTCTCCGCCGAGGACGTCACCGACTTCCTGGCCACCCTCGACGCCTACCCGCACAAGGACCGCACCGTGATCAAGTACGGGCTCCGCGGCACCCTCACCATGACCGACACCCGCCGCCTCGAGGCCGGGCTGGCGGAACACCGTCCCGTCTTCGCGGCCCTGTTCGAGCGTGAACGCCTCACCGACCTGCACCTGGAACCCGGGGCCGAGGAACTCGCGGACCTCGGGATCAGCGGCTTCGCCGCCGGTGCCCTCGGCGAACTGGTCGACGCCGCCGAGGCCGATCCCACCGCCCGAGACGCCGTCAACCTCTTCTTCCGCCTGTCCAAGGAGGCCTGAGCCATGCGTATCCATTCGCTGACCCTGGACAATGTCCGCGGTATCGAGCACCTGGAACTGAGGGAACTGCCCGACACCGGGGTCATCGTCATCCACGGCGACAACGAGCAGGGCAAGTCCACGATCATGGACGCCCTCAACGTCGTCCTCAACCAGAAGCACAGCGCCGGCAACAGGCACACCAAGCCGCTCAAGCCCGTGCACCGGGACGCCTCACCCTCGGTGTCGTTGACCGCCACCCTCGGCCCGGTGACCTTCACCATCGAGAAGACCTGGTTCCGCGGCAAGTCCGCCCGCCTGACCATCACCGCCCCGCAGCGGGAGTCCTACACCGGCGACCAGGCGGAGGCGAAGCTGGAGGAACTCAAGGAGCGCCACCTCGACGCCGCCCTGCTCACCACCCTGTTCCTCCGCCAGGACGAACTCGGCGCCAGCGTCGACGCGGTGGGCATTCCCACCCTCACCCGCGCGCTCGACGGCGCCGCCGGCACCGACGGCGAATCCGGGACCGAGGACTCCGGTCTCCTCGCCGCCGTCGACGCCGAGTACCGCCGCTACTACACCGCGACCGGGCGTGACACCGGCGAATTCGCCCAGGCCAAGGCGGAGCTGGACGCCGCCTCGACGGAGCTGGCGGAGGCGACCTCGCTCGCCGCGGAACTCGACACCTTTGTCACCCGTTTCGACCGCGTCACCGCCGATCGGCAACGCGCCGAGGCCGACCTGCCGGAGGCACTCACCGAGGCGGAGGAGCTGGCGGGCCGGGCCCGCGCAGCCGCCGAGGCCGCCGAGAAGGCCGCCCGCCTCCACGAGGACCTCGCCCGCGCCGACGAGGCCGTCACCCACGCTCGCGGTGCGGTGGATCAGCGCCGCCAGCTTGTCGACGCTGTCTCGCTCGCCACCGCAGACCTCACCCGCCGCCGCGAGGGGCTCGAGGCCGCCACCGCCGCCGCCGAACAGGAGAAGACGCAGCTGACCAGCCTCGGTGACCAGCTCGCCGCAGCCCGGGAGCGCCAGCGCTCGGCGACGGAGGGGCTGCGTGCCGCACGTGCGACCCAGCGGCAGGCGCAGGACATCACCCGCCGTGACGCCCTCGCCGGGCAGCTCGCCGAGGTGGCGGAGCTCAACGAGCAGATCCGAACCGTCCGGGAGACCCAGGCGGGGCGGCAGATCACCGACGCGGATGTCCGGGCCGTCGAGCAGGCCACGGCAGAGGTGACCCTCCAACGCCGCCTGCGCGAACAGGCCGCCGCCAAACTCCAGCTGACCGCCACGGCGTCGACCATGATCACCGTCAACGGGGAACCGGTGTCGGTGGACGGGGAGTCGACCGCCGTCGAACTCGCCGACGGCACCGAGATCACCATCGGCGACGTCACCGCCCGTTACGTCGCCGGCTACGCCGAATCCACCCGCGGCACCGACCCGGTGGCCGACGCCGAGAAGTCCCTGGCTGATCTTCTCGCGGACCTCGACTGCGCAGATATCGACGCTGTCCGCGCCGCCCGGGATCTCGCCCGGGACGCCGACGAGAAGCTGGCCACCCTCACCCGGCAGCGCAGCACCCTCCTGGGTGGGAGCGACCCGGAGGCACTCGCCGCCGAACATGACCGGCTCGTGGCGGAACTCGCGACGGCCGACTCCGTGGATCTGGATCCGACAGCGGCCGCGGCAGCCGTGCGTGCGGCGGAGGAGGAACAGGACACCGCCTCTGCCGAGGCCTCCCGGATCGACGCCGCCCTCACCCCGTGGCGCGACCGGACGGCCGCCCTCGCGCTCACGGAACTGAACACCCGGATCGAGGCCGCCGAGGCCACGCTCGCCACGGCGGAAAAGAGCCTCGCCGCCGCGGAGGAGAAGGTGGGCGCAGCGGAGCTGGCGGCGGGCGTCGAGAAGGCACAGGCCGCCCGTGACGCGGTGGCCGAACGCGTCACACTGGCGGACGCCGAGGTGGCCGAGGCCAACCCCGAGCTGGCCCGCAACCTCCACGACGGTGCCGTCGCCCGGGTGGAGTCCCTGCGCGCGGCGATGACCCGGGCGGAGAACCAGCTCGCCGAACTCACCGGGCGTATCGACATGGCCACCGGTGCCGCCGAACGACTGGAGAAGGCCGAGGCCGCCCACGAGGCCGCCCGCCACAGGTGCGACTCAGTCACCCGGCGGGCGGAGGCCGCCCGCCTGCTCCGTGAGACCCTGCACCGCCACCGTGACGCCGCCCGTGCCCGCTACGCCCAGCCCTTCGCCGACCAGCTCAGCCGGCTCGCGCGGACCGTGTTCGGCCACGACGTCGAGTTCGGACTCTCGGAGGATCTGCAGGTCACCCGGCGCAGCATCGGCGACGCCACCGTCCCGCTCGAGGACCTGTCCGGCGGAGCGAAGGAGCAGCTGGCCATCCTCACCCGTTTCGCCATCGCCGGCCTGGTCTCCCAGGACACCGGTGACGGGCGTGTGCCGGTGCCCGTGGTCGTCGACGACGCCCTCGGCTCCACCGACCCCTCCCGCCTGCAGCTGATGGCCACCCTGTTCACCGAGATGGGCAAGACCAGCCAGGTCATCGTGCTCACCTGCGTGCCGCAGCGCTACGACCGGGTGGTGGGGCGCACCGAGTACCCGATCGACGAACTCAAGTCGGCGGGGAGGTTGATCTGACGCAGCATCAGGCGGAAGCCAGCTTCTGGTTGATGTACGCGTTGAGAGAAATTCCCTCTGAACGGGCCGCCAAGACCAGCCGGCGATGGAGTGACGGTGAAGTGCGGACGTTGAACTTCCCGGAGTAGTCTCGCTCACCCAGGGGAGTGGGAACAGGTTCGCCGGTTGACTGGAGGTCAGCGACGATCTCGGCGATGAGGTCGACGAGTCCGTTCTCGGCTTCCTGGCGATCAGGGGCAAGCCATGACAGCGAGGGGAACTCAAGGACAGTGGCGACGAACTCCTGATCCTCGTTCGACCAGGCCACCTGGTAGGTGTACCGGTTGATATCCATGTGTCAGTCCTCCTTCTCGGGGCGTATGGTCTGAATTTTGTTCACAGCCGATAACACTTGCCTGACCTGGTAGGGCTTAGCTTTGCCGTTGTTATTCTGAATGTTCACTCGGGGGTCGCCGACCCAGGGCGTTTTGTAGGTGACATGGGAGCCCGTCGCTGAGCCGCGCCTGTCGAAATAGTGGTCACACACTTTCTTCAGGTCAGCGAAACGGACGTTCGTTGGTGAATCCTGCATTCTTGTCAGGATCTCGGAGATGCTCCTGCCCATGTGAAATATAGTACCGCATGTAGTACCAGCCGGTACTGGTCTCAGGTGAGGAGCGCCGCGATCAACCCCGCGGACGCCATGAGATTGTTCACCATGTGCAGCGCCAAGCCCGCCCAGAGTGAACGGTGCCAGCGGACCAGCAGCGCGCAGCCGAGCCCGATGAGGCCGGTCCAGATCATCACCGGCGGGACCAGGTGGATGAGTCCGAACAGGACGGAGGTGGTGAGGGTGGACAGGACCACGCCGACGGTCCGGTCAGGCCAGCCCATGAGCAGGCGACGGAACACCACTTCCTCGATGACGGGGCCGACGATGAGGTAGAGGAGCAGCGCGGTGAGCATCCAGGCCTGCCCGGAGGCCCGAGCGGCGGCGTCGGTGGGGGCGGTGTCGGCGGGGGTGAGGTCGGGAAGGAGGGCGGCGACCAGCAGGATGAGAATGAGGCTGACGATCATGACGGTCGGGATCTGCCACAGCAGGTGCCAGCCGCGGCAGCTGAGGCGAGCGAAGCCGAGGTCGGCCCATCGCCAGCCGCGACGGCGCAGGAGGGCGGCGAGCACGCCGGCCTGCGTGCCCATGGCGGTGACGCCGAGGGCGATGCCGAGCCAGGTGGGTGCCGGCCTGTCGGTGATCATGGTGTAGCCGCGTTGGGCGAGTGCGACGAGGATCATGGCGACGAGCATCGCCACGAAGGAGATCAGGACGGCGAGCGTGTCGCGGACGGTGACGGGACGGGGGTTCCAGGTGTGTTGTCTCATGCCCATCATGCTCGGCGAGCGACGAGCCGGTTGGTATCGGTCGATCGTCGCAAAGATCTGCAGAGAAAGAGACGAAAGTATGACACTGGAACACGTCCGGCGGGCAGTACGGTCAGTGTCATGTTGTTCAGCTCCCTGACCACCCGCCGCGCCGTCGGACTGTGGTGCGTCGCCGCCGCGCTCGGCAGCATCGTCCAGGTGGCCTTCTACCCGCTGGTGTTCGAGTGGCAGGACCTGGACGCCCTCCCGGAATCGGTTGTCATGGACCGGACGTACTACCTGCTGTTCGGCCTGATCGGGGAGTGGTGTCGCTGCTGTTGTTCGCGTGGGCGCTGCTGCGCCGGCGGACGGCACCGCGGTGGGCGGATTACGGCGTGGTCCTCACCGGCCTGGCCACCCCGCTCGGTGGGCCCGCGGCAGTGCTCACCCTGGTGATGATCGTGGCCACGCTGCGTATCCGCCCCATGCTCATCGGCCTCGCACTGGGGGCGGCGTCCCTGGTCTGGGATGCCCGGCTGCAGGCGGTGTCCGGGATGGACACGACCGGTGCGTGGGCGATCATCGTCGCGGTGCTTGCGGTGGTGGGGGCGGCCGGGGTGTGGCTGGGGCGGCGTCGAGAAGCTCGCGTGGAGCGGGAGCGCGCCGCGGAGCTGGAGTTGCGGACGGTGCAGGCGGAGGAGCGGTCCCGGATCGCCCGTGACCTGCAGGACACGCTCTCGCACCGGTTGTCGTTGATCTCGCTGCACGCCGGCGCGCTGGCCTACCGCGCCGACCTCGACCGGGACGCGGTCACGCAGACCACCACCCTGCTGCAGGACCAGGCGGAGGCCGCCACCGATGATCTGCGGCAGATCCTCCACGTCCTGCGCGACCCGTCGGGGACCATTGATCCGGCGACGTCGGTGGCGGATCTGGTGGCCTCCGCCCGCCAGGCCGGCACCGAGGTGCTCATCGACGACGCCTCCCTCGACCTGGCCCGCCATACCGACCGCGTATCGACGCTCGCCGCCCACACCGTCCACCGCACCCTCCAGGAGGCGCTGACCAACGCCCGAAAACACGCGCCGGGCCAGCCGGTGACGCTGCGGCTGCGGGAGGGGGACGGCACGCTGGTCGTGGAGGCGGCCAACCCCGATCCACAACCGGGGCGCGGGCAGGGACACGGCCTCATCGGCCTGGCCGAGCGCGCCGGACAGGCCGGCGGCACCCTCACCGTCACCGACGCCGACCCTTTCCGACTACGACTGGAGATCCCGTGGACCACCCGGTGAGAGTGCTGCTCGTCGACGACGAATCCCTGGTCCGGGCGGGTCTGCGCCTGCTGCTCGACGGAACGGGCGGGATCAGCGTCGTCGGCGAGGCCGTCGACGGCGCGGAGGCGTACGCGAAGGCGCAGGCCCTGCGGCCGGACGTGGTCCTCATGGACATCCGCATGCCCGGCACCGACGGCATCCGCGGTGCGGAGCTGGTCCGGGGTCTGACGGATCCGCCGGCGGTGCTCATGCTCACGGCCTTCGACACCGAGGCGGACGTGCTCGGGGCATTTACGGCCGGGGTGCAGGGGTTCCTGCTCAAGACGGCGAAGCCGCAGGTGCTTGTCGACGCCGTCCGACACGCCGCCCAGGGCCGACCCCAGGTGGACGGTGAGGTGCTGGGGACGTTGGTGGGGATGGCGTCGAGAAGCGCGCCGCAGGCGGTGCCCCCGAGTCTGCAGGCCCTCAGCGAGCGGGAGCGGGAGATCGCGGCGCTGGTGGCCGAGGGGCTGAGTAACGAGGAGATCGCGGCGAGGGTGCACCTGGCGGTGCCGACGGTGAAAGACGCATCTGTCACGGATCATGGGCAAGCTCAGGGTGGGCAACCGCGTGCAGATCGCCGTCGCGTATCTGACCGCGCGCACGTGAAAACCCCCGCCCGGCCTCTGAGGAGGGACCGGGCGGGGGTCGACTGGGGGAGAGAGGCTTAGGCCTGCTTGATGCCGGAGCCGTCGATCTCGATCTTGATCTCCTCGGAGACCAGGACGCCGCCGGAGCCCAGCGGGGCCTGGAAGTCGACGCCGAAGTCCTTGCGGTTGATCTTGGTGGAGGCCTCGAAACCGGCGCGGACGTTGCCGAACGGATCCTCCTCGACACCGAAGACCTCGACGTCCAGGGTGACCGGCTTGGTGATGCCCTTGAGGGTCAGGTCACCGGTGACGGTGCCGGCGGTGGCGTCGAAACCGGTGGCGGTGAAGGTCATCTCCGGGAACTCCTCGACGTTGAAGAAGTCCTCGCCACGGACGTGGCCGTCGCGGTCGGCGTTGCCGGTGTTGACGGAGGCGGTCTTGATGGTGGCGGTGGCGGAGTTGTTGGCCGGGTTCTCCTCGTCGATGGTGACGGTGGCGTCGAACTCGTCGAACTTGCCGCGGACCTTGGTCACCATGGCGTGGCGGGCCACGAAGGCAATCTCGGTGTGAGCAGCGTCCAGGACCCAGGTGCCGTTGAGGTTGGTCATTGTGAAACTCCTAAGTAGTTGTCGCGGCCGTGGCGGCCGCGGTGGTTTGTTGCTGGCGTCAACAATAGGCGGAACTTTGTGACGTGTCAACAGGTTACGGAAAGTTCCGGACGTTTCAGCGGAAGATGCAGGTCAGGGCAGTGAATAAAATCCGGGGACGGATAGGTGACGGTCACCTATCGGATTGGTGGGGATTACCTTGACGCGGATACCCCGCGCTATAGTTGTTGACATGGCTACCGAAGCACGCTGGCTCAATGACGACGATCAGGCGTTCTGGCGCCTCATGCTCGCCGCCACCCGCAAGATCGACCGCGTCCTCGACGAGACACTGCTCGCCGGAAGCGATCTCTCCACCTCCGAATTCGCCGTCCTCGTCTCGCTCTCGGAGGCCCCCGACCAGGCCCTGCGCCTGCGCGACCTGTGCACCGGCCTCGACTGGGACCGCTCCCGCACCTCCCACCAGATCACCCGCATGGAACGCCGCGGCCTGGTGACCAAGCGCCGCAGCGAAGGCGACGCCCGCGGCGTCGAGGTCTCCCTCACCGAGGAAGGCACCCGCCGCCTCGAGTCCGCCGCCCCCGACCATGTCGAG
Source organism: Corynebacterium suedekumii (assembly GCF_030252185.1). NCBI lineage: Bacteria > Bacillati > Actinomycetota > Actinomycetes > Mycobacteriales > Corynebacteriaceae > Corynebacterium > Corynebacterium suedekumii. The sequence continues at coordinate 1,895,006 of NZ_CP126970.1, forward strand.
AGCGTCCGTCGGATCGTCTTCGACCACATGACGCCTGAGCAGCGCGAACCGCTCCGCCAGTTCTGGCAGGGTGTTCTCAACGTCACCAACGTCCCCGGCCACCCCGACTTCTGCGGCATCCTCCTCGACCCGCCCCCGGGCCAGGGTACGGAACAGGGTGCGGCACAGGGCGGCGCCCAGTAGGGGACGAATCAGGGGTTTTCCCGATGGTGCGGCCGCGACGTGCGGGCCACAATGGAGCCATCACCAGCACACGATCCCCGAAAGAGGAACCCCCGATGACCACCCCGAACGTCGCCCACGACAACACCCCCTTCTCCCGGCGCCGCCTCCACCGCTCGCTGACCGACAAGTACGTCGCCGGTGTTCTCGGTGGCATCGCGGAGACCTACGGCTGGAACCCACCCTCGTCCGCCTCATCTTCGTCGCGTCGATCCTCCTGCCCGGCCCCCAGTTCATCGCCTACGTCATCGCGTGGATCATCATGCCCAACGGCTGACACCCCGCTTATCGACGCCGGCCCGTTCCCCACACCGTGGGAAACGGGCCGGTTCGCCGCCTGCCTCTGAGTCAGAAGAAGTCACGGGTGGCGTTCGGGTGCTGCGCCAGCGGGGTGACCTTGATGTTCATGTACTTGTACATCGGGAAGCTGGACAGCACCTCCTGCAGCTCATCGTTGCTCTCCACGTCATAGATGGAGTAGTTCGAGTACTCGCCGACCACGCGCCAGATACCCTTCATCTTCCCGGATTTCTGCAGGTTGCCGGAGTACTCCTTCTCCCGGGCCTGGAAATCGGTGACCTGCTCGGGGGTCAAAGACTCGGGGAAGGAGACATCCATGCGGGCGAGAAACAGCATTGCGTGGCCTTTCGGTTGTTGAGTACGTTCCCCGACCACCATACCGGCGCCGGTTACAGAATTGTTGTATATGCCTGAGGCCTGGTGATTCGGGGTATTTCCGTGCGGAGCCTGTGGGTTGACCCCCTTGGCAGGCGGGATCGTGCCTACTAACAAGTCTCATAGGCCAACCAAGTGAAAGGACTCTACCATGCTCCGTCGAATCACCCGCCTCAGCCTGGCGAGCGTCGCCAGCGTCGCCCTGCTCGCGGGTGGGACAGCTGCCCCCGCAACTGCCCAGGAGGTCAGCAGCACCAGTTCCCACTCCTCCAACTGGGCTCCCGAGGACTACCTCTTCGGCGCGATTCTCTTCCCCGCGTTGTTCTCGTCCATGTTCTCCTCCTACATCCTCGGCATCCCGCAGTGCGGCCTGCACGACACCAGCGCCTGCTAAACGACGAGCCGGGCCCGGGGACGTGATCCCCGGGCCCGATTGTGATGGTGTCTCCTAGCGGCGCCCGCCACCCAGCAGTCCCCCGAGCAGCTCACCGAAGATGCCGCCCATGCCCGGCGACTGCTGCTGGGCTCCACCCGCCCCGCCGAGGACCTGGCCGAGGATCTGCTCCAGTAGCCCGCCCTTCGACGACGGCGTCGGGGTCTGCTGCGTCTGCGGCTTCGTCCCGCCCGTCCGCTGCTGCAGCTGACCGGCGAGCCAGGACATCACGATCGGTGCCAGGATCGGCAGGAGCTTGCGCACCAGCGAGCTTCCGCCACCGAGACCGCCGAGCTGGCTTACCACCTGATCCTCCTGGGCGCCGAACACGTGGTGGGCGATCTTCTGGCCGTCGTTCGTGTTGATGGCGTCAACATCCACCTCGCCCTCCACGAGCGACGGGTCATGCTGATCGACGGCGCTGGCGAGGGAATCCCGGCCGGCCGGATCCTTCGCGTTGGCGCCCATGCCCATGAGCAGTGCCGGGAGGACGTTCTCGGCGGCCTGGCGCACCTGGGTGGGGTCTTCGCCCAGCTGCTTCGCGATGCGGTCAATGGGCAGGCTGGACAGGAGCTGATTGATGTTGTTCGTCATAACGCCACTCTAGTGGTGGGCAGTGGTGTCGTGCAGGTGGCGCCTTGTACGCCAGTCAGTGGCTCCAACGGGTATTTTTTCCGGCGAACTGGTGTGCAATGAACCACGGCGTTTCTTCGCATGGCAGGAACGGACCGGAATCCGGGCTTTCAGGGCGTTCGTGCCACCCGAAAGGGCATGGAGCGCATGTTGAAGGCCCCGACCGGGAGCGGATGCTCTCGATCGGGGCCTCAGGTCATTCGTGTCCCCGACAGGATTCGAACCTGCGACCTTTGGTACCGGAAACCAATGCTCTATCCACTGAGCTACGGAGACATTGTGGCCATCCTGGTGGGGATGACAACGGTGAAAGTCTAGCACCTGCGATCCGGTGCACCGAATCGCAGGTCCCGGTTTAGTTCAGGCCGGGGAGGTCGGTGACCGGGGCGATGCCGGTGCGGAGGTACTCGACGACGGCGTCGTCAACCGCGGTGTTGCCCACGCCGACGTGGGCGTGGCCGTTGCCGTGGACGGTGATGACCTGGCTGCCCATCTGCTCGGCCAGCTTGTAGTGGTGCTGGTAGGGGGTCTGCGGGTCGCCGGTGGCCTGGATCTGCAGCGGGCGGGTGGCCAGCTGGGAACCGTCGGTGGCCTGGCGGCCGGAGACCGGGTCCATGCCGGAGCAGGCCGCACCGGAGGTGAACATCGCGTTGGGGGCGGTGAACAAGTCGCCGGTGACGTAGTTGGTCCAGGCGTAGCGGGGAATGTCGGCCGGGTTCGGCGGGGTCGTGTTCTCATTGCACATGATCATCCGCTGCATGGCCTGGGCGTTGGTGAACGCGATGATCTGGTCCTCGGTGGGGGCGCCGGTGTCGGGGAGGGTCTCGGTGCCGTTGATGAGGCGGGCGAGCTGATCCCAGCTCTCCACGCGCGGGAGCATCTGGCGGGTCATGAGCAGGGTCGGCGCGTTGGCCTGGTTGGCTCCCGGGTTGACGGCCTGGGAGGACAGGCCCTCGGAGGAGACGCGGGCGGGGCCGGTGGCGGTGATGGCCTCGGCGGCGAGGTGGCCGGCCCAGTCGAAGCCCGGCGGGATGTCGCCGATCTGGGCGGGCGGCGGGACGACGGTGGGGTTGGTGCCGGACTCGGCGACGATCTTGCGGGACCAGGACTGGTAGACGGCGAGCGGGGTGTCGCCGAGGCCGTAGGTGTCGTTGCGTTCGGCGACCCAGCCGAGGAAGTCGTGCAGGCTGGTCTCGTAGCCCGCCTGCTGGGAGTTCATGATGCCGGTCCAGGCGAGGTCGGGGTCCATGCCGGAGTCGAGGACGACGCGGTCGGTGTGCTGCGGGTACCGTGTGGCGTAGACGGAGCCGAGGTAGGTGCCGTAGCTCAGGCCCATGACGGAGACCTTGTCCACGGCGAGTGCCTGGCGGACCCACTCCCAGTCCTCGGCGGTGTTGTCGGTGGTCAGGGACGCGGTGTAGCCGGGGGTGCTGATCTCACAGGAGTCTCGGTAGAAGCCACCCTGGCGCAGGTGCGGGTCGGTGGGGACGAAGGTGGCGGGCAGCTCAGTGCAGTTGAGCGGGGTGGAGCCCGGCAGGCCGCGGGGCTGGACGGCGACTCGGTCCCATTCGGAGGTGATGCCCTCGGGCCAAGCGAAGGCGTCGGGGTTGCCGAAGTAGGAGTAGGCGTCGCCGCCCGGGCCGCCGGGGTTGCCGAAGAGGGTGCCACGGGCGGTGCCGGTGGCGGGCACCTTGACGAAGCCCACGGAGATCGGCGCTCCGTCGGGATCGGAGTGGTACATGGGGACGTCGATGCGCCCGCACTGCGCGGCGGCGTCGGTGACCTGCTCGGGGCAGTCCTCCCACGTGATCGGCTGGGTCGGAGCTGCGGTGGCCATGCCTGCGGTGACCACGAGGCCGGCCAGCGCGGTGGCGGTGGCCGACAGGGTGGCGGTGAGGCGGCGGGGGAGGGTTCGGGTCATCGATAGGCCATTTCTACTCGTGGGTGCGGTATTCAACGCAGGCCATCATATCGTGCAGCTGAGGTATTGATTGGATCAACTAACTACTGTGCCCCCGATCCCGGGTGCGAATCCGCTGGCGGGGTGCATTAGACTGATTCGCCATGACACCTGCTGATCTTGCGTCCCTCATCCGGGAGACCGCCGCCGGCGTGCTCACCTCCCGTGACCTCGACTCTTCCGTCCTGCCTGAGCAGGTGGTCGTCGAGCGACCCCGCAACCCCGAGCACGGTGACTACGCGACGAACCTGGCCCTGCAGGTGGCCAAGAAGGTGGGCACGAACCCGCGGGAGCTGGCCACGTGGCTGGCCGAGGCGCTGGCGGAGAACCCGGCGATCGAGACCGCGGAGATCGCGGGCCCGGGCTTCCTCAACATCCGTCTGGCCGCCGCTGCGCAGGGTGAGATCGTGGCGAAGATCCTCGAGGCGGGGGAGTCCTTCGGCCACAACGACCTGTACGCGGGTGAAAGGATCAACCTGGAGTTCGTCTCCGCGAACCCGACGGGTCCTATCCATCTGGGTGGTACCCGCTGGGCGGCGGTCGGCGATTCGCTGGGCCGTGTGCTCACCGCCTCGGGCGCGGAGGTGACCCGGGAGTACTACTTCAACGACCACGGTGGGCAGATCGACCGTTTCGCACGGTCGTTGGTGGCGGCGGCGAAGGGGGAGCCGACGCCGGAGGACGGCTACGGCGGGGAGTACATCCACGAGGTGGCGGCCGCGATCGTCGAGAAGCATCCGGGCGCGCTGGAGGGCACTGCGGAGCAGGTGCAGGAGACCTTCCGCGCGGAGGGTGTGGACATGGCGTTCAGCCACATCAAGGAGTCACTCCATGAGTTCGGCACGGACTTTGACGTGTTCTTCCATGAGAACTCGCTGTTCGAGTCCGGCGCGGTGGACGCGGTGGTGCAGGTGCTCAAGGACAACGGCAACCTCTACGAGGCGGACAATGCCTGGTGGCTGCGCTCGACGAACTTCGGCGACGACAAGGACCGCGTGGTCATCAAGTCGGACGGCGAGGCAGCCTACATCGCCGGCGACATCGCCTACGTCAAGGACAAGTTCGACCGCGGCCACAGCCTGTGCATCTACATGCTCGGTGCGGACCACCACGGCTACATCGCCCGCCTCAAGGCCGCCGCCGCGGCCCTGGGCTACGACGCCGACCAGGTCGAGGTCATGATCGGCCAGATGGTCAACCTGGTGCGCGACGGGGTCGCAGTGCGGATGTCCAAGCGTGCCGGCACGATCATCACCCTCGACGATCTCGTCGAGGCCATCGGCATCGACGGTGCCCGCTACTCGCTCATCCGCTCCTCCGTCGACTCCTCCCTGGACATCGACCTGGCGCTGTGGGCCTCGCAGTCCTCCGACAACCCCGTCTACTACGTGCAGTACGGCCACGCCCGCCTGTGCTCCATCGCCCGCAAGGCCGCCGAGCTGGGTGTTACCCACGACAACCCGGACCTGGCGCTGCTCACCCACGACCGCGAGGGTGATCTCATCCGCACCCTCGGTGAGTTCCCGACCGTGGTGAAGGCGGCCGCCGAACTGCGGGAACCGCACCGCGTGGCCCGCTACGCCGAGGAACTGGCCGGTACCTTCCACCGCTTCTACGACAACTGCCAGATCCTGCCCAAGGCCGGCGAGGAGACGGAGCCGATCCACGGTGCCCGTCTGGCCCTGGCCGCCGCCACCCGGCAGACCCTGGCCAACGCGCTCGGCCTGGTCGGTGTCACCGCCCCGGAGAGGATGTAGTTCCGCATGAGCGAGAGCGACTTCAACGACCTGCCCGCCCACGTCTGGCCCCGCAACGCCTGCCGCCAGGAGGACGGCGTGGTCACCATCGCCGGTGTCCCGCTGCCGGAGATCGTCGAGGAGTACGGCACCCCCGTCTTCGTCGTCGACGAGGACGACTTCCGTTCCCGCTGCCAGGACATGGCGCGCGCGTTCGGCGGCCCGGAGCACGTGCACTACGCCTCCAAGGCGTTCCTCACCCGCACCATCGCCCGCTGGGTCGACGAGGAGGGCCTGTCGCTCGACGTTGCCTCCCGCAATGAGCTGGAGATCGCCCTGCGCGCCGACTTCCCGGCCGACCGCATCACCGCCCACGGAAACAACAAGGGTGACGGCTTTCTCCGGGCCTGTGTGACCAATGGCGTCGGTCACGTGGTCCTCGACTCCGAGCAGGAGCTCGTGGACCTCGACACCATCGCCGCGGCGGAGGGGCGCGTCCAGAAGGTGATGATCCGGGTCAAACCCGGTATCGAGGCCCACACCCACGAGTTCATCGCCACCAGCCACGAGGACCAGAAGTTCGGCTTTTCCCTGGCCTCCGGGTCGGCCTTCCGCGCCGCCGAGGCCGCCGTCCGCGCGGAGAACCTCGAGCTCGTCGGCCTGCACTGCCACGTCGGTTCCCAGGTCTTCGACGCCCGCGGCTTCACCGCCGCCGCCGACCGCGTCCTCTCCCTCTACTCGCGCATCCACGCCGAGCTCAGCGTCCAGCTGCCCGAACTCGACCTCGGCGGCGGCTACGGCATCGCCTACACCGAGGACGAGCAGCCGCTCAACGTCGACAAGGTGGCCCACGACCTGCTCACCGCCGTGGCCAAGACCGCGGCGGAGCTGGGCATCGAGGCACCGGCCGTCCTCGTCGAGCCCGGCCGCGCCATCGCCGGCCCCGGTACCGTCACCGTCTACGAGGTCGGCACCGTCAAGGACGTCACCGTCTCCGAGGACGAGCAGCGTCGGTACCTCTCGGTCGACGGCGGCATGTCCGACAACATCCGCCCCGCCCTCTACGGCTCGCTGTACGACGCCCGCGTCGTCTCCCGCTTCACCGAGGGCGCGGAGGTCTCCTCCCGCCTGGTGGGCTCGCACTGCGAGTCCGGCGACATCCTCATCCGCGACGCCGCCTTCCCCGACGACATCGTGCCCGGCGACCACATCGCCCTGGCCGCCACCGGCGCCTACGCCTACGCCATGTCGAGCCGCTACAACGCCGTCAACCGGCCCGCGGTGGTCACCGTGCGGGCCGGGAAGTCGAAGCTCATGCTGCGGCGCGAGACCGTCGAGGACTTCCTCGCGCTGGAGGGTTAACCCCGGCCGAGATAGCTCGCCGGGGGAGTGAGCCGCTGCACCGCCAGTGCGATGGACTCGTCCGGGTACTCGCCCAGGTGCATGCTGCGGTGGAGCAGGACGCCTTCGTAGAAGGCGTCGAGAAGATAGGTCGTCTCGGCGTCGAAATGCTCCCGGATGACCTTGCGGCAGCGGTGCGTCCACTGCACCAGCACCATGCGGTGGCGGGGGCGCCGCAGCGACAGGGTGTAGAGCTCACTGCCCAGGATCGTGCCGCGTCTCGACGCCGCCGAATCCGTCAGCATGTGCACCGTCGCCCTCCGGGCCGACTCCAGCGAATCCACCCCCTCGTAGTACTCCCGGAAGCGGGCCACCGACCGGTCGGCGAAGACCTGGAAGGCCGCGCTGAGTAGCGCGTCCTTGTCGACGAAGTGGTGGGTCACCGACCCCAGGGACACGTGTGCCCCCTCGGCGACCATGCGCATCGAGGTGCCCGCGACGCCGTGGGTGACCAGGCAGTCGAGGGTCGCGTCGATGATGCGGTCGCGGTGACCGCCGTTGGTACCGGGGGGTTCGTGGGATCCGTGGGGATGTGAGGGCACGACCGCCGATTCTACGCCGCTGCGCCGGTCGCCGGGTTCTTCCGGGACGGGCCGGAGAAGATCTTCCACAGGCCGAACAGGGCGACGATCGCCCAGACGACCTCGGTGATCATCAGGCCCGGGTTGAACGGGGAGATCGCGGTGTAGGTGAAACCGAGGGCGCCGAGGAAGTTGAGCGTCTGGTACAGCACCGACTTGGAGGTGACGACGCCGAAGTTGAGCAGGCCGTAACCGACGACGAACAGGATGCCGGCGACGATGCCGATTTCATAGGAGAATTCCATGGGAGTGGTCCTTCGTGTGAGTGGGTGGTCGGCGGCGGGTCAGGCGACGGAGGGGGTCTGTTCCGGGGCGTCGGCGGCGCGACGGCGGCTGAGGAAGATCTTGACGATGCCGTACAGGCCGAGCAACGACCAGATCAGCTCCGTCCAGAACACACCCGCGTTGAAGGGGTTCGCGGCGGAGAGGGTGAGAAAGCCCGCGCCGACGAAGTTGAGGATCTGGTACGGGTAGTCGGCGGTGGTCCATTTGCCGAGGTTGAGCATCGCGAAGGCGAACAACAGCGCGACGGATGCGATGAGACCGAAGATGACCATGGGAGACATGGTGGGCAGAGCCTTTCTCGATGAGGACTGGAGGGGATGTGGTCCCGAGCTGCTTCTCCGGTAGCAACGGTGGCGGGCCTGTGACGGTGGCCCGTCCCGCTGGGTGACACAGGGCTGATGCTAGACCCGGCGCGGGAACGGGGGAAGTTCACTGACCGAACAGTCGTCTGGTTCTGCAGGTCAGGAGCTTTTCCACCGGGCAGAACGACTGTTCTTCCCCCGGGAGCAATGGTTATCTCTTATCGTGTCCATAGGAACGCCGGCGAGAGGTCTCGCGGGAGTTTCGCCCCGCACGGCACCGACATCTCCGGCGGTGCCCGCGCACCCGATCCCCGCCCACGGTGGACCTGTGACACCGCCGTCGGCCCGACCTCAGGAGCACCCATGTCGGACGCACCAGCCGGCGTTGACATCAACACCCACGACTGGAACAGACACGTTCCCCCGGGCCGGAAACGCGCACCCTTCTTCCGGTACATCCGCATCAACCTGCCCCGGCTGACCAAGGCGGTCATCCTCGCGGTCATGGCGCTGCTGGCCTTCTGCGCCGGAGTGGTCGCCCTCAGCGACCACCTGCCGTTCGTCGGCGGCGACATCGCCCTGTGGCTCGTCGTCGCCCTCGCGGGCATCTTCCTCGTCGCCGGCCTGGTGACCAGGGCCCGCATCTGGGACTTCGGCATGGTCCCCGCCCTCGGCGCCCTCATCGCCTACCTCGGCGGACTCTTCGGCACCGCCCCCTACGTGTGGAACGGCGCCAGCGTCCACCTCGCGGCCGCCTGGAACACCATGATGCTGTGCGGGCTCGCCTACCTGATCATCCGATGGGCCCTGGCCTACGGCATCCTCGTCGCCTACCCGGACGACCAGGGTTTCGTGGACTGACGGCGGACAACAACAAGGAGACACCCATCATGCTGACTGACTTCCCCGTCTGGCTCCGCATCGAGCACTTCGTCAACATCCTCTTCATCACCCTGTTCATCCGCAGCGGCATCGAGATCCTGGGCACCTTCCCCAAGCTCCACCGGTCGGTCCACTCCCCGCTGGGCGGCCAGTGGGCCCAGTTCACCATCAAGGAGAAGCGCAAGCGCAAGTACTTCCCCGTCTCCGGTGAATACGACGACTACAGCCCCATCGTCTCGCTGCCCGGACACGGTGACCTCGGCCAGGGCCGCTACTGGCACTTCATCTCCGTGATCTGCTGGGTCCTGCTCATGGTGGCCTACTGGATCCTCCTGCTGGTCACCGGCCAGTGGCGCCGGTACTGGCCCGAGGACCTCGGTGTGTTCGTCGAGGCCTGGGACAACCTCATCCAGTACCTCGCCTTCCAGGTCCCGCCCGCGATGGACGGCTACCCGTTCAACGCCATCCAGCAGCTGTCCTACGGCTTCGTCGTCCTCATTCTCCCGCTGTGGATGATCATCACCGGCGCGTTCCAGTCCCCGGCCATCAACAACCACTTCCCCCGGATTTCCCGGGCACTCGGCGGGCGCCAGGTCATCCGCACCCTCCACTTCTGGGGCCTGATCGCCTATGTGGTGTTCATCCTCATCCACGTCGGCATGGTCATCCTCCACGGCTACGGCCACGAGGTGTCCAAGATGGTCTTCGGCCACGCCGACCACCCCGTCGCCGGTGGCGTCATCTTCACCATCGGTCTGGTGTTCATCGTGTTCGTCCACATCTGGGCCACCATGACCTCCACCAACCGGCCCAGGGTCATCGAGCGGCTGCACAACGTCCTGGTCCGCCCGCTCACCCGCGCGCTGCGGAAGCTGCCCTCCCGGCAGCACCTCTACACCTCCGACGACGTCACCCCGGCCCCGCACCACCGCGCCTCCGGCATGCCGCCGTCCACCGAGGCCTACATGGCCATGGTGTGCAACGGCTACGAGGACGACTACGTGCTGGAGATCGGCGGGTACGTGGAAAAACCGATGCGCCTGACCCTGCAGGACCTGCGCGAGATCGCCGACGGCCACTCCCAGACCACCGTCCACCACTGTGTCCAGGGCTTCTCCTCCGTGGGCAAGTGGGACGGCGTCGCCCTGCCCACCCTGCTCGACCTGGTCCGGCCCCTGGACGGCGCCACCGACGTCGTGGTGCACAGCTTCCAGAACATGACCCGCGACGACGACTCCTACAACGGTTCCTACTACTACGAGACGATGCCCATGGCGGAGGCGATGCAGCCGCAGTCGCTCATCGCCATCGGCTACGACGGCGACGAGCTGCCCATCAAGAACGGCGCCCCGATGCGCCTGCGGCTGGAGACCTCCACCGGTTTCCGCTCCGCCAAGTGGCTCGACCGCATCGAGGTGGTCAACCGCTTCGACATCATCGGCAACGGCAAGGGTGGCTTCTTCGAGGACACCGACAGCTACGACCGGCTTCAGACGCTCTAGGAGGCAGCCACCATGTCACGAGCCCTCTACCAGGACATCCACCTCACCGACGACCAGATCGACCGGGTCCGCACCTATATCCGGTCCATCGACTTCCACCTTCCCGGCGCCACCTGCGAGGACTTCCGGATCAACCCCCGCGCCCGCTACCTGGGGTACATGTTCCAGGCGGAGGACCTCGAGTCCTACGGCGTCGGCCTGGCGTGCACCTACCCCGGGATGGAGAACCAGAACACCTTCATCCGCATGAGCCGCGGTCAGCTGCTCGGCGAGGAGGGGGCACCGGTCCTGCCGGTCAACGAGCCGGTGCTCGGCGCTGAAGCCATGACCCTCAACCGCTTCTATGACACCCCGGGTGGGCCGACCCGTCACGGCGTCGACACCTACAGTGCCGACGCCGGCCTGCCCGGGGCCGACATGGACCTGACGATGATCGAGACCCAGCTGTCCGACATCATCGCCTTCCACAACGGCCAGCCGGTGCCCGGTGACCAGGAGATCCTCGACCTGAAGATCTTCTGGGGCACCCTCCTCGCGGGGCGGTATTCCCGCCTGCGGCACTTCGCCGCCGCCGGTCGCCTCTCGCCGGAGCAGGCGGCACGGCTGGAGAAACTGGAGTCCTCCGTCAACGCGGTCCGGGAGATCCTCATCGCCCTCGACCTGCCCACCCTGGAGACCCTCGAGACCACCCCGGTGGTCGACGGGTAGGTGACCCTTGTACTGAGGAGACAGAAAGCTTTGTCTAAGGTGGGAGCGAACACCACCGTCTGATGAAGGGGACGACATGGCCGACTCGGCAACGAAGCAGCCCACCTACAACCCCGGCAAGGGAGCCGGCGAGCCGGTCGGCGTCGCCATTCTCGGCCTCGGCACCGTCGGCACGGAGGTGCTCCGCCTCATGGGCGAGCACCACGACGCCTTCGCCCACCGCGTCGGCGGCCCCCTGGAGATCAAGGGGGTGGCCGTCTCCGACCTGGAGAAGCGCCGCGAGGGTGTGGACCGGGAGCTGCTCACCGACGACGCCATGTCCCTGATCACCCGCGATGACGTGGACATCGTCGTCGAGGTCATCGGCGGCATCGACTACCCGCGTCGCCTCGTGCTCGCCGCCCTCAACGCCGGCAAGTCCGTCGTCACCGCCAACAAGGCGCTGGTCGCCGCCCACGCTGATGAGCTGGCCGAGGCCGCCGACGCCGCCAACGTCGACCTCTACTTCGAGGCCGCCGTCGCCGCCGCCATCCCGGTGGTCGGCATGCTGCGTCGCTCGCTGGCCGGCGACCAGGTCGTACGGATCTCCGGCATCGTCAACGGCACCACCAACTTCATCCTCGACGCCATGGAGTCCACCGGCGCCTCCTACGACGACGCGCTCGCCGAGGCCACCCGCCTCGGGTACGCCGAGGCCGACCCGACCGCCGATGTCGAGGGTCACGACGCCGCCTCCAAGGCCGCCATCCTCGCGTCCCTGGGCTTCCACACCCGGGTGAAGTTCGACGACGTCAGCTGCGAGGGCATCACCAAGGTCACCGCCGACGACATCGAGGCCGCCCGCAACGCCGGCTACGTGATCAAGCTGCTGGCCATCTGCGAACGCATCACCGACGCGGCGGGGGTCGAGGCGGTCTCCGCCCGCGTCCACCCGACCCTCGTGCCGGTCGAGCACCCGCTGGCCAGCGTCAACGAGTCCTACAACGCGATCTTCGTCGAGGCCGAGGCCGCCGGTCGTCTCATGTTCTACGGCAACGGCGCCGGTGGTAACCCCACCGCCTCCGCCGTGCTCGGTGACCTCGTCGGCGCCGCCCGCAACAAGGTCCACGGGGGCCGTGCCCCGGGCGAGAACACCTACGCCAACCTGCCCATCGCCGACGGCGGGGACGTGCTCACCCGCTACCACATCGACATGGAGGTCGAGGACCGCACCGGTGTCCTCGCCGAGCTGGCCGCCACCTTCGCGGCCCGCGGCATCTCGCTCAAGACCATCCGCCAGGAGGAGTCCGGCGACGACGCCCGCCTCATCGTGGTCACCCACAGCGCCCGCGAGGCGGACCTGGCCGCCACCGTCGAGGAACTGAAGACCTCCTCGGCCGTCAAGGCCGTCGACAGCGTCATCCGTCTCTTCTAGGACAGGAGCACAGCACGTGAGCATCGAGCTCGAAGTGGGCACCCGGGTCACCGTCACCGTCCCCGGTTCCTCCGCCAACCTGGGCCCGGGTTTCGACACCCTGGGTCTCGCTCTGGGCATCTACGACACCATCGAGGTCGAGATTACCGAATCCGGTCTCGAGGTCGAGGTGTACGGCGAGGGGGAGGACGACCTTCCCCGCGACGGCTCGCACCTCGTGGTCAAGGCCATCCGCTCGGCCCTCAACGCCGCCGACGCCCAGGCGCCGGGCCTGCGCGTGGTGTGCACCAACACCATCCCGCAGTCCCGCGGGCTCGGCTCCTCGGCGTCGGCCGCCGTCGGCGGCGTCGTCGCCGGCAATGCGCTGGCGGGTGAGCCGCTGACCACCGAGCAGGTGGTCCAGCTCTCCTCCGCCTTCGAGGGGCATCCCGACAACGCCGCCGCCTCCGTCCTCGGCGCGGCGGTGGTGTCCTGGACCACCACTCCCGTCGACGGTTCCCAGCCCGGTTACCGGGCGGTGAGCGTCCCGGTGGACGAGCGGATCCGGGCCACCGCCCTGGTGCCGGACTTCCACGCCTCCACCCAGGCTGTCCGTCGCGTGCTGCCCAGCCACGTCACCCACACCGACGCCCGCTTCAATGTCTCCCGCACGGCCGTGATGACCGTCGCGCTGCAGAATCATCCGGAGCTGCTGTGGGAGGGCACCCGGGACCGGCTGCACCAGCCGTATCGCGCCGACGTCCTGCCGGTGACGGCCGAGTGGGTCAACCGGCTGCGCAACCGCGGTTACGCCGCCTACCTCTCGGGTGCCGGCCCGACCATCATGGTCCTGTCCACGGAACCGGTCGATCGGTCGATCCTCGACGAGGCCCGCACCGCCGGCCTCAAGGTCCACGAGCTCGCTGTCGCGGGTCCGGTCACCGCCGAGGTCTCGCGCGCCTAACCGTTCCGGTCGCCGCTGATCTCGACGAGGCAGGTGCCGTCGCCGGCGAAGGGGCGCAGATTCAGTGAGACCGCCCGCCCCCGCGGGGCGGAGGCGCTCAGACTCTCGTCGATGAACCCCTCGTGGATGGCGCAGATGAACGGCGACGGCAGCGAGTCCCCGGTGATGAAGGGGCAGGAGTGCAGCGCCACCGACGGGGTGGCCTCGGGGCGTTCGGTGGGGAGGGCCACCGGGTCGAAGCCCATGTCGCGGAGCCGGACGAAGAGTCGGTCGAGGGTCTCCGAGTGGGAGCGCGCGGGTTCCACCCGGACGCCCATGCGTCGGGCCCAGGCGCGGCCGATCTCGCGGGCCCGGTCCATGTTCTCGGGTGTGGTGGACGTGGTGTCGGTGAGCATCCCGGCGAGGACCTCCACCAGCGAGACGTACTCGTCGGCGACGGTGCGGTTGTCGGGCACCCGGACCTGGAAGATGTAGGAGGGTCGACCCCGGCCCTCGGCGGGCAGGGAGGAGACCCGGACGGCACCCCGGGCGACGAGTTCGTCGAGATGACCGCGGGCGGTGTTGACGTGCATCCCCAGCTGCTCCGCGAGCTCGAAGGACCTGGCCCCACGGGGGAAGGACTGGAGTGCGTCGAGGACCTCGCGCTGTTTCAGGCTCAACTGGAGATGCTCCGGGAACAGGTCGGTGGCCGGCCGCGGGGCGGGGTCGCCGGTCATGTGGATCACTCTCCTCTGATCCGCCGGTGCTGCGGATACACGTTGATCGCCACCGCCTTGGTGACGCATTCAATTGTCGTTCCGGGTGCAAGCCCCAGCTCGAGCACCGACCGGCGGGTGACGGGGATGCTCATCCGGTGGCCACCGACCGTCACGTGGACGATCGTTGCGGCTCCCGAGGTCGTCGCGGACACCGATTCGACGACCCCTGTCCACACATTCCGGGCGGACTCCCGGTGGGGGTCCGTGGTGGGCAGACGCAGGGTCGTCGCCTCCGGTGCGAACGTGGCGACCGCGGTGTCTCCGACCCTGAGGGACTGCTCCCGCGGGGCCGCTGACGTGCCTGTCACCTCCAATTCTTGGCCTAAAATAGTGACCGTGTCAACTTCTTCGGCGGTGACAATCCCGACAATCCGGACGATTCCGGCCAGCGTGGCCACGAAATCGTCCGGCGGACGGGTCAGCAGATCGGCCGTCGGACCGGCCGCGGTGATCTCGCCACCGGCGAGGACGACGAGATGTTCGGACAAGGTCGCCACCTCGAGCGGATCGTGGGTGACCAGCAACGTCGTCCGGTCCTGGGCGGCGGATGCCAGCAGGCGTCGCCACCGGTCGGCGGAGGCGACATCGACGGCCGCCAGCGGTTCATCGAGGATGAGCACCGACGGCCGGGCCGCCAGCGCGCGCAGCAGCGCGACCTGGGCGGCCTGCCCCCCGGACAGGGCTGGGACGGCGATGTCGCGCAGGGGGGTGAGGCCGGCGGCGTCGAGAAGCTCGGTGGTGCGCCGCGCATCGCGCGTCACCATGGTGACGGCGCCGGCGACGGTCGCTGTGGGCGGAAGCCCGGGGCGTTGGGTGAGCAGCACCACCCCCCGCGTATCGACGTCCACGTCCCCACCGGCCAGCCGTCCCGCCACGCGTCCCATGAGCGTCGACTTACCGGAGCCGTTGGGGCCGACGACCGCGGTGATCCGGTTCGCGGGAAATGCCGTGCCACCGGCGAGAACCGGCTGACCCCCGGCCACCGGGGCGGTGAGAGTCCGGAGCCGCTCCAGGTCCAGTTCCCCGAGCCGGCGGGCGCGGGGTTCCGGCGTGCGGGCCAGTGCCGCGGGCAGTGCCGCGAGACCGAGGACGAGCACCGCGGCGATGATGAGCACCGCGCCGAGCACGTACGCCCGACCCGGGTCCGTCTCGCGTTCGAGGTAGATGCCCAACGGCATGGTGCGGGTGACCCCGGGCATGGAGCCGGCGAAGGTCAGCGTCGTACCGAACTCGCCGAGCGACCGGGCGAAGGCCAGGCCGGCACCCGTGGCGATCGCGGGGAGAAGCGCCGGCAGCTGGATCTTCCGGAGAATCTCCCCGGGGGACATGCCCACCCCCGCGGCGCTGGCGCCGACCTCCGGGTCGAGCTGGCGGGCGGCCGCATCGACGGTGACCACGACAAACGGCAGGGCGATGAACACGTGGGCGAGGACAACGCCGGGGAAGGCGAAGGCGAACTGGAGACCGAGGGCGTCGAGAAGCGGGGCGGTGACCCCGCGCCGACCCACCGCCGCCGTGAGCGCCAGACCACCGACCACCGGCGGCATGGCCAGCGGCAGCAGCACCAGCAGGCGGACGAGCCGACCACCGCGACGCAGGTGCCGCAACCACACGGCCAGCGGAACCCCCAGGCCCACGGTGATCACCGTCGCCCACGCCGCGGACGCGAACGAGACCGTGAGCAGCTGCGCGGTGTCCGGATCGGCGAGCACCTCACCGACCCGCGACCACGGCACCCGCACACCGAGTGCGAGGACCGGACCGAGAATAAGCAGCAGACCCACCACACCCAGCACCACCACGACCACCGGCGGCCGGGGGAGTATGGGGCGGGGAGCGGACATGCTCATCAGGATACGGCTCAGGATTCCGCCGGAGTGAAGCCGTGGTCCCGCCAGACATCGGCGGCCTCGGGCGAGCGGAGCAGTGAGACGAACGCGGAGGCCGCGGCGGGATCCGTCGAGGACCCCGTCACCGCGGCGACGATGCTGTTCGGGTGCGCCTCCGCCCCGGGAAGGTCGATGACCTCCACCCGGTTCCCCGCGGCCTGCGCGTCCGTCCGGTAGACCCACCCGGCATCCGCCTCCCCCGAGACGACCTTGCCCAGCACATCGGAGACGGAGTGCTCGAGCGAGACCGGGGTGACGTCGATGTCCTGTTCATCGATGAGCGCCTCAGACACCTTCCCGCACGGCACCTGCGGATCACACAGCACCACGTCCGCGTCGGCGAGATCATCGGAGGACCCGACATCGGCCGGATTGCCGGCCGGCACGACCATCACCATCGAGTTCGTGGCCACCACCTGCGGATCCGTCACCAGCCCCTGCGCCACGGCCTGATCCATCGTGGCCTGGTCGGCGGTGAGGAGCACATCCCCGGGTGCCCCGTCCGCCAGCTGCTGCACCAGCGTCGAGGATCCCGCGTTGACGAACAACAGGTCAGCGTCTGCGATGTCGGTCAGGTCCGAGTTGAGCACGCGTGTCGACGCCGCCCCCATGACGATGACCTGCGGCGCGGCCTCCTCCGTGCTCGGGGGTGCGTTCTCGGGAAGCGGGACGCAGGCCGCGGCGGTTGCCGTGCCGGCGGCGAGCAGGGCCGCGAGGAGCGCGAAACGGTGACGGGTCATGGAACTTTCGGGGTCGTGTCGGGGTGGTGGGGCCATTCAGGGGTTGCCGGGGTGTCGCTGCAGAACCTTACAAGGGATTTTCTCCGGACAGGGATAATGCACTGCGACGTCGTGTGAGATGTGAGATGTTGCGACCGATCGCCGTCCCCCCTGACCCCTGATCCCGACAGGCTGATCCCGCACCATGCGGGATCAGCCCTCCACCGGATCCGTCAGGCGCCGCGCGACGGAGTCTCGTTGCGTTCGTCGAGCTGTTCGGTGTGGGAGCGGATCGGCTCCCAGGCGACGTGCTCCTTGACGGGGCCGGTGCGGGTGTCGCGGGAGCGGTAGACCACGTACGGGCGGGTGGTGTAGCCGACGGGGGCGGAGAAGGCGTGGACCAGGCGGGTGAACGGCCACACGGCGATGAGGGTGAATCCGGCGATGACGTGGAGCTTGAACTGCCAGGGCACGTCGACCATGAGCTCGGGGTGGGCGTTGAACACCAGGAGCTGGCGCAGCCACGGGGAGATGGTCTCGCGGTAGTCGTAGCCGTGGGCGTCGCCGAAGAGCTGGAGGGAGACGGTGGCGAAGAAGCCGGTGAGGATGGCCCCGCCGAGGAGGACGTACATCACCTTGTCGGAGGTGGAGGTGGCGAGGAAGACGGAGCGGTTGACGATGCGCCGGTAGAGCAGGCCGGCCAGGCCGAGGAGGGCGGCGATGCCGGCGACGGTGCCGGGGTAGGTGGCGATGGCGTGGTAGACGGCGTCACTGATGCCGACGGACCGGGTCCAGGACTTCGGGATCGCCAGGCCCATGAGGTGGCCGATGACGACGAAGACCATGCCCCAGTGGAACAGCGGGGACGACAGTCGCAGGAGCTTGGATTCGTAGATCTGGGTGGAGTGGCTGGTCCAGCCGAATTGGTCGGTGCGCCAGCGCCAGATGATGCCGATGACGAATGCGGCGATCGCCAGCCAGGGGAAGGCGACCCACAGGAATTCGTTGTAGTTGGCCATGGTGGTGTCCTAAGTCAGGTCCGGTTGGGCGGTGGGGAAGGGCAGTGGGGTGCCGATGCCGACGAGCTCGGCCGGCGGCCCCGAACGGATGAGGTCGAGGTAGTTGTGGGCGGTCTCGGCGTCGATGGTGGGAAGGGCCATGGCCACCGCGATGACGAGGTGCGCGAAGGGGGAGTTCTGGTGCTGGAGGGCCGCCCGCAGGACCTCCAGTCCGTCGCGGTGGGCGGCAAGCATCTCCACGGCCTGCCCGTGGATCCGGCCCTCGGACATGGCGACCGCCTCGAGGACGACACACAGGTGGTCGGGCAGTTCCTCGCGCTGCTCCTCGAAGCCGAGTTGTTCGAGTGCCTGCCGGAACGCGAGGATGGCGGTGCCGCGTTGGCGGGTGTCGCCGACGGAGTAGTAGGACAGGAACAGGGAGCAGCGTCGGCGCTGGTCGAAGGTCTCCACATAGTGTTCCTGCAGGCCCCGCAGGCCGAGGGTGCGGGCGGCGTCGGTGAAGGCGGCGAGTTCGGCGCCGATGGCCGGGGGCAGGGTGTCCAGGAGCGTGTCGACGGCCGCGATCTTCGCACCGTGGTCATCTCCCGGATAGTCCAGGAGCAGCGAGGCGGCCATGGCGACGGTGCGCCGCTGGTCGTCGCTGACGGCGACGGAGCGGGTGACGTCCTCGGGGATGATCCCGACGGGGGTGCGGGCCATGGCTATCCCTCATCCCGGCGGGGAGGGAACATGCCCTCCGGTCGGTCACCGGTCCAGCTGAGCAGCGAGACCTTGCCGGCGGGCTCGGCGGCGTGGCTGGTGCAGGCCTCCGGGGCACCCTCGCCCAGGTCGGGGAACTGCAGGGTCGGGTCGGAGGGGTCGACGCCACCGAAGGGGTCGAGGGAGGTGATGCCGCGGGCGGACTCCGGGGAGGCGGTGGGGATGACGTAGCGGTCGTCGTACTTGGCGATGCCGAGCAGCCGGTACATCTTCTGGATCTGCCTGCCGGTCATGCCGACGGCCTGCGCGATGTCCTCCTGGGGCTCGTTGCCCAGGTTGAGATCGCGCATGTAGGAACGCATGGCCACCAGGCGGCGCAGGGAGCGTTCGACCGGGGCGGTGTCACCGGCGGTGAACAGCCCGGCGAGGTACTCCAGCGGGATGCGCATGGTCGACAGGGCGGTGAAGAGGATCTTGTGGTCCTCGCCGTCGTTGCCGGAGGCGGTCACCTGGTCGACGACCGGGGACAGCGGCGGGATATACCAGACCATCGGGAGGGTGCGGTACTCCGGGTGCAGCGGCAGGGCCACCTCGTAGGTGAAGATGAGGTCCCAGATGGGGGACTGCTGGGCGGCGTCGATCCAGGAGTGGGGGATACCTGCCTGGGTGGCGGCGTCGATGACGCGCGGATCGCGCGGGTCGAGGAGGATGTCCTTCTGGGCCTGGAGCAGGTCCTGCGGATTCTCGACGGAGGCGGCGTCGGCGACGCGGTCGGCGTCGTACAGCAGGACACCGAGGTAGCGCAGGCGTCCGACGCAGGTCTCGGAGCAGACGGTGGGCTGGCCGACCTCGATGCGCGGGTAGCACAGCGTGCACTTCTCGGCCTTGCCGGACTTGTGGTTGAAGTAGACCTTCTTGTACGGGCAACCGGAGACACACATGCGCCAGCCGCGGCACTGGTCCTGGTCGACGAGGACGATCCCGTCCTCCGTGCGCTTGTACATCGCGCCGGAGGGGCAGGAGGACACACATGTGGGGTTGAGGCAGTGCTCGCAGATGCGGGGGAGATAGAACATGAAGGTGTCCTCGATCTCCTTCTGCACCGTGAGATTCATCTGGTGCAGAACCGGATCCTCGTCCATCGTGGCCGTGGAGCCGCCGAGGTTGTCGTCCCAGTTGGAGGACCAGGAGATGGTGTTCATCTCGCGGCCGTCGATCTGGGAGACCGGGCGGGCGGTGGGCTGGGTGTTCTGGTTGCCCGGGGTGGACAGCAGCTTGTCGTACTCGTAGGTCCAGGGTTCGTAGTAGTCCTGGATGCCGGGCAGCTTGGGGTTGTGGAAGATGTTGAACAGCTTGGACAGGCGGCCACCGGAACGCGGCTTGAGCCTGCCGGAGGAGGTGCGGGTCCAGCCGCCCTCCCACTTGTCCTGATCCTCCCAGCCGCGCGGGTAGCCGACGCCGGGGCGGGTCTCGACGTTGTTGAACCAGATGTACTCGGTGCCCTCACGGTTGGTCCACGCCTGCTTGCAGGTGACGGAACAGGTGTGGCAGCCGATGCACTTGTCCAGGTTCATGACCATGGCGATCTGAGCCATAACCTTCATTAGAACTGCACCTCCTGGGAGCGGCGACGGATGCGGGTGACCTCGTCGCGGTTGTTGCCGGTGGGGCCGATGTAGTTGAAGCCGTAGGTCAGGTGGCCGTAGCCGCCCGCGACGTGCACCGGTTTGATCATGATGCGGGTGAGCGAGTTGTGGGTGCCGCCGCGGCGGCCGGTGTTCTCGTTGAGCGGGGTGCCCACGGTGCGTTCCTGGGCGTGGTTCATGATCGCCGTGCCCTCCGGGATGCGGTGGGAGACGATCGCGCGGGCCGAGACGATGCCGTTGCGGTTGTACACCTCGATCCACTCGTTGTCGGCGACGCCGATCTTGGCGGCGTCCTTGTCGGACATCCACACCACCTGGCCACCACGGGAGATGGACAGGACGTGGAGGTTGTCGAAGTACTGCGAGTGGATCGACCACTTGTTGTGCGGGGTGAGGTAGCGGACGGTGACCTCGGGGTTGCCGTCCTCGCCGCGCACGAGCTGACCCGGGTTGGTCTCCCCGTTGAGGTGCATGCGGTCCAGTGGCGGGCGGAACACCGGGAGGGCCTCGCCGTAGTCGAGGAACCAGTCGTGGTCGAGGTAGTAGTGCATCCGGCCCGACAGGGTGTGGAAGGGCTTGTCGTACTCGATGTTGATGGAGAACGCCGTGTAGCGGCGTCCGCCACGCTTCGAGCCGGTCCACTCCGGGGAGGTGATCACCTCGGTGGGGCGTTCCTTGATGGCGTCCCAGTTGATGCGGGTGCCCTCGTTGCCGGAGTAGAGGTCGGTCATGTCCGCGCCGACGCGGGCGCCCTGGTTGGTGAAGCCCTCCTTGGCCACCGCGCCGTTAGACACACCAGACAGGTGGAGGATCATCTCGATGACCTTGATGTCGGTGTCCAGGTCGGGGCGCTCACCGATGAAGGTCTCCGAGGTGCCGTTGATCAGTCCAAGCTCCTCGACCTGCGTGGACACGTCGTAGGGGGTGCCGTGCACGCCGGTGCCGGCCTTGCCGGTGAGCGGTCCGAGGTGGGTCCACTTCTCGTGGATCCGGGTGTAGTCGCGTTCGACGGGGATGAGCTTGGCCATCGTCTTGCCGGGGACCAGGCCTGATTCGCCGATGTCGGGGACGATGCCGTTGGGCATGTTCAGCTCGTCGGGGGAGTCGTGGCCCAGCGGGGCGGTGATGAGGTCGGTCTGGGTGCCCAGCCACGTCACGGCCTGCTCGGAGACGGACTTGGACAGGTCGCGGAAGACCTCGAAGTCGGTCCGGGCCTCCCACGGCGGGTTGATCGCCGCGTTGAAGGAGTGGATGAACGGGTGCATGTCCGTGGTGGACAGGTCGTGCTTCTCGTACCAGGTGGCCGCCGGGAGGACGATGTCGGAGACCAGCGTCGTGGAGGTGTTCCGGAAGTCCGTGGTGAGCATCAGGTCGAGCTTGCCCTGGGGTGCCTCGTCCCGCCAGGCGATGGACTCGGGGCGTTCGTGCGGTTCCAGTTCCACGGCGGTGGCGTCGGAGTCGACGCCGAGCATGTGGCGGAGGAAGAACTCGGTGCCCTTGGCGGAGGAGCCCATGAGGTTGGTGCGCCAGTTGAGCAGGATGCGCGGCCAGTTCTCCGGGGCGTCCGGGTCCTCGGCGGCGAACTGCATGTTGCCGGACTCGAGTTCGGAGACCACGTAGTCTTTGATGTCCATGCCCTTGGCCTCGGCCTCGTCGGCCAGCAGCAGGGGGTTGCGGTTGAACTGGGGGTAGGCGGGCATCCAGCCGCGTTTCATCGACTCGATGAGCGTGTCCGACAGTGACTTGTTGCCCACCACCCCGCGGTTGGCCAGCGGGGACGCCAGGCGGGAGGCCTTGGAGTTGTCGTAGCGCCACTGGTCGGTGGTCAGGTAGTAGAAGCCGGTGGTGATCATCTGGCGCGCCGGGCGCTGCCAGTCGAGGGCGAAGGCGTACTGGGACCAGCCGTTCATCGGGCGCAGTTTCTCCTGGCCGACGTAGTGGGCCCAGCCGCCGCCGTTGACACCCTGGGTGCCGCACATCGAGGTCAGGGCCAGGAAGGTGCGGTAGATGTTGTCGGCGTGGAAGTAGTGGTTCACGCCCGCGCCCATGATGATCTGGCTGCGGCCCTTCGAGTCGTCGGCGTTCTGCGCGAACTCCCGGCCGATGCGGATGGCGGCGTTGGCGGGCACACCGGTGAGCTCCTCCTGCCAGGCCGGGGTGCCGGGGGAGGTGGCGTCGTGGAAGTCGGTGGGCCACTGGCCCGGCAGGTTCAGTTCGGGGCGGGCCACGCCGTAGTGGGCGAGCATGACGTCGAAGACGGTGGTGACCTTGCGGCCGTCGACCTCGCGGTAGGGGACGCCGCGGGAGACCACGCCGGCGCCGATGGGGCCGGAGCCGTCGATGTCGTCGGGGTCCGCGTCGAGGTCGAAGCGGGGGAAGAGCACCTCAGCGGTGCCGTACTCGCCGGTGTCGGCGACGGACATGATGGTGTCCACGCCGTCCTGGCGGAGGTTCCACTTGCCCACGCCGTCGTCGCCGTAGCGGTCGGCGAGGGTGCCGCCGGGGTCGACGACGCTGCCGTCGGGCTGCATCATGAGCAGACGGTGGGTGGCGTTGGCGGAGTCGCGGAGGTCGGCGTGGGAGTCGTCGAGGTGGGAGGCGGTGAGGAACTTGCCCGGCGTCCAGGTGCCGTCGTCGCGTTCGTCGAGTTCGATGAGGAACGGGGCGTCGGTGTACCGGCGCATGTAGTCGAGGAAGTACGGGGTCTGCTTCCCGACGTGGAACTCGGAGAGGATGACGTGGCCCATGGCGAACGCGAGGGCGGCGTCGGTGCCGGGGTTGATGCGCAGCCACTCGTCGGCGAACTTGGTGTTGTCGGCGAAGTCGGGGGAGACGACGACGACCTTGGTGCCGTTGTAGCGGGTCTCCACCATGAAGTGGGAGTCCGGGGTGCGGGTGACCGGGATGTTCGATCCCCACATCATGAGGTAGGAGGAGTTGTACCAGTCGCCGGATTCGGGGACGTCGGTCTGGTCGCCGAAGGTCTGCGGGGAGGCCGGCGGGAGGTCGGCGTACCAGTCGTAGAAGGACAGGGCGACGCCGCCGATCATCTGCAGGAAGCGGGTGCCGGCGCCGTAGGAGACCTGGGACATCGCGGGGATGACGGTGAAGCCGGCGATCCGGTCCGGGCCGTACTGGCGGATGGTGTAGGTGTGGGCGGCGGCGGCGATCTCGATGGCCTCCTCGTAGGAGATGCGGATCAGGCCGCCCTTGCCGCGCTGGGAGACGTAGGCGTGCCGCTTCTCCGGGGTCTCCACGATCTCGCGCCACGCCAGGACGGGGTCGCCCAGGCGGACCTTGCCCTCGCGGTACATGTCCACGAGGGCGCCGCGGGCGTAGGGGAAGCGGATGCGGGTGGGGGAGTAGGTGTACCAGGAGAAGGAGGCACCGCGGGGGCAGCCGCGGGGCTCATAGTCGGGCATGTCCGGGCCGGTGGCGGGGTAGTCGACGGCCTGGGATTCCCAGGTGATCACGCCGTCTTTGACGTAGACCTTCCAGGAGCAGGAGCCGGTGCAGTTGACGCCGTGGGTGGAGCGCACCATCTTGTCGAAGGACCAGCGGTTGCGGTAGAAGATGTCCGCCTGGCGGCCGCCCTTGAGAAACAGCTGCTGCCCGCTGTCGGAGACCTGTCCCTTGCGCAGGTAGCTGCCGAAGCGGAACAGCGGGTTGGCGTGGCCGGCGGACTGGGCGGTGCTCCCGGTGCCGGGGGAGCTGGAGGTTGTCGTCATGTCGGGTGTCCTTAAACGTACTGGTCAGTGGGGAGATCAGCCGGGGAAGGGGGCGTTGGGGCGGGCGTAGTAGATCCACACGAGGGTGGTGGCGAAGGCGAAGAAGACCACGCAGCCCCAGAAGAAGACGGCCGGGGCCATCATCGAGAGCAGGACGCCGACGATGAAGGGGCCGAAGGCGGCGATGGCGCCGGTCCAGCCGATGACACCGCCGGCCTGGCGCTTGGGCAGGATCATGGGCATCTGCTTGAAGGTGGAGGCGTTGCCGATGCCGGAGAAGAAGAACAGGAAGAGCATGGCGCCGAGGAACCACCAGAACTGGTCCGGGTTGTCGGGGGTGAGGAAGAGGGCGGCGACGATGGTGGACAGGGTCATGCCGACACCGGAGACGAAGGTCCAGATGGCGCCGCCGAACTTGTCGCACAGCGGGCCCCAGGCGGCGCGGACGAGGGAGCCGATGAGGGGGCCGAGGAAGGCGAAGGCCGCGCCCTTGGGCAGGTCCTCGACGGCGTAGGTGGCGGCGAACTCGGAGTTGGCGCCGTAGACGTTGTTGATGATCAGGGCCAGCTGCGCGGCGAACCCGGAGAAGGCACCGAAGGTCATGAGGTAGGCGATGGTGAGGATCCAGGTGTTCTTGTTGCCGAAGATGTCGATCTGCTGGCGGAAGTTCGCGGTGACCGGCACGTCCTTGAGGAAGATCCAGGCGACGACGGCCATGACGATCGCCCACGGCACCATGACGATCGCCGGGTTGTGGACGAACAGTTCGGTGTCGCCGGATCGCTGCGGGGCGACGAAGCCGATGCCCATGAGCGTCAGGCCCATGAGCCAGGGGGCGACGAGCAGGATGAAGGAGACGCCGAAGTTGCCGAGTCCGGCCTGCAGGCCGAGGGCGGTGCCGGAGAGTCGCTTGGGGAAGAAGTAGCCGGTGGACGGCATAAAGCCGGAGAACACGCCGCCGCCGATGCCGGTGAGGAAGGCGAGGACGAGCAGCCACCAGAAGGGGGTGCCGGTGTTCTGGACGGCGAAGAACCAGCCGAGCATCGGGATGACGAACAGCAGGGAGGAGATGGAGACGAGTCGGCGGGTGCCCAGGATGGGCGGCAGGAACATGAAGATCAGGCGCAGGAGGCCGCCGGCGAGGCCGGGCAGGGAGGTCAGCCAGTAGAGCTGGGCGGTGGAGAGGTCGAAGCCGATCTGGTTGAGCACCGGCGCGATGGCCGAGACCAGGTACCAGGTACAGAAGGCCATGAAGAGGGTGGCGGTGGAGATCCACAGGGTGCGCCAGGCGATGCCGGAGTCCCAGGTCTCCTCGTTCTCGGGGTCCCAGCCGTGCAGGACCCGTCCGTCGGTGTTGAGGGCAGTGCTCATGAATTCCTCGCTAGACAGGGGGTGCAATATTCATTGTTAGGCGTTAGTTAAATCCACGGTATAGGCTCTGACCTGCGGTGTCTAACGATAGTGAGGAAACTTCCGGGCTTATTTAGCGCACGTTTCTGTTGCGGAAATGCACCCCCGGTCCCGATGGCGCAGGTAGTCCGATCGGGCATCCGGTGTCGCCTGCGTCACCGCCCTCGCTATGGCATATGTCACACCCTGTCGCAGCCTATGAATCTGAAGGAAGGAAGGGTCATGAGCCCCACGCTCAGCGGCGTCATCATCGTCGCCTCCGACCGCGTCCACTCGGGCGAGCGAGTGGACAAGGCGGGCCCGCTCGCCCGGGAACTGCTCGCCGAGGTGGGTGTCGACGCCCCGGTGGTCATCGTCGAGGAGGGCCTGGACGCGGTCAGTGCCGCGCTTGCCGACGCCCGCGCCGCCGGCCACCGCGTCATCCTCACCGTCGGCGGCACCGGCCTCGGGCCCCGCAATCAGACCCCGGAGGCCACCGCCCCGCTGCTCGAGGTCACCCTCACCGGGCTGATGACCCAGGTCCTCGTCGAGGGGCTCAGCCACTCGCCGCACGCCGGCCTGTCCCGGGCGCTCATCGGGTTGACCGGCCGGGGTGCGGCGGACGCGCTGATCATCAACTCACCCAGCTCCACGGGGGCTGTCCGCGACACCCTGGGTGTGGTGCTGCCGCTGCTGCCCAACATCTTCGAACGTCTGGGGTGAGCGGCCGGCTCAGCCGATCTCTCCGTAGACCACGCTGCCACCGCTGGTCCAGCCGACGTCCGCGGAGATACCGGACTGTTCCCCGCCGATGACTCCCCGCAGCCGGGCCAGGGCGATCGTCTCGGCCCATTCCCGCTGCTCGATGCTGATGTGCCGGCGGCCGAGCTTGTGGGCCACGGCGGCGGTCGTGCCGGAGCCGGCGTGGTAGTCCAGGACCGTCTCGTCGGGGTCGGTGAACAACTCGATGAGGGTGCGCAGCAGGGACTCGGGCTTCTTGCCGTTGCGGAAACTCACCCCGCCTTCGGCAGTGACTTTATTGTAGGCCTCGTGGACGTCGAGGAAGTTGGGGTAGGGCAGCCGGGTGTGGGACGAGGACTGCGGAACACCCTGGAAGTAGGAGCCGTTGCGGTTGCCGGGTTTCGGGGTGTGGAAGAAACGGTGACCGAGGCCGTCGTCGCCGATGCCGGGGACGTCGATAAGCGTGAGTGGCGCCAGCTCGAGCCCTTCGAGATGGGCGACCCAGAACCGGCCCGAGGAGTTCTTCTCGCGCAGCGAGCCACGGATGGAGTGGGTGCGGAAGGTGCCCAGGCCGGCGCCGGTGTCGACCTTGCGCCAGGCGTCCGGGGGGTAGATGGTGCAGGCGCGGCCGCCCAGGGTGACCGCGCGCCCGGGGCCGGTGAGTTCAACGTCCCAGCGGTAGTCGCTGAGGTCGCGCTCCTTCATCCGGCCGGGCATGCGGAAGGCGGGGTCGGGGGAGTAGATGAGGATCTGCTCGACGACGTCGTTGAACTGCTTGTCGGCCGTCAATGCCCGGTCGGGGTGACGGACCAGGGCGTGGAGGACGGCGACCTTGTGCAGGCCGGGGGTCTGGTCGAGAAGCACCTCGAGGTAGGCCGACTGGTGGAAGCTGCACTGGGCGATGAACACGCCGTCGGGGGCCAACAGCGGCAGGGCTGCGTTGATGCGGGCCTGCATGAAGCTGAGCCAGTCGGCCCGGCTGCGCCGGTCGGCGTAGACGTAGTCCGTGCTGCCGGTGTTGTAGGGCGGGTCGATGTAGATGAGCTGGACCGACCCGGCCAGCAGAGGCGCCAGGGCGCGCAGTCCGGGGAGGTTGTCGCCGCGCAACAGGAGGTTGTCGTCGGGTGCCGGAGTGGACACCGGTTCGACGCCGTCTGCGGTGTACCGGTGCAGTCCGCTCAGTCGGCCGGGGCGCGCCACCTCCGGGGTGGTCGGCCAGGTGAGGCGGACGTCATCACGGGAGGCGGGCATGCGGACGAGTCTATCCCGCGGTCGGGTGCGCTCAGGCGGTGCGGGTGAACTTCAGGTGCCAGTCGTGCGGGCCCTCCTGCAGGTAGGTCACCTGGAAGGCCTCGTCCCGGGCTGCCACCTCCTTGAGCAGGGGCAGCGGGTTGTGCGGGGCGATGAGGATCATGGATTCGCCGACGTTGCGGGAGTCCAGGGCGCCGTGGATCGCCCCGTGGCGTACGGCGTGCGGGATCTGGGAGGCGTTGAGGGTGGGGATCTCGGCGGGGTCGCTGGCGTTGGTGATGGGAAGCTGCATGCCCATGTTGGTGGGCCTTTCTGTGGTCGGTTCGCGTGGGGGCGAGGTGGCGAAGGTGGTCGCTTTCCACCTGGGACCAATATTAGTACGATAAAAGCCGTGATAAATAGATGTGTGTCCGTGTGGCCTCGCGGCATCCTCCTCGCTGTGGCCGGCGTGGCGATGCTCAGCGGTCTGGCCGCCGGGCTGGTCCTGATCGGGGTGTGGGACGGCGGCACGGTGACATCCGGCACCGACCACGGCGCACTGATGATCTTCGGCTTTGTCGGCGGCGCAATCGGGCTGGAACGCACCGTCGCCGCCCGGACCCGCTGGGCGTGGGCCGGACCGGTGGCCAACGCTCTCGGCGTTGCCACCCTGCTCGTCGGGGGCACCCCGGCCGGTGCCGGCCGCGTTGTTCACCGTCTCCTTTCTCGTCCTCGGTGCGGTCTACGTCCTCATCCACCACCGCCAGGCCACCCTGTCGGTCCTCGTCCAGGCCACGGGCGTCATCGGTGGCGTCCTGGCCACCGTCACCTGGGGTGGCGGGGCGGACTTCGCCGACGTCATGCCCTATGCCGTCGTGTTCGCGGTGGCCACCATCATCGGCGAACGGATGGAGCTGGCCCGGGTGTCGTTTGCCGGCACCGCCGCCGAGACCCTCATCACCACCCTCGTCCTCGCGTTGACCGCCGCGGCCCTCATCTTCGCGCTGCACCCCCAGCTCGGGTTCTTCCTCATGGGTGCCCTGCTTGCCGCCATCGCCGTGGTGACGGTGCGTGTCGACGCTGCCCGACGTCTCATCCACGCCGGACAACTACCGCGCTACACCGCGGCCTGCATGCTCGCCGGCTACGCCTGGCTCCTCGTCGCCGGGCTGCTGTGGATGGGCGGGGGACACACCCGCGCCGGGCACCTGCACGACGCCGCCGTGCACTCGATCTTCCTCGGCTTCGTCATCTCGATGATCTTCGCCCACGCTCCGTTCATCCTCGGCGGGGTGATCCGCAGGACCATCCCGTACCATCCGGCCCTCTACCTGCCCGTCATCGTCCTCCACGCAGGGCTGGCCCTGCGTATCGTCGCCGACCTGCGTCAGGCCACCGGACCCTGGCAGCTCGGGGGAGTCATCACCGTGGTCGCCATCCTCGGGTTCGCGCTCACCGGCATCGTTCTCATCGCCACCGACCGGAACCGTCGCCGGAAGGCCCGGGAGCGGAGGCTCGCCCGTGTCTGAGGTGTCACTGACCGACGTCTCCCTGCGTGCCCGGGGGCGCTGGCACACACACGTCGCCGCAGTGCTCGGCCTGTGGCTGCTCATCGGGGTCGGCATCGTCATCGCCGGTGCCCTCGGCGCCCCCGTCAGCTGGTGGGTGTCCGTCCACTCCTTCACCCTCGGGGTGGTCGCCACCGCCATCCTCGTCTACTCCACACACTTCACCGAGGCCCTGACGCGTACCGCCGGCGACGACCGTCGCGGCGTGATGGCTCGGGTGGCGCTCATCCAGAGCGGCCTCATCCTGCTCATCGTGGGCAGGGCGGGCTATGACTGGGGTGCGCTCGCAGACTTCGCCGCCACCCTGGTTATCTGGGCGTTCCTCTGGCACATGGCCGTGGTGTACTCCCACCTGCGCCGCAGCCTGGCCGGCACCTTCGCCGTCACCGTGCCGTTCTACCTCGCCGCCGCCGGTTTCCTCGTCGTCGCCGGGATCATGGGCAACGTCGCCGGCCGGGGCGTGGGCTCCTACGCCGACCTCATCGCCGCTCACTCCCGCGCCGCGGTGTGGGGCTTTACCTGGCTGACCATCCTGGGCACCGTGATCACCCTGCTTCCCACCCTCACCGGCACGCGGATCAGCGCCACCGCACGGCGTCGCTGCACCGTGGCACTGATCATCCACTGCCTCGCCCTGGTCGGGGTCATCGTCGCCCAGTCGCTCGGTCACTCCGGGTGGGCCGGGTTGATCCAGCTGCTCATCGTCGTCGCCGCGCTGCTCATACTCCAGCCGGTCCTCGCCGCCGTCGTCGGCGGTACCCCCCGGCTGGTCGACCGCCGCCGTGAGCGTCACCGCGGGACTGTTGTGGATGGTCGCGGTGTGCGCCGCCGACGCGGCGAGCACCATCGCCGGTGCTGACGCCCGCCAGGTCACCCAGCTGCTCATCCCCGTCTTCCTCGGCACGGGCCTGCTCCAGCTCATCACCGGCGTCCTCCACCACCTCCTGCCCACCCTCCTCGGCGGTGGACGTGACCGCGTCCTCCGGGCCCGCGCCGCCGCCCGGGGTGCCGGCCCGGCGCGCATCCTCCTGCTCAACCTCGGCGGCCTGCTGACACTGCTCGACACTGACGGTCCCGCCCGCACCGCCGGTCTCATCCTCCTGGGAGTCGGCCTGCTGACGCATGCCGGGTTCATCGCCACCGCCGTCATCCGGCACCACCGAACGGAGTCCCCATGACCATCCCCCTCGGCCCGTCCGCCTCCACCACCCGCCAGCCGGAGCCGGACACCGGCAGCGGGTGGGCGTCCTGGCTCATCGTCGGTCTGGCGATCGCGGCTGTGGTCATTCTCGGCGTCACCCTCACCACCGCCCCATCGACGAATGAGGCCGGTCCGGTGTCGACCGCAGCCCGGGACACGGTGACGCAGGAGGTGCGGATCGAGGGGATGTCCTATGTTCCCGACCGCATCGAGGTCCCCGCCGGCACACACCTGGTCATCGAGCTCCACAACGACGACGACCAGCCCCACGACCTGAGCCTCAACGGTGTGAGAACCGAGCTCATCGACCCCGGCGACTCCGCCACCCTCGACGCCGGGGTGGTCACCGGGGATCTCGAGGGCTGGTGCACCGTCGCCGGACACAGGTCGCAGGGCATGCTTCTCGACGTCGTCGTCACCGACACCTCCGCGTCATCCGGCGGCGGTCTCGGGGACCGCCCCACCGCCGCCGTCGGCAGCAACCCCTTCGCCGAGGTCCCCACCTCCGCGGACCGGCTCAACCACGACATCACCGACACCGTCTTCCACGACCCGGTCCTGCCGCCGGCCCCGGCCTCGACGGTCCACGAGCTGGCGTTCACCGTCACCGAGGAGATACGGGAGGTCGCCCCCGGGCACCGCCAGGTCCAGTGGCTGTTCAACGGGCAGGCCCCGGGCCCGACGCTGCGGGGCCGGGCGGGGGACACCTTCCGCCTCACGTTGACCAACGACGGGTCGATGGGCCATTCCGTCGACTTCCACGCCGGGGAGGTCAGCCCCGACGCCCCCATGGCCACCATCAACCCCGGGGAGTCGCTGGTCTACGAATTTGTCGCCCGCCGTTCCGGGATCTGGATGTACCACTGCGCGACGGCGCCGATGAGCCTGCACATCGCCAACGGCATGGCCGGGGCGGTCATCATCGACCCGCCGGAAGGGCTCGACGAGGTCGACCGGGAGTATGCCCTCATCGCCCACGAGGTCTTCCTCGGGCCGGAGGCCACCGGGGCGGACGCGGACCGGGTCTCGGCGGGTGCCTATGATCTCACCGCGTTCAACGGCTTCCCCAACCAGTATGATTCCCGCCCCATCGAGCTCACCGCCGGGCAGCGGGCACGGTTCTGGGTCCTCAATGTCGGCCCGGACAACCCGGTGAGCTTCCACATCGTCGGCGGCATCTTCGACACCGTGTTCAGCGAGGGCGCCTACCCGGTCCGAAACGGACTCACCGAGGGCACGGGTGCCCAGGTGCTGCCGCTGCTGCCCGCCCAGGGCGGGTTCGTCGAGGTGACCTTCGACGAACCGGGGACCTACACGTTTGTCAACCACATCATGACCGACGCGGAGAAGGGGCAGCACGGGACGATCATCGTGCGCTGACCGGGCCTGGTCAGGGCAGCTCGGCCCGGCCGCGTTCGGCCAGTTCGGCCAGGGTGTCGTAGTCGCGCTCCGCGCCGCCGCCCGCGACCTCGAGGACAGTTCCGGCGGCTGCCAGCAACTTCTTCGCCGCCTGATCCCGCACCGTGTCCAGGCGGGACAGCGCCCGGTGCAGGGCGGTGGTCCGCCACATCGCGCACAGCGGCTGGAGGTGGCCGTCGGCGGCGCGGATGACGGCGACGTCAGCTGAGCCATCGGCCGCCAGGGCAGCGGCCAGGACCGGCAGGAGCTCGGCGGAGTCGGGGGCGTCGACGGAGATGACACCCACGAGATCGACGTCACCGACAGCCGCCACACCTGCGGCGATGCCGGCGACCGGCCCGCCGTAGGGCGGAGCCTCGGAGACGACCTCCACCCCGGCCACCGGCAGGGTGAGGGTGGGGGAGACGACGACCACGGGGGCGTCGTCACGTGGAGCGAGCCGCGCGAGAAGATGATCGACCAACCGCACCCCGTCGAGGGTGACCTGTGCCTTGTCCACCCCACCCATGCGGGAGCCGCGGCCGCCGGCGAGGATGATTACCGCGTACATCAGCGCGGCAGCTCGCGGGACCAGTCACCGGAGCGGCCGCCCGACTTCGCAGTGATGCCGCAGGTGCGGAGGTAGGCGGAGCGGTCCACGCCCTTGACCATGTCGATGACGGCCAGGGCGGCGACGGTGACGGCGGTCAGTGCCTCCATCTCCACGCCGGTGCGGTCGGCGGTACGCACGGTGGCCTCGATGGCGACGTGGTCGTCCTCGACGGCCAGGTCCACCGCGCAGCCGTGGACGCCGATGGTGTGGGCCAGCGGCAGCAGGTCGGGGACCTTCTTCGCCGCGGAGATACCCGCGATACGCGCCACGGCGAGGACATCACCCTTGGGGACGGTGCCGTCGCGCAGCGCGGCGAGCACGTCGGGGGAGCAGGCGACCTCACCGCGGGCGGTGGCGGCCCGGACGGTGGGCTGCTTCTCGGTGACGTCGACCATGTAGGCCGTGCCGGCGTCGGTGAGATGGGTGAACTTCATGGGAGAGCCTTTCGGAAGGGGTGATCAGAGTCGGCGGAGCAGGACACGGACGGTGCTGCCGGTTTCGGGGCGGTCCGCGCCGGCCTCGATGACCGCGAGGCCGTCGGTGGCGGCCAGCGATCCGACGAGGTGGGAGCCGGTGCTGCGGCGGTTGAAGGGGGCGGCGGTGACGCCGTCGCGGCCGTAGGTGAGCCGGACGGGGGCGAGGAACGCCCGCTCCGGGGAGGCGGGCAGGGTGACCCCGTCGGCCACCCTCGCCGTCACATGCGGGCGTTCCCACAGGTCCGCGCTGGTCGGTGCGCCCGCCAACGTGGCCAGCACCCCGGGGGCGTAGACGCAGAAGGAGACGAACGCGGCCACCGGGTTGCCCGGCAGGCACATCAGCACCGCCCCACCGCGGGTGCCCAGGCCCTGCGGCGCGCCGGGCCGCTGGGCGACGGGACCGAACCACATGTCGCCGGAACCGGTGACCTCGCGGACGACGTCGAAGGCCCCGACGGAGACCCCGCCGGTGGTGATCACCAGGTCATGGGTGGCGCAGAGCTCGTCGAGCAGCGTCCCGAACGCGCGGGTGTCATCGCCGGCGTGCATGTTCGTCGCCGTCACCCCCAACTCGGCGAGCAGGGCGGTGATCATCGGACGGTTGGAGTCGGGGAGCTGACCGGCGCCGGGGGTGGTACCCGGATCGACGAGTTCGTCGCCGGAGGACAGCACCGCCACCCGCGGACGGGGATGGACGGTGACGGAGGGGATGCCGCAGGAGACGAGGGCGGCGAGGGCGCCGGCGTCGATACGCGTCCCGATCGGCATGACCTCCTCACCCACGGCCGTGTTCTCCCCGGCGCGCCGGATGTGGTTCCGATCCCGGTGCACCGCGTCGACGGTGACCACCGCGGGCAGGGGGCCGGGCCCGGGGGCGATGTCGGTGTCCTCGACCGGGATGACGCGCACACCGGCGTGCTCGTCACCGACCGGCGCGCCGGTCATGATGCGGAGCGCGTGACCGGGGGTGACCTCACGGGCGGCGGCTCCGGCAGGAACGTCTCCGGCCACCGGCAGGGACCAGGGCCCGGGGCCGGCGAGGTCGGCGTCGCGGACGAGGAAACCGTCGACCGCGGAGTTGCTGAAAGGGGGCACCGGAAGCTGCGCGACCGGCGGGGCGGCCAGCACCAGGCCGAGAGCCCGGTCGACAGGCACGGTGACGGGAGTGCCGGGGACGGCGAGCGCGTGGGCCGCGGCCAGGTGTTCGGTGATCGACCGCATGCGCATCAGACTAGCCACCGATGGCGGACATGGGACGGTCGGGCTGGAGGAACCCCGGATCGTCGATCCCGTGGCCCGGGAGCTTGCCCCACATCGCCCCGGCCCACACCTGCGCCAGTTCCTCGTCGGATGCCCCGCCGCGGATGAGTTCGCGCAGAGAGGTCTCCGACCGGGAGAACAGGCACGTGCGGATCGCGCCGTCGGTGGTCAACCGCGTGCGGTCACAGTCGCCGCAGAACGGCCGGGTCACCGACGCGATGACGCCGA
Organism: Corynebacterium suedekumii; assembly: GCF_030252185.1. NCBI lineage: Bacteria > Bacillati > Actinomycetota > Actinomycetes > Mycobacteriales > Corynebacteriaceae > Corynebacterium > Corynebacterium suedekumii. The sequence goes on from NZ_CP126970.1 coordinate 1,929,245, forward strand.
TGCTGCCGGCCAGCTCCCGCTTATCGACGCCGCGGGCGTCCCACACCGCGGCCGGCGCCGACCCGCGCGGCTCCTCGGCCGGCGTGAGCTCGAAGGCGGTGCGCAGTTGCGCGAGGATCTCCTCGGCGGTGACCATGGCCCCGCGCTGCCATTTCTCCCGCGGGCCCAGCGGCATCTGCTCGATGAACCTCAGCTGGGCGCCCCGTTCGAGGCAGTAGGTGGCCAACGGCACGATGTCCGCCTCGTTGACCCCGGGCATGATGACCGAGTTGACCTTGACCGGATGAAGGCCCGCGGCGACCGCGGCGTCGATGGCCTCGAGGACGTCCGGCAGGCGGTCGCGCCGGGTCAGCTCGGCGTAACGGGCCCGGTCGAGGGTGTCCAGGGAGATGTTCACCCGGTCGAGTCCGGCCTTCGTCAGCCCGGGCAGTCGTCGCGGCAGGCCCAGGCCGTTGGTCGTCAGCGCCGTGGCCACCTTCTCACCTTCGTCGGTGCGCAGTGCCGTGGTCGCCGCGATGATGTCCTCGAGCGACTTCCGCAGCAGGGGCTCGCCGCCGGTGAAACGCACCTGCCGGATGCCCAGGCGGGTGACGGCGATGGTGATGAGCCGGATGACCTCCTCATCGGTCAACGACAGCTCGGTGGGCAGCCATTCCAGGCCCTCGGCGGGCATGCAGTAGGTGCAGCGCAGGTTGCAGCGGTCGGTGAGGCTGACGCGCAGGTCCCGGGCAGTCCGGCCGTGGGTGTCCACCAGTTCGGCCGTGCCGTCCGCGCCCAGCGGGCGGGTCGGCGTGCCGGCCCGGCCGGTGTCGCGTTCGCGCGGGACCGGCATGGACAGGGGGATCGGCTGGGAGGTGTGGGCAGTCATGTCCTGTCCATCCTAGGAACCTGCGGGCCCGATGCCAAGAATATTTCAGATTCGGATCGGTTTAAATTGTGGGCTCGGCCGGATCCTCATCCGTCGCGGCCTGGGGCGTGGCAGCCTTCGTCTGACCCGGGCCCTGGAGGGCGATGACCTTGAACTCGTCGTTGGCCAGGTGCGTGCGCAGGTCCTTCTTGTCGAACTTGCCCACCGACGTCTTGTCGATGTCCCGGACGAAGGTCCAGTACTCCGGCAGCATCCAGCCCGGCAGCGAGGACCGCAGCCGGTCACGCAGCTCCTCGGCGGTCTGCGTCGTCTGCGCGATGTCCTCGTGCAGCACCGTCACCGCCAGCGGCCGCTCGCCCCACTTGTCGTCGGGGTAGCCGATGACGGCGCACTCGACGACCTCGGGGGCGTCCATGATGAGGTTCTCCAGCATGGCGGAGTAGATCCACTCACCACCGGAACGGATGACGTCACGCGCCCGGTCGGACACGGTGAGGAACCCGTCCGCGGTGACCGATCCGACGTCACCGGTGCGCAGCCAGCCGTCGGCGGTGAACTGCTCTTCGGCGTCCTCGACGTGGCGGCCGCGGAACTCACTGGCCGAGCCGTCGTCGTCCTCGGCGGGCGAGAGATAGTAGGAGCCGGTGACCAGGTTGCCGCGCACCTGGATCTCGCCCTGGTTGCGGTCCGTGGCGGAGACGACGTGCCCGTCGTTGACCACCCGGTACTCCAGGAGATTGTTGAACCGGCCCTGACTGATCCGGTACGCCCAGCGGGCCTCGCCCGAGGAACCCGACGGCGGGCGGGCGACCGTGCCCACCGAGGAGGTCTCGGTCATGCCCCACAGGTGGACGACGTCGACACCGTAGCGTTCCTCCCACAACTTGATGAGGATAGGCGGGGCCGGCGAACCACCGACGTAGAGCTCCGTCAGCGACATCCGCTCCGGCGGATTGTGCAGGTAGTGGACCATGAGCTGGATCCACAGGGTGGGAACGCCGTTGGCCACCCGGGGATGCAGGGCGGCGATGAGACGCGCCAGGGTCGGTGCCGAGACGTCCGAGTCCGGGAACACCAGGGGAGTGCCCGACATGAACGCCGCGTAGGGCACGCCCCAGGACAGGACGTGGTAGATCGGCACACAGCACAGGAAGGACTCGCCGTGGGAGACGGCCAAGGAGTCCGCGGTCCGCAGCGCCATCGCCTGCAGGTAGATCGAGCGGTGCGAGTACGCGACACCCTTCGGGGCGCCGGAGGTGCCGGTGGAGTAGCAGATCGCGGCGGCGGTGTTCTCGTCCAGCTCCGGCCAGTCGTAGACCGTCGAGCGGCCGTCGAGCAGAGCCTCGTAGGAGTGGATCTCGACTCCCTCGGGCAGGTGCGCCACCAGCGGCTCCAGCGGAGACAGACCGGTGAAGGCCACGGCCCGCACCGTCGGACAGTCCGTCATCGCCGTACCCAGCAGTTCCGCGAGGCGGGGATCGGCGACGATCACCTCGATCTCGGCGTGGTTGATGATGTGGCGGACCTGGTCGGCCATGAGCTGCTTGTTCAGCGGCGCGAACACCGCCCCCTTGGCGGAGACCGCGAACAGCACCTCGAGGTGCTCGGCGCAGTTGTACATGAACGAGCCCACCCGCTGGTCGCCGGTGACGCCGAGCTCATCATGCAGGGCGTGGGCGAAGGCTGCGGCCCGGGCGCCGATGTCCGCGAACGTCGCCTCCTCGGCCTCACCGGTGCGCCAGGTGGTCACCTTCGTCGACGCGTGGGCGGTGCAACCGTACTCCAGGATGCGCGCGATCGACAGCGGCACGTTCTGCATGGTGGAGAGCATGACCAACACTCTAGCCGGGTGGGTCATACCGGTCCCGCCGTCACCATGCGCTACACTTGGCGCAGATCGACGGGAGTTCGCCTGAGAACCATGGTCGGACCCCGATCCGCCCGGACCACGTGTCCGCCCACATTCTGCTGGTGAACCTGGCACCCAGGCTCGCCCGGAAGCAGGCCGTGAGGTTGTCGTTCCGGCTCGGTCTGATCACTTTCTCCACGCCCGGCTCCGTGTCACCACGGCCGCCGGTGACCCCCGTCGCCACGCCGGCCACCTGCGGTCACCGCGGACGGACGCGTCGAGTCGACCAACTCCACACATGCTTTCAGCCGTGCGCGAACCGCACGAGGACACCTCCGCAGCTGATGAAGCAACGAAAGGACATCCGTGACTGATACGGACAACGCCACCGCAGGATCCACCGCGGGAGACGGCGGCCAGAACCTCTCCTCCCTCAAGCTCACCGAGCTGCGCAAGCTCGCCGCTGACAAGGGACTCAAGGGAGTGTCCGGCCTGCGCAAGGGCGACCTGATCACGGCCATCCAGACCGGCTCCGTGCCGCCGAAGGCCCGCGCCGTCGCCGCCGAGGCCGCCGCCGACCAGGCCCCGGACGCCGAGCAGGGCGAGCAGCCGAAGAACGAGAAGCCGCAGCGCCAGCGCCGCGAGCGCACTGAAGACACCGGGCGTGACGACGATCGCCCGAACACCGACGTCAACGCCGGCGACAACTCCGGCGATCAGGGCGGGGACACCGACGACAGCGGTGAGCAGCGCTACGAGTCCCGCTCCGCCGCCCGCCGTGCCCGCCGCAACCGCGCCCGCCACAACCAGCGCGAGGAGGGCGGCCAGCAGGACAACCGCCGCGATGACCGCGACGAGCAGTCCGGCCAGCGGGACGACCGCCGGGACGACCGCCGGGATGACCACGGCAACCGTGATGACCGGGACGGCCGGAACGACCAGGACGACCGTGACAACCACAGTGACCGGGGCGACCGCGGTGACCGCGGTGACCGTAATGATCGCGGCGACCGTAACCAGGGCGGCAACAACAACCGCAACGACCGCAACGACCGCAATAACAACGACGGTGAGGGACGCCGGGGGCGTCGCAACCGTCGTAACCGCCGCAATCGCGGTGGCGACCAGCACGACGGTGGGAACCAGCAGCACCAGAACAACCAGCACGATCAGCAGCATGACGCCGCTGATCTGCAGGACGTCGCCGGCATCCTCGACGTGGTGGACAACAACGTCGCCTTCGTGCGTACCACCGGCTACCACCCGTCGCCGGCGGACGTCTACGTCAACAACCAGCTCGTGCGCCGCTTCGGCCTGCGCTCCGGTGACGCGGTCACCGGCCAGGTGAAGATGGGTGCCCAGCAGCAGCACGGCCAGGGCCGCAACAAGCAGAAGTACAACCAGCTGGTGCGCGTCGACTCGGTCAACGGTCTGACGGTGGAGGAGTCGCGCAACCGCCCCGACTTCAACAAGCTCACCCCGCTGTACCCGAACCAGCGGCTGCGTCTGGAGACGGATCCGCGGATCCTCACCACCCGCGTCATCGACCTGATCATGCCGATCGGCAAGGGGCAGCGTGCGCTCATCGTCTCGCCGCCGAAGGCCGGTAAGACGACGATCATGCAGAACATCGCCAACGCGATCTCCACCAACAACCCGGAGTGCCACCTCATGGTCGTCCTCGTGGACGAGCGTCCCGAGGAGGTCACGGACATGCAGCGTTCCGTCAAGGGGGAGGTCATCGCCTCCACCTTCGACCGTCCGCCGTCAGAGCACACCGCCATCGCGGAACTGGCCATCGAGCGGGCGAAGCGTCTGGTGGAGCAGGGCAAGGACGTCGTCGTCCTCCTCGACTCCATCACCCGTCTGGGCCGTGCGTACAACAACTCCTCACCGGCGTCGGGCCGCATCCTCTCCGGTGGTGTGGACTCCAACGCGCTGTACCCGCCGAAGCGTTTCCTCGGTGCCGCCCGCAACATCGAGAACGGCGGCTCGCTGACCATCATCGCCACCGCGATGGTGGAGACCGGTTCCGCCGGTGACACCGTCATCTTCGAGGAGTTCAAGGGCACCGGCAACGCCGAGCTCAAGCTCGACCGCAAGATCTCCGAGCGTCGGGTGTTCCCGGCGGTCGACGTCAACCCCTCCGGCACCCGTAAGGACGAGCTGCTGCTCGTCCCGGAGGAGGCGCGCATCATGCACAAGCTGCGTCGCATCCTCTCGGCGCTGGATCCGCAGCAGGCCATCGACCTGCTGATCAAGCAGCTGAAGAAGACCAAGTCCAACGGCGAGTTCCTCATGCAGGTCGCATCGAGCGCGCCGATGGCCGCCGACAAGGATGAGGAGGAGTACTCCTGATGGCGAACACCGTTTCCGCCGTCGACGACATCGTCTCCGAGTACCAGGGCATCGAGGCCCAGATGGCCGACCCGGAGACCGCCGGCGACCAGACACTGTTCCGCAAGCTGTCGAAGCGCTACGCGGAACTGCAGCCGATCATCAACGTCAACAACCGTCTCGTGCAGGCCCGCGCCGACCTGGCCGACGCCCAGGAGATGGCCCACGAGGACCACGAGTTCAAGGCCGAGGCCGAACGCCTGGAGGCCGAGACGGTGGAGCTCGAGGAGCAGCTCGCGGACCTGCTGGCCCCGCGTGACCCGCATGACGCCGACGACGTGATCATGGAGATCAAGGCCGGCGCCGGTGGCGAGGAGGCCGCGTTGTTCGCCGGCGATCTGGCTCGGATGTACGAGCGTTACGCCGACAAGCACGGCCTGACGTGGGAGGTGCTCGGCCTGTCCGAGTCCGACCTCGGCGGAGTCAAGGACATGACCTTGTCCTTCCGGGCGAAGAACCCGGGTCGGGACGGGGCGTGGAGCGTGCTCAAGTTCGAGGGCGGCGTCCACCGCGTGCAGCGGGTGCCCGTCACCGAGTCGCAGGGCCGCATCCAGACCTCCGCGGCCGGCGTCATGGTCTTCCCCGAGACCGATGAGCCGGGTGCCGTGGAGATCGACGAGAAGGACCTGCGCGTCGACGTCTACCGGTCCTCCGGCAAGGGTGGCCAGGGCGTCAACACGACCGACTCGGCCGTGCGCCTGACCCACCTGCCCACCGGCATCGTGGTCACCTGCCAGAAGGAACGCTCCCAGATCCAGAACAAGGCGCGTGCCATGCAGGTCCTGCAGGCCCGCCTCGAGCAGATGGAGCGCGAGAAGGCCGACGCCGAGGCCGCTGAGGGGCGTGCCGCACAGGTGCGCACCATGGACCGCTCCGAGCGCATCCGCACCTACAACTGGCCGGAGAACCGCATCAGCGACCACCGCATCGGGTTCAAGGCCAACAACCTCGACTCCGTCCTCGACGGCAACCTCGACGACCTGTTCACCGCCCTCCAGGCGGCGGAACGTGCCGAGCGCCTCGAGACCGAATAGCGTGCACCTGCGGGTCGCGCTTGTCGACGCCGCCGCCCGCCTCACCGCGGCCGGCGTACCGTCGCCGCAGGTCGACGCCCGGCTCATCGCCGCGCACCTGCACGGCGTGGGCACCCTCGACCTGCACGGCATCGACACGGTGCCGGACGGGTTCTGGGCGGCGGTCGCCCGCCGGGAGGCCGGGAACCGCTCCAGCACATCCTCGGCACCGCCCCCTTCGGCCCGCTCGACCTGGCCGTGGGCCCCGGCGTGTTCATCCCGCGTCCGGAGACCGAGGTCCTCGCGGACTGGGGCGTGCGGCAGCTGACGGGGGTCGAGAGCCCCCGGGTCGTCGACCTGTGCACCGGGTCCGGTGCCCTCGCGCTCTACGTCGCCGATGCGTGCCCGGGTGCGGAGGTGGTGGGCGTCGAGAAGCAGTCGGCGGCGCTGGAGTGGGCGCGGCGCAACGCCGCCGGCACCACCGTGTCCGTGATCCAGGGGGACGTCACCGATGCTGACACGCTGGGGGAGTGGCACGGCACCGTCGACCTGGTGCTCACCAACCCGCCGTACGTGCCGCTGACCGACGACCTGGACCCGGAGGTCTACGCCGACCCGCCCGAGGCCGTCTTCGGCGGCGCCTCCGGCATGGACGTCATCGACCGCATGCTCCCGCTCGTCCACCGCCTGCTGGTCCCCGGCGGGCTGGTGGGCATCGAGCACGACGACACCACCTCCGACACCGTCCAGTCGGCCGTGCGCGCCCACGGTGGTTTCGGGGACATCGCGGTCCTGCACGACCTGACCGGTCGGGCCCGCTTCGTCACGGCGAGTAAGCTGACCAACTGACACACGCCACCGAGAACATTGTGAGGTCGCCAGAAGATGAGTCGCATCTACTCCTGCGCCGATGAGGCCACCCGTGCCGAGGGCATGCGCGCCGCCGTCGACGCCGCCCGCGGCGGACGACTGGTCGTGCTGCCCACCGACACCCTCTACGGCCTGGGCTGCGACGCCTTCGACAACGCCGCCGTGGCGAACCTCCTGGCCACCAAGCACCGCGGCCCCGACATGCCGGTGCCCGTCCTCGTCGGGTCCTGGGACACCGTCAAGGGCCTGGTCCGCGAGTTCACCCCGCAGGCCGAGGCCCTCGTCGAGGCGTTCTGGCCCGGCGGGCTGTCCATCGTCGTGCCCCAGGCACCCTCCCTGCCGTGGAACCTCGGGGACACCCGTGGCACCGTCATGCTGCGGATGCCGCTGCACCCGGTGGCCATCGAACTGCTCCGCGAGGTCGGCCCCATGGCCGTGTCCTCGGCCAACATCTCCGGCCACGAGCCGCCCACCACCGCCATCGCCGCCAAGCAGCAGCTCGGCTCCGCCGTCGCCGTCTACCTCGACGGCGGCGAGACGCCGGTGGGCAAGCCGTCGACCATCATCGACCTCTCCGGCCCCGCCCCCCGCATCCTCCGCGAAGGAGCGATCACCGCGGAACGTCTCGGCGAGGTTCTGGGTGTCCCGGCCGAGACCCTGCGGGGAACCACCTAGATGGGGGCAGGCGTCCCGCTGCGCGAACTGGGTCTGGTGCTCCTCGTCGCCGCGGCGATCACCTACCTGGCCACCGGCATCATCCGCTCGATCATGGTCCGCTCGGGCCGGGTCGCCGAGATCCGGCAGCGCGACGTCCACACCCAGCCCACCCCACGTCTCGGTGGGGTGGCGATGTTCTCCGGCTTCCTCGCCGCCGTCTTCCTCGCCGCCCAGCTCCCGGCCCTGACCCGCGGATTCATGCCGGTCACCCCGGAGATGAACGCGGTCATCTGGGCGGCGTTCGCCATCGTCGTCGTCGGCGTGCTCGACGACCTCTACGAGCTCGACGCGATCACCAAACTCATCGGCCAGCTGCTCTCCGCCATCCTGCTCAGCGTCCTCGGCCTGTCCTGGACCCTGCTCTACCTGCCCGTCGGCGACGGCACGACCGTGGTGCTCGACCAGGTGCTCTCCACCATCGTCACCACCGTCTTCACCGTCGCCCTGGTCAACGCCATCAACTTCGTCGACGGTCTCGACGGCCTCGCCGCCGGCCTGGGCATGATCGCCGGCGGCGCGATCCTCGTGTTCTCGCTGACCGTCCTCCACGACCAGGGCGGGGCGGTCTCCGCCTACCCGCCCGCCATCATCGCCGCCGGCCTGGTCGGCATCTGCCTGGGCTTTCTGCCCCACAACTTCGAGCCCTCCCGCATCTTCATGGGCGACTCCGGCTCCATGCTCATCGGACTGCTGCTGGCCGCGGCGTCGACCTCCGCGTCCGGCAAGATCAACATGTCGCTCTACGGCGCCGCCGACCTCGTCGCCCTCATGAGCCCGGTCATCGTCGTCATCGCCGCCATCTTCGTGCCGGTCCTCGACCTCGTGCTCGCGGTCGTCCGACGGCTGTCCCGGGGCACATCGCCGTTCTCCGCCGACAAGATGCACCTGCACCACCGGCTGCTCTCCCTCGGCCACACCCACCGCCGCACGGTCCTGGTCCTCTACCTGTGGGTCAGCGTCGTCGCCTTCGGTGCCGTGAGCTTCTCCGTCGTCCCCGCCCGCGTGGCGTTGGCGACCACGATCATCGCCCTCATCGTCGCCTTCGTGGTCACCCTCATCCCCCTGCGGGCCGGAAAGCTCGGCCGCCGCGACACCGGGACCCACGTGGTGGTCCGGCAGGACCCCTGAGCGTGAGTGAGGTGGGGGAGGGCAGGCCGGAGGACACAGCAGGTAGGATGCCGTGGGTGACCACCACACCAGCCTCCCACACGCCCGATCCGACCCCGACCCCGGAGACCTCGGAGTTCGACGATCCCCGCCGCCCGCTGCTGCGCGCCCTGCGCTTCGGCACCGTCGCGCTGGCTGTGATCACCATCGCCTCCCTGGTCATCTGGGGAGCCACCCGCGACCTCCCGGGCATCTGGGGCGTACTCATCGGTGCCGCCATCGGCGGCGGCTTCGTGCTGCTCACCGCCGTGAGTGTCCTCATGACCTCCGGCACCGACGCCGGCACCACGGGCCTCGTCGTCCTCGGCGGGTGGCTGCTCAAGATTATCGTCCTGCTCGTCGTGCTCTTCCTCCTGCGCGGCATGGACTTCTACGACCCGCTCGCCCTCCTGGTGACCACCGTCGTCGCCCTGCTCGTCGTCCTGGCCACCGAGGTGTGGGGCGTGGTCACCGCGCGGGTGACCTACATCAACTGATCCGCCCGGACACCCCGGGGAGGGTGCCGGCATGATCCGCAGCGGGGGGAGTGCCGGGGCCACAACGGGGGTGGACGGAGGAGGAACCGGTCATTCCGTCCCTCAGGTCACCCCCGTCGGAGGTAGATGCACCCTCGGTGTGACAGACCTTACAGCGCGGGAAAACACCCGTTGAGGGGCGGTTTCCGCACGTGGGGCCGACGGGGTTGGGTTCGGGGGAGAAACACCTTCGGGCCGCATGGGAGAAACAACTAACCGGCTGATAGGCTGTCCTGCGGGCAACCCCGGCACGCTAGTTGAGTTTCCAGTTGAGATACTTCGATGGACTCTCGCCTTCCGGTCTGTGGTTCATCCCCTGTCATCGCCTCGCTGATGTGCGACGGAGTCCGTGGTGATGGCAGAAGAGTTTTTCAGACGTCCATCGCACCGTGCAGGACTTGACCTTCCTCACGGCCCGAACACGGGAGAGAACGCTGAGCGTTACAACACTGTCCATGAAGGGTGAATTCCACGCACCCGACCTGGACTCCGAATTTTTCCCGGGGCAAACTTACGGCCACATCCTGTTCGACGATGTCGCAAACGGATGGTTCGCACTGGACCGACTGATGCTCGTCCGCCTGCTCATGGCGGCGATCCTCGTGGTCCTTTTCCTTGTCGCCTTCCGGAACCCGAAGCTGGTTCCGTCGGGCCTGCAGAACTTCGCAGAACTCGCCATGGATTTCGTCCGGGTCCACATCGCGGAGGACATTCTCGGGAAGAAGGAGGCACGCCGGTTCCTGCCGGTCATCGCCACCATCTTCTTCGGTGTCCTCTTCTGGAACATCCCGACGATCATTCCGGGTCTGAACATCTCGCCTAACGCGCGTATCGGCATGCCGATCGCGCTGGCGATCCTGGGCTACATCACGATGATCTACGCCGGCTCCAAGCGTTACGGATTCGGCAAGTTCCTCAAGTCCTCGGTGGTCATCCCGAATCTTCCGCCGGCACTCCACATCCTGGTCGTGCCGATCGAGTTCTTCTCGACGTTCATCATGCGTCCGGTCACTCTCGCGCTTCGTCTCATGGCGAACTTCCTCGCGGGACACCTGATCCTGGTTCTGCTGTACTCCGCCACGAACTTCTTCTTCTGGCAGCTCAACGGCTGGACCGCCCTGTCGGGTGTGACCATCATCGCGGCGATCGCATTCACGCTCTACGAGTGCATCATCATTTTCCTGCAGGCGTACATCTTCGCCCTGCTGGTCTCGGTGTACATCGAACTGTCGTTGCATGCGGACTCGCACTGACAAGTCGCGGACCTCGCGGCCAACTGAATAACCCCACAGAAACACCACTGCAAGACCCGGCGAACTTCACCGGGCACCAAGAAAGGGAACGACTTTCATGAACGAGATCATCCTGGCTCAGACCGAGACCGTCGCCGCCGCAACCCCGCACCTCGGCGCCATCGGCTACGGCATCGCCACCATCGGCCCGGGCCTGGGCATCGGCATCCTCGTCGGCAAGGCTCTCGAGGGCATGGCTCGCCAGCCCGAGATGGCCGGCCAGCTGCGTACCACCATGTTCCTGGGCATCGCCTTCGTCGAGGCCCTGGCCCTCATCGGCCTGGTCGCCGGCTTCCTGTTCACCAGCCTCTAATTCCGAGCGGGCACCACACCTTTAAGACTGGAGACTCATGACGAACGTCATTTTCTACCTTGCGGCAGAGGCGGGTGAAACCCTCCCCATGGAGGGCGGCAACTCCATCCTGCTCCCCAAGGTCTACGACATCGTCTGGTCCATCATTCCGCTCGCAGTCATCCTGTTTATCTTCTGGAAGTTCGTTCTTCCGAAGTTCCAGGAGGTCCTGACCGAGCGTGAGGACCGGATCAAGGGTGGCATTCAGCGTGCCGAGGCCGCACAGGCCGAGGCCAAGGCCGCACTTGAGAAGTACAACGCGCAGCTCGCCGAGGCGCGTGCCGAGGCAGCCGAGATCCGTGAGCAGGCCCGCGAGAAGGGCAAGCAGATCGAGGCTGAGATGAAGGCACAGGCAGCCGAAGAGAGCAACCGCATCATCGCGTCCGGTGAGAAGCAGCTGCTGGCCCAGCGTGAGCAGGTCGTCGCAGAGCTTCGCCAGGAGATGGGACAGAACTCGATCAACCTGGCCGAGCGCCTGCTCGGTGGCGAGCTTTCCGACGCCACCAAGCGCTCCGGCACGATTGACTCGTTCCTGTCCGAGCTCGACACCGTGGCACCGGCAGGAAAGTGAGCGCCATGCACGCAGCGAGCCGCGAAGCACTAGCACAGGTCGAGTCCTACCTGGACAACCTCGTCCAGGGTTCGGACAACACCGTCGCCGTGTCCGCACAGACCGGCACTGAACTGTTCGACGTCGTCGACGCCCTCGACAGCGACCGTGGCCTCCGGGTCGCCGTCGCCGAGGCCGCCGCCGAGCCCGAGCAGCGCACGGGACTGATCCAGGCCGTGTTCGGTGGCAAGGTCTCCGACAGCACCCTCTCGGTGCTGCGCGAGGCCGCCCACCGCACCTGGTCCACCCCGCGTGAGTTCCGTACCGGTCTGGTCTCCCTCGGACGTCGCGCTCTCCTGCGCGGCGCCGAGAGCCAGGGCCAGCTGGGTCAGGTCGAGGACGAACTGTTCCGCCTGTCCCGTCTCCTGGACCGGGAGGAGCTGACCCAGCTCCTCTCCGACAAGACCACGGATGCGCAGCGCAAGCGCGGCCTGCTGGCGAGCGTGCTCTACGGCAAGGTGTCGATGTTCACCGAGGCGCTCGCGCTTCAGGTCATCGGCCGCCCGGAGCACAACCCGATCGACGACATCGCGAACCTGGTCGACCGTGCAGCAGCGCTGCAGGGCCGGTCCGTTGCGCAGGTCGTCACTGCGGAAGAGCTGAACGAGGGCCAGCAGGCGGCGCTCGCCGACAAGCTGGGACGAATTTACGGTCGTGCGATGTCCATCCATTCTGAGGTTGACCCCAGCCTCCTCGGTGGCATGACCATCCGCGTTGACGACGAGATCATCGATGGCAGTACGGCGGGCAAGCTCGCCCGGCTGCGCGCGAACCTCGTCTAGTACACGTAGTACACGACAAAAAAGAAATAGTAATGCTGGAAGATACAACCGAGAGCAGGAAGAACATGGCGGAGCTGATGATCTCCTCCGATGAGATCCGTAGCGCGATAGCGAACTACACCTCGAGCTACTCCGCGGAGGCCTCCCGTGAGGAGGTCGGCGTGGTCATTTCGGCAGCTGACGGTATTGCCCAGGTTTCGGGCCTCCCGTCGGTCATGGCGAATGAGCTGCTCGAGTTCCCGGGCGGCGTCATCGGCGTCGCACAGAACCTCGACACCGACTCTGTCGGCGTCGTGGTCCTGGGCAACTTCGAGTCCCTCAAGGAGGGTGACGAGGTCAAGCGGACAGGTGAAGTCCTGTCCATTCCGGTCGGCGAGGCATTCCTCGGCCGAGTAATCAACCCCCTGGGTGAGCCGATCGACGGCCTCGGCGCCATCCCGGCCGAGGAGAACCGTGTCCTCGAGCTGCAGGCACCGTCGGTGCTGGATCGTCAGCCCGTCGAGGAGCCGATGGCCACCGGCATCAAGGCCATCGACGCGATGACCCCGATCGGCCGTGGTCAGCGTCAGCTGATCATCGGTGACCGTAAGACCGGCAAGACCGCGGTCTGCATCGACACCATCCTCAACCAGAAGGCGAACTGGGAGTCCGGCGACAAGACCAAGCAGGTCCGCTGTGTCTACGTCGCCATCGGTCAGAAGGGCTCGACCATCGCGGCGGTCCGCAAGACCCTCGAGGAGCAGGGCGCCCTGGAGTACACCACGATCGTGGCTGCTCCGGCCTCCGACTCCGCCGGCTTCAAGTGGCTCGCACCGTTCGCCGGTGCCGCCCTGGCTCAGCACTGGATGTACCAGGGCGCCCACGTCCTGGTCATCTACGATGATCTGACCAAGCAGGCCGAGGCCTACCGTGCGATCTCGCTGCTGCTGCGCCGCCCCCGGGCCGCGAGGCCTACCCGGGTGACGTGTTCTACCTGCACTCCCGTCTGCTGGAGCGCGCCGCAAAGCTCAACGACGAGCTGGGTGCCGGTTCCATCACGGCCCTGCCGATCATCGAGACCAAGGCGAACGACGTGTCGGCCTTCATTCCGACCAACGTCATCTCCATCACCGACGGCCAGGTCTTCCTGGAGTCGGACCTGTTCAACCAGGGCGTCCGCCCGGCCATCAACGTCGGTGTCTCCGTCTCCCGTGTCGGTGGCGCCGCGCAGACCAAGGGCATGAAGAAGGTCGCAGGTTCCCTGCGTCTGGATCTCGCCGCCTACCGTGACCTCGAGGCCTTCGCCACCTTCGCGTCTGACCTGGACGCCGCGTCCAAGGCCCAGCTCGAGCGTGGCCAGCGCCTGGTCGAGCTGCTCAAGCAGGCCGAGAACGCACCGCAGGCCGTCGAGTACCAGATCATCTCGATCTGGCTCGCCGGCGAGGGCGTCTTCGACGTCGTTCCCGTCGAGGATGTCCGTCGCTACGAGACCGAGCTGCACGAGTACCTGCGGGCCAACACCCCGGGTGTCTACGACCAGATCGCCGGTGGCCAGGTCCTGTCGGACGAGTCCAAGGAGGCCCTGCTGGCCGCCAACGACGAGTTCGCCCGCTCCTTCCAGACCACCGAGGGTCACTCCGTCATCAACGAGCCGGAGGTCGACGCACTCGACGGCTCCGAGGTCAAGAAGACCCAGCTCACCGTCTCCCGTAAAACGGCCAAGAAGTAGGGCCTCGATGCCTTACCCAGTAACCGTTTACTACACAGAAGGGGAGGAGTGTGAACCATGGCTAATCTTCGCGAACTGCGGGACCGGATCCGGTCCGTCAACTCGACTAAGAAGATCACCAAGGCTCAGGAGCTGATCGCGACCTCGCGTATCACCAAGGCCCAGGCCCGGGTGGAGGCATCCGTGCCCTACGCCCACGAGCTGACCAACGTGATGAACCGCCTGGCGGCCGCGAGTTCCCTCGACCACCCGATGCTCCATGAGCGCGAGGACGGCAAGGTCGCCGCGATGCTCGTGGTCACCTCGGACCGCGGCATGGCCGGCGGTTACAACCACAACGTGCTGAAGAAGGCCGCCGAGCTGCAGAAGATGCTCGAGGAGGCCGGGTACGAGGTCGTCCGTTACGTCACGGGTGGCAAGGGCGTCGGCTACTACAAGTTCCGTGACGAGTACGTCGCGGGCGCGTGGACCGGTTTCTCCCAGGATCCGTCCTGGGAGTCCACCCACGATGTCCGCCGCCACCTCATCGACGGCTTCACCGCGAGCTCCGAGGGCGAGGCCAAGTACCGCGAGGGTCTCAACACCGACGGCTCGCCGATCCGAGGCTTCGACCAGGTGCACGTCGTGTACACCGAGTTCGAGTCGATGCTCAGCCAGGTGCCCCGTGCACACCAGCTGCTGCCGGTCGAGCCCGTCATCGAGGAAGAGAACTACGACGCAGGCGAGAGCCTGCAGGACACGGCCGACGGCGCCGTGGGCCCCGACTACGACTTCGAGCCGGACGCCGACACCCTCATGGATGCGCTGCTGCCGAAGTACGTCTCTCGTCGTCTGTTCGCCATGTTCCTCGAGGCCTCGGCCGCCGAGTCGGCATCGCGACGCAATGCGATGAAGTCTGCGACTGACAACGCGACCGAGCTGGTCAAGGACCTCTCGCGCGTGGCCAACCAGGCCCGTCAGGCACAGATCACCCAGGAAATCACAGAGATCGTCGGTGGCGCTGGCGCGCTCGCCGAAAGCGGAGAAAGTGACTAGAAAATGACTAACGCTCTCGCAGAGCAGAACGCACCGCAGGCGTCCACCGCCGGCCGTGTCGTGCGCGTCATTGGACCGGTCGTCGACGTGGAATTCCCGCGCGGCGAGCTGCCGGCCCTGTACAACGCGCTGACTGTCGAGGTCACCCTCGAAGCAGTCGCCAAGACCATCACCCTCGAGGTCGCCCAGCACCTGGGTGACAACCTCGTCCGTACCGTCTCCATGGCCCCGACCGACGGCCTCGTCCGCGGTACCCAGGTCGTGGACTCGGGTAAGCCGATCTCCGTCCCCGTCGGTGACGTCGTCAAGGGCCACGTGTTCAACGCCCTCGGTGACTGCCTCGACGAGCCGGGCCTCGGCCGTGACGGCGAGCAGTGGGGCATCCACCGCGACCCGCCGCCCTTCGACCAGCTCGAGGGCAAGACCGAGATCCTCGAGACCGGCATCAAGGTCATCGACCTGCTGACCCCGTACGTCAAGGGCGGCAAGATCGGCCTGTTCGGCGGTGCCGGCGTGGGCAAGACGGTGCTCATCCAGGAGATGATCACCCGTATCGCCCGCGAGTTCTCCGGTACCTCCGTGTTCGCCGGCGTCGGCGAGCGCACCCGTGAGGGCACCGACCTCTTCCTCGAGATGGAGGAGATGGGCGTTCTCCCGGACACCGCGCTCGTGTTCGGCCAGATGGATGAGCCGCCGGGAGTCCGTATGCGCGTGGCCCTGTCCGGTCTGACCATGGCGGAGTACTTCCGCGATGTGCAGCACCAGGACGTGCTGCTGTTCATCGACAACATCTTCCGTTTCACCCAGGCCGGCTCCGAGGTCTCGACCCTGCTGGGTCGTATGCCCTCCGCCGTGGGCTACCAGCCCACCCTGGCTGACGAGATGGGTGTGCTCCAGGAGCGCATCACCTCGACGAAGGGTAAGTCGATCACCTCGCTGCAGGCCGTCTACGTGCCCGCCGACGACTACACTGACCCGGCCCCGGCCACCACCTTCGCGCACCTCGACGCCACCACCGAGCTCGACCGTGGCATCGCCTCGAAGGGTATCTACCCGGCCGTGAACCCGCTGACCTCGACGTCTCGTATCCTCGAGCCGTCGATCGTCGGTGAGCGTCACTACGCCGTCGCGCAGCGTGTCATCGGCATCCTGCAGAAGAACAAGGAACTCCAGGACATCATCGCCATCCTCGGTATGGACGAGCTGTCCGAGGAGGACAAGATCACCGTGCAGCGTGCACGTCGCCTGGAGCGCTTCCTGGGCCAGAACTTCTTCGTCGCGGAGAAGTTCACCGGTCTGCCGGGCTCCTACGTGCCGCTGGAGGACACCATCGTGGCCTTTGAGCGCATCTGCGACGGCGAGTTCGACCACTACCCCGAGCAGGCCTTCAACGGCCTGGGTGGCCTGGATGACGTCGAGGCCGCCTACAAGAAGATCACCGAGAAGTAAGGGGAGACGCACATGGCTGACATCACCGTGGAACTGGTCTCCGTGGAGCGCATGCTCTGGTCCGGCGAGGCCAGCATCGTCACCGCGCAGACCACCGAGGGTGAGATCGGCGTGCTGTCCGGTCACGAGCCCATGCTCGGCCAGCTGGTCGAGAACGGCGTCGTGACCATCCGCCCGACCGACGGCGACAAGCTCGTCGCCGCGGTCCAGGGTGGTTTCCTCTCCGTCTCACCGGAGAAGGTCACCATTCTCGCGGATCACGCGGTCTGGGCCGACGAGGTGGACTCCTCGTCCGCCGAGTCCGACCTGCAGGCCGAGGACGAGAGCACTCGTCAGCGCGCCGAGGCCGGTCTCAAGGCCGTCCGCCGGAAGGCCGAGGCCTGACCCTGGGCACCGCCTCTTCCTCTCACACCGCACCCGCCGTCCTCTCCGGAGCCGGCGGGTGCGGTGTTTTCCGCGTATCGACGCCCGCCCCACCCACCACCGCAGGTACCTGACGGCATCCTTAACACCCATTGGGAAATGGGGTGGGCGGGGTCTAGGATTGAGCGTTAACAAACTGTGACACTTCAGTGGCAGGCCGTATTCGGAAGGAGCGCTCCCTTTGGACCTCATCAACTGGGTCATCCTCGTGCTCATCATCCTGGCCATCGCCCTGGCCGTGTGGCGTTTCCTCACGCTGCGGCCCCGGGGCACCTCGGTGGTCATGCGTCGCCTGCCCGCCAGCGGGACCCACGGCTGGCGTCACGGCACTGTCCGCTACGACAACGGCAACCTCGAGTACTACAAGCTCCGTTCCCTGTCGCCGCGCGCTGATCTGGTGATCAGCCGCGGCGACCTCGTCTTTCATGAGACCCGTCCGATGAGCGACCGGGAGGCCGCCTTCATGTCCCCGGGGCTCACCGTCGCCAGCATCAGCGACGCGCACACCGACTACGAGATCGCCCTCGACCGGCGCGGTCTCATGGCCCTGACCGCCTGGGTGGAGTCCGCCCCGGACGCCCGGCAGGAGCGGGTGGACATCAAGCGGCTGCGCGAGCGCATCACCCGGGGGCGCAACGGCAGGTAGTCCCCGGCTACCCTGTAAGCCATGCGTCTCGTCATTGCCCGTTGTTCCGTCGACTACGTCGGACGACTCGAAGCACACCTCCCGTTGGCCGACCGGCTGCTGATGATCAAGGCCGACGGTTCGGTCTCCATCCACGCCGACGACCGGGCGTACAAGCCGCTCAACTGGATGACCCCGCCGTGTTCGCTCGTCGAGCAGTCCATCACGGACGCCGACGACGAGGACACCGGTGATCTGCTGTGGATCGTGGAGAACCCCAAGGGCGAGCAGCTGCGCATCACCATCGAGAAGATCCACCACGAGACGTCCGTCGACCTCGGGGTGGATCCCGGCCTCGTCAAGGACGGCGTCGAGGCGCACCTGCAGGAGCTGCTCGCCGAGCACATCACCACCCTCGGCGACGGCTACGAGCTGGTACGCCGCGAGTTCCCCACGGCCATCGGCCCGGTGGACCTGCTGGCCCGGGACGCCAGCGGCGCGACCGTGGCGGTGGAGGTCAAGCGTCGCGGCGGGATCGACGGCGTCGAACAGCTGACCCGCTACCTCGACCTGCTCAACCGGGACGAGCTGCTGCGGCCGGTGGCCGGGGTGTTCGCCGCCCAGGAGATCAAGCCGCAGGCCCGCACGCTGGCCGAGGACCGTGGTATCCGCTGCGTGACCCTGGACTACCAGGAGCTGCGGGGGATCGAGTCGAACGAACTCCGGTTGTTCTAGATGCCCAGGCGGAACCGCCCCGGGCGGAAGGGTGGGCGTCGAGAAGCGAAGGCCGCACCGCGGCCCCTGCCCAGGGACGGCGCGGCCTACTACGGCACCCAGGTGGTCGACGGCCCGCGGTGGGCCCACGGGGAGCCGTACCTGTTCCGTCACATGGGGGCGGCCGCGGCGACGAAGTTCTACGTCTGTCCCGGGTGCAACCAGAACATCCCGCCCGGGGTGGCCCACATCGTCGCGTGGCCGAAGGATTCGGGCCGGGGAGCGGACGATCGCCGGCACTGGCACCGGCCGTGCTGGGACCGACGCTGACGAGTACCCTGGACGCATGATCATCGCCTTTTCTGTTGCCCCAGCTGTGACGGAGACCCCCGACGCGGAGATGGCCGACGCCGTCACCGAGGCCGTGCGCATCGTGCGCGAATCGGGTCTGCCGAACGAGACCAACGCCATGTTCACCCTCGTCGAGGGGGAATGGGACGAGGTGATGGACGTGGTCAAGCGCGCCACCGACGCCGTCGTCGCCGTGTCCCCGCGGGTCTCGTTGGTCCTCAAGGCGGACATCCGGCCCGGGCACACCGACCAGCTGCACCAGAAGGTCGCCGCCGTGGAGTCGCGCCTGCAGGGAGGGTGAAGTAGATGACCACCCCGCACCGTTACGTCTCCGGAGCCATCGACCTGGCGGAGGTCAAGGCCCGCGCCGAGGCCCGGGACCAGGCCGCCACCGCTCCGGCAGGGGTCGGCGGGATCGCCCCCTTCCTCACCGTCACGGCGGAGAACTTCGAGGCCGAGGCCGTGCGCCGCTCCCTCGAGGTTCCCGTGGTCATGCTTATCGGCACCTCCCGAAGCCCCACGTCTGAACAGCTCAGGGCGGACCTGCAGGACATCGCGGCGGCCGGCAACCTCGCCTTCGTCGTCGGTTACGTCGACGCCGACGCCACCCCCGAGGTCGCCCAGGCCTTCGGCGTCCAGGCCCTGCCCACCGTCGTGGCACTGGCGGCCGGCCGGCCGGTCACCCAGTTCGAGGGTGCGCAGCCGAAGGAGGTCGTCCAGAACTGGGTGGACACCCTCGTCGAGCAGATCGCCCCGCAGCTGCAGGGTCTGCAGCAGACGGCGGGGGAGGAGGGCCCGGCGGAACCGGAGGATCCGCGTCTCGACGCCGCGATCGCGGCCCTCAACGCCGGCGACTTCGATGCGGCGATCGCCACCTACGACGAGATCCTCGCCGCCGAGCCCGACAACCGGGAGATCGCCCAGGCCCGGGACACCGCCCGCCTGCTCAAGCGCCTCAACCCTGCCGAGCGGACCGAGGACCCGGTTGTCGCGGCGGACGCGGACCCGACGGACGTGGACAAGCAGTTCGACGCCGCGGACGCCGAGGTGGTGGCCGGCGCCCCGGAGCGGGCCTTCGACCGGCTCATCGCGCTCATGCTCACCCAGGCCGGTGACGAGAAGACCCGCGTCCGGGATCGCCTGCTCGAGCTCTTCGCGCTTTTCGACGCCGCCGACCCCCGCGTCGGCGCCGCGCGGACGAAGATGGCCAGCGCTCTGTTCTAGTCCATCTGCAGGACCGTGCGCAGCTCGGCGAACAGGTCGGGCAGCACACGGTACTGCATCATCCGGCCCACCCGGGTGCTCTCGAGCAGGCCCGCCTCCGTGAGCTTCTTCAGGTGGTGGGACACGGTCGGCTGGCCGAGTCCGAGCAGCTCCGTCAGGTCGGAGGCGGTCACCGGGTCACAGCCTTCCTCGGCGATGGAGGAGAGGATCCGCAGCCGGGCGGGGTCGGCGAGCACCTTGAACAGGGTGGCGTAGCGTCCGGCCTCCTCCGCGGTGAGGGGGCCCGACCCGAGGGAACAGCATGCCGAGAGATCGGTGATCGGGAGGATGGTGGGCCGGGCAGCGGTGCTCATGTCCTCCAGCATAACCCGGCCGGTTGACGAATGTTGACACGTCGACTAACTTCCATATCGATAACCATCGAACTATGGAGAGGTCACCGATGACCCCGAACGGGCCCGAGGGCATGTCCCTGCTGGACCGGTGGGCGCCCGCCTGGGTGTTCATCGCCATCGGCGTCGGCCTCGTCATCGGCCGCGAGATCCCCGGCATCCCCTGGGCGCTGATGTCCCTCGAGGTCGCCGGTGTGCCCCTGCCCATCGCCGTCGGGATGTTCCTCATGCTCATCCCCCCGCTGGCCAGGCTCCGCCTGGATCAGCCGACGGAGATCGGGGAGAACCCGCCGATACTCATCCTCGCGGGGATCCTCACCTGGGTCGTCGGCCCCGCCCTCATGTTCACCCTCGCCTGGATCTTTCTGGGAAATCAGCCGGCGATCCGGGACGGGCTCATCCTCCTCGGCCTGGCGCGCTGCCTGTCCCTGGTGCGGGTGTGGACCGATCTGGCGGACTGCGACCGGCGACTCACCGACACCCTGGTGATGCTCAACGCCTCGGTCCAGTTGGCCCTGTTCGCCCTGCTCGGCTGGTTCTATCTCGAGCTGCTGCCGAGGTGGCTGGGACTTCCGCACCCCGGCGACGTACCCTTCTTCACCATGCTCGGCTCCGTGCTGGTGTTCCTCGGCATTCCCATGCTCCTGGGCATCCTCACCCGGATCCTCGGCGAATCACTCCGGGGTCGCGACTGGTACGAGAAGGAGGTCCTGCCGCGGATGGCTCCCTGGACCATGATCGGACTGCTCTACACCGTCGTGCTCATCTTCAGCATGCGGGGCCTGGAGACACACACCCGACCGGGGTTGCTGGTGGACCTGGCGGTTCCCCTGGCCATCTACTTCGCCGTCATGGTGCTGCTCGGGGTGTTTCTCTCCCGTGCCCTCGGCCACGGCTACGGCCCGTCCGTGTCGGTGGGTTTCGTCGCGGCCGGCCCCAACACGGCGATGGTCATGGCGGTCACGGTGGGGACGTTCGGGGCGGCCTCCGACCAGGTGCTGGCGGCGGCCGTGGGCCCCCTCATCGAGGTGCCGGTCTTCCTCGCGCTGGTCTACTTCGTGCTGTGGGCGGGGCCGAAGCTCTTCCGGAGAGAAACGGCGACCCCCGGCCACCCCGGGAGATGATGCCGGGGGTGCGCCGGGGGTGTCGATAAGCCGGGGTGGATCAGCCCACCCAGCGGTACCACTGCACGGAGTTGGCGGGGACCGTCAGCGTGAGGGAGTCCTCGAAGCCGTCCCATCCGCCGCCGTTGGTGGACACGGTGTGCGGGAGATCATTGCCCGCACCGGCGTACTTGGCGTCGTCGGTGTTGAGCACCAGTTCCCAGCGGCCGCCGCGGGGGCTGCCGAGGGTGTAGTCATTGTGCGTGGCGCCGGAGAGGTTGACCACGGCAAGCACGGCGGACCCGTCGTTTCCCCAGCGGACGTAGGCCAGCAGGTTACGGGAGGCGTCGTCGCCCTTGATCCACTGGAAGCCGGACTGCTCCGAATCCTGGGAGTGCAGCGCCGGAATCGCCCGGTAGGTCCAGTGCAGGTCCTTGACCAGCTGCTGGATACCCCGGTGGAACTCGCTGCCCCAACCCTCCAGATTGGACCAGTCGATGGAGAAGGCCTCGTTCCACTCACCGGTCTGACCGAACTCCTGGCCCATGAACATGAGCTTCTTGCCCGGGTGGGAGAACATGTAGCCGAACAGGGCACGCAGGCCCGCGGCCTTGTTCCAGTCATCGCCCGGCATCCGGCCCCACAGCGAACCCTTGCCGTGGACGACCTCGTCGTGGCTGAAGGGCAGGACGTAGTGCTCGGAGTACTGGTAGATCATGGAGAAGGTGATCGCGTTGTGGTGGTACTCGCGGTGCACCGGGTCGAGCTTGAAGTACTCCAGGGTGTCGTTCATCCAGCCCATGTTCCACTTGAGGCTGAAGCCCAGCCCGCCGTGGTCGGTGGGGGCGGTGACGCCCGGCCAGGAGGTCGACTCCTCGGCGATGGTGAGCACGCCGGGGTGGGCGCGGTGGACGGTGGCGTTCATCTCCTGGAGGAACTGCACGGCGTCCAGGTTCTCGCGGCCGCCGTACTCGTTGGGTAGCCACTCACCCTCCTCGCGGGAGTAGTCGAGGTAGAGCATGGAGGCGACGGCGTCGACGCGGAGACCGTCGATGTGGAACTCCTCGATCCAGTACAGCGCGTTGGCGACGAGGAAGTTGCGGACCTCGTTGCGGCCGAAGTCGAAGACGTAGGTGCCCCAGTCCTTCTGCTCGCCACGGCGCCAGTCGGCGTGCTCGTAGAGGGCGGGGCCGTCAAAACGGGCCAGCGCCCAGTCATCCTTGGGGAAGTGCGCCGGGACCCAGTCCACGATGACGCCGATGCCCCGGTTGTGGAACGCCTCGATCAGCGCCCGCAGCTCGTCCGGGGAACCCCAGCGGGCGGTGGGGGCGTAGTAGCCGGAGACCTGGTAACCCCAGGAGCCGCCGAAGGGGTGCTCGGCCACCGGCATGAACTCCACGTGGGTGTAGCCCTGCTCGGCGACGTAGTCGACCAGCTCGGTGGTCAGTTCCTTGTACCCCTTGCCGATCTTCCACGAGCCCAGGTGGACCTCGTAGATCGACATCGGCTCGGTGAGGATGTTGCGCTCCGAACGGGAGCGGATCCAGTCCCCGTCGGTCCAGTCGTAGCGTGAGTCCACGACCACCGAGGTGGTCTCCGGCGGCGCCTGGGTCGCCTTGGCCATCGGGTCCGCCTTGTCCCGGCGGTGACCCTCCTTGGTCTGGATGGCGAACTTGTAGGTGGTGCCGGCGAGCAGACCGGGGATGAAGATCTCCCACACACCGGAGGAACCCAGCGAACGCATCGGATACTGGTTCGGGTTCCAGCCGCAGAAGTCACCCACCACCGCGACGCCCTCGGCATTCGGGGCCCACACGGCGAACGCGGTGCCCTCGACGGTGCCCAGGGCGGTCTCGTAGGAGTGGACGTTCGCGCCCAGGACGTCCCACAGGCGCTCATGACGGCCCTCGGCGATCAGGTGCATGTCCAGGCTGCCGAGGGTGGGCAGGAAGTGGTACGGGTCGGCGACGATGACGGGATCCGCCTCCGGCCAGGTGATCCGCAGCCGGTAGTCCGGGGCGTAGATGTCCGGCAGGCCGAGCACCCAGATGTCGTCGCCGACCGGGGTGGCGGCCATCTCCTCGCCGTGGATGAGCACCTCCACAGCGGTGGCACCGAGCTGACGGGTGCGGATGACCGATCCGCCCTCCACCGCATGCCAGCCGTAGAAGTCGTGCGGTGCGTGGTGGCTGCAGCTGCGCAGACGTCCCAGGTCCAGGTCGGGAATGAGCAGGGCGTGGTCGATGCCGTCACGGGCGTCGTGCATGGGTGGTCCTCACGGGTGGATGGTCGGTCAGGTCTGTATATATTTCACTGGGGCGGATGCGCCTGGCACCCGCCTGTCACACAATCGACGCTACCCGAGTGCGACCGGCGGGTGAGGCGGTTCGCTCTCCCGGGGGCGGGGCGGGGTCAGGCCCGGTAGTCCTCGACCCGACGCCAGGCCAGGGCCTCGCGGCGTTGCTCCGGCACGGTCGGCAGGACCAGGACGTGCGCGACATCGAGGGTGGGGACGAGGCGGACGAAGTTGCGCTCCCCCCACGTCCAGGTGGCCCCGGTGACGGCGTCGGTGACGCCGTAGCTGGCGCCCGGCTGCTGCCCGATCGCGGGCAGGTCCACGGTGATCGTGCCCTCCTGGGCGTTGCGCGGGTCGAGGTTGACCACGACGAGCACGGCGTTGCCGGTGACGGCGTCGACCTTGGAGTAGGCGAGCAGCTGGTCGTTGTCCACGTCGTGGAAAGTGAGGTTGCGCAGCTGCTGCAGTGCGGGGTTCTCCCGGCGGATGTCATTGAGCAGGGTGAGGTAGGGCTCGAGGGAATCCCCCGAGGACAGGGCCGCGGCGAAGTCGCGGGGGCGCAGCTCGTACTTCTCCGAGTCGAGGTACTCCTCGGAGCCCGGGGCGACGGCCTGGTGCTCGTAGAGTTCATAACCGGAGTACACGCCCCACAGCGGGGACATGGTCGCGGCCAGGGACGCCCGGATGGCGAACATGGCCCGGCCACCGGTCTGCAGGGACTCGTGGAGGATGTCCGGGGTGTTGACGAACAGGTTCGGGCGGGAGATGTCGGCCGCATCCCGGATCTCCGAGGCGAACTCGGTCAGCTCCTGCTTGTCCGTCTTCCACGTGAAGTAGGTGTAGGACTGAGAGAACCCGAGCTTGGCCAGGCCGTAGAGGCGGGCCGGGCGGGTGAACGCCTCGGCGAGGAAGATGACGTCCGGGTCGGTCTCGTGGATCCGGGCGATGAGCCACTGCCAGAAGTTCGCGGGCTTGGTGTGCGGGTTGTCCACGCGGAAGGTGCGCACGCCCAGGTCGGTCCAGTACTTGACCACCCGGTAGACCTCGTCGTAGATCGCGGTCGGGTTGTTGTCGAAGTTGATGGGGTAGATGTCCTGGTACTTCTTCGGTGGGTTCTCGGCGTAGGCGATGGTGCCGTCCGCCAGCTCGGTGAAGAAGTCACGGTGGTCGCGGGCCCACGGGTGGTCGGGGGCGGCCTGCAGGGCCAGGTCGAGGGCGACCTCCAGGCCCAGTTCCTCGGCGCGGGCCAGCAACGCCCGGAAGTCCTCGACGGTGCCCAGCTCGGGGTGGACGGCGTCGTGGCCACCGTCGGCGGAGCCGATCGCCCACGGGGAGCCGACGTCGGTGGCGTCCGGGGTGAGGGTGTTGTTGCGGCCCTTGCGGTTGACCTCACCGATGGGGTGGATCGGCGGGAAGTAGACGGTGTCGAAGCCCATGGCGGCGACCCGGTCGAGCGCCTGCGCGGTGGTGGCGAAGGTGCCGTGGACGGGCCTGCCCTGCTCGTCGCGCCCGCCGGTGGAGCGGGGGAACAGCTCGTACCAGGAGTTGACCAGCGCGTCGCGCCGTTCGACGGAGATCTCGCAGATCGGGCCGTGGACCAGCAGGTCACGCAGCGGGTACTCGGCGAGGATGCCGGTGACCTCGTCGGACAGGGCCAGCTCGACGCGGGCGTCGACGTCCCGGTCACCTGCGCGGAGGCCTACCGCGGCCTCCCGCAGGCGGGGGGCGACGTCGGCCGGGGCCTGGGCCGCCGCCCGGTCGAACAGGTCCGCGCCGTGGGCCAGGTCATTGGCCAGCTCGGCCGCGCCCTGCCCGGCGCCGCGCTTCTTGGTCACGGCGTTGCGCCAGGTGGCGAACACGTCCGACCAGGCGTCGACCCGGAAGGTCCACGTGCCGGGGGCGTCCGGGACGAACACCCCGTGGACGCGGTCCTGGTTAAGCGGCTCCGGGGTCATCTGGATGGCCACCGTCTCGGCCCCGCCGGGGGAGATGACGTTGAGGGTGGCCGAGACCGCGTCATGGCCCTCCCGCCACACCAGGGCGGTGACGGGCACGACCTCGCCGACGACGGCCTTCGCGGGGTACAACCGTCCGGAGATCTGGGGGCGGACGTCATCGATTCCGAGTCGACCTGTCATTGTGGTTCACCTTCCACGTCGGGGGCTGCAGATACCCCCTGAAGCCTAGTGCAGCTGTGTCACTTTCACCGGGGACAACGGGAATCGGCCACAATGGGGGGCGTGACTGACAACGCTGATGAGTTCGCTGACGAGTTCAATGAGGACCTGCTGGTCGATTTCCGGGACGTCACCTTCCGGCGTGGGGGCCGCACCCTCGTCGGGCCGGTGACCTGGCAGGTTGAACTGGATGAACGGTGGGTGATCATCGGCCCCAACGGTGCGGGCAAGACGACCCTGATCCGGATGGCAGCGGCGGAAGAGTTCCCGTCGAGCGGTACGGCGTTCGTCATGGGGGAGCAGCTGGGGCGGACCGACATGCGGGACCTGCGCTCCATGATCGGAATCTCCTCCTCCGCCCTGGGCAACCGCATCCCCGCCGGGGAGAAGGTCGGTGACCTCGTCGTCTCCGCCGGGTACGCCGTCCTCGGCCGCTGGCGGGAGGAGTACGAGGAGATGGACTTCGACCAGGCCGTGGACACCCTCGAGCAGGTCGGCGCGTACCACCTCATGGACCGCGAATGGGGCACTCTGTCGGAGGGCGAGCGCAAGCGCGTGCTCATCGCCCGGGCGCTGATGGCGAACCCGGAGCTGCTCATCCTCGACGAACCGGGCGCGGGCATGGACCTCGGTGGCCGCGAGGATCTCGTCGGCTACCTCGGGGACCTGGCGATGGACGCGGATGCCCCGGCGATCGTGATGATCACCCACCACGTGGAGGAGATCCCCTTCGGCTTCACCCACGCCCTCCTGCTCGATGAGGGGCAGGTGGTCGCCCAGGGGCTCATCGACACGGTGATGACCAGTGAGAACCTCTCCCGCACCTTCCACCAGCCCATCGACGTGGCCAAGATCGGCGACCGGTTCTTCGCCCGCCGGATCCGCCCGGGCGGGAACCACCGGCGCTGAGAGCCCTGAACGTCCCTAGACTGTCACTGAGCTCACCCGGGCTCTCCCGGCGGAATACCATCCTCCGCCCATCACGCACCTTGAGGAGGTGACCGGCACCGTGGCACACCAGGGCGCCCCCACGGGCTATGACCAGGCCCGCCTGGCCACGACCGTCATCCTCGTCCGTGACGCCCCCGACGGGCTGCAGGTGTGGGCGCAGGAGCGGGTGTCCACGATGCGCAACTACCCCGGGATGACCGTGTTCCCGGGCGGGGGAGTGGACCGCCGGGATTTCCCCTCCGGGGACTGGGACCACAGTGCCCTGTGGACGGGTCCGTCGGTCGATGACATGGCCGACCGGCTCGGCCTCAACCCGGAGCAGGCCCACGCGGTGGTCTTCGCCGCGGTCCGGGAGCTGTTCGAGGAGACCGGCACGCTGCTCGCCGTCCACGAGGACGGCACCGCCATCGGGGACGCGAGCCCGTACCACGCCGACCGGATGGCGTTGACCTCCCACGAGAAGTCGCTCACCGACGTCCTCAGTGAGCGCTGCCTGCGGGTGCGCTCCGATCTGCTCAGCCCCTGGGCCCGCTGGGTCGGGGGCTGGCGCAACCAGCACTGGTTCGACACCGTCTCCTTCATCGCACTCGCCCCCGCCGGGCAGGACCCCGACGGGGACACCAGCGAGGCGGATGACGCCGGCTGGTTCCCGCCGCAGCTGCTGCTCGACGGCTGGGCCCACGGCCTGGTCCGCATGGCCATCCCGACCTGGGCGCAGATGCGCTTCCTCGCCGCCTACCCCACGGCCCGGGAGGCGATGGCGGCCGCCGACTCCATGGACCTCAACCCGGTGGTCGGGGACCCGGTGGATGACCCGCGCTTCGCCGAGTACTTCCACACCCGCCGGATCGACCGGATCTGACGTGGCCTTCGACCGCGACGAGGTGGCCTTCCTGGCCGCCCACACCGACGACATCACCGAGGTGACCGGCGAGCTCGGCCTGACGTCCTCGAGCACGCTTGCCGACGCCGCCGTGCTCCGCACCCGCTTCGGCACGTACGGCCGAGCCGTCGCGGAACTGGTCCGCGCCCGCGCCTCCGCCGCGGGGAAGTTCCCCGCCACCTGGCTCACCGACTCCGACGCCGCCCAGCAGGCCACCCCGCAGGTGGTGGCGGACCTGCGGGCCGCCCGCCTGGCCCGGGTCCTAGGTGAGGGGGCACTGATCCACGACGTGACCTGCTCGGTGGGGACGGAGGGGGCGCCGATCCGGGAGGCGGGCCTGCGCTACCTCGGCAGCGACCTCGACGACGTGCGCCTGCGCATGGCCCGCCACAACCTGGGGGAGCAGGCGTGGCTGGCCCGAGCTGACGCCCTGGCCCCCGTCAGCAGTCCGGCGGCGGTCGTCGCCGACCCCGCGCGCCGGGCCGGTGGTCGACGGATCACCCGCCCCGACCAGCTGCTGCCCCCGCTGCCGGACCTCATTGGTGCCTGGGCGGGCACCGAGCTGGCCGTCAAGTGCGCCCCGGGGCTGGACTTCTCGGACTGGGACGGGCTGGTCAGCCTCGTCAGCGTCGACGGCGGTGTCAAGGAGGCCTGCCTCTACACCCCCGGCCTGGCCGAGGGCGTGAGCCGGGAGGCCGTGACGTTCTCCCACGGCCACCTCGACCGGATCACCGACGCCGAGCCCGACGAGGTCGCGGTCGCCGACCCCGGCACCTTCCTCATCGACCCGGACGGGGCCGTCGTCCGCGCCGGGCTGGTCCGTCACTACGGTCACCGGGAGGGGTTGTGGATGCTCGACGAACGCATCGCCTACCTCACCGGCGACCGGATCCCCGTCGGCCGCAGTGGATTCCGGATCCTCGAGCAGGTGCCGCTGAAGAAGCTCAAGGCAGCGCTCCAGTCGCACGGGGCCGGCAGCGTGGAGATCCTCGTCCGGGGCGTCGACGTCGACCCGGACGTGCTCCGGAAGAAGCTCAGGCTCACCGGATCCCGCCCCATGGCGGTGGTGTGCACCCGCATCGGCCGGGCGGGCGTGGCCCTGGTCTGCGAGGCCCGGGAGTGGGCCACAGACGACGCGGTCGGTTAAATTTCATCCCCCGGCGGACGGTGAGCGGCAGTATCGGTGCAGCCCAGCGGGGGTACGCGGGGGCGTCGGTACGCCAGAATGTACTGATCGGTCTAGATGAGGGTTGCCTGAGCCGTCTGCCCCGGCCCTAGAGTAGACTTCCCTGCAGCCTGAAAAATCCCCGTCGAAAGGTGAACGCCCCGATGCCCACGATCGTCGCGCTGGTCAAACACGTCCCGGACACCTGGTCCGCCAAGACCCTGGAGGCGGACAACACCCTCGACCGTGTCTCCGTCGACTCGGTGATCGACGAGATCAACGAATACGCCATGGAACAGGCCCTCAAGCTCCGCGACGACAACCCGGACGCCGGTCTCCGCGTCGTCGCCCTGACCATGGGACCGGCCGGTGCGGACGAGGCGCTGCGCAAGGCCCTGGCCATGGGCGCGGACGACGCCGTCCACGTCCTCGACGAGGCACTCGCCGGCTCCGACGTCCTGGGCACCACCTGGGCCCTGACGAACGCGCTCAACACCATCGAGGACGTGCAGATCATCGTCGCCGGCAACTCCTCCTCCGACGGTGCCATGGGAGCCCTGCCCGGCATCCTCGCCGAGTACCGCCAGGTCCCGGCCCTGACCAACGTCCGCTCCGTCACCCTCGACGGCCAGACGCTCACCGCCGTGCGGGAGACCGCCGAGGGGCGCCACGAGCTCGCCGCCCAGCTTCCGGCCATCGTCTCGGTGACCGACAAGGCCGACAAGCCGCGCTTCCCCAACTTCAAGGGCCTCATGGCCGCGAAGAAGCACGAGATCACCGTCGTCGACCTCGCCGCCATCGGCGTCTCGCCCGAGCAGGTCGGCCTCGCCCACTCGGCCACCGCCGTCACCGCCGCCACCGAGCGTCCCGCCCGCGCCGGCGGCGACGTCATCCGTGGTGAGGATGCCGCGACGAAGGTCGCCGACTTCCTGGCCGCCGAGAAGTTCCTCTAGCCCCGACCAGCATCACCGCAAGGAGTCAGACACATGTCCACTGTTTACGTACTGGTCGAGCACGACGGCACCGACCTGACCGCCACCACCGCCGAGCTGATCACCGCCGCCCGCCCGCTCGGTGAAGTCACCGCCGTGGTCGTCGGCACCCCCGGCACCGCCCAGGGCCTCGCGCCCCGGCTGGCGGAGGCCGGCGCCGCCACCGTCGTCGCCGCCGAGGCCGCCGACGCCGACACCCGCCTCATCCTCCCGGCCGTCGACGCGCTCTCCATGCTCGCCGCCGCCGACCCCGCCCCGATCCTCGTCACCGCCGGTCCGACGGGCAACGAGATCGCCGGCCGCCTCGCCGCCCGCTTGGCCTCCGGTGTGCTCTGCGACGTCGTCTCCGTCAACGCCGACCGCACCGCCGAGCAGTCCGTCTTCGGCGACACCGTCCAGGTCTCCGCGGCCGTGGGCGGCGCCAGCCCGATCTACACCGTCCGTCCGGGCGCGGTCGAGGCCGCCCCGATCGCCGCCGCCGGCACGCTCACCCAGCTGCCGCTGCCCGAGGCCACCGCCAAGGACGTCCGCGTCACCGGTTTTACCCCGGCCGAGCGCGGCGACCGCCCCGACCTGGCGCAGGCCAAGGTCGTCATCGCCGGTGGCCGCGGCCTCGGTTCCCGCGAGGGCTTCACCGAACTCGCCGAGAAGCTCGCCGACGCCCTCGGCGGTGCCGTCGGCGCCACCCGCGACGCCGTGGACCTCGACTGGTACGACGGTAACTACCAGATCGGCCAGACCGGTGTCACCGTCTCCCCGGACCTCTACATCGGCCTCGGCGTCTCCGGTGCGATCCAGCACACCTCCGGCATGCAGACCGCGAAGAAGATCGTCGTGGTCAACAACGACGAGGACGCCCCCATCTTCCAGATCGCCGACCTCGGCGTCGTCGGTGATGTCGCCGACGTGGTCCCGGCGCTCATCACCGAGATCGAGTCCCGGAAGTAGGGGAGCTGCAGCGGTGAGCCACTTCCTCGACCACGCCGCCACCATGCCCATGCGGCAGGTGGCCGTCGACGCCTGGGTCGAGCATGCGCAGGCGCTCAACCCCGGCAGCCAGTACCGCTCCGGCCGGGCCGCCCGCAGCGTGCTCGACGACGCCCGCGAGACCATCGCCGGTCTCCTGGGCGCCGAGCCCATCGAGGTGATCTTCACCGCCTCCGGCACCGAGGCCGACAACCTCGCCGTCACCGGCCTCTACGAGGCCAGCCCGCTCACCCGGATCATCACCACCCCCATCGAGCACCCGGCC
This sequence comes from Corynebacterium suedekumii, assembly GCF_030252185.1. Taxonomy (NCBI): domain Bacteria; kingdom Bacillati; phylum Actinomycetota; class Actinomycetes; order Mycobacteriales; family Corynebacteriaceae; genus Corynebacterium; species Corynebacterium suedekumii. The sequence goes on from NZ_CP126970.1 coordinate 1,960,417, forward strand.
GTCCTCGAGACCGTGCGGGCCACCGGTGCCCAGGTGGACCACCTGCCGGTCGACGCCACCGGCCACGTCTGCGATCTGTCCCTGCTGGACACCCCGGCCGCGGTGGCCACGTGCATGTGGGCCAACAACGAGACCGGCGCCATCCAGCCCGTCGCCGAGTTCGCCGCCCGAGCCACCGCCGCCGGAACCCCGACGCACGTCGACGCCGTCCAGGTCGTCGGCCGCCTGCCCGTCGACTTCCACGCCCTCGGCGCGACCACCCTGGCCGCCAGCGCCCACAAGTTCGGCGGCCCTCGCGGCGCCGGCCTGCTCCTGGCCCGGCGCTCACCGGCACCCGTGCCGGTGCTCCACGGCGGTGGCCAGGAACGCGGCATCCGCCCGGGCACCCTCGACGTCGCCTCCGCCGCTGCCATCGCCGCGGCCCTGACGGAGGCCGTGGCCGAGATCGACTCCGAGGCCGCCCGCCTCGCCGCCCTGCGGGACCGGCTGCGCGAGGGGATCCTCACGCGTATCGACGACGTCGTGGTCCACACCGCCGAACCCGCCCTGCCCGGCCATCTCCACCTGTCCTTCCCCGGAGCGGAGGGCGACAGTCTCATCATGCTGCTCGACCAGCAGGGGGTGGAGGCCTCCACCGGGTCGGCCTGCTCTAGCGGCGTCAACCGGGCCAGCGACGTCCTCCTCGCCGCCGGGGTCAGCGACCACGACGCCCGCGGGGCCGTCCGTTTCACCCTCGGACGGGAGACCACCGACGACACCGTCGACGCCGTCCTCGGTGTGCTGCCCGACGTGGTCGCCCGGGCCCGCGCCGCCGGGATGGCGGGCTGAGACGTTCTCAGGCGCCCCAGGAACGTCGACGATGAGCCAGAACCCGGGTGAGATCCCGGGTCCGTCGGGCATCGTAAGCCGCGGCAGAGGTGATGACGTCTGCGGCACCCTCGGTCAGGCGCAGTGCCTCATCGGCGATGGATTCCGCCACCGGGCGAGGCAGTCCCCGGCCGTCCGTGTAGGCGAGGAATCTCCTGCGACTCAGGCCCGTCGTCGAACCACCCACTCGCAGAGCGAGATCGTGATCGCCGTACGGCACGGTGCTGGGGACGTCGTAGACGGGGCTGGGGACGAATCCCCGGCCGTCATGGAGTACGGAGAGATTCTTCGCGTGCAGGTCTCCGTTCCCGGTCAGCCACGCCATTGCCAACTGGAACGCGACAGTCCGTAGGGCCAGAAGAGGGGAATAGCAGACTCCGGTGATGGCGTCCGTGACTTCCTCGAAGCTCACCGTGTACTTCTCCGCGGGCCAGATTCCCAGCAGTTGGGCGGCGTCCTCCACCGCCATGCGCCGGGACCCGCTCCGGTCGAATCTCCGCACCATGAGACCCGCTCGACCATGACAATCATGAAGCAACGCGGTGTCCGCGTAGGGGATACGCAGGTTGTTGCCGGAGCCGATTCGGAAGCAGGCGGCCTCGTTCTCCACGAGTTGCGGATACTCCGGGGGTGAGATCTTGAGAATCGCGTCTGATCCGGCAGTTGTGACCGGGACCGCAATCGTCCGGGCGGAGGCCTTGTCCTGCACCCCGGCCATCGCCACCGGATCGGGCACCCCGTGCGAGGTCAGTGCCGCACTGAAGTCTGCGCCGGCGGGATCGCTGAGGTCCACGGTAGGGGTGGGGACGGCAGCGGGACCTCCCGCCGGAATCACGGCGACCGCCCCGACCGGATCCGCCCCGACGGCGAGAAGCAGGGACAGCTCGTCGTCCGCGGAGGTTTTGACACTTCGTCGCAACGCGCTCAGCCGACGTCCCTCGGGGAGGAGCCCGGCAAAGAATGGAGGAACCGCCCCACCCGCGGTCACCACAGGCTTCTCCGAGAGGGGAAGGGTGGTGGCCGCTGACGGAAGGCCGGAGGACAGATAGTCGTCCCGGTAGCGGAACTCCACGCCCTCGGACGTCCTCCGTAGAGATGCTGCGGGGACACCATCGACCAGGACATCCGCCTCGGGTATCTGCCGGACATCGGCGATCACCGTCGAACTCCCTGGCGGGAGGTGAGCGGGTCCCAGGTGGCCAGCTCAAGGGTGAACCCGAGGACGTCGAGCACCTTCATCAGGGTGTCCATGCGCAGGCTGGGTTTTCCGCTTTCGATGTCCCTGATCAGTCGTTCGGACACGCCAGCGAGTGCGGCGAGCTCCGCCTGCCGGAGCCCGAGATCACGGCGTCGAATTCGGGTGGCGTCGCCGAGCTCCGTAGGGGTCATCGTGCCTCCTTCGCCTGTGCGGCATGATCGTGCCGGTTACGGGCAGTGTAGGTGACGACGGGCGGAATGTCGAGCATAATCGGCACGATCAAACCGGAAATTGCGGGCGGGCCAGGTTCCTGGCCTGCCACTCGTCATGAACGGCACGATCGCTCCGGTGACTCGGGGTGGGGTGTGGCCCCGGAGAAGAATCGGCGCGTCCACGTCTCGTCCTTGAACTGGGCCGGCACCGCGCCGCCGAGCAGTTCCCGGGTGATGGCGGCAGCTTCAACTGATCCGTCGGCGGGCAGCTCCCGGTCGGAACCGAGCAGGACGATGTTGCCGTAGCGCCGACCCTTGAGCATCGGCGGATCGGCGATGACCGCGAGGTGGTCGAAGACCTCCGCCATGCCCGCCAGTTCCGCTTTGGCGTTGGACAGGTCGGAGTGGTCGCCGCAGTTGGCCACGTAGAGCCCGCCGGGGGCGAGGGAGGAGTGGACGGCGCGGAAGAAGGAAGGCGTCGATAAGCCGGCCGGGGTGCGCGCTCCGGCGAAGACGTCCCGGATGAGGATGTCGCGGCTGGCGGGGACGAAGCCGCGGGTGACCTCGCCGGCCTCGCCGACCCGGATCTTCACTGTCGGCGCGCGGGGGATGTCGAACCACTCGCGCACGTAGGTGGCCAGTGTCGCGTCGAGCTCGACGACGGTGTGCCGGGACTCCGGCCACACGTGGGCGAGGTACCGGGCCATGGAGCAGGCGGCCCCACCGAGATGGGTGACGCGCAAGGTCGCGGGGTCCAGGTGCTCGGCGACGAAGGGCTCGATGATCGCCGCCATCCACCGCATGTACTCGAAGTCAAGCTGCTCGGGATGGCCGATCCGGACATGGGAGGAGGGGACGCCGTTGACCATGAGGGTCCACGCGTCCGGGTAGAAGTCGTCGGCGACGAGCTCGGCGGTGCCGGTGGTGATCTCGTGGGTCCCGGCCACCGGTCCGCCGTCAGCGGTGTCCTGGGCGGTGTTTCCGGTGCGACGATTCTTCCCGCGTGATCTGGCCATGACAGATAATGCTAGCGGGCCTTCTCAGCGGGGCAGCATGACCTGGAAGGCCAGGCCGCCGATCGCGTCGAAGGCGAGGCAGGAGGAGGCGCGGAACGGGTCTAGCGTGGTGCAGTCGACGACCTCGGTGGTGCCGACGAGCGCCTCGCGTGCCCTGATGAGGGAGACGTAGGCGTCGTGCTCCTCCGTCATCCGGAAACCGCTGGACCCGCGCTGGTCGCCGAAGACGTCCGCCGGGGTCTGGACGTAATAGTCGTCCTGTCCCGTGTCCTGTGCGCCCGCATGCGGGGCGAGGGTGGCGGCGAGCAGGACGGTCGAGGTGACGGTGATCAGGCGGCGCATGGCGGGGCTCATTTCTGTGGCGTGGGAGAGCTCGGTGACGCCATCGTAGACCGACAGTGATTGTCGATAGGTCGGATTCGAGGCCCAATGGGCGCTCGGGTTAGGTACGCAGGGTGACAGGAAATTAGTGATACTTCACCGAGAAGATTACGCTGCGGGGTGACACGACCGGGCCTGATCCGGCCCATCCCACCCACCCCACCGACACCACAGGGAGGCACCCACATGCGCGTACTGGCGGCGATGAGCGGCGGCGTCGACTCCTCGGTGGCCGCGGCCCGGATGGTCGAGGCCGGCCACGAGGTCATCGGCGTCCACCTGGCGTTGTCCCGCGACCCGCAGACGGTGCGCGAATCCTCCCGGGGCTGCTGCTCGCTGGAGGACTCCTCCGACGCGCGGCGGGTGTGCGACAAGCTGGGCATCCCCTTCTACGTGTGGGACTTCTCCGACCGGTTTAAGTCGGACGTCATCGACGACTTCGTCGCCTCCTACGAGGCCGGGGAGACCCCCAATCCGTGCCTGCGCTGCAACGAGAAGATCAAGTTCGCCGCCCTCCTCGAACGCGGCATGGCCCTGGGGTTCGACGCCGTGGCCACCGGCCACTACGCCACCATCGACGCCGACGGCCACCTGCGCCGCTCCACCGATCCGGACAAGGACCAGTCGTACGTCCTCGGCGTGCTCACCCGGAATGAACTCGAGCACTGCCTGTTCCCGGTCGGCGACACCCCGAAGCCGCAGATCCGGGAGGAGGCCGCCCGCCACGGGTTCTCCACCGCCTCGAAGCCGGACTCCTACGACATCTGCTTCATCCCCGACGGCAACACCCAGGCCTTCCTCGGCGCCCGCATCGGCCTGCGCCCGGGCATGATCGTCGACCAGGACGGCACCGAGCTCAAGGAGCACGACGGCGCCTGGAACTACACCATCGGCCAGCGCAAGGGCCTGGACCTGCGCAACCCGGCCGCCGACGGCCGCCCGCGGTACGTCACCGACATCGACGCCGCCACCGGTACCGTCACCGTCGGCCCGCGCGACGCCCTCGGGGTCACCGAGATCACCGCCGACCGCCTCAAGGTGCTCCACCCGGTGATGAGCGGTTCCCTCGACGCGATCGTCCAGGTCCGCGCCCACGGCGGCATCACCGACTGCCGCGCCGACATCGACGGCGACACCATGACCCTCACGTTGTCCTCCCCGCTGCAGGGCGTGGCCCGCGGCCAGGCCGCCGTGCTCTACCTCCCGGACCCCGACGGCCAGGGTGACGTGGTGCTCGGCTCCGGCACGATCTGCGGTACCCGATGAGCGCCTACGGCCTGGGCGTCCTGCCCGGCACCTCGCTTATCGACGCCGCCGATGTCGTCCTCAGCGAAACCGGCACCTTCCCGCACCTTCCACAGCTGCCCGCCCGGGGCCTGAGCTCCGAGGCGATCGGCCGGACCGCCGGCCTGCTCGAGTCCGTCTCTGTCGACCGGGGCCCGCGCTCCTGGATCATGACCAACCGCCCCCAGCGGTCCACCCGGCGGATCTGGGACCGGCTGACCCGGGACCTCGACGAGTGCGAGCAGGCGTGGGGCACCACCCTCGACCACCTCAAGGTGCAGGTCACTGGCCCGTGGACGCTCGCCGCCTCGGTGGAGCTGGCCTCCGGTCACCGGGTGCTCACCGACCGGGGCGCGGTCCGCGACCTCACCGACGCCCTCATCGAGGGCGTCAACAACCACGTCCGCGACGTATCGACGCGCTTCCGGGCCCGGGTGAGCGTCCAGCTCGACGAACCGCTGCTGGCCGCCGTCAACAACGGCGACCTCCGCGGGGCCACCGACTTCAACCCGCTCCGCCCGGTCAATGTCAGAGACCTGGCCGAGCGCCTCGCCCACGTCGTCGACGGCCTCACCGCCGATGATGTCCTGCTCAACCAGACCGGCTACGCCCCGCTGTGGGATGTGGCCCGCGAGTCCGGCGTGACCACCGTCCAGGTCAACCCCGACCTGGTCACCGGCACCGCCCAGCTCGACGGCTTCGGACATGCCGTCAGCGGTGGCCTCCGGGTGGGCCTGGGCATCACCGACACCGACGACCGTATCGACGAACTGGGGGAGCGGCCCCGCTCGAAGGCCGTGGCCGTGGCCCGCTTCTTCGACCAGCTCGGCCTCGACCGCGGGTTGCTCACCACCGCCGTCGACGTCCATCCCCGCTCCGGCATCACCGAGGGCACGCTTGTCGACGCCGCCCATGCCTACCGCATGGCGGTGGCCGTGGAGAGGATGCTCGTCACCGACGCCGGCGACCTTTAGTCCGGCGGTGTTGTCCCTCGGCAGTCGGCGACCGCGCGGAGAAAATCCTCCGCCACCGCACCAGGGGAGCTGTGCCGGAGAAGGACGGCACGCAGGTGGCGTCGAAAGGTGCAGCTGCGCCGATTCTCGGGCGCACCGACCTTCCTGTGGGGTCTCGGACTGGTGTCACCGATGGTGTCGGCTACCTCCGGCGGGCAGAGCCACCTGGCTGGTGTGCTTCCGGCGGGGTGGTCGATCGTGGTCTGGGTGAACTCGGTGGCGTGTTTCCTGCTCAGCCCGGCCACCGCCGCCGCCCAGCTTCTCTCCCTCGGCCGGAGCTGGGACCGCGTCGGCATCGCCTACGTTCCCGACGGGCACGCTGTCGCTGGGCAGTCACCTGCTCGCCGAGGCCACGGGCCAGGGGGCCTGGGACATCGTCAGCCTCGGATTCCTCGCCCTGTTGGCCGTGCACTGGTCGGTGTCGGCGGTACGGGCGGTGACCTGGGTGGTCCAGGTCAGGACTGCATGGGCCAGGCGGTGTTGACATCCGAGGTGTCCTTGCCCTGCCCGGCAAGGTAGCGGCGGAAGTCCTCCTGACGTTCGTAGTAGCCCACGGCCTGCATCTCCATGAGCTCGCCGTGGCCCATCTCCGCCAGCTCCGGCCACATCTTGACCTGCTTCCAGGCGATGCGGGCGGCGGCGAGCGCATCCGAGGTGGCCTCGTGGGCGTTCTCCAGCTTGATGTTGTAGTGCTGCGACATGTCCGTCAGGGTGCGGCGGCCCTTGCGGTAGCGGTCCTTGATCTTGTCCACCACGAACGGGTCGAAGACGGGCCCGGTGACGGTGAAGTCGCCGGTGAGTTTGCGCAGCACCGACAGGTCGTAGCTGGCGTTGAAGACGATGAGGGTGAGCCCGTCCTCCCACGCCTGCCGGATGGCGGTGACGGTGTCGGCGAGGACCTCGTCGTGCGGGCGTCCCTCCGCGCGGGCCTTGTCGGTGGTGATCCCGTGGATGCGGGAGGCCTCCTCGGGGATCTCGACCCCGGGATCGGCGAGGTGCTCGACGGCGTTGACCTCGCGACCGTCGATACGCACCAGCGCCGAGGTGACGATGCGCGCCTCCGCCGGGAACTTCGACGTGGTCTCCAGGTCGAAGGAGAGCATGCGGGAGGCGTCAAAACCGGGCGAGTTCGTCATGCCTCATACCCTAGACGCCCACCCCGACACCGTTCTCCTCATGCCGGTGACCAGTGAGAAGACGGTGCGTCACCACCCCGGCGAGAATGCCGAGCAGGCCGGCCAACAGCCACCAGAGCGCGACCGGCACGGTGCCGTTCCAGATGGTCGGAATGAACCCCACAGCGAGGATGAGGATGGCGGTGGCGAGGAGATCCGTGACCATGTTCCGGCCCGATACGCTCCGGCGCCAGGCGCGACGGATGGACGGGACGGTGGAGATCAGCGCGAAGGCCACGAGGGCCCAGGAGATGATCGTGGTCATCTACTGCTCCTTCCAGAGGTGGTCGGCGACGGCGTCGACATCGTGCATGGTGTCGCCCACGGTGAACACCGCACGCTGCTGCTCCGGATCGACGATGAGGGTGGAGGAGTAGCCGTAGGTGCCGCCGTTGTGGGAATGGGAACCGTCCGGCCCCTCTCCCCAGGTGATTTCCGGTACCCCGCTGTCCAGGAGGAACCGGGCCCACCGTGCCATATCGGCCGGGGTGGAACGGAGGCCACCGGTGGGGCCGTACCCGTCCGTCTCCCAGGGCTGCGCCACTCGTCCGGTGGTGAGCAGACCTCGCGGGGCATCAGCCGGGACGGTGCCGGTCTCCATGAGGTAGGTGTCCGTCATCCCCAGGGGTTCGAGTATCTGCTCGTCGAGCAGGTGCCCGTAGGTGGTGTCGGCCTCGACGGCCAGCAACTGGCCGAGCAGGGCCACGCCGAGGTTGGAGTAGTCGAACTCACCCCGGCCACTCAGCGAGGCGGTGAGGGCATCGTCGATGACGTCCTCCGGGCTGGTCCCCTCGTAGGGGTTGGCACCGGTGAGAGAGGTGACCACGCTGGTGATGATCCCGTTGCTGCCGCCCAGCCGGGGCAGGCCCGAGGTGTGGTCGGCCAGTTCCCGGAGGGTGACGTCGGCGACCGCGGCGTCCCCGGCGTCGATGATCTCGCCGACCGTGGTGTCGAGGGTGACTCGGCCGGCCTCGATCTGGTTGATGAGGATCTGCGCGGTGAAGGTCTTGGTCACCGAGCCGATCTCGAACTCGGTGTGCTCGTCCGCGCCGAGACCGGCGAAGGTGACCTCGTCGCCGGCGACGGTGAACGCTGCGATGTTCCGGTGACCGGATTCGGCGTGCTCCGCCAGCCGGGCGGCGAGTGCCTCATCCCCGGTGCGTTCATCGGAGGGGGTGATGTGGTCGGGGCCGAGCACGAGCGCGGCAGCCGCGACGGCGAGCCCGACGACGACGGCGACGGCCAGTGCGGTGGTGGTCTTCGTCTGCATGGTGGGACTCCTAGTGGTCTTCTAGTGGTCTTCGCTGGCGGCGATGATGGTGAGCAGGGGAACGACCCGGGCGGAGCGTACCGAATGCCGTCCACCGGATTCCTTGGCCACCCAGCCGCCGGCCTGCAGTGCGCCGAGATGGTGGTAGGCCGTGCCGGTGGAGGAGACGACGTGCTCGTCGACCAACTCGGTGACTGTCGCCGGGGCGCACAGTAACCGGCGCAGGATCGCTCCGCGGACCGGGTGGGCGAGCGCGGCCAGCCGGTCGAGGTTGTCATCCCAGGGTTCGTCGACGAGGACATGGGTTGGCCGGTGCCACTGGTAGACCGCCCGGCGTCCGCCGATGGACACGTCGCCGGCGAAGATGACGGAGCCGTCGGGGAAGTCGCCGCGGCGGGGGAGTTCGTCGAGCAGCCACAGCGCATCGGCGTCGCCGGTCGGCGCGCCGGGTCGGGTGGGAGACGCAGGTTCCGTGGTGCCCGGTGTCGGAGTGCTCTGCGTCGGGGCGGCCTCGAGGGCGGATTCGAGTGCGTCGAGACGTGCCTCGACGGCGGCCAGCCGAGCATGCACGTCTGTGTCGGTGCGGTCGGAACGGGATTCCATAATTCCAAAACTACAGAACAATGGAATCGGTGGCAACGTCTAGAGATCGCCGACGTGACTGAGCAGCAGCAGAACCCCGAGGTCGACACCGATCTCCGCCGCCAGTGGAACGACCTCGCCGAGCAGGTCCGCCACCACCGCGACCTGTACTACAACGACCAGCCGGACATCCCGGACGCGGACTTCGACGCCCTGTTCCGGCAACTGCAGGAACTTGAGGCCGAGCACCCCGAACTCGCGGTGCCGGACAGCCCGACGATGGAGGTCGGCGCCCCCGCGGTGGTCAGCTCCACCTTCGCCAACGTCGAGCACCTCGAACGCATGATGAGCCTGGACAACGTCTTCGACGACGAGGAGCTCGCCGAGTGGCTGGCGCGCACCCCGAGCCAGACCTACCTCACCGAGCTCAAGATCGACGGGCTCTCGCTGGCGCTGGTCTACCGCGACGGCGTTCTCGAGCGGGCCGCCACGCGTGGCGACGGCCGGGTCGGCGAGGATGTGACCGCCAACGCGAAGGTCATCGACGACATCCCGCACGAGCTCACCGGCACCGAGGAGTTCCCCGTCCCGGCGCTCGTGGAGGTCCGCGGCGAGGTGTTCATCGCCGTCGAGGACTTCGCCGAGGTCAACGAGCTGCGTCAGGCCGAGGGCGGCAAGCCCTTCGCCAACCCCCGCAACGCCGCCGCCGGTTCGCTGCGGCAGAAGAATCCGGCGGACGTGCGCAAGCGGCGCCTGCGCATGGTCTGCCACGGCATCGGCGCGCGGGAGGGCTTTACGCCCGCCACCCAGCACGAGGCCTACACGGCACTCGCTGCCTGGGGCCTGCCCGTCAGCCCCTACATCGAGCAGGTCCATTCCCCGGAGGCGGTCCGCGAGAAGGTCGCCTACTGGGCCGACCACCGCCACGACGCCGTCTTCGAGATGGACGGCCTCGTGGTCAAGGTCGACTCCTACGCCGAGCAGCGCGCCCTGGGATCCACCAGCCGCGCACCGCGCTGGGCCATCGCCTACAAGTACCCGCCGGAGGAGGTGACCACCCAGCTCGTCGACATCCAGGTCGGTGTCGGCCGCACCGGCCGCATCACCCCCTTCGCCATCATGGAGCCCGTCTTCGTCGCCGGCTCGACCGTGTCCATGGCCACCCTGCACAACCAGACCGAGGTCCAGCGCAAGGGCGTGCTCATCGGGGACACGGTGGTCATCCGCAAGGCCGGCGAGATCATCCCCGAAGTCCTCGGACCCGTCGCGGACAAGCGCGACGGCAGCGAACGCGAATTCATCTTCCCCACGCTGTGCCCCTCCTGCGGCACGCGCCTGGCACCGCAGAAGGAGGGCGACGCCGACTGGCGCTGCCCCAACACCCGCAGCTGCCCCGCCCAACTCAGCGCTCGCCTGACCTATCTGGCCGGTCGCGGCGCCTTCGACATCGAGGCCCTCGGCGAAAAAGGCGCGCAGGATCTCATCCGCTCCGGCATCCTCGTCGACGAATCCGGCCTGTTCGACCTCACCGCCGAGGACCTGCTCGCCTCGAAGGTGTACACCACCAAGGCGGGCACGGTGAACGCCTCCGGCGAGAAACTCCTGGCCAACCTCGAATCCGCGAAGCAGGTGGACCTCTGGCGGGTCATCGTCGCCCTCTCCATCCGCCACGTCGGCCCGACCGCCGCCCGCGCACTCGCCGCCCGCTACCGCTCCCTGCCCGCGCTTATCGACGCCCCCGTGGACGACATCGCCGACACCGACGGCGTCGGCACGATCATCGCCGAAAGCTTCCGCGCCTGGTTCGAGGTGGACTGGCACCGCCAGATCGTCGACCGCTGGGCCGCCGCCGGCGTCACCATGGCCGACGACAGCGAGGACCTCGCCGAGCAGACCCTCGAGGGCCTGACCGTCGTGGTCACCGGCTCGCTCGAGGGCTTCACCCGCGACGGAGCCAAGGAGGCCATCCTCGCCCGCGGCGGCAAGGCGTCGGGCTCGGTGTCCAAGAAGACCTCCTACGTCGTCGTCGGCGAGAACGCCGGCTCCAAGGAGACCAAGGCCCGCGATCTGGGCCTGCCCATCCTCGACGAGGCCGGCTTCGTCCGCCTCCTGGAGACCGGATCGCCGGGATAGGGGCTGAAATCCCGCCCGCCGGAGTGTGAGGTGCATTACAGTTGATGAATGACGCCCATCACAAGCCCACGCTCCGTCCTGGTCGCCGTGTCCCTCACGGCGCTCGTGCTCAGCGCCTGCACCACCGCCGACCAGGAATCCACCGACACCACCGAAACCACCACCACGACCACCGCTGACGCGGCCCCGGCCGCCGAGGTCGCCCCCATCACCGCCAGCAACTGCGAGTTCGACGAGGCACCCGCCGGCGACGACGCCGGGGGAGAGGCCACCGGCGGCGAGAGCGACCGCGACATCACCACCAACCCGGAGATCGCCACCGGCTACCGCTCCGGCATGCAGGCGGTGCAGACCCAGTCCTTCTCGGTCGCCACGGCCAACCCCGTGGCCACCCGTGCGGCCTGCGACGTCCTGCTCCAGGGCGGCACCGCAGCGGACGCCGTCGTCACCGCCCAGTTCGTCCTCGGCCTGACCGAACCGCAGTCCTCCGGCATCGGCGGTGGCGGGTACATCCTCTATCATGACGCCGTCACCGGCGAGAACGTCGCCATCGACGGCCGCGAGGTCGCCCCGCTGGCCGCCGACGAGAACTACCTCATCCACGTCTCCCCCGAGGACCAGAGTGCACCCGTCCCGGACGCCCGCCGTTCGGGACGCTCCATCGGCGTGCCCGGCATCGTCGCCGCACTCGGCACCCTCCACGAGCGCTTCGGTGCCCGCGACTGGTCGGAGAACCTCACCCCGGCCAGTGACCTGGCCACCGAAGGTTTCGAGATCTCCCCGCGCATGGCAGCCTCCGTCGAGAGCTCCGCCGAGGACCTCGCCCGCGACCCCGAGGCCCGCGCCTACTTCCTCGATGCGGAGGGTGCGGCGAAGCCGGCCGGGACGGTGCTGCAGAACCCGGAGTATGCCGCGGTCGTCGACACGCTCGCGACAGACGGGCCCGACGCCCTCTACACCGGGGAGCTGGCCCAGTCCATCGTCGAGGCGGCCACGCGTGACGACGACGGCATGACCCCCTCGCTCATGACCACCGCCGACCTCGCCGGCTACACCCCGATCGAGCATGAGGTGCTGTGCGCGCCCTACCGCGAGACCGTCGTGTGCGGCATGCCCCCGTCCTCCTCCGGCGGTGTCGCCGTCCTGGAGACCCTGCGCCTGCTCGACGGCTTCGAGCTCGCCCAGCACGCCCCCGGCGAAGCCGGGCCCGACGGCGCACTGCCCACCCCGGCGGCCGTGCACCTCGTCTCCGAGGCCGAACGACTGGCCTACGCCGACCGCGACGCCTACATCGCCGACCCCGCCTTCACCGAGATCCCCGGCGGCGTCGGCGCCTTCCTCACCGACGGCTACATCGGTGAGCGCGCCGAACTCATCGACGAGAACGCCTCCATGGGTGTCGCCGAGCCCGGCGAACTCGTCCCCGCCATTGCCCGCGGCGCCGATCTGCCTGAACAGGGCACGACCCACATCAGCGTCATCGACGCCCAGGGCAACGCCGCCTCCGCCACCACCAGCATCGAGGCCGGCTTCGGCTCCTTCCACATGACCAACGGCTTCCTGCTCAACAACCAGCTCACCGACTTCTCCGCCGAGCCCGTCGGCGAGGACGGCGAGCCCGTGGCCAACCGCGTCGAGGCCGCCAAACGCCCCCGCTCCTCCATGTCGCCCATGCTCGTCTTCGACCGTGCCGACGGCGATGCTCCCGGCGACCTGCGCATGGTGCTCGGCTCCCCGGGCGGCTCCCTGATCATCCAGTACGTGGTGAAGACCCTGCTCAACATCGTCGACTGGGACATGAACCCCCAGCAGGCGGTCTCCGCCCCCAACTTCGGCGCCCGCAACACCGAGGACACCACCATCGGCGGCGAACACCCCCTCATGTCCGACAGTGACTCCCTCGTCTCCGGGCTGGAGGACCTCGGCCACACCGTGGACACCGAGGACCAGTCCAGTGGTCTTTCGGCACTCGTGGTCACCGAGGACGGCATCATCGGAGGAGCCGACCCGAGACGGGAGGGCATCGTCCTGGGTGGTTAGACGCTCAGCGAGTACGGACAGGAGACCCGGCCCGGAGCACCGACATCACGCCCGGTGCGGCGGGCCGGGAATGAGCGCCGCCACGAGAAAGATGATGGGCGCAAGTGCCGGGAAGAACACCGCCACAGGGTCCGGTAGACGGGTCTCCCAGGTCGTCGTCGTGGCCACGAACCACAGGCAGTTGCCCCACCCGACCAGCGCGAGACCCCGGCCGCCAGCGCCGTGACGAGCGCACCCACCCGCAGATCACGACGTCGTATGACGACGAACCCGACGGCGAGGAGTCCGGCCGCGACCCCGATTCCCGCGGCGATCGGCAACAGATCGAAGGAGCGGTAGTCCTCGAACACGATCCAGAACATCAGGCCGTGGAGGAGAGCCGAGGCACCCATTCGAACTGCGGGGTCACGGTCGGCTTTCCCGGGGAGTGTCGCGGGCGGCCTTTCTGGCTGCGCTGACATGGAGAATGACACCGACGACGGCCAGGAACCAGGTGATGTTGATGATCGACCCGTCGAGGGTGCCGTACTGCCACCACGCGACGATCCAGGAACCCCAGCCCACGAAACAGAGAAGGCTGGCCAGCAGCCCGAGGAGACTGCGCCAGCGATCGCGCCTGAGATGGGGGATGAGCAGGACGGCGGCGAGCAAGGCGCCGAGGGTGGCCATCCACGCGGTGATGATCAGCGAGTGGTGCGGGACGAGGAATCCCAGCAGGACGAACAGGCCGAACATCGCGGCCTGGAACCAGGCGGAGAAGCGGAGCAGTCGCTGACTGCTGGGGATCCCGGGCAAGTGGCTCAACTGAGGATCGCGCCGACGATGCGGCCGATGTGGCCGAGATGCTGGACTTCGCTGGCGAGGAAGTCCGGGCCGCCGGTACGCCCGACAACGAGGACCATGCCGGTGCCGACCAGGGGAGTGGCAGCCAGGGAGGAGTCGAGCAGCCCCCACGATTCCGGGACCCAGTCCTCGGCCTCCGCGTTGAGCATGCGGGCCTGGGCGACGTCGATGCTCACCGGGCTGGAGCCGTCATCCTCCGGCGCCGCCAGGGACGCGGCGACGCGGGTGATGGGGGAGTCCACGGCGTCGTCAAGCACGATGGCCCACGACGCGGTCATGGACTGCGGGGTGACGGTGACCAGCTCCTCCATGGCGCGGGGGATGGTGCGGGAGAACGCGGCGACCTTGGCCAGCATCTCGATCTGGCCGCGACGGTCCACCCGACCGGAGAAGGGGCGGATCGAGTCGACCTCCACGCCCTCGATGGAGTTCGCGGCGGTGATGAGCGTGTCCGCCATGACCGTGTTGGGCAGGCCGACGACGATGTCATCCATCACCGTGCCGTCGGGGAACACCTCCACGATGTCGACCGACTGGATGTTTCCGCCGGCGTATCCGATGGCCTCCGCGAGTTGTCCCAGGCTTCCCGGGACATCGGGGAGCAGGACGCGGATGAGAAACGACATGGTGGGGAAGACTCCCTTTCAGTGGAGCTCGTGATCGTGCGGGGGTGGTACCCGGGGAACCCGGTATAACACTGCTGACGCTGCCTTCATCATAGGCAACGCTTACGGTCGTGTGTGCGAACTCGAGGGCAAACCCTCACAATCTCCGCTTCCGGCCCCTGCAGTAGCATGGGACGAGTTCATTCGTAGACGTGTAAAGGATTGAGCCCGCAGTGTCCGAAATTTCGCGTGACGAGGTCGCCCACCTCGCGAAGCTGTCCCGCCTTGCGCTCAGCGACGACGAACTGAAGAAGTTCGCCGGCCAGATCGACGAGATCGTCGCCAATGTCTCCGCCGTGCAGCAGGTCGATGCCGACGGCGTTGAGCCGATGAGCCACCCGCACTCGATCACCACGTCCATGCGTGAGGACGTCGTCGTCCCCACCCTCACCGCCGAGCAGGCCCTCGACCAGGCCCCGGCCGTCGAGGACGACCGCTTCGTCGTCCCGCAGATCCTCGGGGAGGAGCAGTAACCATGACCACCTACACCGTCCCCGAGACCGGACTGACCTCGCTCACCGCCGCCGAGCTGGCCGAGAAGATCCACTCCCGTGAGGTCACCTCGCGGGAGGTCACCCAGGCCCACCTCGACCGCATCGCCGAGACCGACGAAACGATCAACGCCTTCCTCCACGTCGGTGCCGACGAGGCCCTGGCCGCCGCCGACGCCGTCGACGCCTCCCTGGACAAGGGCGAGGCCCCCGCCTCCGCCCTGGCCGGTGTGCCGCTGGCGCTCAAGGACCTGCTCACCACCACCGACGCCCCGACGACCGCCGCGTCGAAGATGCTCGAGGGCTGGATGAGCCCCTACGACTCCACCGTCACCCGCAAGCTCCGCGAGGCCGGCATCCCCATCCTGGGCAAGACCAACCTCGACGAATTCGCCATGGGCTCTTCCACGGAGAACTCCGCCTACGGCGTCACCCGCAACCCCTACGACCTCGACCGCACCCCGGGCGGCTCCGGCGGCGGTTCCTCGGCGGCACTCGCCGCCGGGCAGGCTCCGCTGGCCATCGGCACCGACACCGGCGGCTCCATCCGCCAGCCCGCCGCGCTGACCAACACCGTGGGCGTCAAGCCGACCTACGGCACCGTCTCCCGCTACGGACTCATCGCCGCCGCCTCCTCCCTGGACCAGGCCGGGCCCACCGCCCGCACCGTCCTCGACACCGCCCTCCTGCACGAGATCATCGCCGGACACGACTCCTTCGACGCCACCAGCGTCGACCGTGAGGTCGCCCCAGTCGTCGCCGCCGCCCGCGACGGCGCCACGGGCGACCTGTCCGGCGTCAAGGTCGGCGTGGTCAAGCAGTTCGATCGCGACGGCTGGCAGCCCGGCGTCATGGACAACTACCACGCCTCCCTCGAACAGCTGGTCAACCAGGGTGCCGAGCTTGTCGAGGTCGACTGCCCCCACTTCGACGACGCCCTCGCCGCCTACTACCTCATCATGCCCTGTGAGGTCTCCTCCAACCTCGCCCGATTCGACGGCATGCGTTACGGCCTGCGCGCCGGCGACGACGGCTCCCACTCCGCCGAGGACGTCATGTCGCTGTCCCGCGCAGAAGGCTTCGGCCCGGAGGTCAAGCGCCGCATCCTCATCGGCACCTACGCCCTGTCGGTCGGCTACTACGACGCCTACTACCTGCAGGCCCAGCGCGTGCGCACCCTCATCGCCCGCGACTTCACCGCCGCATTCGAGAAGGCTGACGTCCTGGTCACCCCGACCACCCCGACCACCGCGTTCAAGCTCGGGGAGAAGACCTCCGACCCGCTGGAGATGTACAACTTCGACCTGTGCACCCTCCCGCTCAACCTCGCGGGCCTGTGCGGCATGTCCGTCCCGGCCGGTGTCGCCTCCGACACCGAGCTGCCCGTCGGCCTGCAGATCATGGCCCCGGCGTTCGCCGACGACCGCCTCTACCGCGTCGGCGGTGCCTTCGAGGCCGGGCGT
Organism: Corynebacterium suedekumii; assembly: GCF_030252185.1. Classification (NCBI taxonomy): domain Bacteria; kingdom Bacillati; phylum Actinomycetota; class Actinomycetes; order Mycobacteriales; family Corynebacteriaceae; genus Corynebacterium; species Corynebacterium suedekumii. Next base: position 1,977,050 of record NZ_CP126970.1, read on the forward strand.
CGGTAGTCCTTACCCCAGGGCCCCAGGGTCCCAGGGTTCGGGATCACGCCGTCGACAGGGCGGGTGATCCCGAATTGGAGCACCCCGGGAGGCAACCGGGAGCGGTGACAGATCAACAAAGGCACTTTTCTGTCGAGGTTGGCCGGAAAACCGGGGCCGGGAGCGGCACAGTGGACAGATAAGTGCCTTCCACCCGGGCGAGCCGGTCCGAAACAGAACCTGCCACCCCGCCGAACACCACGATCTGAGCGATAAGTTAGGGTTGCCTACATGAACAACCCCGCGAAGCCCGTCCGTCGTGCCCTCGAGGCCCGGGTCACCGACAAGGTCCAGCTCTCCCCGGACCTCATCCGACTGACCTTCAGCGCCCCCGGTCTCAAGGGCCGCGACCTGCCGCACACGGACCACTACATCAAGCTGCTGTTCGTGCCGGAGGAGGCCGACTACTCCTGGCCGTACGACCTGCCGGAGATCCGGGAGACCTTGCCCCGCACCCTCCACCCGGTGACCAGGACGTACACGCTGCGCCGGGTGGACACGACCTCGGGGGACATCGAGGTCGACTTCGTCACCCACGGCACCGAGGGCCTGGCCGGACCGTGGGCACAGGATGCCACGGTCGGTGACGTCATCCCCTTCGTCGGCCCAGGTGGTGCCTGGCACCCGGACGAGGATTACGGGCACTTCGTGTTCGCGGGCGATGAATCGGCAGCACCGGCGATCGCGGCGGGCGTCGAGAAGCTCCCGGCCGGCGCCACCGCGGACGTGTACGTGGAGATCTCCACCACCGGCGCCGAGTTTCTCATGCCGCGCCGTGAGGGCGTGACCATGCACTGGGTCCACCGGGAGGGGGCTACGCACGGCACCGCGCTGTCGCAGGCGGTGCGCGACGCCGGCATCCCCGAGCAGCGGACCAGCTGGTTCATCCACGGCGTGGCCGAGATGATCAAGGAGCTGCGTCGCTTCCTCTTCGTCGACGGCGGGGTGGACAAGAAGGACGTGTCCATCTCCGGCTACTGGCGCCTCGGGATGACCGAGGACCAGTGGCAGTCCTCGAAGCGTGACTTCGTCACTGAGCTTGAGGAGCTTGAGGCGCTCGAGGCCGCCGAAGAAGCCGAGGTTGCCGGGGACGCCGACACCAATTAACGGTCCGCCAGCACCCCGGCCGCACCCGCGGCGACCGTGGTGACGGTGAGCACGGCCGGCCAGGAACCGATCTTCTTCGCCAGCGGGTGGGAGGCGCCGAAACCGCCGACGTAGAGGGCGGTGAGTCCGGCGGTGGTCAGTGGGTCGGTCTTGGCCAGCCAGCTGCGGACGGCCCAACCGCCGGCGGCGGCGAGGACGGCCCCGCCGAGGGGGCGGATACCGGTCTCGCGGGCGGTGAGCCACCCGCCGACCAGGCCGAGGCCGACGACGGCGGCGGTGTTGACGTTCTTCGGATCCTTGATGTCGATCATGCTCATGCCCTGATCCTAACCGGGTGCCCGGCTCCGCTACAGTCGGTCCAATGACCAGCCCCATGGACAACTCCGCCTCCACGGTGCTCCCGAAGCCCCAGGCCTGGCGCGCGCTCGCGGCCCTGTGCCTGGGGTTCTTCATGATCCTCGTCGATCAGACGATCATCGCGGTGGCCACCCCGGCGCTGCAGCGTGAGCTCGGCGCCAGCCTCAACCAGGTGGTGTGGGTGACGTCGATCTACCTATTGTGCATCGTGGTGCCGTTGTTCTTCACCGGTCGGCTGGGTGACCGCTTCGGTCAGCGCACGGTCTATCAGGTCGGGATCGCGGTGTTCACGTTGGCGGCGGTGGCGGGCGCGTTCGCCCCGAGCATCGAGGTGCTCATCGCCACCCGTGCGGTGCAGGGGCTGGGGGCGGCGATCCTCACCCCGCAGACGATGAGCGTGATCAACCGTGTCTTCGCCCGGGAGCACCGCGGTGCCGCGCTCGGCGTGTGGGGTGCGGTCGGCTCGGTGGCCAGCCTCGTCGGCCCGGTCCTCGGCGGATTCATCGTGGGCACCGTCGGTTGGCAGGGCATCTTCCTGCTGCATGTGCCGGTCGGCATCACGGCCCTCATCCTCGCCGGCCTGTGGGTGCCACGCCTGCCCACCTACGCCCGGCGTATCGACGCCCCCTCCGTCGCCGTCTCCATCCTCGGCATGACCGCACTCGTCTTCGCCATCCAGCAGGGCCCGGAGTTCGGCTGGCCCGCCTGGTCGGTGGCGCTCCTGCTCAGCGGCCTGGTCCTCATCGCGCTGTTCATCCGGCTGCAGGCGACGGCCACCCGGCGGGGGAGTGAACCCCTGGTGCCGCTGGAGATCTTCCGCAACCGCAACTACTCCATCGGCACGTTCTCCATCGCGATGATGGGTTTCACCGTCTCGTCGATGATGTTGCCGATCATGGTGTGGCTGCAGGAGGGCCGCGGCCTCACCTCCGGCCAGGCGGGTCTGATGATGGTGCCCATGGCGGTCGTCGCCATGATCGGTTCCCCCATTGTCGGCCCCCTCGCCGACCGCTACCACCCGCGCATCATGTCCATGATCGGCTTCGGCACCGTCACCGGCGCCCTCCTCCTGGCCTGGGCGATCATGCGTATCGACGCCCCCGTGACTCTCTTCCTCCTCCCCATCGCCCTCTTCGGGCTGGGCAGCGCCTTCGTGTGGGCACCGAACTCCGCCACCGCGATGCGCGATGTCGACATTGCCCACATGGGTGCCGCGTCCGGGGTGTACAACACCACCCGCCAGACCGGCGCGGTCCTCGGTGCCGCGGCCGTCGGCGCCGCCATGCAGGTGGGTGCGGAGCAGCTCGGGGTGGTCGACGGCATGGCCAACGCGCTGCTGCTGCCCAGCCTGGCACTGTTCCTCGGTTTCCTCTCCGTGGCCTTCTTCCGCCGCACCTCTCCGTCCCCTCCCGTCGCAGGAGAACGGGCACGGGGATAGAGTGGTCACCATGCGACTTGCCACCCTCACCTCCGGCGGCGACTGCCCCGGTCTCAACGCCGTCATCCGCGGAATCGTCCGTACCGCCAGCGCCGAGTTCGGCTCGACCGTCGTCGGGTACGAGGACGGCTGGGTCGGCCTCCTGGAGGACCGCCGCGTCGACCTCTACGACGACGAGCACATTGACCGCATCCTCCTGCGCGGCGGCACGATCCTCGGCACCGGCCGCCTCCACCCGGACAAGTTCAAGGAGGGGATCGACCAGATCAAGGAGAACCTCGCCGACGCGGGCATCGACGCACTCATCCCCATCGGCGGCGAGGGCACCCTCAAGGGCGCGCAGTGGCTGGCAGACAACGGCATCCCCGTGGTGGGCGTGCCCAAGACCATCGACAACGACGTCAACGGCACCGACTACACCTTCGGTTTCGACACCGCCGTCGCCGTGGCCACCGATGCCGTCGACCGGCTGCACACCACCGCCGAGTCCCACAACCGCATCCTCATCGTCGAGGTCATGGGCCGCCACGTCGGCTGGATCGCCCTCCACGCCGGCATGGCCGGCGGCGCCCACTACACCGTCATCCCCGAGGTTCCGTTCAACATCGCCGAGATCTGCAAGGCCATGGAACGCCGCTTCCAGATGGGTGAGAAGTACGGCATCATCGTCGTCGCCGAGGGTGCCGCCCCGGAGGAGGGCACCATGGAGCTCAAGTCCGGTGGGGTCGACCAGTTCGGCCACGAGATCTTCACCGGCATCGGTCAGCAGATCGCCGACGAGATCCACGCCCGCCTGGGCCATGACGTGCGCACCACCGTCCTCGGCCACATCCAGCGCGGCGGCACCCCCACCGCCTTCGACCGCGTGCTGGCCACCCGTTACGGCGTGCGCGCGACCCGTGCGGTCCACGAGGGCAAGTTCGGCACCTGTGTGGCGCTCGACGGCGAGCGGATCATCAACATCCCGCTCGAGGAGGCCGTCGGGCACCTCAAGACCGTGCCACTGGACCGCTACAACACCGCGCAGGCGATGTTCGGCTGAGATCACCGGGGAATCCGTGCCGTCCCGTCCATGATGATCCGGGCGGTCCGGGCCAGTGCGACCCACTCGAGCTCGTCGCCGGAGGCGGACACGGCGGCCGAGACCGTCACCGTGCCCTTGGGGTGGCGCAGGACCGTCTCCGATGCCGCCGGCCGGTCGGCGACCGTCCCACCCAGGGCGATGGCTCCGCCGAGGGCGAGGATGCCGGTGGCGGGCAGGGCGTGATGCACCCGGCCCACCGAGGTCATGATGACGGGGACCTGATCGCCGCGGCCGATGATCGCCACCCGCGGCAGGACCGGGCCACTCAGACCCAGGAGCACGGCGGCTTCCCCACGGATCGACTCGAGGCGGTCCAGTAGCCCTGCATCGGCGTTGAGCTCGGCGGACGGGCGCGTCGGGTCCACGCCGACATCACCCGCCCGGAGCATGACGATCGGATTGGCGATGTCCACGAGGCTGACCTCCAGCTCGCTGCCGGGCAGCACGGTGCGGGGGCCGTGCGGGAGGATCAACCCGCTCTTCTCTCCGCCGGGGTGGAGGAAGCGGACGTCGATACGCGCGCCGTCGGTGTCCACACCGTCGAGGTGGAAGTCGCCGACGTCGGGGAGGCGGCCTCTGACAAGTGGGTGGCTGAGCTCCAGGACAGAGTCGGTGTTGGCGTTCCACACCCGGCACGTGAGCCGGTCACCGGAAGCGTGGAGCAGGCCGCGGTGGAGCGCGAAGGCGGTGATGGCGGAGGAGATGTTGCCGCAGTTGCCGGACCAGTCGACGGTGGGTTCGGTGGGCGAGACCTGGGCGAACAGGCTCACCAGGTCCACGCCGGCGGGACAGTCCGGGTGCTCTGACGGCGTGCCCACGGCCATCACCTTGCTGTTCGAGGACACCCCGCCGCCGAGGCCGTCGACGGCCTGCGGATCGGGGCTGCCGATAAGATTCAGGCACAACCGGTCCCGCTCGGCAGTGGATTCCGGCAGGTCAGGCAGGCGAAGGAACGCTGCTCGGCTGGTACCGCCGCGGATGAGGGTGACGGGCAACTCCGCGATGCTCATGGCCCGAGCCTAAGGTATGCAGGCATGACAGACACGCAGGTAAGCACCACATCCACCGCATCGTCCTCCGCCGATGACCGGGCGGCCTACATCGCGGCCCTGGGTTTCCCCGTCCTGGTCATCGTCGGTGGAATCATCGGCTTTCTCGCCGCCGACGCCGTGCAGACCATCTCCGGGTGGACCAACACCCTGCTGGCGATCATCATGTTCTGCATGGGCCTGACGCTGCGCCCGATCGATTTCGCGCTCGTGGCCCGCCGACCCTGCCGGTGCTGCTCGGTGTCGTCGCCCAGTACGTCATCATGCCCGCCGTCGCCGTGGCTGTCGTGTGGATCCTCCAGCTGCCCGCGGAGATCGCCGCCGGCGTCATCCTCGTCGGCTGTGCCCCGGGCGGCACGAGCTCGAACGTCGTCTCCTACCTCGCGCGAGGCGATGTCGCCCTCTCCGTGACCATGACATCCATCTCCACGCTGCTGGCCCCCGTCTTCACCCCGCTGCTCACCCTGTGGCTGGCCGGCCAGTACATGCCGCTCGACGCCGGATCCATGGCCCTGTCCATCGTCCAGATCGTGCTCATCCCCGTCATCGCCGGCCTGGTCATCCGCCTGCTCGCCGGGTCGCTGGTGGAGAAGGTCCTGCCCGCCATGCCGTGGATCTCCGTGCTGGCGATCTCCACGATCGTCGCCATCGTCGTCTCCGGCTCCCGCGACAACATCGTCTCCGCCGGCCTCATCGTCCTGGTCGCCGTCATCCTCCACAACGGCGTCGGCTACCTGCTCGGCTACCTGGCCGGCAAGGCCACCCGCCAGCCCGAGTCCGCCGCCCGCACCATGGCCATTGAGGTGGGAATGCAGAACTCCGGTCTCGCCGCTGGACTGGCTGCCCAGTACATGTCCCCGCTCGCCGCCCTGCCGGCCGCGGTGTTCTCCGTGTGGCACAACCTCTCCGGCGCCATCGTCGCCGCCCTGTGCCGGGCCGCCGACCGCCGTCAGGCCACCCGCCGCGCCGAGACCCCAAACACCACCGCCGAGCCGAGCAGGTAGATCGACGCCACCGCCAGGATCAGCAGCAGATCCGGTGCGGCCGCCACCGCCAGTGGCCAGGGCAGCAGGCCAGCCAACCCCAGGCCCCGCCCGGCCGCGTAGAACAGCCCCAGGGGCAGGCCGACGGCGACCACCACCCGCAGGACCACCGACCACCAGGTACGCCGCCGGCGGATGAGTACGTCAGCGGCGATGAACAGCGCCACCACCGCGGCCAGGCCCACCATCACCAGCGCCACCACCCGGAAGCCGCCGTCGCTGACCGGTTCGCCGAACTGGCTGACCCGGAACGGGGCGGAGGAGTCGAACAGCTGCCCGGCCTGATCCACCAGCACGACCGTGCCCCGGCCCGTGACCACGTCCACCCCGACGTCCGCGTGTGCCACTGTGAGATCGCCCGGGTGATGGACCACATCCCCCTCCCGGAACAGCCCCGCCCCGTATTCCCGGCCCCCGGAAGGCTCGAGCATGAGCGCCCTCGACTCCGGGGTGAGGTAGGGCCCGGTGCGCAACGCCTCGACGAACGTGGCCAGATCCGTGGGGGAGGAGACCAGGTAGCCCTCCGCGACCCCGTGCGGGTCATGCGGCAGGCACAACGGCAGCCCCGCACCGAAGAACGCCAGCCGACCACACCCGACATCCCGGCCGTACCCCTCGCCCGCGGCGTTCGTGCGCGTCAGCCCCAGGGGAGTGATCACCTCCTCACGCAGCAGCTCGGGGTAGAGAGAACCCGTCGCCACCGCCAGCACCTGCCCCAGGACGGCGTAGTTGGAGTTGGAGTAGTGGAACTCCGCACCCGGTTCCGGCACCAGGGGCACCTGCGCCAGCCGGGCTACCCGTTCCCGGGCACTCACCTGCACATGGTCACGCTCCCCGAGATCCGCGATGCCCGCCGAGGTGGGGATCCCGCTGGTCTGCTCCAGCAGCATCCGCACCGTGATCGCCTCCGTCTCCTCCCGCGGGCCCTGCACGCGGAAGGCGGGCAGGTGGGTGACCACGGGGTCGTCGATACGCAGCACACCACGGTCCACCAGCCGCAGCGTCATCGCCGCAGTGAAGGTCTTCGACACCGAGCCGACATACGCCGCCTCATTCGGGCGGATGTCGGCCTGCCCCGGATCGATCCGCCCGGCCGTGAACGTCACCACCTGGCCATCGGGCTGACCCTGCGCCCGCAACGCCGCCGTCGCATCCGCCCCCAGGCGTGTCTGCGACACCACCAGCAGCGACCAGGCGACGGCGAACGGCAGGATGACGGCGACAACGACAGGGAGGGCGGACATCAGCCGCCGGGAGGTCATGCGGCCGAAACTACCACCGCACCCGGCGTAGCATCGGCCCCATGCCCCGATAAGCCCTGATCAAGCACTACCGTGGCGCCCCCGCCTCCGAGAACGACACCCCCATGTCCGAGTGGACCGACGAGGAGATCACCGCCCACGTCGACTACATGGAACGCTTCGCCGACCGCCTCCGCGCCACCGGCGAATACGTCTCCAGCCACGCCCTGTCCGACGACGCCGAGTTCATCAACCACCACGGCGACACCCAGCCCGTCCCCGACACCAACGCACTCGTCGCCGGCTGGATGCTTATCGACGTCGCCGACCTCGCCCGCGCACACACCCTCGCCGCCGAACTCGCCGCCGCGCCGGGCCGCGGCGGCGCACCCGTCGGGGAGTGGCTCGAACTGCGTCCCCTCCACGGCGAGACCCGATGACGGCGGCACGGTCTCCGGCGGGCTAAAATCCGGACCATGACTGCCGCGACGTATGACCTGATGGATTTCGACGAGGTCCTGGAGAAGTTCGACCCCGTCATGGGCCTGGAGGTCCACGTGGAACTGGGCACCGAGACGAAGATGTTCTCCGCCAGCTCCGCCCACTTCGGTGCCGCCCCCAACTCCAACGTCGACCCCGTCTCCCTCGGCCTGCCCGGCGCCCTGCCCGTGGTCAACGCCAAGGGCGTCGAATGGGCCATCAAAATCGGCCTGGCCCTGAACTGCTCCATCGCCGAATCCTCCCGCTTCGCCCGAAAGAACTACTTCTACCCGGACCAGCCGAAGAACTACCAGATCTCCCAGTACGACGAGCCCATCGCCTACGACGGCTACCTCGACGTCCTCCTCGAGGACGGCACCGAATGGCGCGTCGAGATCGAACGCGCCCACATGGAGGAGGACACCGGCAAGCTCACCCACCTCGGCGGCACCTCCGGCCGCATCCACGGCGCGACCGCCTCCCTCGTTGACTGCAACCGCGCGGGCATCCCGCTCATCGAGATCGTCACCAGGCCCATCGAGGGCGCCGGCGAACGCGCCCCCGAGGTGGCCAAGGCCTACGTCTCCGCCCTCCGCGACCTGGTCAAGGCCCTCGGTGTCTCCGACGCCCGCATGGATCAGGGCTCCATGCGCGTCGACTCCAACCTCTCCCTGCGCCCCATCGGCCAGCAGGAGTTCGGCACCCGCACCGAGACCAAGAACATCAACTCCCTCAAGTCCGTCGAACAGGCCGTCCGCTTCGAGATGATGCGCCAGGCCGCCGCCATCACCAACGGCGAGGACATCGTCCAGGAGACCCGCCACTACCAGGAGACCGACGGTTCCACCTCCAAGGGACGACCCAAGGAGACCGCCGAGGACTACCGCTACTTCAACGACCCCGACCTCCCGCCCGTCATCGCCCCCGCCGAGTGGGTCGAGGAGATACGCGCCACCCTCCCCGAACTCCCGTGGGTCCGCCGCGCCCGCATCCAGGAGGAATGGAAACTCCCCGACGCCGAGATGCGCGACCTGGTCAACGCCGGCGCCCTTGAACTGATCATCGCCACCGTCGAAGAGGGCACCACCCCCGATGAGGCCCGCGCCTGGTGGGTCAACTACCTCGCCGCCAAGGCCAAGGAATCCGGCGTCGACCTCGACGCCCTCGACATCACCCCCGCCCAGGTCGCCCGCGTCGTCGCCCTGGTCAAGGAAGGCAAACTCACCACCAAGCTCGGCCGCCAGGCCGTCGACGGCGTCGTCGCCGGCGAAGGAGACGTCGACGAGGTCGTCGCCGCCCGCGGCCTCGAGGTCGTGCGTGACGACGGCGCCATCGAAGCCGCCGTCGACGAAGCACTGGCCGCCAACCCCGACATCGTGGAGAAGTACCGCGCCGGCAACACCAAGGTCACCGGTGCCATCGTCGGCGCCGTGATGAAGGCCACCCGCGGCAAGGCCGACCCCGCCCAGGTGAACAAGCTCATCGCGGAGAAGCTGAAGTAGGGGAACATTTGTTCGAAGGATTGCTGTCTGTGTGTCACCCTTTCCTGTTATGGTCCACGATTGACTGACATGGAAGGTGGTGGCACGGGCATGACGAACATCGTCATTGGGACCGGGGTCAAACAACGCGGTGCGTACTTCACCCCACCGGGACTGGCGCGGGTTCTTGCTGAACAGGTGATACCGGCCGGTGGATCGCCCTTGACCGTCCTCGAACCGAGTTGCGGAGAGGCGTCCCTCCTTCTGGCGTCTGCGGACGTCGCGACGGGTAAAGGCCTTGATGTTTTTCTCCACGGAATCGAGATCCACCCGGAATCCGCAGATAACGCGCGGCAGATTATCGCGGAACACGGTCTGCAGGCGACGATTGACGTCGCTGACTTTTTCTCTTGTTCGCCCCGGCGATTCGCCGACGTGGTCGTGGGCAATCCCCCTTACCTCAGGTTTCACCGACACACTGGGGAGGTGCGGGAGTCAGCCCGAGTGGCAGCTAGGAGCGCGGGTGTAGAAATTAACGGTCTGGCGTCATCGTGGGCGCCGTTTGTCGTGCATGCCACGTCGATGCTCAAGACAGGGGGAAATCTCGGGCTTGTCCTGCCTGCAGAACTCCTGCACACTTCATACGCAGCTCCCGTGCGAGACTTCTTGTCGGAAAGCTTCAGACAGGTGAAGCTCATTCTCGTTGATGACCTGCACTTTGTAAATGCTCAGGAAGAAGTGGTCCTGCTCGTGGCCGAAGGATTCGGCCACGAGACAGCCAGTCATCTTGCTGTGGCACGACTCGGAAACGGATCAGGGGTAGACCTCGAATTCTCTGAAGTCCCACTGCCCGAGAATGGGCAGCGGTGGAGTGGGGTACTGAGCCAGTCCATCGCCGGTGAGGTGTTGGCGGGCCTGGAGAGTTCTGGGGGCCTGGTGCCCCTGTCATCATGGGGCACCGTCCGACTCGGCGCCGTGACTGGAGCCAACGACTTCTTCACCGTTGACCAAACTGAGGTGTCCAAGATGGGTTTTGATGCGGAGGATCTAGTCCGCATCTCCCCATCCGGCTCGCGCCATTTGCGGGCACTGGACTTTGACGACCGAGATTGGGCAACCCTGGTGGACTCGGGTGCCCGTGCTTATCTCTTCCGACCGGCTGAGGATCTATCGCCCGCGGCCAAGGATAAGATTCGCGCAGGCGTTCAGCTCGACATCAACGAGCGCTACAAATGCCGGGTCCGGCGACCCTGGTGGAGGACTCCGCTGGGTTCGGTCCCGGACTTGTTCATCACGTACATGAACCAGGACCTTCCGCAGCTCGCCGCTAATGTCGCAGGCGTGCACATGATCAATTCCGTCCACGGGCTCAAGGTGCGAGATGGTTTGAGTGATCTAGCCATGGAGCTTCTGCCACTGGCGGCATTGAATTCAGCCACCGCCAGCGACGGAGAACTCCATGGGCGCAGCTACGGAGGAGGCTTGTTAAAACTGGAGCCCAGTGAGGCAAAGAGGTGGCGGGTGCCGTCGCCCGATGTGATCACCGAAGTGTCTGGTGACCTGCGGAGAATTAAATCCCAAGTGAAAGACCTTCTGAAGCAGGGGCACTTTGCGGAGGCAGTTCAGCGGGTGGACGACATCGTCCTACCGGCAATAAGACTGGACAAGGACAGTGCGGACCTCCTGGTGGCCGAATGGGATACCTTACGGACTCGACGTCAGCGCCGTCAGAAGAGACAGAAAGGATTAGTGCCCCATGTCTAATCCGTGGACGAGAGTTGCCGCTGGTCGTGTGGTTTACAACCCTGACCTCGACAGATTGGGGGAGCTCATCACCGGCCCTGTGCTGGATGGGGCGCGTACACAGAGCGGTCGAGCAGCCAAAGCCGTTGATGCCTGGATCGCCGGAGAATTTCGGCGGGCAGGTTTCGAGCCTTCCTCCGTATGGCCCCGAGAGTCGGCCCCCTGGGTTCTGCCGGCAGATGTCCGTCGGCTCATAGAGTTGTCGTCGTCGGACGTCGAGAAATACCTCAGCGGACTCTTGGAGAAGAATCGCTCAATCGCGCCAGCCGATGCCCGATTCCTGGGAAGGGCCTACGTCAAACAGGTGGATGTGGCGATATCGCACTGGTCAACGGGACCTGAGCTGCTCGTGTCCACCAAGATGATGACGGCATCATTCGGAAAAAACCTGGCCAATCGCTTCGAGGAAGCCTACGGAGATGCAGGAAATCTCCGAGCTCGTTATCCACTGGCAGCGGTGGGCTTCTTCTTCGTGTTGCACGCATCCGTTTTGGTCGAGGAACCTGCTGCCTTCACCAGGGCAGTTGACATGCTCCGTAAACTCCGGGATGCGGGCGACGGTAACGGATACACGGCTACTTGTCTTGTGCTGGTCGACTGGGATGAAAGCAGCGTCAAGGGTTCCCGGCCCGTATTGGTTTTACCCGGAACTCCTCGAAATGAAACTCCCCCTGATTCTCTTTCCGCTGACCGGGTGCCATGGGATCTCGGTCCTGAGCAGTTCTTTGAGACGATGATCGAGCAGATTCTTGATGCTTCTCCAGTGACGTTCCATCCAGAAGCTCGGCTTCTACGCACCCATGCGCAGGGGAACGAGGCGGACGTCTAGCGGAAGATCGCCGCCACCAGGCGGAACGGCAGGCTGACCAGCTGCATGATGCTGGCGACAGCCTCCAGTCCGTCCATGAATCCGAACGTGTGGCGGCGGTCCTTCCCCGCGGGGTTCTTCGCCAGGTCCTTGAGCAGCCGGTCCGCCTGGGACTCCATCAGTCCCTGCAGCTCCGGGGCGAAACCCTGCTCGTCCCGGTACTGCTGCAGCCGGAGGCGGGGAACCCACGCCGGTTTCCGGGTGTCGCCGGCTTTCAGGGTCAGATCGGCGTCGTCGGGGGCGGCCACGACCAGCATGGTGTCGGCGGTTGTCCCGATCTTGCCTACCCGGCGAGGCGTGACAGTAATGCCGAGATCCTCGCGGAGAGTTCTTATGGCGGTGGCCGGCCCCGGGTCCTTGTTGAGGAGTTCACCTGTGGGGAACTCCCAGCCGCGCGGCCCGCGAAGCAGCAGGACGGCCCCGTCGGGGCGGACGACACAGATCGCTACCGTTGTCATGCGAACCAGGGTATCGGGACCGTGGCGGACAGACACTGGGACAGGTGCGCGATCCGCGGCATTTTCGACTTTTTCGAATTAGAACTGTTCTCCCTGGTCAGCCGACCAGGGGTTTTCCCGGTAATTCGAAATAGTCGAAAGATGGCCCGGAGGCGATACCTACCGGCACCTTTCCCGGGATGGGCCCCGCCGCTCGGCGACCCACGTGACACGAGCAGACGAACGCGGGCACAATTGAGCCCTATGAATACCTTGGACGCTTACGTACCTGCCCCGGACCGCTATGAATCGATGCCGTACCGCCGGGTCGGCAACTCCGGACTCAAGCTGCCGGCCATCTCGCTCGGCCTGTGGCACAACTTCGGCGACGACAAGCCGCTGGAGACCCAGCGCGCCATTCTGCGCCGCGCCTTCGACCGGGGTGTCACGCACTTCGACCTGGCCAACAACTACGGCCCGCCCTTCGGTTCGGCGGAGACGAACTTCGGGCGCCTGTTCGCCGAGGATTTCAAGCGCTACCGCGATGAGCTGATCATCTCCTCCAAGGCTGGTTGGGACATGTGGCCGGGCCCCTACGGTTTCGGCGGTTCCCGCAAGTACCTCATGGCCTCGCTGGATCAGTCCCTGGAGCGGATGGGCCTGGACTACGTGGACATCTTCTACCACCATCGTCCGGATCCGGAGACCCCGCTGGAGGAGACGATGTACGCGCTGCGTGACATCGTCGCGTCCGGCAAGGCGCTGTATGTCGGCATCTCCTCCTATGGCCCGGAGCTGACGGCCGAGGCGGCGCGGTTCATGGCGGAGGAGGGTTGTCCGTTGCTCATCCACCAGCCGAGCTACAGCATCGTCAATCGCTGGGTCGAGGAGCCGGGGGAGGACGGTGAGTCGCTGCTCACCTCGGCTGCGGACAACGGCCTCGGGGTCATTGCGTTCTCGCCGCTGGCGCAGGGTCTGCTGACCAATCGTTATCTGCAGGGTGTGCCGGAGGATTCCCGGGCGGCGGCGCAGAAGTCGTTGTCGGGTGACATGCTGAGCGCGGAGAACATCGAGATGGTCTCGCGCCTCAACGACATCGCACAGGAGCGTGGCCAGTCGCTGGCGCAGATGGCGCTGGCGTGGGTGCTTCGTGAGCAGGGCGATTACGGGGCGGAGACGGTCGCCTCCGCTCTCATCGGTGCGTCTTCGGTCGCGCAGCTGGATGAGAATCTGGACACGTTGGGCAATCTCGAGTTCACCAAGGCTGAGCTGAAGGCGATCGATGATGTGGCCCGGGACGCCGGGATCAACATCTGGGCCGATGCCACCGCCTCCCGCGTCCACGGGGAGTAGCCGATGACCGTGTACCCGCTGAATCTGGGCACCAACACCTTCGGGTGGACCGCCGACGAGGACTCGTCCTTCCGGATCCTCGATGCCTTCGTCGAGGCGGGCGGGGACTTCATCGACACCGCCGACATGTATCCGATGTGGGCCGAGGGCAATCAGGGTGGGGAGTCGGAGGCGATCATCGGTTCCTGGCTCGCTTCTCGACGCCCCTCCCACCTCACCGTCGCCACAAAGTCCGGCGCCCTCCCGGGCGCCGAAGGCCGCACCCGGGAGGCGACGTTCCGGGCCGTGGAGGGATCGTTGTCCCGCCTCGGCGTCGAGGCGATCGACCTGTTCTACTACCACCACGACGATGATGCGGTGGACATCGAGGAACAGGTCGCCGTCGCCACCGACCTCATCGCGCAAGGCAAGATCAAGGCTCTGGCCCTGTCCAACTACTCCCCGGAGCGGATGCGAGAGTTCTTCGAGGCCTCCCGTGACACCCTGGCCACCCCGGTGGCGATTCAGCCGCAGTACAACCTCGTCCACCGGGCCGAGTACGAGACCTCCTACGGTCCGCTGGCCGAGGAGTTCGGTGCGGACGTCTTCCCGTACTTCTCCCTGGCCTCGGGACTGCTCACCGGCAAGTACCGCACGGCGGAGGATCTCGAGGGCAGGGCCCGGGCCGGTTTCATCGGGGACCAGCTCAACAGGGACACCCTCGCGGTCGTCGACACGCTCGTGGCCGTGGCGGAGGAGCACGACGTAGAGCCGACCACCGTCGCGCTCGCGTGGCTGCTGGCCAAGGGCGTCACCGCGCCGATCGCGTCGGTCTCCCGCGTGGACCAGTTGCCGGCGCTCATGGCCGCCCCGAAGCTCGACCTGGGCCAGGATGCGCTCGCCCGCCTGGACGCAGTGTCGGAACCGTTCGCGTGACCGAGGTGATCCGTCCCGCCGAGCCCGGTGACGCCCCCGAGATCCACGAGCTCATCCGCGGTCTCGCGGACTACAGCGGTGAGCTGGACGGGTTCACCACCTCGGTGGACGATGTCCGACGCAGCCTGGCCGACGGCCTGGTCAACGGCCTGGTCGTTGAAGGGGAGGGGCGGCTCGACGGGGTGGCCCTGTGGTTCGAGCGCTGGTCCACGTGGGAGGGCGGGCACACGATGTGGCTCGAGGACCTCATCGTGCGACCGGAGGCGCGCGGGAGGAAGCTCGGCGCGAGGTTGCTGGCGGCATTGGCCCGGGTGGGCGTCGATAAGCGGTACCTGCGGATGGAGTGGACGGTGCTCAAGTGGAATGAGCCGTCCATCGGGTTCTACCGCGGGCTGGGTGCGGAGGTGACGGAGCCGATCCGGCACACGATGCGGCTGGACGCCGCGCGGCTGCGTGAGCTGGCCGGGTAGATTGTCCGGCATGATCATCCGCCCCGCCACCGTGTCCGACGTGCCCGCCATGCACCAGTTCATCCGTGATCTCGCGGAGTACGAGCGGGAACCGGAGGCGGTCGTCGCCACGGCCGAGGACCTGGCACGCAGCCTGTTCGGAGCGCAGCCGGCCCTGTTCGCGCACGTGGCGGAGGTGGATGGCCAGGTCGTCGGGATGGCGGTGTGGTTTCTCACCTACTCCACGTGGGAGGGCCGGCACGGTATCTGGCTGGAGGACCTCTACGTCGACCCGGACGTGCGGGGGCAGGGGATCGGCGGGACGCTGCTGCGCACGCTCGCGGCGATCGCCGTGGAGCGTGGCTACCGGCGGGTGGAGTGGTCGGTGCTCGACTGGAATGAACCGGCGATCCGGGCGTACGAGGCGGTCGGGGCGGTGCCCATGGACGGCTGGCACACCCGGCGCCTGACGGGGGAGGCCCTGCGGCGGGCGGCTACATCAGCGCGAGCTTGAGGGCGAGGGCGCCGAGCACGATGCCGATGATGACGTTGAGCACGCGCCACACCTTCGGGCTGGACAATGGTCCGGACAGCAGGCCGGCGCCGTAGCCGACGACGGGGAACCAGATGGCGCTGGCCAGGAGTGCGCCGCCGGTGAACAGCCACTTGTCCTGGTCGCCGTACTGGATGGCCATGCCGCCGATCATGACGAGGGAGTCGAGGTAGGCGGCGGGGTTGAGCCAGGTCAGGGCGATCGCGGCCCACATCGGCTTGACCCAGGCGCGGTGGGGGCGCACCCGGGCGGGGCGGGTGACGGTACTGACCGCTGTCCCGCCGGTGCCGGTGGTGCGGTCGACGGGCTCGGTGGTGTCGATGACGGCCGCGCCCTCGCGGTGGCCGGCCCGGGCGGCGTCGCGAAGCGCGGCGAACGCGAACCAGGCGAGGTAGGCCACGCCCGCCCACTTCAGGGCGGTGAGGACCATCGGGGCGCGGTCGACGAGGACGCCGACGCCGAGTGTGCCCAGGGACAGCAGGACGACGTCGGAGAGCAGGCAGACGACAATGACGGCGGTGATGCCCTCACGGCGTGCGCCCTGGCGGATGAGCAGGATGTTCTGCGGTCCGACGGCGACGATGAGGGAGAATCCGAGGAGCATTCCGGCGAGCACGATCGACATGTCTGCCAGTGTGGCTCATCAGCCCGATTAAGACCAGTTACATCTGCTCACCCTGGTTTAGAATTGCTTCATGAACCCGCTTCACCTGGAGACACTGCTGGCCATCGTCGACGAAGGCAGCTTCGAGATCGCCGCCGCGGTCCTCGGCGTCTCGCCCTCGGCGGTGAGCCAGCGGATCAAGGCACTGGAGAAGGACGTCGGCCGGGTGCTCGTCCGGCGGACCAGCCCGGCGACGGCGACGGACGCCGGTGAGGTCCTCGTCCAGGCCGCCCGCCGGATGGCGCTGCTCCAGGCGGAGACCAACGCGCAGCTCTCCGGCCGGCTGGAACGGGTGCCGCTGTCGGTGGCGGTCAACGCCGATTCGCTGGCCACGTGGTTCCGGCCCGTGCTGCGCGACGTCGCCGGTTTCGGGCACGCCACGCTGCGCCTGCGGATCGAGGACGAGGCACATACGCTCACCCTCCTGCGCCGCGGCGACGTCCTCGGCGCCATTACGCGGGAGGCCACGCCGGTGACCGGCTGTGAGACCCTGCCGCTCGGGGTGATGCGCTACCGGGCGGTGGCCACCCCGGCGCTGCGGGAGGAGTATCTCTCGGGCGGGCGGCTGGACTGGGCGCGGATGCCCGCCCTGCGCTTCGGCCCCAACGACGCGCTGCAGGACACCGACCTCGAGGGCCGGCTGGACATGGCGGTGAGACGACGACGCGCCGTCTCCCAGATTCCCTCGTCCGAGGGATTCCTGGAGGCGGCGCGGGTGGGCCTGGGCTGGGCCCTGGTTCCGGAGCTGCAGGCCGGCGAGCTGCTCGAGAGCGGTGAGCTGGTGCTTCTCGACGACTCCGTGGTCGACGTGGACCTCTACTGGCAGCGCTGGCGGCTGGAGTCGGATCTGCTCGAACGGCTCACGGATGCGGTGGCCGGGGCGGCTAGCGTGCTGCCGGAATCCCGAACAGTTCCTGCTGGAACGGCTCCGGGTTCTTGACCTCCTCGCCGGCCGGGACCGGGCCGGGCAGGGTGACGCCGTCGGCGAAGGGCTGACCGCCCAGTGCCTCGCGGCCGTGCGGGGTGGCCAGGCCGGACAGATCCGGGCCCTGGGGCACGATCTGGGTGGGGTTGACCTCCTTGTGCACGATGAAATAATGCTGCTTGACCTCGGTGAAGTCGGTGGTGTCGCCGAAACCGGGCAGCTGGAACAGCTCGCGCAGGTAACCCCACAGGGCGGGCAGCTCGGAGATCTTGTTCCGGGAGGTCTTGAAGTGGGAGTAGTAGACGGCGTCGTGGCGGATGAGGGTGACGAACAGGAAGATGTCCGCGAAGGTGATGTGCTCGCCGACCAGGTAACGGCGGGTGGTCAGGCGCTCCTCGAGCCAGTCCATGGTGGCCCAGAAGCGGTCGTAGGCGTCGTCGTAGGCGTCCTGTGAACCGGCGAAACCGCAGCGGTAGACGCCGTTGTTGACCTCGGTGTAGACGCGCTTGGCGATCTCGTCGATCTCCGCCCGGTGCTCGACCGGGTAGAGGTCCGGGGCGCCCTCGCGGTGGAACTGCGTCCACTCGGTCTGGAAGTCGCGGACGATGGAGGGGTAGTCGTTGGTGACGACCTTCTTCGACGACACCTCGAGCAGTGCCGGGACGGTGATGCCGCGCGGGTAGTCGGGGAATCGGTTGAAGTAGCCCTCCTGCAGGCGGTGCAGGCCGGTGACCGGGTCGACACCGTCGGGGTCGAGGTCGAAGACCCAGGAGCGGACGTCGTGGGTGGGGCCGGCCAGCCCGAGGGAGATGACGTCCTCGAGGCCGAGCAGGCGGCGGGTGATGATCGACCGGTGCGCCCACGGGCATGCCCGGGCGGCCATGAGCCGGTAACGGTCCGCCTCGACGGGCCAGTGGTAAGTGCCGTCGGCCTGCTCGGTCGGCGTGCCGGCGGGGGCGTCGGCGGTGATGCGGTCGTTGATGTAGTTGGTGTCGCGGACGAATTCGCCGTCTGTGGACGCGTTCTTCGCGTCGCCTGCCCAGTCGTTGTCTGTTGTCATATCAACAACTGTAGCGGTGTTCGAACGCCCGGTCAACGTGTCCGCCCGCATTGCTACGGTGAGAGGCGACATGAAACGACTGGCCGCCGCCCTGGGCATCCTCCTGGCACTGCTGGTGATCGGCGCCGCCTCCCTGCGTGTCGACGCCCCACTCACCGCCGTCCTCCCCGCCGCACCCTCCGCCCCGGTCACCACCGCACCACCGGCCACGACCCCGCCCGTCCTCTCCGCCCTCGCGATCAAGGGCCGCGCCCCCATGACCGGCTACGCCCGAGAGAACTTCGGCCAGGCCTGGAGTGACGACGTCCGGGTCGACGGGGGACGCAACGGCTGCGACACCCGCAACGACATCCTCCGCCGCGACCTCATCGACCCGGTCATCCGCCCCGGAACCCACGGCTGCCTCGTCGAATCCGGCCTGCTGCCGGACCCGTACTCCGGCGAGAGGATCGAGTTCGTCCGCGGCAACGACCGGGTCCACATCGACCACGTTGTCCCGCTGGCCGACGCCTGGGCCAAAGGCGCCCAGGCCTGGGACGACGAGACGCGCCGCGACTTCGCCAACGACCCCCGCAACCTCCAGGCCACCGCTGCCGACCTCAACCGGCAGAAGGGGGCCGGCGACGCCGCCACCTGGCAACCACCCAACAAGGACCACCGCTGCGCCTACGCCCGGCAGCAGATCGAGGTCAAGGCCGCCTACGGCCTGTGGATCACCCGCGCCGAACACACCGCCCTGGCCCGCGAGCTCAGCCGCTGCCGCTGAGCGCCCATAAGGCCGACGCCACGTTTTCTCCCACGGCGCGCCGTCGCAGGTCAACCCACAATCCCGCACGTGCCCTAACCTGACAGTCATGAGCGACCGAAACCAGAATCCGGACCGGGCCAACACCCCGGACAACGACGGCATCGACGTACCCACCTACCGCAACGACCAGACCACCCCCACCGGTGGATCCACCCCCACCGGGTCGTCCCCGGCGTCACCGGCACGGAACGCCCAGCAGGACCCCACCCCGACCGCTGGACGGGACGACGCCACCACCCAGTTCCCCCGCGGCACCGCTGGTTCTGCTGGCACCACGGGTGCCGCCGGTGCCACGGGTGCCGCCGGAGCCGGCGGGGACGTCTACAACCGCGCCGGTCGCGCCGCCCCGCAGGAGATCCCGGCAGAACCCCGCCAGGCCCGGCCCGAGCCGCGCACTGATGCCCGCACCGAGTACCTGCAGGACAGCCCCCGCGACAACTACCAGGACCAGGATTTCGCTCCCACCGGTAGCCGGGAGACCGTCTCCTTCGACCGCAACGCCAACTACAGCGAGCCGGCTTACCAGGACACCACCTACGCCGAGCCCGCCCCGGTCGCGGCCCCGGTGGTCGAGGAGGAGCACGTGGTCACCGAGACCACCGTGCCCGACCACCGCCGCGGCACCATCGACTTCGGCCTGCTGATCATCCGACTGCTCCTGGGCATCTGGCTCATCCTCGAGGCCGTGGGCACCTTCTTCCGCCTCGGCGGGAACGAGGGCATCTCCGGACTGGAGTCCGAGTACGCCAACTACCTGGCACCGGGCGGCCTGGCCATCATCGTGCCGTCGCTGCAGCTGGCGGCCGGTGTGTTCCTCGTCCTCGGCCTGATCACGCCGCTGTTTGCGATGGTGGCGACCATCGTCACCGCCTTCACCGCGCTGCACGCCCTCACCGGCAGTGGCGCCGGCCTCAACGTCTTCGCCTGGTCCGAGGGGGTGTGGCTCTCGGTCATCCTGTTCGGCATCTCCCTGGCGCTGCAGTTCACCGGCCCGGGCCTGTACTCCTTCGACTACGGCCGCAGCTGGGCCCGTCGCCCGCTGGTCAGCTCCTGGATCTTCATCCTCCTGGCCATCGCCGGCGCCGTCGCCCTGTGGTGGTTCGGCGCAGGCGTCAACCCCCTGAGCTAGTTTCTCTGGTCACCGTCACAACGGCCCGGCTCCGCGCTGCTGCGGGAGCCGGGCCGTTGTCGATCCGGAGTGCCCCTTCATTCGGGGACATCGGCTGCACTGCAGCGCAGGGAAGCTCCCCGAATGCAGGGGTACTCAGTCGATGTGGATCCGCGGGAAGTCCGTGCGGTCCGGCAACCCAAGCCGAGCCAGGGTCGCACGGTAGGTGTGCAGTTTCTCCACCTGGTGGTAGCTGTAGTGCGCGGTGGTCACACCCGCTCGTCGGATGGCGTCCGCCCGCCGTTTCTCCCGCTCCAACGAGAAATGCTGTTCCCCGTCAGTTGACCCGTACTTACCCCGTCCGTCCAGCTCAATTCCCTCAATCGTTCCTTCGACGACGAAGTCAACGCGGTAGACGGTCCCGTCTTCGACGGTCACCGCATACTGAGGGATCAGGTCGAAATCGCCGTAGAACACCGACTGCGCCAGGAACTGGGCTTCCATCGCCGACTCGACTGCCGGGGTGGCGCGGTTGACCAGTGTGCGAAGATCGCCGGAACTTTCCTCGCCTCCCAAAAATCGACCGAAGTTCTCCCGGGAGGTCAGTCCGAGGCGAAGCGCGTGACACAGGGCCACGAAACCGGCGCCAAATCCGTGGACCCGGACAAGGTCGGCGATGGTGCGATCCACACTGGTACACCACAGACCGTCCACCATGACCGTGTCCTCCGGAAGCAGCCGACTGTGCAGCTCCGTCAGGCGAGGACCCGTGGTCAGCCTTCTTCCCTGGGATCGCCGGTAGATGTGGTGCCGGCCCGGAACCGACTGATACCGCCACAATCCGTGCACGGCAGCCGCGGAGTATCCGGCGAGTATCCGGCCCCGCGTGGAGCCCACGGACCGGGCGTCCAGGTCGAATCGGCCCCACGGTGGAAGCTCGTCAATGGTCGAGCACCTGGCATACGCGCCCCGGCTGAGCATGCGGATCTCCCGGTGCTTCACCAGCATTCTGAGAACGTGATTGCAGTCCGGAAGATGGGTCTGGTCACTCCGCAGAATGAGACCGTCCGGTCGTTCGATGATCTTCGCGGACCAGGTGGCGACGTTCATGGGCTCCCCTCGAGTCAGTGTGCAGTCACCACTCTTGGACTGTCGCTCGTCCCTGTCGGTTCCCTGATTTCCGGATCACCCCTGCATTCGGGGAGATTCACTGCGCTGCAGTGCAGGGGATGTCCCCGAATGCAGGGTCAGGCAATGCAGGGTCACGCCGCGATCGCCGCAGGCGTCGCCCGAGGGACCCCGCGCAGCGCCACAGCCCAGGCGATGAGCAGCACGATGGCAAGCCACACGAAGTCAGAGACCAGCAGCTTCTCGGTGAAGGTGAGGGCGTGGACCTCGATGCTGTCGCCGTACCACCACTTCGGGGGCTCGTGGAGGACCAGGGCGGTCCAGAGGATGACCCAGGCGCTGAGGAACACCGGGGCCCCGAGGGTGGTGGCGCAGCGCCAGGCGACGACCGGCAGCAGGAGGGTGAGCCACACCCAGTGATGGGACCAGGAGACGGGGGAGATCAGGAGCATGATGACGGCGTTGACCAGGGCGGCGTCGACAAGCATGTCGCGGCGCATGAGCGCGATCATGAACCAGCCGCCGAGGATGATGGTGGCCAGGGACAGGACGAGCCAGATGACGTTGGCCTGGGTGCTGTGTGCGTCGAGGGATTCGGGGGTGAGGTACCAGCGCATGATCATGCCCTTGAGGGAGCTGTTGGACTGGTAGGCGCTGTCGACGCCGAACTCGGATTCGGTGCCCATGCCGAGCAGGACCGAACTGAAGAACTCGACGGTGGCGTCCCAGCGGATCAGGGCGGCGATGCCGGTGGCCGCGAGGGCGGACACGACGGCGGTGAGGATCGCCTTGAGGTCCCTGCGCAGCAGGAAGAACAGCAGCATGGCCAGCGGGGAGATCTTGATGGCGGCGGCGATTCCGATGAGGGTGCCCTGCGGGAGGAAGCGTTTCCGGGGGACGAGGTCGAGGATGACCAGCCCCATGATGACGATGTTGACCTGCGCGAAACCGGCGTTGAGCCACACCGGCTCGATGAGCATCATGCCGGCCCAGGTGACAGTCGTCAGGGCCAGCAGGGAGTCCCGGTCGACGCGGGCGCCCGTCGCGGCCCGGAGGACGAACCACAGGCAGGCGAGCACGAGGGCGGAGGACAGCATGATCATGAGGTCGCCGGCCAGGTCGTGGGTGAGCCACTCACCGACCGAGAGCGGCACGAGGGCCAGGGCCCCGAAGGGTGGGTAGATGAACGGCAGAGCGAGGTCGCCGGCGTACATGGGCACGGCGTACATCTCGCGGCCCTCGAGGAAAGCCAGGACGCCTTCGCGGTAGATGATCATGTCGACGGGGAAGTCGGTGATGAGCATCTGGCGGCCGGTGACGCCGACGCCCGCGACACATCCCAGCACAGCCACCATCCGGAGGATGACGGCGTGGGAGAGTGTCGCGGGCGGTTGACGGAGATCCGGGGAATTCACCCCGATCACCTTAGTCGACCTGGCGGACCGCGCCCTTATCCGCCGAGGTGGCCATCTTGGCGTACGCGCGCAGGGCCGTGGAGACGTGGCGGTCGCGGTGGAGCGGGGTCCACGGCTTGTCCCGGGACTCCATCTCCTGTCGGCGGCGCTCGATCTCCTCGTCTGAGATGTCCAGACTCAGGCGGCGGGTGTGGACGTCGATGGTGATGGGGTCACCGTTCTCGATGAGTCCGATGAGTCCACCGTGGGCGGCCTCGGGGGAGATGTGTCCGACCGAGAGCCCGGAGGTGCCGCCGGAGAAACGGCCGTCGGTGATCAGGGCGCACTTCTTGCCCAGGCCGGCGCCCTTGAGGAAGGAGGTGGGGTGGAGCATCTCCTGCATGCCGGGGCCACCGGCAGGGCCTTCGTAACGGATGACCACGACCTCGCCGGGCTGGACCTCGCGCTTGAGGATGGTGGAGACGGCCTCCTCCTGGCTGTCGACGACCCGTGCCGGGCCGGTGAAGGTCCACAGCTCCTCCTCGACGCCGGCGGACTTGAGGACCGCGCCGTCCGGGGCGAGGTTGCCGCGCAGGACCACGAGGCCACCGTCGACGCTGTGGGCGTTCATGACGTCATGGATGCAGCCGTTGGCGGCGTCGGTGTCCAGGGAGGACCAGCGGTTGGACTGGGAGAACGGCTCGGTGGTGCGCACACCACCCGGGGCGGCGTAGAACAGCTCCTCGGCGGCCTCGATGGCCTTGCCGCCGCGGATGTCCCAGTCGTTGAGCCAGCCGTCGACGGTGTCGTAGGCGACAGTGTGGACGTCCTCGTTGATCAGGCCGGCGCGGCGCAGCTCACCGAGGATGGCGGGGATGCCGCCGGCCCGGTGGACGTCCTCGATGTGGTACGTGCCGTTGGGGGCGACCTTGGACAGGCAGGGGACCTTGTGGGAGATCTCCTCGATGTCGTGGAGGGTGAAATCGATCTCGCCTTCCTGCGCGGCGGCGAGGGTGTGCAGGATCGTGTTGGTCGACCCGCCCATGGCCATGTCGAGTGCCATCGCGTTGTGGAACGCCTGCTTGGTGGCCACGTTGCGCGGCAGGACGGACTCGTCCTCCTCGCCGTAGTAGCGCTGGCACATGTCCACGATCATCTCGCCGGCCTTGGTGAACAGGTCGCGGCGGGCGGTGTGGGTGGCCAGGGTGGTGCCGTTGCCGGGCAGGGAGAGACCGAGGGCCTCGGTGAGGCAGTTCATCGAGTTGGCGGTGAACATGCCGGAGCAGGAACCGCAGGTCGGGCAGGCGGATTCCTCGAGGGTGGTCAGGTCGGCGTCGGAGATGGCCTCGTTCGCGGAGGCGGAGATGGCGGTGATGAGGTCGGTGGGGGCGTTGGCCACCCCGTCGATGACCACGGCCTTACCGGCCTCCATCGGGCCACCGGAGACGAAGATCGCGGGGATGTTGAGGCGCAGGGCGGCGTTGAGCATGCCGGGGGTGATCTTGTCGCAGTTGGAGATGCACACCATGGCGTCCGCGGTGTGGGCGTTGACCATGTACTCCACGGAGTCGGCGATGATCTCGCGGCTGGGCAGGGAGTAGAGCATGCCGGAGTGCCCCATGGCGATACCGTCGTCGACGGCGATGGTGTTGAACTCCTTGGGCACGCCGCCGGCGGCCTGGACGGCGTCGGCGACGATGTCACCGACGTTCTTCAGGTGCACGTGGCCGGGCACGAACTGGGTGTAGGAGTTGACGATGGCGACGATCGGTTTGCCGAACTCGTGCTCCTTGGTGCCGGTGGCCCGCCACAGGGCACGAGCTCCGGAGGCGTTGCGGCCGACGGTGGTGACGCGTGAACGAAGCGGGATCACTGGTTGCTCCTCGGAGAGTAGTTGATGTCGTCGTTGGTCTGACGCTTTCGAGCAGCGTACTCCTCCTTGGTGAGCATGATCTCCTCACCGTCCCGGTTGATGATGACCACCTTCTCGTCGGCGGCCTTCCGGCCGGCGGTGAGCACGTCCGGGATCCGGCCGCGGGAAGCCTCGGCCAGCTTCGGCAGGGAGTTGAAGGAGACACCCGGCATGACGTACTGCTTGCCGTCGTTCGTGGTCGCCAGGGCGCGGGCGCCCTTGAACCCCACCCCGGCCAGGTCGTCCCAGGCGATGGAGCGGCCCGGCCGGAAGGCGTAGATCACCTCGATGCCCTTCTCGCCGACAACGGTGCGGGCCCGGACGATCCAGTAGATGAAGACCAGCGGGATGAGGAACACCCAGAACAGGTACAGCGGGGCGGAGCCGACGACCAGGGCGGCGATGGCGATCATGAGCAGCGCCGCGAGAATGTTGGTCCGTTCAGGCCTGAAATGCACGGATGCGGGTCGCTGAGCAGGGGTGCCGGTGTCAGAACTCATGGCGACCATGCTAGTTCAGGGGGTTGGTGATCTCCCCCTCCGGGGTGGCGGGCGCCGGCGCGGTGTTCGTCGGGGTCCCAGCCGGAGCGGTCGGCGTGGCCGGGGACGGACCGGGCTGCTCGGTCACACCCGGCGCACCCGGAGCCGGGGTTCCCGGGGTGGCGGGGGTCTGCCCGGTGTCCGGAGTCGGTTGTGGGGAGGGCGTCGGCGTCGGCTCCCAGGTCGGCTCGGGGACGACCTCGGTCTCCGGCGGCGTGGACGGCTCCGCCGGGGCGGTCTCCTCGGTGGGGCGCGGCGGGGGAGCGAGGACCCCGTCCTGGCCCTCCCAGGCCTCGCTGGTCTCCAGGGTCAGGCCCTTGAGCAGCAGGAGGAGGAACAGGGCGGCGAAGAGATAGGTCGTCGACGCGCGGACCCGGCCGCCGAGGGAGGCGAAGCGGTGCCAGGCGGAGCCGGACTCCTCGGAACGGAACACCGTTGACGGACCGGAAGTGGCGTCGGGATCATCCGGGTCCGGCGGCGCATCCGGATCCTGGGCGTGCCGGGGTGGGCCGCCGACACGGTCGGGCTCGTCGCCCTGCAGGCCCCGGTCGACGACCGCCGGGTCGCGGCCCTCGGCGTCGGCGAAGCCCGGGGGCGGGGTGGACGCCTCGTCGGTGCGGGATTCGTGCGGTGTAGGGGACACGGGGACGTCGATAAGCGGGGCGGTGGTGAACGCCTTCGTGGTGACGGTGTCCTTCACCTCGCCGGAGGTGGTCGTGGCGGAGCCGTACTCGTCCCAGAACTCGTCGAGGATGGCGGTGCGGATGGCGCGTTCGACCAGCCACTGGGAACCGGCGCGGACCTGGACCATGAAGCGCATGTCCACGGTCCACGGCATGCCCACGGTGGCGGGCGGACTGACGGACACCGCTGGGTGGACGTCGAGGTCCCCGAGGAGTTCGGCGGCGACGTCGGGGCGGTCGAGGGCGCGGCGGGTGGCGGCCTCGGAACGGTCGATGGCCTCCTGCGGATTGTCGGAACCGAGCAGGGGGACCGGCATGATGACGACGGCGCGGGACCAGTAGTTGGAGGAGTTGATGCACACCCGCGCCGTGGAGTTCGGGATGATGACCGTCTCCTGGCGCAGGGTGCGGATGCGGGTGGCGCGCATGGTCACCTGGATGACGGTGCCCTCGACCTCGATGCCGTTGCCCTCGAACCGCACCCAGTCGCCGACGCCGAACTGTTTCTCGGTGAGGATGAAGAAGCCGGCGAGGAAGTCCGCGATGATGGACTGGGCGCCGAAACCGACGGCCGCGGAGGCGACGGTCGCGGGGATCGCCGCGCCCGCCAGGGAGAAACCGAGCACCTGGAGGAAGAACACCAGCAGGACGAAGAAGACGATGACCTGGGCGATGTAGATGGACACGCCGACCAGGGCCAGCCGGGTCTTCGACTCGTCGGCGTCGCCGGACTCCTCGATCTCCCGGTTGATCCAGCGTTGCGCGAACCGGCCGATGCGGGGGACCAGCAGGGCGATGACAAGCAGGATCGCCAGGGACAGTCCCTGGTCGGCGACCCACTGCCAGATTCGGGTGAGCATGTACGACACGGGCATGCCGACCACGATACGACCCTTACCTGTGAGGCGAGTCCGGGGCGTGTATGATCGTGATCATGATCAACATTCGACTTGTGGTAGTACCCTAGCGGCGCTCGCCGTCACGGCCCACCCAGTCGTCTCGACAAGCGCCCTCGACACGCACCCACCATCAGTGCTGTTCGGGGGCTTTGTCATTGTGGTCGCTCTGTAACTCTGTCGTCGACGAACGTCTGTCCGGCGCCTGCCCCTCCACCATCGGGGCCGGGATCCGGTAAGGCACCAGAACTGAAGAATCCTGTGACTTAGGAGCTTGATAACGTGGCAGCTTCGCAACCGCCCTCACCGGCCAGCCTGGCGAACACCGCCAGAAAGAACCCGGGTGCCGCGGACACTCCCGCCCCCGAGCGGATGACCGGCGCCCAGGCGATCGTCCGCACCCTCGAGGAGCTCGGGACCGACATCGTCTTCGGCCTGCCCGGTGGCGCCATCCTCCCCCTGTACGACCCGCTCTACTCGTCGACCAAGCTGCGCCACGTCCTCGTGCGCCATGAGCAGGGCGCCGGCCACGCCGCGACCGGCTACGCCCAGGTCACCGGCAAGGTCGGCGTGTGCATCGCCACCTCCGGCCCCGGTGCCACCAACCTGGTCACCCCGCTGGCCGACGCGAACCTGGACTCCGTGCCCATGGTGGCCATCACCGGCCAGGTCGGCCGTGGTCTGCTGGGCACCGACGCCTTCCAGGAGGCCGACATCCGCGGCGTGACCATGCCGATCACCAAACACAACTTCATGGTCACCGACCCGAACGAGATCCCGAAGGCCATCGCCGAGGCCTTCCACCTGGCCGTCTCCGGCCGCCCGGGCCCGGTCCTCGTCGACGTGCCCAAGGACATCCAGAACGCGGAGCTCGACTTCGTGTGGCCGCCGAAGATCGACCTGCCCGGGTACAAGCCGGTGACCACCCCGCACTCCCGCCAGATCTCCCAGGCCGTCCAGCTCATCGCGCAGGCCGAGCGCCCCGTCCTCTACATCGGCGGTGGTGTGATCAAGGCCGACGCGAACAAGGAGCTGCTGGAGTTCGCCGAGTACACCGGCATCCCCGTGGTCACCACCCTCATGGCCCTCGGCGCGTTCCCGCACTCGCACCCGCTGAACATGGGCATGCCGGGCATGCACGGCACCGTCCCCGCGGTCGGTGCCATGCAGCGCTCCGACCTGCTCATCGCTATCGGCACGCGTTTCGACGACCGCGTCACCGGCGACGTCGCCTCCTTCGCCCCCGAGGCGAAGATCATCCACGCCGACATCGACCCCGCCGAGATCGGCAAGATCCGCGAGGTCGAGGTCCCCATCGTCGGCGACGCGCGCGAGGTCCTCTCCGCCCTGGCCCGGACCTACCGGTCCGCCAAGAACATCGAGCCGCCGGCCATCGGCCCGTGGATCGAGTACCTCGACGACCTCAAGGAGCGCTTCCCCCGCGGCTACGACGAGCAGACCGACGGGATGATCTCCCCGCAGTTCGTCATCGAGACGCTGTCCCGCATCGCCGGGCCGGAGACCATCTACGTCGCCGGCGTCGGCCAGCACCAGATGTGGGCAGCCCAGTTCGTCGACTTCGAGAACCCGCGCACCTGGCTCAACTCCGGCGGCCTGGGCACCATGGGCTACTCCGTGCCCGCCGCCATGGGCGCCAAGGCCGGCCAGCCCGACACCGAGGTGTGGGCCATCGACGGTGACGGTTGCTTCCAGATGACCAACCAGGAACTGACCACCGCCGCCGTCGAGGGCTTCCCCATCAAGGTGGCCCTGATCAACAACGGCAACCTCGGCATGGTCCGCCAGTGGCAGACCCTGTTCTACGAGGGCCGCTACTCCAACACCAAGCTGCGCGAGCAGGGCGAGTACGTCCCCGACTTCGTCGGCCTGTCCGAGGCACTCGGCTGCGTGGCCATCCGTGTCACCCGCGCCGAGGACGTCGCCCCGGCGATCGAGAAGGCCCGGTCCATCAACGACCGCCCCGTGGTCATCGACTTCATCGTCGGCGAGGACGCCCAGGTGTGGCCGATGATCGCCGGTGGCGCCTCCAACTCGGAGATCCAGTACGCCCTCGGGCTGCGCCCGTTCTTCGACGGTGACGAGTCCGCCGCCGAGGAGCCCGCCGACATCGACGAAGCCGTCGACGAGTCCGCCGAGCAGGCCCCCGACCAGGCCGAGCAGAAGGAGAACTAAGCCATGGCGTCCACCGACATCACCCGCCACACCCTCAGTGTCCTGGTGCAGAACACCGACGGCATCATCTCGCGCGTCGTGGCCCTGTTCACCCGCCGCGGCTACAGCCTCGTCTCCATCGTCTCCGCGGACACCGATACCCCCGGCATCAACCGCATCACCATCGTGGTCGACGCCGACGAGCTGGTCATCGAGCAGATCACCAAGCAGCTCAACAAGATCATCCCCGTGCTCAAGGTCGTCCGTCTCGAGGACGAGACCACCATCGCCCGCGCGATCATGCTGGTCAAGGTCAACGCCGACAACCTCAACCGCCCGCAGGTCGTCGACGCCGCCAACATCTTCCGCGCCCGCGTGGTCGACGTCGCCCAGGAGTCCGTGGTCATCGAGGCCACCGGCACCCCGGGCAAGCTCAAGGCGCTGCTGGCCGTCCTCGAACCCTTCGGCATCCGGGAGCTGATCCAGTCGGGTCAGATCGCCCTCAACCGTGGTCCCAAGACCATGGCGCCGTCCAAGTAGTGACGCTGCCGACACCTCAGCAGCACCCCCACAATCCCATCTGGTGGGAAACCTTCGGGTGATTTCCCGCCAGATGGGCGATATATGTCTCATGTTGTGGTAAAAACAACGTGAGTACCTCTGACACACCGAAAGGCGAGAATTTCTCCCATGGCTATCGAAACCTTCTACGACGACGACGCTGATCTGGGTCTGATCCAGGGCCGCAAGGTCGCCATCATCGGCTACGGCTCCCAGGGCCACGCCCACTCCCAGAACCTGCGTGACTCCGGTGTGGAGGTCGTCATCGGCCTGCGCGAGGGCTCCAAGTCCGCCGAGAAGGCGCAGGAGGCCGGCTTCGAGGTCAAGACCAATGCCGACGCCGCCGCCTGGGCCGACGTCATCATGCTGCTCGCTCCGGACACCTCCCAGAAGGAGATCTTCGAGAACGACATCGAGCCCAACCTCAAGGACGGCGACGCACTCCTGTTCGGCCACGGCCTGAACATCCACTTCGACCTGATCAAGCCGGCCGACAACGTCCTCGTCGGCATGGTCGCCCCGAAGGGCCCGGGCCACCTGGTCCGCCGCCAGTTCGTCGACGGCAAGGGCGTTCCCTGCCTCATCGCCGTGGACCAGGACCCGAAGGGCAACGGCCAGGACCTGCTCCTGTCCTACGCCGCCGCCATCGGTGGCGCCCGCGCCGGCGTCATCCCCACCACCTTCGAGGCCGAGACCGTCACCGACCTGTTCGGTGAGCAGGCCGTGCTCTGCGGCGGCACCGAGGAACTGGTCAAGACCGGTTTCGAGGTCCTCGTCGAGGCCGGTTACGAGCCCGAGATGGCCTACTTCGAGTGCCTCCACGAGCTCAAGCTCATCGTTGACCTCATGTTCGAGGGTGGCATCGCCAACATGAACTATTCGGTCTCCGACACCGCCGAGTTCGGTGGCTACCTCTCCGGCCCGCGCGTCATCGACGCCGACACGAAGAAGCGCATGAAGGACATCCTCACCGACATCCAGGACGGCACCTTCACCAAGCGCCTCATCGCCAACGTCGAGGGCGGCAACAAGGAGCTCGAGGGCCTGCGCGACAAGTACGCCAAGCACCAGATCGAGGAGACCGGCACCAAGCTGCGCGATCTCATGAGCTGGGTGAAGAACCCGCTCGACGCCACCGCATAACCACGGCGCCAGCTGCTAAGGCACCGACCACTGTCACAGTGGTCGGTGCCTTTTCTGCTGTCCGGGTCAGCTGTGCAGCAGTCCCAGCAGCTCGCGGCGCAGCTCGGCGGGGACCTCCACCTCGTGGCGCGGTCGGGGCAGGTCGACGGTGATGTCGGCGATGACCGTGGCGTCGGGGCTCGGTGACATCACGAGGATCCGGTCGGAGAGCAGGATAGCCTCGTCGACGTCGTGGGTGACCATGACGACGGTGCGGCGGTTGACCTCCCACAGCTGGAGCAGCTGGAGCTGCAGCTCCCGGCGGGTGAGGGCGTCCAATGCTCCGAACGGTTCGTCGAGAAGCAGGATCTCCGGGTCGACGGCGAAAGCACGCGCGATGCCGACGCGTTGCTGCATGCCGCCGGACAGGCGTGCCGGACGGTGCTCCGCGGCGTGCGAGAGGCCGACCTGGGCGAGATGCCGGTCGGCGATCTCGCGGCGCTCATCGGCCGACAGGCTGGGCCGGGTGGAGCGGAGGCCGAACTCGATGTTGCCGCGCGCGGACATCCACGGCAGGAGGGCGTGGTCCTGGAAGACCACCGCGGAACGGCCGGTGACGGTCACCTCTCCGGTGGAGGGGTTGTCCAGGTCGGCGACCATGGACAGGATCGTCGACTTGCCGCAGCCGGAGGGGCCGAGCAGGGAGACGAACTGCCCCGGAATGATGTCCACGGAGGTGGGGGCGATGATCCGGGTGGAACCGTAGGAACGGGTGATCTCGTCGAGGGTGATGGCGGGACTAGTCATAGCGGACCGTTCTCTGGAGGGCGGCGACGAGGTGGTCGAGGACGAGGCCGGTGAGGCCGATGATGATGATGGCGACGACGATGGCGTCGATGTCGAGGCGGTTCCACATGTTCCACACGAAGAAGCCGATGCCCTGACCACCGACGAGCATCTCGGCGGCGATGATGACCAGCCAGGAGGTGGACAGCGACAGGCGCAGGCCGGTGATGATGCCGGGCAGGGTCGCCGGCAGCCACACCTGGGTGATCTTCAGCCACAGGGGTGTGCCCAGGGTGCTGGTCAGCCGCAGGTAGGTGGGGTGGATGGTACGGACCGCGTCGATGGTGTTGATGAGGATGGGCCACAGGGCGGACAGGACGATGACGAACACGGCGGTGCGCTCGGCGTCATGGAGCAGCGCGAGGCCGATGGGCAGCCATGCCAGGGGAGAGACCGGACGCAGGATCTGCACGAGCGGGTCGACCGCCCAACGCAGGATCTGCAGCCGGCCGAGGAGGAACCCGAGCGGGATGGCGATGAGCGCGGCCAGCAGGAAGCCGGTGAGCACCCGTCGCAGCGAGGTCACCAGGTGCCAGAAGATGCCCACACTGGCGGGGCCGTCCCGGTAGAAGGGATCCGAGAGGATCTCGACGCCGCGGTTCCACACCCCGACCGGGGTCGGCGCGATCTCCGCGAGGGAATCCGCCGCCAGGTGCCACACACCGACGCCGATGACGAACAGGAGCAGACCCAGTGCGCCGGCGCGCACCCGGGCACTCACGCCAGCCCCCAACGGGTGACCTGCTCGGCCATCCAGGCGGTGGCCTGCGGGTCGGTGGCGTCGCCGAAGTGGATGCGCTCCGGGTCGACGATCTCCTCGCCGTTCCAGTTCCGGTAGCGGCCCTCGAAGACCGGCTCGATGAGGGCGGCCGGCTGGTTGAGGTACTTCTCCTGCGACAGCGTCGCCGCCGCCGCAGCGTGGTTGCCGGGGGCGTTGAGGAACCCGCTGGCCTCGGCGAGTGCCTCGGTGATGAGCGTGGCCTCGGCGGGGTGGGCGTCGAGCCAGTCGGTGCCCATGGACACGGAACAGCAGGGGTGGCGGTCCCACCACTCCTTGGTCATGTGCAGGACGCGGCCCGCCCCGGAGATCAGGGCGCGCTGGTTGAAGGGCTCCGGGCCGACGAAGCCGTCGATGCCGCCGACCTCCAGCTGGGCGACCATGTCCGCCGGGCGCAGCAGGCGCAGCTCCAGGTCGGCGACGGGGTCGACGCCGGCGTTGACCAGGGCGTCGCGAAGCAACAGGGCGTGGATGGAGTACTCGAAGGGGATGCCGATGACGCGGCCCCGGAGATCCGGCAGGCCGCTGATCTCGGAGTGGAGGTCGGAGGCGATGGTCAGGGCCTGACCGTTGGTGTTGAGGGTGTAGGCCAGCGTGGTCGGGCGCGACGTCGGGGTCACCGCCATCGGGGCGAGCATGTGGGTGACGTGGAGCTGGCCGGTGAGGAAGGAGGACCACAGCTCGGACCAGCCGGCGTACTTCTTCAGCCGTACATCGAGGCCACGGCGGGCGAAGGCGCCGGAGGCGTCGGCCTGCAGCAGGGGAGAGGAGCAGGCGATGGGGACGTAACCGATGGTGAGGGCGTCACCGGCGGCACCCGCGGGCATCGGATCGGCCGAGAGGGTACGCCCGGCGACCAGGCCCAGGGACCCGAGGGCCGCGGCGCCGAGGAAACTCCGGCGGGAGAGCAGGGACACGACACGACCTCCAGGCCGGCTAGACAGATTGGTCTTTAAATGATCGGGCCTACTGTACAGAGTGGTACACACCGCGTCGACATTTCATTCATCCGCCGGGTCCGTCCGGACAGTGACGCGGTGGGAAGGGGGCAGGCCAGGAACCGGGACCGCACCCCGCAGGCGACCGGGCATGCCCCGGTCTAGACTCGTCGCCATGGGTTTCACCACGCCGAGCTACGACCTCCCCGACCTCATCGCACGCATTGACCGGGGCGATCTCCAACTGCCCGACTTCCAGCGCGCCTACGCCTGGGACGTCGACCGCATCCGTGCTCTGCTGGTCACCGTCCTCCGCGGCTACCCTGTGGGATCCTTCCTCGCCCTGGACACCCGCGACGCCCCCGTCCGCTTCCGGCCCCGCCCGATCACCGGCGCTCCGGACACCGGGGCCGCCCCCGGCCTGCTCCTGCTCGACGGTCAGCAGCGACTGACCACCCTGTACCACTGCCTCGTCGGCGACGGCAGCGTGGACACCGTGGACTTCCGCTCCAAGCGCATCCGCCGCACCTTCTACGTCGACGTCGCCCGCGCGGTCGAGGCCCAGGTCATGCCCGACGAGGCCGTCTTCGCCGTCGATGAGGAGGGGATGGTCAAGTCCCACTTCGGCCCCGAGATTCCCGGCGGCATCACCGACCGCGATGCCGCGGTCGCCGCCGGGTGCGTGCCCGTGTCGTCCCTGCTGTGGGAGTCCGGCACCGACCTGCTCTTCGACCTGGCGGCCGAACGTGCCGCGATGCGGGAGAACGTCAAACGCTTCTATGACCGGGTGTCCAAGCCGCTGACCGCCTATGACATCCCGATGATCCGCCTCAACCGCGAGACCGCCCAGACCGGTGTGGGCTCCATCTTCGCCCAGGCGAACTCGGCGGGCCTGCAGATGGACGTCTTCGAGCTGCTCACCGCCGTCTTCGCCACCCAGGACCCCGACTTCCGGCTCTCCGACGACTGGGACGAGACGAAGGCGTACCTGCGCCGCTACCCGGCACTCGACGACATCGACCGCACCGACTTCCTCACCGCCGTCTCCCTGCTGGTCACCGCCCGTCGGGGGCACGCCGCCGGCCAACGCGAGGACATCCTCAACCTCACCCTGGAGGAGTACCTCACCGCCCGGCACCAGCTGCGCGTGACCTTCCGGGAGGCCGCCGAGTTCCTCTCCCAGCGCTGCATGTTCACCCCGGCGCAGGTGCCCTACACCGCCCAGCTGATCCCCCTGGCGGTCATCTTCGCGGTCCTGGCGGACCATCCCCGCTCCCTGGCGTCCACGGTGGCGTGGGACAAGCTCAACCAGTGGTTCTGGAGCGGCATCTTCGGCGAACTCTACGGCTCGGCGGCCGTCATCCACCGCTCGGCCCGCGACGTCGACGAGGTCACCGCCTGGATCGCCGGCACCACGGACACCGTGCCCAAGACCGTCCGGGACGCCAGCTTCTCCGAGTCCCGCCTGTTCTCCGTGCGGGAGAACTCCGGGGTGTACAAGGGCATCTACGCCCTGCTCATGGGTCGGGGAGCCCGGGACTGGCGTACCGCCCAGCCCTTCGACCGCTGGACCTTCCAGGACCTCAGCCCCGGATTCCACCGGGTGTTCCCCCTGGAATGGTGCGCCGAGCAGGGCGTGGACACGGTCCTGGCGAACAGCGTCCTCAACCGCACGCCCATGGGCAAGCGCACCGAAGTGGTCATCGACGGCTACTCACCGGCCCGCTACCTCAGTCGTGTCCAGTCGAAGTCACTCATGGAGGACTCCGAGTTCGACACCGTCCTCAGCTCCCATGAACTCAACCCGGACCTGCTCTTCCAGGGTGACATGCGGGCGTTCCTCCGCGACCGCCGCGCCCGCTTCCTCGGCATGATCGAGCACGCCATGGGCGCCCCGGTCATCCGGGACGTCGATGACGCGGACTACTCCGGCGGTGACGAGGGGCCGAACGCCTTCGCCGGGTGAGACGTGCGCCATAAAGGGACAGGCGCGGGGACAGGCGTCAAAGCCACCGGCTAGAGTGTCATTCGTTCCACACCGCAGGTTCGAAAAGACTTCAGATGCAGGAGATAACACCCGTGAGCAAGCCCGTCGTCCTCATTGCCGACAAACTGGCACCTTCCACCGTAGAAGCGCTCGGAGACGCCGTGGAGGTGCGCTGGGTCGACGGCCCGAACACCCCGGAGCTCCTCGCCGCGGTTCCCGAGGCAGATGCCCTGCTGGTCCGTTCCGCCACGACCGTGACCCGTGAGGTCCTGGACGCCGCACCGAACCTGAAGATCGTCGGCCGCGCCGGCGTCGGCCTGGACAACGTCGACATCGACGCCGCCACCGAGCGTGGTGTCATGGTGGTCAACGCCCCGACCTCCAACATCCACTCCGCCTGCGAGCACGCCATCGCCCTGCTCATGGCCACTGTCCGGCAGATCCCGGCCGCCGACTCCACCCTCCGGGACGGCGAGTGGAAGCGCTCCGCCTTCAAGGGTGTCGAGCTGTTCGGCAAGACCATCGGTGTCGTCGGCTTCGGCCACATCGGCCAGCTGTTCGCCCAGCGTCTGGCCGCCTTCGAGACGGAGATCATCGCGTACGACCCCTACGCCAACCCGGCCCGCGCCGCCCAGCTCGGCGTCGAGCTCGTCGACCTGGAGGAGTTGGTCTCCCGCGCCGACATCATCACCATCCACCTGCCCAAGACGAAGGAGACGGCCGGCATGTTCAACGCCGAGCTGCTCGCCAAGTCGAAGAAGGGCCAGATCATCATCAACGCGGCCCGCGGTGGCCTCGTCGACGAGCAGGCCCTGGCCGACGCCATCAGGTCCGGTCACATCTGGGGTGCTGGTTTCGACGTCTACGCCACCGAGCCCTGCACCGACTCCCCGCTGTTCGGCCTTCCCGAGGTCGTGGTGACCCCGCACCTGGGTGCGTCCACCGCCGAGGCCCAGGACCGTGCCGGCACCGACGTCGCCGCCTCCGTGCTCAAGGCCCTGGCCGGCGAGTTCGTCCCGGACGCCGTCAACGTCTCCGGTGGCCGCGTCGGCGAGGAGGTCGCCCTGTGGCTGGAGCTGACCCGCAAGCTCGGCCTGCTGGCCGGTCGCCTGCTCGACTCCGCCCCGGTTGCCCTCGAGGTCGAGGTCCGCGGCGAGCTATCCACCGAGGATGACCTGTCCGTGCTCGGGCTGTCCGCCGTCCGTGGCCTGTTCTCCGGCATCACCGACGAGCCGGTCACCTTCGTCAACGCCCCGTCCATCGCCGAGACCCGTGGCCTGGACTACAAGGTGGACACCGCCACCGAGTCCACCGCCCACCGCTCCGCCGTCGAGGTCAAGGCCATCGCCGCGGACGGCTCCACCGCCAGCGTGGTCGGCGCCCTCACC
The DNA here is from genome assembly GCF_030252185.1 of Corynebacterium suedekumii. Lineage (NCBI taxonomy): Bacteria > Bacillati > Actinomycetota > Actinomycetes > Mycobacteriales > Corynebacteriaceae > Corynebacterium > Corynebacterium suedekumii. The sequence continues at coordinate 2,013,656 of NZ_CP126970.1, forward strand.
GGCCTGGACCGCGTGGAGAAGTTCGTGCGTATCGACGACCGCGGCCTGGACATGCGCGCCGAGGGCCGCAACCTCTTCCTGCAGTACACCGACGCCCCGGGTGCCCTGGGCAAGGTCGGCTCCCTGCTCGGCGACGCCGGCATCAACATCGAGTCCGCTGCGCTGACCCAGGCCGCCAAGGGCGACGGCGCCACCCTCATCCTGCGCGTCGACGCTGAGGTGCCGGAGGAGCTCGAGGAGGCCATCGCGGAGGCCCTGGGTGCCACCGCGATCCAGCTCAACCTGGACTAGTCACCCGGTTTCATCCGCGCGTCAGAAGGCGACCACCGTGAGAGGTGGTCGCCTTTCGTCGTAGCGGGGTAGCGGGTTATCGGAGGATTTTCATTCAGCCACCACGCACCACAAACACGCAGGCAGACCACTCCGTCTAATTCTGCCCGCATAGAAATAGACCGATCAGTATGGGAAACCCTCCGTGGGGCGTGTTTAATGGGTCGGGTTGCATCAACTGACTGACACCCCGCTACGCCCAAGGAGAACCGCCATGTCTGACCTCACCCCGAACCACCAGCCCGGCGAGCCGCTGGAGCCCATCGACGGCGAGAAGCTCGCCGCTCTGGCGGAGAAGAACATCAACAACCCGGAGGGCGGCCGCAAGACCATCCGCACCCACACCGAGGCGGACGGCCTGTTCCGCAATTACACCCAGATCCGGAACCTTGAGCCGGTCCTGGTCTCCGAGCCGCCGCAGCTGCTCGGCGACGACTCCGCACCGAACCCGACCGAGGTCGCCCAGTCCGCCCTCGCGGCCTGCATCTCCGTGGGTATCCAGGCGATCGCCACTCACCGGGGTGTGACCCTGACCAAGATCGCCATCGACATCGAGTCGGACATCGACATCTCCCCGACCTGGGGTGTGGGTGACCTCAACGACGACAAGCGCCCGGGTGTCTCCGACGTCCGGGTGAAGATCGACCTCGAGGGTGACGCCGACCGCGAGACCCTCGACCAGATCCAGAAGGACGCCATCCAATGGTCCCCGGTGGTCAACACCTACACCCGTCCGGCCAACCTCACCTCCGAGCTGGTCTAGATGAGTGCCCCGACCACCCCGACCCTGGAATCCCTGACCGGGGGCCGTCTCATCCTCGATGAGCCGGTCCTGGCGACCATCGCCGAGCGTGCCAAGGCGGTGGACAAGAACGAGATCCCCGCGCGCTACGGCATCGAGCTGCTCGGCGAGCAGGATCTGATCACTCGCGACAGCCTCCTGGACACCGCACGCCAGATCCGGGAGATCGCCCGCATCGACCTCTCGGTCGCCTTCGGCCTGTGGGCGCACACCATGGTCATCAGCTACCTGGAGACGGCCGGTACCGCGTACGCCGACCAGCTGCTGCCGACCCTGCGCTCGGGTCGGCGCCCCGGCGTCACCGGCATGGCCCCCGCCTTCAAGGAGGCCGCCGGCGCCGGGTCCATCGACCTTACCGCGCGTGAGGTCGACGGCGGGGTGGTCATCGACGGCAAGCTGGCGTGGGCCTCCAACCTGGCTGATGACGCCGTCATCGTCACCGCCGCCCGTACCGGGGCGGGGGAGCGGCTGCTGGTGGTCATCGACGGCGACGCCGAGGGCGTCACCTTGGGCACTCCCTTCGCGCTGCTCGGCCTCAACGCCACTTCCTCGGCCTCCATCACCCTTGACGGGGTCACGGTGCCGGACGCGCAGATCCTCTCCCGTGACTTAGACGGCTTCATCGCCGCGGTCCGCCCCGGGTTCGTCATCATGCAGACCTCCGAGTGCCTCGGCGTGGCCGAGGCCGCCATCGAGGCCGCCGGCCAGCGCCTGAAGGGCCTCAACGAGGTCCTCGCCGACGACGTCGCCGCGGTCCGCGAGCGGATCGCCGAGCTGATCGCCACCCAGGAGGATCTCGCCCGGCGTATCGACGCCGGCGAGCAGGTGACCAAGGTGTCGCTGCTGGAGCTGCGGCTCGGAGCGGCCGAGGCCGCTGTGGATGCCGCGGGCCTGGAGGTGCGGGTCGCCGGCGGTGCCGGCTACGCGCAGAGCTCCCCGGCGTCCCGCCGTTTCCGCGAGGCCGCCTTCATTCCCGTGCAGTCACCGTCAGAGACCCAGCTCAAATGGGAGCTGCAGCAGGCACGCAAGCAGGAGGGCTGAGATGACCCCGGCTGGCGTGACCGTCAGCGGTGACCGACTCCGGGCGGTCGTGGGGACGTTCCCGTCCGGGGTCACCATCGTCACCACCGTCGCCGAGACGGGGGAGGACGTCGGGTTGACCGTCAGCGCCTTCTCCTCGCTGTCGCTGGATCCGGCGATGGTGGTCCTCAGCGTGGACAACACCTCGCAGTCCCTGCCGTACCTCACCGTCGGCGGCCCGATCGGGGTGTCCGTCCTCTCCGAGGGACAGGGCGGGGTGGCCTACCAGTTCTCCCGCCGCGGCATCGACCGTTTCGAGGGAGTGGGGATCCACCGGCGGACCCACGGCGTGGCCACCATTGACGGCGCCGCGGCCTGGTTCGCCGGCACGATCGCCGGGGCTTTTCCCGGCGGGGACCACACGATCCTCACCGTCCTCGTCGAGGACTGCGGCACGCTAGAGGAGGCCCGCCCGCTGCTGTATCAGCGCGGACAGGTCCACGACTGGGTGATCTGAGGCCCGGTCAGCGGTCCTGGGGGACCTGGTCGACCAGGTCGTCGTCCTCCGGCACCTCACCTTCAGGCCGCGGGGGAATCGCCCGGACCTGGTCGCGGCTCAGTCCCGGACCGAAGACGCGGGGTGGGAGGGTGACCTCCCGGCCCAGCCGGAGGGACTCCTCGATGGCGGCGAAGACGCGGACATCGGCCAGACCCTCCTCGCCGTCCGGCTCGGGCGAGGCCCCGTCCCGGATGCAGTCGAGGAAGTAGCGGGTCTCGCCCGCGAACTGGTCCACCGACTCCGCTTCGTGGTAGCGGCTTCCCTCATCGGTGGTCAGGGTGTAGTTGCGCGGCGGGGTGGGGGCGAAGCTGTAGCAGGAGTCCGAGGTCACGGTGCCGGCCGAGCCGACCAGGCCGAACCAGTCCAGGTCCGCGGCGGCGTAGCTGAGGGTGTACTGGGCCACCCGGTCCCCGGGGAAGCGCAGCGTGACGGCGACGGAGTCGTGGAAGTTGAAACCGCGGTCATCGCTGACGACGCCGGTCGCGTGCACCGACACCGGCTCCGCGCCGAACAGATGCCGGACCAGGTTGAGCGGGTACGCGCCGAAGTCGGGGACCGGCCCGCCCCAGAATCCGCTGTGGCCCCGGTGGTTGGCCTCCTCGATGTCGTGGGTGAACACCGAGGTGAAGGTCCGCGGCTGCCCCACGGCACCGCGCCGGACCAGCTCCACCAGGTCGACCATGTAGGCGTCCTGGTGCATCCGGTAGGCCACCATGAGGGTGGCGCCACTGCGTTGCGACGCCGCGATCATCGCCGCGCAGTCCTCCTCCGAGGTCGCCATGGGCTTCTCCAGTAGGACGTGGATGCCGGCCTCGAGGGCCGGTTCCGCGAATTCCCGGTGACGGAAGACCGGGGTGGCGACATAGATCGCGTCGACTTCGCCGCTGGCGAGGAGCTGGTCGAAGTCGTCGTAGTCGTAGATGCGGACGTCGTCGTCGAAAGCCGCCTCCTTCTCGTCGGAGCCGGTGACCGCAGCCACGAGCCGGGCGTCGGGCAGGCTGCGCAGGGCGGGGAGAAACGCCTGCTGGGTGATCTGGCCGACGCCGACCACGGCGAAGCGGACGGGGTTGCTGGACGGGGTGTCAGATGCGGGAGAATTCATGTGTCCCACGGTACGCCCGGGTCTTCCGGGCCTGCTAGACTCGGCCAAAAGTCCATCTGGTGAGAAAGGCATCCCACAGAATGAAACTGGCAGTGATTGGCGGAGACGGCATCGGCCCGGAGGTCACCGACGAGGCCCTCAAGGTCCTGCGCGCCGTGCGCGATGACATCGAGACCACCGACTACGACCTGGGTGCCCGCCGCTACCTCCGCAACGGCGAACTGCTCACCGACGACGACCTCGCCTCCCTGCGCGAGCACGACGCCATCCTCCTCGGCGCCATCGGCGCCCCGGGTTCCGTCCCGCCGGGTGTGCTCGAGCGCGGCCTGCTGCTGACGATGCGTTTCGCCCTCGACCACCATGTCAACCTGCGTCCCTCCAAGCTCTATGACGGTGTGGAGTCCCCGCTGAAGAACCCCGGCGAGATCGACTTCGTCGTCGTCCGTGAGGGCACCGAGGGTGCCTACACCGGCAACGGCGGCGCCATCCGCGTGGGCACCCCGCAGGAGGTGGCCAACGAGACCTCCGTCAACACCCGTTACGGTGCCGAGCGTGTCGTCCGCTATGCTTTCGAGCTGGCCATGACCCGCCGCAAGCACCTCACTCTCGTGCACAAGACCAACGTGCTCGTCCACGGCGGCGGCATGTGGCAGCGCGCGGTCGACGAGGTCGCCACCGAGTACCCGGAGGTCACCGTCGAGTACTCGCACATCGACGCCGCCACCATCTACCTCATCACCGACCCCTCGCGTTTTGACGTCATCGTCACCGACAACCTCTTCGGCGACATCCTCACCGACGAGGCCGGTGCCGTGTCCGGCGGTATCGGCCTGGCCGCCTCCGGCAACATCGACGCCACCGGCACCAACCCGTCCATGTTCGAGCCCGTCCACGGTTCCGCCCCGGACATCGAGGGCCAGGGGATCGCCGACCCCACCGCCGCCATCCTCTCCGCCGCCATGCTGCTGCGTCACCTCGGGGACGAGGACAACGCCGCGCGGATCGAGCAGGCGGTCGCCGACGACGTCGCAAAGCGCAGCGGTGAGATCCGCACCACCGACGTGGGTGACCGGATCGTCGCGGCGCTGCAGTAACGTGTGCGTATAACCCGGCACGAATGAAACGCACGAGACAGTAAGGACACTGATGATCCCGATGAGGCGACTGGTAGCTGCCCTGGCCGCGACGACGACACTGACCCTGGTGGCCGGGTGTTCGACCTCCCCCGACGGCGACGGCACCTCCGCCAACGGTTCCCAGGACGACGGCGGCGACCGCCTGGAGCTCGCCTCCTCCGAGGTCATCGCCGACGCCGACGGCACGGGCATCGAGACCTCCCAGCGGATCTTCGAGGAGTCCGAGGCCGTCGTCGTCGCCGCCGACACCCCGGCAGATCAGGAACGGGCGGCGAACATCGCCGTCGCCGCCGGCGCCCCGATGCTCACCGTCACCGGGCCCGACGCCACCGCCATCGACGAGGAGATCGACCGCCTCGGTGCCGACACCGTGGTCACCGTCGGCGACACCGGCACCGTCGCCGAGGGCAGCGAGACCATCGACGGCACCGCCCCGGCGGGCGAGGACGCCACAGCTGAGGAGACGACCGGCGAGGCGCCGGCAGAGGAGGCCGCACCGGAGGCCCCGGTTGACGGGGCGGCTCCCGCGGTCGACGTCGCCGCCATCGCCGCGCTCGACGCCGAGTCCGCCGAGGGCCTCGACGAGCTCGACCACGCGGAGCACCCGCTGGCGATGCCGACGATGTTCGTCACCGACCAGACCTCCCCGGCCAGCGTCGCCACCGCCCGTGCCGCGGGTGCGGACGTCCAGCACCTCGCCGTCGCCGATCCGCGCCTGACCACCGAATCCATGCAGGCCGTCACCGACGGTGAGGTCCTCGCCCTCGGCGAGGCGTTCGGTGACCAGGAACGCTTCGACAAGGTCATCGACCTGGCCGACAACGGCGAACTGCCCGGCGGCGGCGGACTGCTCTTCCCGGGTCGACGCATGATCGCCTACTACGGCCACCCCTCCGGCGGTGCCCTCGGTGTCATGGGCGAGCAGCCCCCGGCCGAGGCCGTCGAGCGGGTCAAGGCACACATCGAGAACTACCAGCCGCTCGAGGAGCAGCCGGTCATCCCGGCCTTCGAGATCATCGTCACCGTCGCCTCGGAGTTCCCGGGTGAGGACGGCAAGTTCACCAACATCGGTGATCCGGCCGAGTTCGTCCCCTACATCGACGCGATCACCGAGGCCGGCGGCTACGCCTTCCTCGACCTGCAGCCGGGCCAGGCGTCCTTCCTCGAGCAGGCCCAGGTCTACGAGGAGCTGCTCAAGCGCCCCAACGTCGGCCTGGCACTGGACCCGGAGTGGAACCTCCAGCCCGGTGAGCAGCCGCTGCAGCGCGTCGGCCACGCCGAAGCCGCGGAGATCAACGAGGTCGCCGACTGGCTCGCCGCCCTCGTCCGCGACAATGACCTGCCGCAGAAGGGCCTGATCGTCCACCAGTTCCAGATGCAGATGCTGCGTGACCGGGAGCAGATCAACACCTCGCATCCGGAGCTGTCCTTCATCCTCCACGCCGACGGACACGGTGTGCCCGGCCAGAAGCTGGAGACCTGGAACGCCGTGCGTGAGGGCCTGAGCCCGGACTGGCACATGGCGTGGAAGAACTTCATCGACGAGGACAACCCCACCTTCACCCCCGAGCAGACCTACGACGTCGAACCGCGACCCTGGTTCGTCTCCTACCAGTAGAGACGTCCCGGTAGCGTCTTCTCCACCGCGCCGTGCCCGTGCCGCCACGCTATCGTGGCGACATGAGCACGGCGTACTCGTCGAACGACCCCACGCCCGGCACCGGCGGCGGGCACTCCCTGGATCCGGGGCTGACGCGACGTTACTGGTTGACTCTCTTCGGCGCGGCCGTCATCGCCCTGGCCGTGGGCGGGGTTCTCCTGGCCGCCGGGGTCGTGCCTCCGGAACGCACGGAGATGGTGGTGCACTACTACCTCATCACCTGGGTGTTGTTCTGCATCGTCTTCCTCTACGCCAGCCTGCGGCACTGGGAGACGGTGGACATCCCGGCGCTCCCCGGCCGACAGTCCGGGGCGCAACTGGCGGGCCTGGCTCTCCGGGATCGGCAGCCCGGAGTCCTGGTCGCTGCAGTCCGGTGTGTTCTCGGCGATCATCGTCATCGCCGCGTCCCGTCTCACCGGGTTCCAGGACCATTTGTGGTTGCCGGTCCTCGGGCTGTTCACCGTCGCCGGGTCCTGGGGGTTGATGGTGGTGGCCTACGCCGAGGAGTACCTGCGCCTGCATCTGCAGGGCGAGGATATGGACCTGCCCGGGGACGAGGGGGCGGTGGAGTTCGGCGACCTGCTGAGCATCTCCGTGGCGGTGTCCACGATGGTGGGCACCCGCACCACGTCCCGCCGGGTGCGCACCGCCGTGCGCTCGCACACGCTCGTGGCCTTCGCCTTCAACACCGTCATCGTCGCCATGACGGTGAGTCTGCTGTTCACCTGATCCACTGCGGAGCGGAAAGCACCCCCTGAGCAGGTCAGCCCCACTACGCTGAAGCCATGACGGTCGAACTAGACGAGGTCCGTGGATTCATCGCCGACCTGGAGCCTTTCACCCGCCTGCCCGAGTCCGAGCTGGACGTCCTGCCGGCCCAGATGAGCATGCAGTACGTCCGCCGCGGCGAGGACATCATCCTGCTCGGACAACCCAACGACTTCCTCTACCTCATCCGCTCCGGCGCCGTGGACGTGCTCGGTGAGGACGGCCTGCTGCTGGACCGACGTGACGCGGGGCGCAGCTTCGGCTACTCCACGCTGGTGGGGGAGAACTCCTCCCGGTACACCATGACCGCGGTCGAGGACTCGCTGCTGCTCACCCTCCCGCGCGCGGACTTCCTCGCGCTGGTGGAGCGCAACCCGGACATCGAGCGTTTCTACTTCTCCCAGTCCCGCCGTATCCGCGCCGCCGCGGATGAACTGCGCGAGGACGCCTCCTCGGAGGTGCTGCGCACCCAGCTGGCGGACTTCAAGATCAACGATCCGGCCTCGATCGGCCCGGAGGCCACCATCCGGCAGGCGGCCCAGCTGATGGAGGAACGCAAGGTCTCCTCTCTGCTCATCACCACCGACGGTGAGCTGGCCGGCATCGTCACCGACCGGGACCTGCGTGGCCGGGTCGTGGCGCAGGGGCTGGACATCTCACTGCCGGTCACCGACATCATGACCGCCAACCCGCGGACCGTCACGTCTGACACCCTGGCCTTCGAGGCGATGCTGCTCATGGCGGAGATGCGGATCCACCACCTGCCCATCGTCGACGGGGGACAGCTCACCGGCATCGTCACCACCGCCGACGTCATGCGCCTGCTCCGGCATGACCCGATCTACCTCACCGCCGATCTCTCGCGGCGCACGTCCCCGGAGGAGCTGAAGGACGCCTACTCGGAGGCCTCCGAGGTCGCCGCCCGGTTCATCGAGCGCGGTGCGAGTGCGGAGGAGACGGCCGGGATGATGACCATCGCCGGTGACTCCCTGGCCCGCCGTCTGCTCACCCTCGGCGAGGAGAAGTTCGGCGCCCCGCCGGTGCCCTACGCCTTCGTCGTCGTCGGCTCGCAGGGCCGCCGGGAGATGGGCCTGGCCTCCGACCAGGACAACGCCCTGGTCCTGTCGGACGACTACGTCGATGCCGAGCACGGTGAGTACTTCGCGCAGCTGTCCGAGTTCGTGTGCCGGGGGCTGGACACCGCCGGTCAGGTGCTGTGTCCGGGTGACATGATGGCCATGAATCCGCAGTGGCGGATGACGCAGTCGCAGTGGGTGGACACCTTCCACACCTGGGTCACCGCGCCCGATCCAGACGCGCTGCTGCACGCCCAGACCTTCTTCGACTTCCGCCCCATCCACGGCGACATCGAGCTGGGGGAGTCCGTCCACACGTCCGCCGTCGGCATGGCACGGGGCGCCCGTCGCATGCACGCCCACCTGGCGTCGCTGGCCGCCCGCCGCGAACCGCCGCTCGGATTCTTCCGTGGTCTGGTGGTCGACCGCTCCGGTGAGTACGCCAACACCCTCAACGTGAAGAAGGGCGGCACCGCCGGCATCGTCCAGATGGCGCGACTGTTCTCCCTCAACGCCGGCGTCACCGCCGTGGGTACCCGTCGTCGCCTCACCGACGCCGCCGCCGAGGGCGCCGTCTCCGAGAAGGGTGCCCTCGACCTGCTCGACGCCTTCGAGTACCTGCGCACCATCACCCTGCGGCACCAGGCCCAGCAGGTGCGGGAGAAGATCGTCCCCGACTACAACATCGACCCCAACCAGCTGTCCAAGATGGACCGCGAGCACCTGCGCGACAGCTTCCAGATCATCAAGAACATGCAGAACGCCCTGGCCACCAAGTACCCGGTGAGGAGCATCTGATGTGGCCGTTCCGCCAGGACCCGGCCAGGAAGGCCACCGGCCCGCTCCAGGAGTTCTACCTCGTCGACCCGCCCCACGAGCGGACCCCGATCGACGAGCTGTCCCTGCTCGCCGTCGACGTGGAGACCACCGGGCTGAAGCCGGACAAGCATGACCTGGTCTCCATCGGCTGGGTACCGGTCAACGGCCGCTCGATCGACCTGTCCGGCGCCGGGTACGTGGTGCTGCGTGGCACCGAGGGTTTCTCGGTCGGGTCGTCGGCCACGATCCATCACCTGACCGACGACGAGATCGCCGCCGGAGTGCCGGCGGAGGAGGCCCTCGCGCAGTTCCTCCGGGCTCTGGAGGGCCGGGCCCTGCTCGCGCACTTCGCCGCGATGGAGACCGGGTTTCTCTCCGCGGGAATGCGTCGCCATTTCGGTGCCCCGCTGGAGGTGCCGGTGGTGGACACGTTCGGCATCGAACGCCGTCACATGGAACGCATGGGCACCTATCCCCGGGGTGAGGACCTGCGACTGGCCCGGGTCCGGCACCGCTACGGGCTGCCCGCCTACGGCAACCACAACGCCCTGACCGATGCGCTCGCCTGTGCCGAGATCTACCTCGCCCACCGGGCGCTGCTGCCGGGGACGGTGTTGAAGGATCTCATCGAGTGACCGGTCCCGCCCGGTAGTAGGGTGTCAGCCATGCGCTTTGGAAGAATTGCCCACCCGGATGGAATGTGTTTCGCCGTCATCGACGGAACCGATGAGAATGCCCTTGTTGCCAAGGAGGTGGAGGGGACCCCGTTCACGGAGCCGAACTACACCGGCCGTGAGTGGCCGCTGGCGGATGTGAAGCTGCTCGCCCCGATGCTGCCGAGCAAGGTCGTGGCCATCGGCCGCAACTACGCCGACCACGTCGCCGAGGTGTTCAAGGAGTCCGCTGAGCACCTGCCGCCGACGCTGTTCCTCAAGCCGCCGACAGCCGTCGTCGGCCCGGAGGCACCGATCCGGATCCCGGAGTTTGCCACCAAGGTCGAGTTCGAGGGTGAGCTGGCCGTCGTCGTGGGCAAGCCCTGCAAGAATGTCAAGGCTGCAGACTGGAAGTCTGTGGTCCTCGGCTACACCATCGTCAACGACGTCTCCTCCCGTGACCTGCAGTTCGCCGACGGCCAGTGGGCGCGTGCCAAGGGCATCGACACCTTCTGCCCGCTCGGTCCCTGGATCGAGACGGACATCGAGTCCATCGACATCGACGAGCTGCCCATCCAGGCCCGCCTCACCCACGACGGGGAGACCAGCCTCAAGCAGGACTCCAACTCGAACCAGATGATCATGAAGATGGGCGAGATCATCGAATTCATCACCGCCTCCATGACCCTGCTGCCGGGCGATGTCATCTGCACCGGTTCCCCGGCGGGCACCGAGGCCATGGTGCCGGGCGACTACATCGAGATCGAGATCCCCGGTATTGGCAAGCTCGGCAACCCGATCGCCCGCGCGTAGCCATGCATGACCACGGCCGGCCCGAACCGGATGATGTCGAGCGCTTCTACGCCGACGGCCCCCGCTGGTCCGGCCTGCCCAATGAGGCTCTGGTCCATGAGGCCGGCCGCCTGACCCCGGGCCGCGCCCTGGACATCGGGTGCGGCGAGGGCGCGGACGCCGTGTGGCTCGCCGAGCAGGGCTGGGAGGTCACCGCCATTGATCCCGTCGCCGCGGCCCTGGAGCGTGCCCGCACGCTTGCCGACGCCCACGGGGTCACCCACCGCATCACCTTCCGGCAACAGGACCTCACCGGATTCCTGGACTCGGCTCTCGGCACCTTCGACCTGGTGGCCGGCAGCTACGTCCCCCTTCCGGAGGACAGGGACCTGGCCACCGGCATCTGCCGACTCGTCGGGCCCGGCGGGGCACTGGTGTGGATCCACCATCTCTTCGACATCCGCGAGGAACGCATGATCCTCGACCCCGGATACCTCGAGCCCTTCGCCGTGGCGGAGTTCGGCGGGTCGATGACCTATCCCGCCGAGCGTAACGTCACCTCCGGGGCAGGGGCCCACCACCACATGGATGTCGTCCTGCGGGCCACCCGCTTCTGAGCGGTCACAGCCCCAGGGAGCGCAGGATGGTCTGCAGCTTGGCGGTGGTCTCCGCGAGTTCCTCCTCGGGGTCGGAGTCGGCGACGATGCCGCCGCCGGCCCAGGCGCGGGCGGTGCGGCCGTCGCCGGCCACCTCGGCGCAGCGGATGGCGACCATGTACTCGCCGTCGCCGGCGGAGTCGCACCAGCCGACCGCGCCGGCGTAGAAGCTGCGGTCGGATTCGGCGGTCTCAATGAGCGCCTCGGCCGCGTCGGTGGGGGTGCCGCAGATCGCCGGGGTGGGGTGCACGTGCAGCGCGAGTTCCAGGGCGGTGAGCCCGGGGTAGCGCAGCGTGCCGACGATCGGGGTGGCCAGATGCCACATCTCGTTCGTCTTCGTCAGCTCCGGGGTCTCCGCGATGTCCAGGCGGGTGCAGAACGGCGTGAGCACCCGGCGCAGGTGGTCGACCACGTAGGCGTGTTCCGCGTGGTTCTTCGCCGAGGACGCCAACCGCTTGCCGACGCCCGCGTCGATCACCGGATCTGCCTCCTCGCCGCCGAACCCGCGAGGGGATAGGCCGACACCGTCGACCCCTGCCGTTTGATCAGGACCTCCGGGGAGGAGCCGACGAGCATGTGCCCCGGCTTACCGGCCGGAGTGAGGTCGGCGATGAAACCGTCCCGGTTGACGGAGTTGTCGATGAGCCGGGCGGCGACGAGCAGCGGGTCCACCGGTGGGTCGAAACTGATGTCCACCGCGCGGGCCAGCACGACCTTCTCCAGCTTGGAGGCCCGAATCGTGCCCACGGCGGCCTCCACGCGGCGCAGGTGCTCCTCCGGTTCGGGGTCCACCCCGGCCAGAGTGGCGTGCAGCACCGAGCCGGGCCCCTGCCGGTAGTAGGAGTGCGGCTCCAGCGGGCCGTCCTCCCGGATGATGTTCTCCGGGACGGTGAGCGCCGCAGGCGCGGAACGGTCGAACGGTAAGGCGCCGACGACGATGGGGACGCGGGCGTCGACAAGCGCCGCAATCGCCTCCTGTGGGTCGGTGAAGGACTCCACACTGCCCTGGGTACGCACCGAACCGTGCGCGCGGGACAGGAGGAAGTCCGGCGCGGTGACAGGTCGGTGGGCACACATGGAGAAACAGTCTAGACCCGCCGAACCCGGGACGGTCACTGCGGTGCGGGACTACACTCACGATGTGCCCAAGAAACTGGCCGCGCTGATCGCGGCAACCCTGATCAGCCTCGGCCTGACGGCCCCGGTCACCGCCCACGCCCAGCTGTCCTCCTCCGGTTCCTCCTCGGGCTCGTCCACAGGGTCGGCGCCGTCGCGGCCCATGCCGCTGCAGGTGGGGGAGCGCGACGCCCTGGTCACCCTGCCCGCCAACTACGACCCGACCCGCGCCTACCCGGTGCTCCTCGCCTTCGGCGGCTGGAACGTCAGCCCCGAGTCGCTCGCCGCCGACCACGGGCGCGAGCTCGGTCGGGACGCCATCGTCGCCTACGGTCGCGGTGTGGGCGACGCCTGGGCGGGCGCGCCCTATGCGGCGACCAGCATCACCGAGGACGTCGCCTACGCCCGGATGATCGTCGACGCCCTCGACGCGCAGTACGCCATCGACCGCAGCAGCGTCCACGCCCTCGGCCACTCCAACGGCGGCGCCTTCACCCTCGTACTGGCCTGCCACGCCCCCGATCTGGTCAACGGCGTGGTGAGCATCGCCGGCATGTTCTACGACCCCGTCGACGCCGGCTGCCTCGCCGCCGGGGAGCCGGTCCTGTTCCTCCACGGCGCCAACGACGGCATCGCCGCCCCTGCCGGCGGCATCCGCAACGGCGCCCACTTCCTGCCCCTGGAGACCGTCGTGGGCAACTGGGCCCAGCGCAACAGCTGCGACTCCCAACAGGTCGTCGGCGAACGCCACACCTACCTCGGCTGCACCGCCGCCACCGAGTTGATCTACTCGCCTTACTCCGGCTACGGCTGGCCCGGACACACCACCCGCACCGCCTGGGATTTCCTCTCCCGCCTCTGAGTCCGGGGAGTCGGGACCCGACCAGTAACATGACGGGCATGACTGACGTTCGAGTACGTTTCTGCCCGTCGCCCACCGGAACCCCGCACGTGGGACTCGTGCGCACCGCCCTGTTCAACTGGGCGTACGCCCGCCACACCGGCGGCACCATGGTCTTCCGCATTGAGGACACCGACGCCGCCCGCGACTCCGAGGAGTCCTACCAGGCCATCATCGACGGCCTCACCTGGCTCGGCATCACCTGGGACGAGGGCGTGGAGACCGGCGGCCCGCACGAGCCCTACCGCCAGTCCCAGCGCATGGACATCTACAAAGATGTCTTGAACAAGCTCATCGACGCCGGCGAGGTCTACCCCGCCTACTCCACCGCCGAGGAGGTGGAGGAGCGCCACAAGGCCGCCGGCCGCGACCCCAAACTCGGCTACGACAACTTCGACCGCGACCTCACCGACGAGCAGATCGCCGCCTTCGAGGCCGAGGGCCGCAAGCCCGTCTGGCGCCTGCGCATGCCCGAGCAGGACTGGAAGTGGAACGACCTGGTCCGCGGCGAGGTGGAGTTCAAGGCCGCCACCCAGCCCGACTTCGTCGTCGCCCGCTCCAACGGCGCCCCCCTGTACACCCTGGTCAATCCGGTGGATGACGCCCTCATGCGCATCACCCACGTCCTGCGCGGAGAGGACCTCCTGCCCTCCACCCCGCGCCAGCTCGCCCTCTACGAGGCCCTCCAGCGCATCGGCGTCGCCGAGTTCACCCCCGAGTTCGGCCACCTGCCGTTCGTCATGGGGGAGGGCAACAAGAAGCTGTCCAAGCGTGACCCGCAGTCCAACCTGTTCAACCACCGTGAGAACGGCATCATCCCCGAGGGCATGCTCAACTACCTCGCGCTGCTCGGCTGGTCCCTGTCCGCCGACCGCGACATCTTCACCGTCGACGAGCTGGTGGCCAACTTCGACGTGGCCGACGTCCTGGGCAACCCGGCCCGCTTCGACCAGAAGAAGCTCGAGGCCATCAACGCCGACCACATCCGCCTGCTGCCGGCCGGTGAGTTCGAGCAGCGCCTGCGCGACTACCTCAGCGAGTACACCGACTTCCCGGCCGACTACCCGGCGGACAAGTTCCAGGTGGCGGCCGATCTGGTGCAGACCCGCATCAAGGTGCTGTCCGACGCCTACGGCCTGCTGAAGTTCCTGGTGACCCCGGACGCCGAGCTCACCCTCGACGACAAGGCGGCACGCAAGAACCTCAAGGAGGACGCCGTGCAGCCGCTCGACGCCGGTATCGCCGCCCTGGAGGACGTCACCGAGTGGACGACCCCGGAGATCGAGGCCGCGTTGACCAAGGCCCTCATCGAGGACCTGGAGCTCAAGCCCCGCAAGGCCTACGGCGCCCTGCGCGTGGCCGTCTCCGGCGAGGCGGTCTCCCCGCCGCTGTTCGAGTCCATGGAGCTGCTGGGCCGGGAGTCCACGCTCGCGCGCCTGCGGGCAGCACGCGCCGTCACCCCGTATCAGTCGGCGGAGTAGCGCAACAGGTCCCCGGGCTGGCAGTCCAGGGCCTCACACAACGCGGCCAGGGTGGTGAACCGCACCGCCCTGGCCCGTCCGTTCTTCAGCACCGCCAGGTTGGCTGGCGTGATGCCCACCCGCTCGGCGAGCTCTCCCACGGCCATCTTCCGGCGGGCCAGCATCACGTCGATGTCCACGACGATCTCCCCGGCTGACCCGGCCATCAGATGACCCCCTCGAGCTCGGTGGAGAAGCCGGTCGCCTGCATCAGCAGTGCCCGCTGCACGTACACGACCAGGGCGACCCCACCGATGAGCAGTGAGACGACCGTGGCGACGAGGATGAGCCCCGGGGCGTCATCCACCTCCGCGACGATGTAACCGGCCACCAGGACGGCGACGGCTCCACCGACGATCGCCCCGATGATGCGGTCCACCCAGCCGAGGGCGGCGGGGGAGAAGACCGTGCC
Organism: Corynebacterium suedekumii; assembly: GCF_030252185.1. Lineage (NCBI taxonomy): Bacteria > Bacillati > Actinomycetota > Actinomycetes > Mycobacteriales > Corynebacteriaceae > Corynebacterium > Corynebacterium suedekumii. The sequence continues at coordinate 2,028,978 of NZ_CP126970.1, forward strand.
CTCCCGGACCAGACCCAGGAGACGCCAGATGCAGTAGAGGGAGAACTGGAGGCAGGCCAGGCCCAGGACGATGATCACGGCCAGGATGGACCAGGCCGCCAGGGGCACCGTCCCTTCGCCGAGGATGAGCCCGCCGGCCACGAGGACCTGGACGGCGAGCCCGGCCAGGCCACCGAGGACGAGGATTCCCCGGAGCAGGGCCACGAGGGTGGGGGACATGCTTCTCCTTTATCGGGATACGATGGGAACCTATCGTATAACGATAGATTCCCCGGAGGGAAGTCGTGGCACGGACCGTGGTGCTCCGGGGCGATATCCGGCCCGGGACAAGGCCGTCTGGCCAGCGGATTTGGCCATGTTTCACCGTTGTGGTTATAGTATTCAACGTTGCTCACCGAGGTTCACGCCGAAGAGAGCGACAGAAAAACTGAACAATGGCCTATGGTGTAATTGGCAACACAGCGGTTTCTGGTACCGTCGTTCTAGGTTCGAGTCCTGGTAGGCCAGCTGCAGAGCAATCTGCCGGCGAAGATCATTCGCTTCGCCCCGTTCGTCTAGCGGCCTAGGACGCCGGCCTCTCACGCCGGTAACACGGGTTCAAATCCCGTACGGGGTACAAATTCAGAAAAGCACTTCCCACCGTTTCTTGACGGAACAACGGGAAGTGCTTTTCGTCGTTTCCTCATCTGATGTCACCCCCGCCCCTAACGGTGATAGCTGGCTCACAACTGGGCGGATATTGTGTCGGGGGTAATGCAAGGTAACGGTTTTGTGAATGAACCTTTAATCGGGGGTTGCGGGGACATATGCTGCAGGTAGCGGAGAGGATCACACCTCACAAGCCCAGGTACCAGGCAGAGGATGATCGGTACTCCGACCGTAGAGAACCGGAAGGAGAGCATATGGCAGCAAGTGACCACCATATCTCCGGACGCGTCGCAGGCGTCCTCCCATAAGCGGCATCGCCATAATCCGGCAACTTCCAGGCGCACAGCTTGCGCGAAGTACAGGAGCTAACGGGAGCGATATGCAGCGAATGGCGTCAACCGAACCCCACGGTACGGACAAGCCAACCCCCGGCCCCTCAGTTCTCTAGAACGCAGCGGACGCGATCACGAGGAACATCTACTCGGATCGACGACACTTCCGCACCGGCAGTCGGAAGCGGTGGAAGCCCCATCGTCCACGGTTCGGACCAACCCACCACCCACAGGTGGTGGGTTCTTTACTGCTTTTTGCCCGATGACCTGCCGATTTGTTTCCTTACACAGGGAACGTTTACTGTTATGGAGTCCTTAACGGACACCGCATCACAGCGAACACGCCCCGTTCGTCTAGCGGCCTAGGACGCCGGCCTCTCACGCCGGTAACACGGGTTCAAATCCCGTACGGGGTACCAGACAGCGAGAAAAGCCGGATCTTCGGATCCGGCTTTTCGTTTGCCCACCCGTTCTCCGGATAGGTGGGGATTGAGCTGACCGCAGGTGCCCACCCAGTGGAACGTCGGAACAGTCACGCGTGGCCGGGCCCGGCCCCATACTGGAGGACATGGACACGACAATCATGGCCCGGGCCATCGAGCTGTCCCGTGAGGGCATGCACGCAGGGGACGGTGGTCCCTTCGGCGCGGTCGTGGTCCGCGACGGCGTCATCATCGCGGAGGCGACGAACCTGGTGCTGGGCACCAACGATCCCACCGCCCACGCCGAAGTGGTCGCGCTCCGTCGGGCCGCAGAGAAGCTGGGGAGTTTCACCCTGGCGGGGTGCGAACTCTACGCCAGCTGCGAACCCTGCCCGATGTGCCTGGGTGCAATCTACTGGGCCCGCGTGAAGCGCGTGTTCTTCGCCAACACCCGGCATGACGCCGCCAGCATCGGGTTCGATGACACGCTCATCGATGAGGAACTGAGTCGACCCGTTGGCCAACGGTCCATCGATGTCGTCCATGCCCCCGATCAGCGGGCACGGGACGTCTTTGGCGAATGGCTGGCCAAGGGCGACCGGGTGGAGTACTGACCGGTGGCCACCTCACCGGCGTTGACCGGCCGACTGATGCGGGCGATCAGCGCCGCCGCCACCGCCCACCGGGATCATGTGCGAAAGGGATCGGGAATCCCGTACGTGTCTCACACCTACAGTGTCATGTACCTGGTGTCCCGGGAGACCGGTGACGAGGACGTGCTCATCGCCGCTGTCCTCCATGACGTCCTGGAGGACGTACCGCACAACCTCAGTGAGACCGAGATGCGGGCGGAGTTCGGGGACCGGGTCGCCGACATCGTCGTCGACCTGACGAAGGATTCTTCCCTGACCGACTGGCAGGAACGGGCGGATGCCTACCTCGACCACCTCGAGCATGCCGCCGCTGCGGAGGCGGTGCTCATCGCCTGCGCGGACAAGTTGCACAACCTGCTCTCGATCCTCGACGACCACGCGGAACTCGGTGAGAACCTGTGGTCGCCTTTCTCCTCAGGACGGGACCAGCAGCTGTGGTGGTACCGGGCGGTGAGCGAGGTGGTGGAGAGGAGACTTCCCGGCCTGTCGCTCAACCGGGAGCTGGTTGCGGCGACCGGACGCATGACGGACCTGACGTGAAGCGTAAGATCTGACGCATGAAAAATACCCATGGTCCGACGGTGGCTGACACGATCGGCAATACCCCGCTGGTCCGACTTGACCGGTTGGTGGAGGAGCGGGACGTCTCCGTCTGGGCGAAGCTCGAGTACTTCAACCCCGGCGGCAGCGCCAAGGACCGCACCGCCACCGCGATGGTGGAGGCGGCGATCGCCGACGGGCGTCTGCGCCCCGGTGACACCGTCGTGGAATCCAGCTCGGGCAACCTGGGTGTGGCCATGGCCCGCCAGGCCGCGCTCGGGGGCTGGACCTTCCACTGTGTGGTCGACCCGCGGGCGAACAAGGCCACGGTTGCGCACATGGAGGCGCTCGGCGCGGTGGTGCACATGCTGGACTGGCCCGACCCGGAGACGGGGGACTGGCTGACGGCCCGCCGTGCGGAGGTGGCCCGCCTGCTGGAGGAGATCGACGGGGCCATCTGCCTGGACCAGTACTCCAATGAGGCGGCGTTCACCGCCCACGCCGCGGGCACGATGCGGGAGATCCACGAGCAGCTCGGGACGGCACCCGACTATCTGCTTGTGGCGGTGAGCACCACCGGCACGATCGGCGGCTGCCTGCGCTACATCCGTGAGCACGACCTGCCCACCACCGTCATCGCGGTGGATGCGGAAGGATCCGTGCTGTTCCAGGGCACCAGGGGAGAACGCCACCTGCCCGGATTCGGTGCGGGCGTGGTGCCCAAACTCTCCGAATCGGTGACCCCGGACCGCGTCCTGCGCATCCCGGACCGCGCCTCGGTCGAGGGTGCCCGCAGGTTGGCCCGGACTGAGGCGATCCTGCCGGGAGCCTCGGGCGGTGCGGTGATCGCGGGCGTCGATAAGCTGCTGGAGGAAGGAGTGGAGGAGGGCGCGACGATCGTCGCCATCCTCCATGACGGTGGTCCGGCCTACCTGGACACCATCTACAACGACGACTGGGTGGAGCAGAACCTGTGACTGAGATCGCGATCATCGGCGGCGGCCCGCGTGGCCTGTGGGCGGCGGAGGAACTGATCACCCTCGCCCGCGAACGCGGGACGCACGTCCACATTGACGTGTACAACGACGGCGAGCCGGGCGCGGTCGGCGCCTATGAAATCGACCAGCCGGACGAGTGGCTCATCAACGTCCGGTCCTCAGCCATCCGCACGCACCTGGGCAGCTTCGACGACTGGCGCGACCGCCATGATGATCCCTTCCCGCCCCGCCGCCTGGTGGGGGAGTTCCTCGCCGAATCCTGGACCCACCTGGGCGAGCACCTGCCCGCCGGCACCACGCTCACGCACCACCCCCGGCGGATCACGGAGCTGACCCCGGACGGCGACCGGTGGCGCATCGGCGATGCCACCTATGACGAGGTCCTCCTGGCCACCGGCCATGCCGTCGACTTCCCCGCCTCCCTCCGGCACACCGATCTGCCCGTGCCGGTGCTCACCCCGTACCCGGCGACCAACCTGGCCGCCATCACCGACCGGGACCGTGTCCTGGTCCGCGGCGCGGCACTGACGTTCATCGACGTCACCCGGGCCTGCCCCGCGGCGGTGTTCCTGCCTGTCACCCGTACGGGCAGGTTCATGGAGGTCAAGCCCGTCAACGTCGGGATCGACTGGGCGGACATCATCGCTGCCGGCCAGGCACGTGTCCGCGACGTGGCAGACCTTCCCGGCCTGGTGGACGTGCTCGCCGACGTCGCCGCCGCCCTCCTCGCCCGCGCCGACGGTGTCGGCGGCGAGCACGAGATCCGTGCGGTCCTCGACGGCACCGACGGTTCCGGCGATCCCGTCGCCGACCTCCGCGCCTCCTACGAGGTGGCCACCGGCGTCCGCCCGGCATCGGCCGCCTGGGCCGTCGGCCTGGCCTGGCTCGAGCTGTATCCCGCAATCGTGGAACGGGCCTCCTACGCCGGCCGCGACACCCTCGACGGGTTCGGCGACCTCTGCCGTCGCCTCGAACGCGTCGGCTTCGGCCCGCCACCCGAGTCCGCCGCCGGGCTCCTCGAGCTTATCGACGCCGGCTGCATCGACACCGCCGTCCTCTCCCGCGGCGCCGAACCGCTGGCTGAGCTCGTGGCCGAGACCGGCGCCACCGTCGTCGTCGACGCCGTCATCGCCCCGCCCGGCGTGGTCCCCGGCACCCTCGAGGCGTGGCTCGTGGACCAGGGGCATGCCCGCATCCGCCCCGGCACCCGCGGCCTCGACGTCGACCCGGACGGCCGGGTCACCGGCCAGGAGCACCTGTCCGCGGTGGGCCGGATGACCGAGGACGTCGTCCTGGGCAACGACACACTCTCCCGCACCCTCCACGACGTCATCCCGCGCTGGGCCTCCCGCGTCATCGGCGGCCCGGGCCAGGTCCACGGCATCCCACCGTTGACCGCCCGGACCGAGGAATGGGCCGACAAGCTGCTCGCCGACACCACCGAGACCCGTCGTCTCGTCGCCGAGTTCGGCAGCCCGGTCAACGTGCTCAACGCCTCACCCATGCTGGACAACATCACCGAGCTCGTCGACGCCGGCGCCGCCCACGGTGTCGACGTCCACGTCTTCTTCGCCCGTAAGGCCAACAAGGGTCTGGTGTTCGTCGACACCGTCCGCGATGCCGGGCACGGCGTCGACGTGGCCAGCGAACGGGAGCTGCGCCAGGTGCTGGGCAGGGGAGTGGCGGGTGAACGGATCATCCTCTCCGCGGCCATCAAACCCGACGCCCTCCTCGAACACGCCGTGGCCAACGGGGTGACCATCTCCGCCGACGGGCGCGCCGAACTCGACCGCATCGCCGCCATCGCCCGCCGCCTGGGCACCACCGCGCATGTCGCCCCGCGCCTGGCACCGGACCCGGAGATGCTGCCGCCCACCCGCTTCGGTGAGCGCAGCGCCCAGTGGGCACAGCACCTCGCCCGCCCCGTCGAGGGTGTCGAGATCGTCGGCCTGCACGTCCACCTTCACGGCTACGCCGCGGGCGACCGCCAGACCGCCCTCCGGGAGTGCCTCACCCTCGTCGACACGCTCGTCGCCGCCGGCCACCACCCCCGCTTCATCGACCTCGGCGGCGGCATCCCCATGAGCTACCTCGACGACGCACAGCAGTGGGAGGACTACCGGTCCCTGCGGCAGGCGATGATCGACGGCCACACCCGCCCGTTCACCTGGAAGTCCGACCCGCTGGACACCACCTACCCGTACCACCAGTCACCCACCCGCGGGGCCTGGTTGGAGCAGGTGCTCTCCGACGGGGTCGCTGAGGGGCTGACCTCCCGGGGCTGCGCCTGCATCTGGAACCCGGCCGCAGCGTGCTCGACGGTTGCGGGCTCATCCTCGCGGAGGTGGCGTTCGTCAAGGAGCGTTCGGACGGCCTTCCCCTGGTCGGCCTGGCCATGAACCGCACCCAGTGCCGCACCACCTCCGACGACTACCTCGTCGATCCGATCCTGGTCACCGACCGGACCAGGGGAGAAGATGTCGAGGCCTTCCTCGTCGGGGCCTACTGCATCGAGGACGAGCTCATCCTGCGTCGCCGCATCCGCTTCCCGCGGGGCGTCAAACCGGGCGAGGTGATCGGCATCCCCAACACCGCCGGCTACTTCATGCACATCCTCGAGAGTGCCTCCCACCAGATTCCCCTGGCCAGGAATGTCGTGTGGCCCCCAGGCACGCTCGATGACATCGACCGCGGGTGAGCGATGGTGACTCAGGGGCATCCCTGATCTTTGTCCGTTGACCTTCCCGGGGGCCGGTCCCGGCCTTAGGATGAGCCTCATGCGCATCCTCCGGAACGTGGTGTTGTCCCTTGTCGCTGTCCTGCTCATCGGCGGCCTTCTCGCGGCCTGGTTCCTGGGGCCCTCGCTGGGCATCGCCCTGCGCGGCGCCCCGTTCTTCCTCTTCCCGCCCTCGCCGGAGCGCTACGCCACGGTGGTCCTCGATGAGGCGGAGAGCCGGGGCCTCTACGCCGATGATCCCGCCTTCGCCGACGCCCGGGCCGAGGCCGAGCGGGTGGCGGAGCAGGCCGGGGATGTCGCCGAGACCCACGAGACCCTCCACGCCGCCCTGCAGATCGCGGGTGGCACACACTCCCATCTCATCCCGCCCGGGCAGGTCGCGGCAGCCGAGGCCGCAGTCCCCGCTGAGCCGACCGTGACCCGCGACGGATCGGTCGTCGTGGCCACCGTGCCCGCGCACAACCAGGCCCACGACCCCCAGGCCTACGCCGACACCCTCGCCCTGGGACTGACCGACGGTGATGACGTGTGTGGGGCGGTGGTGGACCTGCGCGGCAACACCGGCGGGGACATGGGCCCGATGGTCGCGGGCCTGTCCCCGCTGCTGCCGGACGGGGTGGCCCTGCGCTTCGTCGCCGGGGAGAACTCCTCGCCCGTGGTGGTCGAGGGCAACAGTGTCCGGGGTGGCGGCACGCCCGTGACCACGTCCGGCGGGAAACTCGGCGTGCCGGTCGCCGTCCTCACCGACGAGCTGACCGCCAGCTCCGGGGAGGCGACCCTGGTGGCGTTCCACGGGCTCGACGATGTGCGGACCTTCGGCACACCCACGGCGGGTTACGCCTCGGCGAACATGACCTTCACCATGCCCGACGGGGCTCTGATCCTGCTCACTGCCATGCAGTTCGAGGACCGGACAGGGCATGTCCACGAGGAGGCGCCGATCGAGCCGGACGGGGCCACCGACGATCCGGAGCAGCAGGCCCGCGACTGGCTCCGCGAGGAGCACGGCTGCTCCTAGGCAGATGCGGTCACAGCGACGCGGAGAGCCTCCGGGCGGCGGCGACGAGGTCAGCGCCCCACTTCCTGCCCGGGTGGGGGCGCAGTCGTTCGGACGGGCCGGAGACGGAGAGGACGGCGACGAACGCGCCAGTGGAGGAGAACACCGGGGCCGACAGGGACGCCAGGCCGACCTCGCGCTCGGCGACGGATTCGGCCCAGCCCTGTTCGGCGACGGTGGTGACCTCGGCGGGGGAGAAGGCGGCGTCGGCAAGCAGTGCCTCGGCGAGCTGCGCGGGGCCGTGGGCGAGGAACACCTTGGCGGCGGACCCGGAGGTCAGCGGCAGGCGGGAGCCGACGGGGACGGTGTTCTGCAGGCCGCTCGGCGGTTCAAGGGCGGCGACACACGTGCGCGATGCCCCGTCGAGCTGGTAGAGCTGCACGGATTCGCCGGTGGTGGTGACCAGGTCCGCCATGACCGGGGTGGCGGCGTCGATGAGCTGGTCCTTGCCACCGGCGCCGAGGGCGGCGAGCGCCGGGCCGATGGTCCAGCGGCCGTCGGCGTGGCGGGCCAGCAGGCGGTGGGTCTCCAGAGCGGTGGCCAGGCGGTGGGTGGTGGCCCGGGGCAGGCCGGTGGCCGCGCAGAGGTCGGTCAGTGAGAGGGGGTCGGGGGCGACGGCGAAGAGAATCGCCACTGCCCGGTCGAGCACCTTGATGCCGGATTCTGCGCTATACTGTCCCATACCACGATACTAGCATCTCACCCTATGAGATATTGGGGGAGAACTGAAGACGGAAAGATGGTGAACACCCATGGCCGAGAAGCTCACGCTGGCCGAGAAGGTGTGGAACGACCACATCGTCGCCAAGGGCGAGAACGGTGACCCCGACCTCCTCTACATCGACCTGCAGCTGCTCCACGAGGTCACCTCCCCGCAGGCCTTCGACGGCCTGCGCATGGCGGGCCGCAAGCTCCGCCGCCCGGACCTGCACCTGGCCACCGAGGACCACAACGTGCCCACCGAGGGCATCGTCTCCGGCAACCTTCTCGAGATCGCCGAGCCCACCTCTCGCGTCCAGGTGGAGACCCTGCGCAAAAACTGTGAGGAGTTCGGCGTCCGCCTGCACCCCATGGGTGATGTCAAGCAGGGCATCGTCCACACCGTCGGCCCGCAGCTCGGCGCCACCCAGCCGGGCATGACCATCGTCTGCGGTGACTCCCACACCTCCACCCACGGCGCGTTCGGTTCCATCGCCATGGGCATCGGCACCTCCGAGGTCGAGCACGTCATGGCCACCCAGACGCTGCCGCTCAAGCCGTTCAAGACCATGGCCATCGAGGTCACCGGGCAGCTGCAACCCGGCGTGACCGCCAAGGACCTCATCTTGGCGATCATCGCCAAGATCGGTACCGGCGGCGGACAGGGCCACATCATCGAGTACCGCGGGGAGGCCATCCGCGCACTGTCGATGGAGGCCCGCATGACCATCTGCAACATGTCCATCGAGGCCGGCGCCCGCGCCGGCATGGTCGCCCCCGACGAGAAGACCATCGAGTACGTCAAGGGCCGCGAGTTCGCCCCCACCGGCGCCGACTGGGACGCTGCCGTCGAGTACTGGAAGACCCTGCCCACCGACGAGGGTGCGGAGTTCGACACCGTCGTCGAGATCGACGGCTCCGCCCTGACCCCCTTCATCACCTGGGGCACCAACCCCGGCCAGGGCCTGCCGCTGTCCGCGAACGTCCCTGACCCGGAGGACTTCACCAACGAGTCCGACAAGGCCGCCGCCGAGAAGGCCCTGGCCTACATGGACCTCACCCCGGGCACCCCACTCCGGGACATCGCCATCGACACCGTGTTCCTCGGCTCCTGCACCAACGCCCGCATCGAGGACCTGCGCGCCGCCGCCGAGGTGGTCCAGGGCCGCACCATCGCCGACAACACCCGCATGCTCGTCGTCCCCTCGTCCACCATGGTCAAGGAACAGGCCGAGGACGAGGGCCTGGACACGATCTTCACCGAGTTCGGCGCCGAATGGCGCACCGCCGGCTGCTCCATGTGCCTGGGCATGAACCCCGACCAGCTCGCCCCCGGCGAGCGCTCCGCCTCCACCTCGAACCGCAACTTCGAGGGCCGGCAGGGCCCGGGTGGTCGCACCCACCTCGTGTCCCCGCCGGTCGCCGCCGCCACCGCCGTCCTCGGCCACCTGGCCAGCCCTGCCGACCTCTAAGGAGAAACCCCGTGGACAAGTTCACCACCCACACCGGCGTCGGCGTCCCGCTGACCCGGTCCAACGTCGACACCGACCAGATCATCCCCGCCGTCTACCTCAAGCGCGTCACCCGCACCGGCTTCGAGGACGGCCTGTTCGCCGGCTGGCGCAGGGACGACAACTTCGTCCTCAACCAGGACCCCTACCGCAACGGCTCCATCCTCGTCGCCGGCCCCGACTTCGGCACCGGCTCCTCCCGCGAACACGCCGTCTGGGCACTCATGGACTACGGCTTCCGCGTCGTCCTGTCCCCGCGCTTCGCCGACATCTTCCGCGGCAACTCCGGCAAGGCCGGCCTGCTCGCCGCCCAGATGGAGGAGTCCGACATCGAACTGCTGTGGAAGCAGCTCGAGGCCCAGCCGGGCATGGAGATCACCGTCGACCTCGAGTCCCGCACCGTCACCGCGGGCGAGAACGTCTACCAGTTCTCCGTCGACGACTACACCCGCTGGCGCCTCATGGAGGGCCTCGACGACATCGGTCTGACCCTGCGCGACGAGCCGGCGATCACCGCCTACGAAGACAAGCGACCCGGCTTCAAGCCGGCGATCACCGCCGACGCGCAGTAACTACTTCGCCGGCAGCGGACTCGTGAGATAGTCCGCACCGGTGAGCTGGCCTTCGTTGAAGGACAGCACCCACACGGACGCCTTCTTTGCCTGGATCTCCTCCAGCGGGAGGCGTCCGTTCGCGCTCAGCCACGCGATGAGGTCGGGGATGTAGGTGCCCTGGGAGACGACGACGCTGGTACCGCCGGCGTCAACAAGCTCCTGGAAGCGGCGCTGGCAGGCGACCTGATTCTCGATCCACGCATCGTCGCCGAACAACGGATCCACCTCGACATCGAGGGACAGTTCGTCGGCCAGGGGAGCGGCGGTGGACTGGCAGCGGTCCGGCACCGCCGAGTAGATCTCGGTCGGCTTGTACGGCAGCAGCATGGGCACGAGCATCTCCGCCTGACGACGCCCCTTCTTGTCCAGCGGCCGCAGGTTGTCGTCGCCCTCCCAGTTCCGGCGCTGATGCGCCCGGGCATGCCGGGTGAGCAGGATGCGGGTGGTCGCCGGGAGACGGAACCGTTTCTCCGCCTTGTCCAGGACGTGCCGGTCAACCTCGTAGCTGAGCAGCTCGCGGGCCTGCGCGATGGAGGTCCAGCGGATCTCGTCGACCTCGTCGTTGGGCACGAACTCCCCGCCGAGCACCTCCCCGGTCCAGTAGTAGACCACCTTCGTCCGGTCGAGGACCGGGTAGGTCACCTTGCCCAGCAACTTGCCCAGGCGGACCTCGAAACCCGTCTCCTCGAGGATCTCCCGGGCCGCGGTGGTCGGCAGCGACTCACCCGGATCGACCTTGCCCTTGGCCAGCGACCAGTCGTCGTAGTGCGGGCGGTGGATGACGGCGACCTCCACCGAGTCCAGGTCGGAGATGTCCCCGCGCCACAGCACGGCACCGGCGGCCAGGGTCGCCCGCTTGAACTCCTTCGCCGGATCCGCCGGGATGACCTGGTGGCGACCGTTGACCAGCAGTTCCGACCCCTGGTCCTTGTCGGTCTCGTGCGGCACGAAATTCTTCGCCATGACTCTCCTCAGGATTCGTCGGACATCGGGTCGATCACGCAGTCTCCTCCATTTTTACCCACCGTCGGCTGATCCGCAGGAGAGACCCATCCTTTAAGCTGTCATTTACGTGTGCAGGACAACCGAGATGCGGCCGGACACGTCGGCCGCCTCCCATCGAAGGAAAGGGGCCAGGGAAGTGGTCAACGTCGCGATCATGGGTGCCGGTTCCTGGGGCACGACCCTGGCGAAGGTGTTCGCCGACGCGGGCAACACCGTCGCCCTGTGGGCCCGCCGCCCGGAGCTGGCCGCCGCGATCCAGCAGACCCGCATCAACTCCGACTACCTGCCGGACATCACCCTGCCGCCCGCGGTGACCGCCACCGATGACGCGGCCGATGCCCTGGCCAACGCCGCCATCGTCGTGTTCGCGGTGCCCAGCCAGACCATGCGCGACAATCTCACCGACTGGACTCCCATGCTGCCGGCGGACGCCACCCTGGTGAGCATCTCCAAGGGTGTGGAGAAGGACACCTATCTGCGGATGAGCGAGGTCATCGCCGAGGCCACCGGGGTGGACCCCGCCCGCATCGCGGTGCTCTCCGGGCCCAACCTGGCCCACGAGATCGCCGAGGAACAGCCCGCCGCCACCGTCATCGCCTGCCCGGACGAGAACCGGTCCAAGCTGGTCCAGGCCGCGGTGGCGACGAACTACCTGCGGCCGTACACCAACGCCGATGTCGTCGGCGTCGAACTCGGCGGTGCCTGCAAGAACGTCATCGCCCTGGCGTGCGGCATCGCCGCCGGCCGTGGGCTGGGGGAGAACACCCTGGCCACCCTCATCACCCGCGGCCTGGCGGAGATCACCCGCCTCGGCGAGGCCCTGGGGGCAGATCCTCGCACCTTCGCGGGCCTGGCCGGCCTCGGCGACCTCGTGGCCACCTGCACCTCGCCGTTGTCACGTAACCGTTCCTTCGGCGTCCGCCTCGGTGAGGGCGGCACCCTCGAAGAGGCGAAGAAGGCCACTCACGGCCAGGTCGCCGAGGGTGTCATCTCCTCGAACTCGGTGTTCCAGCTCGCCCAGACCCACAAGGTGGAGATGCCCATCACCCAGGCCGTCTTCGCCGTGTGTCACCGTGGCCTGGAGGTCTCCGACATGGTCACCGCGTTGATGGGTCGCTCCAAGAAGGCGGAGTAGGCCCACGGTAGGCTTGCCCGTCATGAACACGGGTCACATAGAACGCATCACGGTCGGAGTCGTCTACGGGGGACGCAGCAGCGAACACGAGGTCTCCTGCGTCTCCGCCGGGGCCGTCATGAGTCACCTCGACCCGGAGACCTACGACGTCGTGCCCATCGGCATCACCCGCGACGGCATGTGGACCATCGGCGAGTCCGACCCGTCCGCCCTGACCATCCGTGACGGTGTCCTACCCACCGTCGTCCCCGGCGAGGAGCTCGCCCTCTCGCTCGACCCCGCAAAACGGGGGCTGCTGCGCAACGTCGACACCGGTGAGGTCCATGCCCGAATCGACGTCATCTTCCCCGTCCTCCACGGCCGCTTCGGCGAGGACGGCACCATCCAGGGCCTGCTCGAACTCGCGGGCATCCCCTACGTCGGCGCGGGTGTGCTGTGCTCGGCCGGCGGCATGGACAAGGAGTTCACCAAGAAGCTCATGGCCGCCGAGGGCCTGCCCATCACCCCGGAGGTCATCCTGCGCGGCCGTGACGAGCTCACCGAGGCGGAGAAGGACCGGCTGGGACTGCCCGTGTTCGTCAAACCCGCCCGCGGCGGTTCCTCCATCGGCATCTCCAAGGTCACCGACTGGGCCGACCTGCCTGCCGCCATCGCCCTGGCCCGCGAATCCGACGCGAAGGTCATCGTCGAGGCGGAGATCGTGGGCACCGAGGTCGAGGTCGGTGTCCTGCAGCACCCGGACGGCACGGTCGTCGCCTCCGTGGCCGCCCAGCTCAACGGCACCGAGGACTCCGACGAGGGCTTCTACGGCTTCGAGACGAAGTACCTCGACGACGTGGTCACCGCCACCATCCCCGCCCCCTTCGACGAGGAGCTGTCCCGGCAGCTGCACGACATGGCGGTGGAGACCTTCCACGCCCTCGACGGCGAGGGCCTGGCGCGGGTGGACTTCTTCGTCACCGACTCCGGTCCGGTGCTCAACGAGATCAACACCATGCCCGGTTTCACACCGATCTCCATGTACCCGAAGGTCTTCGCAGCCTCCGGCGTGCCCTACGAGGACCTGCTGGGCATCCTCATCTCCCGCGCCCTGGCGCGGTGAGTCCGGCCGCGACCCTGCCGGCCGCGACCCTGACCTACTGTTCCGGCGTGTGCTCCGTGATCGCTTCGCCGAGCTCGACGATCGCGGCGCTGCCCGCATCCTGGGGCACGCTCACGGCGATGTCGGTGGCCCGGCCGAGGGCGAACCACGTGGAGGTGGTCGTACCGTTGGCCAGGGTGGTGTCCTCGAACCAGGGGATCTCGTCCACCTGGGTCAGCTGCAGGCCGGGCGCATAGTTCTCCGGCGGGGCGACGCCGCAACGCAGGACGATCGGTTCGCGCCCGGGGGCGGTCCAGGCGGCGGTGAACGGCTCGGAGACCTCGATGCGCTGGTGGTCGCCGGCGATCGTGTCCGGGAGGTTGGCCATGAGGTCGTCGCACACGGACGTGTCTCCGGCGGCGAGCTGGGACAACGGTGCCGGGTTGGGCTCATGGTCGGCCACGGCGAGCGTCGATACGCTCTCGCCGAATTCGGCGACGGGGTTGTCCGCACCGCCGAGGGAGGGTTCGTCGGCGGTGACGGCGACCACCGGCGTGCGGTCCACCGAGTACCAGGTGGCCAGGGTGGATTCCGGGGTGACGTCGGTGACGCGCAGCCACTGCACGCCCTCGATCTCCTGCGGTTCCGCGTAGGCGGTGTACTGCAGCGGCAGGTCGACGCCGCAGCGCAGCGTCACCCGCTCGAGGAACTTGACGCCCAGGCGGCGACACCGGCCGGGGCGGGTTCGGCGATCTCGGATCGGTCGTGCCCGGCCACCTCGTCGGGCAGGGAGTCCACCAGGTTCGCGCACTCGGCGGAGTCCGCCAACGGGGCCGGCAGGTCGCTCATCGCCACCGGCTGGCGGGCGACGTTCTCGAAGAACAGCTTCGCCCCGACGAGAACTCCCACCACTAGCGCCACCGCCAGAACGAGGGAGAGATAGATGGCGGTTCTCCCGGAACGGCTAAATTGGGTGCCAGCAGGGGTGCTCATGGCGCTTGAGTCTATCGAAAGGTCCGGTGTGACCCACTTCCCAGCCCACTATTCCGGCCCGACCCTCGGCGAGGTCGGCGAACATCGGGCGATCGAGGAGATCGTCACGGTGGCGCCGTCCACCCGCAACGGCGATGACGCCGCGGTGCTGTCCCACGCCTCCCCGAACTCCCGGGCGGTGGCCACCACGGACATGCTCATCGAGGGCCGGCACTTCCGCGTCGACTGGTCCACCCCGGAGGAGATCGGGCAGAAGGCGATCGTGCAGAATTTCGCCGACGTCGAGGCCATGGGTGCCCGGCCCATCGCCGCACTGCTGGCCGTCTCCGCGCCGCCGCACACCCCGTTGTCCTTCATCCGGGGCATCGCCGCCGGCATCGCACAGCGGGTGGGGGAGTATTCCGCCGAACTCGTCGGCGGCGACCTCACCTCCGGTGATGATCTGGTGCTCTCGGTCACCGCCATCGGCTCGCTCGGCGGCTCCCGCCCGGCACTGACGCTTGACCGGGCACGTCCCGGCCAGCAGGTCGTGGCCCACGGCCGGCTCGGCTGGTCGGCCGCCGGCCTGGCGCTGCTCACCCGCTTCGGCCGGGACGGGGTTCCCGAGGACCTCTCGGCGCTTGTCGACGCCCACTGTGCCCCCCACCTCAACCCCGGTCGCGGCGTCATCGCCCGCGCCACCGGCGCGACGAGCATGACCGACAACTCCGACGGGCTCATCGCCGACGTGGGCACCATCGCGCGGCTCTCCGGCGTCGGTGTCGACCTCGACGCCGCCGCCCTGGCCCCCGACGAGCTGCTCGTCCGCGCCGGCCGGCTCCTCGACGCCGACCCCTGGGAATGGGTCCTGGCCGGGGGTGAGGACCACGCCCTGCTGTGCACCACCGCAGGCGCCCCACCCTCCGGTTTCCGCCCCCTCGGCCGGGTGGTCCGCGGCGGCCGCGACCACGACGTCACCGTCGACGGTGCCGCCCCCGCCTACGGCCACGGGTGGGTGAGCTTCTAGATGCTGCCCGTCCACCCCACCTGGCAACCGGTGCTCGCACCCGTCGAGGACCACATCCACGCCCTCGGCGACTTCCTGCGGTCCGAACCCGCCTACCTGCCCGCCGGTGACGACATCCTCCGCGCCTTCCAGGACCCCTTCGACGAGGTCCGGGTCCTCATCGTCGGCCAGGACCCCTATCCCACACCCGGGCACGCGATGGGCCTGAGCTTCTCCACCGCCCCCGGCGTGCGACCCCTGCCCCGGAGCCTGGCCAACATCTACCGGGAACTCCATGACGACCTGGGTATCCCCGTCGCCGAGGACGGTGACCTGCGGCCCTGGGCCGCACAGGGGGTGCTCCTGCTCAACCGGGTGCTCACCGTCCGACCCGGGGCCGCGGGATCCCACCGACGCAAAGGCTGGGAGGAGGTCACCGAGCACGCGATCCGCGCGCTCGCGGAGCGGGAGAAGCCCCTGGTGGCCATCCTCTGGGGCCGCGACGCCCAGACGGCCGCCCGTTTCCTCGGTGACACCCCGCGCATCGAGTCCGCCCACCCCTCACCGCTGTCGGCCTCCCGGGGCTTCTTCGGCTCGAAGCCGTTCTCCCGGACCAATGAGCTGCTGCGTGCCGTCGGAGAGAAACCTGTGGACTGGCGACTGTAGACTACCGACCTATGTCCTTCCCGCACGAGCTCGACGGCCACCGACTGCACGACTGGGCGAGGCGTGCAGTGGGGGAGCTCTCGGCCCGGCGGGCGGAGATCAACTCGCTCAACGTGTTCCCGGTCCCCGACGCGGACACCGGCTCGAACATGACCCACACCATGGAGGCCGCCCTGGCCGAGGTGGACAAGCTCACCGACACCGCCGACGTCAGCCGGGTCGCCCAGGCCCTGGCCACCGGCAGCGTCCGCGGCGCCCGCGGCAACTCGGGCCTGGTGCTCAGCCAGGTGCTGCGCGCCATCGCCGGGCACACCACCGAGGCCGCCATCGACGGGCACGCCATCGCCGACGCGCTGGCCACCGCCGTGCAGCTCGTCGACCGGGCGATCGCCGACCCGGTCGAGGGCACCATCATCACCGTCCTGCGGGCCTCGGCGGTGGCGGCGGGCACCGCAGCCCAGGCCGAGGGGGATCTTCACGGAGTGGTCACCGCCGCGGTCGTGGCCGCCCGCACCGCCCTGGCCAAGACCCCCTCCCAGCTGGAGGTCCTCCGCGAGGCCGGGGTCGTCGACGCCGGCGGCACCGGATTCGTCGTGCTCATGGAGGCCCTCCTCGCCGAGATCCAGGGGGAGACCACCCCCTCACCGGTCATCGCCGAGAGCCACGGTCGGCCCGCGGAACTGGAGGTGATGTTCTTCTTCGTCGGTGACCTCGACGCCCTGCAGGCCGAGCTCCACCCCCTCGGTGACAGCCTGGTCATCGCCCGGGCGGACGAGACGAGCGGCAGCGTGCACATCCACTCCCGTGACGCCGGGACGGTCATTGGGACGGCTTATACCGCCGGCACCGTCTCCGACCTGCACCTCGAGGTCCTCCCGGACGCTCCGACGGTGGACGCCCCGCGGCGCATCGTCATCGCCGTGACCCCGGCCGGCACCATCGCCGACCTCTACGGGCAGTCCGGTGCCGTGGTGGTCACCCCGGGAGCCGACAGCCGGGACCTCGTCTCCGAGATCCTCTCCCGGGTGCGGTCCAGCAGCGCCCAGGAACTGATCCTGCTGCCCAACGGACTGCTCGACCACCGGCAGCTCGTCGCCGTCGAACGTGCCACCCACGCCTTCGAGCAGGCCATCACCATCGTGCCCACCCGCCGGCTGGTCTCCGGGCTGGCGGCGCTGAGCGTCCACAACCCGGAGGCCCCGCTGAGCGTGGCGGCCTACAACATGTCGGACGCCGCGGCGGCGATGCGCACCGCCATCGTCCGCGACAGTGACGTCGCCGGCACAGGCACCACCGGTAGCTCGCTGGAGGACGCCACCGAGGCGGCATGCCGCCCCCTCGTCGGGGACGGGGCAGAGCAGGTGATCCTGCTCACGGAGGAGGAGATCGACGTCGACACGCTCTCTGCGGCCCTGGACCTGGACGTCATGGTCTTCCCCGCCGGCGGGATGGGGCACCTGGTCGAGATCGGGGTGGAGTAGCGGTGCTCGGCTGGTCCGACGAACGCCTGCTGGCCGACGTCCTCCCCGCCAAGGAGGCGAAGGCGATCACCACCGCGTTCGACTACCGGACCTGCGGAGACCTGCTCCAGCACTACCCGCGCGCCTGGTCCCGACACGGCTCCGGCGTCCTCGCCGAGGACGCGCAGGAAGGCGACATGGTCACCTGCGTCGGCGAGGTCACCGGTGTGTCCCAGTTCCACGGCAAGAACAACACCACCGTCACCCGGGTCACCGTCGACGACGGCCGCACCGTGTTCACCGCCTCCTTCTTCCGCGCCACCTACGTGGGCAAGGTCCTCCGCGCCGGGGTACGGGCGATGTTCGCCGGCAAGCTCACCTTCTACCGCGGCCAACCCCAGCTGCAGCACCCCGACTTCCTCCTCCTGCCGGCCCCCGGCCAGAAGGCGGCCGGCAGTGCCTCACTGAAGACCCTGTCCGCCTACGGCAACCCCGACGAGCTCCTGCGCGACCTCGACCACGTGCCCGTCTACCCGGCCACCGCCAAGGTTGCGTCCTGGCGCATCATGAGCGCCATCCAGCACATCCTGGCCACCCTGCCCGCCGTCGCCGAACCCCTCGGCGAGGTCCCCGCCGGCCTGGTGTCCTTCGACACCGCCATCCGGGGCGTGCACTTTCCGGGGCAGGAGGGCCCCGAACCGCACCTGGAACGCCTGAAGTACAACGAGGCGCTCACCCTCGGCCTGGTCATGGCGTTACGCCGCCTGGACACCCTCCGCCGCACCGCGCCCGCCCTGCCACCCGTGCCCGGCGGACAACGCGCCGGTCTGCTCGCCGCCCTGCCGTACGAGCTCACCCGCGGCCAGGAACACGTCATCGCCGAGATCGGTGCCGACCTCGAGGCCGACGAACCGATGAGCCGACTCCTCCAGGGCGAGGTCGGCTCCGGCAAGACCATCGTCTCGCTGGTGGCCATGCTCCAGGCCGTCGACGCCGGCCACCAGTGCGCCCTGCTCGCCCCCACCGAGGTGCTCGCCGTCCAGCACGCCCGCACCCTGACCACACTGCTTGCCGACGCCGCCGTCCCCGCCACCGTGGTTCCCCTCACCGGTTCCATGCCGGTCGGCGTCAAACGCCAGGCCCTGCTGGACATCGTCTCCGGGCAGGCCGACATCGTCGTGGGCACCCACGCCCTCATCCAGGACGGGGTGGAGTTCTTCGACCTCGGTCTCGTCGTCGTCGACGAGCAGCACCGCTTCGGCGTGGAACAACGCGCCCGCCTGCGCTCCATGGGCCGCGACGGGCTCACCCCGCACCTGCTGGTGATGACCGCGACCCCGATCCCGCGCACCATCGCCATGACCGTCTTCGGCGACCTCGCCGTGTCCACCCTCCGGGAACTGCCCGGCGGGCGTCGCCCCATCCAGTCCTCCGTCGTGCCCGAGGCCCGCCCCGACTGGGTCGTCCGCGCCCTCGTCCGCATCCGAGAGGAGGTCGACGCCGGGCGGCAGGCCTACGTCGTCTGCCCGCGTATCGACGGCGACGGCGGTGTCACCGACCTCGCCCTGCGCCTGGCCGGCGGCCCCTTCCGCGGCCTGCGGGTGGAGATCCTCCACGGCCGGATGCGCCCCGAGGACAAGGACCACGTCATGCGCGGCTTCGCCGCCGGTGACATCGACGTCCTCGTGGCCACCACCGTCATCGAGGTCGGCGTCGACGTCCCCAACGCCACCGTCATGCTCATCCGCGAGGCTGAGAACTTCGGCGTCTCCCAGCTCCACCAGCTCCGCGGTCGCGTCGGTCGCGGCGAGAACGCGTCCCTGTGCCTGTTCCACACCCTCGCCGCCCCGGGCACCCCCGCCCACCAGCGCATCACCGACGTCGCCGGCACCGCCGACGGCTTCCAGCTCGCCGAGATCGACCTGCTCCACCGCCAGGAGGGTGACGTCCTGGGTACGAGCCAGTCCGGCTCCCAGCGGACCGTCCGCCTGCTCAACCTGGTCTCCGACCTCGACATCATCGAACGCGCCACCGTCGACGCCACCGCACTCGTCGACCGGCACGCCCTGCTCGCCCAGCGCCTCGTCCTGGAGATCGACCGCGACGATCGGGAGTACCTGGAAAAGAGTTAGGGTTGACCCCATGAACATCTGCGCCCCCTTCGCCGGCATCGTGCGCTACCACGTCGCCGTCGGCGACCCCGTGGACACCGGGGACGTGCTCGCCACCGTCGAGGCCGTCAAACTCGAGGCCCCCGTCCTCGCCCCCGGGCCCGGCACCGTCACCGCCCTGGCCAGGGAGGACTTCACCGACGTCCTCGGCGGAGACACCCTCCTCGAGGTGGGCCCATGACCCGCATCATCTCCGGGGAGGCCCGCGGCCGCACGATCAAGGTCCCACCCGCCGGCACCCGCCCCACCTCCGACCGGGCCCGGGAGGGACTGTTCTCCTCCCTGCAGGTCCGCTTCGGATTCCACGAGGCCCGGGTCCTCGACCTCTTCGCCGGCTCCGGCGCCCTCGGCCTCGAGGCCGCCTCCCGCGGGTCCGCCGAAGTGGTCCTCGTGGAAAGTGACCCGAAGGCCGTCGAGGTCATCCGGCACAACATCGGCGTGGTCCGCCACCCGCAGGTCCGCGTCGAGGAGATGAAGGCCTCCACCTACCTGGCCCGCGCCCCGCGCGACCACTTCGACATGGTGCTCGCCGACCCGCCCTACGACCTGGCCGACGAATCCGTCCACGAGATGCTGCTCGCCCTCGAACCCGCGCTGGTGGACGGGGCCGCCGTCGTCGTCGAACGCCATGTCCAGTCCCCGGAGACCGACTGGCCCGAGGGCTTCGCCCCCACCACCCAGAAGCTGAAGAAACGCACCTACGGCATCGCCCGGATGGACATGGCGGTCTACCACCGCGAGCCGGACCCCGACCTGCCTTCCGATCCGAACGAGGAGAAGTGATGAAAGCCGTCTGCCCCGGATCCTTCGACCCCGTCACCATGGGGCATCTGGACATCTTCCGCCGCGCCGCCCAGCACTTCGATGAGGTGGTCGTGCTGGTGACCGGCAACCCCAACAAACGCTCGGGCCTGTTCACCATCGACGAACGCATGGACCTCATCCGGGAGGTCACCGCCGACGTCCCCAACATCAGCGTGGACACCTGGGGTGGTCTGCTGGTGGACTACACCACCGAGCACGGCATCTCCGCCCTGGTCAAAGGCCTGCGCACGGCGCTCGACTACGAGTACGAGCTGCCCATGGCGCAGATGAACCGGCGACTGTCCGGCATCGACACCTTCTTCCTGCTCACCGACGAGAAGTACGGCTACATCTCCTCCTCCCTGTCCAAGGAGGTGGCCAAGTACGGCGGCGACGTCACCGGGCTGCTGCCCGACGCCGTGGTCAGTGCGGTCGAGGAGAAGTACCGGGGGAGCGAGGGGTAGTCTGATCGGGTGATTCTCGATCTGGCCCTCATCTTCACCGTCGTCCTCATCGGATCCTGCATGCAGCGGATCTCCGGCATGGGGCTCGGGCTCATCGCCGGCCCGGTGCTGGTGGTCATCATGGGACCGGTCGAGGGCATCCTCGTGGTCAACGTGCTCGCGTTCCTCAACGCCGCCGCCACGACGATGACCGTCCGCGAGTTCGTGGACTGGCGCAAGTTCGCCATCATCTCCTCCGTCCTCATCGTCGGCTCGGTCCCGGCAGCCCTGTTGGTCCGCGAGGTCTCCGGTGCTCTGCTGCAGGCCCTGGTCGGCGGCCTGCTGCTGCTGGCGCTGGCGGTGACCACCTTCGGCAAGAAGTACATCCCCACCGCCTCCGGTACGGCCCCGGCGGTCGTCGCCGGCATCGCGGGCGGTTTCATGAACACCCTCGCCGGTATCGCCGGCCCCGCCATCACCGTCTACGCCCAGGCGTCGCGCTGGGGCCAGCAGTCCTTCGCCGCCACCCTCCAGCCGATCTTCATGGTCGCCGGCGCGATTTCCTTCCTGACCAAGATCCTCTCCGGGGCCGGCGATCTCACCGAGACGAACTGGCTCATCTGGCCCGTCGGCGTCCTCGGCATGGCACTGGGCCTGTGGATCGGCGTCAAACTCAGCGCCAAGGTCCCGCGCGAGAAGGCCCGCAAGCTCTCCCTCCTGCTCGCCACCGCCGGTGGTGTCACCGCCCTGGTCCGCGGCATCAACGGGATGATCTAACCGCGGCCCAGGTAGGGCATTCCGGCGGCGGTGACCGTCACCTGGTCGACGCTCACCTCCGCCGGCAGGTTCGCCACCGCCAATAACAGGCGTGCCGCGTCGGCGGCGTCGAACATCGGCTCGGATCCCGTGAAGGAGCCGAGCAGTGCGGTCCGGGCGTTGCCGATGTCCAGCTCCGTCGCCGTGATCCCGTGCGGGCGCCCGTCCAGGGAGGTGGAGACCGTCAGGCTGGCCACCGCCGCCTTCGACGCCGCATAGGCCGCCGCACCCGCCCGGGGCCGGTGCCCGGCGATGGAGCCGTTGTTGATGATCCGCCCGCCGCCGTGCCCGCGCATCCACTGGAACGCCGCCTGCGTGCACAGAAACGTGCCGGTGAGGTTGGTGTCCATCGTCGCCCGCCATTCGGCGGCGTCGATGTCCGCGAGCTCGCCGGTGGGCCCGGGGATCCCCGCGTTGTTGACCAGCAGGTCCAGCCGCCCGTAGTGGCCCGTGACGGCGCTGAAGGCCACCGCCACGGAGGCCTCGTCCGCCACGTCGCACACCACGGCCAGATGCTTGTCGACGCCCGCGAGTCCCCCGACCGTCTCATCCAGCGTCGCCTTCGTGCGTCCCAGGCACGCCACCGACCACCCGTCGGCCGCCAGCGCGGCCGCGAAGGTCCGACCCAGTCCACCGCCTGCCCCGGTGACCACCGCCACTCTCTCCGATGTTTCAGCCATGGATTCATCCTAGGGTGGAGAGCATGATCACCGCGCTCAACTGCTCCATCGGCCGTGACTCCTTCGTCGACGGCCTCGATGCCGCCGTGGCCATGGGCCTGCAGGACGTCGAACTCTGGTGGCCGTTTCCCGACCCCGATCCCACGGCCGGGCAGATCGATGATGTGGTGGCCCAGCTGCGGCAGCGCGGACTGGGACTGGTGGCGCTCAACATGTTCGGCGGGGATCTCGCCGCCGGGGAACGCGGCATCCTCCACGACCGGGACCTGCCCGAAGCACACATCGACGCCATCGAGCGCTTCCACGACCTCACCGGGGTGGCCCGCTTCAACCTGCTGCTCGGGCGGGGAGGGACAGTGCTCACCGCGGCGCAGTTGGATCGCTTCGCCGGGGTGGCCGGCGACGTCGAGAAGCGATTCGGTGGGACCGTGATGGTGGAACCGATGTCGGGGACCGGGGACTATCCCGTGCGCACGGTCGCGGACGCCGCGCCGTTGCTCGAGCACGGCGGCCTGCTGCTCGACCTCTACCACCTGGCGGTCAACGACGCGGTGACCCTCGACGTCATGCCCGAGCACGTCCAGGTGGCCGACAACCCGGGGCGCGGGGCACCCGGCACCGGTGAGCTACCGCTGGCGGACTGGGTGGCGCAGCTGCGGGCAGGCGGCTACACCGGCCACGTGGTCGGGGAGTGGCTGCCCTGACGGATTGCGGGGCGGATTACAGCAGCGAGGAGAGGAACGCCTGGGTGCGCCGCTCCTGCGGGTTGTCCAGGACCTCGGCGGGGGAGCCGGCCTCGACGACCACTCCACCGTCCATGAACACGACGGTGTCGGCGACCTCGCGGGCGAAGCCCATCTCGTGGGTGACCACGAGCATGGTCATGCCGTCGTTGGCCAGTTCCTTCATCACGCGCAGGACCTCGCCGACCAGCTCGGGGTCGAGGGCGGAGGTGGGCTCGTCGAAGAGCATGAGCTTGGGGTCCATAGCCACGGCGCGGGCGATGGCCACGCGCTGCTGCTGGCCGCCGGAGAGCTGCACGGGGTAGGCGGTGGCCTTGTGGGCCAGGCCGACCTGGTCGAGCAGCTCCATGCCGCGCTTCTTCGCCTCGGTGACGGACATGCCTTTGACGTGGACGGGTGCCTCGATGATGTTGTCCAGGGCGGTCCGGTGGGGGAAGAGGTTGAACTGCTGGAACACCATGCCGATGTCGGCTCGCTGGCGGGCGGCGTCCTTCTCGGAGATCTCGTGGAGGATGCCGTCGCGTTCGCGGTAGCCGATGAGCTCGCCGTCGACGTAGAGGCGGCCGGCGGTGACCTTCTCCAGGTGGTTGACGCACCGCAGGAAGGTGGACTTGCCGGAGCCGGAGGGGCCGATGAGGCAGGTGACGGTGCCCTTCGGCACCTCCATGTCAATGCCCTTGAGCACCTCGAGCTGGCCGAAGGACTTGCACACCTGCTGGGCGTTGATCATCAGGGTCATGTCAGTGGTCCTTCCGGGTGGACGGGGAGGTGCTGTCGGGGACGACGGTGACGTTGCGGGGGATGGTGCCCTCGGCGTCGGCGAGTGAGGCGAGCTGGCGAGCGGTGAGCTCGCGGGTGGCACCCTTCTCGAAGTGCTTCTCCAGGTAGTACTGGCCCACCATGAGCACGGAGGTGACGGCGAGGTACCAGGTGGCGGCGACGAGCAGCATGGGCACCGGCTCGAACAGGGCGGCGGCGATGTCCATGGAACGGCCGTAGAGCTCGAGGGTGTAGGGGACGGCGACGACGAGCGAGGTGGTTTTCAGCATGGAGATGAGCTCGTTGCCGGTCGGCGGGATGATGATGCGCATGGCCTGCGGCAGGACGGTCCGCCGCATGGTCAGCCACCAGCTCATGCCCAGTGCCTTGGACGCCTCCATCTGGCCTTCGGGGACGGAGGAGATGCCGGAGCGGACGATCTCGGCCATGTAGGCGGCCTCGTTGAGACCCAGGCCGAGGACGGCGAGGATGAACGCGTTGCGGAGCAGGCCCTCCAGCTCGATCTCCGCGAACCCGACGTTGATACTTTGATAAAGCGAGCCGAGCAGGCCCCAGAACACCAGCTGGACGTAGACCGGGGTGCCGCGGAAGATCCACAGGTAGACCCAGGCCACGCCCCGGAGGACGGGGTTGGGGGACATCCGCATGACCGCCAGGGTGGCACCGAGCACCACACCGATGAGCATGGCCAGCACCGTCAGCGCCAGGGTGTGCAGCGCCGCGGTGGCGATCCGGGTGTCGAAGAGGTACTGGCGGTAGGTGTCCCAGCCGTAGGCCTCGTTGGTCAGGGCGCCGACGACGAACCAGGCGGCCAGGCCCAGCACGATGGCGGCCAGCACCCAGCGGCCCGGGTGGCGCAGCGGCTTCGCCTGGATGGGGGCGGGGGTGGTGGTCATGAGCCGATTCCTTCCACGGGTTCTTCGTTGATCATCGCCTGCTCGAGCAGACCGGATTCCACACCCCACTGGTTGAGGATGCGGGCGTACTCGCCGGAGTCGATGAGGTGCTGCAGGGCGGCGGCCATGGCGGGGCCGAGTTCGAGTCCTTCGGCACCGCCCAGCCGTAGGGGGCGGCGTCGAACATGTCGCCGGTCAGTTCCATCTTCCCCTCGGAACGCTCGACGGCCCAGGCGGTGACGGGGGAGTCGGCCGACAGGGCGTCGGCCCGCCCGATGAGCAGGGCCAGTGCCGCGTTGTCGGAGGTGTCGTAGGACAGGACGGTGATGGGGTCCTCGCCCGCGTCCTCACAGGCCTCGTTCTTCGGCCGGACGTCATCGGTCTCGGAGACGGTGGTGCGCTGGACCGCCACCGTCAGCCCGCAGGCGTTGTTCGGGTCGATGGTGTCGCCGGTCTGCTGCGCCCACTGGATGCCGGCGTAGAGGAAGTTGACGAAGTCGAAGTTCTCCCGCCGCTCCGGGTTGTCGGTCAGGCCGGTCGTGCCCACATCCAGGGTGCCCGCCTGTACGGCGGGGAGGATCATGGCGAAGTCCTGCTCCACCGGCTGGAAATCCAGCCCCATGACGGCGGCGGTCGCCCGGGCCAGGTCCATCTCCATGCCGATGATGTCCCCGTCGGAGTCCTTGAGCTCGAAGGGGGCGAACGGCGGGTTGACTCCGCCGGAGAGCACGCCGTCCGCCGCGACGGACTCGGGTACCATCGCGGCGATCTCCGGCACCTCGGCCGGGATGATCGGCTCCCACCCTTCGGGGGTGCCCTCCTCCACGTTGGTGACACAGGACGTGAGGCTTATCGACGCCGCCGCGATCACCGCCGCGGCCATCCTCCTGGTGGGCCTCATGCCGGCTGCGATTCTGCGACGACCTCGGAGTCCCGGCGGGCGGTGGAGACCCGGTCGGCGACGATGAACGCCGCGACGACGGCCGCGCCGATGAGCGTCATCCCGAATACGGCGAGAGCGTTGTCGCCGGGGGCCAGCAGCCCGGCGTTGTCGTCCTGCCACGGCCACAGGGCCCGCAGTGAACCGAGCATGAGTCCGGCCATGACGGTCAGGGTGATGCTGCGGTGCTTGGTCAGTGCCCAGGTCAGGCCCTTGATGAACAGGGCCACACCCAGCAGGGCGCCGGCCATGAAGGTGAGGATGACGTCCCACTCCCGGTTGGACAGGGACCCCATGATCGGGGTGTACAGGCCCATGGCCAGCAGCAGGAAGGATCCGGAGATACCAGGCATGACCAGCGCGCACACCGCGATGGAGGCGGCGAAGAAGATGACGATCAGCGACGGATCGGTCTGCGGGGTCGACGTGAACCCGGTGGCCAGGAAGCCGACCACGGCGGCGACGAGAAACAGCGGGATGAGCATGACACCCCGGCGACGCACGTCACGCGGGTCCATCATGGCCACGGGCACCCAGATGGAGACGATGACCATGCCGAGGAACAGGCCACGCGCGTACTCGGGGGAGTTCTCCACGAAGTCATGGAGTACCGTCGACAGGGTGAACACCGCGGTGACCATGCCCACGCCCACGGCGATGAGAAACGGCCAGTCCACGGCCCTGAACTGGCGCTTCATCAGCTGGTTTCCGGCGTTGAGCGCGCGTTCGTAGATGCCGACGACGAGTGCGACGGTGCCGCCCGAGATGCCGGGCACGAGCTCCGCCATGCCGATGAGAGCTCCGCGGATGAGGTTGACCACGAACGCCAGGGGCGTCCGCGGTGTCTTGGCGGGGTAAGTGTGGGTCATGGCGCGCCGGCCGTAGCCTTCCGTGGTCAGACGATGAATCGACCACTCACTCTAAAGCATCGGGCACGGCTTTCCCGAAGCCACACCTAGCGCACGGCGGAGGCGATGAGCTGGATCACAGTGCCCAGGACCGTGACGCCCACGACGCCGATGAGCAGATCCAGCCCGATCTGGGAGGACCCCTCCCGGGCGCCGTCGGTGTCCCCCTCCGAGGATGCCTCGGAGAGCGTCTCGACGCCGCTCGACCCCAGCCGCGCCTCATCCGGGAGCTTCTCGAGGGAATCCTCGACCGCGACGGAGTCACGGGAGCTCAGCTCCTGGGCCTGGACGGCGGGGACGCCGCCGAGCAGCAGAGCGGCGGAGGTGGCGACGGCGATGACAGAGCGGTGCAGGGTATTTTTCACTCCCACACCATATCGCCTCGGTGTCGGCGAAGACGGGAGAAGGCCTGAACCTCTGCCCCCGCACCTGAGAGTCAAGGTTCAGGCCTTGTTTCGCTGGTGCCCCAGGTGGGACTCGAACCCACACTGTACGGGTTTTGAATCCGTTGCCTCTGCCAATTGGGCTACTAGGGCGTGCTGGGAACATCCTAATCCAGTCACCTCATTGGGCGGCAATCCACCCCTCGCTACACTCGGGGCGTGACTGAGAACAACCGACTCCTGCTCATCGACGGCCACTCGATGGCGTTCCGTGCCTTCTACGCGCTGCCGGCGGAGAACTTCTCTACCACCGGCGGCCAGCACACCAACGCCGTCTACGGCTTCCTGTCCATGCTGGCGAACATCCTCGCCGAGGAGAAGCCGGACAAGGTCGCCGTCGCCTTCGACGTGGGCCGCAAGACCTTCCGCACGGACATGTTCCCGGAGTACAAGGCCCAGCGTGAGGCCGCCCCGGAGGAGTTCAAGGGCCAGGTGGGGATTCTCCAGGAGGTGCTGAACACGCTCGGCATCACCACGCTGAGCATGGAGAACTACGAGGCCGACGACATCCTGGCCACGCTGACCACGGCGGCGAAGCAGCTGGACTACGAGACGGTCATCATCACCGGCGACCGGGACTACCTTCAGCTGGTGGATCCGCGGACGACGGTGCTCTACCCCATGCGTGGGGTGTCCACCCTGCACCGCTTCACCCCGGCGGCGGTGGAGGAGAAGTACGGCCTGACTCCGGAGCAGTACCCGGATTTCGCGGCGCTGCGGGGTGACCCTTCCGACAACCTGCCCAACATCCCCGGGGTGGGGGAGAAGACCGCCACGAAGTGGATCCAGCAGTACGGCACGCTGGACAACCTGCTCGCCCACGCCGACGAGATCAAGGGCAAGGCGGGGGAGAACTTCCGCGAGCGCATCGACCAGGTGAAGCTCAACCGGACGCTCACCCACATGCTCACCGACATGGAACTGCCCGTCGGTCCGGACCAGCTCGAGCTGTCCCCGGCCGATGTGGCGGAGGTGTCGAAGCGATTCGATGATCTCCAGTTCGGTGCGAACCTGCGCGAACGGGTGCTTGCCGTCGTGCCCACCGAGGGGCATGTCGCCGAGGACTCGGTGGAACTCACGGACGTGGTCGTCGACGACGTCCCGCTCGCCGACTGGCTCGCGGAGCGCAGTGGCGAGGGCATGGCGCTGTTCGTCACGGGGACGGGCACGCCGAACCAGGGGGACGCGTCGGCGCTGGCGATCGTCGACAAGCAGCGGCACGCCGTGACCGCCGAGCTCGGCGAACTGGACCCCGGGGACGAGCAGGCGCTGGCCGCCTGGCTGGCGTCCGGGGACCCGAAGTACCTCCACGGGTCCAAGGCGACGTTCCACATGCTCGCCGGCCGGGGCATGGACCTGACCGGGGTGGCCCACGACACCGCCATCGCCGCATACCTGCTGCGCCCCGGGCAGCGCACCTACGACCTCAAGGACGTCTACCAGCGGCACCTGCAGCGTCAGCTCGCCGAGCCGGACGGACAGCTCTCGCTCATGGGGGACACCTCGCTGGTGGATTCCGCCGTCGCAGTCCTCGAACTCGCCGAGGAACTGACCGTCCAACTGCAGCAGATCCACTCCTTCGAGCTCTACCACGACCTTGAGCTGCCGCTGGCCCGGATCCTCGCGCGGATGGAGGCCACCGGCATCGCCGTCGACGTGGACACCCTCGAGGACCAGCTGGCCACCTTCATCGACCAGGTCACGGAGGAGGAGGCCGCCGCCCGTGAGCTGGCCGGTGACCAGAACCTCAATTTGTCGAGCCCGAAGCAGCTGCAGGTCGTGCTGTTCGAGACCTTCGGCATGCCGAAGACGAAGAAGACCAAGACCGGCTACTCCACCGCCGCCAAGGAGATCGAGCAGCTGGCGGTCAAGCACCCGCACCCGTTCCTCGACCACCTGCTCGCGCACCGCGAGTACCAGAAGATGAAGACCACCCTGGAGGGGCTGATCAAGTCCGTCCAGCCGGACGGGCGGATCCACACCACCTTCAACCAGACCGTCGCCTCCACGGGCCGGCTCAGTTCCACCGACCCGAACCTGCAGAACATCCCCGTGCGCACCCCGGCGGGCCGGAAGATCCGTTCCGCCTTCGTCGTCGGCGAGGGGTACGAGTGCCTGCTCACCGCCGACTACTCCCAGATCGAGATGCGTGTCATGGCCCACCTGTCCGAGGACGCCGGGCTCACCGAGGCCTACCTCGAGGGTGAGGACCTGCACAACTACGTCGGCTCCCGAGTGTTCAACGTCCCCATCGACCAGGTCACCCCCGAACTGCGCCGCCGCGTCAAGGCGATGTCCTACGGCCTGGTCTACGGACTGTCCGCCTTCGGCCTGTCCCAGCAGCTGGACATTCCCGCCGGTGAGGCGAAGGCCATCATGGAGAGCTACTTCGAGCGCTTCGGCGGCGTGCAGCGCTACCTCGCCGAGGTGGTGGACAAGGCCCGTCAGGACGGCTACACCTCCACCGTCTTCGGCCGGCGCCGCTACCTGCCGGAGTTGACCTCCGACAACCGGGTGGCCCGCGAGAACGCCGAGCGGGCAGCTCTCAACGCGCCGATCCAGGGCACGGCGGCGGACATCATCAAGGTCGCCATGATCCGCGTCGACCACGCCCTGGCCGCCGCGGGCGTGCGTTCCCGCGTGCTGCTCCAGGTGCACGATGAACTCGTCGTCGAGATCGCCCCGGGCGAGCTGGAGCAGGTCCGTGACATTGTGGAACGCGAAATGGACGAGGCCATCACACTACGCGTCCCGCTGGAGGTCTCCGCGGGCGCCGGAAAGAACTGGGACGAGGCGGCACACTGACATGATCCGTTCAATGTCTCCGGCGGACCGAACGGCCGTCGCCGCGGTGCTCGCCGACGCGTTCACCGAGCACGAACTCTTCGTCTGGGCCCTTCCCGACGCCACCACCCGACGCGACGTCCTCGCCGCCTACTTCAGCGTCGAGATGCTCAACGGTGAAGTCCGCGTCCACGAACAGGACGGGCAGATCCTCGGCGTGGCCGTCTGGCTGGACGGCAGTGAGCCATCGCTGCCGCAGCGTGCCTGGCTGCCCGTCGCCCGCGCCGCGCTCCGCCTCCTGGGCCCGGTCTCCATCGCCCGCACCCTGTACCGCGGGTGGCGTGCGGACCGCAGCGTCCACCGTTCCCGCCCGGACACTCACCCCCCGGTCCTCGGCTGGCTCGCCGTGTCCCCGCCCGCCCAGGGAGGGGGCATCGGCCGTGCCCTGGTCAAGGACGGGATCGAGCACTTCCCGGGAGACGCCTACCTCGAATGCTCGGCCTCCCTGATCAACTACTACAGCCGACTCGGATTCTCCCCGGTCAAGTCCTTCCCACTCGGCGCCGGCGGTCCCGTCTTCACCGCAATGAGCAGCTGACCTGCAGCTTCTCGACGCCCGCGTCCCCCAGCCCCGCCACCTCCGGTGCGGGGCGGGAGGCGGCCACCGCCGGGCTGGAGTCGACGAGCCAGTTCGTCACAGGCCGGCGTAGTACTCGCGGAGCTGGGCAGGATCAGATTCCACGTCCTCGAGCTCGTCGAGGATGAGGTGCCAGCCGAGGGCGTAGTCGACGGCCTCCTCGCCGAGCAGCCCCTCGTGGCTGAGTCGGACGTTGCCCTCGCCGACCTTCCAGGTGATGAAGGAACCCGGCAGACCCGGCCAGTTCCGCGTGTTGACCAGGGCACGCGGTGGATCGGAATGGGTGACCTGGCCGGTGGCGCGGGGAGGCTGCAGTCACAACGGATGGTGCCGTCGGTGATGGAGCCGGTTCATTCTTCTTGCCTTACGGGTGGTGTGCTGTCCACCACACTATCGTTTCTCGGTCAGGAAGATCGCCGAGCCGGGAAAGATCCGACCCCGCTGGGGCGACCACTGCCCCCAGTTCTCCGTGAGCTGGTCTGGCCACTCCGGTTCGACAAGATCGCGCAGGTGGAATCCGGCGTCATCCAGGGCCCGGACCCAGTCGCCGAAGGTGCGGTGGAACTCGGTGTAGGTCACCGTGCCGTCGTCGTCTCGTTCCACGTACTCACGCTCGAAGTAGCTGATCTGTGCCTCGAAGGCCTCCGGGTCGTCGGGGAAGATCCACCGGATGGGGTGGTTGACGGCGAACACCAGGCGGCCGCCGGGGCGGAGGACCCGGGCGACGTCGACAAGCACCGCTGTCACATCGGGCACGAAGGGGAGCGCGCCGAAGACCGAGAAGACGACGTCGAAGGAGGCGTCGCGGTAGGGCAGCGCCTGGGCATCGGCCTGGGTCAGGGGGACGCGGCCGTCGGCGCGACGAAGCATCTCCCGCGAGATGTCGAAGCCGGTGACGAAACCGACGCCGTCGCGGGCCAGCCACGAGGAGCAGGGTGCGGAACCGCAGCCGAGTTCGAGGACCTCCAGGCCCGTGACGTCGCCGAGGAGGCGGGCATCCGACTCGGCGAGCATCTCCGGGCACCAGTGGAATCCGTCCAGGTAGGCGGCGTGATCAGCGTGGTAGCGTTCAGCATCCGAGTCCCACCACGCGCGGTTGGCGGACGCCGCCTGGCCGGCCAGGGGAGTGGCGGATGGTTCTGATGTGGTCACCTGGGATTTCCTTCGTGTCGGTATTTGCCGGACCTGCGCGAACGGACTACTGTGTTAGGGGCGTGTCGTAGCTGCGTGGCGTGCCGGGTCGTAATGGGAGGGCCCGCTCGACCCCGGAGTGAGATCGAAACCGCACCTCACGGTCGGTATTCCGAGAGACACGTTCCTGTCCACTTTCTATCTCCTATCCAACTCGGAGCAACTGAATTCATGCCCAACACCACTACCCCTCAGGTTGCCATCAACGACATTGGCACCGCTGAGGATTTCCTCGCAGCAGTCGACGCCACGATCAAGTACTTCAACGATGGTGACATCGTCGAGGGCACCGTCGTCAAGGTTGACCGCGACGAGGTTCTTCTCGACATCGGATACAAGACCGAGGGCGTCATCCCGTCCCGCGAGCTGTCCATCAAGCACGATGTCGACCCGGACGAGGTCGTCGAAGTCGGCGACCAGATCGACGCGCTGGTCCTCACCAAGGAGGACAAGGAAGGCCGTCTGATCCTCTCCAAGAAGCGTGCTCAGTACGAGCGTGCCTGGGGTGCGATCGAGAAGCTGCAGGAGAACGAGGAGCCGGTCACCGGTACCGTCATCGAGGTCGTCAAGGGTGGCCTCATCCTCGACATCGGCCTGCGTGGCTTCCTGCCCGCCTCCCTCGTCGAGATGCGCCGCGTCCGCGACCTGGACCCGTACATCGGTCAGGAGCTCGAGGCCAAGATCATCGAGCTGGACAAGCACCGCAACAACGTGGTCCTGTCCCGCCGCGCATGGCTCGAGCAGACCCAGTCCGAGGTCCGCTCCGAGTTCCTGCACCAGCTCCAGAAGGGCCAGGTCCGGAAGGGCGTCGTGTCCTCCATCGTCAACTTCGGCGCCTTCGTCGATCTCGGCGGTGTCGACGGCCTGGTGCACGTCTCCGAGCTGTCCTGGAAGCACATCGACCACCCGTCCGAGGTCGTCACCGTGGGTGACGAGGTCACCGTCGAGGTTCTCGACGTCGATCTCGACCGCGAGCGCGTCTCCCTGTCGCTGAAGGCGACCCAGGAGGACCCGTGGCGCGTCTTCGCCCGCACCCACGCCGTGGGCCAGATCGTCCCGGGCAAGGTCACCAAGCTCGTCCCGTTCGGCGCCTTCGTCCGCGTCGAAGAGGGCATCGAGGGCCTCGTCCACATCTCCGAGCTGGCCCAGCGCCACGTGGAGGTTCCGGACCAGGTTGTCACCGTCGGCGAAGAGGCCATGGTCAAGGTCATCGACATCGACCTCGAGCGTCGCCGTATCTCCCTGTCCCTCAAGCAGGCCGACGAGGACTACTCCGACGAGTTCGACCCGTCCAAGTACGGCATGGCCGACTCCTACGACGAGCAGGGCAACTACA
Organism: Corynebacterium suedekumii; assembly: GCF_030252185.1. Classification (NCBI taxonomy): domain Bacteria; kingdom Bacillati; phylum Actinomycetota; class Actinomycetes; order Mycobacteriales; family Corynebacteriaceae; genus Corynebacterium; species Corynebacterium suedekumii. Next base: position 2,062,086 of record NZ_CP126970.1, read on the forward strand.
TCTTCCCTGAGGGCTTCGACGCCGAGACCAACGAGTGGCTCGAGGGCTTCGACGAGCAGCGCCAGGCATGGGAGGCCCGCTACGCCGAGTCCGAGCGTCGCTTCCAGCTGCACACCGCTCAGATCGAGCGTCACCGTGCCGCTGCCGCCGAGGCTGCCGAGCAGGCTGCCACCAACTACTCCTCCGAGTCCGAGGACGCTGCTCCGGTGTCCTCCGAGGCTCCGGTCGAGACCACCGGTGGTTCCCTGGCTTCCGACGAGCAGCTCGCTGCTCTGCGTGAGAAGCTGGCCGGCAACTAAGGTCACCTGATCCCGACGCCACCTCCGGGTGGTTGACGGTTCCGGGTTCAGCCCCATCTCCTTCGGGAGGTGGGGCTGAACTGATTCCCGGAGTCGGTGTCGTGTGGGGATGGGAGCACGGTCCGGCCGCCTCGTTCGAGCCTGGGCCGTGCTGCACTCCCCGCCTCTCCAGGGCACCTCGCCGCAGTGCACACAGTTGAGGCCCCGGAAGACCCCGTTCCGGGCGCATCCGTGTACATTGCGGCGCGGCGTGGCACTGCTTCGGGACATGCAGCACGGTTGGCCCGCCGAACAAGCGAGGGTGAGCGCATTCCGTGCTGCAGTCCTGCCAACCTCACCACGTCGCCACGCACCGGTTATGACCTCCCCGGCCACATCCCCGGCATGTCCTTGTGAAATCAACATCAGACCACCTAAGATTGTGACCAATACCGAGTAACCGGAAAAGACCAGACAGAATCACACGGCCCGATCAGCGCGCAGGCGCAGAGGTGGTCATGACAGGCTGCTGGGTCCGGCCAATGGTGCAGCTACTGATTCCGAGAGGAACTTCTTAACATGGCGTCAAAGACAACGACGACGTCGCAGCACATCATTGAGCAGATCGGCGGGGCGGAGAACATCTCCTCGTTGACGCACTGCGCAACACGGCTGCGTTTTCAGGTACACAACCAGGATGAGGTGGATGTCGCTGCCCTGGAGTCCGATCCGGCCGTCCTCGGCGTGGTCAAGCAGGGTTCCACCGGTGTCCAGGTGGTCATGGGTGGTGGTGTCGCGGAGTACTACGGCGCCATCATGAAGGAGCCGGGCATGGCCGGCGCGGCAGACGATGACGGGGAGAACCGGCAGAAGAAGGAGTACGGCGGCGTCCGCTCGAAGCACTCGTGGATCGACTACTGCTTCGAGTTCCTCTCCGACACGTTCCGCCCGATCCTGTGGGCGCTGCTGGGTGCGTCACTCATCATCACCCTCCTCGTCCTCGCGGACACCTTCGGCCTGCAGGACTTCCGCGCCCCGATGGAGGAGCAGCCGGACACGTACGTGTTCCTGCACGCCATGTGGCGCTCGGTGTTCTACTTCCTGCCGATCATGGTCGGCGCGACGGCGGCCCGGAAGCTCGGCGCGAACGAGTGGGTCGGTGCGGCCATCCCGGCCGCCCTGCTCACCCCGGAGTTCCTGACGCTCGGTGAGGCCGGCGACACGGTCACCGTGTTCGGTCTGCCGATGGTCCTCAACGACTACGCCGGTCAGGTGTTCCCGCCGCTCATCGCCGCGATCGGTCTGTTCTGGGTGGAGAAGCTGCTCAAGAAGATCATCCCGTCGGCGGTGCAGATGGTGTTCGTGCCGTTCTTCTCGCTGCTCATCATGATCCCGGCGACGGCGTTCCTGCTCGGCCCGTTCGGTATCGGCGTGGGTAACGGCATCTCCGACTTCCTGTTCTGGCTCAACGATCTCTCGCCGTTCATCCTCGCCATCGCGGTGCCGATGCTGTACCCCTTCCTCGTGCCGCTGGGTCTGCACTGGCCGCTCAACGCGATCATGATCCAGAACATCGCGACCCTGGGCTACGACTTCATCCAGGGCCCCATGGGTGCGTGGAACTTCGCCTGCTTCGGCGTGGTCACCGGCGTCATGATTCTCTCGCTCAAGGAACGTAACAAGGCGATGCGCCAGGTCTCCCTCGGCGGCATGATGGCCGGCTTGCTGGGCGGTATCTCGGAGCCGAGCCTCTACGGCGTGCTCCTGCGGTTCAAGAAGACCTACATGCGCCTGCTGCCGGGTTGTTTCGTCGGCGGCGTGGTCATGGGCATCTTCGACGTCAAGGCCTACGCCTTCGTGTTCACCTCGCTGCTCACCATCCCGGCGATGGATCCGTGGCTCGGCTACACCATCGGTATCGCCGCCGCGTTCTTCACCTCGATGCTGCTGGTGGTGTTCTTCGACTACCGCGGCAGGGAGGAGCGCGATCAGGTCCGTGCCCAGCTCGCCGCCGAGCGTGAGGATGAGACCGCGATCGAGTCCGGGCGTATCGACGCCGCCGGGTCCACCCCCGCCGCCGTCCTCGCCGGTGGTGCCGGAGCCGGCACCGCCGCCACCGCCGGTGCCGCCACCGCGGTCGCGGACCGCCCGGCCCCGACCTCCGCGGAGACCAAGCCGGCGCTCGTGCCCGGCACGGTGACCGAGGTCGCTGCCCCGCTGGCCGGCCGGATCATTCCGCTGGCCGATGTCCCGGACGCCGCCTTCGCCGGCGGAGCCCTCGGCCAGGGCGTGGGTATCGAGCCCACCGGTGACACCGTCGTCGCCCCTGCCGACGGCACCATTCTCACGGTGCAGAAGTCCGGCCACGCCGTTGGTCTGCGCCTGGACAGCGGTGTGGAACTGCTCATCCACATCGGCATCGACACCGTCCAGATGGCCGGCGACGGTTTCGAGGTGCTCGTGGAGAAGAAGCAGCGCGTCACCGCCGGTGATCCGCTCATCCGCTTCGACACCGCGAAGATCACCGAGGCCGGCTACTCGCCGATCACCCCAGTGCTGGTGGTCAACACGAAGAAGTTCGGCTCCGTCGAGGGTCACACCGGACGCGACGCCGCGATCGGCGACCACATCATCACCATCATGGCCAAGGATGAGTAAAAGCTAGACTCGGGTCCATGCTGCGCATCGGACTCACCGGCGGGATCGGCAGCGGTAAGACCACCGTTGCCGATCTCTTTCGTTCCCACGGCTTCCCCGTCATCGACGCCGACCTCATCGCCAGGCAGATCGTTGAGCCGGGCCAGCCGGCGCTGACCGAGCTGGCACAGGCCTTCGGTGCTGACATCCTCCACCCGGACGGCAGCCTCAACCGGGGGGAACTGGCCGCCCGCGCCTTCGTGGACCCCGAACGCACCGCGCTGCTCAACTCGATCACCCATCCCCGCATCCAGGCGGAGACGGCACGCCAGTTCGCGGCTGCGGAGGCGGCGGGGGAGCCCGCGGTGATCTATGACATGCCCCTGCTCGTGGACAACGGCCTGCATGAGGGAATGGACCTCGTGGTGGTGGTGGACGTCGATAAGCAGACGCGGCTGCGACGCCTCGTGGACAGCCGCGGGCTGAGCGAGGAGGACGCACTGCGGCGCATGGATGCGCAGGTCGCCGACGACGTCCGATTGGCGGCGGCCGACGAGGTCATCGACAACAACGGGCCCGTGGAAGGGCTGGCGGATCAGGTGGCGGCGGTCGTCGAGAAGATTCGTCGCTAGGATTGCCCCATGGGAACCTGGAACACCGGACCATTCGACAACGACGACGCCGCTGAGCTGCTCGAGGATCTGCGCGACGGCGACCTTGACCTGGACATGATCCTGCCCGACCCCACCGAGACCTACATCGAGGCGGACCAGGGCGCGATGATCATCGCCGCCGCCCACCTCGTCGCCGGCAGCGGGCGCCCCGAGGGGGTCACCGACGAGCAGCTGGCACCGCTGCGCACGCCCGAATTCCAGGAGAAGCTGCGGCAGTCACTCGACGCGGTGCTGCTCGACTCCTCCGTCTCCGAACTCCATGAGTTGTGGTCGGACTCCGACCAGTTCGACGAATGGAAGGCGAAGTCCTGGGTTGATCTGTCATGAGCGGCCTGATCCCCGTCCTCGTCCTCGCCGTCTTCGTGCTCGTCGCGGTGAGTTTCGTGGTGATCTTCCGGCAGAACCACCGCACCCAGGTCGGCCGGGAACAGGCCGAACTGACGCGCACCGATGACGCACGGGCAGAGGCCCGCCGCTGGATCGACCGCCTGGGCACCGAGGTGCTGTCCACCTCCGGTACGGACGCCCACTCCACCGATCTGGTGGGTCAGGCCTCCGCCCGACTCACTGCCGCCACCACCCACCTCGGCGACGCCACCAGCCCCGCCCAGGCCCGCACCGCCCGCGACATCGCCCTCGAGGGACTCCACCTCATGCGCGACGCCCGCCGAGCCATGGGCCAGCCCGACGGCGCCCCCATCCCCGCCCCCGAGGAGCGAGCATGATCGACGACCATTCCTACCTCCTCGGAACCTGGCGGGGTGAAGGCCGCGGCGACTACCCGACCATCGACGCCTTCACCTACACCGAGACGATCACGTTCACCGCGATCCCGGGCAAGCCTTTCCTCCGTTACGAGCAGAAGACGATGAGTCCGGAAGGCACCCCGATGCACACCGAGGTCGGCTTCCTCCGTAGTCCGGCTGACGGCCAGCTCGAGTTCGTGCTCGCCCAGCCGACCGGCCAGACCGAGCTGCTGCACGGGCACGTCGAGGACGGTGACGGGGGAGCGGTCCTCGTCTTCGAGGACTCGGCCGTGGTCAACTCACGCAGCGCCAAACAGGTCGACGCGACGATCCGTACATACACCGTCGACCTTGCCGGCGAGACGTTGACGACGACCTTCGACATGGCCGCCGTCGGCGAGCCGCTGCAGCGGCATCTCACGAGCGTGCTGCAGCGGGTCGACGGAGAACAGTCCTATTAGAGGGTCACGCCTGACTGGCTGACGTAGAAACCGCTGCCATCGAATAAGCAGTGGACCATGACGTCGCCCTCGGCGACCTCGCAGGTCACCGGGCCGTTGGCCAGGCGGGAACCGGCCGGCAGCGTCACGGTGTTCTCGTGGGCCATGAAGATGCGGTTGACGTTGTGAGCCTCCGCCGGGGAGCCCTGACGGACGGACACGGCGTTCTCGTCGCCCTGGCCCTGGTAGGTGCACATCGCCGCCGGGCCGTCGATGCCCTCGCCAGCGGAGCCGTACATCTCGCAGAAGGTCCCGTCGGGGCCGGTGAACTGCAGTCCCGGTTGTTCGGGGAAGATGAGGTTGGAGGCGTAGGGGGCGGGGTTGACCTCATCCTCGACGCCGGTGGCTCCGGGGTCCTCTGGCAGGGTGGCCTGCGCGGTCTCGGTGACCGTGGTCGGCTGTTGTGCGGGGCTGTCGGCGGGGGATTCGGTGACGGTCACCGTGTCAGCCGAGGAGGCGCCGGAGTCGGCAGTGTCGGAACTGTCGGTGGAACATGCGGTCAGGAACAGGGTCGACACCGCGGCGAGCGCGGCGATTGTCGGTCGGTTCATGTCAGTCGCTCTCCTTCCACCCCGAACCCTATATGAGGCAGGTCACACGATGCCAGGGTCTGATGTGTCTTTCCGGGTGGCCGACACGGCGCTGACCTCGCGACTGCGTTGACCCTGTGCCTCCCGGTAGAGGTGGCCACTGGCGGGGGGAGCACCTGGACTGACGGACGGCGTACCCTGTACCCATGGCGTTTGCAGCTGAGCACCCCGTCCTGTCCCATTCCGAGCACCGGCCCGTCGGTGAGATCGAGCGCACCGACGGCCAGTTCGAGGTCATCTCGGACTACGAGCCGGCCGGCGACCAGCCCGCGGCGATCAAGGAGCTCGATGAGCGTCTCGACCGGGGCGAGCGTGACGTGGTGCTGCTCGGTGCGACGGGTACGGGTAAGTCGGCGACGGCGGCGTGGTTGATCGAGCAGCAGCAGCGCCCCACGCTGGTCATGGCGCCGAACAAGACGCTGGCCGCTCAGCTGGCCAATGAGCTCAAGCAGCTGCTGCCCAACAACGCGGTCGAGTACTTCGTCTCCTACTACGACTACTACCAACCGGAGGCGTACATCGCGCAGACGGACACGTACATCGAGAAGGACTCGTCCATCAACGACGATGTGGAGCGGCTGCGGCACTCCGCCACCTCGGCGCTGCTCTCGCGTCGCGACGTCGTCGTGGTCTCCTCCGTCTCCTGCATCTACGGCCTGGGCACCCCGCAGTCCTACCTGGACCGCTCCGTCGTCCTGGCCGTGGGGGAGGAGGTGGAACGCGACCGCTTCCTCCGGCTGCTGGTGGACATCCAATACGAGCGTAACGACGTCGCCTTCGAGCGCGGCACCTTCCGCGTCAAGGGCGACACCGTGGACATCATCCCCGCCTACGAGGAACTGGCCGTCCGGGTCGAGTTCTTCGGCGACGAGATCGACGCCCTCTACTACATCCACCCGCTCACCGGCGACGTCGTCCGCCAGGTCGACGACATCCGCATCTTCCCGGCCACCCACTACGTCGCCGGCCCGGAGCGGATGGAGAAGGCTGTCGCCGCCATCAAGGCCGAGCTCGCCGAGCGGCTCGCCGACCTGGAGAACCGGGGCAAGCTGCTGGAGGCGCAACGCCTGCGCATGCGCACCGAGTATGACCTGGAGATGATCGAACAGGTCGGCTTCTGCTCCGGCATCGAGAACTACTCCCGCCACATCGACGGCCGCGGGGCCGGCACCGCACCGGCGACGCTCATCGACTACTTCCCCGAGGACTTCCTCACCATCATCGACGAGTCACATGTCACCGTGCCGCAGATCGGCGGCATGTTCGAGGGCGACATGTCACGCAAGCGCAACCTCGTGGAGTTCGGCTTCCGCCTGCCGTCGGCCATGGACAACCGCCCGTTGACCTGGGAGGAGTTCGAGGCCCGCGTCGGCCAGACCGTCTACCTCTCGGCGACCCCGGGCAACTACGAGATGGCCGCCGCCGGTGGCGAGTTCGTCGAGCAGGTTATCCGCCCGACCGGTCTCGTCGATCCCAAGGTCACCGTCAAACCCACCCAGGGCCAGATCGACGACCTCATCCACGAGATCAAGGGGCGTACCGAGAAGAACGAACGCGTTCTGGTGACCACCCTGACCAAGAAGATGGCCGAGGACCTCACCGACTACCTCCTGGAGAACGGCATCAAGGTCCGGTACCTCCACTCGGACATCGACACCCTCCAGCGTGTCGAGCTGCTGCGCCAGCTGCGCCTCGGCGAGTTCGACGTCCTTGTGGGCATCAACCTCCTGCGCGAGGGCCTCGACCTGCCCGAGGTGTCACTCGTGGCCATCCTCGACGCCGACAAGGAGGGCTTCCTGCGGTCGTCGACCTCGCTGATCCAGACCATCGGCCGTGCCGCCCGAAACGTCTCCGGCGAGGTCATCATGTACGCGGACAAGGTCACCGACTCCATGCAGCACGCCATCGAGGAGACCGAACGCCGCCGGGAGAAGCAGATCGCCTACAACACCGAGCGTGGCATCGACCCGCAGCCGTTGCGGAAGAAGATCGCGGACATCCTCGACCAGGTCTACGAGAACAACGCCGAGGGTGCCCCCGGGGTGGGGGGAGACGCGGCCGTCGTCACGCGTCCCGACACCTCCGACATGCCCGCCGACCAGCTGCAGAAACTCATCGACGACCTCACCGCCCAGATGGGCGCGGCGGCCAGAGACCTCAAGTTCGAGCTCGCCGGGCGGCTGCGTGACGAGATCGCCGAGCTGCGCAAGGAACTCCGCGGGATCAAGGATGCCGGGATGTAAGGTGGCACCATGATCTCCTATAACACCATCGCCGTGGGCACGGACGGTTCCGAGACCTCCCTGGCCGCCGTCCGCGCCGCCGCCAGCCTCGCCCGCGTCTACGACGCCCAGCTCGTCATCCTCTGCGCCTGGTACGCCGCCTCCGGGTCCCTGCTCAACGCCCCGCACAGCGACGTCTCCTCCGTACCGATCGTCGAGGAGGACGCCGCCGACACCTACCTCGCCGACGCCTACAAGGTCGCCGAGGAGGAGGGCGCCCCGCGCATCGAGGCCCGCAAGATCTCCGGCGCCCCCGCCGCCTCCATGCTCAAGGAGGTCGAGAGCACCGGTGTCGATCTGCTCGTCGTGGGCAACCGGGGCGTCAACACCATCTCCGGCCGCGTGTTCGGCAGCATCCCCACCGAGGTCGTGCGCCGCTCCTCGGTCAACGTCATGATCGTCAACACCGCCGACTCCGAGTCCCAGTAGCCAGACGTTGCTAGAATGACGGCAACAAACACTTCCGAGGAAAGGTCCCGAGAGGTCCCATGAGCGATAACTACCAGAAGATCGTCGTCGGCACTGACGGCTCCAAGTCGTCCATGCTCGCCGTCGAGCGCGCCGCCCGCATCGCCGCCGCCTTCGATGCGACCCTGATCATCGGATGCGCCTACTACGAGAACAAGGACGACGCGTCCAAGACCCTCCGCCAGGACTCCGTCACCATCCTCGGTGACGAGACCGCGCAGAAGAACCTCGACGCCGGCGAAGAGGCCGCCCGCGCTGCCGGTGCGACCAAGATCGAGAAGGCCGTCCGCCCGGGCACCCCGGTCGAGGCCCTCATGGCGATTGTCAACGACAACAACGCCGACCTGCTCGTCGTGGGCAACCGTGGCATCAACTCCCTGACCGGTCGCCTGCTGGGCTCCGTCCCGGCCGACGTCGCCCGTCAGTCCGACTGTGACGTCATGATCGTCCACACCGTGGCGTAAGGTTTCCACGCCTCAGCGGCCCCGGGACACGTCCCGGGGGCCGCTTGTGTATGTCCGCCGGGATTGATCCCGGCGGAGATGCTCAAACCCGGCGAATCAGGGCATCTCGCCGATCACGGTCAACGTCTGCGTCGCCCGCGTGACCGCGACGTAGAGGTTCTGCCAGCCCTGCGGGGACTGCTCGACGATCTCGGCCGGCTCGACGACGATGACGTGGTCGAACTCGAGTCCCTTGATGTCGGCGACGTTGGTGGCGGTGATGACCTGGGTCAGGCCCTCGTCGAAGGTCGGGACAGGTGAACCGCCGGGGAGGAACTGCACCTCCCGGCCGGATTCGCGGATGGCCACCGCGGGGGTGGCTTCTGGGTCGATGACCGCGAGGATCTCGTTGGCCACCGCCATGATCTCGGCGGGGGTGCGGTAGTTGACGGTGAGCTCGTGGTGGCGGAAGCGGGTGCCCACGTAGGGCTCGAGGGTGGCGGCCCAGGTGTCCACACCGGCGGGGGAACCGGTCTGGGCGGTGTCGCCGACCAGGGTCATCCAGCGCGAGGGGCTGCGGCGGAAGACCATGCGCCATTCCATGGGCGAGAGCTCCTGTGCCTCGTCGACGATGACGTGGCCGTAGGCCCAGGTGTGGTCGGCGCGGGCGCGTTCGGCGGTGGTGCGCACGTCGTGGGTGACCTGGCGGCTGGCGAGTGCCTCGGCGTCGATGACGTCGTGGGCGGAGAGGATCTCGGGGTCGAAGCCGTCGTCGTCGGTGTCGGTGGAGGCGGAGCCGGTGAGGATGTCCAGGGCCTCCTGGGCCTCGGCGACCTGTTCGCGCCAGGCGTCGTCGGCGCGGGCGGCGAGGGTGTCGGGGTCGGGGAGGCCGACGAGGACGGCGAGTTCGTCGAGGAGCGCGGCGTCCGAGGGGGCCCAGTCGGATCCGGCGGGGCGCAGGAGGGCCTGCCGGGTCTCGTCGTCGTAGGCGCCGGCGGCGACGTCGATGGCGGCGGGGTCCTCGAGCAGGCCGCGCAGGACGTCCTGCGGGTCAAGTTCGGGCCAGAGGTCGTCGAGGAGCCTCTCGACGCCCACCTCTTCCGCCAGGTCATCATGCAGCTGGTCGACGTCCGCCGCGGACAGGAGGTTGCTGCCGCCGAGGGGGTCGGCGCCGATGCGCTCGGCGAACTGGCGGGCCAGCTGGTCGATGAGGTGCTCGGCGAAGACCTCGCGGGCGTCGTTGTGGGGCCGGCGGGAGCGGCGGGCGCGGGTGCGTGCGGCCTTGACCATGGGGGCGTCGATACGCAGGGTGATCGAGCCGTGGGGGAGATGGATGGGGGACTCGGGCAGGCGCTGGTGGGCGCGGACCGCCTCGGTGAGGATGGTGACCATCTCCTCCGACCCCTTGATCTCCCGGGTGAGCAGGGATTCCGGGGCGGTGCCGGTGACGCCGGGGTAGAGCTCGCCGAGGGTGGACAGGACGACGCCGGTCTCGCCGAGTTCAGGGAGGACGTGGGAGATGTAGTCGAGGAAGGTGGGGTTGGGGCCGACGATGAGCACGCCGGTCTTGGACAGCTGCTCCCGGGCGGTGTAGAGGAGGTAGGCCACGCGGTGCAGCGCGACGGCGGTCTTGCCGGTGCCGGGGCCGCCCTCGACGACCATGACACCGCGGGTGCTGTCTCGGATGATGATGTCCTGCTCGCGCTGGATCGTCTCCACTATGGAGGTCATGTGCCCCGTGCGGGCGGCCTGGATCGCCTGGAACAGTGCGGACTCGCCGCCGACACCACCCCGGCTCTCACCGACCTGGTCGCCGGAGAGGTACTCGTCGTCGATGCCGGTGACGTCCCGGCCGGTCGTGCGGATGTGGCGCCGCAGATGAACGCCCTCCGGCTGGGCGGTGGTGGCCAGGTAGAAGGGCCGGGCCATGGGGACGCGCCAGTCGAGCAGGAGGGTACGGTAGCCTTCCTCGCGGACATCGAGGCCCATGCGGCCGATGTAGCGGCGGTCCAGCTCAGGATGCCCGGGCACCGGGTTCTCCGGCTCCTCGCCCTCCTCCATCTCGATGTCGATGCGGCCGAACACCAGGCCCAGCTGCGCCAGGTTGAGGCGGTCGAGCTTCTCGTTGAGGCCGTGGTACTCGGTCTCACGCCGGATGAGGGCGTCGGCGTCCGGGTTCGCGGGGTCCACCTCGAGCTGGACCTGCGCCAGCCGCTCGTTGGCCTGGGTCACCTCAGCATCAAGGCGCGCGAACAGGCCGTCAACATAGGCCTGCTCGCGCGCCAGCTCCCGGTCGTGATTGTCAGACAAGCTGGTACCTCCTGGAAGAACGGAGGTACCAGCCCTAGCGCATCTAGCGCAGGTCGCCGATCTTCTTCTGTGCCTTGGCCAGTGCGGCGTCCGCACGGTCCTGCAGCTTGTCGGCGGTCTTGCCGGCCTTCTTGGCGGCGCGGCCGGACTTCTTGTCCGCGGTCTTCAGGGCCTTGTCCGCGCGGTCCTGGGCCTTGGCGGCGGACTTGACCACGGACTTGCGGGCGGTCTTGGCGTTGTCCTGGGCGGTGGCCAGCCAGTCATCCTTGTTGTCGGCGACGTAGTCGGAGACCTTGTAGGCGGCGCCCGTGGCGGCGGCGGTCGCGGTGGTGGCGGCGGCCGTGGCGGAGTTCAGCCAGTCATCCTTGTTGTCGGCGACGTAGTCCTGCGCGCGGTGGGCGTAGCCGGTGACCTTCTCGGAGGCGTCCTCGAACCAGTCGCGGGCGTTGTCCGTGAACTTCTCGGTCTCGGACTTGGTGGGCAGCGCGGCCTGGACCTTCTTGTTGGCGGTCTCGGCGGCGTGGCTGGCGCGCCAGCGCAGACCCGGCTTGCCCTGGGTGTCCATGGTGGTGATGAGCAGGCCGCCGAGCAGGGCGACGTTGGTGAGGAAGCCGGAACGACGGGCGTTGCGCTCCTCCTTGTCCTGGGTCTCCCAGAACGCGTGGCGGCCCAGCATGGTCGGGACGGCGGCGGCGGTGAGCACGGCGGCCGAGGCACGCGGCATGAATCCGATGGCCAGGGTGGCGCCGGCGCCGACCTTGGCGCCACCGACCGCGCGGACGACGGTCTCCGGGTCGCGCGGCAGCTGGCGGGCGTACTGGCGGGGGAGCAGAGCGCGCACACGGTTGAGCAGCGACTCGGCCTGCTCGACGCGCTCCTGGGAATTGAGGATGCTGTCGGCGCCGTCGGCGATGTAGACGGACGCGATCATCGGGCGGGCGATCTTACGGATCATGTGGTGCTCCTTCTGTGCGTTCTATGCGACGTTTGTACTCAGTCCACCTTAGCGAGGAATTGTCACCAGCGACGTTCCCACCAGTCGTCGAGGTGCGGACGCTCGGCCCCGAGGGTGGTGTCGCCACCGTGTCCGGGGTGCACGATCGCCTCATCACCGTAGACATCGAAGATCCGCTCGTGGACGTCCTTGTACAGCCGGACGAAGTCACTCTCGGAGGTGGTCTTGCCCAGGCCACCAGGGAAGAGGCTGTCGCCGACGAACAGGTGCGTCCCGCCGTCGATCTCCGCGGTCAGGGCCGCGCCGCCCGGGGTGTGGCCCCGCAGGATGGCGACGGGGAAGGCGTGTCCGGCGAACTCCAGGGTGTCGCCGTGGTTGAGCTCGACGTCGACCGGGGCGGGCAGGGCCGGGGCGTCGAGGAAAGAGGCGTAGTGGGTGGCGCCGGTCTTCTCCAGGACCGACACCAGCGCCCGGTGGTGGTCGGGGTGCCGGTGGGTGGTGAGCACGGCGGTGATCCTCGCGCCGGCCTGCTCCGCCATGTCGAGGAGGGCGGGGGCGTCGTCGGCGGCGTCGATGAGCAGTGCCTCATTACCGGCCACGAGGAGGTAGCAGTTGTTGTCCATCTCCGAGACGGACGTGCGGTGCAGGGTAAGTTCAGTGGTCATGGCACCAGGGTAGCGGGGCTCGAGGTGGCGCGTCGGGGGTTGTCGTTGGTATGTTCGAGAGTTGATACCGGCCGGGCGTACCGGCCTTTTTCACCGTTGATTAGCACTGAAGGGCTGGGACCTACGTGGCTGACCGCCTCATCGTGCGCGGAGCGCGCGAACACAACCTCAAGGGCGTGGACGTTGATCTGCCCCGCGACAAGATGGTCGTGTTCACCGGCCTGTCCGGGTCGGGCAAGTCCTCCCTGGCTTTCGACACCATCTTCGCCGAGGGCCAGCGGCGCTACATCGAGTCGCTGAGCTCCTACGCCCGGATGTTCCTCGGGCAGATGGACAAGCCCGACGTCGACTTCATTGAGGGCCTGTCGCCGGCGGTGTCGATCGACCAGAAGTCGACCAACCGCAACCCGCGGTCGACGGTGGGCACGATCACCGAGATCTACGACTATCTCCGTCTGCTCTTCGCCCGCGCCGGCACCGCGCACTGCCCGGAGTGTGACGCGGTGATCCAGCGGCAGACCCCGCAGATGATCGTCGACCAGGTCCTCGACATGGAGGAGGGGCTGAAATTCCAGGTCCTCGCCCCGGTGGTGCGTACCCGGAAGGGTGAGTTCGTCGACCTGTTCGCCGACCTCGCCTCCCAGGGTTATTCCCGCGTGCGGGTCGACGGTGAGGTCTACCAGCTGTCGGAGCCGCCGACGCTGAAGAAGCAGATCAAGCACGACATCGACGTCGTGGTCGACCGCCTCCAGGTCAAGGCCTCCCAGAAGCAGCGGCTCACCGACTCGGTGGAGACCGCCCTGCAGCTGGCGGACGGCCTGGTGGTGCTCGAGTTCGTCGGGCTCGACGAGGACGACCCGAAGCGGTTCGCCCGCTTCTCGGAGAAGCTGTCCTGCCCCAACGGCCACGCCATCCACATCGACGAGCTGGAGCCACGCACCTTCTCCTTCAACTCGCCCTACGGCGCCTGCCCGGCCTGCGACGGCATCGGCACCCGCACCGAGGTCGACGTCGACCTCATCATCCCGGACCCGGACGCGCCGGTGATCCGCTCGGTCCAGCCGTGGAACGCGAGCCCGAACAGCAGCTACTTCGAGAAACTCATCGAGGGTCTCGCCGGTGCCCTGGACTTCGACCCGGAGACGCCGTACTCGGAGCTGACCGCCGCCCAGCGCAAGGCGCTCATCCACGGCACCTCCACCGAGGTCTCCGTCCGCTACAAGAACCGCTACGGTCGCGTCCGGAACTGGACCGCTCCCTTCGAGGGCGTCATGGGCTACCTCCACCGCAAGATCGACCAGGTCGAATCCGAGTGGTCCAAGGAGCGCTACCTCGCCTACACCCGCGAGGTCCCGTGCCCGACCTGTGGTGGTGCCCGCCTCAAGCCGGAGATTCTCGCCGTCCGCCTCGCGTCGACGGCGCTGGGGGAGAAGTCCATCGCCGGCCTGACCGAGCTGTCCATCCTCGACGCGCGCGATTTCCTCGACAGCCTCGTCCTCGGCACCAAGGAGGAGATGATCGCCGGGGCGGTGCTCAAGGAGATCCAGGCCCGCCTGCAGTTCCTTCTCGACGTCGGCCTCGCCTACCTCACCCTCAACCGCGCCGCCGGCACGCTCTCCGGCGGAGAGGCGCAGCGCATCCGCCTGGCCACCCAGATCGGCTCTGGCCTCGCCGGCGTCCTCTACGTCCTCGACGAGCCGTCCATCGGCCTGCACCAGCGCGACAACCAGCGGCTGATCGCCACCCTGCAGCGCCTGCGCGACCTGGGTAACACCCTCATCGTCGTCGAGCACGACGAGGACACCATCAAGGCCTCCGACTGGGTCGTCGACGTGGGCCCGCGGGCCGGCGAGTACGGCGGCGAGGTCATCTACCAGGGTGAACCCCAGGGTCTCTACGAGTGCGAGGAATCCCTCACCGGTGCCTACCTGTCCGGCCGCAAGGTCCTCGGCGTCCCGGAACAGCGCCGGGAGATCGACCGCGACCGGGAGCTCACCATCGTCGGTGCCCGGGAGAACAACCTGCGCAACGTCGACGTCACCATCCCGCTCGGCGTGCTGTGCTGCATCACCGGTGTCTCCGGCTCGGGCAAGTCGACGCTGATCAACCAGATCCTGGCCAAGACCCTGGCCAACAAGCTCAACAAGGCCCGCCAGGTGCCGGGGCGTGCCAAGCGGGTCGAGGGCGTGGACCAGCTGGACAAGCTCGTCCAGGTCGACCAGTCACCGATCGGCCGCACCCCGCGCTCCAACGCGGCGACCTACACTGGTGTCTTCGACAAGGTGCGCAAGCTCTTCGCCGAGACCACCGAGGCGAAGGTCCGTGGCTACAAGGCCGGTCGGTTCTCCTTCAACGTCAAGGGCGGCCGCTGCGAAGCCTGCCAGGGTGACGGCACCCTCAAGATCGAGATGAACTTCCTGCCCGACGTCTACGTCCCCTGTGAGGTGTGCGGCGGCGCTCGCTACAACCGCGAGACCCTCGAGGTGAAGTACAAGGGCAAGAACATCGCCGAGGTCCTCGACATGCCGATCTCCGAGGCCGCCGAGTTCTTCGAGCCGATCAGCTCGATCCACCGCTACCTGAAGACGCTCGTCGATGTCGGCCTCGGCTACATCCGCCTCGGCCAGTCCGCGACCACCCTGTCGGGTGGTGAGGCACAGCGCGTCAAGCTCGCCTCCGAGCTGCAGAAGCGCTCCAACGGCCGGACCGTCTACATCCTCGACGAGCCGACCACCGGTCTGCACTTCGAGGACATCCGCAAGCTCATGCTCGTCATCCAGGGACTGGTGGACAAGGGCAACTCGGTCCTGGTCATCGAGCACAACCTCGACGTGATCAAGGCCGCCGACTGGGTCATCGACATGGGCCCCGAGGGCGGCTCCGGCGGCGGCCTCGTCGTGGCGGAAGGAACCCCGGAGGACGTGGCGAAGGTTGAGGGCTCCTACACCGGGCAGTTCCTCGCCGAGGTTCTCTAGACCGGATCTTCCGACCCCCGGCGGGCTCGGAGTGCCGCCATGGCCAGCAGTGCCACGCCGGAGATGAGGAAGGCCAGGGCGCGAGGCAGGCCCTCAAGCGTGCCCAGGTCGAAGAACACCAGCTTGACGACGCCCGCGATGGCCAGCACCATGCCCGCCCCCAGCGAGGCACGGGGCGAGATCCCCTTCGCCGCGAGCAGGATCCACGCGGCGAGCACCATCCACAGGATGGACACCAGGGCGTGGCCGATGAGGTAGCCGAGCCACATGCCGGCCCCGCCACCCAGGAGCTGGCCTGCCCAGGTGACGAACGTGACGATCGCGACCATGGACAAGTGAAGTGCCGCCACGGCGAACGTCACCTGCGCCCACACCGGGAAACCGGCCATCGCCTGGCGGTGACGGACGGCGACGGCGAGGAAGACCGCGATGAGCACCGCCTGGATCGCGGCACTGTGGTCGGTGAGCCACAGGGGGGTCTTGGCCAGGACATTGCGTGACAGGTGTCCAGTGAGAATGAGTGCGGCAACCAGCCAGAACGCCCATGGCCACACCCGGGCCTCCCCGGTGCGGTGCAGCCAGATGATGACGGCGACGGCGGCGAGGAAGAAGGCGGCGACGACCACGGTGGCGTCGATATGCCAGTCGATGCCGAGCCGGGGCGACAACGCCCAGACCCCGACGAACGCGACGGCCGTGGCACACAGGCCGGCCGGGCCGAGTACCCGGCCCACGGGGGAGTCATGCGTGTAGCCCAGCGCCGCGAGCGCCGCGGTGGCCGGAATGAACAGCCACACCACCCACAGCTGCCCCGTGGGCAGCATCGCCGCGGCGAGAATGAGCAGGGGCGAGATCACCGCATTGGTCACATCCGCCTGATCGTCGTGCCGGTCCATGAGGGTGATCACGGCGAACGCCACGGCGCTGACGATGCCGAACAGGGCCATCGGGGTGACGGCAGACGCGTCGCTGGCGAGCGTGACACCCACTTGCACGATGACCGCCACCACCGCGGCGGCGGTCCGGATCTCCGGCAGGCGCCACCGCCACGACAGGGCAAGGAGAGTGAGCGGGAGCAGGACGATCGGCCAGGTGGCGGCGTCCCAGGAGGTGTAGAAGCGCCCGATGAGGAACGGGGCGATGACCGCGAGACAGATCGCCACCGCCCGCAGCCAGCGCTTCCGGGTGAGCCCGAGGTAGGCCAGCCACACCACCAGCAGGGTCGCCACCGCCTGCCATTCCTCCCACCAGCCCAGCCAGTCCGTGAGGGCGTGGAGGACGAGTGCGAGAACGAGGAAGGAGGTCACCACCAGGGCGGTGACCCCGGGCGGGGCGTCATCGGTCTGCGCTGCGGTTCGGCGACGGTCGAGCCACAGCCCGGCGCCAAGCAGAGTCACTGCGAGAAGCACCGAGAGCAGCACCCGACCGAGGGGGCCGAGCAGCCCGTTCTGGATCGCCAGTGCCACCGCCAGGCCCACGCCGGCGACGGTGATGAGGGAACCTACCACCGCGATCGCGCGGATGACCTTCGTCTCCGTCGGCACCGGAGGCTTCGGTGGGGCCGGTGGTTTCTGCGGGGACGGCGCCACCGGGGTTGAGGGAGCGGCCGAGACCGGGGATGCCGGTGGACCCTGTGTGTATGGCGCATACGGGGCATACGGCTCCTGCGTCTGGGCCACCGGGGTAGCGGGAGCAGGTGCCGTTGGTGTCGGGGCGGCGGCGGATCGGTCCACCGTGGACTCTGCGTTCCGACGGGTCAGCACTGCATCGAGGGCCCTGCGCGCCTCGCCGACGGCCTTCTCGGCGGACTCCAGTCGGCGCAGCGCCAGCCGCAGTTCCATGGAGTCCCGCAGCTCCTCGTTCACAGGTTCAGACATGCCGCTCAGCCTATGGCACTGGGCCGGGTGCGTCGCGACGTTTACTATGTTGGGATCCTCATCCCCCGACCGAGGAGGTCGCTGACCGATGCCGCCCGAGACACCGGACACCTCAGAGTTCCCCGCCCAGCCCGTTCCGCCAGCCCCGACATCCCCGACTTCACAGTCGGTCGGGCCCGCTTCCCGGCCGGCACCACGGAATCGGTCCGGCCTGGCCATGGTGCTGCTCGCGCTGCTGGTGGTCGCGGCCGTGGGCCTGGGTATCTGGCTCTACAGCGCGTTCCTGGCGCCGGGAGAGGAGCCCGTCGTCGCGGCGCCGGAGACCTCCACCACGGAGGCGGAACCCACCACCGGGGTGGTGCGGACGACGGTGACGTCGACGGCGTCGACAAGCACGAGCGCAGTAACCACGTCGAGTACGGAGTCGAGCACCCCGACCACAACCGAAGAGGAGACCACCGAACCCACCGAGGCCGCGACCCCGATGGCCCTGCCTGCGGGGTCGGAGCAGTGCGCGGCCAACGTCAACTGGCGGATCTACCGGGCCACGGACGTGACCAGCTGTGGTTTCGCAGAGGCCGTCGCGGTGGCGATGAACTCGAACGCGGACGTGCACACCGTCCATGACGTGCAGGCGACGAGCCCGGTGACCGGGCAGGGCTACACCATGCGGTGCAGCCCGGAGCAGAACAATTCCTACGTGTGCCGGGGTGGGGACAATGCGGTGGTGGTGCTTGAGGAGCGCGCGGCCCGTGATTGACCCCCGGGTCCTCTCCCTCGCCCGTCCTGTGAGCTTCCTGCGGTGTAACGTACCGGTTCGTGAATGACTGGACACGTGCGGTCGCGTCCGTGGGCGCGGCCGTCCTGAGCGTGGGGATGCTGGCGGCCTGCGCTGCGCAGACCCCGCCCTCCGTCGAGGCGGCGGGGGAGGACCCGCCGCGGGGTGAGACCGAACCGCAGGCCAGCCCCGCCGCGGAACTGCTGGACATCGTCCGCGAGATCCGGGCCGACCACGGCGGGCGGGTCGGCATCGCCGTGTACACCGCCGACGGGGTCGTGTCGGCGGGGGAGCCGGGACGTTCGCCGGCGTGGTCGACGATCAAGGTGCCGGTGGCCATCGCGGCGGACAAGCAGGATCTGGTGGTCGACGGTGTCATCGAGCAGGCCATCTCCGCCTCCGACAATGACGCGGCCTACCAGCTGCGGGTGCTCGCGGACGAGGTGCACATGCCCGGCGTTCCGGAACTGGCGGACCCGATGGGGCGGACGGAGTGGTCGGTGGCGCAGCAGGCGGAGTTCGCGACGAGCCTGCCCTGCATCGACACCTCCGGCACCACCTACGACGCGATGGCTGACATCGTCGAGTGGCAGGACTACGGCCTCGGCGACATCCCGGGCGCTCGCTTCAAGGGCGGCTGGGGCCCGGACACCGACACCGTGTACACGCTGCGCCAGTTCGGCACCGTCCCCTCCGACGACGGTCTGCTCGGGGTCGCGCTCATCGTCCATCCGGACGACAACACCCACGACACGGCGGAGGCGATGGTCGTCGATCTCGTCGCCGCCCTGGCGGAGCGTATTAGCGCCGCCGTGTTCCCCGCCCCGCCCGCCTGCGTACCGTCCTGAGTGTCGTTTTGGGGTTTCGCCGGTGTGGTGTTAAGGTGGTCGTCACTACCACCCGTAGCGCCCTTCCAGGGGCTCGGGCCACAAGCGGAGATCATCCCACCTCATGCCCCCGGTTCACCGGGTGGATACAGGTCAACAGTAGGACGCGGATCATATGGTCCGTCTGTCAGACTATTGCGAGATCTCCCGCTTGCCGTCACACCGGCAAGCGGGTTTTTCTCGTGGGGCAACCTCGGTGAGTGGCACGGTACGTACCACGAAACCCCTATCAGAGGAGCCACACATCAGCGCTGAAGCTCGCATCAATGAGCGAATCCGAGTTCCCGAGGTCCGCCTTGTCGGCCCGGGCGGTGAGCAGGTCGGAATCGTTCGCACCGACGACGCCCGGAAGCTCGCCTACGACGCAGACCTCGACCTCGTCGAGGTGGCACCGACGGCCAAGCCGCCGGTGGCGAAGATCATGGACTACGGAAAGTTCAAGTACGAGCAGGCCCAGAAGGCCCGCGAGTCACGCAAGAACCAGCAGCAGACTGTGGTCAAGGAACAGAAGTTCCGTCCGAAGATCGACGACCACGATTACGAGACGAAAAAGGGCAACGTGGTCCGCTTCCTGGAGAAGGGGTCCAAGGTCAAGGTCACCATCATGTTCCGCGGTCGTGAGCAGTCGCGTCCGGAACTCGGGTACCGCCTCCTGGAGCGCCTCGCCGAGGACGTCCAGGAGTACGGCGTCGTCGAGATGCGTCCGAAGCAGGACGGCCGGAACATGACCATGGTTCTCGGGCCTCTGCGCAAGGGCAAGAAGTAGAACACCACCAATCGGGATGTTAAGGACTTAATTCTCATGAAGCAGAAGACCCACAAGGGCACCGCCAAGCGCGTGAAGATCACCGGCTCCGGCAAGCTCCGTCGCGAGCAGGCCGGCCGCCGCCACCTCCTCGAGGGCAAGCCGTCCCGCCGCACCCGTCGCCTCAAGGGCACCGAGGACGTCGCCCCGGCTGACGTCAAGCGCATCAAGCGTCTCCTCGGCAAGGCCTGATCAGGCCGCCTGTCCACCCCCACAAACATCACCATCAGTTAAGGAAGTATCACCGTGGCACGTGTCAAGCGGTCCGTCAACGCCAAGAAGAAGCGTCGCGCAATCCTCAAGTCCGCCAAGGGCTACCGCGGCCAGCGCTCCCGCCTGTACCGCAAGGCCAAGGAGCAGTGGCTGCACTCCATGACCTACGCCTACCGCGATCGCCGGAAGCGTAAGTCCGAGTTCCGCAAGCTGTGGATCCAGCGCATCAACGCCGCTGCCCGCATGAACGACATCACCTACAACCGTCTCATCCACGGCCTGCGCCTGGCCGAGATCGATGTCGACCGCAAGATCCTCGCCGAGCTGGCCGTCAGCGACTTCGCCGCCTTCTCCGCTCTCTGCGAGGCCGCCAAGGCCGCCCTGCCGGAGGACGTCAACGCCCCGAAGGTCGCCGCCTAAGCAGCACCCCTCGCTTCTCGACGCCCCGCTCACCTCACCGCGAGCGGGGCGTCACGCGATCCACCTCCACGCCCGGGGCGTGTATTCAGGGAATGCAGCACGGTTGAGGTCCCGGTCGGGCCGATTCGGGGTGGTACCGTGCTGCATTCCGGTGATGACGCCGGAATGCACACGTGTCATGCCCTGTTGCTGCGTTGTTCGGCCTCAACCGTGTGCATTGCGGCGAGACGAACCGGCACTCGATCAACCGGCCCGGTTCGAGCACACGCCGTGCCGGGGACGCCCGACGCGGGGGTACCGCTTGCCTGAGATCACACTGTGGAGGCCGGGCAATCCTGATAACGTCCACGTTGAATGCACAGAAAACGTCCTGCGCGCACGGCCTGGTCGTTTCCGATCAGTGAAGGACCCCCGCAGATGAGCCACCCGTTCAACCAGGACCAGCCCCAGCAGTACGACCAGGACGGCCTGCCGATCACCGGCGGCAGCACCGCATGGGGCGCCCCACAGCAGCAGTACCAGCAGCCCCAGTACGGCCAGCCGCAGTACCAGCAGCCGGCCTACCAGCAGCCCCAGTACGGAGTGCAGCAGCAGCCGATGTACGGCATGGCCCCCGGCTACCCGGTGGCCCAGAAGTCCATGGTGGCGGCCGCCCTCCTGGCGTTCTTCCTGGGCACCCTCGGCGTGCACAACTTCTACCTCGGCCACACCGGCCGCGGCATCGCCCAGCTGGCGATGACAATCATCGGCTGGATGACCGCCATCATCGCCATCGGTTTCGTTCTCATCGCCATCGTGGGCATCTGGGTGTTCATCGACTTCATCATGATCCTCATGCGCAGCGGCTCCATGGCGCGTGACGCCAACGGCGTTCCGCTGTCCTGACCCGGTCACGTCCCGGCCCCGTCACCTCCCGGTGGCGGGGCCGTCGGCGTTGTAGCTCGCCGGTGGCCCACTGCTAGCCTGAACGCCATGCAGCTCTCCTTCGACGAACCGTTCACCGAACGCACCCCGCGCGTGGTCAACGCCGCCAAACTCCACCGCGCCGCCGCCCGGAAGAAGGCGGGCGCCTTCATCGTCGAGGGGGAGAACGCCGTCGAGGCGGCCGTGTCCACCGGGGCGGCCACGGACGTGTTCGTCACGGAGTCGGCGGCGCAGCGCTTCTCCGACATCGTCACCACCGCCGGCTACCTCAACGTGTTCCTCCACCCGATCACCGACCGCGCGGCGAAGTCGATGTCGGACACCGTCACCACCACCGGACTGTTCGCCGTGTGCGAGCCGGTGCTGTGGACCGTCGGCCGGGCCATCAAGGGCCGCCCGACGCTCGTGTCCGTCCCGGTGGAGACCAGCGACCCGGGCAATGCCGGCACCCTCATCCGGGTCTCCGACGCGATGGGTGCGGACGCGGTCGTCTTCGCCGGGGAGACCGTCGACCCACAGTCGAGCAAGGCCGCCCGTGCCTCGGCCGGGTCCCTGTTCCACCTGCCGGTGGCGCGGAACATCGGGGTCAAAGACGTGCTCGGCCAGGTCCGGAAGGCCGGGCTGCAGATACTCGCGACCTCCGTTGACGGGGAGGTCGACCTCGACGACGCCGAGGAGCTGCTGGAGAAGCCGACCGCCTGGCTGTTCGGCAACGAGGCCCACGGGCTGGGGGAGGAGCTGCTCGCCCAAGCCGACCACCGGGTGCGCATCCCCATCCGGGGCCGGGCGGAATCGCTCAACCTGGCCACGGCGGCGTCGATCTGCCTCTACGAGTCGGCGCGCGCCCAGGCCCGGGCCAGCGCCCGGAGCAGGCAGGCCCGGGGAAACGACGACGACTGATCCGGGTATGCTGTACGGGTCACACGAGCGTCCACCGCGCTCACGCATCTAGGGAAGGGTTCGGGTAAGGCCACGTGTCTGAGACTCCAGCAATTGAACTGACCGAGGCGGGGCTGAACGCCGCCGCTGACCGTGCCGTCGCCGCCTTCGACGCCGCCACGGATCTCGAGTCCCTGGCTGTCGCCCGCCGTGACCACCTCAGCGACGAGGCGCCGATCCCGCAGGCGCGTCGTGCACTGGGCACGCTGCCCAAGGCGGACCGGAAGGACGCGGGCCGGCTGGTGAACATGGCGCGTGGGCGCGTCGAGAAGCACTACGCCGAGGTCGCGGAGCGGCTCGAGGCCCAGCACCGCGCGGCCCAGCTGGTGGCCGAGAAGGTCGACGTCACGGTGCCCACCACCCGGTCCCAGGCCGGGGCGCTGCACCCGATCACCTCGCTCATGGAGTCCATCTCCGACATCTTCCTCGGCATGGGCTGGGAGATCGCCGACGGCCCGGAAGTCGAGGCGGAGTACTTCAACTTCGACGCCCTCAATTTCCTGCCTGATCACCCGGCCCGCACCCTGCAGGACACCTTCCATGTCTCCGTGGAAGGCTCGAAGCAGGTCCTGCGCACCCACACCTCCCCGGTGCAGGTGCGCACCATGCTCGACCGTGACGTGCCGGTCTACATCGCCTGCCCGGGCCGGGTGTTCCGCACCGATGAGCTCGACGCCACCCACACCCCGGTGTTCCACCAGGTCGAGGGGCTGGCCGTGGACAAGGGGCTGACCATGGCGCACCTGCGTGGCACCCTCGATCACCTGGCCAAGACGCTGTTCGGTCCGGAGACGACGACGCGCATGCGCACCAACTACTTCCCGTTCACCGAGCCCTCCGCCGAGGTCGACGTGTGGTTCCCCAACAAGAAGGGCGGTGCCGGCTGGATCGAGTGGGGCGGCTGCGGCATGGTCAACCCGAACGTCCTACGCACCGTCGGCGTCGACCCGGAGGTCTACTCCGGTTTCGCGTTCGGCATGGGGCTCGAGCGCACCCTGCAGTTCCGCAACGGCCTGACCGACATGCGCGACATGGTGGAGGGCGACGCCCGCTTCACCCTGCCGTTCGGCATCGCCAAGTAACCACCCCGGTCCGACCGAGAAAGAGGAAACCACCATGCTTATCGCTCAGAACTGGGTGACCGGGCTCCTGCGCCACGCCAACCCCGACTTCGCCGTCAGCTCCGAGGATCTCGACGCCGGCTTCGTCCGCGTCGGCTTCGAGACCGAGGGCTACGAGCCCATCCCGGAGACCACCGGCCCGCTGGTCATCGGTGTGGTCAGGAACATCGAGGAACTGACGCAGTTCAAGAAGCCCATCCGCTACTGCAAGGTCGACGTCGGCGATGCCAACGATACGGGCGAGCTGCAGGGCATCGTCTGCGGTGCGCGCAACTTCGCCGAGGGTGACACTGTCGTCGTCTCGCTGCCCGGCGCCGAGCTGCCCGGCGGCTTCAGGATCGCCGCCCGCGAGACCTACGACCACGTCTCCGAGGGCATGATCTGCTCCGCGGCCGAGCTCGGCCTGGCCGACAAGCAGAACGCCGGCATCATCACCCTCGACCCGTCCTACGGCAATCCCGGCGACGACGCCCGCGAGGCACTCGGCCTGGGCGACACCGTCTTCGACGTCAACGTCACCCCGGACCGCGGCTACGCCCTGTCCGCCCGTGGCCTGACCCGCGAGATCGCCTCCGCCTTCGACCTCACCTACACCGACGTCGCCGAGGCACCCGAGGTCTCCGGCATCGACGTGTCCGGAGTGCCCGCGCCGACCGGCGAGCTGCTCGACATTGACGTACGCCCCGAGACGAAGGCCGTCCGCTTCGGGCTGCGCAAGGTCACCGGCATCAACCCGGCCGCCGAGTCGCCGTACTGGCTGCAGCGCGAGCTCATGCTCTCCGGCCAGCGCCCGGTCAACGCCGCCACCGACGTGACCAACTACATCATGCTGCTGCTCGGCCAGCCGATGCACGCCTTCGACGCGCAGCAGATCACCGGCGGCCTGATCGTCCGCAACGCGGCGGCGAGTGAGACCTTCGAGACCCTCGACCACATCACCCGCAACCTGCACGCCGAGGACGTGGTCATCTGCGACGAGACCGGCATCCAGTCGATGGCCGGCGTCATGGGCGGCACCCGCTCGGAGATCTCCGAGTCCACGACCGACGTCTACTTCGAGGCCGCGACCTGGGATCCGATCACCGTCGCCCGCACCTCGCGTCGCCACAAGCTCTCCTCCGAGGCGTCCCGCCGCTTCGAGCGCGGCGTCGACCCGGCTGTCGTCGAGGTGGCCCTCGACATGGCGTGCGCCCTGCTTGTCGACATCGCCGGCGGCACCGTCGAGCCCGCCCGCACCGTCGTCGGCGAGGTACCGACCCCGTCCACGATCACCCTGCGCGTGACCCACCCCTCCGAGCTCGTCGGCGTGGACTACGACCGCGACACCGTCATCCGTCGCCTCGAGGAGGTCGGCTGCACCGTGGAGGTGTCCGCCTGCGGCGGCAAGCTCGACGTCACCCCGCCGACCTGGCGCACCGACATCAGCATGCCCGAGGACCTCATCGAGGAGATCATGCGGCTTGAGGGCCTCGAGGACATCCCGCTGGTGCTGCCGACCCCGGTCGGTGGCCGCGGACTGACCCCGGCCCAGTTGCGTCGCCGGGCCGTCGGGCACGCCCTGGCCTACCACGGGTACGCCGAGATCCTGCCGAGCCCGTTCATCGCGGGTGACACCTTCGACGTCTGGGGCCTGGCCGCCGATGACGAGCGCCGTCGCGCCGTCACCGTCCAGAACCCGCTCGAGGCGGACCGGGCGATCCTGGGCACCACGCTCCTGCCGTCGATGCTCGACTCCCTGGCCCGCAACGTGGCCCGCGGTCGCACCGACATCTCCCTGTTCGGCCTGCAGCAGGTCTCCTTCGCCCGTGCCGAGACCTCGCCGATGCCCTCGGTCGCCGCCCGCCTGTCCGATGAGGAGCTCACCGAGGTCCTCGACTCCCTGCCGTACCAGCCGCTGCACGTGGCCACCGTGGGTTCCGGCAACATCGAGTTCGCGGGCCCCTGGGGTGCCGGACGCGCCTACACCTATGCCGACGCCATCGAGTCCGCCCGGATCGTCGCCCGTGCGGCGGGTGTGGAACTGGACGTCACCTCGGCGGAGGAACTGCCGTGGCACCCGGGCCGTTGCGCCGCACTCGTGGTGGACGGCACGGTGGTCGGCCACGCCGGTGAGCTGCACCCGCAGGTCATCGAGGCCCTCGGCCTGCCTGAGCGCACCTGCGCCATGGAGCTGGATCTCACGGCCCTGCCGCTGGAGGAGACCTTCCCGGCACCCGTCCTGTCCTCCTTCCCGGCCCTGCACCAGGACATCGCGCTCGTCGTCGACGAGAACATCCCGGCGGAGGAGGTCCGTCGCGTCGTGGTCGAGGGCGCCGGCGACCTGCTCGAGGACGTCGAACTCTTCGACATCTACCGGTCCGACGCGCTCGGTGAGGGACGTAAGTCTCTGGCGTTCTCCCTGCTCTTCCGCGCCGGCGACCGGACGCTGACCGACGAAGAGGCCAACGAGCACCGGCTCAAGGCCGCTGAGCTGGCCAAGGAACGTCTCGGCGCTGACATGCGCGCGTGAGTGACCGCGATCACATAGCATGAGGGGCACAACGTCATTCACCTCCTGAAAGGTTGCCCCGCATGCGATCCGCCCTCACCGCACTGTCCACCGCCACCCTCGCCGCTGGCCTCATGGTCGCCGGCGCCGGAGCGGCGAACGCCCAGGATGCCCGCCAGTTCACCAACGCCGCCGGCGACGTCCGCTGCGAGGTCCTCACCTTCGAGGGGGGCCCGTACGTCAACTGCGTGAGCGAGCGCGCCCGGGCCTCGAAGCCGGAGTGCAACCCGCCGAACGAGCTCATCCCCTCGGTGCGTGTGTACCGCGGTGAGACCCACGCCGGATGCTGGAACCAGGGACTCGTCGGCGCCCCGCAGAAGCTGGGGCCCGGCCAGTTCGGTCAGGCTCATGGCGTGACGGTCGTGGCGGACCCACTGGGTAACCTGCACGTCTTCGTCGGGGCCGGGTACGCCGCTTTCGCCGGCAACACCGTTGGCGGACCGCAGGCGATGAGCAGCGCTTCCTCATTCTGATCCTTACACGCGCCGGCTGCATACTTTTCACCCGACTGCATAAATGGTAGGGTGGGTCGTATGACATTCACGGTAGCGGTAGCAGGTGCCTCCGGATACGCGGGCGGGGAGATCCTCCGCCTGCTCCTGAGTCACCCCCTGTACCTGTCCGGCGAGCTGAGCATCGGCGCCCTGACCGCGGGGTCCTCCGCGGGCACCCCGGTGGCTGAGCTCATGCCCCACCTCCCGCAGCTGGCGGACCGTCAGCTCGAGGACACCACGCCTGAGGTCCTTGCCGGACATGACGTGGTGTTCCTGGCCCTGCCGCACGGTCACTCCGCCGAGATCGGTCGCGTCCTCTCCGAGGACACGGTGGTCATCGACTGCGCCGCGGACTTCCGCCTGCAGGACGCGGGGGAGTGGGACCACTACTACGGCGGCGAACACGCGGGCACCTGGCCCTACGGCATCCCCGAGATGCCCGGCCACCGCGAACAGCTCTCCGGTGCCCGGCGCATCGCCGTGCCGGGCTGTTTCCCCACCGGCGCCACCCTCGCGGCGCTTCCGGCCGTCGCCGCCGGTCTGGTCACCCCGGACGTCGCGTTCGTGTCCGTCACCGGTGTCTCCGGAGCCGGCAAGAAGGCGTCCGTCGCCCTGCTCGGCTCGGAGACGATGGGCAACCTCAAGGCCTACAACACCGCCGGCAAGCACCGGCACACCCCGGAGATCACCCAGAACCTCGCCGAGGTCACTGACGCCGAGGTCACCGTGAGCTTCACCCCGGTCCTCGCACCGCTGCCCCGGGGCATCCTCACCACCGCCACCGCGCCGCTGGTGGAGGGTGTCACCCAGGAGGCGGCCTACGAGACCTACCGCGCCTTCTACGCCGACGAGCCCTTCGTCCACCTCCTGCCGGCCGGCCAGCAGCCGCAGACCCAGAACGTCGTGGGCACCAACATGTGCCACGTCCAGGTCGAGGTGGACGAGCGATCGGGGCGACTGCTGGTCACCTCGGTCATCGACAACCTCACCAAGGGCACCGGCGGCGCGGCCGTCCAGTGCATGAACCTGGCCCTCGGGCTCGACGAGACCGCCGGCCTCCCGCAGGCCGCCGTCGCCCCCTGACCTCACCCCAGCGAAGGACACACCCATGAGCTCCACCGGTATCACCGCCCCGGCCGGTTTCACCGCCGCGGCCACCACCGCAGGCATCAAGCCCTCCGGCAACCCCGACATGGCCCTGGTGGTCAACACCGGCCCCGAGTACCACGCGGCCGCCGTGTTCACCCGCAACCGGGTCGTCGCCTCACCCGTGAAGGTCTCCCGCGAGGCCGTCGCCGACGGCCGGATCCGCGCGGTGCTGTTCAACGCCGGAAACGCCAACGCCTGCAACGGCGCCCAGGGTGACCGCGACGCCGCCGCCGCCGTCGAGCAGGTGGCGCAGCTTCTCGACGTCGCCCCCGCGGACGTCGGCGTCTGTTCCACCGGACTTATCGGTGAACCGATGCCGATGGACAAGGTGCACGCGGGCGTCGAGACGCTCGCAGGTGACCTCGGGGACCACGGTGAGGATGCCGCAGTGGCGATCATGACCACCGACCTGGTGAAGAAGGAGACGGTGGTCAACGCCGAGGGCTGGACTCTGGGCGGTATGGGCAAAGGCGTCGGCATGATGAGCCCGTCCCTGGCCACGATGCTCGTGTGCCTGACCACGGATGCCTCCGCCACCCCGGAGATGCTCGACGAGGCGCTGCGCGCGGCGTCGAAGGTCACCTTCGACACCCTCGACATCGACGGTTCCACCTCGACGAACGACACCGTCTTCCTGCTCGCCTCCGGCGCCTCCGGCGTCACCCCGACCCAGGCGGAGCTCAACGCCGCCGTCCTGCAGGCCAGCGAGGACATCGCCCGGCAGATGCAGGCCGACGCCGAGGGTGTGACCAAGCGCGTCACCGTCACCGTCGAGGGCACCTCCACCGACGAGCAGGCCGTCAACGCCGCCCGCACCCTGGCCCGCGACAACCTGTTCAAGTGCGCGATGTTCGGCTCCGACCCCAACTGGGGCCGCGTCCTCGCCGCCGTCGGCATGGCCGACGCCGACATGGACCCCGACCACATCTCCGTGTACTTCAACCGTCACGCCGTGTGTGAGAACACCACCGGCACCCCGGACGCCCGCGAGGTCGACCTGTCCGGTGCGGACATCGACGTCCTGGTCAACCTCGGCGTGGACGGGCCCGGACGGGCGACGGTGCGCACCACGGACCTGTCCCACGACTACGTCCACATCAACTCCGCCTACTCGAGCTAGGAGCGGCATGGATACCCTCAAGAACCTGAGCAATGAGGCCCGGGCCCACGTCCTGGCCGAGGCCCTGCCGTGGCTGCAGCACTTCCGCGACAAGATCGTCGTGGTCAAGTACGGCGGCAACGCCATGATCGACGAGGACCTCAAGGCCGCCTTCGCCGCCGACATGGTCTTCCTGCGCACCGTCGGCGCCAAGCCGGTCGTCGTCCACGGCGGTGGCCCGCAGATCTCCGCGATGCTCAAGCGCGTCGGCCTCGACGGTGAGTTCAAGGGCGGCTTCCGGGTGACCACCCCGGAGGTCATGGAGATCGTCCGCATGGTGCTCTTCGGCCAGGTGGGCCGCGACCTCGTCGGCCTCATCAACTCGCACGGCCCCTACGCGGTGGGCACCTCCGGTGAGGACGCCGGCCTGTTCACCGCCCGCAAACGGCTGGTCGACGTCGGGGGAGTGCCCACCGACATCGGCCTCGTCGGCGACATCGTCGACGTCAACCCCGAGGCGCTCATGGACATCATCGACGCCGGCCGCATCCCGGTCGTCTCCACCATCGCCCCGGGCGAGGACGGCGAGGTGTACAACATCAACGCCGACACCGCCGCCGGAGCCCTGGCCGAGGCCATCGGCGCCGAGCGTCTGCTCATCCTCACCAACGTCGAGGGCCTGTACACCGACTGGCCGAACCGGGACTCATTGGTGTCGAAGATCCTCACCACCGAACTCGAGCAGATCCTGCCCGGCCTGGACTCCGGCATGATCCCCAAGATGGAGTCCTGCCTGCGCGCCGTCCAGGGCGGGGTGTCCGCGGCGCATGTCATCGATGGCCGCTTCGCCCACTCCGTCATCCTCGAGCTGCTGACCATGGGCGGAATCGGCACCATGGTGCTGCCCGACAACTACGACCGCGGGAACTACCCCGAGGGCACCGTCTTCCGGAAGGACTCCCCGAATGAGTGACGCACTGAACCAGTGGAACCAGGTGCTCATGAACAACTACGGCACCCCGCCCGTGGAGCTGGTCTCCGGCCGCGGCGCAACGGTCATCGACGCCCAGGGTCGCGCCCACATCGACATGCTCGCCGGCATCGCGGTCAACGCCCTCGGGCACGCCCACCCGGCGATCATCGACGCCGTCACCGAGCAGCTGTCCACCCTCGGCCACGTGTCCAACCTCTTCGCCTCCGAGCCGGTCATCCGCGCCGCGACTGCCCTCAAGGAGAAGGTCGGCGACGACTCCACCCGGGTGTTCTTCTGCAACTCCGGCGGTGAAGCCAACGAAGCCGCCTTCAAGCTGGCGCGCCTGACCGGCCGGTCCCGGGTGCTCGCCGCCGTCGACGGCTTCCACGGCCGCACCATGGGCTCCCTCGCGCTGACCGGGCAGCCCGCGAAGCGTAAGCCCTTCGAGCCGCTGCCCTCGGGTGTGGAGTTCTACCCCTACGGCGACATCGACTACCTCACCGCCCTGGTGGAGACGAACCCCTCCGACACCGCCGCGATCTTCCTCGAACCCGTCCAGGGCGAGACCGGTGTCATTCCCGCCCCGGCGGGCTTCCTCACCGCGGTCCGTGAGCTGTGTGACGCCCACGGCATCCTCATGGTCGTCGACGAGGTCCAGACCGGCGTCGGCCGCACCGGTGACTTCTTCGCCTTCCAGCACGAGGGCGTCCTGCCCGACGTGATCACCATGGCCAAGGGCCTCGGTGCCGGCATCCCCATCGGCGCCACCCTCGCCCGGGGCAGGGCGGCGACCCTGTTCGAACCGGGCGCCCACGGCACCACCTTCGGCGGCAACCCCGTCGCGTGCGCCGCCGCCAACGCGGTGCTCGGCATCATTGACGACGCGTTCTGCGCCGACGTCGCCCGCAAGGGCGAGGTCCTCGCGGGCAAGATCGCGCAGATCCCCGGGGTCGTCGAGGTCCGCGGCCGCGGGCTCATGCTCGGCGTGGTGCTTGACCGCAGCGTCGCCAAGCAGGCGGTGACCGCCGGCCTCGACCACGGCCTCATCCTCAACGCACCGAGTGACACCGTCATCCGCCTCACCCCCCCGCTGATCATCAGCGACGAGGAGATCGGCCAGGCCGTCGACTCACTCACCGACCTGCTCACCACCCTCACCAAGGAGGCCTGACCATGACCACCCCGAACGTGCGGCACTTCCTCGCCGACGACGACCTCACCCCCGCCGAGCAGGCCGAGGTGCTCACCCTCGCCGCCGAGCTGAAGAAGGCGCCGCTGTCCAGGCGTCCCCTTGAGGGCCCGCTGTCGGTGGCGGTCCTGTTCGACAAGACCTCCACCCGCACCCGCTTCTCCTTCGACGCCGGCATCGCCCACCTCGGCGGGCACGCCATCGTCGTCGACTCCGGGAATACCCAGATGGGCAAGGGTGAGACCTACCAGGACACCGGCGCCGTGCTCTCCCGCTACGTCGAGGCGATCGTGTGGCGCACCTACGCCCACCAGAACTTCCACGAGCTCGCCGAGACCGCGACGGTGCCCGTCATCAACTCGCTGTCCGATGATCTCCACCCCTGCCAGATCCTCGCCGACCTCCAGACCTGCGTGGAGAATCTCTGCCCGGAGCAGGGCCCGGCCGGCCTGGCGGGGAAGAAGGCCGTCTACCTCGGTGACGGCAACAACAACATGGCCAACTCGTACATGATCGGTTTCGCCACCGCCGGCATGGACATCGCGATCATCTCGCCGGAGGGTTTCCAGCCGGAGGAGAAGTTCGTCGACCGCGCCCGCCGCCGGGCCGCGGAGACCGGGGCGACCGTCACCGTCACCGACGACACCGCCGCGGTCGCCGGCGCGGACGTGGTCATCACCGACACCTGGGTGTCCATGGGGCAGGAGGCCGACGGCAAGGACCGTCGTACCCCGTTCCTGCCGTACCAGGTCACCGCCGACCTCATGGCACAGGCCGCCGAGGACGCCATCTTCCTCCACTGCCTGCCCGCCTACCGCGGCAACGAGGTCACCGCCGAGGTCATCGACGGCCCCGCCTCCCGTGTCTTCGACGAGGCCGAGAACCGCCTCCACGCCCAGAAGGCGCTCATGGTGTGGCTGCTGGAGAACCAGCCCGCCGCCGGGGCGGATCCCCGATGACCACCCCGGCCACCCGCGCCGCCCGGCAGGCGAAGATCCTGGAGATCCTGGCTAAGACCCGGGTCTCCAGCCAGGTTCAGCTCTCCGAGCTGCTGCTCGACGAGGGCTTCGACATCACCCAGGCCACCCTGTCCCGGGACCTGGATGAACTCGGCGCCAAGAAGGTCCGCCCCGACAACGGGCGCGCCTACTACGTCGTCGGGCATGTCGAGCAGACCCTGGCGGAGCACCTCTCCGGTCCCCGGGAGAAGCTGCGCCGGATGCTCGACGAGCTCGTCGTCGCGGTCGACTCCTCCGGGAACACGACCGTGCTGCGCACCCCGCCGGGAGCGGCGCAGTACCTGGCCAGCTTCATCGACCGGGTCGGCCTCGACGAGGTCGTCGGCTCCATCGCCGGAGACGACACCATCTTCGTCCTCGCCCGCGAGCCGATGACCGGCCGCGAGCTGGGGGAGCTGCTCACCACCCGGTGAGCCCCCGGTATCCTCATAATCCGTAGAACCCATTAGATCCCCAAGGAGAATTTCCATGACTGCACGCGTCGTCCTCGCCTACTCCGGTGGCCTCGACACCTCCGTCGCCATCCCGTACCTGGCCAAGATGACCGGCGGCGAGGTTGTCGCCGTGTCCCTCGACCTCGGCCAGGGTGGGGAGGACATGGAGTCCGTGCGCCAGCGCGCCCTCGACTGCGGTGCCGTCGAGTCCATCGTCATCGACGCCCGCGACGAGTTCGCCGAGGAGTACTGCCTGCCCACCATCAAGGCCAACGGCATGTACATGAAGCAGTACCCGCTGGTCTCCGCGATCTCCCGCCCGTTGATCGTCAAGCACCTCGTCCAGGCCGCGGAGGAACACGGCGGTACCCACGTCTCCCACGGCTGCACCGGCAAGGGCAACGACCAGGTCCGTTTCGAGGTCGGTTTCCGCAACACCAACCCCGACCTGGAGATCATCGCCCCGGCCCGCGACTACGCCTGGACCCGCGACAAGGCCATCGCCTTCGCCGAGGAGATCGACCTGCCCATCGAGCAGTCCAAGTCCTCGCCGTTTTCCATCGACCAGAACGTGTGGGGCCGCGCCGTCGAGACCGGCTTCCTCGAGGACCTGTGGAACCCGCCGACCAAGGATCTCTACGCCTACACCGAGGACCCCTCCCTGGGTAACGCCCCAGACGAGCTCATCATTTCCTTCGAGGGTGGCAAGCCGGTCGCCATCGACGGCCGCCCCGTCACCGTCCTCGAGGCCATCGAGGAGCTCAACCGCCGCGGCGGTGCCCAGGGTGTCGGCCGCCTCGACATGGTCGAGGACCGCCTCGTGGGCATCAAGTCCCGCGAGATCTACGAGGCACCGGGTGCGATGGTCCTCATCAAGGCCCACGAGGCCCTCGAGGACGTCACCGTCGAGCGCGAGCTGGCCCGCTACAAGCGGCTCATCGACGCCCGCTGGTCCGAGGAGGTCTACGACGGCCTGTGGTTCGGCCCGCTCAAGCGCTCCCTCGACGCCTTCATCGACTCCACCCAGGAGCACGTCACCGGCGACATCCGCCTAGTCCTCCACGCCGGTACCATCACCGTCAACGGCCGCCGCTCCAACCACTCGCTCTACGACTTCAACCTGGCCACCTACGACACCGGCGACACCTTCGACCAGACCTCCGCGAAGGGATTCGTCGAGCTGCACGGCCTGTCCTCCAAGATCGCCAACCGCCGCGACCGCGAGGCCAAGTAGATGCAGGCGCACGGAACCAACGAGGGTGCCCTCTGGGGCGGCCGCTTCTCCGGCGGCCCCTCCGAGGCGATGTTCGCCCTGAGCGTGTCCACCCACTTCGACTGGGTGCTCGCCCCCTACGACGTGCTCGCCTCCCAGGCGCACGCCCGGGTGCTGCACTCCGCGGGTCTGCTCTCCGACGCCGACCTGGAGACCATGCTCGCCGGCCTCGATCAGCTCGGCCGTGACGTCGCCGACGGCACCTTCGGCCCGGAGCCCTCCGACGAGGACGTCCACGGCGCCATGGAACGTGGCCTCATCGACCGCGTCGGCCCCGAGGTCGGCGGCCGCCTGCGGGCGGGCCGTTCCCGCAACGACCAGGTTGCCACCCTGTTCCGCATGTGGGTCCGCGATGCGGTCCGCGCCATCGCCGTGGGTGTCACCGAGCTTGTCGACGCCCTCGTGGCCCAGGCCGAAGCCCACCCCGACGCCATCATGCCGGGCAAGACCCACTTCCAGGCCGCCCAGCCGGTCCTGCTCGCCCACCAGCTGCTGGCGCACGCCCAGCCGCTGCTGCGCGACATCGAGCGCATCCGCGACCTGGACAAGCGTCTCGCGGTGTCGCCCTACGGTTCCGGCGCTCTCGCCGGGTCCTCGCTGCAGCTCAACCCGGAGGCCATCGCCGCCGAACTCGGTTTCGACTCCGCGGCCGACAACTCCATCGACGCGACCTCCTCACGCGACTTCGCAGCCGAGACGGCCTACGTCCTCGCCCAGATCGCCGTGGACATGTCCCGCCTGGCCGAGGAGATCATCGCCTGGTGCACCCCGGAGTTCGGCTACGTCACCCTCGCCGACGCCTGGTCCACCGGCTCGTCGATCATGCCGCAGAAGAAGAACCCGGACGTCGCGGAACTGACCCGCGGCAAGACCGGCCGGCTCATCGGCAACCTCACCGGCCTCCTGGCCACCCTCAAGGCGCAGCCGCTGGCCTACAACCGCGACCTCCAGGAGGACAAGGAGCCCATCGTCGACTCCGTCGCGCAGCTCAACCTCCTGCTGCCGGCGATGACCGGACTGGTCTCCACGCTGACTTTCCACGAGGACCGCATGCGGGAACTGGCGCCGGCCGGTTTCACGCTGGCCACCGACCTGGCCGAGTGGATGGTGCGCGAGGGGGTCCCGTTCCGCGAGGCCCACGAGGCCTCCGGTGCCTGTGTCCGTCTTGCCGAGGCACGGGGTGTCGGCCTCGACGAGCTCACAGACGAGGAGCTGCGCGGCGTCGATACGCGACTGACCCCGGCGGTGCGTGAGGTGCTCACCATCGACGGCGCGGTGGCCTCCCGGGCCACCCGCGGCGGCACCGCCGGCGTCCGCGTCGCCGAACAGCGCGACCGTGTCGCCGAGGCGTCGAAGAACCACCTCGAGTGGGCGCAGACCCCGGTCCGCGGCTGATCCGGACCCGACGGCGGGCGGCGGCGAGAATGCCTCCGCCCGCCGTGGTGATCCCGCCGGTCGCTGCCTGCCCCGGGCAGGGCGGTGGGTAGGATGGGCACCCATGAGTCTCGATCCGAAGTTGTTGGAGGTCCTGGCCTGTCCGAAGGACAAGGGCCCGTTGACCTATCTGGCGGACCAGCAGGTCCTGGTGAACGAACGCCTCGGCCTCGCCTATCGCATCGACGACGGCATCCCCGTGATGCTCATCGACGAAGCGATCACCTGGCCTCCCACCAACTGACCCACGAAGGATCATCACCCCCATGAACATCATCGACGAGCTGACCTGGCGCGGCCTGATCAACCAGTCCACCGACCTGGACACCCTGCGCGAGGCCACCGACGCCGGCCCCATCACCCTCTACTGCGGCTTCGACCCGACCGGCCCGTCCCTGCACGCCGGGCACCTCGTGCCCCTGCTCATGCTGCGACGTTTCCAGCAGGCCGGCCACCGCCCCCTCGTTCTCGCCGGTGGCGCCACCGGCATGATCGGCGACCCCCGCGACGTCGGCGAGCGCTCCATGAACTCCGCAGACACCGTCGCCGACTGGTCCGAGCGGATCTCCGGCCAGCTGTCTCGTTTCGTCTCCTTCGACGGGGACAACGCGGCCCAGCTGGTCAACAACAACGACTGGACCGCCGACATGTCGGTCATCACCTTCCTGCGCGACGTGGGCAAGCACTTCCCGCTCAACACCATGCTCGCCCGTGACACCGTCAAGCGACGCCTGGAGAACGACGGCATCTCCTACACCGAGTTCTCCTACATGCTGCTGCAGGCCAACGACTTCGTTCAGCTGCGCCGTACCTACGACTGTGTTCTCCAGGTCGGCGGTGGCGACCAGTGGGGCAACCTCGTCGCCGGTGTCGACCTCAACCGACGCATGGACGGCGAAACCGTCCACGCACTCACTGTCCCACTGGTCACCGACTCCGAGGGCAAGAAGTTCGGCAAGTCCACCGGTGGCGGGTCCCTGTGGCTCGACCCGGAGATGACCAGCCCGTACACCTGGTACCAGTACTTCATCAACGCCTCCGACGCCGACGTCATCCGCTACCTGCGTTGGTTCACCTTCCTCACCCAGGAGGAGCTCGCTGAGCTCGAGGTCGAGGTCGCCGAGCGCCCCTTCAAGCGTGAGGCCCAGAAGCGCCTGGCCCGGGAGATGACCAACCTCGTCCACGGCGAGGCAGCCACCGAGGCCGTCGAACTCGCCGCCCAGGCCCTGTTCGGCCGCGCCGAGCTGGCGGACCTCGACGAGAAGACGCTGGCGTCCGCCGTCTCCGAGACCGAGGTGCTCGAGGTCGGGACAGGGGAGCCGCGCACGATCGTGGACATGCTCGTCGGCACCGGACTCTCCGATCTCGAAGGGTGCAGCCCGTCGCTCCGTCAAGGAGGGCGGCGTCTACGTGAACAACGTGAGGATCGAGTCCGAGGAGTGGGAGCCGGCCGCCGGAGACCTGCTCCACGGTTCCTGGCTCGTGCTGCGACGCGGCAAGAAGAACTTCGCCGGAGTGCGCGTGACCGCGTAGCCGATGACCGAGTTTGCCCGCGCTGACCTGCCGATTTGTCGAAGGTCGGGCGCGGGGCGTAACTTTGTCCAAGTCGCCGAGAGACACCGAGGGTTCACCGAGGAGTCGCGAGGATGACAGAGAGATGAACTGGAAGTTGACTTCTCCGGAAGACATCAACTAGAGTCGGATCTCCAGCCGTCACGACCGAGCCCGCAGGGGTGAGAGACTGGCGTGCGGATGTTGTGTGAGAACTCAATAGTGTGCCAATGTACTTTTGTTTTTTGATGATGATTGTGCTGGTCAACCCCCTGTAGCCGGTTTTATGCCGGTTGTGGGTGGTGCGTGCCGGGTGGTACCTGATGTTCACTTGGAATGGGTGCCACTGTAAACAACGCGCTGCAGGCTTTGTCTGTGGTGAGTGTTTCGGGTGCGGATGCAGCATTGGTCTCATCTGTTTTTTGTCACCTCAGGTGTCTGCTAATCCCCGTCGGGACAGGCACCGGTGGCCGGATCACCAGCTGATCCGCTCATACTGCTGTTTGTGGTGTGGGTGGTGTGGTGGTTCGTGATTTTTCGGACAATTGATGAATCATTTTTGAATCGTCGGTTGTTTGTTTTTGGTTGGGTTTGGGCTTTTCACAGCCTTTTTCTTCTATCAGAAGTTTTTTGTGGAGAGTTTGATCCTGGCTCAGGACGAACGCTGGCGGCGTGCTTAACACATGCAAGTCGAACGGAAAGGCCTTCAGCTTGCTGGGGGTACTCGAGTGGCGAACGGGTGAGTAACACGTGGGTGATCTGCCCTGCACTTCGGGATAAGCCTGGGAAACTGGGTCTAATACCGGATAGGACCCTCCTTTAGTGTGGGGGGTGGAAAGTTTTTTCGGTGCAGGATGAGCCCGCGGCCTATCAGCTTGTTGGTGGGGTAATGGCCTACCAAGGCGTCGACGGGTAGCCGGCCTGAGAGGGTGGACGGCCACATTGGGACTGAGATACGGCCCAGACTCCTACGGGAGGCAGCAGTGGGGAATATTGCACAATGGGCGCAAGCCTGATGCAGCGACGCCGCGTGGGGGATGACGGCCTTCGGGTTGTAAACCTCTTTCGACAGGGACGAAGCTTTTTGTGACGGTACCTGTATAAGAAGCACCGGCTAACTACGTGCCAGCAGCCGCGGTAATACGTAGGGTGCGAGCGTTGTCCGGAATTACTGGGCGTAAAGAGCTCGTAGGTGGTTTGTCGCGTCGTCTGTGAAATTCCGGGGCTTAACTCCGGGCGTGCAGGCGATACGGGCAATACTTGAGTGCTGTAGGGGAGACTGGAATTCCTGGTGTAGCGGTGAAATGCGCAGATATCAGGAGGAACACCAATGGCGAAGGCAGGTCTCTGGGCAGTAACTGACGCTGAGGAGCGAAAGCATGGGTAGCGAACAGGATTAGATACCCTGGTAGTCCATGCCGTAAACGGTGGGCGCTAGGTGTAGGGGTCTTCCACGACTTCTGTGCCGTAGCTAACGCATTAAGCGCCCCGCCTGGGGAGTACGGCCGCAAGGCTAAAACTCAAAGGAATTGACGGGGGCCCGCACAAGCGGCGGAGCATGTGGATTAATTCGATGCAACGCGAAGAACCTTACCTGGGCTTGACATACACCGGACCGGGCCAGAGATGGTCTTTCCCTTGTGGCTGGTGTACAGGTGGTGCATGGTTGTCGTCAGCTCGTGTCGTGAGATGTTGGGTTAAGTCCCGCAACGAGCGCAACCCTTGTCTTATGTTGCCAGCACGTAGAGGTGGGGACTCATGAGAGACTGCCGGGGTCAACTCGGAGGAAGGTGGGGATGACGTCAAATCATCATGCCCCTTATGTCCAGGGCTTCACACATGCTACAATGGTCGGTACAACGCGTCGCGACATCGTAAGGTGGAGCTAATCGCTGAAAGCCGGCCTCAGTTCGGATTGGGGTCTGCAACTCGACCCCATGAAGTCGGAGTCGCTAGTAATCGCAGATCAGCAACGCTGCGGTGAATACGTTCCCGGGCCTTGTACACACCGCCCGTCACGTCATGAAAGTTGGTAACACCCGAAGCCAGTGGCCCAACACTTTTGTGGGGGAGCTGTCGAAGGTGGGATCGGCGATTGGGACGAAGTCGTAACAAGGTAGCCGTACCGGAAGGTGCGGCTGGATCACCTCCTTTCTAAGGAGCATTAAAAAAGTCCCGTACCGCAGTAGCGGTGTCCGGGCATTTCGCTGGTTGGTGGTCGCGAGTGTTGACCCGCCGGCATCAATGTAATCGGGTGGACGCGTACCGTGTGGATGACCACAAATGAAGTGCGATCGTCAGTCAGAAAACTTTACCGGCTGCCCACTGTGTGGGTGGTGTGGGGTGCGTTGGCATGCTGTTGGGTGTCTGGGGCAACATTGTTCCCGGTGATCACCCCTGAACCAGGTCACACGCGGTTGTGTGTGGTGTGGGTGGGGTGGTGTGTTGTGTGAGAACTGTATAGTGGACGCGAGCATCTTTATTTTTTGTTTTGTGAGTAAGTCATGTTCACCAGTCGCATCGTCGGGTTCCCTTTTTGTGGGGTCTGGTGGTGTGGTTGTTGTGTGTTTGTGTAAGGGCACATGGTGGATGCCTTGGCATACTGAGCCGATGAAGGACGTGAGAGACTGCGTTATGCCTCGGGGAGCTGTCAACTGAGCGTTGATCCGAGGATGTCCGAATGGGGAAACCCGGCCATCGTTATGGGTGGTCACCCTTCAGTGAATTCATAGCTGTTGTGGGGGTTGACGCGGGGAAGTGAAACATCTCAGTACCCGTAGGAGAAGAAAATAACAATGATTCCGCTAGTAGTGGCGAGCGAACGTGGATGAGGCTAAACCGTGTGTGTGTGATACCTGACAGGGGTTGCGCATGCGGTGTTGTGGGATGCAACGGCCTGGGTCTGTCAGCCTGGGGCGACCAGTTGAGTGTTTAGCGGAAGTGGTCTGGGATGGCCTGCCGGAGTAGGTGAGAGTCCTGTACGTGTAGGGCGCTTGCTGGTTGTTGTTGTTTTTCCCGAGTAGCAGCGGGCTCGTGAAATCTGCTGTGAATCTGCCGGGACCACCCGGTAAGCCTAAATACTCAGTGTGACCGATAGCGGATAGTACCGTGAGGGAATGGTGAAAAGTACCCCGGGAGGGGAGTGAAATAGTACCTGAAACCATGTGCTTACAATCCGTCAGAGCACCTCTTGTGTGTGATGGCGTGCCTTTTGAAGAATGAGCCTGCGAGTCAGCGGCATGTCGCGAGGTTAACCCGTGTGGGGTAGTCGTAGCGAAAGCGAATCCTAACGAGGGTGTTGTTAGTGGCATGTCCTGGACCCGAAGCGGAGTGATCTACCCATGGCCAGTGTGAAGCAGAGGTAAGACTCTGTGGAGGCGCGAACCCACTTAGGTTGAAAACTGAGGGGATGAGTTGTGGGTAGGGGTGAAAGGCCAATCAAACTCCGTGATAGCTGGTTCTCCCCGAAATGCATTTAGGTGCAGCGTTGTGTGGTGCTTGCCGGAGGTAGAGCTACTGGTTGGTTGAGCGGGACTACAATCTTAGCAATGTCAGCCAAACTCCGAATGCCGGTTTAAGTTAGCGCAGCAGTGAGACTGTGGGGGATAAGCTTCATAGTCGAGAGGGAAACAGCCCAGATCGCCGGCTAAGGCCCCTAAGCGTGTACTAAGTGGAAAAGGATGTGGGATCGCGAAGACAGCCAGGAGGTTGGCTTAGAAGCAGCCATCCTTGAAAGAGTGCGTAATAGCTCACTGGTCGAGTGGTTCTGCGCCGACAATGTAGTGGGGCTCAAGTACACCGCCGAAGCCGCGGCAACAATCCCGTTTGCGGGATGTTGGGTAGGGGAGCGTCGTGCACTGCTGTGAAGCCGTACCGTGAGGGGCGGTGGAGTGTGTGCGAGTGAGAATGCAGGCATGAGTAACGAATAGACAAGTGAGAATCTTGTCCGCCGGATGACTAAGGGTTCCTGGGTCAAGTTCGTCTTCCCAGGGTGAGTCGGGACCTAAGGCGAGGCCGACAGGCGTAGTCGATGGACAACGGGTTGATATTCCCGTACCCGTGTATGTGCGCCCATGTGTGAATCAGTGATACTAACCACCCACAATCACGATCACGGGAAGCTTTGCTTGTCGTGTTGTGTGCGTGCGTGGGGCCTGAACTGGTAGTAGCCAAGTGATGGGGTGACGCAGTGGGGTAGCCGAGCCATTTATTGGATTGTGGTGTAAGCGTGTAGCACGAGGGGAGAGGTAAATCCGCCCCTTGGATGTGTGAGACGTGATGCGTAGCCCTTTGGGGTGATGTCGGTGATCCCGTGCTGTCGAGAAAAGCCTCTAGCGATGTACATATATGGCCCGTACCCTAAACCGACACAGGTAGTCAGGTAGAGAATACTAAGGCGTTCGGGTGAACTGTGGTTAAGGAACTCGGCAAAATGCCCCCGTAACTTCGGGAGAAGGGGGGCCACTGTCGGTGACCCATCTTGCATGGTGAGCTGGTGGTGGTCGCAGAGAATAGAGGGAAGCGACTGTTTATTAAAAACACAGGTCCGTGCGAAGACGCTTAAGTCGATGTATACGGACTGACGCCTGCCCGGTGCTGGAAGGTTAAGAGGACCTGTTAGATCATTTCGGTGGTCGAAGCGGAGAATTTAAGCCCCAGTAAACGGCGGTGGTAACTATAACCATCCTAAGGTAGCGAAATTCCTTGTCGGGTAAGTTCCGACCTGCACGAATGGCGTAACGACTTCCCTGCTGTCTCAACCACAGGCCCGGTGAAATTGCAGTACGAGTAAAGATGCTCGTTACGCGCGGCAGGACGAAAAGACCCCGGGACCTTCACTATAGCTTGGTATTGGTGTTCGGTTCGGTTTGTGTAGGATAGGTGGGAGACTGTGATCACATGACGCTAGTTGTGTGGGAGTCGTTGTTGAAATACCACTCTGATCGGATTGGATACCTTAACCTTGGCCCATGATCTGGGTCGGGGACAGTGCCTGGTGGGTAGTTTAACTGGGGCGGTTGCCTCCTAAAGAGTAACGGAGGCGCCCAAAGGTTCCCTCAGCCTGGTTGGCAATCAGGTGGTGAGTGTAAGTGCACAAGGGAGCTTGACTGTGAGAGTGACAGCTCGAGCAGGGACGAAAGTCGGGACTAGTGATCCGGCACCTACTTGTGGAAGTGGTGTCGCTCAACGGATAAAAGGTACCCCGGGGATAACAGGCTGATCTTCCCCAAGAGTCCATATCGACGGGATGGTTTGGCACCTCGATGTCGGCTCGTCGCATCCTGGGGCTGGAGT
Source organism: Corynebacterium suedekumii (assembly GCF_030252185.1). Taxonomy (NCBI): domain Bacteria; kingdom Bacillati; phylum Actinomycetota; class Actinomycetes; order Mycobacteriales; family Corynebacteriaceae; genus Corynebacterium; species Corynebacterium suedekumii. Next base: position 2,104,031 of record NZ_CP126970.1, read on the forward strand.
AGGTCCCAAGGGTTGGGCTGTTCGCCCATTAAAGCGGCACGCGAGCTGGGTTTAGAACGTCGTGAGACAGTTCGGTCTCTATCCGCCGCGCGCGTAGAAACTTGTGAAAGGCTGTCCCTAGTACGAGAGGACCGGGACGGACGTACCTCTAGTGTGCCAGTTGTTCCGCCAGGGGCAGGGCTGGTTGGCTACGTACGGAAGGGATAACCGCTGAAAGCATCTAAGCGGGAAGCCTGTTTCGAGATGAGGTTTCTTTTGAGGTTCCCTGGAGATGACGGGGTTGATAGGCCGGATCTGGACGCACAGTAATGTGTGGAGGTGACCGGTACTAATTTATCGACGTAACACGCACACCCTGTTGGGTTGGTGATGTGTTGCTTGCGTTTGTAACAAAACAAATTATTTGATCGCACCAGTGATGGTGTGGATCGCGTCCACTATGCAGTGTCTGACACGACACACGCACCGGAACGGTACTGTTCCCGCATGTGTGTCGGTGGTTGATAGCGGCAGGGAAACGCCCGGTCCCTTTCCGAACCCGGAAGCTAAGCCTGTTCGCGCTGATGGTACTGCACCTGGGAGGGTGTGGGAGAGTAAGTTGCCGCCGACCAAAAACTTAAAAGAGGAATGAAAGGCGCGGCCTGTCGAGTGAGTCTTCTCCTCGTCAGGTCGCGCCTTTCGTCGTTTGTACCCCCGGATATTCCCGGGGTACCTGTTTTCGGGAAGAATGAACTCCATGTCTGAACGTTTCTCACGAGATCGCAACCGTAACTCCGACAGTGGCCGACCCCACCGTGAACGCGGTGAACGCGGCGGCCGGGATGATCGGCGCGGTCAGGGCCGGCGCGATGATCAGGGAGCTCGTGGGGAACGTGACCGGTACTCCCGCGATGACCGTCGTGACGGTGGCCCCCGTGCCGAGGGCGCCCGCCGTGGCGAGGGTGGCCGCCGACCCGAACGCAGTGACCGCCGCGGCGACCGCCGCGAGGGCGGCCGCTATGATGATCGCCGTCACTCGCAACGTGCGGGTGCTGAGCGGGACGGCCAGCGTCGCTCCGCGCCGCAGCGCTCCGGTTTCCGTGAGGAACGACTGAACAAGAGACTGTCCGAACCGGACCTGCCCGGCGATATCGACGTCGAGGATCTTGACCCGATGGTCCGTCAGGATCTCAAGGTGCTGTCGAAGGACAATGCGGAGGCCGTGGCCAAGCACATGATCATGGCCGCGACCCTCATGGCCGATGATCCGCAGCTTGCCCTGCGCCATGCCCGTGCGGCGAAGGACCGTGCCGGTCGGGTGGCGGTCGCGCGCGAGACCAACGGCATCGCCGCCTACCACGCCGGGGAGTGGAAGGAGGCACTTGCTGAGCTGCGGGCGGCCCGCCGGATGTCCGGTGGCCCGGGCCTCATGGCGGTCATGGCTGACTGTGAGCGGGGTCTGGGTCGTCCGCAGAAGGCAATTGAGCTCGGCCGTTCCGAGGAGGCCCGGGAACTGGACGAGGAGGGCCGGATCGAGCTGGCCATTGTCGTCGCCGGGGCCCGCCTGGACATGGACCAGGCCGAGAGTGCCGTGGTCACCCTCCAACGAATGAACCCGAGCCTGACGTCGACGGGTCAGGCGCAGGCGCGGCTGTCCTACGCCTACGGCGACGCGCTCGCCGCCGCCGGCCGGAAGGACGAGGCGAAGGAGTGGTTCGCCCACGCTGACGCGATCGATGAGGACGAGCAGCTTGACGCCGCTGATCGTCTCGGCGAGCTGGGCTAACCAGTAGAGTCGGTTCCATGAGTCTGCTCTCCACCTATGATGCCCTGTTGCTCGACCTCGATGGAACGGTCTGGGAGGGAGGCCGCGCCATCGACGGCGCCGTGGAGGCGATCAACTCGGCCACCGACGCGGGGATCCGCGGGATCTACGTCACCAACAATGCGATGCGTGGCCCGGAGGTCGTCGCGGAGAAGCTCCGTGGCATCGGTCTGACGGCGACGGAGGATGACGTGGTCACCTCGGCGCAGGCGGCGATCGACATGGCCGCCGAGATGTTGGAGCCGGGCGACCGGGTCTACGTCGTGGGCACGGACTCCTTCAAGGAGCTCGCGTCCCGGGCCGGGTATACCGTGGTGGATTCGGCGGACGATGAGCCGAAGGCAGTGCTCCACGGGATGAACCCGAACGCCGGGTGGCGGGAACTGTCGGAGGCGGCGTTGGCCATCCGGGCGGGTGCCCGGTATTTCGTGTCGAACCTGGACACCACCCTCCCGACCGAGCGTGGCCTCATGGTGGGTAACGGGTCCATGGTCGCTGCGGTCATTTCGGCGACGGGAGCGCGTCCATACTCGGCCGGTAAGCCCGGGCCGGCGATGTTCCATTCGGCGGCCACGAGAATCAATGCCAGCACCCCGCTGGCGGTGGGGGACCGGCTGGACACCGACATCGAGGGCGGCAACGCCGCCGGCATGGACACCTTCCAGGTGCTCACGGGGGTCTCCGGGCAGCTGGCCCTGCTCGAGGCGCGCAAGGAGCAGCGGCCCACCTACATCGCGGAGTCCCTCACCGACCTGACGAAGAGCCGGGATGAGCTCAGGCCCGGGGCGCAGGGCGGGTTCACCGCCCGGATTGACGGCGATGACATCCTCCTCGAACGGGGCACCGCCGAGTCGACGTCGATCCAGGCGCTGCGGACCGTGCTGCAGGTCGCGTGGGCCCAGTCGAAGGAGCCCAACCTCATCCGGCCGATGTCGGAGCACGCGGAGCGGGCGGTGTCGGGCTGGTGGTGAATCCGGCGGACCTCGCGCAGCGTGCGGCCGAGGGGAGGGCGCCTGCGGTGAGTCCCGCGGACGTCGACAAGCAGGTGGCGGAGATCCTCGGCGAACCCGCCGGGACCCTGGCGGAGGAAGCAGCCCAGCTGGAGCGGGCGCATGCGGTGCTCCATCGGGCGCTGCAGGACAACGGGTAGGAGCAGGCACATGGCAGTGGCACGTCGACGGCTCGACGCGGAACTGGTGCGGCGCAAGATCGCGCGCTCGCGGGAGCACGCCGTCGAGATGATCCGGGACGGGCGCGTCCACGTCGGGGGATTCAAGGCGGGCAAGCCGGCGACGGTCGTGGAGCCGGAGGTGTCCATCCGGGTGGATGAGGCCCCGGACGATGACTGGGCCTCCCGCGGCGCCCACAAGCTGCTCGGTGCGCTCGAGGCCTTCGAACCCCGAGGCCTGACGGTGCAGGGCAGGAAGGTGCTCGACGCCGGCGCGTCCACCGGTGGGTTCACGGATGTGCTGCTGCGTCGGGACGCTGCCGAGGTCGTCGCCGTCGATGTCGGGTACGGGCAGCTGATCTGGCGGCTGCAGAATGATCCCCGGGTGCACGTGCTCGACCGGACGAACATCCGGAACCTCACGCCCGAGATGTGCGGCGGACCGTGCGACATGATGGTGGGTGATCTGTCCTTCATCTCCCTGCGCCTGACCCTGCCCGCCATCGCCGACAGCCTCGTCGACGGCGCGGATCTGCTGCCCATGGTCAAGCCCCAGTTCGAGGTGGGCAAGGAGCGCCTGGGCAACGGTGGGGTGGTCCGCAGCCCGCAGCTGCGTGCCGAGGTGACCTACGAGGTCGCCGAGTTCGCCCGCACCCTGGGCCTGAGCTGCCGCGGTGCGGTGGCCTCCCCGCTGCCCGGGCCGAGCGGGAACGTAGAATACTTTCTGTGGCTGGTCAAGGACGGTGGCGCCACCGCCCCGACGACCGACCAGCTGACCGCGATGATCGAGACGGCCGTACAGGAGGGCCCGTAAGGTGAGCAACCCTGAGACCCCGGGACACACCACCGGACGGCAGGTTCTGCTGGTCCCGCACACCGGCCGCAGCTCCAACGTCGAGGCCGCGGAACGCACCGCCGAGCTTCTCGACGCCGCCGGGATCACCGTCCGCGTCCTCGTCCACCAGGACGGCCGCCCCCTGGAGGGCAGTCCGGTGCTGTCGCGGCTCGACCGGGTCACCCACACCGCCGACGCGGCGGAGGGGTGCGAGCTCGTACTCGTCCTCGGTGGTGACGGCACCTTCCTCCGCGCCGCGGACCTGGCGCACTCGGTCAACCTCCCGGTCCTGGGCATCAACCTCGGCCACGTCGGATTCCTCGCCGAATGGGAGGCCGAGTCCCTCGACGAGGCGATCCACCGGGTCATCGACCGGGACTACCGGGTCGAGGACCGGATGACCATCGACGTCACCGTCCTGGACAACGACCTGGAGGTCATCGGCCGGGGCTGGGCGCTCAACGAGGTGAGCGTGGAGAACCTCAACCGCCGGGGCGTCCTCGACGCCATCCTCGAGGTCGACGGCCGCCCGGTCTCCTCCTTCGGCTGCGACGGCGTACTCATCTCCACCCCGACGGGGTCCACCGCCTACGCCTTCTCCGCCGGCGGCCCGGTCCTGTGGCCCGAGCTCGACGCCATCCTCGTCGTGCCCAACAACGCCCACGCGCTGTTCACCAAGCCCCTGGTCGTGTCCCCGCATTCGACGGTCGCGGTCGAATCCAACCCGGACGCATCGCCCGCGATGGCCGTCATGGACGGTTTCCGCCCCATCCCCATGCCGCCCGGCTCCCGGGTCGAGGTCGTCCGCGGTGCCCGCCCAGTCCGGTGGGTGCGGCTGGACGACTCGACGTTCACCGACCGACTGGTGACCAAGCTGCGCCTGCCGGTGGCGGGATGGCGCGGGCCGCGCACCCCGTCTCCCAGGTAGCACGGGTGTTCGGGTAGGCTGGCGCGCATGCTCGCAGACATCGCCATCGAGAATCTCGGCGTCATCCCGTCCGCCTCGGCGGAACTGGCGGACGGCCTGACGGTGCTCACCGGCGAGACCGGTGCCGGCAAGACCATGGTGGTCACCGGCCTGCGCCTGTTGGCCGGTGGCCGCGCCGACGCCTCCCGGGTCCGCACCGGTGCACCGCAGGCCGTCGTCGAGGGACGTTTCCTCACCGCCGCGCTGCCCGCCGACATCGCCCGAGCCACCGCCGAGCTTGTCGACGCCGCCGGGGGCACCGCCGACGAGAACGGCGAGTTCATCGCCTCCCGCACCGTCAACGCCTCGGGGCGTTCCCGCGCCCACCTCGGCGGGCGATCCGTCCCCGCCGCCACCCTGGCCGAATTCACCGCCCCGCTGCTGACCATCCACGGCCAGAACGACCAGCTCCGCCTCCTCGCCCCCGACCAGCAGCTGGCCGCCCTCGACCGGTTCGACCCGGCGATCGCCCCGCTCCTGGCCACCTACCGGGAGGCCTGGTCCACCTGGCGCTCGTTGGCCCGGGACCTGCGGCAGCGCACCGAGTCCCGCCGCGAACTGGCCCAGGAGATCGACCGGCTCCAGTTCGCCCTCGACGAGATCGACGCCGTGGAGCCCGAACCCGGTGAGGACGCCGACCTGCTCACCCGGATCCGGCGCCTGCAGGACGTGGACACCCTCCGCGAGGAGGCCGTCACCGCCCTCGGCGCAATCGACGGGCCGGAGTCCTTCGGTGGTTACTCCGAGGATGAACCCGCCTCGACCCTCCTCGGCCGGGCCGAGTCCGCCCTGGTGTCCTCCGAGGACGAGGCACTGCGGGGTCTGGGGGAGCGGCTGACCGAGATCACCACCCAGCTCAGTGAGATTGCCGTGGAACTGGGCAGCTACCTCGCCGACCTGCCCGCCGACCCGGGCCAGCTCGAGGAACTGCTCCAGCGCCAGCAGCAGCTCAAACTGCTGACCCGCAAGTACGCCCCCGACGCCGACGGCGTGCTGGCCTGGCGTGACAAGGCGCGGGCGCGGCTGGCGAAGATCGACATCTCCTCCGAGGCACTCGACGAGCTGAAGAAGCAGGTCGCCGCCGCCGAGAAGACGATGAGGGCGGCCGCGAAGAAGCTGTCGAAGGCCCGGACCGCCGCCGCGGCGGCACTGGGGGAGTCCGTCACCGCCGAACTCCAGGGCCTGGCGATGGCCAAGGCACGTCTCGTCGTCGACGTGCGGCCGGTCGACCCGGGGCGCGACGGTGCCGACGAGGTCGAACTGACCCTCGCGCCCAACGCCTCCGCCGAACCCCGGCCGCTGGCGTCCTCCGCCTCCGGCGGTGAGCTCTCCCGCGTCATGCTCGCCCTCGAGGTCATCCTCTCGGCCGGCACGGAAGGCGCCACCCTGGTCTTCGACGAGGTCGACGCCGGCGTCGGCGGCCGCGCCGCCGTGGAGATCGGCCGCCGCCTGGCCCGCCTGGCCACCCGCAACCAGGTCATCGTGGTCACCCACCTGCCCCAGGTCGCCGCCTACGCGGACACCCACCTGCACGTGGCCAAGAACGTCGGCGACGAGGCCGTCACCTCCGGGGTGCTCACCCTCAGCGACGACCAGCGCGTCGAGGAACTCGCCCGCATGCTCGCCGGGCTCGACGACACCGACACCGGCCGGGCCCACGCCGCCGAACTGCTCGACCGCGCACGGGCCGACCGCGCGGAGTTTCGGCGCGCCTGACCCGCGCGCCTTCACCACCGGGAAGGGTCAGGCCGTCACAATGGCCACATGAGTCTGTTCTCCCGCACCGCCGACCTGTCTGGCCTGCAGGGCACCCTGCGCGACTGCACCGCCACCGGGCGCGGATACAAGCGCCTGCGCGCCGGCGACATCGCCGTCGTCGACGCCCCGGACATCTCCCGCCAGGAGGCCCAGCGGCTCATCGACGCCCAGCCCGCCGCCGTGGTCAACCTCGCCCAGTTCAGCACGGGAGCGGTCCCCAACTTCGGTCCCCACATGCTCCTCGAGTCGGGCACCCTCCTCATCGAGGGGGCCGGCGAGGAACTGCGACAGGGACTCAAGGACGGCAAGAAGGCACGGGTGACCGACGACGGCCGCATCCACCTCGGTGACCGCGCCATCGGCGCCGGCACCGTGGTCACCGCCGCCTCCGCCGAGGCGTCCTTCACCGAGGCCCAGCGCTCCCTGGTCGACCACATGGAGTACTTCTTCGGCAACACCATCCAGTTCATCCACTCCGAGGCACCTCTCCTGCTCGACGGGCTGGGCATCCCCGACACCGGCGCGACCATCGAGGGCCGCAAGGTCCTCGTGGTCAGCCCCGGCGAGGGCCACCGCAACCAGGTCAAGCTGCTGCGCAACTTCATCCGGGAGTACTCGCCCGTGATCATCGGTGTCGACAGTGCCGCCGACACCCTCGTCGAACTGGGCTACCAGCCGGACCTCATCGTGGGTAACCCCGCCGGCATCGGCGCTGACACCCTGCGCAGTGGCGCCCGCGTGGTCCTGCCCGCCGACCCGGACGGACACGCCGTCGGCCTCGAGCGCATCCAGGACCTGGGCATCGGTGCCATGACCTTCCCCACGGCCGCGGACTCCGCCACCGACCTCGCGCTGCTGCTCGCCGACTACCACGGTGCCCAGCTCATCGTGAACGCCGGATCGCGCTTCGACCTCAACGGCGTGTTCGCCGACGCCGAGGGAGCGACGCCTTCCGCGTTGCTCACCCGGACCAAGGTGGGTCCCAAGCTTGTCGACGCCACCGCCATCTCCGACCTCTACAACGTCGGCTCCGGCCGGGGCCTGGCGTGGCTGTGGGCCATCCTCGGACTGCTCGTCGCGGTCGCGGCGATCATCCTCGTCGTCGGACTGTCCGGCCCGGGTTCCTTCACCGACAACCTCATCGACACCTGGAACAGCATCGCGTTGGCCGTCCAGGGTTGGTTCCAGTAGGAGGCGCGAGAACATGGCACGACGATCTGGACGAGGCGGCTACCTCGTCGCCGGCGCAGGCCTCGGTGTGGCGGCGGGTGTCGCCCTCGGCGCCCTGGTGCTCGCCCCCAACATGCCGGAGGGTTCCGGCGGTTCGCAGGTGAGCGCCGGGGACGTCGAGTCGGAGTCCCAGCGGGCCGACATCGCCGAGGCGCAGGCCGCCTCCGCCGACAGCGTCATCAGCGAACTGGTCACCGGTGCTGTCGCGGACACCCTCACTGACCGCCCGGTGCTGCTCATGCACACCGCCGACGCCAACGGTGAGGACGTCGCCGGGGTCGCGTCGCTGCTAGAGTCCGCCGGCGCCGTCGACGCCGGGACCATCGCGCTGGGGGAGTCCTTCTTCTCCCGGGAGGGGGCCGACCAGCTCAAGTCCATCGTGGCCAACACCCTGCCGGCCGGGGCGCAGTTGTCCACCGACCGTCTCGACCCGGGGCTGCACGCCGGGGAGGCACTGGGCTCGGCGCTCATGCTCAACACCGACAACGGCGAGGAGCAGGCGACCACTGAGGAGCGGGGCCTGCTGCTCACGGCTCTGCGGGACGCGGACTACCTCGACTACGAGGCGGGGACGATCCGTCCGGCGCAGGTCATCGTCATCGTCACCGGGGACTCCGACGGCTCCGGGGAGGCCGGTTCCGTGGCCCGCAACCTCGCCGACTTCGCCGGCGCCCTGGACTCCCGCGGCAACGGCGCGGTGCTGGCCGGTCGGATCCGCACGGCGGCCGACACCGGCGCGGTCGGTGTGCTGCGGGAGGCCGACGGCAACGGTGTCTCCACCGTCGATTCCGTGGACCGTTCGTGGGGCCGGATGGCCACCGTTCTGGCGGTGCGCGAACAGCTCGCCGACGAGGTCGGCGCGTACGGTTCCGCCGAGTCCGCGGAGGCGGCGACACCCGCCCCGTAGTTTTCTGCCGCACATATCTATCGACCGGTAGGTAGTGGTGCTATGCTGAAGGTCCGTAGGTCATCATCCCGATGCACCTGCGGATTTTTCGTTTTCCATCCAGGAGGCCCGCATGCCCGCACAGCCGACCAAGTACATTTTCGTCACCGGAGGCGTCGTCTCCTCACTGGGCAAGGGGCTGACCGCCGCCAGCCTCGGCCAGCTGCTCATCGCCCGGGGCCTGAGCGTGACCATGCAGAAGCTCGACCCCTACCTCAACGTCGACCCCGGCACGATGAACCCCTTCGAGCACGGCGAGGTCTTCGTCACCGAGGACGGCGCGGAGACCGACCTTGACCTCGGCCACTATGAGCGCTTCCTCGACCGCAACCTCACCCAGAACGCCAACGTCACCACCGGCAAGGTGTACTCGTCGGTCATCGCCCGCGAACGCCGCGGCGGCTACCTGGGCAAGACCGTCCAGGTCATCCCGCACATCACCGACGAGATCAAATCCCGGATCCTGGCGATGGGCGAGCCCGACGCCGACGGCAACCGGCCCGACGTGGTCATCTGCGAGGTCGGCGGCACCGTCGGCGACATCGAGTCCCTGCCCTTCCTCGAGGCCGCCCGCCAGGTCCGCCACGCCGTCGGCCGTGAGAACATCTTCTTCATCCACGTCTCCCTCGTGACCTACCTCGCTCCCTCCGGTGAGCTGAAGACCAAGCCCACCCAGCACTCGGTGGCGGAGCTGCGCTCCATCGGCATCCATCCCGACGCCATCGTGCTGCGTGCCGACCGCGAGGTCCCCGCCGGACTCAAGGAGAAGATCGCGCTCATGTGCGACGTCGACACCGAGGGAGTCATCTCGTGTGCCGATTCGCCGTCGATCTACAACATCCCCGAGGTGCTCTACCGCGAGCAGCTGGACACCTTCCTCATCCGCCGCCTCAACCTGCCGTTCCGTGACGTCGACTGGACCACCTGGCGCGACCTGCTGGACCGGGTGAACAATCCGCACCGGACGGTGACCGTCGGGATCGTCGGCAAGTACATCGACCTGCCGGACGCCTACCTCTCCGTCGTCGAGGCGGTCCGCGCCGCCGGTTTCCACCACCACGTCCGCGCCGAGATCACCTGGATCAGCTCCGACTCCTGTGCTGACGACCCCGCCGCAGCACTCGAGGGTGTCGACGCCGTCGTGTGAGTATTCGCAGTTGCGAAGGCCACCCGATCATGCGGTTGGGGGCCAGCGGTATTGCCTGCGGGGGCCGGTGACCGTAGGGATGGGGGCCACCGGCCGACGCTGGGTGTTTCCTACTGGTTCATCGTGACGTGCTCCCGCATGTTGTGGGTGCCGGTGTCGACCCAGATGGTGTTGTGCACGATCCGGTCCATGATCGCATCGGCGTGCACCCCGGATCCGAGCCTTTGATGCCAGTCCTTCTTGGCGTATTGGGTGCAGAACACCGTCGATGCGGAGTCGTAGCGACGCTCGAGCAGTTCCAGCAGCATGCTGCGTATGGCCTCATCCGGATGATCCAGCAGCCACTCGTCGATCACGAGGACAGTGAACGCGGCGTACTTCTTAAGGAACTTCGTCGCTCCCTGGGGTTTGTCGCGTGCGGTGGCCCAGGCTTCCTCCAGATCCGGCATCCGGATGTAGTGCGCCCGATACCGGTGCTGGCAGGCCTGCTTCGCCAGCGCGCACCCCAGGTAGGACTTCCCCGACCCGGTGAAGCCCTGGAACACGACATTCTGGTGGCGTTCGATGAACCCGCAGGTCGCCAAGGTAGCCAGCAGGTTGCGATTCAGTCCTCGTTGCTCGACCAGGTCGATCCGACGCAGATCAGCAGCCGGATAGCGCAGGCCGGCCCGGCGGATCAGCCCGTCGACCTTGCCGTGGGTGAAGGTGGCATACGCCTCATCGACGATCAGTCGCAGCCGCTCCTCGAATCCCATCCCCAGGACGAGGTTCTCGTCTTCGGCGTCGATGGCCTCCAGCAGGGCGGTCGCGCCCATGTCGCGGAGTTTGCGTTTGGTTTCCATGTCGATGCCGCTCATTTCACGTCTCCTGCGTAGTAGTCGGTGCCGCGGACAAATCCGCCTTCCTCCACCGGTTCCTCCCGGGGTGGACGCTGCCGGGCGGCCTGATCCTGTCCGGTGGCCAGGATCGGGTGCAGGTGCACGTACCGCGGGGACCGGACATGCCCGGCCAGCGCCAGCCTGCAGGCGTCCTCGACCCGCTCGGCGGAATACCGCCGCGTCAACCGCAACACCGCCAGGGCGGCATTCAGGCCCTGCTCGTCGACGGCCACCGATTCGAAGATCCGGTTGACCACCACCGTCGCGGACGGACCCACCCGGCCTGCCCACTCCCGCACGCGCGGGGCGTCCCACGGCTGGTAGCGCTCCCCGGCGGGTAGATCAGCGTCGTTGGTGCGGTACTGATTGGCTGATCCCTCGGGAAGCAGCACATGGCTGCTCACCCTTTGCTGGCCGGAGTAGACCTGCAGCACCCGGTCGGTGATCCGCAGATCCACACCCGTACCGATATGGGTGACTGGCACCGAGTAGAAATTCTTCTCCCACACCACGTGCCCGTTGCGCCCGACCCTCCGGCCGTAGACCCACCGGCTGATCTCATAGGCGACCTGCGGAAGCCCGGTCAGCAGGGGGTGTTCCTCGGTGGTGAAGACACTGGCCCGGGAGCCGTCCCGCTTCTGGAAAGGCTCGGCGTTGTAGGCCGCGACCTGGTCGGTGACCGCGGCCGTCAGCTCCGGAAGCGACGTGAACTGCTGGTCACGTAGCTGCGCGATGACCCGCATCGCGACATGCCAGACAGTATTTTCCACGCTCGGTTTGTCCTTCGCTTTGCGCACCCTGCCCGGTAGTACGGCGGCCGAGTAGTGTGCGGCCATCTCACGGTAGGCGTCGTTGAGGACGATCTCACCGTCGCGGGGATGTGTGATCACTCCGGTTTTGAGGTTGTCGGGCACGATCCGCGGTACCGATCCGCCGAAGGCGGTGAACATTGCGACATGGGCCCGCAGCCAGGACTCCTGCGTCATGTCCAGGCTGGGGTAGACGAACGAGTAGCGGCTGAAGGGCAGGCACCCGACGAACAGGTACACCGGCCTCGGGGCGCCGCTGACAGGGTCGAGAAGTGTCATCGTCGGCCCGGACCAGTCGACTTCGACGCTCTGGGCGGCCTTGTGTCCCACCCGCGACGCTGCTCCCGTGACCAGGACGTGGCGCTGGTAGGTCCGGCAGAACCGGTCGTAGCCCATCGCCGGGGCTCCGGTGGCGACGCATTCATCGGTGTACTCGCCGTGCAGCAGCTTCAGGGTCACGCCGACCCGGGCGAGTTCCCGGTGGACGTTCTCCCAGTCCGGCTGGGCGAAGATGCTGTGGTGCTGTCCCCGGCCCGGGAACAGCAGGTCATAGACCTCGTCCTCGGGACGCTCGGCGACATCATCCCAGCTCACACCCGCGGTGTCGGCTGCTTCCAGCACAGCGGTGATGCTTTTTCGGGACATACCCTGTGACGCGGCGATCGTGCGTCCTGACAGGCCCTCGGAGCGTAGCTGGAGTATCAGCTTCGCTCTGATCTTTCGTACCATTGGCTTGCTCCTTCCGCCGTGTGCCCTATACACACGGCGGGAGGAGCGTAAGCGTGGTGGCCCCCGAGCGCACCACGAGTGGCCCCGAGGCCTACGAACCCGTCCTCAGCCTGCCGGCCCCCGGACACGCGACCGGTGGACCCCAGTGAAGCGAATATTCACGTGGTCCCCGGCGGCTTCGGTAGCCGCGGAATCGACGGCAAACTCGCCGCCATCCGCCACTGCCGGGAAAACCGCGTCCCCCTGCTGGGCATCTGCCTCGGCCTGCAGTGCATCGTCATCGAGGCCGCCCGACAGGCCGGCATCACCGGTGCCACCTCCACCGAGTTCGATTCCACCGCCGCCGAGCCGGTCATCTCCACCATGGCGGAACAGGAAGCCGCGGTCGCCGGCGAGGCCGACCTCGGCGGCACCATGCGCCTGGGCTCCTACCCGGCGGTGCTCACCGAGGGCTCCGTCGTCGCCGAACAGTACGGCGCGACGGAGGTTTCCGAACGGCACCGTCACCGCTTCGAGGTCAACAACGCATACCGCGACCGCATCACCGAGGGCTCCGACCTCGTGTTCTCCGGTACCTCACCCGACGGGACGCTGGTCGAGTACGTCGAGTACCCGCGCGAGATCCACCCCTACCTCGTGGCCACCCAGGCGCATCCGGAGTACACCTCCCGGCCCACGCGGCCGAACCCCCTGTTCGTCGGGCTGATCGGCGCCGCATTGCTAGATTGATGGGCATGACTCCCGGCCAGCACGCCTTCACCGTCCGCGACACAGAACTCCTCCTGGAGTCGCCGATCCTCGCCGTCCGCCGCGACCGAGTTGCCATGCCCGGTGACACCGACGCGGCCCGCGAGATCGTCGAACACTTCGGTGCCGTCGCCATTGTCGCCCTCGACGAGGACGGCCGGATCCCGCTGGTCCGCCAGTACCGCCATTCGGTGGGGCAGCGGCTGTGGGAACTGCCCGCCGGGCTGCTCGACATCGCCGACGAGGATGAGGTCACCTGCGCCGCCCGGGAATTGAAGGAGGAGGCCGGCCTGGTCGCCGGATCCTGGGGCGTCCTCGCCGACCTGGTCACCTCGCCCGGCTTCTGCGACGAGGCCGTCCGCGTCTTCCTCGCCCGCGACCTCACCGAGGTGGACCGCCCCGACGCCGAACACGAGGAGGCGGACCTCACCCTCGACTGGGTCGACCTCGGGGAGGCGGTGTCCATGGTCTTCCGCGGGGAGATCGTCAACTCCATCGCCATCGCGGGCATCATGACCGCCAACGAGGTCGCGGCCGGTCGTGCCGAACCCCGCACCGTCGACGCCCCGTTCTCCGTCCGGCCCGCGGCGCTGCCCGCCCGGCGTGTCAGCGCCGGCGTGGTCCCCGACATGAAGAAGATCCACCAGTGAGCAACCCGCCCGACGTCGCTGCTACCTGGCTCAACCACCTCGCCGTCGAACGCGGTCTGTCCGACAACACCCTGAGCAACTACCGTCGCGATTTGCGCCGCTATCTCGACTGGCTCGACAACGCCGGCCTCGGCGACCTCGGCGCCGTCGCCGCCACCGACGTCGAGGCCTACGTCGCCGACCTGCGCCGCGACGGCCTCGCCGCCAGCTCCGCCGCCCGCGCCCTCGTCGTCGCCCGCGGCCTGCACAAATTCGCCGTGGCGGAAGGCGAGATCGCCACCGACGTCGCCGCCGACGTCTCCCCACCGGCCACCGGCCGCCACCTCCCGGACACCCTCAGCATCGACGACGTCACCCAGCTTCTCGACGCCGTCCCCACCGGCGAGCACGCCACCCCCGTCGACCTGCGCGACCGCGCCCTCCTCGAACTGCTCTACGGCACCGGCGCCCGCATCTCCGAGATCACCTCGCTCACCGTCGACGACATGGCCGACAACGACGGCATCCTCCGCATCACCGGAAAAGGCGACAAACAACGCCTCGTCCCCGTCGGCTCCAAGGCCATCACCGCCACCGAGGACTACCTCGTCCGCGCCCGCCCCGTCTTCGCCCGCGGCAAGACCCACGCCCTGCTGCTCAACACCCGCGGTGGGCCGCTGTCCCGCCAGTCCGCCTGGGCGGTGCTCAAGAACGCCGCCGCCCGCGCCGGCCTGGACAAGGACATCTCACCTCACACGCTGCGCCACTCCTACGCCACCCACCTTCTCGAGGGCGGCGCCGACGTCCGCGTGGTCCAGGAACTCCTCGGCCACTCCTCGGTGACCACCACCCAGATCTACACCCACGTCACCGCCGAGAACCTCCGCCAAGTGTGGCGGGAGGCTCACCCGCGGGCGTGATCGGCGGGCGTAAGTTCAGGTTCGTCTCAGACAGGCACTAGTCTGTAGCGGACCATCAGTTCAACCGAAAGGACCCCCGTGGGAGCAACGCCTCGAGTCGGGATACTCACCTCGCTAGCCGCCGTGGCGCTGACCGTGGGGCTCGGCTCAGCGACCGTCGCTCCGGTGGCGATGGCCCAGCTGCCCCAGCTTCCGCCGGGAGTGACCGCCGCCGACATCGTCGGCGCCCCGATTTCTGTCCCCGCGGGTCAGACGACCACGGTTGATTTCGGCGTCCCGGTCTCGGTCAACTACGTCAGCGGCGGGTGGACCGTGGTCTCCTCCGGCACCTCCGTCTCCGTGACCGCTCCGGCCGAGGGAGGTTCCACGGCCTCGGTTCCGGTGTCGGCGGCGGGGCAGAGCGCCACGCTGACGCTTGTCGCCGAGGGGGCCGCAGCGCCCGCCCCGGGAACTCCGGGGGCACCGGGCGCTGGCCATTCCGGTGACGGCGCGGGACCGGAAGCCCCCGGGGAGGGCAACGAGGGGACCGATTCCGGTGCACCCGGTACCGGTGGTGGTGGCGAGGGTGCCGGTCCGGCCGGGGGAGCCGCGGCACCGACCCCGGAGCGCAAGGCCGCCGCACCGGCGGACCGCGCGACCGCCGAGAGCATCCACCTCGAATCGGAGATCACCGGTAACCAGATCGTGGCCACGCTGGGTCTGCGCGAGGCGATGTCGTTGTTCAACCAGTTCCGCAACATCGATCAGGAGGGCCTCAAGCTCAGGTACCTCGACGTCAACGGTCAGATCATCGAGGGTGTCCAGCGCGACATCGACGAGGTGGCCCGGAAGCTGACGCTGACCTATCCGGAGGGGCAGACCCCGGACAATCCCTTCATCATGGAGGTCGTCCGCGACGACACGACTGCGGTGGCCGTGGTGACCCTCACCGACCCGAACTTCACCGTGGCCAGGCCGGCCTCCCCGGAGGCGCAGGCTGCTGCGGATGCCGACCGTGCGGCGGCCGAGGAAAACCAGGATCAGCCAGACATCGTCATGGCCGGGGCGCTCGTGCTCGGTGTGCTGGTGCTCGTCGCCGTCGTGGCGGTGGTTGCGGTGCTGATGCGGAAGCGACGTCGATAAGCGGCTCTGTTCAAGCCCTGGGGCTTGACCTGGCGACGGCTCGCCGTGGCTGAACGACGGCGGGCCGGGTCAGGGTACGCTGTGAATGACAACGTTGTAAGTCGCTGTAGGTCAAGGAAGAGGGTATGACTGTGGCGGGAGACGGACTCTTTGAGAACCCGGGCCCCGAGCTCGGCCTGACCGGCCGGCCTGTCCGGGAGTTCCCGGCGGCCGAACCGCTGGACAAGCACGGGCCCGCGAAGATCATCTCCATGTGCAACCAGAAGGGCGGCGTGGGTAAGACCACGTCCACCATCAACCTGGGTGCCTGCCTGGCCGAGGCCGGCCGCAAGGTTCTCCTCGTCGACCTCGACCCCCAGGGTGCACTGTCCGCCGGACTGGGGATCCGGCACGACGAACTCGACATCACGGTCTACGACCTGCTCATCGACAACCGCACCTCCATCCACTCCGCCATCCACCACACCGGTGTTCCGGACATGGACGTCGTCCCCGCCAACATCGACCTCTCCGCCGCCGAAATCCAGCTGGTCAACGAGGTCGGACGAGAGCAGACACTGGCGCGGGCCCTGCGCCCGGTGATGAAGGAGTATGACTTCATCATCCTCGACTGCCAGCCCTCCCTCGGCCTGCTCACCGTCAACGCGCTCGCCTGCTCCCATGGTGTCATCATCCCCATGGAGTGCGAGTACTTCTCCCTGCGTGGCCTGGCGTTGCTCACCGACACCGTGGAGAAGGTCAGCGACCGCCTCAACTTCGACCTGGAGATCCTCGGCATCCTGGTCACCATGTTCGACCGGCGCACCTCTCACGCCCGGGAGGTCATGTCCCGGGTGGTCGAGGTGTTCGGCGACCGGGTCTTCGACTCGGTGATCACCCGCACCGTCCGCTTCCCGGAGACCTCCGTCGCCGGCGAACCCATCATCTCCTGGGCACCGAACTCCCAGGGCGCCCAGCAGTACCGCAACCTGGCACTCGAGGTCCTCGAACGGACCAGCTGACGCCGTGACCACCACCATCGAGATCCCGGCGCGGCAGTCCACCGATCTGCCCGGCGGCGGCAGCCAGCCCGAGATCCCCGGCTTCCAGGTCGCCCTGAAGAACTTCGAGGGGCCCTTCGACCTGCTCCTGCAGCTGATCACCGCCAAGAAGCTCGACGTCACTGACGTCGCCCTCTCCGAAGTCACCGACGAGTTCATCAGCTACACCCGGGCGCTGGGGGAGACCGCGGACCTCGACGAGACGACCGAATTCCTCGTCGTCGCCGCGACACTCCTCGACCTCAAGGCGGCCCGTCTGCTGCCCCGCGGCGACGTCGACGATCTCGCCGACCTCGAACTCCTGGAAACCCGCGACCTGCTCTTCGCCCGACTCATGCAGTACCAGGCCTACAAACAGGTCGCCGATCTCTTCTCGCGGTGGCAGACGGAGGCGCAGCGCCGATACCCCCGGGCCGTCGGGCTGGAGGAGCAGTTCGCCTCGCTGCTCCCGCCGGTGACCATCGGCAAGACCCCCGCCGAGTTCGCCGAGCTGGCCGCCGGGGTATTCCGGCCCCGACCACCGGAGGAGGTCGGCATCGGCCACATCCACCAGGTCGCCGTCTCCGTTCCTGAACAGGCCGGCCGGATCCTGGACACCCTCCGCCTCATGGGGCCCGACCACTGGCTCAGCTTCGGCGCCCTGACCCGCGACTGCACGCTGTCCATGGAGATCGTCGGCCGATTCCTCGCCCTGCTGGAGCTGTACAAGGCCCGGGCCGTGGAGACCGAACAGCCCGAACCGCTGGGGGAGTTGACTGTCGCCTGGACCGGCCTCGACGTCGACCCGGCCGTCGTGGCGGCCAGCAACTGGGACTGAGCGGGCCATCTGCGGCGAGGCCACCTGCAACCGTTGACAGGGCTGAAATCTGGAGCTGGGGTGTTGCAGGTCGAACCGTCAGGAGGTGTCATCTGTTGCAGACCAGCCCAAACCAGACCATCCCCACCCTGACCAACCCAGACCAACCCCGGGGGCGATCCACCGACACCACTGCCCCCGGACGGCGTTCGCTCACGCGGTCCGGGGGCAGCCAACGGGTATGAAGAACCAGCTGTTTCCTACGGGCGCGCCTTGAGGAACTCGAGGATCTCCACCGGGAGTTCCCGGTCGGAGTAGATCCGCACGTCGGGTTCGTCGGGGTTGTCCTCGGTGCCCACGCGGCGACCCTCCCACACGGGCTTGAGGCCCAGTTTCTCCAGTACCCGGGCGGAGGAGGGGTGGTTGGTGGTGATCCGGGCGGTGACCGGGGTGTCCGGGTCGAGGCGCTTGGCCAGCTTGAGGGCCGCCTCGGAGACTTCGGTGGCGTAGCCGTTGCCCCACTTGTCGGGGCGGAAGCGGTACTTGAGGTCCCACACGCGACCGTCGACAAGCTCGAGGCCGCCGACGCCGATGAAGTCGGAGGGCTGGTCGCGAAGGTACACACCCCACGGGCCGAGGTCCTTGGCGGCCCAGGATGCCTGGGTGCGGCCGATGAGCTGGTGGGTCTCGCGGACGTCTTCGTGGCGCGCGTGGGGGCGGTGGGTCCAGATCCGCTTGTCGCTGTAGACCTTGTAGGCCTCTTCGTCGTGCTTCTCGTTGAGCGGCATGAGGATGAGGCGGTCGGTTCGGGTAATGGTAGCCATGGAAAGATGTTACCCACATCACGATTCGCGCGGGAAGTGATTTGCCGAAAAATCTTCGCAAAAGTTAAACATGCCCTGAAGTTGCCTAGGATTGGTGCCCATGACACCCCTGATCTCGGTTGATGAGCTCACCCGGCTGGACGCCCCGGTCATCCTCAGCGCGTCGATGGGCCCGAATCCGCCGACCGACGGCATCCCCGGGGCGTTCCTCGCGGACCTGGAGGCGGACTTCTCGGAGCCGGGCCATCCGCTGCCGCACACGGTGCCCGCTGATCCGGCCCGGGTCTTCGAGTCCTACGGCATCTCCGACGACACGGCGGTGGTGGTCTACGACGACCAGCAGGGGGCCACCGCGCCGCGCGTGTGGTGGCTCGCGTTGGTCGCCGGCCTGACGGACGTCCGGGTCCTCGACGGCCCGTGGGCGGGGAGCGGGCACCACTGTCCCGGCCCACGCGCCACGGCACCATCACCGCCGCACCCCGCCCCGGTCTGCTTGTCGACGCCGCCACCGTCGCCGCCGGCCCCCGCCTCCTGGTGGACGCCCGCTCGGCGGGACGTTTCGCCGGCACCGAATCCGAGCCCCGCCCGGGCCTGCGCTCCGGGTGTGCCCCGGGGTCGGTGAACCTGCCCTACACCGACGTCTACCGCGCGGACGGCCGGATGAAGTCCTCTGCGGAGCTGCAGGAGCTGTTCCGGGAGGTGGTCGGCGACCGCCGGGACCTGGTATTCAGCTGCGGTTCCGGGGTCACGGCCTGCGTCGACGCGCTCGCGGCGACCGTCGCCGGATACGACGATCTCGCCGTCTACGAGGGGTCCTGGTCCGAGTGGGGGCCGCCCGGACAGCGGCCGGGCGGTGGTGCAGGGATGAGTCTGCCCATGATCAGTCAGCTGCGGTCCCGCCTCGAGTCGATCCTCCTGGTCATTGACGCACATGCCACCGTGGCCACCCTGTCCCGGGTCCTCGAGACGGACGAGGCCACCATTGCCTCCCTGCTCGCCGCCATGGCGAAGGAGTTCGACGAGCGTGGTTCCGGCTTTGACCTCCGGGAGACCGATGAGGGTTGGCGCCTGTACACCCGGACCGAGAACGCGCCGGTGGTGGAGCAGTTCCTTCTCGACGGTTCGCAGACGAAGCTGTCGCGTGCCGCCCTGGAGACCCTGGCAGTCATCGCGTACCGGCAGCCGGCCACCCGTTCGCAGATCTCCGGGGTGCGTGGCGTCAACGTCGACGGCGTCATGCGCACCCTGCAGCTGCGTGGGCTGATCAAGGAGGTCGACATCGAACCGGCCACCGGCGCCCACCGCTACGCCACGACGGGGCTGTTCCTGGAGTTGCTGGGGATCGAATCGCTCGACCGCCTGCCCGACCTGGCCCCGCTGCTGCCGGACCTGGATTCGATCGACGAGGAGTTCTGACCCCGGCGGGGCGGGGGACAGCCCCAGCCGCCCGGCCGTCCAGCGGGAATGCGGTCAATCGGGGCGGTGTCCGGTAGTGTGGGCCAGGATTTGCACCACATAACTACAGACAGGACACGATCTACGTGACTCCCCCCGCTCGCCGAGACGGCACACCGGACAAGGACCAGCAGCCCACCAGGCTGAGGGCTTCCGAGATCCAGCTGTCCAACGCCCGCCCCGCCCGCCGCCAGAACGTCGACCCCGACCAGCGGCGAAGGAAGGCCGCCACCGCCGACTCCGTCGCCCAGAGCCTGGGCGCGGACTGGCTCGTCGACGACAAACCCACCGAGGGTGTCCGCCTGCAGAAGGTGCTCGCCCAGGCCGGTGTCGCCTCCCGCCGCCACGCCGAGGTCCTCATCGACAAGGGTCGCGTCGAGGTCAACGGCAAGGTGGTCAAGACCCAGGGCACCCGCGTCAACCCGAACACCGACGTCATCCGCGTCGACGGAGTGCGCGTCAACGTCAACGAGGAGCATGAGTACTTCCTGCTCAACAAGCCGCGCGGCATGCAGTCGACGATGTCGGACGACATGGGTCGCCCGTGCGTCGGTGACATCGTCGCCGAGAAGACCATGTCCGGGCAGCGGCTCTTCCACGTCGGTCGTCTGGACGCCGACACCGAGGGTCTGCTCATCCTCACCAACGACGGGGAGCTGGCCAACCGCCTGACCCACCCGAAGTACGAGGTGGCCAAGACCTACCTGGCCACCGTTCTCGGCGAGGCCGACAAGCGTCTCGTTCACACGCTGCGTAACGGCATCGAGCTGGACGACGGCCCCGCGAAGGCCGACTACGTCCAGATCGTCGACTCCCACAACGGCCAGTCCCTCATCCGCATCGAACTGCACGAGGGCCGCAAGCACATCGTGCGCCGCATGCTCAAGGAGGCCGGCTTCCCGGTCCAGCGTCTCGTGCGCACCAAGATCCACACCGTCCAGCTCGGCGAGCAGAAGCCCGGCACCATGCGTGCCCTGAACAACTCCGAGCTGACCTCCCTGTACAAGGCGGTGCAGCTGTGACCATCACCAACATGCCCGACGGCGGCCTCATCCTCGCCGTCGACGGTCCCTCCGGCACCGGTAAGTCCACGACCTGCCGCGCGCTCGCGAAGCGTCTGGACGCCAAGTATGTCGACACCGGTGCCATGTACCGCGTGGCCACCCTCGCCGTCCTCCGCGCCGGCGTCGACCCGGCCGACACCGCCCGCGTCATCGAGGTCACCACCGACCTGCCGCTCGCGGTCAACGACGACCCGGATTCCACCGAGGTGCTGCTCGACGGTGAGGACGTCTCACGCGAGATCCGCGGGCCTGGAGGTCACCCGCAACGTCTCCGCCGTCTCCGCGGTGCCTGAGGTCCGCGCCAACCTCGTCGCCCTGCAGCGCCGCCTGGCCGCCGAGGCGCACCGCGCCATCGTCGAGGGCCGCGACATCGGCACCGTCGTGCTTGTCGACGCCCCCGTCAAGGTCTTCCTCACCGCCTCCGCCGAGGTGCGTGCCCGACGTCGCTTCGACCAGGACACCGCCGCCGGCCGGGACGTCGACTTCGACACCGTCCTCGCGGACGTCATCCGCCGGGACGACCTCGACTCGTCCCGCACCACCTCACCACTGCGTCCCGCCGAGGACGCCGTCATCGTCGACACCTCCGAGCTCACGCTCGAGCAGGTGCTGGACACCCTCATGAACCTCCTGGAGGACAGCGCCCGATGAGCACCGACAACACCACCCCTGACCACGACTCCTCCGACAACGAGACCGAGTTCGTCTACCACACCCCCGGTGGCGGCGAGATGGACGCCGAGGGCGTCTTCGTCGACGAGGAGATCCTCGCCCCCGGCGACGGCTGGGCCACCGAGGACTTCGACGCCGAGGACTTCGACTTCGACGAAATGACCGAGGAGCAGTGGGAGGCCCTCGAACGCGCCGTCGGTGTGGAGAACCGCGAGCACCTCGAAGAGGAGCTGTGCACCGTCGCCATCGTCGGCCGCCCCAACGTGGGGAAGTCGACACTGGTCAACCGTTTCCTCGGCCGCCGCGAGGCCGTCGTCGAGGATTTCCCGGGCGTCACCCGCGACCGCATCTCCTACCTCGCCGACTGGAATGGCCGCCGCTACTGGGTCCAGGACACCGGCGGCTGGGACCCCAACTCCAAGGGCATCCACGGATCCATCGCCCGCCAGGCGGAGATCGCCATGGAGACCGCTGACGTCATCGTCATGGTGGTGGACACCAAGGTCGGCATCACCGAGACCGACGCCGTCATGGCACGCAACCTGCAGAAGGCCGAGGTCCCCGTGATCCTCGTGGCCAACAAGTTCGACTCGGACACCCAGTACGCCGACATGGCCGAGTTCTACGCTCTGGGGCTCGGCGACCCCTGGCCCGTCTCCGCGCTGCACGGCCGGGGCGGCGCTGACGTGCTCGACGAAGTACTGGCGAAGTTCCCGGACGAGCCCCGCAAGAAGTCGATCGTGGAGGGTCCGCGTCGCGTGGCTCTCGTCGGCAAGCCCAACGTGGGTAAGTCCTCGCTGCTGAACAAGATCTCGCACGAGGAGCGCTCGGTCGTCGACAATGTCCCCGGCACCACCGTCGACCCGGTGGATTCCCTGGTCCAGCTGGATCAGAAACTGTGGAAGTTCGTCGACACCGCCGGTCTGCGTAAGAAGGTCAAGACCGCCCAGGGCCACGAGTTCTACGCCTCGCTGCGAACCCGCGCTGCCATCGACGCGGCCGAGGTGTGCATCATGCTCATCGACGCCTCCGAACCCGTCTCCGAGCAGGACCAGCGCGTCCTCACCATGGTCCTGGAGTCCGGCAAGGCCCTGGTCATCGCCTTCAACAAGTGGGACCTCATGGACGAGGACCGCCGCTGGGAGCTCGACCGCGAACTTGACCAGCAGCTGGCCCACCTACCGTGGGTCACCCGCATCAACATCTCCGCCAAGACCGGCCGTGCCCTGCAGCGTCTCGAACCCGCCATGATCGAGGCACTGGAGAGCTGGGACAAGCGCATCTCCACCGGCCAGCTCAACACCTGGCTGCGGGAGGCCATCGCCGCCAACCCACCGCCGATGAAGAACGGCCGCCTGCCGCGCGTGCTCTTCGCCACCCAGGCATCGACGCGCCCGCCAGTGATCGTGCTGTTCACCACCGGCTTCCTCGACGCCGGTTACCGTCGCTACCTGGAACGCAAGTTCCGCGAGTGCTTCGGCTTCCACGGCACGCCGGTCCGCATCGCGGTCCGTGTGCGGGAGCGTCGCCAGCGCAAGTAGATCCACCCCCGCCCCGGGGAGTGGTCTCCGGTTTGCGGGACGCGCAGGACACCGGCAGTTAATGTCCAGGTTATGACCCGGAACTCTGTACCGCGCACCGCTGCCGCCCTCGTCTCCCTGGTGGGGGCGACGGGCCTTGTCGCCTGCTCCGACGATGATGCCGGGCAGGTGGTGATCACCGAGGTCGTGACCTCCACTGCCGGCGCTCCGGCCGACGCCACCGGGACGACTGAGCCGGCTCAGTCTGGGCCCCAGTCCACGATTCCCGAGCCCCGATTCCGGACGGTCGAATCGGACACCTACACCGGGGACGGTGTACACCTGTTCACGTCTGCGTCCGGCACTGTCCACTGCCAACTTTTGGACCAGTCCACGGGTGGGTTCACCGAGGACATCGCCGGTGGCTGCTTCACCGGTCCGCCGACCGGCGAGGAAGGCCCGATGGTGATGATCTCCCAGTGGGACGCCCGTGAAGGCAGCGGAGAGTTCGCCGCAGAGCGCGAGGGAGGCTACCCCGGGCATTTCCGCGGCCCGGCCCCGTCCTCGAACCCGGGACGATGATCCACCTGGGGTCCCTGACCTGTGTCAGCCCCGACTCCGACGGCCTCGGCTGCGTCGACCTGCGCACCGGTCAAGGGTTCCAGCTCATCGGCACGGAGGTGACCACCTTCGGGCAGCGCGACTGGCCGGAGATCTTCGACGCCGGCGACGGCGTCACCCAGACCGTCGCACCCTACGTGCAGTACGACCTCGACGCCGGGCACATCACCTGCACCGACCAGATGGGGCCGGGGACGATGGCCTGCGGAAACACCACCGGCTTCGACTGGGGCGGGGACAACGCCGTCTCCTTCGATCTCCGTGGTGATACTCCCGTCGCCTCCGACACCAGGGTCGCGGAGTTCGGCTACATCGTGGACACCACCCAGTCCGTCGGCGTCGGCGAGGTCCTCCACGGTGACCTCTTGGCCGTCAATGACGGTGAGAAGGTCACCTTCCACCGCCCCGACGGATCGAGTTTCCACGTCGGGCCGACCGGGCCCGGGGTGAACTGAGTGACCGTCCCGTCTGCCTCCGATGGCCTGCAACCACCGGCGTTTGTCCGCGAACTGGCCGGTGACGTCGACCCGGTCCCGGTCTGGCGAAACGGGATCGGCGGGATCACCTGGGACATCGGCGGTTCCTACATCAAGGTCGGTCCACCACATCCGGAGTTCCAGCCTTCGGAGGAGGCCAGGCGCATCGCCTGGCTGCGGACACCCGAGCTGCCCTTCCAGATTCCGCGGGTCCTCGGCGTAGGCCGGGGATTTCTCCTCACCGAGAGCATTGACGCGCCCTCCGCCGTTTACCCGCAGTTCCTCACCGACCCGTTCGCCACCGCTCGGGCGCTGGGGGAGGCGCTGCGTACCTTCCACGATCACGTGCCCGTTGCGGATTGCCCTTTCACCTGGGGACCGCTGACGGGTGAGGAGGACCTCGTTGTGTGCCACGGAGATGCCTGCACCCCGAACTGGTTGCTCAGCCCGGCACGGGAGTTCGTCGGCACGGTGGATCTCGGCGGGGTGGGACTCGATGACCGGTGGGCCGACATCGCCCCGGCCCTCCAGTCGCTGGCGTGGAACGGCATGGCAGGCTGTGAGGAGCATTTTCTCACCGGATACGGGATTCCACGGGACCCGGAGAAGCTGTCCCGGTATCTCGCACGCTGGAATGCCGGATGACCTAATGTCTGAACCATGAAGCCTGTGTCCTGGGGAGCTGTCGTTCTGGTGCCACTCATGTCGGTTGTACTGACGTCGTGCGGTGGCTCGACAGAGGAGCCGGTCGTGGTGACGGAGGTGGTCACCTCCACCGCCGCAGCTCCGACGCGGGAGGAGCCTTCCTCCCAGCAGGAACCTGAGTCTGAAGGTGACGCCGAATCACCGGCGGTCAGCGAGTCGCTCCCGGATGTGGGCAACAGCGTGGTGAGGATGACGTTCACCAACGGGGGAGTGGTCAACTGCCACGCCTCGTATCAGCCTGGGCCCGTCACCATGTTGACGTGTGGTGACGCCTCTCCCGAGCTGAACTTCCCGGACATGGAGGGAAGTACCATCCAGTCCAATGCCGTGTTCGTCGACTTCAGTGGTGGTGCGCCCGTGATCACCGGATACAACTCCTCCAACATGGGCCGGGTGGAGCCGGTCCCGATTGAGCAGGGGCGTTACCGCTTCCGCGATCTCACCCTCGTCCATGACGGGGAGCGGGCGACCTTCACCACGGCCGACGGGGACAGCTTCTGGGTGGGGGTGGACGGGTTCGGGACAGACTAGGTCCGCTCGAGCACGAACGCGTCGGTCCGGTAGGGGATGGGCAGCAGTTGGCCGGGCTGATGCTCGAGGCGGTCGAAGAGGTACCAACGGAGGTTCTCGGTCATGCGGGCGCGTATCGTGTCGTCGGAACGCAGCCAGTAGGAGCGGGAGGCCATGAGGTCGTGGAGCTGCTCGACACGCAGGTGCTGGGTCCAGCCGGTGCGTAGCTCGGAGGTGATGGTCCACGGGGCGTGGACTGCCGGCACGAAGCCGGGGCGGTGGATGTCGCCGGAGTGCATGATGCGGGCCAGGCGGAGGATCCACGGGTGGGAGACGTCGAGGTTGTTCCACACGAGCACCACCCGGCCACCGGGGCGGACGACGCGGTCGAGTTCGGTGCAGGCGGCTGCGGCGTCGACCCAGTGCCACGTCTGGGCGCAGGTGACGGCGTCCACGGCGGCGTCGACAAGCGAGGTCGCTTCGGCGGTGGCGCGCCACGCGGGGATGCCGCGGGAGCTGAGGATGCGGACCATGTCGGGGCTGGGGTCGGCGGCGAGGACGTCATGCGCGGCGTCGAGAAGCAGGGTGGTGAGTTTGCCGGTGCCGGCGCCGATGTCGAGGACACGGTCGAAGCCGTCGACGAGGGAGACCACCTCGGGCGGGTAGCCGGGGCGCACGGCATCGTAGACGTCGGCGCCGGTGCGGAAGGCGGACGCCGAGCGGTAGCGGTGGGCGGCGTCGGCGAATTCCGGGGCGTCCTTCGCGGACGCCCTGCGGAAGACGGGGGACAGATCCATCCCAAGTAAGATAACCCATCATGATCAGACGACTCCCGCCGGCCGATGACCCGCGTTGGCTCCCGAAGACGGTGTTGTCCCGCTGGCGGTGGACCGTTCCCGCCGGGCTGTTCATGGCGGTCAGCTTCCTGTCCAACGGCCTGTCGCCGGTGATCATCGGCCGGGCCATCGACGGGGCGATCGCCGAGGTCGACCTCACCCGCCTGCTGCAGTGGATCGGCGTCCTCGCAGGCGTGTTCCTCGTGGGCATGGTGGCGTCCTGGTTCGGCCGGCGGCTGCTCAACCGGTCCATCCTGGTCATCGGGCATGATCTGCGCATGGAGGTCACCGACCGGATCCAGGATCCCCGGGGGGTCGGCGGCCGGCGACGCACCGCCGGTGAGCTGCTGTCCATCGCCTCCTCGGACACCCAGCGGGTGGCGGACGCGGTGTTCATGGCGGTGTTCCCCGTCGCCGAGGTCGCCTCCGTGCTCTACGTGGGCGTCATGATGCTCACCATCTCCGTGCCGCTCGGCATCGCCGTGCTCATCGGCGGCCCGGTGCTCGTGTGGATCGCGCTGGTGGCGGCCGGACCGCTGCGCCGTCGCTCCGGTGTGCGCCAGGCGTCGCTCGCCCGGGCGGCGGCGACGGCGACCGACGTGGTCCAGGGGCTGCGCATCCTCAAGGGTCTCGGCGCGGTGGACACCGTCCGCGGCCGCTACACCGCCGTCTCCGACGAGGCGTACCACCGCACCGTTGACGCCAACGCCGCGCAGGCCCGCCTCAACGCCGTCACCGAGACCTCCGGCGCGCTCTACGTCATCGCCGTCGCGGTCGTCGCCGCGTGGATGGCGGTCAACGGGAAGATGTCCATCGGTGAACTGATCACCGTCATCGGCCTGACCCAGTTCGTCATCATGCCGATGACCATGCTGGGCAAGAACATCGCCTCCCGCTGGGCGGCGGCACAGGCCTCGGGACGCCGCATCCGGGAGGTGCTCACCGCCCCCTTCGCGCTTGACGACGAACGCGCGTCCCCGCCCGAGCTCCCCACCGGCCTGACCGTGGTCACCGACCACGCCCCGGACGACATCGTCCTCGCCCCACGCGACCGGGTCATCGTCGCCCCGCACTCCGCCGACCTCTTCGACGGCTCCGTGCTGGACAACATCCACCCCGACCCCGCCCGTGCCCGCGCGGCCCTGCACTGCGCCTCCGCCGAGGACATCCCCGGTGGACCCGAGCGCGAGGTGGGGGAGAACGGTCGCAACCTCTCCGGCGGACAACGCCAACGCGTCGCCCTGGCCCGGGCGATCGCCGCGGACGCCGAGGTGCTGGTCCTCCAGGACCCCACCACGGCCGTCGACTCGGTCACGGAGACGGCCATCGCGACACGGGTCGCCGAGCAACGGGGCCCGCGCACCACCATCGTCTACACCGATGCTCCCGCCTGGAAGGCCGTCGCCGACCGGGTGCTGTCCACCGCTGAGGAGGTGACGGCATGACCGCCAACGACCTGCGCTTTCCCCTGGCTGATCTGGGTCAGGTCCGCCGAGAGGTGGGTCACCAGATCGCCCGCGTGCCCGGCGCGCGGGCCCAGGGCCTGCTCGCGCTCGTGCTGCTCAGCCTCGGCGCGGGGGCGACGGTGGCGGTGCCCTGGCAGCTGGGCAGGATCGTGGACATCGTCATCGACGGTGGCCGTGACCTGGTCTCCGCCGTGGTCGTCCTGGTCATCGCGGCGATCGCCGGGGCGGTACTCAGCGCCGCCGGCTTCTTCCTCGTCTCCCGGCTCAGCGAACGGGTCATCGCCCACCTGCGTGAGGAGATGGTGGGCACCGCCCTCGGCCTGCCCGTCCACCGCGTCGAGGATGCCGGCACCGGTGACCTGGTCTCCCGCTCCACCGACGACGTGGCCATGCTGTCCTCCGCGGTCACCGAGACCGTGCCCATCCTGTCGAGCTCCCTGTTCACCATCCTCGCCACCGCCGTGGCCCTGGTGACGCTCAACTGGCAGTTCCTCATCATCCTCGTCGTCGTCGCCCCGCTCTACTACCTCGCCTCCCGCGCCTACCTGGCCAAGGCGCCCCAGCGCTACGCCGCCGAGAGGTCGTCGATGGCCGACCGGGCCCGCAAACTGCTCGAGGCCATCCACGGCCGGCATACCGTCCGGGCCTACCGGATGGAGGCCGAGATGCACGAACGCATCCGGGTGACCTCCCAGGCAGTGGTCGACCACGGGTTCGCCGCCCGGATGACCATGATCGTGCTGCAGGTGTGGATGTCGGTCGGCGAGTTCCTCATCCTCGCCGGCGGCCTCCTCGTCGGCTACCTCACCGTGCGGGAGGGCGTGCTCACCGTCGGTCAGGTCACCGCCGCCATGCTCATGCTCATCCGCCTGCGCGGGCCGCTGATGATGTTCATGCGGGTGCTCGACACCGTCCAGTCCGGCTACGCCTCACTGACCCGCATCGTCGGTGTCGTCGTCGATCCGCCCGCTCCGGTCCCGGACTCCGGGGCGCCGGCCGCGCAGGGTCGGGTGGACATGGACGACATCAGCTTCAGCTACGGCGACGACTGGGCCGTCCGGGACGTCGACCTGCACATCCGGCCCGGCGAGACCGTCGCCCTCGTCGGCGCCTCCGGGGCCGGCAAGACCACCGTCGCCGCCCTGCTCGCCGGCCTGCGGATCCCGGACGAGGGCAGCGTCCTCGTCGACGGGGTCCCCGTGTCCTCCCTGTCCGATGCCGAGCGCGTCGCCCGGCTGGCCATGATCTCCCAGGACGTCCACGTGTTCTCCGGCACCCTGCGCGAGGACCTCACCCTGGCGAAACCGGACGCCACCGACGACGAACTCCTCGCCGCGCTCGATCGCGTCCGGGCCGACTGGATTCATGACCTCGTTGACGGCCTGGACACCGAGGTCGGTGCCCGCGGCCACCAGCTCGAACCCGTCGAGGCCCAGCAGCTGGCCCTGGCCCGGATCCTCCTGCTCGACCCGAAGGTGGTGGTCATGGACGAGGCCACCGCCGAAGCCGGATCCGCCAGCGCCGGTGAACTCGAGATCGCCGCCGAGGAGGTCACCCGGAATCGGGCGGCCCTGGTCATCGCCCACCGCCTCGACCAGGCGGCCCGCGCCGACCGGGTCGCCGTCATGGACCAGGGGCGCATCGTTGAACAGGGCACCCATGCAGAACTCGTCGCCGCCGGCGGACGCTACACCGACCTGTGGTCCGCCTGGTCGAGGGGGCGCGCATGAAAAGGCTGCTCACCGTGACGGCAGCTGCGCTGCTGCTCGTCGGCTGCACGATCGAGGACCCGGGAGAATCGGCGTCCGGGACGTCGTCGACGGTGCAACCGCTCACCCAGGAGACCACCGCCGCCAGCCTGGAGAAGGTGACCACCACGGTTGACGGCCGGGAGCGGACCTACCTGCGGGCGGTGCCCGCAGGGTACGACGAGACCCGCACCTGGCCCGTCGTCCTGGCCTTCCACGGCTGGCGGGAGACCGCCGAGGTGATGCGACGGAACACCGGACTGGAGGCCGCGCGGGCGATCGTCGTCTACGCCGACGGCGTGGACCGCGCCTGGGCACCCGCGCCCTACGCGGCGACCTCCGGGGAGGAGGACCTCGCGTTTGTCCGGACAATCCTGACCGAGCTCCGGGACGAGTACCGCGTCGACCGCGGCCGGATCTTCGCCACCGGGTTCTCCAACGGCGGTGGTTTCGCCGCCTACCTCGGCTGTCAGCTCCCGGACACGTTCGCCGCCGTCGCCCCCGTCGGCGCCGCCTACTACCGGGCGATCCATGAGGGCTGTTCGGATGAGCCGGTCGCCCGCCTGGACATCCACGGCACCTACGACCGCACCATCAACTACTACGGCGGCACCAGGCATGACACCCCCTACGAGTCGGTGCCGGTGGTGCTCGAGGGTGTCGCGGAGCGGAATCGCTGCGACGGAACCTCCATCAACCGGCGGAGTAACTCCGTGATCGAGCAGCACTGGCGGGGTTGTGACATGCCCCTGAGTCATGTCCGGGTCGGCGGGGGAGAGCACGTGTGGCCGGACGAGGCGACGGCGGAGGTCCGCGCGTTTTTCGGCGTGTAACCTGTCACGTATGCATTCAACCCCCACATCCCGCCAGGCGGCTGTCGTCTACAACCCGGTCAAGGTCGACGTCGACGAGTTGAAGTCGCTCGTCCACGCCGCCGCCGAGAAGCACGGCTGGGGAGATGTCGCCTGGTTCGAGACCACCGTCGAGGACCCCGGGCTCGGGCAGGCGAAGCAGGCCGCCGAGGAGGGCGCGGAGATGGTCGTCGCCTGCGGCGGTGACGGCACCGTCCGCGCCGCGGCCGCCGGACTGCGTGACACCGGCGCCTCGCTGGGAATCATCCCGCAGGGCACCGGTAACCTCCTGGCCCGCAACCTCTCCCTGCCGCTGGAGATGGAGGACGCGATCGACACCGTCTTCGGCGGACAGGACACCCGCATCGACACCTGCACGGCGGAGCTGACCCGTCCCGACGGGTCCACCGAATCCCTCGACTTCGTCGTCATGGCCGGTGTCGGCATCGACGCGCAGATGATCGTCAACACCGACGATGACCTGAAGAAGAAGATCGGCTTCCTCGCCTATGGCGTGGCCATCGCCAAGTCCCTGGCCGGCGGCAACCGCATCCGGGTCGACTACCGGCTCGACGGCGGCGCCCGGCACCGCACCCGCGTCCACTCGCTGATCATCGGCAACTGTGGCGATCTGGTCGCCAGTGTGCCGCTGCTGCCCGACGCCCAGGCCAACGACGGCATCTTCGACCTCGTGGCCATCCGGCCCACGGGTGTGTTCGGGTGGGCGCAGGTCTTCGGCAAGATCGGCCACCAGATGTGGGAGAAGTTCCGTCTCCGCGTCCTGCGCCGGGACGAACGCATCACCGGCGGCGACGACGACATCAAGGCCCTGCAGTACGTCACCGGCACCCGCCTCGAGGTCACCCTCAAGCATCCGGAGGTCTTCGAGGTCGACGGTGACGAGGCCGGCGAGGTCACCGCCTTCACCATCACCATCGACCCCGAGTCGCTCGTCGTCCGCGAGCCCGTCCCGGAGCCGGTCACCGAGCCCGGCGAGCCGGCCCCCGGCACCAAGAAGTTCGACGAGGACGGTCAGGTGGCGGAGCACGGCGACTCGGCCTGATCTCCGCCGGGCCCGTGACGGGTGCCCGGGGACACCCGCGCGGGTCTTTTTACCCATGTGAGATACCGACACAGTAAGTTCAGATGCGTATCAGATCACATACCGTGAAGGACGTCCCACCATGTTCTCCCGCTCCTCCCGGGCCCGCACCCTGGCCGGCATCGCCGCCGTCGCCACCCTGGCCCTGACCGCCTGCTCCGACACCAGCTCGGGCACCGACAATGACGCCGCCGGTGACTCCGGTGAGTCCTACAGCATCGGCATCAACCAGCTGGTGCAGCACCCGGCGCTCGACGCCGCCGCCGAGGGCTTCAAGGCGGCCTTCGAGGAGGCCGGCGTCGACGTCGAGTTCGACGAGCAGAACGCCAACGGTGAGCAGGCCACCGCGCTGACCATCTCCCAGCAGTTCGCCGGCGCCGACCTGGACATGGTGCTCGCCGTGGCGACCCCGGCCGCGCAGGCCACCGCCCAGAACATCACCGACATTCCCGTCGTGTTCACCGCCGTCACCGACGCCGAGTCCGCCGAGCTCGTGGAGTCCAACGACGCCCCGGGCGGCAACGTCACCGGCACCTCCGACGCCGCTCCCATCGAGGACCAGCTCGACCTGCTCAAGGAGATCGTCCCGGACGCGCAGTCCATCGGCATCGTCTACGCCTCCGGTGAGGTCAACTCCCAGGTGCAGGTCGACGCTGTGCAGGAGGCCGCGGGCCCGCGTGACCTCGAGGTGGTCACTCAGACCGTGACCACCGCCAACGACATCCAGCAGGCAGTCGAGGCACTCGGCGACGTCGACGCCATCTACGTGCCCACCGACAACATGGTCGTGTCCGGCATCGCCTCCCTGGTCCAGGTCGCCGAGCAGAAGCAGATCCCGGTCATCGCCGCCGAGGCCGGCACCGTCGAGGGCGGCGCCATCGCCACCCTGGGCATCGACTACACCGAGCTGGGTCGCCAGACCGGTGAGATGGCCCTGCGCATCCTGCGTGACGGCGAGGACCCGGCCACCATGCCGGTCGAGACCGCCACCGAGTTCACCTACGTCATCAACGAGGACGCCGCCGAGCGTCAGGGTGTCACCATCCCCGAGAACATCCTCAGCGAGGCCGAAACCGTATGATCGGCGCGGTCGAGGTCGGCCTGATCTACGGGGTGATGGCACTCGGCGTCTACCTGACGTTCCGTGTGCTCAACTTCCCGGATCTCACCGTCGACGGCAGCTTCACCACCGGCGCCGCCACCGCGGCCGTCGGCATCCTCAACGGTTGGCACCCGGTGCTGGCCACCCTCGCCGGATTCGTCACCGGTTTCATCGCCGGCGGCATCACCGGTCTGCTCCACACCAAGGGGCGGATCGACGGTCTGCTGGCCGGCATTCTCACCATGATCGCCCTGTGGTCGATCAACCTGCGCATCATGGACGGGGCGAACATCCCCCTGCTGCGGCAGGACACACTGTTCACCCCGCTTCGCGACGCCGGGCTCCTCGGCTCCTGGGCCGGTGCTGGCATCCTCGCCGTCATCGTCGCCCTCCTCGGCGTCCTGGTGGTGTGGTTCCTCGCCACCGACCTGGGACTGTCCCTGCGCGCCACCGGTGACAACGGGCAGATGATCACCTCCTTCGGGGTGTCCACCGACTACACCAAGACGCTGACCCTGGCACTGTCCAACGGCTTCGTCGGCATGTGCGGTGCCCTCGTCGGCCAGTACCAGGGCTTCGCCGACATCTCCATGGGCATCGGCCTCATCCTCGTCGGCCTCGCATCGGTGATCATGGGTCAGGCGATCCTCGGACAGCGCAACCTCTGGCTCGCCGTGTTCGCCGTCATCGTCGGCGCGGTGATCTACCGGATCATCATCTTCGCCGCTCTCCAGGTCGGGCTGGACCCGAACGACATGAAGCTCATCACCGCACTGCTGGTCATCGTTGCTCTCCTCCTCCCGCGTTTCAAGAGCGTCAGGGGAGCGGTCGGCCGCACCGTGAGGCCCAAGACCTCCGAGCCTGCACCCGAGCCGGCCCTCGCCGCGAAGGAGGCCTGACATGCTCACCGTCTCCCACGTCACCAAGACGTTCTTCCCCGGCACCGTCAACGAGCGCATCGCCCTCAACGACCTCTCACTCGAGCTCGCCGAGGGGGACTTCGTCACCGTCATCGGTTCCAACGGCGCCGGCAAGTCCACCCTCCTCAACGCCGTCGCCGGCCGCCTTGCCGTCGATTCCGGCGACGTCATCATCGACGGCAGGCGGGTGAACAAGCTCCCCGAGTTCAAGCGTGCCCGCTACGTCGGCCGCGTCTTCCAGGACCCCCTGGCCGGCACCGCCCCGACGCTGACCATCGAGGAGAACCTCTCCCTCGCGTGGCTGCGCGGCAAGGGCCGGGGCCTGGGCAGGGGACTGACCCGGGCGCGTCGCGACCAGTTCGTGAACAAGCTCCAGTCCCTCGAACTCGGCCTCGAGGACCGACTCACCGCCAAAGTTGGCCTGCTCTCCGGCGGGCAGCGCCAGGCGCTGTCCCTGCTCATGGCCGGATTCACCAACCCCCGGATCATGCTGCTCGACGAGCACACCGCAGCCCTCGACCCTCAGCGGGCCGAACTGGTCACCGGTCTCACCGAACGCATCGTCGCCGAGGGCGGACTGACCACCCTCATGGTCACCCACAACATGGAACAGGCCCTGCGCCTGGGCAACCGGCTCATCATGATGCACGAGGGCCGCATCGTCTACGAGGCCGACGCCGCCACCAAGGCCAAGCTCGGCGTCCGTGACCTGCTCCAGGAGTTCGCCAACATCAAGGGAGCGACGCTCTCCGACAAGGCTTTCCTCGGCTGATCACCGCTTATCGACGCCCCGGCACGCTTGCGGTGTCGGGGCGTCGGCGTCCCGGCGGCGGCACAACCAAAAAGCAGGCCAGAGTCCGGAGACTCTGGCCTGTGCTTTGTCGGACTGACAGGATTTGAACCTGCGACCCCTACACCCCCAGTGTAGTGCGCTACCAAACTGCGCCACAGTCCGCCGCTGCATCGGAATGCAACTGCTTCAGGTTACAACAGTGTCATCCGCAAAGGCGAATCGCCTGGTCAGTGGCGCTCCATGAGGATGGTGACGAAGTTGCGGGCGATCCGCCGGCCGGTCTCTGACACCCGGTCGTCGACGTCCTGCATCTCGGCGAGCATGGCGTCACCGTCGCCACCGGACTGTGTGGTCCAGGTGGCCATGGTCTCGGGGGAGGCCTCGGGGTGGAACTGGACGCCCACGGCGGAGCCGAGGCGGAAGGCCTGGACCTCGTAGCGTTTCGAGGCTGCCAGGAGTTCCGCTCCGGGCGGGAGCTCGGTGATGACGTCGTGATGGTGTTCCGGGACCACCAGCGGGGACTCGAGGCCGACGAAGACGGGCTCGGGGGCCGCGGCCTCCAT
Organism: Corynebacterium suedekumii; assembly: GCF_030252185.1. Lineage (NCBI taxonomy): Bacteria > Bacillati > Actinomycetota > Actinomycetes > Mycobacteriales > Corynebacteriaceae > Corynebacterium > Corynebacterium suedekumii. The sequence goes on from NZ_CP126970.1 coordinate 2,138,784, forward strand.
GAGTTCGACCTCGACGGCCCCTTCCTCGCCTTCGAGGCCGAAGTCGAGGTCGCCGTCGTGGGCGTCGGCGAGCAGCTGGGCGCCGAGGCAGATGCCGAGGACGGGGATGCCGGCGGAGACCCAGTCGCGGAGGGCAGCGTGGAGATCACCGACCCAGGGGTAGGAGCGGGCGTCGTTGATGCCGCCGAGGACGATGACGCCGTCGCCGACGGTCTCCGGCACGTCGGTGGCGGTGAGGTCGACGACGTCGACGGCGGCGCCGGCCTCGGTGAGCCAGTCGGTGAACTGGTCCAGGGATGCGGCGGGGTCGGGCTGGAGGACGGTGATGCGCGGCGTTGTCATGGGCCTATCGTATGACAGGTATCGGGCCCGTGTACAGACCCTCGGGCAGGTTCAGCCCACGTCGCCGGCGGAGTAGAACCACCGGCCGTCCAGGCGCCGGAAGGTGGAGCGCTCCCGCTGCGAGCCGGAGGGTTCGCCCCGGTAGAAGGCCTCGAACTCCACCATGCCGGTGGTGTCGAGCGGTCCGCCGCCGACGACATCGATGATGTCGAGGCGGTAGAAACGCACCGGCAGGTCCACCAGGGTCAGGTCGGAGGGGCGGGTGTCCGGGTCCCAGGTGGCCAGCAGATAGTCGGCGTCGCGGACCACGAAGGCGGTGAAACGCGAACGCATGAGCGTCTCGGCGGTCGGGGCGACGGCGCCCTCGTGGTACTTCCCGCAGCACTCGGCGTAGGTCAGGCCGGTGCCGCAGGGGCAGCGCCGGTCGCCGGGGAACACTGCTCCACCGAGGCTCACGCGGGAACGTCCATGATGTTGGCGCCGGAGAGCATGCCCTGGATGTCAGTGGATTTCGCGGCGTCGAGAAGCAGGCGGCGCTCCGCCGCGGACAGCGTGCCGTCGAGGTGGACCTGGCGCTGGAAGGTGGAGGCGGAGGCGTGGGTGACGGTGACGCGGACGTCGTCGAGCTTCATGCCCTTCGCGGCGGCGCGGACGGCCTCGGAGGTGGCGGCGGCGAGCGCGGACATGAGCAGGTCGATGGCGGTCATGCCGGCGTCCTTGCCGCCGTCGGCCTTGGCGCGGTCCGTGATGACCTTGTGCGCGTCGGTGCGGACGACGGAACCGAACTTCGTGCCGGCGGCGGAGGTGGCCATGACCTGGTCGGCGTCGACCTGGGCGGGCAGCTGGTTGGGCACCAGGTAGGGGCGGGACCATTCGGCGATGATGTGCCCGGCGCGTTGGGCGGAGGTGCCGCGGGTGAACAGGTGGTCGGCCTTGTCCAGGCTCACCAGGGACTTGGGGTAGCGGGTCTTGCGGAAGATGTTCTGCGCGTTCTCCACGCCGACGGTCTGGTCGACGGGGGAGTGGATGAGCAGCAGCGGCTTGCGCAGGCGGGGGAGGTAGGCCTCCGGATTGGTGTCGGCGAGGTCCTCGAGAAACTCCCGGGAGATGACGATGTCGCGGCCACCGAGGACGACGGTGACCGAGCCGTCCTCGTCGGCGTCCTTGACCCGGTCGGCGAAGTGCAGGACCGAGTGGGCGGGGTCGAAGGGGGCACCCATCGTGGCCACGGCGGCCAGGTGCTTCATCTCCGGGCGGGTCGCCGCCTGGAGTGCGGCCGCGCCGCCGAGGGAGTGGCCGACGAGCAGCTGCGGCGCCTCGTAGTTGGCGGTGAGCCAGTCGCTGGCGGCGACGATGTCGTCGACGTTCTGGGTGAAGGAGGTGTCGGCGAAGTCACCCTCGGACTGGCCGAGACCGGGAAAATCGAATCGCAGGGCGGCGATGCCGTGTTCGGCGAGCGTCTTGCACACGCGGGAGGCGGCGGGGGCGAAGCGGGAACAGGTGAAACAGTGCGCGAAGATCGCGAACCCCACCGGTTCCGCATCCGGGAAGTCAATCGTGCCGGCCATTGTCGTTCCCGTGCTGGAGGGAAGCTTCACGCTCACAGAATGCATGGGTCCAGGATAGTGGAGCCTGCTCAACTACTGTGGAGGGGACGTATTCACTCGGTAGTACTGGAGGTTCCCCGTGGCATTCGACTGGTTCTGGAAGGCGATGGGCGCGCGGCAGTCGCGCAACCAGAAGCGCAGCGTCGCCATAGTCGACGACGCCACTTCCCGGATCGATGCTCTCGCCTCGCTTGATGACGCCGCCGTGGCCGCCAGAGCCCGCACCCTCACCGCGGGCGGCGAGCTCGCCGACCCCGCAGAGTTCCTCGCCGTGCTCGCCGTCGCCTCGCAGCGTTCGCTGGGGCTGACGCCTTTCCCGGTCCAGTCCCAGGCGGTGTTGCGCCTGCTCGAGGGCGATGTCATCCAGATGGCCACCGGCGAGGGCAAGACCCTGGTCGGCGCGATGGCCGCCACCGGGTTCGGCCTCATGGGCAGACGGGTCCACGTGATCACGGTCAACGACTACCTCGCAGCCCGCGACGCCGAATGGATGCGCCCGCTCGTGGAGTTCTTCGGTCTCACCGTCGCCGCGATCACGGAGAAGCTCGACGCTCAGCAGCGGCGGGTGGCCTACGCCAGCGACGTGGTCTACGGGCCGGTGAATGAAATCGGCTTCGACGTTCTCCGGGACCAGCAGATCACCCGCCGCGCCGACGCGGTCCAGGCCCCGGCGGACGTCGCCCTCGTCGACGAGGCCGACTCCGTCCTCGTCGACGAGGCACTCGTCCCACTGGTGCTCGCCGGCAACCAGCCGGGTGTCGAGTCCACCGGCCAGATCACCGACGTGGTCCGCCACCTGCGTGAACGCGAGCACTACACCATCGACGACGACCGCCGGAACGTCTTCCTCACCGACGCCGGCGCCACCCGCGTCGAGGGTGCCCTGGGCATCGGGTCCCTCTACGACGACGAGCACATCGGCACCACCCTGGTGAAGGTCAATCTCGCCCTGCACGCCAAGGCCCTGCTCATCCGGGACATCCACTACCTGGTGGCCGACGGCAAGGTCGCCCTCATCGACGCCTCCCGCGGGCGGGTCGCCGACCTGCAGCGCTGGCCCGACGGACTCCAGGCAGCCGTAGAGGCCAAGGAGGGCCTCGACGTCACCGAGGGCGGGAAGATCCTCGACACCATCACCCTCCAGGCCCTCATGCGCCGCTACCCGAAGGTGTGCGGCATGACCGGCACCGCCGTGGAGGCCACCGACCAGCTCCGCCAGTTCTACGATCTGCACGTCTCCGTCATCGACCGCCACCGCGAACTGCGGCGCTTCGACGAGGCCGACCGCATCTACGCCACCGCCGCCGAGAAGAACCGCGCCATCGTCGAGGAGATCGTCGCCCTCCACGCCACCGGCCAGCCCGTCCTCGTGGGCACCCACGACGTCGCCGAGTCCGAGGCCCTGGCCGAGGCACTGGCCGAACGCGGCATCGACGCCAACGTCCTCAACGCCAAGAATGACGCCGAGGAAGCCCGGATCGTCGCCGAAGCCGGTGACCTGGGCCGGGTGACCGTCTCCACCCAGATGGCCGGCCGTGGCACCGACATCAAACTCGGCGGTGCCGACGAAACCGAGCACGCCAACGTCGCCGAGCTCGGCGGCCTGGCCGTCATCGGCACCTCCCGGCACCGCACCGCCCGCCTGGACAACCAGCTCCGCGGACGTGCCGGACGCCAGGGGGATCCGGGCCTGTCCCTGTTCTTCGTCTCCCTCGAGGATGACGTGGTCACCTCCGGCGGATCGGGGGAATCCGTCAGCGCCCAGCCCGACGACTCCGGCCTCATCACCGCCAAGCGGATCCAGGACTTCGTCGGCCACTGCCAGCGCGTCACCGAGGGCCAGCTGCTGGAAATCCACTCCCAGACGTGGAAGTACAACCAGCTGCTCGCCGACCAGCGGATCATCATCGACGAACGCCGCGCCCGCCTCCTCGACACCGCCCAGGCCTGGGAGGAACTGTCCCGACGGTCACCGGAACGCGCCGCCGAGCTGGCCGACCTCGACCACCCGGTCCGTGAACAGGCCGCCCGCGACATCATGCTCTTCCACCTCGACCAGGAGTGGGCCGACCACCTCGCCGTCATGGATGACGTCCGGGAGTCGATCCACCTGCGCGCCATCGCCCGCGAGACACCCATCGACGAGTACCACCGCATCGCGGTGCGGGAGTTCAAGGAGCTGGCCCAGCGCGCCGTCGACAAGGCGGTGGCGACCTTCGAGACGGTGACCATCGACGCCGACGGGGCCCACCTGGCGGACGAGGGACTCGCGCGTCCGTCCGCGACGTGGACCTACATGGTCTCAGACAACCCGCTCGCCGGTGGCGGCAACTCCGTCGTGTCCGGAATCGGTAACCTTTTCCGCTGATCAGATTCCGCCCCGTGACCCGGCCGGGGACACATCGCGCGTCCCGCGCCCTCCCGGGGAGGGCGCAACCGCTATGATTACTACCAGTCACCGTTGACGACAATCGGAGGTTGAGAAATGAGCGAGAACACCGGTACTCCTGAAGCACAGGTGGAGACCACGTCGGTCTTCCGTGCCGATCTGCTGAAGGAAATGGAGTCCGGCGCCGCCCCGGCCACGTCCGGGGCGGACAACCTGCCCGAAGGGGCAGGTCTGCTCGTGGTCAAGCGTGGCCCGAACGCCGGCGCCCGCTTCCTGCTGGACCAGGCGATCACCACCGCCGGACGCCACCCCGAGTCGGACATCTTCCTCGACGACGTCACCGTCTCGCGCCGTCACGCGGAGTTCCGCATCAACGACGGCGAGTTCGAGGTCTTCGACGTCGGATCCCTCAACGGCACCTACGTCAACCGCGAGCCGCGCAACTCCCAGACCCTGACCACGGGGGATGAGATCCAGATCGGCAAGTTCCGTCTGGTGTTCCTCGCCGGCCCGAAGAACTGATCCGTCTTATTCACCCCGTAGCAAGAGGGAAACACACAGCGCAGTGAGTGCAGTCCGTAAGTCGGCGGCCGTCCGGTCCGTCCCGACCAGTACCCCGAGGACCTCTGCCCGGACCCTGTCCATCGGCAAGGTCCTGGAGCAGCTGACCCCGGAATTCCCGGACGTCACCGTCTCCAAGATCCGCTTCCTCGAGTCCGAGGGGCTGATCACCCCGCAGCGCACCGCATCGGGGTACCGGCGCTTCACCGGTGACGATGTGCAGCGACTGCGGTACATCCTGGTCACGCAGCGCGACAACTACCTGCCGCTGAAGGTCATTCGCGAGCAGCTCGACGCCATGGACTCCGGCGCCGTCGCCGCCATCCTCACCGCGGGTGAGGCTGAGCCGATCGTCTCCCCGGAGAACTTCCGGGCGCCGGTGGCCACCCGCCTCACCGACTCCGATGTCGCCGCCCAGGCCGGTGTGGGCCTCGAACTGGTCGCCGAACTTCTCGACGCCGGACTCATCACCCCCGACGACGCCGGCTTCTTCACCGCCGACGACGTCCGCATCGCCACCACGGCAGAAGCGCTCAAGGGCTTCGGGTTCGACGCCCGCCACCTCAAGTCCCTGCGCAACACCGCCCGTCGGCAGGCCGACATGATCAGCCAGGCTGTCACCCCGGTCGCCCGCTCCCGCGGTGACAGCGCCAAGGCACGCGCCGAGGAGATGGGGCAGCAGATGTCCGCGCTGGTCGTCTCCCTCCACGCCAGCCTGGTGAAGAACGCCCTGCGCGACGAGCTGGATTCATGACCCTGATCCCCGTCGAGTACCACGGCGTCCACACCGTCGGCCCCGAACAGTTCAGCTGCGTGCTCCTGCGCTGGGCCGAGCAGAACCGCATCCTCCCGATCTGGCTGTCGCCCATCTCGGCCGCCGACATCGACGTCCGCGACAGCGGCTACACGCCTCGTCGCCCCGGGTCGCAGGACATCATGAGCGATCTGATCACCCGCATGACCAGCGGAGTCTCAGGGGTCAACATCATCAGCCACTTCGAGGGTGTGTTTATCGCCTCCATCGTGTTCAACGACGGAGAGGAGGTCGACGCACGCCCGTCCGACGCCATCAAGCTCGCCCGCGCACTCGAGGTCGACCTCAAGGTCGAGGAGGACGTGCTCCAGCAGGCCTCCTTCTTCGTCTCCGATGACGTGCTCGAGGAGTACTTCGATCTGCGTTTCGGGGCGGACGCGCGGGAATCGGGGGAGGCGGAGCTCTCCGCGTCGGGTGACGCCCAGGCGGACGCCGACTTCGAGGAGATGATGCGGTCGCTCGGCATGTCCGAGGCCGACTTCTTTGACGAGGACTCCCCGGGCGGCCCTGACACTGGTGGGGACAATGACACCGGCGTGACTAAAGATGACAATGGGGAAAAGTAACTCTAAGCTTCAAGTTGAGGCTTAGAGTTACGGCGTGTTGCCGAGTTGTGTCTTGACGTTGCTCTAACCTTGGCATTAAATGACGCATAGGGCGCTCGTCCAAACCCCATGGGAGTAATTACGTGAGCAACACCGACCACCCCGTCCAGGAATCCCTCTTCGACCTCGGTCCCGGCGAAGAGGTGGGCTACCGTGTGCCCATCGCCTGCCAGGTGGCCGGCATCACCTACCGCCAGCTCGACTACTGGGCCCGCACCAAGCTGGTCGTCCCCTCGATCCGTGGTGCCCGCGGCTCCGGCTCCCAGCGGCTCTACTCGTTCCGCGACATCCTCGTTCTGAAGATCGTCAAGCGTCTGCTCGACACCGGCATCTCCCTGCAGAACATCCGCCTGGCGGTGGAGAAGCTGCGCGACCGTGGTGCCAATGACATCGCTGAGATCACCCTCGTCTCCGACGGCACCACCGTCTACGAGTGCCGTTCCGCCGACGAGGTCATCGACCTCCTGGGCGGCGGCCAGGGCGTGTTCGGCATCGCCGTGCCCGGCATCATGAAGGAACTGACCGGCACCATCGCCTCCTTCCCCTCCGAGCGCATCGACGAGGAGATCGGCGCCGAGGTCATTGGCATGGACGAACTCGCGGCCCGTCGTACCCGCAAAACCTCTTAAACGGCCTTCACGTCACCGCCTTCCCTCCGCCGGCCAGCTCACGGGCCGGAGACGGGGAGGCGGTTTTTTCCTGCCCGCCTGCCGGTGTCGGGGAATGCAGCACGGAACGGCCGCGTTCCCGCCGGCCAGCTCACGGAAGTCACTGGACTCCCCGGCAGCGGGCACGACGTGCAGCGAGGTAGGTCAGTCCTCCAGGCCCGCAACAGAACGCAGCGTGGATTCCAGATCCGCGGCGTCGGTGACGGTCTCGGAGTCGTCGGCGCGGTCCGCCAGGACGGAGTCCGGCTGCCCGTCACCGACGTGGACCACGGAGATCTCCACCTCGGCGTCGCCGACTGCCTGGTCGAGGGCGGAGGTGAAGGCGGCGTCGTCCATGTCCTGGGCGGTGCCGGTGGTCAGCAGCAGCACCCGGGCCGGTTCGCCGGTGGCGCGGGCCTGCTCAGCGGCCGCCGCGGTGGCGGCGACGAGCGCGGAACGGGACTGCGGGACTCCGCCGGTGCCGAAGCGCTGGACGGCGGCGGCGGACTCGGCGGCGTCGGTGAAGCTGATGTTGCGCCGCCAGCCGTTGGTCACCCCCGGGTTGAGCGGGGAGGAGTAGTTCCACAGGGCCACCTGCTGTCCCTCGTCCCCGAGGGCTGTGGCCAGGGCAGCCAGGGCGTCGGCGCCGACGGTGTGGATCGTGCCGTCGCCGAAGTCGGCGTTGGTGTTGTCGGAGGTGTCGAAAAGCAGCAGCGTGTCAACGGGCTCCGTCGACCCCTGCGGGGCGGGGTCCTCCGACCCGGAGTCCCCGTCGACGGCGGCCCAGGCGGCGCTTCGCTCGGGCACAGTGTCCGGGATCTCCGCGGTGGCGTCGAAGGCCTCGGCGAACTCGGCGGCCGCGCGGGTCTGTTCCTCGGTGATCTCTCCGGCGGGATTGAGGATGTGGGCGTGGAGGACCACCTCGGCATTGTCGACCGGGGTGAAGTCATCACTGCTGGCGGCGAGTGCCTGGCGGGCAGCCTGCGGTGAATCGGAGTCGAGGTCGAAAGAGTGGGAACGGTCGCGGGAGAGGAGGTCGGGAGCGGCATCACCTGCGAGGGCCGTGGCGACGGCGACGGCGACATCGGGATCGGAAGCGACGGGATAGGTCACGTCTCCGGCCGCGGTGTCGTCGGAGCCGTTGACCAGGCCCGCCTCGAGAACCTCGACAGCCGGGGAGGAGGAGACGGTGCGATCACCGAGCGCGTCGTCGGTGGTGGGGGAGTCAGGTCCGATGACCACGGCGGCCTCGGCGGGGGAGGACACCAGCTCGGCGGTGACACAGTGGTCACGGACGATGGGGTCGGATTCATTCCACTGACCGATCATGGGCTCGGCCACACCGTCGATGGTCTCCGCGACGGGGAGGGCCAGGTCACCCTGGATGCACTCGCCGGCGGCGTCGGCGTCCTGCTGTTCGGCCTCCGAGCGCAGGCCGAACCACCAGATGAGGACGGCGATGAGGGCGAGGACGGCGACGGTCGCGAGGATGACACCGCCGGAGACTGAGTAGTTCTGCTTGCCACTGGAATGACGACCCACGTGCGTGAACCTCCCTGACGCCGGATGTTAGGACGTCAGTGTAGTGGCTTCGGCGACGTCGATGAGCGCGACAAGCCGGTCACGCAGCACGGTTCCGCGTTCGGCGAGGTCCCGTTGCCGGGAGACGTACTCGGCCTTGCCCTCCGGCGTCTCGATCGCCACGACCCCGACACCGTAGGCACGACAGTCGTACGGGGAGGCCTCCATGTCGAGGACACGGGCGTCGACGGCGAGCTCGAAGGTGTCCAGGAACAGCTCGCCCGGCACGATCGGCCCGAGTTTTCCGGCCCACTTGTATAAGTCCATGGTCGCGTGGACGCAGCCGGCCTGGTCGCTGTCGGGCTGGCCCGCCCGGTCGAGGACGGTGAGGTTGAGGGGGCGGGCGGGTTCGGTGAAGAAGCGGTAGGCGTCGATGTGGGTGCACCGCAGGCGGTGCTTCTCGACGACCGCGTCGCTTCCCGCCCGCCCCAACCGCAGGGGCAGATCGTGGCGCGGCGCATCGGTGCGGTAGACCATGGCCCACTCGTGAAGCCCGAAGCAGTCGAAGTGGGCCGGGTTGGTGTTCGTGCGGGCCAGCAGATGGCGGATGTAGCGGAAGGTGTCGCCGCGCCGATCCCACAGTGTGGGGAGATCGACGGTGGTGTGGGTGGCGTCGACAAGCGTGTAGTCACGCCACTGCAGGTGCGGGGAGGTGCCCTCGAGGCGGATGCCGACTCCGGGGTGCCAGCGCCGCAGGTGCGCTGGGCGGATGGGGTAGTACTCGAAGAGGAAGTCGTAGACGGGGTGCTTCTCGTGGCGTCGGCGACGGTCGAGGTGGGCGCGGGTCAGCTCATCGGCGCGGGCCTCATGCGCCGTCATCCGCCGCTCCCAGTCGGAACGTGCCAGCAGCTCAGTCATCCTCGTGGGTCCAGTCGTTGACGGTGCCGACGTACTCCTCGATGAGATCCTCGAGGGTGATCACACCGAGGAGTTCGCCCCGGTCGCGGACCTGGGCCATGTGAGCGGAGCGGCGGTGGAGCTTACGCAGGGCCTCGTCCATGGTGCCGGAGCCGTCGACGATGGTCAGCGGCCGGATCTCCGAACGGGGGATGAACTCGTCACCAGCGGTGGCGGCGAGCATGTCGAGGACGTCCTTGACGTGGATGTAACCGAGGAACGCGTCCTCCGGCCCGGTCACGGGGAAGCGGGAGTAGCCGGTCTCCACCACCGCCCTCTCCAGGTCATCGAGGGGGACTCCGCGGCGGCCGAGGGTGAGGGAGCGGACCCGGTCGAGCGGGATCATCACCTCCTTGAGGCTGCGCTTCTCCGAGCGCAGCGCCTTCGACAGACGCAGGGTCTCCTCGGCGTCGAGCAGGCCTTCGGCGCGGGACTCGCGGATCATGAACGCGAGCTGCGCCTCGTCGACGGTGCTGTCGAGCTCGTCCTTCTGCTCGATGCCGAACGCGCGGAGGGTGATCCGGGCGATCCAGTTCATGAACTCGATGAGCGGCCGGGTGATGCGCACCCACCAGATCATCGCCGGGGTCAGCCACATGGCCAGGGTCTCCGGGCCGGCGATGGCGATGTTCTTGGGCACCATCTCACCGAAGAGGATGTGCAGGAAGGTGATGAACGCCAGGGCGATGACGAAGGAGATCGGGTGAAGCAGATTCTCGGGCATGCCGAGCGCGAGGAAGGGACCCTCGATGAAGTGGGCGACCGCCGGCTCGGCGACCTTGCCCAGGATGAGCGAGCAGATGGTGATGCCGAACTGGGCGCCGGCGAGCATGATCGACAGGTGCTCGGTGGCGTAGAGGACCTTGCGGGCGGCGGTGCGGCCCTGGGCGATGAGGGACTCGATGCGGTCACGGCGGGAGGAGATCAGCGCGAACTCGGAGGCGACGAAGAAGGCGTTGGCGGCCAGCAGCCCGGCGATGAGCAGGATGGTGGTGGCGATGTTCACTTCTCGACCCCCGGCACGTGGTTCTTCGCGTCCTCGTCGCTGACGGGGGTGAGGATGACCTTGTCCACGCGACGGTCCTCCATCACGGTGACCCGGGCGACCCAGCGGGCGTCGACACCGGAGGCGAACTCCGCGCGGGCGGGGTTGTCGGCCTCGGGGAGGACCAGGGTGTCACCGACGCGCGGGATCCGGCCCAGCTGGGCCATGACCAGACCGCCGAGGGTCTCATACGGGCCGGAGGGCGCGGAGTAACCGACCCGCTGGGCCAGCTCGTCGATGCGTACCAGGCCGGAGACCTCCCAGGAGGAACCGAAGGCCTGGAAGTCACGTTCTGCCTCGGCGTCGTCGTGTTCGTCGTAGACCTCGCCGAGGATCTCCTCCACGACGTCCTCGATGGTGACCAGTCCGGCGGTGCCGCCGTACTCGTCGGCGACGAGCACGACCTGGGAACCGGCGTTGCGTACGGCGTTGAGCACGGCGTCACCGTCGAGGGTGTCGGGCACGACCGGGACGGGGCGGGCCAGCGAGCCGAGGGTGGTCGTCGACCGCAGGTGACGGGGCACGGAGAACGCGTCCTTGATGTGCACCACCCCGGCGGTGTCGTCGAGGTCGCCCCGGACGACGGGGAAGCGGGAGTGGCCCGACTCCAGGGCCAGGGCGATGAGGTCGGCGACGGTGTCGTCGACACCGAGGGAGTCGATCGTGGAGCGCGGGGTCATGAACTCCGTGGCGATGGCGTCACCGAACTGCAGGGACCGGTCCAGCACCCGGGCGGTGTTGGCGTCCAGGCCACCGTGCTCGGCGGAGTTGCGCACCAGGGTGCCCAGCTCCTGGGAGGAGCGGGCGGAGGCCAGCTCGTCGGCCGGTTCGAAACCGAGCTTGCGGACCACCCAGTTGGCCGACCGGTTCATCAGAACGATGAACCACTTGAACACCACGTTGAACACGTTGACCGGGTGGACGACGACGCGCGCGGTGTGCAACGGGGTGGTGATGGCGATGTTCTTGGGCACCAGCTCGCCGAAGACCATCGACAGGAACGTCGCCACGATGAGCGCCAGCACGAGCGCCACCGCCGAGGACGCCGACTCCGTGAGCCCGAACAGCCCGAGCAGGGGAGTGAAGTAGCGGGCGAGGATCGGTTCGGCGAGGAAACCGGTGGCCAGCGTGGTCACGGTGATGCCCAGCTGGGCACCCGAGAGCACAAAGGAGAGGTTCTGGTAGTCGCGCTGCACGGCGTGCGCGCTGCGGTCACCTTTGTCGCGGACGTGGTTGTCCACGGTCGAGCGCTCCAGACCGGTGAGGGCGAACTCGATGGCCACGAACAGGCCGGTCGAGGCGGTCAGTGCCACGAATCCGATCAGGGAGATGATGCTGATTGCTATGTCCATGTGCGTTCCATGAGATCGATGCTAGGAGGAGCGTCGGCGCCCGCCGGAGGAGCCGCCGCGCCGACCACCGGAGCCGCCGGAGCCGGAACCGGAGCGACCCCCGCGCCCGGAGCGGGAGCGTTGCCCCTGCGGACCGCCGCGACGCTGGCCCTGTCCCGGGGAGGTGCGTCGGGTCTGCTGCTGGCCGGGCGGGGTCAGCGGGGTGCCGGAGGGGACCCGGGCGCCGGTGATCTTGGTCAGGGCGTCCGAGTCGGCGGTGACGCGGACCTCCTTGGCGTCGACGCCGGCCTTGCGCATGAGGGTCTCCACCTCCTTGCGTTGTTCATCCATGACGAGGGTGACCACGGTGCCGGAGGTGCCGGCGCGGGCGGTGCGACCGGCGCGGTGGAGGTAGGCCTTGTGCTCGGCCGGGGGGTCGACGTGGACGACGAGTGAGACGTCGTTGATGTCGATGCCGCGGGCGGCGATGTCGGTGGCCACGAGGACGGGGACGGAGCCGTCGGCGAAGCCGGCCAGCGCGTTGGTGCGGGTGGACTGGCCCTTGTCACCGTGCAGGCCGGCGGCGTTGACGCCGACGCGGCGCAGCTTCTTCACCTGGCGGTCCACGCCGTGCTTGGTGCGCATGAACATGATGGTCTTGCCCTCGCGGGCGCCGATGCGCAGGATGACCTCGGCGCGCTCGTCGCGGTCGCCGACGAGGAGGCGGTAGTGGGTCATGGTGTCCACGCTGGCCTGCACCGGGGCGGTGGAGTGGGTGACCGGGTCGGTGAGGTAGCGGTCGATGAGCTTCTGCACGTCACCGTCGAGCGTGGCGGAGAACAGCAGGCGCTGGCCGGTGCGCGGGGTCAGGTCCATGAGCTTGCGCACCTGGGGGAGGAAGCCCATGTCGGCCATCTGGTCGGCCTCGTCGAGGGCGACGACGTCGATGTCGTCGAAGAAGAGCTTGCCCTGGTTGATGAGGTCCTGGGCGCGGCCCGGGGTGGCGACGAGCAGGTCGACCGGGGCAGCCAGGGAACGGATGTGGCGGTTGATGTTGACGCCGCCGACGACGTCGAGCAGGCGCAGGCCGAGGGCGTTGGCGGGGGCGTCGAGACGCTCCCGGACCTGGGAGGCGAGCTCGCGGGTTGGGGTGAGCACGAGGGCGCGCGGGTGGCCGGGGCGGGAGGAGCCGGATTCGGCCAGGCGCGTGAGCATGGGCAAGCCGAAGGTGAAGGTCTTGCCGGAGCCGGTGGGGCCGCGGCCGAGGACGTCACGGCCGGCCAGGGCGTCCGGGATGGCGGCGGCCTGGATGGGGAAGGGCTCGGTGATCCCCTGTCGCTGAAGTTCGCGCACGATGGGCAGGGGAAGGCCGAGATCCTTGAACGTTGTCATTGGCTTCACTGTAGTCCCTGCCGGCCCGCTGACCGGCATCAGCCGTGGGCGCGGGGAGTGTGACGAACCTCGCCCGACGGGTCGTTGGAACGTTCAAGTCACTCGATAGAATGAAAGTACCATTCTGTCCATCCATGATCGGAGTTGTTCCCGGTGACCACCGCCGCCAGCACCATCACCGCCCCCGCCGACCCGGCCACCCCACCCGGAAAGTCGCGAACCCTCAAGCCCCTCTGGTTCGTCCTCTCCTTCGTCGCCCTCGCCGTCGTGCTCTTCCTGCCGCTCGGCGACGACCTGAGCTGGCACGGCCAGATCGCCCTCGGCATCCTCGCCTTCGCCGTCATCATGTGGGTGACCGAGGCGGTGTCCTACCCCGTCAGCGCCATGATCATCATCGTGCTCGTCGCCCTGCTCATCGGCCTCTCACCTGACCCGGAGGCGCCGGGGGAGATCATGGGCACCTCGGGCGCGCTCGGCACCGCCCTCGGCGGCTTCTCGACGTCCGCGGTGGCCCTGGTCGCCGCCGCCCTCATGCTCGCGGCGGCCATGCAGGCCACCGGCCTGCACAAGCGCATCGCCCTGCACGTGCTCAAGGTCTCCGGCGAGAAGACGTCGAACGTGCTCATCGGCACCATCGTCATCTCCACGCTGCTGGCCTTCTTCGTCCCCTCCGCCACCGCCCGCGCCGGCGCCGTCGTGCCCATCCTCCTGGGTATGGTCGCCGCCTTCGGCATGGCCAAGCGCTCCAACCTCGCCGCCCTGCTGGTCATCACCGCCGCCCAGTCCATCTCCATCTGGAACGTGGGCATCAAGACCGCCGCCGCGCAGAACATGGTGGCCGTCGGCTTCATCGAGGAGTCCCTCGGCGTGACGGTCTCCTGGGGCCAGTGGTTCCTCTGGGCCGCGCCCTGGTCGGTGCTCATGTCGATCGCCCTGTTCTTCGTCATGCGGGCCGCCATCACGCCGGAGGTGGACGTCATCAAGGGGGGACGGGCGACCGTCGAGAAGCAGCTGGCGGACCTGGGACCGATGAGCGGGCCGGAGAAGCGACTGATCACCGTGTCCATCCTGCTGCTGCTCATGTGGGCGACCGAGGGTGTGCTCCACCCGATCGACTCGTCGACCATCACCATCATCGCCATCGGATTCCTGCTGCTTCCCAAGGTGGGCGTCTACAGCTGGAAGAAGCTGGAACCCCTGGTCAACTGGGGCACCCTCATCGTCTTCGCCATCGGCATCTCGCTGGGTTCGCTGCTGCTCAACACCGGCGCCGCCGCGTGGCTGTCCAACCGCATTTTCGGCTCCCTCGGCCTGGACCAGTTCCCCCTCGTGGCGACGATCGCCCTGGTCTCCGTGTTCACCATCGTCATCCACCTCGGCTTCGCCTCCGCCACTGCGCTCGCCTCGGCCCTGATCCCCGTCTACATCGCGCTCGCCTTCTCGCTGCCCAACCCGGACGGCGGACTCGGGTTCGTGCTCATCCAGCAGTTCGTCATCAGCTTCGGCTTCCTGCTCCCGGTCTCCGCGCCGCAGAACATGCTCGCCTACGGCACGGGCACCTTCAGTGCCAAGCAGTTCATCAAGACCGGCATCCCGCTGACGATCGTCGGTTACCTGCTCATCCTCCTGCTGTCCGCCACCTACTGGCAGTGGCTGGGCCTGGTGTGACGGCTGCTGTAACGGCTGAAACGCACACCGCCCCTCGCGCACCGGAAACGGTGCGGGAGGGGCGGTGCTGATGTCCGGGTGCTAGGAGGGGATCTCCGTGCGGTCACCGGACCACAGGGTGTGGAACATGCCGCCGGGCTTGTCCACGCGGCCGTAGGTGTGGGCGCCGAAGAAGTCGCGCTGGCCCTGGATGAGGGCGGCGGGCAGGCGCTCGGCGCGCAGGCTGTCGTAGTAGGACAGCGAGGAGGCGAACACCGGCACCGGCAGACCCAGCTGGGTGGCCACGATGATGACCCGACGCCAGGAGTCGATCAGCCCCTCGAGCTCACCCTTGAAGTACGGGTCGAGCAGCAGCGACGGCAAGGCCGGGTCGTTGTCGTAGGCCTCGACGATGCGGTTGAGGAACTTCGCGCGAATGATGCAGCCGCCGCGCCAGATGGTGGCCAGGTCGCGGGGGTCGACGTCCCAGTTGTTCTCGTCGGAGCCGGCCTTGATCTCGTCGAAGCCCTGGGCGTAGGCCACGAGCTTGGAGGCGTAGAGCGCACGACGGACGTCCTCGACGAACTGCTCGCGGTCGATGCCGAGGGACTCGAAGGTGGCCAGGTCGCCGGCCGGGAGCACACCCTGGGCGGCCTCGCGCTGGTCGAGGGAGGAGGACAGGGCCCGGGCGAAGACGGCCTCGCCGATGGCGGTGACCGGGATGCCCAGGTCGAGGGCGGCCTTGACGGTCCAGCGGCCGGTGCCCTTCTGGCCGGCGGCGTCGACGATGACATCGAGCAGCGGCTTGCCGGTCTCGGCGTCGACCTGTGCGAGCACCTCGGCGGTGATCTCGATGAGGTAGGAGTCCAGGTCGCCCTTGTTCCAGGTCGTGAACACGTCCACGAGCTCGGCGGGCTCGATGCCGGCGCCGTAGCGCAGCAGCTGGTAGGCCTCACCGATGACCTGCATGTCGGCGTACTCGATGCCGTTGTGGACCATCTTGACGAAGTGGCCGGCACCGTCCGGGCCGATGTGGGTCACGCACGGGGTGCCGTCGACGTTGGCGGCGATGGACTCCAACAGCGGGCCGAGGGTCTCCCAGGACTCCTTCGGGCCGCCCGGCATGATGGACGGGCCGTTGAGAGCACCCTCCTCGCCGCCGGAGATGCCGGCGCCCACGAAGTGGCGGTTGCGCTCGGCCATCTCCTTCTCGCGGCGGACAGTGTCGGTGTAGAGGGCGTTGCCGCCGTCGATGATGATGTCACCGTCCTCCATGGCGTCGGCGAGCTGGTTGATCACCGCGTCAGTGGCCGGGCCGGCCTGGACCATGATGATCGCCTTGCGGGGGCGTTCGAGGGAGGCGACGAAGTCCTCGATGGTCTCGGAGGGGATGAAGGTGCCCTCGTCGCCGTGCGCGGTCATGAGCGCGCGGGTCTTCTCGGGGCTGCGGTTGAACACGGCCACGGTGTGGCCCTTGTGGGCGAAATTGCGGGCGAGGTTGGAGCCCATGACGGCGAGGCCAACGACGCCGATCTGGGCGAGGATTCCGGTGCGGATTCAGGGGTGCTCATGGTGCCTAAGCTTAGCGACGCACACCGCTCCCACGACAGCGGACGCCCAATAAAGATAGTATCTTTCCATTTGTTGCAGGCGCCGCGGAGGTCGACGACTAGCATCGGGATCCATGAGCACCACCTCAGAAGGCTTCGACTTCGCCCACCTCTTCGCCCTCGCCGGCACCCGTTCCGCCCTGGACGCCGACACCCTCAACGCCCTCAACAGCCGGAACGGCGGGTTCGACCGGCACCTCGGCATCGACTACCTCCAGGTCGCGGACGGGCGGGTGCGCGCCCGGATCGAGGTGACAGCACACCTGCTCCAGCCCGTCGGCCTGGTCAACGGCGGCGTCTTCTGCGCCCTGGCCGAATCCGTCGGCAGCATCGCCGGGGTGGCCGCCGCCGGCGCCCCGGTCGTCGGAGTCAACAATGACACCGACTTCATCGAGGCCGTCCGCGACGGAGTCATCGAGGCCAAGGCAACCCCGATCCAGCTCGGCGGGCGCACCCAGCTGTGGGAGGTGCTCATGCGCAACGAGGGCAGGCTGGTCGCCCGGAGCACCCTGCGCACGATGGTCATGGCGAGGCGTTAGTCGCAGGCGAGGGTCATCCCACCGGCCCGGAGCCGCTCGAGGTAGGCGGAACCCAGGCCCGTGGAGGGGGTGAGGATGCCGGCGGTGTCGGGCAGGGCGGTGTTCTCAAGCAGGGTCACCGCGGCCTCGCTGAGCATCATGGCGGTGACGTCGTAACCGGGATCGCCCTGGGCCGCGACGGTGCACGAGTACTCCCGGCCTGATTCGCCGGTCCCGTGGTGGGTGAACCGGAAGTGGCCCTTCGCGCGTTGCTTCTCGGACGGTCCCTCACCGGGCTGGGGGATGAACCGCTGGAAGAAGGGTTTCTGGGCGACGGCGAACAGGGCCGCCGTTATCCCGGCGAGTGCGTAGGCCTTCACCCGTCCGACCGGCCCGCGGCCGGTGGCCCAGCATTCCCGATAGAGGAAACGCGCGTCCCGAAGTGAACTGGAGCGGCGGACGATGCGGGTGTTGAACATCGACATGAAAAACGGGCCGGACCAGCGGCCGTCATCGAGGCGCCTGATGCGGAAGTCCTTCTCCAGGCCCTCGACCCGCGGTTCCTCCGACGGCGTGGGGGACAGGGAGTAGGGGTGGTGCAGGTTGCGGGCGACCGACCGGTCCCGGCGGGCCGCGGCGGAGACCTCCCGCATGGAGTCGATGGTGCCGCCGGACAGACCCCCACGCAGCTCCTCGACGACCATGGTGTCCCTGGTCAACGGCTCACCTGCGTGCTCCAGGAGCGCGAACGCCCCCATGTCGGAGGGGACGGAGTCGAAGCCACAGGAGTGGACGATCCGGGCACCCGTCTCGGTGGCCCGGTCCTGGTGCTCGTCGATCATCCGGCGGATGAAGGGGGCCTCACCGCACAGGTCGACGTAGTGGGTGCCGGCGTCGGCGCACGCGGCCACCAGTTCACCGCCGAGTCGGGAGTAGGGGCCGACGCAGGAGATGATGACCCGGGCGCGTGCCGCCAGGGAGGCCATGTCGGCCGGGTCGAGGGAATCGGCGACGAGGAGCGCAGCTGACGGGGCGTGGGCACGCTGCACCTCGGCCAGCCTGGACTCCGAGCGTCCCGACAACGCGATGGTCAGGTCGGGGTGGGCGGCGGCCAGCTGAGCCGCAGTGAGCCTGCCGACGAAGCCGGTGGCGCCGTGGACGATGATGTCGAAGTCACGCATACGGCCAGGCTACCGGGACAGGTCTACAGCCAGTTGTTGCGGCGGAACCACCACCACATCAGCGCGACGAGGGCGGCCATGACCCCGAGGGCCGCGAAGTAGCCGTACTCCCAGTGCAGTTCGGGCATGTGGTCGAAGTTCATCCCGTAGATGCCGGCGATGAGGGTGGGGGCGGCGACCATGCCGACGACCGCGGAGATGGTGCGCATGTCGGTGTTCTGCTGCAGCGAGATCTTGGCGGCGGAGGCGTCGATGAGGGCGGAGAGGCGTTCGTCGTAGGAGGCGATCTGGTCGCGCACACTCATCTCGTGGTCGAGGACGTCGCGGAAGTAGCTGCGCAGCTGTTTGCCCAGGATGTCCTTGTTGTCGGTGATCAGCGACCGCAGCGCGGGGGCGAGCGGGTCGGTGGAGTGCCGCATCTCCAGGATCTCTCGTTTGTACAGGTAGATCTCCTCGATGGTGAAGCGGGTGCCGGGGGTGAATACGCGCTCCTCGAGGGAGTCCACGACCTCCTCCAGGGCGACGGCGATGCGGCCGTACTCGTCGACGAGGTGGTCGGCGACCCGCCAGGCGAGCGCGGCTGGCCCCATGGCGATGAGGGTGGGGTTGTCGTCGAGGACCGTGGACAGTTCGGGAAGATCGGCGCCGTGGCGGATGGTGATGATGAAGTCGGGGCCGACGAGCATCTGCACCTCACCGGTGGAGATGATCTCCCGGGAATTCTGTTCGGAGGCCTCCGCGTCGTAGCGGACGGAGCGGACGACGAGGAAGAGCTGGTCGTCATACCGCTCCACCTTCGGTCGCTGGTGGGCGGTGACGGCGTCCTCGACGATGAGGTCGTGGATCCCGAACTCCGCGGCGACCTTGGCCATCTGCGTCTCATCTGGTTCGCACAACCCGAGCCACACGAACCCGTTGTCGGCTTCCCGCACCTCCGCCAGTGCCGAGGACAGCGTGTACTCGCCGGGGCGTCGCCGGCCGTCGGTGACCACCCGGCAGTGGTCGATGGCCCGCTCGACCGGTACCGAGATCCGCGAGGTGGTGCGTGGCTCCGGTCGTTTCGGCCGGGAGGGACGGGTGCGGTCGAACGGTGTCTGCACGATGGTCTGACTCCTGGGTGGCCGGGAAGGGAACCCCATCAGCATAAACTGAAGGCATGCCCACCTGGAAAGAAGTCACCGCCGCCAATCCCGCCCACTCGGAGAACTATGCCCGCCGATGGAGGATGATGGCGGAGCAGGGGGAGGACATCGACGGCGAGGCCCGGCTTGTCGACGCCCTCTCGCCCCGCGCCGCACGCATCCTCGACGCCGGCTGCGGCACCGGCCGCCTCGGCGGTTACCTCACCGCCCGCGGCCATGACGTCGTGGGCACCGACATCGACCCGGTCCTCATCGAGCATGCCCGGCGCGACCACCCGGACGCCCGGTGGGAGGTCGGGGACCTGTCCGTCGACCCCGTCCCGGTCAGCGACGTCGATGTGGCCGTCAGTGCCGGCAACGTCATGGGCTTCCTCGCCCCGGAGGGCCGGGAGGCCGCCCTGCGCAACATCGCCGGCTCACTCGCCGCGGACGGGCGTTTCGTCGTCGGATTCGGCGCGGGCCGCGGGTGGGGCTTCGACGACTTCATCGCCACCGCCGAGCGCGTCGGCCTGGAGCTGGAGAACGTCTTCGAGTCCTGGGATCTGCACCCGTTCACGGCGGACTCTGACTTCCTCGTGGCCATCTTCCGCAACGACGCCGACGGGTGACCTGCCCGTCACCAGGCCCGGTCGGCCTGGTCGAAGAACTCCCGCTCATGGACGCACGCGGTGAGGTAGGCCCGGGTGGCCGCCTCCCGCTGCAACGGCGACGCCTGGTCGAGGGCGGTTTCCACCCGTTGGATGGCGGCCTGTGCCCCGGCGAGGAAATCCTCCCCCGCGTAGGTGCTGAGCCAGGCGTGGTACGGGTGCCCCGGATGATTGTCGGCCGCCAGGTCGAGCCCGATTTCGGCGTAGAGCCAGTAGCAGGGCAGCACGGCGGCGGTGCCCACGACGTAGTCCTCCACCGCGACGGATGCGATGAGGAAGTCGGTGTAGGCCATCGTCACCGGCGACGGGGAGCTCACCGCCAGTTCCTGTCCGTTGAGCCAGTCGCGGTGCAGTTCCGCCTCGACGACGACGCATTCGAGGGCGCCAGCGGTCCACGCGACCTGGCCCTCATGATCCGGGGCCGCGGCGGACAGTAGCGCCAGCGCGCGGGAGTACCTGCTGGGGTACTGGGCGTCCTGGTCAAGGTAGAAGGCGAAGTCGGCGTTCCGCAGCGAACCGTCGCGCAGCCCCCGGATGAACGGCAGCGCCATGATCTCGGCCCACACCTGGCCGGTGCGTTCCCACAGTGCGGCGGTGTGTGGCCCGGCGGGGGTCAGCCGCGGAACGGGTGCCGGGGTGGTGGGCATGTCGCCGCGCAGATGCGGCCAGGGTCGCGTGGACGCGGCCCGTTCGAGGCGTCGGGCGCGGTGCCCGTGATCGACGGGTCCGTTGCCGTCACCGACGTTCAAGTCATCGGCGTGGGTGATCGCCTCATGGAGCCAGCGGGTGGCCCATGCCAGGGCCCGTTCGACAGGTTCGCCGAGCGCCAGCCGGGTGGCCAGGGCGGAGGAGAGGGAACAGCCGGTGCCGTGGGTGTTGGTCGTGTCGATCCGCGGGCTGGGCACCCGGTGGACCTGCCCGTCCGGGTGTACGACGGCGTTGTCGGCGACGGGTCCGGTCAGGTGGCCACCTTTGACAATCACGGTGACGTCAAAGTGCCGGGCGAGGTCAACGGCCTGGGTCGCGGCGGACTCGAAGTCCTGTGCCGTCTTCTGCCCGGTGAGCACGGCCAGTTCCCGGAGGTTGGGGGTGACCACGTCGACGCGGTGGACCAGCTCGCGGACGGCCTGTTCGGCGTTCTCGTCGAGGAGCCGGTCGCCGGAGCTGGCGACCATGACGGGGTCGAGCACCACCGGAATGGTGCCACCGTAGGCGGCCAGCGCATCGGTGACGACGGCGACGGTGTCGGCGTCGCCGAGCATGCCGATCTTCACCGCGTCGACGGCCACGTCCTCGAACACGGCCGCCAGCTGTTCGGCGAGGAACTCCCGCGGCGGGGTGTGGACGGCGCGGACACCCCGGGTGTTCTGGGACACCAGCGCGGTGACCGCACTCATGCCGTAGCCGCCGGCGGCGGTGATGGACTTGAGGTCGGCCTGGATGCCGGCCCCGCCGGTGGGATCGGTGCCGGCAATGGAGAGAATGCGGGGGATCATCGGGTGTAGGCCTCCTTGAGGTCCCTGGCAGCCGCGGCGGGATCGGCGGCGGCCATGATGGCGGAGACGACACAGATGCCGTCGACGGCGGTGTCGGTGAACAGTCCGGCCCGGTCGGCGTCGATGCCGCCGATGGCCACGGAGGGCAGGTCGGCGGTGCGGGCCCGGTCGGCGAGGGCGTGAACGCGCTCGACCCCGAGGCCGGCCGGGGCGTTGGCCTTGGTGGTGGTGTCGAAGGCGGGGCCGATGCCGATGACGTCCGGGCCCCGGCCATCGAGGGCGATGACGGCGTCGAGTTCGGTGTCCGAGCCGACGGACAGGCCGATCATCTGGTCATCCCGCAGGAGCGCCCGGGCCCGGGGGAAGGGGATGTCGATCTGGCCGATGTGCAGGTGGCAGCGCAGTCGGCGGGCCACCTCGACGCGGTCATTGAGGAACACCGGCACGTCCACCGCATCGAGCAGGGCCGCCGCGGTCGCCTCGACCTCGGCGTCGGTGGCGTGTTTGTCGCGCAGCTGGACCACGGTCGCCCCGCCGGCCACTGCCCGGGTGGCGATGTCGACGACGCGGTCCGGCCCGCCGCCGAGCACGGGGTCGGTGACCAGGTACAGGCTCCAGTCCACCGTGCCCATTGCTCCGCTCATGCCTCCTCCACGCTGACCAGCTCGGCGATCCGGGCATCGTCGACCTCGGCGAGGGCGTCGAGCCAGGCGACCGCGAAGCTGCCCGGTCCGTTGGACCGGTGGGCGGCGAGCTGCCCGGCGGCGCCGACATGGGCGTGGGCGGCCAGCACCGCGTCATGGTCGTCGACACCCTCGACGGAGAGGTAGGCGGCCGTCAGCGCCCCGAGGGAGCGTCGACGTCGCCGGACACGGCAACGACCCCACCGGTCTGCTCGACCAGTGCCCGGGCGGCGGGCAGCGCGTCGGCCACGGTCTCGGTGGCATCCACGCCCCGCCCGCCGGCCCCCAGGCCGGCCAGGGCCGTGATCTCCGAGGCGTTGCCGCGGACGGCGGTGGGGGAGGCGTCGACAAGCGAGAGCAGGAACCGCGTGCGGTGTGCCAGCCCGCCGGCACCGACGGGATCGACGACCCAGGGGGTGCCGGCCGCGGTGGCCCCGCGCACGGCTTCCCGCATCCCGGCGTAGCGCTCGGCGGAGGGGGTGCCCGCGTTGATGAGGACACCGCTGGCTATCGCCGCGAACTCCGCGGATTCCTCGAGCGTGTCCACCATCGCGGGCGAGGCGCCGGCGGCGAGGAGGACATTGGCGGTGGTCTCCATGACCACCGAATTGGTCAGACACTGGACCAGGGGAGTCGCCTCCCGGAGTGCGCTGAGCGCACGGAAAACTGCCATGACAATCCCTTCGCTAGTACAAGCTAGAGCAGGTTCAATGGGTGTGATCTCAGCGCGCTGTCGAAGCGCGCACCCCATGTCGTAACGGCAGACAGTAGCAGAACGCGGGTCAGTAGGTGGTGATCCCCCGCGAGCGGAAGATATCGCGGGTGGCGGCCAGGGACTCCGCCGTCGGCGGCTTCGTGTCGGCGAGCCGGTAGTTCATTCCCAGCTCACGCCACTTGTCCGCGCCCATGTTGTGGAAGGGCAGGACCTCCACTCGTTCGACGTTGGGCCAGCGGGCGACGATGTCCGCGACACTCTCCACGTTCTCCGTCGCGTCGGTCAACCCGGGGACGAGGACAAAGCGCACCCACACCGGCTTGCCGGCGGCGGCGAGCCGGTCGCCGAAGTCGATCGTCGGCTGCAGCTCCCGGGTCGTGACCTCCGTGTAGGTCTCCTCGTCGCCGGACTTGATGTCCAGCAGGACCAGGTCGATGTTGGCCAGGTCCTCATCCGTGAGCCGGGCCCCGAGATAGCCGGAGGTGTCGATCGCGGTGTGGATGCCGGCGTCATGGACCTCCTGCAGCACCCGACGGGTGAAGGCGATCTGGAACAACGGCTCGCCGCCGGAGATGGTCAGTCCGCCGCCGGAGGCGCCGAAGACCCGCTTGTAGCGGCGGATGCGTGTGACCACGTCCTCGACCTTCTCGAGGGTGCCGGTGCGCATCTCCATCGTGTCCGGGTTGTGGCAGAACTGGCAGCGCAGCGGGCAGCCGGAGAGGAACAGCGTCATCCGGGTGCCGGGGCCGTCGACGGCGGTGACCATCTCCCAGGAGTGCACCAGGGCGACGTCACCGGTGTGGCGGGCCGCCATGAGCTCCGGGCGGGTGAGGTCTTCGGCGGTGCCACCGATGCCGCCGGCCACACCCCGGACCCGTTCGCCGAGTTCCGGGGTCAGCTGGACGACGCCGGTGATGCCGTCAGTGGAGGCCATCTACGCCCCGTGGTGGAAGGTACGGGAGATGACGTCGGCCTGCTGTTCCCTGGTCAGTTTGACGAAGTTGACGGCGTAGCCGGACACCCGCACCGTGAGATTGGGGTAGTTCTCCGGGTGCTCCATCGCATCCTCCAGCGTCGACTGGTCGAGGACGTTGATGTTGGCGTGGTAGAGACCGGACTCCATGTTGTGGGCGGTGCGGTTGGCCTTCATGTCGGCCATGCGCTCGTCGAAGGTCTTGGTGGACATGTGATGTGCTCCTCGGGTGATTCGGGGTTGGTTCCGGGGTTTGGGGTGGGTCAGTTCTCGTCCATGATGAAGCCGGCGTCGAGGATGCCGACCAGGTTGGTCACCTGCTCGTCCTTCGTGCGGCCGAGTCCGGACGGGGTGATGGTGTTGGTCAGGGAGATGCCGTCGAGGGCGTCGTGGTAGTCGAGCTTGCCCACCGAGAGCATGGAGGCGACCATGCCGTGGTTGTCGGCGCCGTTCTCCGGGTTTGCGCCCGGGGCGAAGGGGGTACCCGCGCGGTGGCCGGAGGGGAAGTTTCCGGTGGCCTTGCCGTAGACCACGTTGGAGGTGATCGTCAGCACCGACTGGGTCGGGATGGCGTCCCGGTACATAGGGATCTCCTTGATCTTGGCCATGACGGTGTGGACGATGGTGGCGGCGATGTCGTCGGCCCGGTCGTCGTCGTTGCCGTAGGTGGGGAACTCACCCTCGGTGATGTAGTCGACGATGAGCCCCGAGTCGTCGCGCACGGGGGTGACCTTGGCGTACCTGATGGCGGACAGGGAGTCGGCGACGATGGACAGACCGGCGATGCCGCAGCCCATGGAGCGGACGATGTCCGAGTCGTGCAGGGCCATCTCGATGGCCTCGTAGGCGTACTTGTCGTGGCACCAGTGGATGATGTTGAGCGCCTCGACGTAGGTGCCGACGACCCAGTCGAGCATCTCCTCGTACTTGGTCCACACCTCGTCGAAGTCGAGCGGTCCGTCGCCCTCGATGGGGGTGAACTGGCCTTCCCTGGTGATCTGCTTGCCGGTCATCTCGTCGCGGCCGCCGTTGATGGCGTAGAGCAGGGACTTGGCGGCGTTGACGCGGGCGCCGAAGAACTGCATCTGCTTGCCCACGGCCATGGGCGAGACACAACAGGCGATGGCGGAGTCGTCGCCCCAGCGCTCGCGGATCTGCTTGTCCGACTCGTACTGGATGGACGAGGTCTCGATGGAGATGGCGGCGCAGAACTCCTTGTAGCCCTCCGGCAGCTGATCGTCCCAGAAGATGGTGATGTTCGGCTCCGGGGCGGGGCCCAGGTTGCGCAGGGTCTGCAGCAGGCGGAAGGACGTCTTGGTCACCTGGGGGCGGCCGTCGGACATGAAGCCGGCGTCGGACCAGGTGGCCCAGTAGGGGTCGCCGGAGAAGATCTGGTCGTAGTCCTCGGTGCGCAGGAAGCGGACGATGCGCAGCTTGATCACCAGGGCGTCGATGAGCTCCTGGGCGAAGGACTCGTCGATGCGGCCGGCCTGCAGATCACGCTCGATGTAGATGTCGAAGAAGGAGGACAGGCGGCCGAAGGACATGGCGGCGCCGTCCTGGGACTTCACGGCACCGAGGTAGCCGAAGTAGGTCCACTGCACGGCCTCCTGGGCGGTGGTGGCCGGGCCGGAGATGTCGAAGCCGTAGTCGGCGGCCATCGCCTTGAGCTTCTTCAGTGCCTTGATCTGCTCGGCATGCTCCTCGCGGAAGCGGGCCCAGTGCTCGGAGAAACCCTGGGGGCCGGCGGCGTGCTTCGCGGCCTCCTTGTCGGC
The DNA here is from genome assembly GCF_030252185.1 of Corynebacterium suedekumii. NCBI lineage: Bacteria > Bacillati > Actinomycetota > Actinomycetes > Mycobacteriales > Corynebacteriaceae > Corynebacterium > Corynebacterium suedekumii. The sequence goes on from NZ_CP126970.1 coordinate 2,164,382, forward strand.
GATGAGGCGGTCGACGCCGTAGAGGGCGACACGGCGGTAGTCGCCGATGATGCGGCCGCGGCCGTAGGCGTCGGGCAGGCCGGTGATGATGTGGGAGGAGCGGGCGGCCCGGATGCGCGGGGTGTAGATGTCGAAGACCGCGTCGTTGTGGGTCTTGCGGTAACGGGTGAAGATCTTCTTCATGTCCTCGTTCGGCTCCCGGCCCGACTCGCGGATCGCGGTCTCCACCATGCGCCAGCCGCCGTAGGGCATCATCGCGCGCTTGAGGGGGGTGTCCGTCTGCAGGCCGACGATGACGTCATCGTCGTCGGAGATGAAGCCGGGGCCGAAGGCGTCGATGTCGGCCGGGGTGTCGGTGTCCACGTCGAACACCCGGCGCTGGCGCTCCACCGACAGGTAGTTGTCCTCCAGGTGCTGCCAGGTGCGCAGGGTCTTCTCGGTCGGCCCGGCCAGGAACGAGGCGTCCCCGGTGTAGGGGGTGAAGTTGCGGGCGATGAAGTCGCGGACGTCGATGGACTCGAGCCAGGGGCCGTCCTGGAAACCCTCCCAGGCGTTGGTGGCGTCGGCCTGCGGTGTGGTGGCAGTGGTCACGGGTGGAACCTCTCAGGGTGTTCGTCGGTGGTGAACGGGGTGCGGTGGCACGTCAAGCTCCCGGCTGCTTTACTTCCGCACCGCCGGCGCTGTGACCCGGCGACGCGACGGCGAAGCTCCTGCGCCACGTATGCGCCCAGTATAAGTGGTCTGACCACAATCTGCCAGCGCCCGGACGGTAACGATCCGGTGTATAGGTGTGATCTTTGACCAGCTTTCGGGCCGTTCCAGGCCCGGAATCACCCGACCCGGCACCACATGACGGTGGAGCCGAGTCGGGGAGGATCAGATCAGCGGGGGAGAAGTCAGCGGAGCTGCTTCTTGCCGGTGAACTTGGTGGTGTCGCGCAGCTCGATGGGGGTGTCACCCTCGATCTCGGAGGTGAACTGCGACAGCTTCATCAGCGCGGTGCGCGAATGCAGCTGCTGGCGGGTGGTGGCCAGGTTGTAGCGGGTACGCGACACGCTGTTGAGGCCCCAGTTGAGCATGGAGACCAGGCGGTTGCGGAAGCCGACGAGGAACAGGACGTGGACGGCCAGCCACAGGACCCAGCCGACGAAGCCGGTCACCTCGACCTTGCCCATCTTCACCACGGCGTTGAAGCGGGAGACGATGGCCATGGAACCCTTGTCGAAGTACTCGAAGGGCTCGCGCTGCTCCGGGGTGGAGCGGCCGGCGATCTCGTCGGCGATGAGCTCGGCGGCGTACTGGCCACCCTGGATGGCGGTCTGGGCCACGCCGGGGAGGTTCTGGTAGTTCATCATGTCGCCGATGACGAAGACGTTCTTCAGCTCACCGACGGTGAGGTCCGGGTTGACCTGGACGCGGCCGGCACGGTCGATCTCGGCACCGGTCTGGTCGGCGATGAGCTTGCCCAGCGGGGAGGCCGCGACACCGGCGGACCAGATCTTGGTGAACGCCTCGATGGTGGTCTCGGAGTCGTCGGTGGAGTTCTTGTAGGTGACGGTCTTGTCGTTGACGTCGGTGACCATCGCGTTGAGGCGCACGTCGACGCCGAGGCGCTCGAGCTCGCGCTGGGCGTTGCGGCCGAGACGCTTGCCGAAGGGCGGCAGCACCTGCGGCGCGCCGTCGAGCAGGATGATCTTCGCGGCGGAGGTGGAGAAGTTGGAGTACTCGCCGACGAGGGTGCGGTGAGCCAGCTCGGCGAGCTGGCCGGCCAGCTCCACACCGGTGGGGCCGGCACCGACGATGACGAAGGTGAGCAGGCGCTCGCGCTGCGCGGCGTCCTTGGCCAGCTCGGCGCGCTCGAAGGCGCCGACGACGCGGGCGCGGATCTCCAGGGCGTCGTCGATGGTCTTCATGCCCGGGGCGTGCTCGGCGAAGTGGTCGTTGCCGAAGTAGGACTGGGAGGCACCCGCGGCGACAATGAGCGAGTCGTACTCGAAGACCCGGTCATAGGCGCCGAGGGAGGTGGTGACCAGACGCTTCTCCACGTCGATGTCGGTCACCTCCGCCTTGACCACGTTGACGTTCTCCTGGTCCTTGAGGACCTGGCGGGTGGACGGGGCGATCTCGCCGGAGGAGAGGATGCCGGTGGCCACCTGGTACAGCAGCGGCTGGAAGAGGTGGTGGTTGGTGCGGTCGATGATGGTGACGTCGACGTCGGCGTTCTTCAGTTCCTTGGCCGCGAACAGGCCACCGAAACCGGAGCCGATGATGACGACATGGTGACGGCCACTCTCAGGACGGAAAGGGGTGATGGTCATGAATTGGTTTCCTCAACTTGTCACTTCGGGCTTCAACTTTCACCAATCGTAGACCGTCGGGGCCTCGAGCACCGCGCGCGGGGACAGGGTGCCCTCACCGGTAACCCCGGTTTCCGGGATCGACTCGGACGCGCCTGCGGGATTCCACTCCGGCGGGGGGTTAGCATGTCCGGTTGTGAGACATCCCCGATCGTCGGCCATCGACGCCGACGCCTGGCCCGGCGTCGCCACCGTCCCCGCCGGTCGCCTGGTCAGCGTGCGTGCCCGCCTCGCCGAGGCCGCCTTCGCCCGCGCCTGTGACGCCGCGGGGCTCGATCTGGATCCGACCGGTGAACCGGACCTCGTCGTCGAACACGAGGGACTGTTCGCCCGCCTCGCCGTGGCCGGCTGGCTGGGACTGGCCGAGAGTTATCTGGCGGGGGAGTGGCACGCCGACGATCTCGTCGACGTTCTCGCCGCCCTGCTCGCCACCGGTTACCGGCCGCGCGCGGGACTGCCGCGGGGACGGTCCCTCGGTGCCTACACGGGCGGGGAACTGCCCACGGAACTGGTGCGGCTGAGTTCCGGCGACGGGATGAGCGCGTTCGGCGGGGTCTTCGCCACCGGTGTGCCCACCACGGTCCGCACCGCCGTGCCCTCCCACGTCCCCGGCGGGCGCGGGCCGGACACCCACTTCATCGACCTGACCACCATTTCCGAACCGACCAGCGCCGAACGCGACGACCTGGGCGACGCGCAGGCCCGCGCCGTCACGATGCTTCTCGACGCCGCCCGGGTCACCGCCGGCACCCACCTGCTGGAGTTCCCCAGCACCGGGGGTGCGGTGGCGATCGGCGCCTCGGCGCGGCGGGCGACCGTCGACACGCTCACCGCGGACCCGGAGCAGGCCCACGTCGTGGGGGAGCGCCTCACGCTCGCCGGTGTCGACGATTCGGTGAGCACCCAGGTCATCGACCATCCCGTTCCCGGACCCCGCGACGTCCGCGGGCGTTTCGACGCCATCGTCAGCGTGGACAAGTTCCACGTCCTCGCCCCCCGCGACCGCGTCGCCCTCGTGCGTGGCTTCGACCGGCTGCTCACCGTCGGAGGCAACATCGGCCTGCAGACCGTCGTGGCCACTGACGCGATGACCCCCTCCGGCCGGGCTGCCGTCGAGGCATTGCGCGCCTACATCTGGCCCGACCTGGACTACCCCACCGCCACCGACATCCACCGCCTCGTCGACCGCGAATCCGGCCTCCGCGTCGTGGGACAGACACACCTGGGCAGCCATACCGCACTGTCGCTGGCCATGCAGCACTCGCTGTTCGACGCCCACGCCCGAGAAGCCGCCGCCGCCGGATTCGACGTGGTCTTCCGCCGCCTGTGGGACTACCAGTTCGCACTCCGCCAGGCCCTGTTCCGACTGGGCATGCTCGACGCCGTCCAACTCACCCTCACCCACCGCAACCGCCGGGGCCGTCGCTGAGCGGCAGGGTAACTGTTGGCCGTCTACGCTGGCCCCATGACGACACGGCAGCCCCACGGCCGGGTGGAGACCACCCCGGACGGTAGACGACTCCTCCTCATCCGCAGCCTCCCGCACCCGCCGGCCACAGTGTGGCGGCACCTCACCGACTCCGATCTCCTCGGCCGCTGGTACGGCACCTTCACCGGTGATCCGGCCAGTGGGGAAGTGGAACTGACGATGGTCGAGGCGCCGGATCATCCGGGCCCGGTGACCATCCGCCGGTGCGATGACCGGCATCACCTGCTGTCGGTAGCCGTCGCCGGCCCCGGAGGCGCCGCCTGGCAGCTCGCCGTCTCCCTGTCACCCGGGCCCGAGGACTCCACCCGGATCGAGTTCGACCACGACCTCACCGGCATGACCGAGCCCACCGGTGATCTCGGGCCGGGCTGGGAGTACTACCTCGAGCGGCTCGCCGTCGCCCTTGACGGTGGGGACCCCGACACCGTCGACTGGGCCGAGTTCCACCCGGCCCTCACCGGGCACTACTCCGGCTGAGAGTTGACCTCGGCAACGATGAGCCGGGCGAGATCCTCCGAGGACTGCGGGTTCTGGCCCGAGTACACGTTGCGGTCCCGGACCACGTGCGGGCGGAAGGGGACCGGGTTGCGGTCGTAGTTGATCCCCAGCTCGATGAGCTTGTCCTCCAGCAGCCACGTCGCCTTCCTCGCCGCCGGGGTGCCCAGTTCCTCCCGGTTGGACAGCCCGGTCATGCGGTAACCGGCGAACGGCGTCCGGCCCGCATCATCGGCGGTGGCCACCACGGCGGCAGGGGAGTGACACAGCAGCGCCACCGGTCGGCCCGACTCGAGCTGGGCGGTGAGGATGCCCGCGGAAGTGGCGTCATAGGCCAGATCCTCCATCGGCCCGTGGCCACCGGGGTAGAAGACCACGTCAAACTCGCGCCCTGCGACCTCCCCCAGGCTGGCCGGGTGATCGAGGACCGGGGCCAGGCGCTCCAGCTCCTCCCGGCGACGACGATTGGTGTGGGGGAGACCACCCATCACCCCGAGGCTGGTTTCATCGACCGTCGGCCGGACCCCTCCCGGGGTGGCCACCGTGATGTCCCAGCCGGCGTCGCTGAACACCCGGTAGGGCACGAGGAACTCCTCCGCCCAGAAACCGGTGGGGTGGGTGGAACCGTCCTTGAGGGTCCAGTGGGCGGCGGCGGTGAGAACCATGAGTACAGAAGTCATGAGAGTAGTCCTTAGGTGTCGGTGTCAGTTGAGGTGGGTGTCAGGGACGGTGATGGTGCCGGTGAGATAGAGCGCGACGTGGCCTGAGATGAGCACCCGGTCGTCGCGTTGTTCCAGCTCCAGCCGTCCGCCCCGGGCCGAGGCCTGGAACGCGGACAACGTCGTCCGGCCGAGCTGGTCCATCCAGTAGGGGCCGACGACGGTGTGGGCGGAACCGGTGACCGGGTCCTCGTCGATGCCGACGCCGGGGGCGAAGCACCGGGAGACGATGTCATGGTCCGACCCGTCACCGGAGGCGTCGGCGGTGAGGATGATCCCGTGTTCGACCAGGTCAGCGATCTTTCCGAAGTCAGGACGAACGGATCTGACCAGGTCAGGGGAGTCCACGACGACGACGTGCTTGGAGCTGCCCTTGCGGATCTCCACGATGTGGTCCCGGTCGATGACCAGGGCCGCAGCGAAGGCGTCCGCGTCAGCCTCGGGAAGCTCGGCCGGATGGTCGGCAGGGAAGTCGAGGGTGTAGAGGTCGCCGTCACGGGTGACACTCAACCAGCCGGACAGCGTCCAGAACTCCAGGCGCTGCGCCTCGGGATGGGCGGTGGCGAACAGATGGGCCGCCGCCGCGAGTGTCCCGTGTCCACACAGCTCGATTTCCGTGGTCGGCGTGAACCACTTCAGGTGGTAGGCCGGGGCATCCGAGGGCGGAGTGACCGCTCCGGTGGGAAGCTCTGCGACGAGAAAGGCCGTCTCCGAGAGATTGTTCTCCGCGGCGATGTTCTGGAGCGTGGCCACGTCCAGCCAGCGCGGCAGCACCACGACGGCCGCGGGGTTGCCGCCGAAGACCGTGTCGGTGAAGGAGTCGTACTGGGCGATGTCGAGATGCATGCGGGCCAGTGTAGGTTCTGTCGGCGATGTGTGACGGAGGGGAGAACCAGCCCAACCTTAAATGACATAATGTACATTATCGGACACTAGGGAAAGTCGGCCTGGCCGGCGGCAGTGGCCTGCTGACGGCTCCGCCCAAGTGCACACGCTTCGGTGATGAATCTGGGTTCGTTGCCGTCGTTTCGTGGACGTTCGGCCGTGGGCCCGTTGTCGTCGTCATGTCCGGCCGCCTGATGCTCCGTCGTCCCGGTCGCAGACCGCCTGTCCTGTGGTGCCCTCACGGGTCAGGCAAGGCGCTGACGTTCGGCCGACGGCATCAAAGTCCGAATCCCGGCCCCAGAAGGCCCCTTCTCCCCAACCCCGTGAATGGATTTAATTAGTCACTGTGACGTTAAAGATCGCGTTCCCGGGCCCGCTCCCGGTACGCGTACACCAACTGCCAGACGGTCAACGCGATGAGCAGACCGGTGATGACGCCGAAGATCCACATCCCCTGATAGATCATGAACGCGACGAAGCCGATGAGGACGACGAGACGGAACCAGATCGCCGGGATCATCCGGGAGGCGATCATTCCGTCTTCTCCAGAGACAGCCGGATGTTCAGCTCGCCTTCATCGTCGATGGACGCGGCGACGAAATCCGGGGACTCCACACCGTACTCGTGGCGGTTGATCGGGATGTCGCCGGCGACGATGACGTGCTCGCCGTCGCGCAGGACATCGAACTCATGGGTGACAGGCTTGGAGACACCGCGGACCTCGAGGTCACCGGTGAGGGTCACTGTGCCGACGGTGCCGTCGTCCGGGACTGCGGAGACGTCGGCAGGCTCGGTGATGGTGAACGTCGCCGTCGGGTACTCGTCGATGCTGAGGATCTTGTTGCGGACGTTGATGTCGCGGCGTTCATTGTCGGTGGACACCGAGGCCATGTCGACGACGACTTCGCCGGCGGTGAGGCTGCCGCCCTCGATCTCCGCGAAACCCTCGACGTTCTGGGTGGAGCCTGAGGTGTGCTTACGCTCGCCCGGGAGAATCTCGAAGAAGGTGAAGCCGACGGAGGTGGTGTTCTCGTCCCGGATGCGGGCGACCTGCCACTCGCCGTTGAGGTCGGTGGTCGCCGGCTCTGCGTCCTCTGCGGACAGGCCCTCGGTGCGCACGCCGGGCCCCATGACCATGGAGGCGATCATCGGCACGACGGCGACCAGGGCCAGGATGACGATGAGCACGATGAACACGGCAATGACCATCTTGTTCACGCCGGGCTTGTTCTGCGGCATTGCGTTTCTACCTCAACTTCTCGATCGCCCGAGCGAGGGTGACCAGTTCATTGCACAGGTCACGGACCTCGTCCGGCTCGGCGCCTTCCGACGTCGCGGTGGCTATGTCCTCAGCGGCGCACCGCAGCTCGAACAGGGAGTCCCGCAGAGCTGCGGCGCGGTCTGGGTGAATGATAACCGCTTCCTGCGGAATACTGGTACCCGTGACATTGTGTCGTTGCTCGTAGGCGCGTTGTTTGCAGGACTGGCTGCAGTATTTCCGGGGCCTCCCCCGCCCGGAGACGGCCAGTTCCTTGCCGCACCACGCACAGGTCGGTGCGGAAACGGTTCGGGATATCGTCACGTGACCTACCCTAGTCCATCGCCGTTGCTCCGCCGGAGGCTGCTCGAGGGCGGGAACATTTCCGTGCACCCGTCCGTTATACTGGTACGTCTACACGCGAAGCGGAGACTCGGTCATCGGGCCCGCTTCCCCCGTATTGCAACGAAAAGGATGATGCCGCATGGCAGATCGCGTACTCCGCGGCAGCCGCATGGGCGCTGTCAGCTACGAAACTGACCGTGACCATGATCTCGCTCCGCGCCAGATGGTCAAGTACCGCACCGAGAGCGGAGAGATCTTCGACGTCCCCTTCGCGGAGGACGCCGAGATCCCCGAGGAGTGGATGTGCAAGAACGGCCAGCTCGGCACCCTCGTCGAGGGCGAGGGCGTGGAGTCCAAGCCGACCAAGCCGCCGCGTACCCACTGGGACATGCTGCGGGAGCGCCGCTCCATCGAGGAGCTGGATGTGCTCCTCGAGGAGCGGGTGGAGCAGCTGCGTAAGCGCCGCCGTTCCGCAGCCCGTCTGCTCAAGGAGCAGCAGGCCCAGCAGGCTGAGTAGCCCCTCTCCCCGCCCGCCGGTTACTGGCGGGACCGCTTGCGGCGCATGGACTTCAGTTCGTGCGCCGCAAGCTTTTTCAATTCCTTGGCCAGCTCGGTAGCCTGGCCGACGCGGTGGGTGACACCCCAGCGGGTGACCTCGAGCAGGGAGTCCTTGACAAAGCTGCCGTCGAGCTTGGACTCGCCGATCTCACGCTCGGTGAAGGTGATGGGCACCTCGCGGACGTCGAACCCCTCGGTGACGGCACGACGGGCAAGGTCGACCTGGAAGATGTAACCGGCGTCGGAGAGCTCTGCGAAGTCGAGGGCCTCGAGGACCTCGCGGCGGATGGCGCGGTACCCGGCGGTCATGTCGGACAGGCCGGCACCGAGAGCGAGCGAGATGTACATGTTGCCGCCCTTGGACAGGATCCAGCGCTTCTTCGGCCAGTTGACCACCTTGCCGCCGTCGATGTAGCGGGAACCGATGACCAGGTCAGCGCCCGCGTCGATCTCGGACAGCAGCAGGTGCAGCTGTTCCGGGGCGTGGGAGCCGTCGGCGTCCATCTCGCACAGGACGGCGTAGTCGCGCTCCAGGCCCCACTCGAAGCCGGCGAGGTAGGCGCCCAGCAGGCCGCCCTTGCCCTCGCGGTGCAGGACATTGATGTGGCCGTCGCCGGCGGCGAGCTCGTCGGCCTTGTCACCGGTGCCGTCGGGGCTGTTGTCGTCGACGACGAGGATGTCGACCTCCGGGGTGGCCTCACGCACCCGGCCGACGATGAGTGGGAGGTTCTCCAGCTCGTTGTAGGTCGGGATGATCACCAGAGTCGCGTCACTGGGCTTGTTCAAGTAGTTCTCCTAGGTGAGGCACCGGCCGGCGGTGGGCCGGGCCGGGACAGGGTCAACGTCGCCTGGTCCGCGACGCCGGGAATGCAGAGGTGGTGACAACGGCTGCGACAGCCAGAACGCCACCAATAATAATCAGCGCCAACTGCACGACGAAACCGTACCGGGCGGCGAACGTGATGGAGTCCCGCAACGGCAGGGTCTCCACGAGGGTACCTGCCTCGAAGATGCCGGTGCGCTGGGAGACGGATCCGTCCGGATGGACGATCGCCGAGACCCCGGAGGTGGCGGCCACGACGAGCGCCCGGTCGACCTCGATGGCCCGCATGCGGCTCATGGCCAGCTGCTGGTAGGTCATGTCGGTGAAGCCGAAGGTGGCGTTGTTGGTCGGGGTGCTCAGCAGCTGAGCCCCGTCGAGGACGGCGTCGCGGTAGGCGGGGTCGAAGGCTACCTCGTAGCAGGTGGCCACACCGAGGACGATGTCGCCGATGTCGACGGTGAAGTCGCGTTCACCGGGCTGGAAGTTGCCCGCCTGGTCCACATACGGGGAGAACAGGCGGAAGAACTCGCGCATGGGCATGTACTCGCCGAAGGGCTGGAGGAAGTGCTTGTGGTGGTAGCCGTCCGGGTCGGTGGCGGGCCCGCTCTCCGGGTCGAAGACGACCATGGTGTTGCGCGGTCCCACCTCGTCGCGGGTGATGGTGCCCACCAGGACGGGGGCGCCGACGTCGGCCACGGCGGCGTCGATAAGCGCGCGGGCCTGCGGGTCGGTGAAGGGGTTGACGTCGGAGGAGTTCTCCGGCCAGATGACGATGTCCGGGGTGGCTTCCAGCGATTCGGTGACGCGGGCGTGGTTGGCCAGGACGGCGCGCCGCTGGGCGTTGAAGTCGAGCCCCATGCGGGGGACGTTGCCCTGGATGGCGGCGACCTCGACCTCGCCGACTGTCGGTTCATCGCGGTTGACCACGGTCAGACCGGTGATCAGACCAGCGGCCAGCGGCAGTAGGGCGGCTGAGAGGGCCACCCAGCGGGTGCGGCGGAACGCCAGACCGACCAGGGCGGCGCCGACGAGCACCGCGGCGAAGGTCACTAGCGCGGGGCCACCCCACACGGCGAGGTTGGCCAGGGGGCCGTTGACCTGGCCCCAGGCCAGCCGGACCCAGGAGAATCCGCCGAAGGGGAAGGAACTGCGGGCCCATTCGACGAGCAGGTAGAAGAAGGGGAAGGCGAGGAAACCAAACCGCCAGCGGGCGATGGCCACTCCCCCGGCGCCGGTGGCCAGTGCGTAGAGCGCACACACGACCGCGAGGGCGATGTACGGCAGATTCCCCACGAACTCGCCAATCCACGGCAACAGCAGCAGGTAGGCCACCAGGGCCTGGAGGAATCCGATGAGCGCGCCCGACCACATCCCGGGGCCGGGTCGCCGCCCCCACGGCATGAGCGCGACATAGAGCAGGCCCATGGCCACGATGCCGGCGATCCACCAGCCGAGCGGCTCATTGGAGGCGAAGACGAGCAGGCCGGATGCCGCGGCAAGCAGCAACCGGAGAAGCAGGATCACCGCTTCCCACCGGGAGTGTCACCCCGGTCATCGCCCGGGTCCCGGAAGTCCTCCGGGCGCAGGGTGCGGGTCCATTCGTCGATCTCGTCCTCGTCGATGATCGTGCCCCGGGAACCGGAGCTGTCGGATCCACCGCCGGATGGGCTTCCTCGGGGTCGCCGAAGGTGCCGTAGCTGGCGCCGGTGCGGTAGGCGTTGGTGGCCTCGAAGCTGCGGACGCCGAAGTCCTCGACGCTCTTGACCAGCTTCTTCGCCAGGACCTTCCGGGCGATGGCCCGGGAGGGCGGGAAGATGAGCAGCAGTCCGAGGACGGAGGATGCGATGCCGGGCAGGCCGGCGAGGATGGCGCCGACGGTGAGCAGGCCGTAGTCACCGGCCATGCGGCCGGGGGTGATCCGGCGGGCGGCGGCGGACCGGCCGACGCGCTGCATCTCCACGCCGGCGGCGACAATGCCCACGGCCATGAGGATGAACACGGTGAGCAGGGCCCAGCCGACGCCGATCCAGGTGGCGACGGCCCAGAAGGTCACCGCCTCGATCAGCAGGTACGGGACGACTGCGAGTAGAAAAGGCACGTCTGCCACCCTACCGGCGCAGCAGGTCGAGCAACCACCCGACATCGTCGGTGAGCGTGCGGTAGTAGGGCCCGAAGTGGTTGAGGCCGGTGCGCCCGGGAACCCGGGGGAAGCGGTTCTCCCGCCAGGTGACGTCCGCGCCCTGTCGCTGCCAGTCGATCTGCAGCTGGCGGACGGGGCCGATGGGGATGACGTCGTCGTGGGTGGAGCCCCACAGGAGGACAGGGACGTCCGGGGCGCCCTGGCCGAGGCGGCGGCGGGCGAACTCGTCGTCGACGGCGGGCAGGTCGTCGAGGATCGCGCCGAGGGGCATCCCGGACCGGGTCCATGAGGCGGTGGAACGCCACCCAGAGGCGAGCAGGGAACCACCGGCGCAGGTGGTGAGATTGTCCACGAGGGTGCGGAGGCCGTCCTTGGTCAGGACGGCGAGGATCTCATCGCGGATCTCCGGGGAGGTGACCATGAGTCCGGCCGTGGCGTAGGCGATGACCCCGGTGACCAGGGTGCCGTCGGCGTGGCGCAGGACCGCGTCCAGTTGGGCGGGTGGTGCCCCCACGACCGCGGCGGAGGGGGTGACGTCCGGGGCGTAGTCGGTGCGTTCCAGCGCCGTCCCGACGGTGCCGCCGCCCTGGGAGAAGCCCCAGAACCCGAGGGGCGCGTCGGCCGGGAGGCCGAGGTGGCGGGCGGCGCGGACGGCGTCGACAAGCGCGCGGGCACCGGAGGGGTGATCGCAGTAGAGCTGGAGCTCCAGGTCCGGGTCGCGGGGGTAGTCGGTGAGCACGACGTGGCAGCCGGCGGCGAGGAAGAGGTTGATCACCGGCAGCTCGTACGCCGCGATGGCGTCGTACGGCCGGGTGAGGAACACGTTGGTGCCCACCGTGCACGTGTAGGAGGGGTCGCAGTGCTGGGCCACCCCCTGCGTCGAGGGGGCGAACGCGATGACGGGCCGGGCACCGCCCCGCCACGGGCTGTGCGAGTGGAAGTAGGCACCGGTGGCGGTGATGGCGCGTTCCCGGGCGTCGGTGGTGACGTACTCGATCCGGTACGCGGTGGCGGGGTTGAGCCGCCCCCGCGTCCCCAGCAGCCACATCGGCGTGGACTTGAGCAGGGTGCCGGCGTCCTGCCCGAGGACCCATGTCGCGTCACCGAAACCCGGCTCGCCCTCCCAGGCGGGGTTCTCCCCTGCCCGCGTCGGCGGACGGGTGCGCCCGGCCAGGCGCCGGACGTTGCGCTGCGCCGATTCGTGCGCCAGCGGGGCGAGCGTGCGGAACAGCGTGGAGCGCAGACCGGCACGGTGCACGGCGGGTCCCGGGGTCCTGGTGAAGCGCATTGCCCCACTCTAACTAGAATGCGCTCCTATGACCGAGGTACCAGCGCATGTCCCAGAGCTCGTGGATGTCCCCGTCCCCCACGTCCTGCGTCCCGGCGACCTCGCCCTGCTTGCCGACGCCGCCGACGACCTCGCCGACGGCCACCTCCATCTCCTCGTTCCCGGCGTGATCGGCTTCGCCGGGGTCAGCGACCCGGTGGGACTGGGCGAGCGGGTGTCCCGGCTGAGCGCGGACCACGGTGACGGGGTGTCGGACTCCTCCATCGGCTGGCACGAGCGGTCGGACGAACTGGTGGATCTGGGGGCCGGTCTACGGCTGGGGCGGCTGACGGCCCAGGTGGCCCGCATGCTCGACGTCATCGGCTGCGAGGTGCAGGTAGGTGCGGCGACGGTGACCATGATCGGCCTGTCAGACGGAGTGGCGGAACAGGTGGTGCGGGTGCTCGCTCCCCTGGGCCTGGTCTTCGACGCCGCCTCCCCCTGGCTGGCGGTCACCGCCTGTCAGGCCTGCCACCTGGCGGTCTCGGACGTCCACGCCGACGCCACGCAGGCGGTGCACACCGGGGCTATCCCCGCGGATCAACGGGTGCATGTCGTCGGTTGCGCCCACGCCTGCGGCAGGCCCGCCGGGGCCCACGTGGAGTACCTGGCCACCGGCGACGGAGAGTATGAGGTCACCGCCCGGTAGCCGGCGGAGATCAGCGGGGCATTTTCCGCCAGATCGGCCGTGGCACGGCGGCCATGATCCACGCGAGCAGGCGGAGGCGTCGGGGGATCCACAGGGTGGTACTCCCCTTGCCGTCGGTGATCTCGGTGGCCACGGCGTCGGCCACCTCCGCCGGGGTGACCGACATGGGGGCCGGGTCCATGCCCTCGGTCATGGAGCCGATGACGAAGCCGGGCCGGGCGGTGATCAGCCGCAGCGGGGTGCCGTGCAGGCGGTCGGCCAGGCCCTGGCAGAAGGCGTCGAGGCCGGCCTTGGTGGAGCCGTAGACGTAGTTGGCGCGCCTGGCCCGCCAGCCGGCGATGGAGGAGAACGCGATGATCTCCCCACGGGTCATGGTGTCGGCGAGGATGGTGAGCATGCTCACCTGGGCGGTGTAGTCGACGGTGGCGATCTCCACGGCGTGGGCCTCATCCGTCTCCGCGCGACGCTGCTCGCCGAGGATGCCGAAGGCGACGATCGCGGTGCCCAGTCCCCCGGTCAGATCTGCCGCCCGGTCCACCAGCGCGCGGTGCGACGCGAGGTCGGTGGCCTCGAAGTCGAGGGTGTGGACCTCGGTGGCGCCGGCGGCCGTGGCGCGTTCGGCGACCTCGGTCAGGGTCCAGGCGCGGCGGGCGGCGAGGACGACCGGGCGTCCGGCGCACAGTCGGGTGAGCAGGTCGCCGCCGATGTCGCTGTGTCCACCGAGCAGAAGGATGCCGTTCATGCTCAGGAGGCTACCTGATATCCCGTCATCGACAGCGAGCCCATGGTGCGCTGTTCGTTGAACACGCCCACCTCCGTGGAACCGAGGGCGGCGGTGACGCCGGCGATGTAGGCCAGGGGCAGAAAGTGGTCCGGGGTGGGCACGGCCCGGGTGAATCCGGGGTGCTCGGTGAGGGTCTCCAGGCGGGAGGGATCAGACAGCATGATGTCCCGGGCGGCCTCGTCGAAGCTGTCGGCCCAGGCGGTGCCGGTGTTCCCGGCCGTCCAGTCGACCATGGAGAGGTTGTGGACGACGTTGCCGGAGCCGACGATGAGCACGTCATGCTCGGTGGCCAGCCGCGCCAGGCGGGTGCCCAGGTCGAGATGCTCGGACAGCGGTTTCGTGCCGTCGATGGACAGCTGGACCACCGGGATGGAGGCGTCGGGGAACATGTGCTTGAGCACGGACCAGGTGCCGTGGTCCAGTCCCCACTCCTGGTCGTTGTGGACCAGGGTGGGTTTGGCCACGTCGCGGACCAGTTCAGCGATCTCGGGGTCACCGGGGGCGTCGTAGGAGACGGCGGACAGCTCGGGCGGGAAGCCCCAGAAGTCGTGGATGGTGCGCGGGTTGGTCATCGCGGTGACGCCGGTGCCGCGGGTGTACCAGTGTGCGGAGACCGAGAGGATGGCCCGCGGTGCCGAGGGGGTGATGCTGTCGCCCAGGTCGGACCAGGTGCGGGTGAAGTCGTTGTCCTCGAGGGCGTTCATCGGTGAGCCGTGGCCGACGAACAGGGCTGTCGTGTTCATGGGCTTAGTGTAGCTCACGTGGTTGACGCGTCAACAGTTCGACGCCGTCGGCGGTGACGGTGACGATGTCCTCCAGCCGCATCCCCCACCGCCCGGACCGGTAGATGCCCGGCTCAATGGAGAAGCACATCCCCTCCTCGAGGACGAGATCGTTGCCGGCCATGATGAACGGTTCCTCGTGGGTGGACAGGCCGATGCCGTGGCCGGTGCGGTGGATGAACAGCTCGCCGTACCCGGCGTCCGTGATCGCCTCGCGCGCTGCCGCGTCTATCGACGCCGCCGTCACCCCCGGCCGCACCGCCGCCACCGCCGCCGCATGCGCGCGGTGCAGTACCTCGTAGGCGCCGACCACCTCCGGGTCGGCCTCCCCCGCCCCGCCGACGACGTAGGTGCGGGTGGAGTCGGAGTGGTAACCGGGGCCGAGGGTGCCGCCGAGGTCGACCACGACGACGTCGCCACGCGTGAGCTGACGGTCAGAGAAGCTGTGGTGCGGGTTCGCGCCGTTGGCGCCGGAACCGACGATGACGAAGTCCACCGAGTCGTGCCCGTCCAGGATGAGGGCGTCGACCTCGGCGGCCACCTCCGCTTCGGTGCGTCCTTCCCGCAGGAGCGAGGGCACGCGCGCGTGGACCGCGTCAATGGCGTGGGCTGCACGCCGCAGCTGGTCGATCTCCGCGGGGTCCTTGCGCATGAACAGCTCGGACAGGGTGGTCGCGGCGGGCACTGTCGGGGCACCCACCAGCTCCTGAAGGCGCAGGACGTGCAGCGTGGTCAGGCTCGACCCCAGCGCCACCGGGCCGGCGGGTAGCGCGGCGACGGCGAGAGCGTGGGCGTCGTCGCCGTCGACCCAGCCGGAAACCTCGATGTTCAGCTCCGGCACCGCGGAATCGGCGAGATCCCCGGCGTCGGTGGCCGGGACCACCAGCCGGGGTGTGCCGTGGGCGGGCACGACGAGCGCGGTGAGCCGTTCGTGGGAGGAGACCCAGGACCCGGTGAGGTACGCCAGCTCCGGGCCGGAGCCGACGATGAGACCGGCCAACCCGGCCCGGGCCGCCAGCACGGCGGCATCGGTGAGGCGACGGGCGTAGACATCGGGGGAGAACAGTTCAGCCATGCCCGCCATGGTAGAGAAGCCCGGTAGCCTGGGCCGCGTGTCCACCTCCTTCACCCTGCGCATCGCCGCCGGCCGCACCTACTGCTCCGGTGTGCTCATCAGTCCCGACCTCGACGCCGCCCTCAAGACCCGCACCGAGTTCGCGCTGACCTGCGCGCACTTCTTCCGGGAGAAGGAGGCTCCCCTCAAGGTCGGCGGCGCCAACTTCCACGCCACCGTCCTGGGTGCGGTGACCATCCCGCTGACGGATCTCGCCGTGGTCCGCCTCGACCGGCTCTCCCCGCCCAAGGATCTGCCGCGCGTATCGACGTCCCGTGCCCCCTTCCTCGCCCGCACCCTCACCCGGGGCTTCGGGGGAAGCTACCTCTCCCCGCAGGAGCGATACGGCCGGGTGGTCGGGTACACCCCCTTCGGGTTCTCCCGGAACCTGGCCACCGTCGTCCGCTCCGGCGCCCTGATCTACAACAACCCGCCCGCGGTCCGGGGGATTCCGGCGGGCCGGTCATCGTCGACGGCGAGGTCGTCGGCGTGCAGTCGCTCATCACCGACCCCTTCGGGAAGAACCTGCGTATCGCCACGATCCAGCAGGTCGCGCCCTACCACCGCCAGATCACCTCCGCCATCGACGCCCTGCGGGACCGCTACTAACTGCCGATGGCCACCACACCCCGACGGATCGCGTCGATCGACCGGCGGGCAGTGCCCCGGACCTCGTCGGTGTAACCGGTCTTGGCCACCTGCTCGAGCAGGTCGATGACCTGCCGGCACCAGCGGACGAAATCACCCGGGGTCATCTCCGCACCCGAGTCGGCGGACGCCGCCAGGCTGTAGCCGAGCGGTGCACCGGCGGCCCACTGGTGGATCGCCAGGGCGAACCCCGCCTCCGGTTCGCGGGTGACGGGCAGGTTGTGGCGGCGCTCGTCGGCGGCCAGTTCCGTCCAGATGCTCGTCGTCGCATCCATCGCCGTGGCCATCCGTTCGGTGGCCGCCTGGGCCTCCCCGCCGGTGGCCTTGCGGTTCTCGAAGGTGCACATGGACACCACGCCGGCCAGTTCCGCCGGGTCCAGCTCGTTCCAGATGCCACGCCGCAGGCACTGCGCGACCAGCAGGTCGGATTCGTTGTGGATCTGGGCCAGACGCTCACCCTCGTCGGTGATCACCGGCACGCGGTCGGCACCGGTGCCCTCGAACTCCACGTAGTCCATCTCCGACAGGAGCCCGATGATGCGCTCGAAGTGCTTGCCCAGGGTGTCGGTGGCTCGTTCCACCCGGGTCTCCAGGCGGTGCAGATCGCGCTCGCGGCGGGCGAGCTTCTCCCCCACCCGGGCCAGCTGCTCCCGGTCGGTGGACGGCCAGGAATGCACCGGGTGGTTGCGCAGTGCCTCCCGCAGGGCGATGACCTTCTTCGAGTCGCGGACGCGGGCGGACTGCTTCATCTTCTTCGGCCGACCGAAGCTGTGACGCTGGAACTGCTGAACCACATACCGGGTGTTCTTGCGCGGCGCTTTGGTCACGTTGCGGGGCACGCGCATGTGCCCCAGGACGATGGGGGGATTCTGGAACCCGGCGGCGTCGATACGCCCGGACCAGCCCTGCTCGGTGGTCACCCATGGGCGGGGATCGCGCATCTGGTTGGCCGGGGTGACCACCACGGCCAGTACCGGGTGTTTGCGGCCCGGGATGGCGATGACGTCGCCGAGCTGGAGTTTGCCCAAGATGGTGGCGGTCTCCTCCGCACGCTGCTGGAGCGAATGCTGGCGCGCGGACTTCTCCTCGTCGCTGAGTTCGCGGCGCAGGCGCATGTACTCCATGAGCAGCTCGGCCGCGTCCTCCCCGTCAGCTGCGGGCGGATTGAACGTGGCGATGTCCCGGTTGAGCTGCAGGCGCAGCTCTCGGACGCGGTGCTCGGCGCGCTCGATCTCCCGGATCTCATCGACGACGGAACCGTCGGCCTGGTACTGCGCGAAGGACTTCTCCAGCAGACGCAGGGAGGGCTCGAAACCGATCATGTTGAGAAGGTTGACGGCCATGTTGTAACCGGGGGCGAAGGTGGAGATGAGCGGATAGGTCCGCGTCGACGCCAGGCCCGCCACAGCGCGCGGGTCCATGGCCGGCGCCCACTGGACCACGGCGTGGCCGATGACGTCGATACCTCGTCGGCCCGCCCGGCCGGTCAGCTGCGTGTACTGGCCCGGGGTCAGTTCCACGTGGGCCTCACCGTTGAACTTCACCAGCTTCTCCAGCACCACCGTGCGGGCCGGCATGTTGATACCCAGGGCGAGGGTCTCGGTGGCGAACACCGCCCGGACCAGGCCCTGGACGAACAGGTCCTCCACGATGTGCTTGAAGGCCGGCAGCATGCCCGCGTGATGCGCCGCGAAACCGCGCTTGAGCGCCCCTTTCCACTGGGCGAACTGCAGCACCTGGAGGTCCTCCTCCGGGATGCCCTCCACCCCGGCGTCGACAATCTCCCCGATACGCTCCCCCTCCTCCTGGGAGGTGAGCACCAGGTTGGAGCGCAGGCACTGGAACATCGCGCCGTCACAGCCGGCCCGGGAGAAGATGAACGTGATGGCCGGCAGCATCTGCTGACCCTGCAGCAGACGGATGACATCCGGTCGGCCGACCGGGCGCTGCTTGTCCGCGGGCCGCTGCGCACCCGAGCGACGCCCCGCCGCCCGGGCCCGGAACCCACGTCCGGACTCCCAGTCGTCGCGCCCCTCCGACGCGTCGGCCGCCTCGAGGCGTTCGATGCGACGTTCCAGCTCGTGGTTGACCTCTCCCCCGGTGCCCGGCTCGAACAGCGGGAAGATCTTCCGGCCCACCATCATCCACTGCTCCAGCGGGACGGGACGGTGCTCGGAGACGATGACCGTGGTGTCACCGCGGACGGTGGTGAGCCAGTTGCCGAACTCCTCCGAGTTGGACACGGTGGCCGACAGGCCGATGATCTTCACCGACTCGTCGAGGTTGAGGATGACCTCCTCCCACACCGCGCCGCGAGACAGGTCCGCCAGGTAGTGGATCTCATCCATGACCACGTGGCTGAGCCGGTCGAGGGCGAAGGACCCGGCGTAGATCATGTTGCGCAGGACCTCGGTGGTCATGACGACGATTTCGGCGTTGCTGTTGATGGACACGTCACCGGTGAGCAGCCCCACGGCGTCCTCACCGTGAGCGGTCACCAGGTCGTGGTACTTCTGGTTGCTCAGCGCCTTGATCGGCGTGGTGTAGAAGCACTTGGTGCCCCGGGACAGGGCCAGGGACACCGCGAACTCGCCGACGATGGTCTTGCCGGCGCCGGTGGGCGCGCACACGAGGACCCCGTGGCCCTCCTCGACGGCCCGGCACCCCTCGATCTGGAAGTCATCGAGCGGGAATCCGAGGTCGGCGGTGAACTCCGCCAGATGCGTGTAGGCCTGTTCGTTCATGCCACCACGCTACTGAAAAACGTGCGTGGTGAGCGGGGCTACAGCACGTCGTCGAAGGTGCCCGGGCGGCGGGCGGCCTGGTCGAGGGAGGTGGTGGCCGATCCGGTGGTTCGGTGGGTCGGTTCGCCGACCGGGGCAGCCGGGGCGACCGGCTGCGGGGCGTCCACTCCCCGGGCCCGGTGGACAACGGTGAGGCCGCCTCATCGTCCAGGTCGAGCCACTCCGGGCGCTGCTTCTGCCGGCGCTTGTCGTTCCACCGGGCGAACTGCAGCGCCATCTCGACGAGCAGAGTGAGTGCGACGGCCAGGGCGACCATGGACACCGGGTCCTGGCCCGGGGTCATGAACGCCGCGAAGATGAAGATGACGAGGATGATGATCCGTCGCTTGTCCTTGATGGTCGCGTACTCCAGGACGCCCACGATGTTGAGCATGACCAGGATGAGCGGGACCTCGAAACTCACGCCGAAGATGAGCAGGAGAACGAGCAGGAAGTTGTAGTAGCGCTCACCGGTGAGGGCGGCGGCCTGGAACTCGTCGCCGATGCCCATGAGGAACTCCAGGCCGAAGTGGACGACGAAGTAGGCCAGGACAGCGCCGGCGGTGAACAGCAGGACAGCGAGGGTGACGAAGACGAAGGTCGCCCGCCGCTCCTGCTTGTGCAGGCCGGGGACGATGAAGGCCCAGATCTGGTACAGCCACACCGGCGAGGAGAGCACCGCGCCGGCCAGGGCACCGACCTTGAGGCGGAGCATGAACATCTCCATCGGCGCGGTCGCCAGCAGGCGGCATTCACCGTCGTGGGAGAAGTCGGCGCGGCGTTCGGCCGGGAGCGAACAGTAGGGTCCGCGGAGGATCTCACCGAGCGGCGGCAGTCCCAGGGCCCCGTGCTGGTACCAGAGGAATCCGATGATGGTGCCGCCCACCAGGGCGAGGATGGAGATGATGACGCGGCGTCGCAGCTCCTGCAGGTGCTCGACGAGCGACATGTCCCCGGTCGGGGACTTCTCCTTCTTCGCGCCCGGCTTCCTGCCCAGGAATCGCCGGGAACGCTTGACGCCTGTGGTGTCGGACATCAGAGGGTGGCCCGCCTACTGGTTCGACTGCTGCGGGCCCTGGTAGCCCTGCGGGTTACCCGGCTGCTGGTAGCCGGCCGGCGGGTTGCCGGGCTGCTGGGGCTGTGGGTACCCCGGCTGCGGCGGCTGCTGCCCGGCCGGGGTGGAGCCGGCCTGCGGCGGCTGTGGGGAATGGTACTGCGGGTTCGGCTGATTCTGCGGCTGGTCCCAGTAACCCTGCTGGCCCGGGGCGAGCTGTCCCTGCTGGGGCTGCTGGTTCTGCGGCTGGTCGTCGTTGCCCATCTCCTTGACCTCGGACTTGAAGATGCGCATGGAGCGGCCGATGGAACGGGCCGCGTCCGGGAGCTTCTTCGCCCCGAAGAGCAGGACCAGGACGACGGCGATGATGATGAGCTCGGTGGCACCAAGGTTGGGCATGGGGACCTTTCGGGTGTGACGGGTGTGTCAACGGGCTGGTGGTTCGGGTGAACTACCGGTCTGGCCGTTCATCATACGCGGTGAGACCGGCCTCCGCGCGGTGGCGCACCTGCTCGACGAGGTCGGCCGGCGCGGTGACGGTGAGGCGGTCGGACTGGCCGATGACGAAGCGGATGAACCACTCGGCGGAGCCGACGGGCATGCGGGCCTCGACCATCCCGTCGCCCCGGTCCTGACCCAGCTCGAGGGGGTAGTAGTCGGCGAGCCAGGTGGCGTCGGCACGTACGAGAAGGTGGGCGTGCTCGGCGACGGTCCGGAAGCTGAAGGGGTCGTCGGCGTCGAAGGGCATCCGGTCGAGGTGCGGGGTGGCCTGCTCGTCGAGGACGGTCATGTCGCTCATCCGGTCGGCGCGGAAGTTCTTGTGGCGTCCGGACGCCTCCTCCCAGCCGGCCAGGTAGGTCTCGCCGCCGTTGACGAAGATGCGCACCGGGTCGACGGTGCGGACGGTCTCGGTGTCGGAGGAGGCGGAACGGTAGGTGAACCGCACCCGCCGGTCGGACTGCATGGCCTCCCGGAGGATGACTTGAGCGGTGGATTCGGCCGGGTCGTCGGTGGCCAGGGAGTCGAAGATCGCCACGGCCCGGGGGTCGAGGATGGAACGCAGTTTCGCCGCGGCGGAGACGACGGCCTCCCGGTCGGTGAGCCCGGGGATGCCCTCGAGGGATTCGAGGGTGAGCAGCAGCGCTCCGGCCTCGGTCGGGGTCAGCCTCAGTGCCCGGTCCATGCCCTGGGAGTTGGTGATGCGGACCTCGCGGTAGTCGGCGGTGAGGTCGACGAGTTCCTCGGGCCAGGAGCCGACGCCGCACAGGGACAGCCGGTGCAGGTCAGCGAGCAGCTCGCCGGGGTCGCGTCCCAGGTCCTTCGCCGCCTCCATGACGGTGCGGTCCGGATGGGACTGGAAGTACGGGATGAGGTTGAGGGAGCGGACGAGGGTGTCGATCTTCGCCGGGGAGTCCTTGTGTCGTGCCATCTCAGTCGGCCTTCCTCAGCAGCTCGACGATGTCGTGGCGGATGTCCGCGGGCTCGTGGACGATGACGGCCGGGGCGAAGCCGGCCGCGGTGCGGGCGAGCCAGTCCCGGTCGACGTCGACAAGCTCGACTCGCCCGTCTGTCCGCCGGTGTCCGGCGGCGGCGAGTTCGTGCGCGGTGCCCTCGGGAATGGTGAGCACGGCGTCGACGCGTTGGCGGCCGTACCTCAGGGACTCCTCGACGATGTGCTGCAGAGACGTCGGCGGCGTGGGGTGGGTCGCCTTCTCCCGCCGGGCGCGGACGTTGTTGATGCGGCGGATGCGGAAGGACCGGGGTGCGTCCCGGTCGATGTCGTGTCCGACGAGGTAGAGCCGGTCGTGCAGGGTGACCAGACCCCACGGGTCCATCACCCGGCGCACCGGCTCCGCGGTCGGGGTGGCGGCGTAGTCGAAGGTCATCCGGTACCCGGCCCGGACGATGGTGAGGATGTCGGTGAGTACCGCGGGTGAGAGGGAGGTCAGGTCGTTGACCGCGGCGAACACCGGTGCCTGGGACAGGTCGCGGCTGACCCCGGAGGCGGCGAGCTTGGTCCAGCCGGAACGGGCGAACACGCCGAGCTCACTGGTCTGCCCCATCTCACCGGCGAGTCCGAGGACGGCGGCCTCCTCCGGGGTGAAGGTGACCTCGGGCAGCTCGTACTGGTCGGACTGGAGGCGGTAGCTCGTGCCCTCCCCGTCGCGGGACTGCCGGGATTCCAGGGGGACGCCGGCCCGGGCGAGGGTGTCGATGTCGCGGTGGAGTTTGGTGAGGAAGGCGTCGTCGCTGATGTCCTGGTACCCGTCGACGTGGGTGCGGATCCACGCGGGGGTGAGCATGCGGCCGCCCTGACGGTCGGCGTCGAGAAGCGCGAAGACCAGTCGGGTCAGGCGCTGGACGGCGTGCTCGGCGGCCGGCATCAGTGCTCCCCGTACTCTCCGGCGTGGGCGTCGAGGTAGTCGAGCAGGTCGTCGACCCGGGAGTCCACGGCGGCGAAGGGGTCGGACAGTTCCACCAGCTGCGGTTCGGGCTCGTTGACCTTGAGGTGGACCCAGTCGGTGGTGATGGGTGCGCCGAGGCGTTCGGCGTGGGTGATGAAGCGTCCGCGCAGGTGCGCGCGGGTGGTCACCGGGGGTTCGAGCACGGCGGCGGCGATGTCCTCGTCGGTGGTCCACCGATCCACCAGGCCCTTGGCCTGCAGCAGCGGGAACAGCCCGCGGCCGGGGCGGATGTCGTGGTAGGTCAGGTCGATCTGTGCCAGGCGCGGGTTGGTCCAGTCCTCGCCGAGGCGGTCGCGGTAGCGGTCGAGAAGATTACGTTTGATCACCCAGTCGATCTCCCGGTCCACCTGCGAGAAGTCCTGGGTGCGGATGGCGTCGAGCTGCCGGGTCCACAGGTCGACCACCCGGCGCAGTTCCTCGGTCGGGGTGCCCTCGTCGGGGCGCTGGTCCAGCCAGGAGGTGGCGGCCGCGCAGATGGCCTCCTGCACCTCGAGGGCGGTGACCGTGCCGCCGTCCTTGAGGATCAGTTCGGTGGAGCCGGTGGTGTCGCGGGCGATGTCGCGCATGTGCGCGATCGGGTTCTCCAGCTCGAAGTCGGGCAGGCCGATGCCGGCCTCGATCATCTCGAGGACGAGCAGGGTGGAACCGATCTTGAGGGCGAAGGTCGGCTCGGCGAGGTTGGAGTCACCGACGATGACGTGCATGCGGCGGAAGCGTTCGGAGTCGCCGTGCGGTTCGTCGCGGGTGTTGATGATCGGCCGCGAGCGGGTCGTGGCGGAGGAGATGCCCTCCCACACCTGGTCCGAGCGCTGGGCGATGAGGAACCCGGGCGGGAAGCCTCCCCGGCCCGGCCGATCATGCCGGCGCCGCAGATGAGCTGGCGGGTGACCATGAACGGCAGCAGCTGCTTGCCCAGGTTGCGCAGCGGCAGCTGACGGCCGACGAGGTAGTTCTCGTGGCAGCCGTAGGAGTTGCCCACGGAGTCGACGTTGTTCTTGAACAGGAACACCTTGGCGTCGTGGCCGTCGGCGAGCAGCGCCTGTTCGGCGTTGCGGGCGAGGTCGTCGACCATCTGGTCGCCGGCCCTGTCGTAGTTGAGCACCTGGGTGAGGCTGTCGCACTCGGCGGTGGCGATCTCCGGGTGGGAGCCGACGTCGAGGTAGAGACGGGAGCCGTTGGGGGTGAAGATGTTCGAGCTGGAGTAGCGCGCCACGATGGGGCGGAACAGGTAGCGGGCGATCTCGTCCGGGGTGAGGTGGCTTCCCGGATCGTTCGACACGGCGGTGATGCCGTACTCCGTCTCCACGCCGACGATGCGGCGGGCGAACACCGGCGACTCAGGTGCAGTCATGGGGGTCTACTGCCCGCCCTTCTGGACGTAGGAGCGGACGAACTCCTCGGCGTTGGTCTCCAGCAGGCCGTCGATCTCGTCGAGCAGGTCGTCGGTGCCGGTGGTGTTGAGCTGTGCCTGGCCCGCCGCGGCGGCCTGGTCGTCGGAGTGGTCGTCGCCGCCGCCGGCGGAAACCTGGGTCTGGGGTCCGGTCATGATGGATTCTCCTTGCAACTAGTGCTGGTGGGGCTTGTTGATGTGGTTCTTGTTGTGGTGGGTGACGTAGTGCGCGGGCTCCACGCCGATCCCCTGGAGGCCGGTGAGCAGCTCCTCGGTGGTCGAGGCGTCGTCGATGATGGCGCCCACCGTCTCGCGGGTCATGCCGTCGACGTCGTTGGTGGCCAGGCGAGCGGTGCCCTCGCCGGCCTTGAGGATCATCGTCTGCCAGCTGGCGGCGATGACGTCCTCACCGAACTTCGCGGACACCGCCCCACGGAACCAGGCACGGGAGTCGGCCGGCGGGGTGAGCACGGCGTTCTCGATCTCCTCCTCGGAGGCCATCGTGAGCATCCGGCCCTTGCGCACCAGGGCGTGGTACAGGGACTTCGTCGGGTCGATGTCGTGGTACTGCAGGTCGATGAGCTTGAGCTTCGGGTCGGACAGCGGCACGCCCCGGTCGACGTAGCCCTTGATCAGGGCCCATTTGGCGGTCCAGTCGAGCAGGTGGGTGGTCGTCATGGGGTCGTCGGCGAGCAGGTCGAGGACCTCGCCCCACAGGGTCATCACCCGCTCGTCGACCTGGTCGATCGGGTCGACGCGGTCGAGGTAGACCCGCAGGATGTCGCCGGCGGTGAGCCGACGGCCGTCGGCAAGCGAGAGCTCGTGGGTGAGGGTGAGGTCGTGGGAGACGTTCTTGATCTCCGCGACAGGGTCGGTCAGCCGCAGATCGGAGAAGTCGACCCCGGCCTCGATGGCGTCGATGACCAGCTTGGTCATGCCGAGCTTGAGGAACGTCGAGGTCTGCGACATGTTCGCATCACCGACGATGGTGTGCAGGCGCCGGAAGTGGACGGCGTTGGCGTGCGGCTCGTCGCGGGTGTTGACGATGCCGCGGTTGAGCGTGGTCTCCAGGGAGATCTCCTGGTGGAAGTAGTCCGCCCGCTGGGAGATCTGGAAGCCCTCCTGCTCGCCCGCCTCGCCGATGCCGAGCCGGCCCGCACCGATGATGATGTTGCGGGTGACGAAGAAGGGGATGAGGGCCTGCGTGAGCACGTCGAAGTCTGTCTTCCGCGAGTACTGATAGTTCTCGTGCGCGCCGTAGGACGCACCCTTGCCGTCGACGTTGTTCTTGTAGATCTTCAGCGGCGGGCACGGGTCATGGTGTTTGAGGATGCTCACCCCCTCCTCGTACAGGCTCTGCACGTCGGCGGCGGCCTTGAGCAGGACCAGGTCGCCGGCGGCGTCATACACCATCGCGTCATAGGCGTTCGAGCACTCCGGCGAGGAGTACTCGGGGTGCGCATGGTCGACGTAGAAACGCGCGCCGTTGGCGGTGACCACGTTGGCGATGCCCACCGCGTCCGGCTCCACGACCGGGACCGTGTGATAGCGGCGCAGGTCGAAACCGCGGGAGTCCTTGAGCGGCGACTCCTCCTCATAGTCCCACCGCGAGCGCGCGCCGGTGTTCATCGCGGCGTACGCGACCACCGCATGCGTCGAGGTGACGATGGGGCTCAACCCCGGATCCGAGGGGGTCGAGATGCCGTACTCCGTCTCAGTGCCCATGTATCTGGTCATAAGTGTCACCCTAACCGACCCTCACCCACCACGCGGGCCTGGACGACACGCTTGCCGTGTCGGCCGGTGATCCGGCTCCACTCGTCCGGATTCGCGGTGTTGGGCAGGTCCTCGCTCTCGAACTGCTCGGCGGCGACCGCCTCGTGGATGTGCGCGACGGTCACGCCCGCCTCGCTCACCCCGGCGAGATGGTCCTTGATGGCCAGCTTCTTCGCCCGGTCGACGATGTTGGCGATCATCGCCCCGGACACGAAGTCCGAGTAGTACAGCGTCTCCGTCTCCCCGTCAACGAGCGTGAGCTCCACGTAGGCACGGGGCTCAAAGAGCTTCTCGACGCCCGCCTCGATCAGCTCCGTCGTCTCCGCGGCGTGGGGCACGTCCTCGGTGAGGTAGCGGCGGAAGATGTCCCGGGCACCGTCCCGGGTGGGACGCTGCACCCGGATCTTCACGTCCAGGCGACCCGGGCGCAGCAGCGCCGGGTCGATGAGCTCCTCGCGGTTGGTCGCACCGATGATGATGACGTTGGAGAGGTTCTCCACACCGTCGAGCTCCGTGAGCAGCTGCGGGACGACGGTGGTCTCCATGTCCGAGGACACACCCGACCCACGGGTGCGGAAGATGGACTCCATCTCGTCGAAGAAGATGATCACCGGGCGGCCGTCCCCCGCCAGCTCCCGGGCGCGTTCGAAGATGAGCCGGATGCGACGCTCCGTCTCGCCGACGAACTTGTTGAGCAGTTCCGGGCCCTTGACGTTGAGGAAGTAACTGGCCGAACCGTCGCCCACCCGGGCCGACAACGAGTTGGCCACCGCCTTGGCGATGAGCGTCTTGCCGCAGCCCGGCGGCCCGTAGAGCAGCACACCCTTGGGCGGGTGCAGCTGATAGCGCCGGTAGAGGTCCGGATGGGAGAACGGCAGCTCGACGGCGTCCCGGATCTGGTCGATCTGCTCGTCCAGCCCACCGATGTCCTCGTAGGTGACGTCCGGCACCTCCTCCAACGAGAGCTGGGAGACCTCCGTCTTGGGGATCCGCTCGAACGCCACCCCGGCCTTCGTGTCCACGAGCAGGGTGTCCCCCGCCCGGGCGGTGTCGATGAGCGGCGCCGCGAGGCTGATGAGCTTCTCGTCCCCGGTGTGCGTGCTCACCAGGGCACGGGTGTGGTCGATGCGTTCGGTGACCATCGCCAACTCACCCGTCGTGGTGAATCCGCAGGCCTCCACGACGATTGTGCCGTCGCCGAGCCGCACCAGGGTGCCCGGGACCAGCTCCGCCGGGTCGACGTTCGGTGACACCTTCAGCCGCATGTGCCGGCCGGCGGTGAACACCTCCGCATCCGCACCCTTCTCCCCGTGCTCGAGGAACACCCCGTAGGTCGACGCCGGCTCCGCCAGCAGATCAACCTGGGCGGACAGGTCCTTGAGCTTGTCACGGGAGGCCTTGAGCAGCTGGGAGAGCTTCGCGTTGCGGCTGCTCAGCGTCTGGATCTCCCGTCGGAGGCTGGTGGTGGTGTCGGGTTCCATACCCCAACTGTAACCCGCACCACCTCGGGCGCCGATCTACCCCGGCTGATCGCCGGCGTCAGCGGCGGGCGCGACGCTGCGGGCGCGGCGGGGTGACTCCGTCGGCCAGGCGGCGGGCGAGGACGAGGAAGGCGGTGTGCGCATTCATCCGGTGCTCCGGGCGGGTCGCCAGACCCTCGACCTTCCACTCCCGGACCAGGGATTCCCAGGCACGCGGCTCGGTGAAGCACTGCAGCTCACGGATGCCCTCCATGATGTTCATCAGCTGGGGGACGGTGGCCACGTAGGTCATGAACACCCCGCCCGGGATGAGCACGTCCCGGACGACGGGCAGGCAGTCCCACGGCTCGACCATGTCGAGGATGACCCGGTCGACGGGCCCGCCCAGATCGTCGACGGTGACGTCCTTGAGGTCCCCGAGCCGGGGATCCCACGTGTCCGGCCGGCCGCCGAAGTACTCGTCGACGTTGGCCTGGGCGTACTCGAGGTGGTCCTCGCGGATCTCGTAGGAGATGACCTTGCCCTTCTCCCCCACCGCCCGCAGGAGGTTCATGGACAGGGCACCCGATCCGGCGCCGGCCTCAAGGACCCGGGCTCCGGGGAAGATGTCACCCTCGACGAGGATCTGGGCCGTGTCCTTGGGGTAGATCACCGCAGCACCACGCGGCATGGAGAGCACATGATCGACCATGAGGTGGCGGAACAGCAGGAAGTCCGACCCCATGGTCGAGGTGACCACCGAGCCCTCGTCCATGCCGATGATCTGGTCGTGCTCGACGATGCCCTTGTGGGAGTGGAACTTACCTCCCGGCACCAGGTTGAGGGTGAAGTGTCGGCGCTTCGCGTCGGTGAGCTGCACGCGGTCGCCGGGCTGGAACGGGCCGGAATAGGCCATGTCGGGGGTGCTCCTGGGAGTTCGGGGGTGGTTAACGGTTGATCAAGTATGCCTCAAGCGCATCGGCGAACCACAGCTGGTCCTGCACCCCGACCAGTTCGCGGGCGGAGTGCATGGACAGCAGCGGCACGCCCACATCGACCGTGGGGATCCCCAACCGGGTCGCGGTGATCGGGCCGATCGTCGATCCGCAGGGCACCGAGTTGTTGCCCACGAAAGTCTGGGAGGACACTCCGGCGGCCCGGCAGGCCACCTCCCACCAGGCGACGGTGTCGGGCGAGGACGCGTAGCGCTGGTTACCGTTGATCTTGGTCACCGGGCCACGGCCGATCATCGGCTGGTGCGTGGGATCATGCTTGCCCGCGTGGGCGGGATGGACGGCATGGGCCGCATCCGCCGAGACACAGGTGGAACGCGCGATCATCCGGTGTCGGGCATCCTCGTCGGCGCCGAGGGCGGTGGCGGTGCGGGTGAGCACCTGTTCCAGGACAGGGCCCGCGGCCCCGTTGACGGAGGCGGACCCCACCTCCTCATGGTCGAAGGCGGCAAGGACGAGGACATCGCTGCCGGTGTCACCGGAGGCGATGGCGCGTTGCAGGGCGATGAGCGAAGCATGGACAGAGGTGAGGTTGTCCAGGCGTCCCGCGGCGAGGAACTCCGCATCCGTGCCGAACACCTCGCCTCGCTGGGCGTCACAGGTGATGAGGTCATGGCCGTAGATGTCCTGGGCGTCAACCCCCGCGGCCTCCGCGACAGCATCCAGGACCGTCGTGCCGGTGGTGGCCACGATCGGCTGGGTGTGCTGCTGCCGGTCGACCTTCAGTTCGGTCGAACGGTCGAGATGGATGGCCAGGTTGGGGATGCGGGCGACTGGCCCGGTGGACACCAGCCGCTGGGAGCCGTCGGCGAGGACGACCCGGCCGGCGAAGGTCAGTTCCCGGTCGAACCAGGAATGGAGGATCGGGCCGCCGTACACCTCGACGGCCGCCTGCTGCCAGCCGAAGGCGGTGGTCTCCGGATTCGGCTTGAGGGTGAAACCGGGGGAATCGGTGTGGGAACCGATGATCCGGGATCCGGATTCCGGGGACGCGTCCTCCGGCACCCACCAGGCCAGGACCGCGCCACCGCGTACCAGCACATGCCCGCCGGGGCGTGCGTCCCATGCTGCGGTCTCGTCCTGCCGGGCGAAGCCGTCGGCGGCCAACCGCTCGGCCACCTCCGCGGCGGCGTGGTACGAGCTCGGGGAGGCGGCGACGAAGTCGAGGAAGTCGGTTGTCTGGTTCATGGCCTCCACTGTGCCAGGTGTCCCACCCGTTAGGCTGGTGGCATCATGTCTTCTCCTGCCGCCACGCCCCGTACTCCCCGACCGCTCGCCCTGTCTCCGTCTCGTGCCTCCGACTACAAGCAGTGCCCGCTGCTCTACCGTTTCCGGGCGATCGACCGGCTACCGGAGCCGTCGACGGTGGCCCAGGTGAAGGGGACGCTCGTGCACGCGGTACTCGAGGAGATGCACGGTCTGCCTCGGGAGCAGCGGTCCTACCCGGCAGCGGTGAAGAAGCTCAAGCCCCACTGGGAGAAGATGCGGGCGGCGGACCCGGAGCTTGACGAGCTGGTGCCCGAGGTCCAGCTCCATGACTTCCTCGTCGAGTGCCGCACGCTGCTGCGCGGCTACTTCTCCATGGAGAACCCGCAGGGTTTCGACGCGCACGCCGTGGAGATGTACGTGGACACGGTGCTGCCCAACGGTGTCCCGGTCCGCGGGTTCATCGACCGGGTGGACGTCGCCCCCACCGGCGAGGTGCGGGTGGTCGACTACAAGACGGGCAAGAAGCCCATCCCCCGCTACGCCCACGACGCGCAGTTCCAGATGCGCTTCTACGCCCTGGTCTACTGGCGGTTGTTCCACACCATCCCGGACCAGCTGCGGCTGATGTACCTCAAGGTCATCGACTCGATGTTCCTCACCCCGTCGAAGGAGGAACTGGAGTACTTCGAACGCGACCTCGGGGACCTGTGGGCGAAGATCGAGGGCGACGGCAAGGCGGGGACCTTCCGCCCGAAGACGTCGAAGCTGTGCGGCTGGTGCTCGTTCCAGTCCCTGTGCCCCGAGTTCGGCGGCACGCCGCCGGAGTACCCGGGCTGGCCCGGGTCCACGGCTGACCAGCAGGACCAGCAGGATTAGAACAGCCCGGAGATCCGGCCGTCGGCGCCGATGTCGATGTTGTCGGCGGCCGGCTTCTTCGGCAGGCCCGGCATGGTCATCACCGCGCCGGTGAGCGCGACGATGAAGCCCGCGCCGGTGCGCGGCAGCAGCTCCCGGACGTGGAGGGTGTGGCCGGAGGGGGCGCCGAGGGCGGTGGGGTCGTCGCTGAAGGAGTACTGCGTCTTGGAGATGCACACCGGCAGGTCGTCCCAGCCGTTGTCGCGGATGAGCTGCAGATCCTTGAGCGCCTTCGGGGAGTACTCGACCGCACCGGCGCGGTAGATCCGCTTGGCGATGGTCTCGATGGACTTCTCCACCCCGCGCGCCGGGTCGTAGAGCTGGGTGGACGTGCCCGTGAGGTTGTCCAGGACGGTGCGGGCCAGCTCCTCGGCGCCTTCGCCGCCCTTCGCCCACACCTCGGCCTCGGCGAGCAGCACCTGGAAGTCCTTCGCCCAGGTCCGCATGAACTCCCGTTCCGCGGTGGTGTCGGAGGTGAACAGGTTGAGGGCGACGACCGGGGTGATGCCGAACTGCTGGATGTTGGAGACATGGCGGGCGAGGTTGACCACGCCGGCCTTGAGGGCGTCAAGGTTCTCGGTGGTCAGGTCCTCCCGGGCCACGCCACCGTTGTACTTCAGCGAGCGGATCGTGGCCACGACGACGGCGCCGGCGACATCGAGGTCGCCGGAACGGGCCTTGATGTCGAGGAACTTCTCCGCGCCGAGGTCGGAGCCGAACCCGGCCTCGGTGCAGACGACGTCGGCATGCTGGAGCGCGACGCGGGTGGCGATGAGCGAGTTGCAGCCGTGGGCGATGTTGGCGAAGGGCCCGCCGTGGACGTAGGCGGGGGTGCCGCCCAGGGTCTGCACGAGATTGGGGTTGATTGCCTCCTTCATCAGGGCCGCGAGCGCCCCGGTGCCGCCGAGTTCCCCGGCGGTCACGGGACGCTGGTCGTAGGTGAAACCCACGGTGATGCTCTCGATGCGGCGTTTGAGGTCCTCCAGGCCGGTGGCCAGGCAGAGCACGGCCATGATCTCGGAGGCGGCGGTGATGGTGAACCCGGTCTCGCGCGGGGTGCCGTGGACAGGACCCCCGAGGCCGGTGATCACGGAGCGCAGGGCCCGGTCGTTGACGTCGAGGCAGCGCTGCCAGGTCACCCGGCGGGGGTCGATGCCGAGGGCGTTGCCCTGCTGGATGTGGTTGTCGATGAGCGCCGCCAGGGTGTTGGTGGCCGCGGCGATGGCGTGGAAGTCGCCGGTGAAGTGGAGGTTGATCTCCTCCATGGGCACGATCTGCGAGTAGCCGCCGCCGGCGGCGCCACCCTTGATGCCCATCACCGGGCCCTGCGAGGGCTCACGCAGCGCTGCGGCGGCCTTGACACCCAGGCGGGCCAGACCGTCCGTCAGGCCGATGAGGACGGTGGACTTGCCCTCTCCCGCCGGTGTCGGGGAAATGCCGGTGACCAGGACGAGTTTGCCGGTGGGGGCGGTGTCATCGAGACGGGTGATGTCGACTTTCGCCTTGGTGGTGCCGTAGGGGATGAGCGCGTCCGCCGGGATGCCGGCGCGGTCCGCGATCTCGGTGATCGGCTCGAGGGTGTGGGCCTGGGCGATGTCGACGTCCGTGAGTGTCATGTCACCGACACTACCGCGCAGCCTGCCCCGGCTCATCGGTTTGTAAGGTGGGCGCCATGACCGCACCTGAATGGATCGACCATGACGAGATCACCCGCCGTGTCTCCCACGACCGGGCCCGCCGTCTCCTGGGGCAGGCCCTGACCGACGGGTTCGACCCGACCGGGGAGCCACCGCGCACCGCGGCCGACGCCGCCGACGGACACCTGCTGTTCATGCCGTCGACCGTGGGCGCTGCCACTGGCGTCAAACTTCTGTCCGTCTCCCCCGACAACCCGGCCCGCGGTTTTCCCCGGATCCAGGGCTGGTACATCCTCATGGACAGCGACACGCTCACCCCCACCGTGCTTCTCGACGGCACCGCGCTGACCACCATCCGTACCCCCGCCGTGTCCATGCTCGGTGTCGAGTACCTGTGCCCTGAACAGGTGGACCAGGTGCTGTTCATCGGCAGCGGGCCGCAGACCGTGGCTCATGCCGAGGCCCTGCTCGCGTTGCGACGCCCCGCCCGCGCCGTCCTCTCCGCCCGCAACGCCGAACGCGCCGCGGCCACCGCGGCGCGGATCACCGAGCTGGGGATTCCCTGCGAGGTGGTCGAGGCTGCGGACCTGCCGTCCGCGGCCCGCGCCTCGCAGCTGATCATCTGCGCGACCTCCACCGCCGAGCCGGTGCTGGAGTCGGACTGGGTCGCCGACGGCACCTGTATCGTCGCCATCGGCTCCCATGAGCCGGACCGGCGGGAACTCACCGGCGAGCTCATGTCCCGCTCCCTGGTGGTCGTCGAGGACGTCGACACGGCCCTGCGGGAGGCGGGCGATGTGGTCAGGGCGATCGACGAGGGGCACCTCGACCGGGCGTCCCTGCGGACGCTGCGGGAGGTCGTCCTGGGCGAGATCACTGCCCCGGTCGATCGGCCGACGGTGGTCAAGACTGTCGGCATGGGCTGGCAGGATCTGGTCATCGCCGCCGGGGCGGCGGATCCCCGCTAGATCAGGACCGCACCGATGAGGTAGGCCAGCACGACCGAGGTGACGATGTTGACCACACCGGGGACGAGGAACGGGTGGTCGAAGACGTACTTGCCGATGCGGGTCGAACCGGTGTCGTCCATCTCTACGGCAGCCAGCAGAGTCGGATAGGTCGGAAGCACGAAGAGGGCGGAGACGGCCGGGAACGCGGCGACCGCGGTGAGCGGGCTGACACCGATGGCCAGGGCCGCGGGGATGAGGGCCTTGGCGGTGGCCGCCTGCGAGTACAGCAGCGCGGCGGCGAAGAAGAGGACCACGGCCAGCAGCCACGGGCTGGTCTGGAGCACGTCGCCGGCGAGGACCTGGATGTCCTCGATGTAGTGGTTGATGAAGGTCGTGCCCAGCCACGCGACACCGAGGACACACACCGAGGCGGACATGCCCGACCGGAAGACCTGGGTCTTGATGATCTCGTCCGCCGGGATCCGGGTGATGAGCACCATGACGGTGGCGGCGGCGAGCATGATGGTCATGATCGCCTCGTTGCGCGGCAGCGCCGGGTCGGTGATCAGGCCCACCTGCTCGGAGATCGCGGTGGCGTAGAGCATGACGCCGATGATGGCGACGAGGAAGATCCACACGGATGCCCTCG
This sequence comes from Corynebacterium suedekumii, assembly GCF_030252185.1. Classification (NCBI taxonomy): domain Bacteria; kingdom Bacillati; phylum Actinomycetota; class Actinomycetes; order Mycobacteriales; family Corynebacteriaceae; genus Corynebacterium; species Corynebacterium suedekumii. Next base: position 2,198,056 of record NZ_CP126970.1, read on the forward strand.
CACCCTTCGGCGGCACCCAGGTGGACTGGGCGACAGGTTCGCGGACCAGGCCCTTGGCCAGGCGGTCCTGGAATACCGGGTCGTCCTCGAGTTCCTTGCCCAGCCGGTTGGTCAGCAGCGAAGTGGGGATGATGGCGAGGAAGGTCGCCGGAATCATGATGCCCAGCAGGGTGAGGTAGCTGACGCCCAACGGCTCGAGGATCGACGCCATGAAGACCACCGCGGCGGAGATCGGCGAGGCCACGATGGCCATCTGGGAGGCGATGACCGCCACCGACAGCGGGCGGGACGGGCGGATCCGCCCCTCCTTGGCCACCTCGACGATGACCGGGAGGGTGGAGAAGGCGGTGTGGCCGGTGCCGGCGAACACAGTCATCAGCCAGGTGACCACCGGGGCCCACAGGGTGATCTGCTTCGGGTTGCGGCGCAGGAACTTCTCGGCAAGGTGGACGAGGTAGTCCATGCCGCCGGCGCGCTGCATCGCGGAGATGGCCGCGATGACACACATGATGATGCCGATGACGTCGAAGGGGATGTCCTCCGCGGTCACGGGCACACCGGTCACGCCGAGCAGGAGGACGCCGAGGCCGCCGGCGAAGCCGATGGCGATGGAACCGAGGCGGGCACCCAGGACGATGGCGCCGAGGACGATGAGGATCTGAAGAGCCAGTAACACGGCTGATCTTCACTTTCGGTCGGTGGTGAGGGCCGTTTGGTGGGGCCGCTCACGGTGGATGAAACATGTCATCTTTGAGTATCCTCCCCGGAGAATGCAATGTCCACTTGTGTGAGAACACACACAAGTGGACATCATGGCGCCGGGTCACCCTGCCCGGCCGGGGGCGCTACTGGTCCAGGTAGAGCTTCCCGCGGAACTGCGGATGCATGAGGTTCTCCGCCGACAGCACCCGGTTGAGGGTGTCCTCATCGAGCAGACCCTTCTCCAGGATGAGCTCCTTGACGCCACGGCCGGTCTGCAGGGCCTCCTTGGCCACCAGGTCACCGTTGTGGTGGCCGATGAAGGGGTTGAGGTAGGTGATGATGCCGATGGAGTTCTCCACGTAGGCACGGCACACCTCCTCGTTGGCGGTGATGCCCACGACGCACTTCTCGCGCAGCGCGACGGCCGCGTTACCGAGGATGCGGATCGACTGGAACAGCGACTCGCCGATGACCGGCTCCATGACGTTGAGCTGGAGCTGGCCGGCCTCCGCGGCCATGGTGACGGTCAGGTCATTACCGAATACCTTGAAGCACACCTGGTTGACCACCTCGGGGATGACCGGGTTGACCTTGCCCGGCATGATCGAGGAACCGGCCTGACGTGGCGGCAGGTTGATCTCGTTGAGGCCGGCGCGCGGTCCGGAGGACAGCAGTCGCAGGTCGTTGCAGATCTTCGACAGCTTCATCGCCGCGCGCTTGACCGCGGAATGGGCGTGGACGTAGGCGCCGGTGTCGCTGGTGGCCTCGATGAGGTCCATCGCGGACTTGACTTCCAGGCCGGTGATCTCGGCCAGCGAGGCGGTCACCTGGTGACGGTAACCCGACGGGGTGTTCACACCCGTGCCGATCGCGGTGGCGCCGAGGTTGACCTCCAGGAGACGGTCGGCGGCGTTGCGCAGCACGGCCTGCTCCTCGGCGAGGTTGTGGGCGAAGCCGACGAACTCGTCTCCCAGGGTCATGGGCACCGCGTCCTGCAGCTGGGTGCGCCCCATCTTGAGGATGTCCTGGAACTCCCTGCCCTTCTCCAGGAAGGCCTTCTGCAGGTCATCCATCTGCTCGATGAGCGTGGACATCGCCGTGTACAGGCCGAGGCGGAAGCCGGTCGGGTACGCGTCGTTGGTGGACTGGGACATGTTGACGTCGTCGTTGGGGTTGATGACGTCGTACTCACCCTTCTCCTTGCCCAGGTACTCCAGGGCGAGGTTCGCCACGACCTCGTTGGTGTTCATGTTGAGGCTGGTGCCGGCACCACCCTGGAACACGTCGAGCGGGAACTGGTCCATGCACCGACCCTCCTCGAGGATCTGGTCGCAGGCCCACATGATCGCCTCGTACTTCTCCGAGGGCAAGGTGTGGAGTCGGCGGTTGGCCATCGCCGCCGCCTTCTTCACCTGCACCATGCCCCGGATGAACTCGGGCACCTGGTTGATCGTGGTACGCGAGATCTGGAAGTTGTCCATCGCGCGCAGGGTGTGCACGCCGTAATAGGCGTCCGCGGGGACCTCGAGCTGGCCGAGCAGGTCCTCCTCGATGCGGGTGGCGCGGGCGACGGCGGTGCCGGTCCGGCTCTTCTTCGCCTGCCCCTCGTCGAGGTTCTGCTTCGCCTCCTGCGGGGCGGTCCGGGCCTGCTGCTCGGCGGAGGTGGTGCCGGATTCAGTGGTGGATTCGGTGTTGCTGGACTCGTTCTGAGTCTTCGCCATGGGTACATCTCCTGATGTGGTCGACGTTCTGGGACGAACCTGTGAGTCTGTCCACATCCATGGTAGCCACCGATCCCCCACCCGTGTTCCTCGCCGAGGCCGCGCCCGGGAGGCGCCGGAAACGCGCAACTCCGCCGGGATCAATCCCTGCGGAGTTGCTCAACGTCGGCGGAACCCGCCGGTGCCCCTACAGGCGCACGATCCGCAGCTCGGAGGCCAGGATGGCCTGGGCACCGAGCTGGGAGAGCTGGTCCATCACCGAGTTGGCCTGCTTGATGGGCACGAGGGCACGGACAGCGACCATGTCCTCGCGGGCCAGCGGGGAGACGGTGGGGCCCGACAGGCCCGGGGTGATCTCGCTGGCCTGCTCGAGCCGGTCGCGGGAGACGTTGTAGTCGAGCATGAGGTAGTTCTGCGCGTGCAGGATGCCCTCGATGCGGGCGAGCAGGACGCGCTGGTCGTCGGTGAGCTCGGCACCGGCGCGGGAGACGATGACGGCCTCGGAGTCGACGATGGACTCGCCGAAGGGTGCCAGACCCTGGCGGCGCAGGGTGTTGCCGGTGGATACCACGTCGGCGATGGCGTCGGCCACACCCAGCTTGATGGAGATCTCCACCGCGCCGTCGAGACGGATGACCTCGGCCTCCAGGCCGCGGGCGGCGAGGTCGTCGCGGACGAGGTTCGGGTAGGAGGTGGCGATGCGCTTGCCCGCCAGGTCCTCGACACGCCACTCCTCGTCCGCCGGCGCGGCGTAACGGAAGGTAGACCCGCCGAAGCCGAGGGAGAGGACCTCCTGGACCTCGGCCCGGGAGTCGCGGGCCAGGTCACGGCCGGTGATGCCCAGGTCGAGCATGCCGGCGGCGACGTAGATGGCGATGTCCTTCGGGCGGAGGAAGAAGAACTCCACGTCATTGGCCTTGTCGTAGACGGCCAAGGCCTTCGTGTCACCCCGGCCCTTATAACCGGCCTCGGAGAGGATCTCGACGGCGGCCTCGGACAGGGAGCCCTTGTTGGGTACGGCGATCTTGATCATGGCAGGAGGGCTCCTAGAGGTACTTGTAGATGTCGTCCGGGGTCAGCCCGCGGGCGACCATCATGACCTGGGTCCAGTAGATGAGCTGGGACATTTCCTCGGCCAGCTCCTCGTCGGACTGGTACTCGGCGGCGATCCAGACCTCGCCGGCTTCCTCGATGACCTTCTTGCCGATGTGATGCACGCCCGCGTCGAGGGCGGCGACGGTTCCGGAGCCGTCGGGGCGCTCCTGTGCTCGGGCGGACAGTTCGGCGTAGAGGGAGTCAAAGTTCTTCACAAGCGATCAGAGTAACTCACCGGGGCGGAAGTCGTGCGAACCACTCGGCCACGGAGTCGGCGGTGACCCCCACGAAGTCGTTGCGCCCGTGAAGCTCGGTCAGGGTGACCACCCCGGCGGGCGCCCGGTCGGCCAGGCCGATGACGCGGCAGCCGGCGTCGACAGCGGCGGTCATGCCGGCCCACGAGTCCTCGAACACCAGGCAGTCGGCCGGGTCGTGACCCACCCGGCGGGCGGCCTCGAGGTACATGTCGGGTGCCGGTTTGGGGGCGGGCACCTCATCCCCGGTCACCGAGTCGGTGAAGAAGTGCCCGCCGACGGCACTGATGCAGGGGGCGGCCAGTTCGCGTTCGGTGTTGGTGGTCACCAGCATGGGGACCCCGGCCCCCCGCAGCTGCGAGAGCAGCTCGGTCACCCCGGGGTTGGGGGTGAGATGCTCGGCGAGCAGGCCGGCCATCTGGTCGAACATGACCCGTTTGTGACGTGGGTAGTCCTCCTCAGCCACCTGCACCCCGGCGTGGCGGGCGCACACGTCGAGGGTGTTGCGGAAACTCCCGCCGACGGTGGTGGCCCGCAGCTCCGGCGTGAGGCGACGGCCGAGGCGTTCGCTCATGTCGTAGGTGGCGATCCCCCACAGGGGTTCGGTGTCCACGAGGGTGCCGTCCATGTCCCAGAAGATCGCTCGGGGCGGCGTGTGCGGCTCAGTCAAGTTCGGGAAGAGAGGACAGGGCCTCGTCGTCGGCACCGGTGGCGGCGGAGGCGTCGTGGATGAGCTCGTTGAGTTCCTGCTTCTCCTCGGGCTCGAGGACGGCGCCGGCGTGGCGAGAGTTGAACTCCTCGAGTTCATCGACCGAGACCTGGACCACGGAGCTGAGCATCTCACCGGTGGGGTCGTCCGGGAGAACGTCCAGGGCGTCGAGGAGGCGTTCGAGGATCGCCGTGAGTTCGGGCAGGACCGCCGGGTCGAAGGGCTGGTCCCAGAACTCCTTCTCGTCCTCCTTGAGGTAACTGCCGGTGGAGAAGTCGGTGAGGGTGGTGATGAACTCGTCGACAGTCGGTTGGAACTCAGCGCGAATGGTCATGGCACTCATTGTCACCGAAAACGTTCACAGGCGCACGCCCAGCAGTGCGTCGAGGGCCGTCGAGACGAGTTCTCCCGCGCCGGCCTCGTTCTCGCCCCGGTACTCCCGTGCCCAGGTGTCCACGTCGGCCAGTGCCCCGGGGGTGTCCAGGTCGGAGGCGAGGTGGGTCCGGATCTCCTGGACCAGGGCCTGTGCCCCGGCGAGGGTGCCGGGGGTGCGAAGGGCGACCCGCCAGGCGTCGAGACGCCCCACGGCGTCGGTGAGGATCTCGTCGGAGAAGTCCCGGTCGGCGCGGTAGTGGGAGTCGAGCAGGGCCAGGCGGATGGCGGAGGGGTCGTAGCCTGCATCGGTGAGCTTGGACACGAACACGAGGTTGCCCAGGGACTTGCTCATCTTCACGCCGTCCAGCCCGATCATCCCGGAGTGGACGTAGTGGCCGGCCATGCGCTCGATGCCGCAGCCGGCCTCGGCGTGGGCGGCGGAGAACTCGTGGTGCGGGAAGATGAGGTCGCTGCCACCGCCCTGGATGCTGAAGTAGTCGCCGATGCGGTTGAGAGCGATGGCGGAGCATTCGATGTGCCAGCCGGGACGCCCCGGTCCGAAGGGGGATTCCCAGGCGGGTTCCCCGTCGCGGTGGGCCCGCCAGATGAGAGCGTCGAGCGGGTCACGCTTGCCGCGTCGGTCGGGGTCACCGCCGCGCTCGGCGAAGAAGCGCTCCATCGTCTCCCGGTCGTAGTTGGACTCGTAACCGAACTGCTCGGTGGCCGTGATCGAGGCGTAGACGTCGGGGTGCTCGGCATCGTCGACGACGTAGGCGGACCCGTTGTCCAGCAGCCGCTGGACCAGCGCGATGACCTCGTCGACGGATTCCATCGCGCCGATGTAGTCGCGCGGCGGGATGACGCTGAGCTGCTCCATGTCGGAACGGAACAGGTCGGTCTGGCTCTCCCCCAGGTCACGCCAGCCCACCCCGTCGCGCTCGGCCCGCTCGAACAGCGGGTCGTCGACGTCGGTGATGTTCTGCACGTAATGGACGGGATGGCCGTTGTCCAGCAGCACCCGGTGGATGATGTCGAAGGTGACGTAGGTGGCCGCATGGCCCAGGTGGGTGGAGTCGTACGGGGTGATGCCGCAGACGTAGAGCCCCGCGGTGCCGTCGGCGCCGAAGGTGCCGACGGGGCGGATGACCTCGTCGGCGGTGTCGAAGAGAGCGAGGGGGACGGACGCGCCGTCGATACGCGGGACATCGGGGGTGGGCCAGGAACGCATGTCCCACACTCTAACGCGTCAGCGTGCGGGCCGATCAGACAGGCTGGAGGACCCCGAACGCCAGCAGCGCCATGACGAGGAGACCGGCCGGGATGCGGTAGGCGGCGAACCAGGCGAAGGAGTGGTGGGCGACGAACTTGAGCAGCCAGGCGATCGACGCGTAACCGAGGACGAAGGTGATGATCACGCCGAGGACCAGCTGCCCGGCAGAGGCCGCCTGCCCGGCCTGCGGTGCGAAGGCGTCGGGCAGGGAGAACAGTCCGGAGGCGAGGACGGCGGGGATGGCGAGCAGGAAGCTGAAACGGGTGGCCACCTCCCGGTCGAGGTTCATGAACAGGCCGGCGGAGACGGTGCCGCCGGAGCGGGAGACGCCGGGGATAAGGGCCAGGCACTGCGCGAAGCCCATGACCACGGCGTCCTTCATGGTCAGTTCGTCGAAGGAGCGCTGCTTCTTACCGAACTTCTCCGCGATGATGAACACGAAGGAGAACAGGACGAGCACGGTGGCGGTGATCCACAGGTTCCGCAGGCCCTCGCGGATGAGGTCACGGCCGAAGAAACCGATGATCGCCACCGGCAGGGTGCCGACGATGACCATCCAGCCCATCCGGTAGTCGAAGCCGCGCAGTTCCTTGTTGAACAGGCCGCGGAACCAGCCGGTGAGGATCTGCCAGATCTCCTTGGCGAAGAAGACCAGCACCGCCAGCTCGGTACCCAGCTGGACGACGGCGGTGAAGGAGGCGCCGGCGTCCTGCCCCCAGAACAGCTCGGAGACGATCCGCAGATGCCCCGAGGAGCTGACCGGCAGGAACTCGGTCAGTCCCTGCACGATGGACAGGACGATGACCTGCATCCAGGTCATGTTGTCGGCGGCGGCAACTGCATACGTCACGTCATTCACGCGGATTACCGTACTACTAGTGTGGTCGAGGTGAAGCAACGTCGAGTGGGTGTCAGCGGACTACGGGTCTCCGACCTCGGTCTGGGAACGGCGACCTGGGGCAGCCACGTGACGCGTGACGACGCGGCGTCGATCCTGCGCACCTTCACCGCCCATGGTGGCACTCTCGTGGACTCCTCCCCCGCCTATGCGGCCGGTACCTCGCAGGAGATGCTCGGCGCCGTGCTTGCCGACGCCGCCGTCGACCGCGAGGACCTCGTCCTCTCCTCCTCGGCGGGAGTTGCCCCGCACTCGCCGGTGGGCCACCGCGTCGACTGTTCCCGCCGGGCGCTCATGCGCCAACTCGACCGGACCCTGACCGCCCTGGGCACCGACCACCTCGACCTGTGGTCGGTGGGCTACTGGGACGAGAAGACCCCGCCGGCGGAGGTCGCCGACACCCTCGACTGGGCGGTGCGCACCGGTCGCGCCCGCTACGCCGGGGTCCGGGACTACAGCGGCTGGCAGCTCGCCGTCACCCACGCCGCCATGACCGGCCCGGCACTCGTCGCCGCCCAGCGCGAGTACTCCCTCCTGGTCCGCGGCATCGAGGAGGAGGTCATCCCCGCCGCCGGGCATCTCGGGGTCGGAGTTCTCGCCGCCGCACCCCTGGCCCACGGGGTCCTGCCCGGCCGCTACCGTTCCACCGGGCAACCCGCCGGTGCGCGAGCGGAGATCCACGCCCTGCTGGGCACCACCTCCGACGTCGTCGTCGACGCCGTGACCACCGCCGCTGAGGGGCTCGGTCTCCCGCCGGCCGTCGTGGCCCTGGCCTGGGTGCGTGACCGCCCCGGCGTGGCGGCGGCCGTGGTGGGCCCGTCCTCCCCCACCCAGGCCGAGGAACTGTTCCGGCTCGGTGGCACCGTCCTGCCCCGGGCGATCATCAAGGCGCTCGACGACGTGTCCCGGTGACGTCCCCGGTGATGTCCCCCGCTGACCCGCGCTGACCGGCTGATAGGCGGCTGATAGGCTCGGTAGACGTGAAAACCGGACGCCTCACCGCCCTCGCGGCCACCACCGCGCTCGCCTCGCTCGGACTGACCGCCTGTCAGACCGGCTCCGCTCCGGAACCGGGCCCGGAGATGGGGAACGCCGTCGCCGCTGCCTCCCCAGAGTCCGTCGACCCGGCCGGCCGCGTCATCGACGTCGACACCGAGGTCATCGACCTCGCGGTCGCCGGGGAGACGATCGCCCTCCGGTCCGCCGAGTCACTGCAGGTGGGCACCCTCGCCGACTTCGACGCCGGCGAGGCCGAGACCGTGGAGATCCCCGCCGCCTGCGCCGACCTCACCGCCTCCGCTGACACGTTCGTGCTGGCCTGCGGCTCCGAGGTCCTGCTGGTCGATGCCGCCTCCCCCACCATCCCCACCTCCCGCGACGTCTCCGACAACGCCCCCGCCTCCTCCGCGTCGCTGACCACCACCGGTGAGCTGCTGGTGGGCAACGCCGAGGAATCGGTCGTCTCGGTCCACCGGGACGGCGAGGACGCCGACACCATCGACGTCGCCGGCACCACCGACCAGCTGCTGGCCGTGCCGATCAACGGCGCCCAGGACGTCGCCGTGCGTTCGAACATCGCCAACACCACCGTCCAGGACATCCACTGGGAGGACGGCGAGCAGGGCGGCACCCTCCGCGTCGGTGTCGGCGTCGGCCAGATCGCCGCCGGTGAGGACGGCCTGGTCATCGCCTCCGACACCCTCGGCGACCAGATCGCCGTCTACACCGCGACCGACGTCATCCGCCTCCACCAGACCGCCCCCGTCGACGCCAGCCCCTGGGGCGTGGCGTGGGACCCCGACCGCGACCTCGCGTGGGTGGCTTCGACCGCCGACAACGTGCTGGCCTCCTACGACATCTCCTCCGGCGTCCCGGAGCAGGTCCACACCCTGAACTCCGTCGCCGACGCCCACCACATCGCCGTGCTGCCGGACGGCACTCTCGTCGCGGTCTCCGCCACCGGCGACGGCCTCCAGGTCATCGACGATCCCGACGCCGCCTAACATCCCCCCAGGAGTCATCCCCATGTCGCTGCGCACCGCCGCCTACCGCCTCGCCCTCAAGGGCATGTTCACCCTGCGCCCGGAGCGCATCCACGGCGTCATCCACGACGGCCTCGGGCTGCTCCAGGCCGTCGGCCCGGCCAACCGCATCCTCTCGAAGGTGGTGCCGGTCTCCGACCCGGTGCTGGCCCAGGAGGTCTTCGGCCGGACGATCCCGCGCCCGCTGGGGCTGGCGGCCGGTTTCGACAAGAACGCCACCGCCGCCGACACGTGGACCTCCGTCGGCTTCGGCTACTCGGAGCTGGGTACCGTCACCGCCTCCCCGCAGCCCGGCAACCCCACCCCGCGACTGTTCCGCCTGCCGGCCGACAAGGCGATCCTCAACCGCATGGGCTTCAACAACGCCGGCGCCGCGGAGGTGGCCGGTAACCTGCGCCGCCGCAGCTCCGATGACGTCATCGGCATCAACATCGGCAAGACCAAGGTCGTGGCCGCCGAGGACGCCGTCGGCGACTACCGCCGCTCCGCCACGCTGCTCGGTGACCTCGCCGACTACCTGGTGGTCAACGTCTCCTCCCCCAACACCCCGGGTCTGCGCGACCTGCAGGCCGTGGAGTCCCTGCGGCCCATCCTCACCGCCGTCCAGGAGTCCACCACCACCCCGGTCCTGGTCAAGATCGCCCCCGACCTGTCCGACGAGGACGTCGACGCCGTCGCCGACCTCGCCCTCGACCTGGGCCTGGCGGGTATCGTGGCCACGAACACCACCATCTCCCGGGAGGGTCTGTCCACCCCGGCCGCCGATGTCGAGGCCCTCGGCGCGGGCGGCATCTCGGGACCCCCGGTCGCGGACCGTGCGCTCGCCGTCCTCCGGCGCCTGCACGCACGCGTGGGCGACCGTCTGGTGCTCATTTCCGTGGGCGGCATCACCACCCCGGAGCAGGCCTGGGAACGGATCACGTCCGGTGCCACCCTCCTGCAGGGTTACACCGGCCTGATCTACGGTGGCCCCGACTGGATCCGGGACATCCACCGCGGGATTGCCGACCAGATCCACCGCCACGGTCTGAGCTCGATCACCGAGGCGATCGGCTCCGATCTGGAGTGGCTGGCCAACCCGGAGCACTGACCCTTCTCCGGAAACACCACGGGCGGGCCACAGCAGTGATCGCTGCGGCCCGCCCGTCGTCGACCGGCAGTGTGTGCGGTGCCCCTACCCCTTCGGGATGAGCGAGCGGCGGATGACCAGCGCGCAGAGGAACGCGAACACGGCGTACATGGGCAGCCAGTACTGGGCCATGACGTAGAGAGGCTCACTCGGCAGCAGGCGGGCGAAGATGATCAACGCCACGGCGACGACCAGCGAGATGACCTGGGTGCGGCTGGCGGCCTGGTCCCTTCGGATGGTGGCGAAGGCGCCGAGGATCATTGCCGCGACGAGGATGACCAGCACGCGCGGGGTGACCGCGAACGGCGCCATCCAGCCGTCGCCGAACACGGCGATGACGGTGAACACGAGCAGCGCGACGGCCAGCGCCATGAAGGCACCGCCGACGCGGAGTGCCAGGGGGACGTGATAGGCGCCGTCGCGCTGCTTCTTGGAGCTCATGGTCTCCAGAGCCTACTTGGCCTCGTACCAGCCCCAGAGGATGGCCCGCCCGATGGAGTGGAAGTAGAGGTTGAACCCGAGGACGGTGGCCGTGGCGTCCGGGTCGACGTCGAGCTTCTCCACATCCACGGCGTGCACCGCGTAGAGGTACCGGTGCGGCGCATGCCCGGCCGGCGGGTTGGCGCCGTAGTAGGCCTTTTCACCGGGATCACCCGCGAGGGTGACCACACCGTCCAGACCGCCGAGGGTCTCATCCGAGCCCGCACCGGTGGGCAGCTCCGTGACGTCGACCGGGATGTTGAACGCCGCCCAGTGCCAGAAACCGGACGCGGTCGGGGCATCCGGATCGAAGCAGGTCACGGCGAGGGACTTCGTGCCCTCGGGCAGATCCGACCAGGACAGCTGCGGCGAGACGTTCGCCGGGGCACGCTGCGCCTCGGCGAGCTCGTCGCCGTCGTTGAGGTCGGTGGAGGTGAGCGGGAAGGACGGCAGGTCCTTGAGCGGGGCGTAGGGGTCGGGGCCGGGGAAACGGGAATCATCTGAATAGGAGGTCATGTCTCCCGTTGTACCCGAGATCACATGAGGGATGCCACGACCGCCCCGCTCACAGGGGCCCCTCTCCCGCGCTCCACCGCTCGTAGAGCTGCGCGTACCGCCCACCCGCGGCGACGAGCTCCTCGTGGGTGCCGCTCTCGACGATCCGGCCGAGGTCCATGACGAGGATCCGGTCGGCGACCATGGCCTGGTCCAGCCGGTGGGCGACGATGAGGCTGGTGCGACCCCGGGCGGCGGCCGCGGCGGCCGCCTCCAGGGCCCGGGCGTCCTCGCTGCCCGCCTCGGACGTGGCCTCGTCCATGATGAGCACCGGCGGGTCCCGGAGGATGATCCGGGTGAGGGCGATCTGCTGCGCCACCTCGGGTGGCAACGGGTCGGCCCCGGCCCCGACGGCGGTGTCCAGGCCATCGGGCAGACTGCGCGCCCAGGCGGCGGAGGTCGGCGACAGGCCGGTGGCGGACAGTGCGGTGATGAACTCATCGTCCGTGGCCGTCGGTGCCGCCATGCGCAGATCGTCCCGCAGGGGCCCGGAGAAAAGGTGCACGTCCTGGGTCAGCAGCGTCACCTGCCGGGTCACCCAGGCGTCGGCGACCCCCGCGGTGTCATACCCGCCGAGGATGATGCGCCCGGAGTCGGGGCGCTGCAGCCCGGCGAGGAGTCCCGCCAGGGTCGACTTGCCGGCGCCGGACGCGCCGACCAGGGCCGTGGTGCTCCCCGCCGGGAGGGTGACGGTCACATCAGGCAGGATGACAGCACCTCCGGGATAGGAGAAGCGGAGGGAGTCGATGATGATGTCCGGGGCGGTGGGCAGGTCGGCCGGGGACGGGCGGGCGTCGTCACGCACCATCTGCGCGAGTGCCACCGCGCGGCCGAGGGAGGTGCCGGCCTCCTGGATGTCACCGGCGAAGAACAGCAGGTTGAACACATGGCCCTCGAGGCGAACGACGAGCACCATGGCGGCGGTCGCCGCGCCGATGGTGATGAGGTCGCGGCCCACCAGCCACGTCGCCAGACCTAGCGTGCCCGCGAGCAGCGTGAGGTAGGCGATGTTGCCGTAACCGAGCAGGTGGACGAACAACGGCGCGCGGTCCGCACGGGCCTGGACCGCCGCCCAGGACGCCGTCCGGGTCCGCCCCACCGCCCACGGGCCCAGACGCAGAGCGCGCAGCGTCGGCAGACCCCGGACCGTGTCCAGCAGGACCGCGTTGCGACGCGCCTCAGCCGAGGCCACGATGTTCGCCGCCTGCGGCATCCGCGGCAACACCCGGCGCAGCAACGGCACGATCACCACCAGAGTCAGCCCCAGGGACAGCGCGAACGACCAGTGGAGGAGCAGCAACGCCACCAACGTCACCGGGAACATGAGGACGGTGACCACGATGCGGGTACCCGTCGCCGAGAGCATCCGCACCACCGTGTCGATGTCGTGCGTGATCCGCGTGATCACCGTGCCCGTACCCAGCTCCAGGACATCCGGGACCGGGGCCCGGAGCGTCGCCGCCAGCGCCGCACGCCGCAGGTCCACCGACAGCATCCGGGTCCGGGCCAGCAGCAGCCACCCACCGGCGGCGCGACCCGCCGTCTCCACCAGCATGGCCACCCCGACCGCCACGAGCAGCCACACGAACGTCTCCGCCGGGCCGTCGATGACGTCCACCGCCAGACCCAGCAACGCCGCCGACACCGTCATGGCACCCACCGTCAGTCCGAAGATCAGGGCTGCACCGACATACCAGCAGGCGCCGGGATTCGACGGCAGCGACCAGATCAGAGCCAGGGACTCACGCACCGTCGCCGGCGCCAGCGCATCCTCCCGGTCATCCGGGACCCAGGCGTTCACGGGATCACCTCCACCCGGTCAGCCACGCCCACCCACGCCGCGGAGGTGGTCACCACCACGGTGACCCTCCCCCGCCGCAGGCGCGCCACCTGCTGCGCCACGGCGTCGAGGGTCACCGCGTCCAGGCCCGTCGTCGGTTCGTCGAGAACCAGCACCTCCGGGTCCCGGACCAGCCACCGCGCCAGAGCCACCCGCTGGCGCTGCCCACCGGACAGGTTGAGCCCCGCCTCCCCGATCGGCGCATCCGGCAGGGTCTCACCGTCCGCCCCGCCCAGACGGGTGATGATGTCCCCGCACGCCGCCGCGGACAACGCCGCCTGCACCCGCTCCGGATCCGCGTCGCGCAACGGGTCGATGTTGTCCGCCAACGAGCCCTCGAACACCGCCACCGCATGCGGGGCCACGACCACGCCGGGGTTGCCCGAGTCACGCAGGTCGTCGAGGCGCCGGCGGATCTTCTCCTGCCCCGCCGCCGTGGTACTCGACCACACCGTCAACCCCGGAGCCGGGACCGCCGTGGAACCGGTCGCCGGCGCCGGTGCCTCCAGGTCGGCGACCAGATCCCGGATCCGCTGTGTGGACACCAGCCCCCGTGCCCAGTAGTCCACAGCGAAACTCAACGAGTACCCCAGCCACGTCAACGCCGGCGGCACCACCAGGGTCGCCGTGACCAGGTCCGCCGTCGAGATCGCCGACCGACGCGTCATCACCAACGCCACCACCAGCACGATGATCACCGCGGCCGTCGGCACCAGCTGCCGCACCAGCGTCAGCCAGCCCGTCAACCGCGCCTCCCGCAGCATCACGTCCAGGGCCCGCTGCGTGGCCTCGTGGAACCGGCCCATCGACCCCTCGACCGCACCGAGGCCCTTGACCACCCGCGACCCCTGCGCCAGATCCGTCGCCAGGGACATCGCCACACCCTCCGCGTGCCGACGCCGCTCCGCCACCCGCGCCAGCGGCCCCGCCGTCACCAGCGTCGCCGCCGTGGTCACCACGCCACCGGCCAGCATGAGCACCCCCAGCACCGGATGTGCCACCCCGACCACCACCGCCGATCCCAGCAGATACGCCACCATCATCACCGGCCAGTTGACGATCTCCTTGAGCTCACCGGCCTGATACGAGATCCGCATCCACCGTGTTGAGCACCTCACCCGGCGTCTGCGACGTCGGCACCGCACCCACCAGACGAGACGTCAACGACATCCGCACCGAATGCACCGTCCGCCCCGACGCTAGGTCCGTCAACGCATCACCCGTCGACTCCGCCACCCACGACGCGGCGGCCAAACCTGCCGTCGCCATGACCGTCACCAGGGCCACCTGCGCCGATACCGTCTCAAACGCCGCCGTGGACCCCCGGCCCACAACCACCGAGATGAGCACCGAGGCCCCCATCCCGGCGACCACGCCCGCCAGCAGCACCGCCACCGCCCGCCCGTGGAGCCCCAGGAGCGTCAGCGTGCCCTGCCGCCGGGACACCCACGTCTCCGGCGCCACCGCCGGATCATCGGCCGGCGGGTTCACCGGAACGAACCACGACCACGTGGGCATCCGGGACGGCGGCGAATAAGCTCGTTTCATGATGGTTCACCAAGCTATCAGTTACATCGCTGTAACTACGGTTGACATGCGGATTTGTGTGTTTGCCGGAACACCCGCTACAGTAATGCGAGTGCCCAGCCGAGAGGGTGAGCACAGAACAAGTGAATGACACCCGGCCCGGGTGGCGGAATGGCAGACGCGCTAGCTTGAGGTGCTAGTGTCCTATTAACGGACGTGGGGGTTCAAGTCCCCCTCCGGGCACAAACCGAAGGTCCCGCGACATCGTTGTCACGATGTCGCGGGACCTTCTTTATTCCGGCCGCGGTGGCTCCCAGCACTCCAGGAAGCGCGCGGAAACAGGGTTTTTCCGCCACTTCTGGTTCGCCTGGCGCCACGTGGCCCGGGTCCAGGCCCGGGTCCGGACATGAGTAACGCCCGCCGACCCCTGAATGGGCAGGCGGGCGCGGAGGAGTCGGGAGCTCCTAGTGCTGCTCGTTCGGATCGTTGTCCGCGTCGTCCTTGGTCTCGTGGTAGGTCCCCGGAACGTGGTCCGGTGCGGCGTAAATGGAGTACAGCTTGATGGTCTCCTCGCCCTCATTGACCATGTTGTGCCACTTGCCGGCCGGGACGAACACCGCGAAATCATCCTCGACGACCTGGTCCACATCGAGCTTGTCCTCGGAGTCACCGATCATGATGCGGCCCTTGCCGGCCTCCAGGCGGAGGAACTGGTCATGATCGTCGTGGACCTCAGCGCCGATCTCTCCGCCGGCGGGGATCGCCATGACGGTCATCTGGAGGAACTTGCCGGTCCACAGGGTGTCGCGGAACGCCTCGTTGTCGGTGGTCACCTTCTCGATGTCCAGGACGTAGGGCTTCGGTCCGTGATCGGTGCGCAGGTCTGCCATGATCTCTCCTTCACTGGTGGCGGTCTGTCAGCCACCGAGTCTAGTGACGCGCCGTGCCAACGGCCAGGAAGTCGGACCTAAGCCGGGGCGTAGACTCATTGCCCGTGAAGCGTTTCGGGGAGTTCATCGGCGGCCTGGTCCACGATGCGGTGGCTGCGGTCCGTGGCTGGTCCCCGGCCCGTCGAATGGTGGTCATTGCCGGAGCCGTCGCTTTCCTCGCGGTGACGGTGCTGGTGGACGTGCCGCCCATTGCCACGCTCCGCGACTGGGCGGAGGCGGCGGGGCCCGCGTTCGTGGTGGCGTTCTGGTTCGGCTACGTCCTCATCACCCAGTTCCCGATCCCCCGCACGCTGCTGACTCTGGCCAGCGGGGTGCTGTTCGGCCCGGTGCCGGGCATTATCGTCTCGTTGACGGCGACGACGGTGGCGGCGGCGGTGTCCCTGCTCGTGGTCCGCCGGCTGCTCGGCGACTGGATGCGTCCGAGGCTGCGACACCCGGCGGTCGCGGGAATCAACGCCCGGCTCGAGCAGCGGGGCTGGCTGGCGGTGACGAGCCTGCGGATGATCGCGGGTGTGCCGTTCTCCGTCCTCAACTACGCGGCTGCGCTGTCGGCGGTGCCGTTGTGGGCGTTCACGGTGTCCACCTTCGTGGGCTCGGCGCCGGGGACGATCCTCACGGTGATCCTCGGTGACGCACTGACCGGGCAGTCCCATCCCGCGGCGATCATCCTCACGGTGGTGCTGGCGCTCATCGGAGTCGCGGGACTCGCCGTCGACCATCGCCTTCCGGTCAAGTCTGTGGCGTAGACTCGACGTCATGTTGGCCATTCATGCCCGGTACCGGGGTCGCGAGATCCGGCGCGCCGAACTGGTCCGCCGCTCCGCCCGCGCCCTGTCCACTCTGGAGGGCGTCGGGGAGTTCCGTTCGCTGGGAGTCGAGGACATCTGCGCTGACGTGGCCTCCCCGGAAGCACTGTGTGACACGGCCATGGCACTGCTGTCGGACGGCAGCTGGGCCATCGGGATCGGGGTCGCCCCGGCAGGCGACGAGGATACCGCGCGGGTCGCGGCCACCGCGTCATTGTCGTCGGGCGCCCGCGCCGGTGCGGTCAAGGTCCGGCTCCGCCCGGCGGGATCCACCCTCGCAGCGGATATCGCCGCGGTGTTCTCCCTGCTGGGCCACGTGCTGGCCAAACGCACCCTGGAGGGCCGCGAGGCCACGTCCCTGGTGAGGTCGGGGCTGAATCAGAACGAGGCCGCCGAGGAGCTCGGCATCTCCAAACAGGCGATGTCGCAACGGCTCCAGGCGGCCGGGTGGCAGGCGGAGACCGCCGGCTGGCAGCTGGCGGTCAACCTCATCACCCGTGCTGACGCGGGATCAGGACACTAGTTCCGGTCGGTGTACGGCCCCTCGTAGGGCGTCTCGGCCGGCTGCTCCGGGGTGGAATCCATCCCGATATGCTCGACGGCGGACGCCGGGGAGGAGCCCTCCAGCTGCGCGCGGGCGGTGTCGGTCTCGGAGGATGCGGGGGTTTCCGGGCGACGCCGGGGAGCAGGCTTGTCGGAACCGGCCAGTTCGTGCAGCTCCGGATCCACCGGCTTGTTGGCCACCGCATTGGCGGCGGCGACGGCGGCGGCGATCTCCGGGTCCGAGGCGGTGGAGAACCAGTCGTCGGTGTTCTCCGGCTCGGCCATCTCCCGGGTCTCCTCGTCGACGTGGGCGGGCTCGTAGCGGAAGACACCCTCCTCATCCTTCTGGGCGAAGGCGCGGGCGAACTGCTCGAGGGAGTCACCGAACTGGGAGGGGATCATCCACATGGTGGATGCCTGGCCCTCGGCCAGCTGCGGGAGCTTCTCCAGGTACTGGTACGCCAGCACCTCGGGCGTGAGCTTCGCGGACTTGATGGCGGCGTTGACCTTCTGGATGGCACGGGCCTCACCCTGTGCCTGCAGGTAACGGGAGGCCCGCTCACCCTCGGCGCGCAGGATCATCGCCTGTCGCTCCGCCTCGGCGGAGAGAATCGCGGCGTGCTTGTCACCCTCGGCGGAGAGGATGCGGGCCTGCTTCTCACCCTCAGCGGTCTTGATGTCGGACTCGCGGCGACCTTCGGCGGTGAGGATCATGGCGCGCTTCTCGCGGTCCGCCTTCATCTGCATCTCCATCGACTGCTGGATGGACGGCGGCGGATCAATCGCCTTGAGCTCCACTCGGCTGATGCGCAGACCCCACTTGGAGGTCGCCGCATCCAGTTCGCCGCGCAGACGGCGGTTGATGGTCTCACGGGAGGTCAGGGTCTCCTCCAGGGTCATGCCACCGACGACGTCACGGAGCGTGGCCACGGAGATCTGCTCGACACCGACGATGTAGTTGTCGACGCCGTAGATGGCCTTCGCCGGGTCGTTGATCTGGAAGGTGACCACGATGTCGATCGCCACCGTCAGGTTGTCCTGGGTGATCACGGCCTGCGGCGGGAAGGACACGACGCGTTCACGGGTGTCGATCCGGGCACGCACCCGGTCGATGAACGGCACCAGCAGCGTCAGACCGCCGGAGACGGTCCGGGTGTAGCTGCCCAGACGTTCAATGACCGCCGCCTCACCCTGCGGGATGAGCGCGATAGATTTGATGACGACGACGGCGACGAAAACGAGGAGGACGACGAGAAGTATCAGTCCGGCCACGGGTCACTCTTCCTTCCAGACGACTGCGGTGGCGCCGTCGATGCTGATCACGGAGACACGCTCGCCCTCGGCGAACGTGTGGGACGGGTCGAGGGAGCGGGCCGACCAGATCGAACCGTCCAGGCGGATCTGCCCGCCGTGGGCGGCGACCGGGTCAATGACCACGGCACTGGAGCCGATGAGGGCGTTGACGGAGGTGTCCAGCGCCTTCGGCTGGTGCAGCCGACGCTTGAGGTACGGCCGCAGGAACACCAGCAGCGCGAAGGCCGAGACGGCGAACGCGATGACGGACCCCCACAGCGGTGCCCCGGCCAGGGACACCCCGGCGGCGGCGAGTGCGGCGCCGGCGAGCATGAGCAGGGTGAACTCGCCGACCGCGAGTTCGAGACCGGCGAGTACCAGGGCTGCGATGAACCAGACTATTGCTCCCACGTGCCCCAACGTACCGGACCTGCCCTACATGAGGTCGGACTTGCTCAGTTCGGGCGTGGTGACGAAGTCGACGAGGCGCTCCACCGCCCCGATGAGGGTGGAGTCGAGATCCCGGAAGGAGCTGACGGCGGAGGAGACCCGGTGCCAGCCCTCCTTCGGGTCCGACCAGCCGACGCGCCGGCACACACCCGTCTTCCAGTCCTCGCCGTAGGGCACCTCCGGCCAGGCCTTCAGGCCGACCCGCTCGGGCTTCACGGCCGCCCAGATGTCGATGAACGGGTGGCCGGTGACCAGGACGTGCTCCCCCACCGACTCGGTCAGCCGCGACTCCTTGGAGCCGGTGACCAGGTGGTCGGCGAGGACACCGACGCGGCGGCCCGGTCCGGGGCCGAACTCGGCGAGCCGGGACTCCAGGTTGTCCAGGCCCTCGAGGTACTCCACGACCACACCCTCGACCCGCAGGTCGTGGCCCCACACCTGCTCGACGATGGCGGCGTCGTGGATACCCTCCACCCAGATGCGCGACGGCGCGGCGACCTTGGCCTGGACGTTGGCCACCTTGCGGGACCCGGAGTTGGAGCGCTTCGGCGCGGTCTGCTTCGGCGGGAGGTAGCGGGTCAGGGAGACCGGCTGGCCCTCGTAGAGGAAGCCGCCGGGGGTCAGCTGGAACAGCCGCTGACGGCCACGGCGGTCCTCGAGGCGGACGAACTCGCCGTCGTAGGTGCGCTCCCAGCCGACGACAGCGCCGACGAAGTCCTCGCCCCGGATCTCCACCACCAGGCCCGGCTTCGCGGGGATCTGCGGGTAGGAACGCGGCTGGTTGCGGCGGTGGCCGGAGAGGATGTCGCCACCGTAGGGATCATGGAAGCTCATGGCGGGCCACTCTATCGGCTACACTGCCCCGCCATGGATATCCGCGCCGAAGTCTGGTCCCCGCTGCAGAACACCGCCGTGTGGCTCGGTGCGTGGCTGCACGGTCTGACCCCCACCGATGATCTTGTCGACGCCCTGCTCGACCTCGGTGGCAGCGGACTCACCGACGTGCTCCGGGACCTGCGCCAGGTGACCCGCGGCGTGGCCGGTGAGGAGCCGGTCCTGCGGCTCGTGCTCTCCGGGCCCGGGGAGGCACCGGCGTTGCGGGCGGGCAGTGCGGGGGCAGAGGCGGCGTCGGTAAGCGGGGTGGGTGCCCTGGTGGTGCGCGACCGTGACCCGCTGACCTCGCACATCCTCGTACCGGACGGCGACGGTGACTGGCAGTGGTTCACCGATGACCTGCCGCAGCCCGCGCCGGCGTGGCTGAGCCCCGGGGAGGCCGACCAGCTGCTCACCCGCGCCACGGAGGAGGCGGCCCGGATGGTCGAGGCCTCCGGTTACCGGACGGACGCGTTGTCCTCACCCCGGCTGACGGTGGGGACGCTGTCGGACTTCTACGACACTCCGGGACTGCCCGGGGCGGTGCCGCCGCGGGCCGCGAAGCTGTTCGCCCGCGCTGACCGGGTGGCCGCGATCGTGGAGACGGTCACCCAGCGTCTCGACGACCACCGCATCGACCCGCAGCTGCTCGGCCTGTGGCGCCACATCCGGGCGGCCCGGATGGCCGGAGTCGCCTACGCGGTACGCGAGTTCGGTCGGCTGACCTGACAACAGCCCGGGCGGCAGGGCGCGCCGTTGACCGTGCAGCCCTGCACGGTGACCTCCCCGAGTCCGGCCGGGGCGGAGTTGTCCACCAGCTCGGCGACCAGGTCGAGCACCATGCCGGCGAACTCGGGGGACGGACCGGCGGTACGGGTGCGCTCGACGTGGACGTCGAGCTCCTCGGCGGCGGCGACCAGCTCCGTGTCCAGGTCCCAGATGACCTCCATGTGATCGGAGATGAACCCGACCGGACACACCACCACCGCCCGGGTCCCGTCAGCGGCGAGCGCCCGGGTGTGGTCGACGATGTCGGGTCCCAGCCACGGGGTGGCCGGGTTTCCGGAGCGGGACTGCCACACCAGGTCGAACTCGTCGATCCCGGCAGCCTGCGCGATCAGGCGCGACGCCTCGGCGACCTGCCGGGAGTAGAGGTGGGCGTCCTCCGGCCCACCGGCGGCCCGGTCGGCGGCCACGGGCACGGAATGCGCGGTGAACAGCATGCGGGTGGCGTCCCGACGGTCGGCAGGGACCCCCGCCACGGCCTCCCGCACGGCCTCGGCCATGTGGTTGATGAAGATGGGGTGATCGTAGAACTGCCGCAGCTTGGTGAACTCGATCGCCGGGAGCCCCTGCTCGGCCAGGTGGGCGATCATCCCGCGGATGTCCTCGTTGTACTGCAGGCAGGCGGAGTAGCCGCCCCACGCGCTGGTGGCGAAGACCAGCGCGTTGCGTACCCCGTCCCGGGCCATCTGCTCGGCCGTGTCGTTGGCGAAGGGGTGCCAGTTACGGTTGCCGAAGTAGACCGGCAGGTCGAGGCCACGGGCCGCGATCTCCGCCTCCAGGTTCGCGATGATCTCCCGGTTGAGACGGTTGAGCGGGCTGACCCCGTCGAAGTGGAAGTAGTGCTCCCCGACCACGGCGAGGCGTTCCCGCGGGATGCCGCGACCGCGGGTGACGTTCTCCAGAAACGGAACGACCTCCTCGGTTCCTTCAGGACCACCGAAGGAGAGCACGAGGAGGGCGTCAAAAGTCATCTCAGCAGGCATGACATCGACCTTATCAACCGTTCGATGGATGCCCGCACTGAACCTGACGGGGCGACCTGGTTAGATCAGGCGTACCGCATGCGGGGCCATGCCCGACCAGCGGACCGGGGTGGTCTGCACGTGGGAGCCGGAATTCGGGGCCTCGATCATCATGCCGTCGCCGAGGTAGATGGCCACGTGGTGGTTGCCGTTGGGTCCGTAAAAGATGAGGTCACCGCGCTCCATCTGGCTGGGATCGATCTTCTCGCCGTGGTTGTACTGGTAACCGGTGAAGTGCGGCAGGGCGATACCCGCGCCGGCGAAGGCGTAGAGCACCAGCCCGGAGCAGTCGAACCCGATCTTGTTGTAGTCGCCGTTCGCGTCGGCCACGCCACCGTCGCGGATGCCCTGGGTCGGCCCGTTGGCGTTGCCACCGCCCCACGCGTACGGGACACCGATCTGGGACTGCGCTCGGGCGATGACGGACTCGATGGTCGCCGCCCGGTCACCGGTGAGCTGGCCGGCTGCCTCGTCGGTGACGTCCTCGATGGTGTCGATGGTGGGAAGGGTGGTCACGTCAGTGGACTCTCCCGTTGACCCGGAGCTCTCAGAACTCTCCGAACTGTCAGGGATGACGAGGGCCGGCTCCTCCGCGATCTCCTCATCGGCCACCGGGTTCTGCACAGCGGCGATGTCGGCGGGCGCGGACTCCTCGTCGGAGACCGGCGGGTACGGGTTGGCCAGTTCGGTGTGGTCCGGCTGGGACTCGGCGATGACAGCCGCGGCCGCCGTGACTGCGGCGGCGGTGGCGGCGTCACGGTACGCCTGGGCCTGCTCATCCTGGCGGGCGCGCTCGCGGGCCTCGGCTTCCGCACGCTCGCGGGCCTCGGCGCGTGCCGCCGCCTCCGCTTCTGCAGCAGCCGCTTCTTCGGCGGCCACCCGTGCAGCCTCCTGCGCCTCGGCTTCAGCTGCCTGACGACGTTCGCGTTCCTCCGCGTCCGCGGCTTGCTCCGCCGCCGCAAGCTCCCGGGCGGCCGCCTCGGCAGCGGCCCGGTCGCGGGCGGCTCGTTCGGCAGCGGCGTCCGCGTCAGCCTGCGCCTGTTCAGCGGTGGCGGCCTCCTCCTCGGCCGCCTTCCGCGCCTCCGCAGCGGCGATCGCATCGTTCTCGGCCTGTTTGCGTGCGGCGTCGGTCTGGCGCTGCTCCTGCTGGCCCTGCTGCGCGGCGTTGGTGGCGGCGGCGTCGTTGCGGACCTCGTCCAGCTGCTCCTGGGCGGAGTCGCGTTCGGCGACGAGACGATCACGTTCGGCGGTGGTCTCGGCGATGCGGCGGGAGTTGTCCTCGATGGCGGACCGGGCCTCGGACTCCCGGGCGGTGGCGTCGGCCTCGCGGCGTTCGGCAAGGTCGCGGGCCAGGCGCAGCTGGGATTCGCGGTTCGCCTGCTCGGTGCGCAGACGATCGAGCCGGTCGATGGCCGCCCGCTCCTTCTCAGCGTTGGTGCGCAGATAGGTCTGCCGGTCGAGGGAATCGGCGGAGGCGTCCTCGCCGGCCAGCGTAGTCACGGCTGGCTGGGTGGCCGTCCGGCGGTAGGCGGAGCGGGATATCTCATCGAGGCGGGCCTGGGCCTGCTCGATGGAGGACTGCGTCTCGTCGAGTTCGGCTCGGGCGACGATGACGCCCTGGCGGGCCTGTTCGGCACCGGCCTGGGCGTCATGCAGGTCGACGAGGGCCTGGTTGACGGCCTCCCGCAGGCTTCCCACCTCGAGTTCGAGGCGGTCCACCTCCGACTGGCTGGCGGCCACGGAGCCGACGAGGTCAGCGACGGAGGAACCGACGACAGGTTCGGTCGGCTGCGCCACCGCCGGCGTCACGGCGGACAGGGTCGCGGTGCACACTGCGGCAGCGAGCACCACCCGCATGCGGGCACGGAAACGGGATCTGGACACGGATACTCCTCAAACCCCCCACAATCAAGCTCTCAGACTTGACCCGTTGGAGGCAGCGTCGCGATGTAGTCGGTGCAGGCACACGGGTATCCAGACCTTGCATCCCGTCCAGGTGGCTCATCGCGCTTGGCGTGCTTCCCCACATGCCCGTGCGATAACGATGTCGGCCGAATGCCGTGACTCCTGATCGAAATGAAGGTTTCCATCGACCCGTGAGCCGATATGAGCACCATAGAACACGTGGGACTCCCGTGACACAATCTTTACCAATATTCACAGAAGTAAAGGCCAGCCCCATGACCACACAAAAGGCGGGTGACCAGCGACGTTATGGAACCGTTAGATTTGTGTGACGTTGGTCACAATTACGGCCACGCCGGCGTGTCGCGGTGTCAGTTCGATAACAAAACTACGTGAGGAAGGGCAGGCATGAGAGGGCCAAAAGGTCAACCGCCGAGACTTGACTGTCCTGGATCAGGCAGGCTGCCGATGCCGGACGCTGCGCACTCCCCAGGCGGTCAGCGCCCCGACCGCGGCGATGACCAGCAGCAGGGCCACTGTCACCACAGCCCAGTTGATCCCGGCCCCGGACACGTCATCGATGAACCGGTGCGCAGCCCCCACCACATCCGGGTCCCCCAGGAAGGAGTACTGGGCCGATTCGATGGCCGAGCGGGAGTGGACGTCACTGACGATCGCCCCGCTGCCCGGCGCCCGCACCACGACCGTGTCCACCTCGGTGGCCAACAGGACGTCCTGCGCGATGTCGCGGAGGTCCGCGGTCCGCTCCGGCGTCCGGTCCAGGACGACGAAGCCGACGCTGCCGAAGTCCCCGGACTCGGCGTGTGCGGCGGCGTCGAGAAGCCCCGGCTCGACGTCCCGGGCGAAGTCCTCTCCCCCGTCACCCCCGTATGCGACGGAATCCTCGTCGATCTGCTGGGCGAGATCGGGGACGTCGACGCCGGCGGGAATCATCGTGGCGGGTCACTTTCTGCAGGTGGAGTCAGTACATGTACCCACCGGTTATATCTGTCGGCGGTCATTCGGGGGTGACGGCTCGCCGCGCCCGGCCGGGAAATGCCCGAAACATAACGCTCGTACTGTTAGAATGCGAGAAGTCGGCGGTTCACTTCCATAGACTGGGGATGAACCATCGCGTTCAGCCGTCCTGCGCCGCCCTTGACCAGGGGTGACCTTCACGGTGACGAACATTTCAGTTCAATGTAGAGGAAATGGAGCTCCCTGTGACCGAAAGCAAGAACTCCTTCAACGCCAAGCGCACCCTCGAGGTCGGCGACAAGTCTTATGACTACTACGCCCTCGACGCCGTGCCGGGCATGGAGAAGCTGCCGTACTCCCTGAAGGTTCTCGGCGAGAACCTGCTGCGCACCGAAGACGGTGCCAACATCACCACCGAGCACATCGAGGCGATCGCCAACTGGGATCCGAGTGCGGAGCCCTCCATCGAGATCCAGTTCACCCCGGCCCGAGTCCTCATGCAGGACTTCACCGGTGTCCCCTGTGTCGTCGACCTCGCCACCATGCGCGAGGCCGTCAAGACCCTGGGCGGCGACCCGGACAAGGTCAACCCGCTGAACCCGGCCGAGATGGTCATCGACCACTCCGTCATCGTCGAGGCCTTCGGTACCTCCGATGCCCTCGAGAAGAACGTCGAGATCGAGTACCAGCGCAACGAGGAGCGTTACCAGTTCCTGCGCTGGGGCTCCGAGAACTTCTCCAACTTCCGCGTGGTTCCCCCGGGAACCGGCATCGTCCACCAGGTCAACATCGAGTACCTGTCCCGCGTCGTCTTCGACAACGAGGGTGTCGCGTACCCGGACACCTGCATCGGCACCGACTCCCACACCACCATGGAGAACGGCCTGGGCATCCTGGGCTGGGGCGTCGGCGGCATCGAGGCCGAGGCAGCCATGCTCGGCCAACCGGTGTCCATGCTCATCCCCCGCGTCGTCGGCTTCAAGCTGACCGGTGAGATCCCGGCCGGCGTCACCGCCACCGACGTGGTGCTCACCATCACCGAGATGCTGCGTAACCACGGTGTGGTCCAGAAGTTCGTCGAGTTCTACGGCAACGGCGTCAAGTCCGTCCCGCTGGCCAACCGCGCCACCATCGGCAACATGTCGCCCGAGTTCGGCTCCACCTGTGCGATCTTCCCGATCGACGAGGAGACCACCAAGTACCTCGAGCTGACCGGCCGCTCCCAGGAGGACGTCGCCCGCGTCGAGGCCTACGCCAAGGCGCAGGGCATGTGGCTGGAGGAGGACGCCCCGGAGGCCGAGTACTCCGAGTACCTCGAGCTGGACCTGTCCACTGTCGTGCCGTCCATCGCCGGCCCGAAGCGCCCGCAGGACCGCATCCTGCTCTCCGCGGCCAAGGAGCAGTTCCGCAAGGACCTGCCGACCTACGCCGACGAGAAGTCCGCTGAGCCGGTCCGCGCCACCAAGGTCGAGGGCGACGACTACAACCAGTCCTTCGCCGGCAACGGCGAGTCCGCGGCCGAGGGCGCCGAGGGCCGTCCCTCCACCCCGGTCATCGTCGAGTCCCCGCAGGGCGGCGAGTACACCGTCGACCACGGCATGGTCGCCATCGCCTCCATCACCTCCTGCACCAACACCTCGAACCCGTCCGTCCTGGTCGCCGCCGGCCTGCTGGCCCGCAAGGCAAACGAGCTGGGCCTGAAGTCCAAGCCGTGGGTCAAGACCATCTGCGCCCCGGGTTCACAGGTCGTCGACGGTTACTTCAAGCGCGCGGACCTCTGGAAGGACCTGGAGGCCCTCGGCTTCTACCTCTCGGGCTTCGGCTGCACCTCCTGCATCGGCAACTCCGGCCCACTCCCGGCCGAGGTCTCCGGCGCCATCAACGAGCACGACCTGGCCGCCACCGCCGTGCTCTCCGGTAACCGTAACTTCGAGGGTCGTATCTCCCCCGACGTCAAGATGAACTACCTGGCTTCCCCGCCACTGGTCATCGCCTACGCCATCGCCGGCACCATGGACTTCGACTTCGAGAAGGATGCCCTGGGCCAGGACAAGGACGGTAACGACGTATTCCTCAAGGACGTCTGGCCGTCCACCGAGGAGATCGAGGAGACCATCAACGGCGCGATCTCCCGCGAGCTCTACGAGGCCGACTACGCTGACGTCTTCAAGGGCGACAAGCAGTGGCAGGAGCTCGACATCCCGACCGGCAAGACCTTCGAGTGGGACGAGAACTCGACCTACATCCGCAAGGCCCCCTACTTCGACGGCATGCCCGCCGAGGCGGATCCGGTCACCGACATCAAGGGCGCCCGCGTCCTGGCGAAGCTGGGCGACTCGGTCACCACCGACCACATCTCCCCGGCCTCCTCCATCAAGCCGGGCACCCCGGCCGCGCAGTATCTGGACGCCAACGGTGTCGAGCGCAAGGACTACAACTCCCTGGGCTCCCGTCGTGGCAACCACGAGGTCATGGTCCGCGGCACCTTCGCCAACATCCGCCTGGCCAACCAGCTGGTCGACGTCACCGGTGGCTACACCCGTGACTTCACCCAGGAGGGTGGCCCGCAGGCCTTCATCTACGACGCCGCCGAGAACTACAAGGCAGCCGGCACCCCGCTGGTCGTCCTGGGTGGCAAGGAGTACGGCACCGGTTCCTCCCGTGACTGGGCCGCGAAGGGCACCAACCTGCTCGGCGTGAAGGCCGTCATCACCGAGTCCTTCGAGCGCATCCACCGCTCGAACCTCATCGGTATGGGTGTCATCCCGCTGCAGTTCCCGGAGGGCGAGTCCCACGAGTCCCTCGGCCTGGACGGCACCGAGACCTTCGACATCGAGGGCATCACCGCCCTCAACGACGGTGAGATCCCGTCCACCGTCAAGGTCACCGCCACCAAGGAGGACGGCTCCACCGTGGAGTTCGATGCCAAGGTCCGCATCGACACCCCCGGCGAGGCCGACTACTACCGCAACGGCGGCATCCTGCAGTACGTCCTGCGTCAGATGGCCGCTTCCTAGGAAGCTGCTGATCAGCGCAGTGTGAACTGCTCCGCGAGGGGGCTGCACCCCCGGTAGGCTTTTCCGCCCGCCGGGGCGTGCGGCCCCCTCGCCCCTTTTCCCCCGATTCCGACCTGCCCGTTCCCAGGAGGTGCATCCACGTGCCCGTGGTCAGTGACACCGAGCTGTCGCGTCGCCGCGCCGAGATCCTCGAAGGCGCCCGCCGCTGCTTCGCCGAGCACGGTTACGAGGGGGCGACCGTCCGCCTGCTGGAGCAGGCGACGGGCAAGTCCCGTGGGGCGATCTTCCACCACTTCGGGGACAAGGAGAACCTCTTCCTCACCCTCGCCAGAGAGGACGCCGCCCGCCAGGCGGAGGTCGTCGCAGAGGAGGGACTGGTGCAGGTCATGAGGGACATGATCTCGCATCCCGAGCGCCACGACTGGCTGGCGACCCGGCTGGAGATCACCAAGATGCTGCGCACCGACGCCGGTTTCCGGGCGCGGTGGCGGGAGCACCAGGAGGTCCTCGACTCCGCCGTGTACGAGCGGCTCTCGCGGTTGGCGGCGGACGGCCGGATGCGGACGGACGTCTCCCCCGACGTCCTCCACACCTACCTGGAGACGGTCCTGGACGGCTTCATCACCCGGCTTGCCTCGGGCGGGTCGACGGAGGGGCTCAACGAGGTCCTCGACCTCGTGGAGGGCACGGTCCGCAGAGGTTCCTGATTCATCACCCGGAACGTATACCATTGCTTCTCATGCCGAAAGTTCTCCTCGTCTCCCTCCGCGCCGGAGACATCTCCGATCAGATCGCCATGGCGGAGCACCGCGATTTCCTCCAGGCGACCGGTCTGGATCCGGAGGACCTGCCCCAGATCGTCATCGACTCCCCCGACGTCTCCGCCGGGGATCTCAGCGGCTACGACGGTATCCTCGTCGGTGGCAGCTCGCTCAACATCACCAACGAGCATTGGGACGAGTGGCAGCTGCACGCCCACGCGGAGATGCAGCGCATCGTGGATTCCGGGCTGCCGGTCTTCCTCGTCTGTTACGGCGCGAGCTGGCTGGCCCACACCTCGGGTGGTGAGGTCAGCCATTCCCATCCGGAGCAGTCCGGGCCGACGGTGGTCGAACTGACCGACGCCGGCCGGCAGGACGTGCTCACCGCGGGTTTCCCCGACATTTTCACCTCCCTGACTGGTCACACCGAGAACTCGGAGTCGGTCGGCCCGGCCGTCACGGTCCTGGCGACGGGCCCGACGTGTCCGATCCAGTTCGTCCGCACCGGGGAACAGGTGTGGGCCACCCAGTTCCACTCGGACATGGACGCCGTGGCCATGCGGGCGCGCATGGACTACTACTACGACTACGGGTACTTCTCCTCCGACGACTACGACGCGATCGTCGCGGAACTGCCGAATATCGACACGACGTGGAGTAACCGGCTGCTCCGCAACTTCGTCGCGTACTGCGCCGGCGACCTCTCCTAGAGCTTCTCGACGCCGCGCTGCGCCGCGTCCGCCCCACCATCCGCGTCGACGAACGGCAGGATCTTCTCCTGCGGCAGCGAATCCCGGCCGGCCATCTCGGTGAGCACCATGGCCACCAGTTCGCGGGAGGTGGTCGAGGAGTCCTCGGCCGAGCGGGCGTTGTCCCCGACCTCGATCCCGCCGGCCGGTTCCATGGTCAGACGGCTCGGGGCGAGGATGAGGTAGTCCAGGTCGGAGTCGAGCAGACGACGGTCGACCGTCTCCTTGGCGTCGGCGTAGGGGAAGAACGGGTCTTCGGGGCTGACCCCGTGTTCGAGGGAGCCGAGGTAGGAGACCATGAGCAGGCGCGGCGCATCTTCGCCGAGCTGCGTCAGCGCGTCGATGAGGGCCAGGGCCCCGTCCCGGTCGATGGCGTAGGTGGCGGAGGAGCCGTCGCGTCCGCCGTTACCGGCGGACCAGATGACCACGTCCATGTCCCGCATCAGTTCGACCCAGTCCTCCACCCGCAGCGCGGTGAGATCACGCACCTGGGGGGTGGATCCGAGGGCCTCGATGTCGGGGACCTGCTCGGGGCTGCGGATGAGGGAGGTGACGTCGTGTCCTGCCGACACAAGCCGAGGGGTGGCCAGCTGGGCCACCTTCCCGTGTCCGCCGATGATGAGTACGTTCCTGTTAGCGGTGTCAGTCATGGCACCACCCTACGTATTCTCACGGTCGCATGCCGTCGACATAACGTCGGGTGACGTGGCGCTGGACCTGCCGGGCCACGGGCGCCCCGAGGCGGGCCAGCCACCAGGCGTGCCGGGAAAACGCGACACATCGGCCGCTGACCTGGCCGTTTTCCGCCATGGAGACGATGAACGCCTCCTCCCCGCATTCGACGTGCCCGGGCAGGGTGCCGTAGACGAGCACGGTGCGGGTCGGGGTGGTCTCCTCGTGGAGGATGAGGCACGGGGACAGGGTCGGCCCGACGCTCAGGCGCACCAGGCGGCCCTCCCGGCTGACGCGGACCCCGGCGTGGGCGTGGGCCCGCCAGGTGAGCAGGCGGGTCGACGCCGCCGCGAGGCACCCCGGTCCCTGCCCCAGCGCCGCCGCGTGGTCGGTGATGGTCCACGACGTGTCGATGCCCACCTCGTGGGGAGCGCGACCGTCGGCAAGCGCCAGGGTGGCGAGCTGCAGTTGATCCGGGTAGGTCAGCGAGGACACCTATTTGCGGCCGAAGGTCCAGTAGGCGGCGGGACCGACGCCGTTGATGAGCTGGGCCAGTGCCCACGCCCACTTCGGGCCCCGGATCTGGTGGGCGGGACGGCGGTAGATGTCCACCCAGGCGGAGATCTTCGCGGCGATCTCGGCGGCGCTGATGCCGGCGATTCCCGCCTTCTGGCCGGTGGACAGGTTCTTGAGTCGCTTGTTCATGCTCATGTCCTCGATTTTAGCCAGCGCCGATAGGATTGATTCCATGTATGCCATCATGACCGTCACCGGAGCCGACCACACCGGCATCATCGCCGCCGTCACCACCGCCCTCGCGGAACAGGAGGTGAACATCCTCGACGTCTCCCAGACGATCATGGACAACTACTTCACCATGATCCTGCGCGTCGAGTTCGACGAGCAGACCCACGACATCTCCGCACTCCAGGAACGAATGGCGGAGGTGGAGAAGGCCCAGGGCCTGGTCATCCGCATCCAGTCCGAGGCTCTGTTCACCGCGGTCAACGAGATCTAGGGCGCGTCATGAGTTTCCACCTCAATTCGCAGAACATCCTCGACACGATCGAGATGATCGAGCAGTACCGCCTGGACATCCGCACCGTGACCATGGGCATCTCCCTGCTCAGCTGCACCCGCTCCACCATGGAGGAGACCTGCCGGGCCGTCCACGACCGCGTGGTCACCCAGGCCGCCCGCCTGGTCGAGGTGTGCGAGGGCATCGAGGCCGAGCTGGGCATCCCCATCGTGAACAAGCGCATCTCGGTCACCCCGGTCGCGCTCATCACCGCCGGGGTGGAGGGCAACCCCGCCGACGTCGCCCGCGCCCTGGACAAGGCCGCGAAGGAGGTCGGCGTCAACTTCATCGGCGGTTACTCCGCTCTCGTGGAGAAGGGTGCCACCACCTCCGAGAAGGCGCTCATCCGCTCCATCCCCGAGGCGCTGAGCGAGACCGACGTCGTGTGCTCCTCGGTCAACATCGCCACCTCGCGGGCCGGCATCAACATGAACGCCGCCGCCCAGATGGGCCGGGTGATCAAGGAGGCCGCCGAGCTGACGAAGGACCGCTCCGCCATCGCCTGCGCCAAGCTCGTCGTCTTCGCCAACTCCGTCGGCGACAACCCCTTCATGGCCGGCGCGTACCACGGCATCGAGGAACCCGACGCCGTTGTCTCCGTCGGTGTCTCCGGCCCCGGTGTCGTCGACCGGGCGCTGGGCAACCTCTCGGGTGCGACCCTGGACCAGGTTGCCGAGGAGATCAAGAAGGCCGCCTTCAAGATCACCCGCGCCGGTCAGCTCGTCGGCGACATGGCCTCCGAGCGGCTCGGCGTGCCCTTCGGCATCGTCGACCTGTCCCTGGCACCGACCGCCGAACAGGGTGACTCCGTCGCCCACATCCTCGAGCACATGGGCCTGGACCAGGTGGGCACCCACGGCACCACCGCCGCCCTCGCCCTGCTCAACGACGCGGTGAAGAAGGGCGGCATGATGGCCTGCTCCCGCGTCGGCGGGCTGTCCGGCTCCTTCATCCCCGTCTCCGAGGACAAGGGCATGATCGACGCCGTCCGCTCCGGGTCGATCACCATGGACAAGCTCGAGGCCATGACCGCCATCTGCTCGGTCGGCTTCGACATGATCGCCCTGCCGGGTGAGACCTCGGCGGAGACGATCGCCGGCATGATCGCCGACGAGGCCGCCATCGGCGTGATGAACCACAAGACCACCGCCGTCCGCGTCATCCCCGTCCCCGGGGCCGGGCCGGGCGACGAGGTCAACTTCGGCGGCCTGCTCGGCTACGCCCCGATCATCCCGGTCAACCAGGTGGGCAACGGCGAGTTCATCCGCCGCGGCGGGTTCATCCCCGCCCCCGTCCACGGCTTCCGCAACTAGCTCTCACCGGGCGGAATCCGTCTGACCGGGCGTAGGGTGGGTGTTGTTATGACACCTGCCCACGCGCTCCCGGTCCCTGACGTCCTGCACGAATTCGACACCGGCCCGGAGGGCCTGAGCCCCGGTGCGGCGGCCGCCGCGCTCGAGCGTCATGGTGGCAATACGCTGCCGGCCGCGGAGGAGGAGACGACCTTCCAGCGGCTGCTGCGCCAGTTCCGGGACCCGATGATCTACGTGCTCATCGCCGCCGCGGTGGCCACCGCGGTCCTCGGCCAGGTGGTGGACACCATCGTCATCACCGCCGTCGTCCTCATCAACGCGCTGGTCGGCTTCTTCCAGGAGGGCAAGGCCGCAGACGCACTCGCCTCCATCCGGGACATGCTCTCCCCGACCTCCGAGGTCCGGCGCGGCGGCACCTGGCTCACGGTCGACGCCGAGGACCTGGTCCCCGGGGACATCGTCCGCCTGCGGGCCGGGGACAAGGTCCCGGCGGATCTCCGTCTCATCGAGGCGACCTCGCTGCGCATCGAGGAATCGGCACTGACCGGCGAATCCCTCCCCGCGGACAAGCAGCTGGAACCGGTGGCGGCGGACGCGGACCTGGGTGACCGCTCCCCCATGGCGTTCTCCGGCACCACCGTGGCCGCCGGTTCCGGTGTCGGAGTCATCACCGCCACCGGCGCGGACACCGAGATCGGCCACATCACCGCCATGCTCGGCCAGGTGGAGCAGGTGGAGACCCCGCTGACGAAGTCGATGGCCCGGTTCTCCTCCATCCTCGCGGTCGGCGCCGTCGTCCTCGCCGTCCTCATGGTCATCGTCTCGGTCGTCCTCTACGACACCGGCTGGGGCGAGGTGCTCATGTCCGCCATCGGTTTCGCCGTCGCCGCCATCCCCGAGGGCCTACCGGCCGTCATGGCCATCACCCTCGCCCTCGGTGTGCAGAAGATGGCCGCCCGTAACGCCATCACCCGTCGCCTCAACTCGGTGGAGACCCTGGGGTCCGTCACCACCATCTGCACCGACAAGACCGGGACGCTGACCCGCAACGAGATGACCGTCCGGGCCGTGGTCACCCGCGAGGACACCTACACCGTCACCGGCACCGGCTACGCACCGGACGGGGAGATCTGCCTGCGCGGTACCGACACCCCCGTCACCCCGGCGGAGCATCCCGACATGGCACGCATGGCGGAGGTGGCGGCCTACGCGAACGACGCGGACGTCGACAAGCAGGACGGCCAGTGGCGGCTGGCCGGCGAGCCCACCGACGGCGGCATCCGCACATTCGCCCTCAAGGCCGGGGTCACGCAGGAACGGCCGCGGCTGGCGGCGGTGCCGTTTGACTCGGAGTACAAGTACATGGCCACCCTCGACGACATGGACGAGGGAACGGTCATCCACCTCAAGGGTGCTCCGGACCGGTTGCTGGCGCGCTGCGACCGGCAGTCCGCCCCCGGCGGCGGCACCGAGCCACTGGACCTCGAGTACTGGGAGGAACGGATCGAGGAGCTCGGCAGCCACGGCCTGCGGGTCCTCGCCGCCGCCTCCCGGCCCGCCGACGCCGGGGCGCAGACCCTCACCACCGCTGACGTGGACGACGGGGGCTTCGAGTTCCTCGGCCTCTACGGCATCATCGATCCCCCGCGCGACGAGGTCGTCGACGCGGTGGCCACCGTCCAACGCGCCGGCGTCCGCGTCCGGATGATCACCGGCGACCACGCCTCCACCGCCACCGCCATCGCCCGCGAGGTCGGGCTCACAGGTGATCGGGCGATCACCGGCGCGGAACTGGAGGCCGCCTCCGACGATGAGCTACGTGTCCTCGTGGCCGACCACGACATCTTTGCCCGCACCAGCCCGGAGCACAAGCTCCGCCTCGTCCGGGCCCTGCAGGCCAACGGGGAAGTCGTCGCCATGACGGGTGACGGCATCAACGACGCGCCCTCCCTCAAGCAAGCCGACGTCGGCGTGGCCATGGGTATCAAGGGCACCGAGGCGACCAAGGACGCCGCCGACGTCGTCCTCGCCGACGACAACTTCGCCACCATCGCCGGGGCGATGAAGATGGGCCGGACCATCTACGACAACCTGCGCAAGGCGATCGTGTTCATGTTGCCCACCAACGGCGCCCAGGGCCTGGTCATCTTCGTGGCCATGCTCGCCGGCATGACCTTGCCGATCACTCCCCTGCAGGTCCTGTGGGTCAACCTCATCACCGCCGTCACCCTGTCCCTGGCGCTGTCCTTCGAGCCTGCCGAACCCGGCATCATGGACCGTCGCCCCCGCGACCCCCGGGCGTCCCTGCTGGACTCCGAGGCGATCATCCGCATCCTCTACGTCTCCGTCCTCATCGGCGGCGCGACGATCGCCGTGTTCCAGTACCTGGTGGGTGAGGGCGTGGACCTGGACACCGCCCGCACCGTCGCCGTGAACACGCTCGTCGTCGGGCAGATCTTCTACCTGCTCACCGCCCGTTTCGCCCGCGTCAGCGCCCTGCGCCGCGAACTGTTCACCACCAACCCGGTGTCCTGGGTGTGCGTCGGCATCATGCTCGCCCTGCAGCTGGCGTTCTGCTACCTGCCGTTCATGCAGGCCGGCTTTGCGACGACCGCCGTCGGCCCCGTCGGCTGGGCCATCCCCACCGTCGCGGGGCTCATCGTCTTCGCCGCCGTGGAGGCCGACAAACTGATCCGCCGCACCGCCGACTAGACTGCTTGGTATGCCCGTTGGTACGCCCGGAGTCACCCGACCCTTCCTGCTGCTGAGCACCCGCCCCGAGGACGAGGCCGCCGCCGCCGAACTCGTCAGCTTCCGCGAGAAGATGGGGCTTTCCGACGACCAGCTCATCCAACACCGCCTCGAGGCCACGCCCCTCGGCGACCTGGACCTCGACGACTACTCCGGCATCCTCCTCGGCGGCAGCCCCTTCAACGCCTCCGACCCGCACAAGTCCGACCTCCAGCTGCGCGTCGAAGCCGACCTCGCCCGCCTCATGGCCGAGGTCCTCGACCGCGACTTCCCCCTGTTCGGCGCCTGCTACGGCGTGGGCACCGTCGGCACCGCCATCGGCGCCACCGTCGACGAGACCTACGGCGAAAAACCCCGCGTCATCGGCGTCACCCGCGCCGAAGAGGCAGCCCACGAACCAATCCTTGAGGGCATGCCCGACCGCTTCTCCACCATGGTCGGCCACAAGGAGGCCATCCGGGTGCTTCCCGACGCCGCCGTGGTCCTCGTCCGCGGCGACCACTGCCCCATCCAGATGTTCCGTTACGGCGCCAATGTCTTCGCCACCCAGTTCCACCCCGAACTCGCCCCCGAAGCCTTCGCCCAGCGCCTGCGGATCTACGCCGACGCCGGCTACTACCAGCCCGGCGAGCTCGACGACATCCTCGCCACCACGGAAGGCGTCGACCTCACCGTCGACGACCGGATCCTCCGCAACTTCGCCCGGATCTACGGGCGCTGATCCCGGGGCTGGGCGGCCAGCGCGATCAGACGGACCACGTTCTGGGCAGCAGCTTCCAGGTTCTCTCGCGTCCGTGCAATGGCGTCCTCGAGCCGTCCGGGGGTTCTACCGATGGGGAACACTGCCGTCACGCCCTCGGCATACACCCGATCGACGTCAGCACCGACGGAGCCGGCCAGAACCACGACCGGCAGCTCCCCGTTCCGATGTCGCAGTGACCATCTAGCCACACCTACTGGAACTTTCCCTGCCAGCGACTGGCCGTCGATCTGTCCCTCACCAGTGATGACTAAGTCTGCGTCAGCGATCACCGACGGAAAGTTGACCGCATCGAGCACCACGTCGATGCCCGGTCGAATCTCCGCTCCGCAGAACGCCATGAGTCCGCCCGCCAGTCCGCCAGCTGCGCCTGCGCCAGGCACGTTAGCAATCTCGAGTCCGAGATCTCGGTGAATGGTCTCCGCCACCTGAGTGAGCCCGGCGTCGAGAGCGTCGACTGTCGCCCGGTCCGCCCCCTTCTGTGGCCCGAACACATGGGCAGCACCCGTTGGACCGACCAGCGGATTGTCGATATCTGACATCACCGTGATCGATACGCCTGCGAGGAAACCCTCAGCCCTGGAGGTGTCGATCGCCGCCACGTCCTTGAGCGTGCCGCCGACAGGTACGAACTCTTCTCCGTCAGTGTTAAGAAAACTGACTCCCAGAGCCGATGCGGCTCCACAGCCGAGGTCTGTCGTGGCGCTTCCGCCGGCACCGACGACGACATGAGTTGCCCCGGCGTCAACGGCGGCTCGAATCAGTTCTCCGACACCAAAGGTGGTTGTTGCAGTGGTGTCCTTCCTCCCCTCCGCGAGTGGCAATCCGGCGCATGCCGCCATCTCCACCACTGCTGTATGCGAGTCAATGAAACCGAAACTGGCCTCGACCTGCTCGCCCGGGAACACCCCGCAGACTGTGGCGTGGGTGAAATCCCCTCCGGCGGCAGCGAGCATCGCGTCCACCGTTCCTTCGCCGCCATCAGCAACGGGAATCTCAGTGATCTTCGAGTGGGGCAATGCTCGACGTACCCCCGCCGCGATAGCAATGTGCGCCTCTCGGGAGGTCACGGCACCTTTGAAGGAGTCGGAGATGATGACGATGTTCATAGTGAGTCCTAAGGGGTCTGGATGTAATGAGGACAGCCCTTGGGGAAGTTATATGAGAAAGAGCCCCAGGATCCAGATGAAGATGATCGAGGTGACACCCATCAACAGCGTCACCACCGTCTGCGTTCGGTAACCCTGCTGCGGGGTCATCCCGCCGAAGTTGGTCACGACCCAGAAGTAGGAGTCATTTGCATGTGACACCGTCATGGCACCGGCCGCGATAGCCATGACGGCGAGAGCGATCTGCACCGGGCTCTCCAGTCCGAGTGCGGGAAGAAGTGGGGCGACGATTCCGGCGGTGGTCACCAGTGCCACGGTGGAGGATCCCTGGGCAGTTTTGAGGATCGCGGAAACGATGAACGGGAAGAACAGCCCCACGGAGGCAAATGTGGTGGCGTTCTCCTGGACGAAGTCGACGAGGTCGGTGTTCGCGATGACCTTGCCAAGCACGCCACCGGCCGCCGTGATGAAGAGAATCGGGCCGACAACCTTGAGGGTCTCCTCCGTGATGTCGTAGAACTCCTTCGCCCGGCCGACGCCTGCAAGGACGGCCACTGCCAGTGCCAGGCCCAGTGCTAGAGCGATGATCGGGGTTCCCATGAATCCGACGAAGTCACCGAAAAGTCCAGACCACTCCAGCACGGAGCCAATCGAGCCGATCGCCATGGCGATGATCGGTACCACGATCGGAGCCAAGGAGGCTGTGACGCTGGGCAACCTGCCATAGGAGCCACGCAGTTCCTCGTAAAGGTTCTCCAGCTCGCCGTCGTCCAGAACGTCCTCGTCCTCACTCGAATCCACCTTCTTACCGATGTAGTTGGCGTAGAAGTAGGCGACGATAAGTGCCGGAATAGAAACCAGCATGCCGAGCCCGATGACGATGAGGAGGTTATCTCCGATACCCAGTGTGTTCGCGGCGGCGATCGGACCTGGTGTGGGTGGGATAAAGACGTGGGCGGTGTAGAGACCCGCTGACAGCGCCACGGTCATGGCGACCGAGGACGCCGCCGTACGACGGGCCAGTGCACGCCGGATCGGGTTGAGAATCACGAAGCCGGAATCGCAGAACACCGGGATGGAGACAATCCAACCCATCAGTTCCATCGCGAGCACCGGGCGCTTCTTACCGATCACGCGAACCAGCGCATCGGCGATCTGAAACGCTCCGCCGGTCTTCTCTAAGACGAGGCCAATGAGCGCGCCAAAGATGATCACGATACCGATCGACGTGAACGTTCCGGAGAAACCTTCTCCGATCACGGTGGCGATGCCCGGGATAGTCTCTCCCGCAGCGTCCTCCGAGTTGACCAGTGGAATGCCGCCGATCAGGCCCAGCCCGAGTGATACGAGCATGATCGATATGAACGGGTGAATGCGCCATCTCGAGATCATGAGGATCATGAGAACGATTGCGAGCGCGAAGACGATAATCAGCGGAATGCCGGTCATGTCAGCTCCTTCGGTAATGTCCAGTCGTTGCATCTGAGACTAAGACCACAACCGCAAGAACCACGACGGTCCACCGCACATGATTGGCGCCTCATAGTGTTCCGCAGCACATTCAGGCGCTATGATCAGCCTGTGCCACATACCGGAGCCCTGTTGAGGAAGGAGAGTTGTGGAGATCTCCCTCGATAATGCTCAGAGAATCGTCTCAGAGATCAGCTCGGTGCTCGGTGCCGATGTCAATCTTATGGACCAGTCTGCGGCGATCATTGCCAGCACCGATGCCAGTCGGGTGGGCAACCACCATTCCGGCGCGGAGAAGATCATCTCCGAGCGGCTGGACCAGTTGATCGTCAGCCCGGAGGACCACATCCCCGGGGTCCGAGCGGGGTTGAACCTACCGATCTGGGTCGACTCGAACATTGCCGGAGTTCTGGGAATCACGGGAGATCCGGCTTCATTCACGACACCGGCGCATGTGCTGCAGAAGATGACGGAGATTCTCCTTCGGGAGACCAGAGTACGAGAAGATGCGGAACGGCACGAACGCTCCTCCACTCGGTTCCTTCAAGCCTGGCTGACAGACACGCCTGAGCTCACCCCGGAGTTCATCGAACAGGGGAAGAGCTTCGGTATCGACGTTCTCGGAGACTACATAATCGCCGCCGCGAACGTGGTTTCCGCGGGGCAGCCTCCGCATCTGCCGTCAGCCACATTCCAGGAGGAGATAGACCGGATCGGCAAACAGTTCAGCGATGACGCCACCGAGATCGGTGCAACGACGGGGATGCTGGGAAGCCGCATTATTTCGTTGTTTCCCGTGCCAGACGCATTATCGCCAAATTCCGACCGAGAGATTCTCCACCCAGATCAGCACCTGGGCGACGTGACTTCCTGGCTGGCTTCGGCGGCTCGTCGAGTACGGAAATCTTCGACGATGAAGCTGGCGGTAGGGGTTTCCAGCTCGGGACGCGCCCCGGCCGAGGCCGCCGAGCAGGCGATCAAAGCGCTCAGACACGCTATCCACTCCCCGATCGACGTTCACCGCTTTGACTCCCTGAGCCTCGAGCTACTGCTGGCGGCCATCCCGGAGCATGAACGCCGAACTTTTGCTGAGCGGGTTTTCCGGGATGTTCCCCCAAACTCCCGGACAGAGACGAAGCGATATCTCCAGGCCTATTTCGACGCGGACGGTTCACTGTCCAGGGCGGCGGACGCTCTCTTCGTCCATAAGAACACTCTCAATGGAAGGCTGAACAGAATTGCAGAAGTAACGGCATTCGATCCACGCAAGATCGCCGATGCCGCGGTGCTTTGGCTTGCGCTGCGCATTGAGGAATGAGGAAAGATACGGCAGTCAGTGTCGGCGACCAGGTGACACTAAGGCTTCTGGAGCCGGTCCACAGCCTCTTTGGCCGACCGAAGATCAAGCCCGGTTTCCTCCCGTAGCTGCTTGATCGCCGCAATCGGCTTATCCTCTGCAACGAGAGCCCGGACTGCATCCGAGACGCTGATGCCCTGCGGATCCGGCTCGGGCAATCCAGCTTCGCGGCAGAGCAACGCCACCGTCTCCTCAAGAGAGGCGACGCGCCTGGTCAGTCCATCAATACGTGCCTTATCCTCTGAACGTCCGAACATGGGGCCGAGGCTACCAGGATCAGGCGAGCTCGACGATCTCCATGTAGGCATCCGACCAGAGGTCCTCATCGCCGTCGGGCAGGACGATGACGCGCTCGGGCTCGAGGGCCTTGACGGCACCGGGATCGTGGGTGACCAGGACGACGGCGCCGTTGTAGGTGCGCAGGGCGTCGAGGACCTGCTCGCGGGACATGGGGTCGAGGTTGTTGGTGGGCTCGTCGAGCAGAAGGACGTTGGCGCGGGAGGAGACCAGTGCGGCCAGTGCCAGGCGAGTCTTCTCACCGCCCGAGAGAGTCCCGGCGGGCTGATCGAGCTGTTCCCCGGAGAACATGAAGGCACCGAGCAGTCCACGCAGGTCCTGCTCGCCGGCCTCGGGGCAGGCCTCGATGGTGTTCTGCCACACGGACTTGTCCGGGTCGATGGTGTCGTGTTCCTGGGCGAAGTAGCCGATCTTGAGGCCGTGGCCGGTGACGATACCGCCCTCGCCGTCGGTACGCTCCACCCCGGCAAGTAGCTTGAGCAGGGTGGTCTTGCCGGCGCCGTTGAACCCGAGGACCACGACGCGGGAGCCCTTGTCGATGGCCAGATCCACGCCGGCGAAGACCTCGAGGGAGCCGTACATCTTGGTCAGCCCCTTGGCGAACAGCGGGGTCTTGCCGCAGGGGGCGGGCTCCGGGAAGGAGATGGCGGCGACGCGGTCGGCGACGCGGATCTCGTCGAGGGAACCCATCATGCGGTCGGCGCGGGCGAGCATCTGCTTGGCGGCGGCGGCCTTGGTGGCCTTCGCGCCGAGCTTGGCGGCCTGCTTCTGCAGGGCGGAGGCCTTCTTCTCGGCGTTGGCGCGTTCACGACGGCGGCGGGCCTCGTCGAGGGCGCGGGCGTCCTTGTACTTGGCGAAGCCCATGTTGTAGACGTCCGCTTCGGCGCGGACGGCGTCGAGGAACCACACCTTGTTGCAGACGGCGTCGAGAAGCTCGACGTCGTGCGAGATCATGATGAGGCCACCCTCGTGCTTGGCCAGGAAGCCACGCAACCAGGTGATGGAGTCGGCGTCGAGGTGGTTGGTGGGCTCGTCGAGAAGCAGGGTGGTCTGCGACTTGCCGGAGCCGTTGGTCGCGGCGAAGAGGATCTGGGCGAGCTCGACGCGGCGACGCTGGCCGCCGGAGAGGGTCGTGAGCTTCTGGTCGAGGATGCGCTCGGGCAGGCCGAGGTTGTCGCAGATCTGCGCGGCCTCGGAATCGGCCTCGTAGCCTCCGAGGGCGTGGAACTGCTCCTCCAGGCGGGAGTACTTGCGGATGGCGGCGTCGCGCTTGCCGTCATCACTGGCGGTCTCCATGATCTCCTGCTGGCGTTCCATGGAACTGCGGATCTGGTCGAGGCCACGGGCGGAGAGCACCCGGTCGCGGGCGGTCTGCTCGATGTTGCCCTCGCGGGAGTCCTGCGGCAGGTAGCCGATGTCACCGGAGGAGGTCACCGTGCCACCGTAGGGCTGGGTCTCCCCCGCCAGGATCCGCATGGTGGTGGTCTTGCCCGCGCCGTTGCGTCCCACCAGCCCGATCCGGTCGCCCGGCTGCACGCGCAGGTGCTGGCCGGGGGCGGTGAGCAGGGTTCGGGCGCCGACGCGCACCTCAAGATCATTGGTGACAATCACAAGGGTCCACTCTAACAACCCGGTCAAACCAGGCCCGCGGGTCGAACAGACCCCTACACTGGGGCGCATGAGTGCACAGCCGACCCCCGAGCAGCCCGCCCAGGACTTCATCGTCGAGTACCGGGCCGGCCAGTTCCAGAACGGCTCCCTGGTCCTGCGGTTCCAGGGCACCCCGAATGAGCAGCAGTTGCGGGCGGCACTCAAGGATTTCGGACTGCCATCGTCAGCGGTCGAGGAGGTCCGGGCACGGCCGATGAACTCGGGCAGGTTGTGGGACCACATCTATTCCGCGCATGACACGCTCAGCCGGTCGCGGTGGCCCGAGCAGGCGGCACCGCAGAAACCCCAGCGGCAACCGAGGCAGCGGGGCCCGCAGGGGATCACACAGCCGAGGAAGAAGTCCTCGGAATCAGGCTGTGTGACGTTCCTGGCTGTCGCGGCTCTCGTCTTCGGTGTGTTCGCCTACTCCGCGGAGGACGCCCAGCGGGAGGGTCAGTTCGCCGGCTATGTCGTACCGTCGGGCGCCGATTCCTTCAGCCACTGTTTCGAGTCCATGCGGGTGGCCGGCTCCCTCAATGACGGGGCGGACCAGTTCTTCGGTGACGAGGTCACCGGGTTTCCGGTGAGCCCGCAGAACGCGGCCTTCCTCGGGGCATGCCTCAACGCCGCCCCCTGACGCAGAAGGTGCGGGAGGGGCGGCGTCGATAAGCGGTGGCGGTCAGACGGCGAAGCCGAGGGCGCGGAGCTGCTCGCGGCCGTCCTCGGTGATCATGTGGGCGCCCCACGGCGGCATCCACACCCAGTTGAGCTCGAGCTTGTCGGCGATGCCGTTGCCCACGACAGCGGACTCCGCCTGGTCCTCGATGACGTCGGTGAGCGGGCAGGCGGGCGAGGTCAGCGTCATGTTGACCACGGCGACGTTGTCGCCCTCCTGGTCCTCGACCCAGATGTCGTAGACGAGGCCGAGGTCGACGACGTTGATGCCGAGCTCGGGATCGATGACATCGCGCATGTACTCCTCGATGTCGAAGGCCAGCGCCTTCTGCTCCTCGGTCTGCTCCGGCTTGGTGCGGGCACCGTCGAAGTTGCCGGAGGAGACGGCGGCGTCGCTGTTGGCCTGGTCCTGGTCAGTGACGTCGAGGGTCTCAGGGGTGTTCTCGTCGGTCATTTCTTCTCCCTTTCGGTGAGTGCGTCGGCGGTGGCGGCCTGGAAGGCCTTCCACCCCAGCAGCGCGCACTTGACGCGGGCCGGATACTTGGACACGCCGGCGAAGGCGATGCCGTCGCCGATGATCTCGTCATCGCCTTCCTCGTGCCGCGGGAGGTGATCATCTGCTCGAACTCGGCGAGCTTGGCCATGGCGGTGTCCACGTCCTGCCCGATGATCTCCTCCGCCATGACGGAGGTGGAGGCCTGCGAGATGGAACAGCCCTGCGCGGCGTAGGAGACGTCCTCGACGACCGAACCGTCCGCGGACAGCTGCACCCGCAGCGTCAGCTCGTCGCCACAGGAGGGGTTGACGTGGTGGACCTCTGCCTCGAAGGGGTCACGGAGCCCGGCGTGCTGCGGGTTCTTGTAGTGGTCCAGGATCACTTCCTGGTACATCGATTCCAGGTTCATCTAGTTCACCCCGAAGAAGTCCCGGGCGTGGAGGACGGCGTCGACGAGAGGCGTCGATCTCCTCACGCGTGTTGTACAGGTAGAAGCTGGCCCGGGCCGTCGACTGCGCAGACAGGGCGCGGTGGGCCGGCCAGGCACAGTGGTGGCCGACGCGGATGCACACGCCCTGGCTGTCGAGCACCTGGCCGAGGTCGTGGGGGTGGATCCCCTCGACGTCGAAGGCGACGGCGGCGCCGCGCATCTCGGCGGTGGTGGGGCCGACGATCCGCAGGCCGGGGACCGTCTGCAGCCGTTCGAGGGCGTAGGCGGTCAGGTCCTGCTCGTGGGCGTGGATGGTGTCCATGCCGATCTCGGTGAGGAAGTCCACGGCGGCGCCGAGCCCGACGACCTGGCTGGTCATCTGGGTGCCGGCCTCGAAACGCTGGGGCGCGGCGGCGAAGGTGGTGCCCTCCATCGTCACGACCTCGATCATGGAGCCGCCGGTGAGGAAGGGCGGCAGCTCGTCGAGCAGCGGAGCCTTCCCGTAGACGACGCCCACGCCGGTGGGGCCGCACATCTTGTGACCGGAGAACGCCGCGAAGTCGACGTCGAGCTCGTGGAAGTCCACGGGCATGTGCGGGACCGACTGGCAGGCGTCAAGCACCGTGAGGGCACCGACCTCTTTCGCCCGGCGGACCATCTCCGGCACGTCCGCGACGACACCGGTGACGTTCGACTGGTGGGTGAAGGCCACGACCTTGACGGTCTCGTCGAGCTCGAGCGAATCGAGGTCGATGCGACCGTCCTCGGTCACCTTGTACCACTTCAGGGTCGCACCGGTGCGGCGGCACAGTTCCTGCCAGGGCACCAGGTTGGCGTGGTGCTCCAGTTCGGTGATGACGACGGTGTCGCCCTCGGTCACC
Organism: Corynebacterium suedekumii; assembly: GCF_030252185.1. Lineage (NCBI taxonomy): Bacteria > Bacillati > Actinomycetota > Actinomycetes > Mycobacteriales > Corynebacteriaceae > Corynebacterium > Corynebacterium suedekumii. The sequence goes on from NZ_CP126970.1 coordinate 2,241,725, forward strand.
TGGTATGCACCGGCCCGGTCGTCGCCGAGGGTGTAGGCGATGAGATTGAGGCCCTCGGTGGCGTTCTTCACGAACGCGATCTCGTGGCCCTGCGCCCCGACGAACGCCGCGATCTTGTCGCGGGCGTCCTCGTAGGCGTCGGTCGCCTCCTCGGCGAGCTGGTAGGCGCCACGGTGGACGGGGGCGAAGGTGTGGAGCACGAACTGCTCCTCCGCACGCCACACCGGCAGCGGGCGTTGCGACGTCGCGCCGGAGTCCAGGTAGACGAGGGGTCGGCCGTCACGCACCGTGCGCGACAGGATCGGGAACTGCTCCCGGATCTCCTCGACGTTGAGGGTCCGGCTCATCGGACGAACTGGTCGTAGCCGTCGGCCTCGAGCTGGTCGGCGAGTTCCGCGCCACCGGTGGTGACGATCCGGCCGTCGGCGAAGACGTGCACGAAGTCGGGCTGGACGTAGTTGAGGATCCGCTTGTAGTGGGTGATCAGGACGATGCCACCGTCGGTCTCCTCCTGGTAGCGGTTGATGCCCTCGGAGACGATGCGCAGGGCGTCGACGTCGAGGCCGGAGTCGGTCTCGTCCATGACGGCGAACTTGGGCTTGAGCAGGCCGAGCTGAAGGACCTCGTGGCGCTTCTTCTCGCCGCCGGAGAAACCCTCGTTGACGGAACGCTCGCCGAAGGACTTGTCGATCTGCAGGTTCTCGCGGGCACCGTTGAGCTCCTTGACCCACTCACGCAGCTTCGGGGCCTCGCCGCGGACGGCGGAGACGGCGGAACGCATGAAGTTGGAGGAGGACACACCCGGGATCTCGGTCGGGTACTGCATGGCGAGGAAGAGGCCGGCGCGGGCGCGCTCGTCGACTTCCATATCGAGGACGTTGACGCCGTCGAGCAGCACCTCGCCCTCGGTGATCTCGTAGCGCGGGTGGCCGGCGATGGTGTACGCCAGGGTGGACTTGCCGGAGCCGTTCGGGCCCATGATGGCGTGGGTCTCACCGGAGTTGACGGTCAGGTTGACGCCCTTGAGGATCGGCTTCGGCTCGGCCGTCTCGTCGGCCGGGAGCACCTGGGCGTGGAGGTTCTTGATTTCGAGAGTGGACATCGTTGAGCAGGCTCTTTTCGGTTCTGAGGTGAATACGTGACTGGTCGTGTCTAGGCGTGGACGGACTCGAGCTCGGTGGTCACCCGCTGCTCGAGTTCCTCCCGGATGGCCTCGACCGGGATGCGGTTGATGACCTCGGAGAAGAAGCCACGGATGATGAGGCGTCGTGCCTCGGCCTCCGGGATGCCGCGGGCCATGAGGTAGAAGACCTGGTCATCGTCGAAACGGCCGACGGTGGCGGCGTGTCCGGCGCCGGCGATCTCACCGGTCTCGATCTCCAGGTTCGGGATCGCGTCGGCGCGGGCCCCCTCGGTCAGCAGCAGGTTGCGGTTGACCTCGTAGGTGTCGGTGCCGTGGGCGGCGGCGCGGATGAGGACGTCACCGACCCAGCAGGTGCGGGCCTCGGTCCGCTCGGAGGACGGATCCGCCTGCAGGGCACCCTTGTACATGACGTTGGAGCGGCAGTTCGGGACGGAGTGGTCCACGAGCAGCCGGTTCTCGAAGTACTGGCCGTCGTCCGCGAAGTACACGCCGAGCATCTCGGCGTTGCCGCCGGGGGCGGTGAAGGACACGCGCGGGACGATGCGGACGATCTCGCCGCCGAAGGTGGCCACGTTGTGGCGCAGGACGGCATCGCGGCCGAGCTGGATGATCTGCCCGGACAGATGGACGGCGTCGTTGTCCCACTGGGCGTCGACGATGAGGGTGAGGCGGGCGTTGTCGCCGACGTTGATCTCCACGTTGTCGGCGTGGGTGCCGGTGCCGCGGTAGTTCAGGGCCACGGTGGCCTCGGCGCCGTCGGCGACCTCGATGACGGTCGCGCCGAAGGAGGTGACCCCCTCACCACGTCCGGTGACGGTGACGACGACCGGCTCGGTGACGGCGGTGTTGCGGGCGAACCCGACGAACTGGGCGGAGGGCATGGAGGTCCAGGCCTGGGCGGCGACCCGGTCGGCGGGTGCGCCGGCCCGGCCGAGGCGGGCATCGCCCGGCTGCAGGGTCTCCACGGTGACGGCGTCGGCGGGAGCGGACGACGGGACGTCGACGCGCACGTCCTGCTCGACGGCCTCGGCGAAGGTGCCGTTGTGCAGGCCGCGGATGCGGCGCAGGGCGATGAAACGCCACACCTCGTCGCGGCCGCCGGGGACCGGGAAGTCCTCGACATTGAAGGAGGTGAACACGTCACCCTTGTTGTTGTGCGGGGTGGCGTTTCCGACGGGGTTGGTGTCGGGGTTGGTCAGTGCTGTCGTCATCGGTTCTAGCCCACCGATCCTTCCATCTGCAGTTCGATCAGTCGGTTGAGCTCGAGCGCGTACTCCATCGGCAGTTCCTTGGCGATGGGCTCGACGAAACCACGGACGATCATCGCCATGGCCTCCTCCTCCGCGATGCCGCGGGACATGAGGTAGAACAACTGCTCGTCGGAGACCTTCGACACCGTCGCCTCGTGGCCCAGGGTCACGTGGTCGTTGCGGATGTCGTTGTAGGGGTAGGTGTCCGAGCGGGAGATGTTGTCCACCAGCAGGGCGTCACACTCGATATTGGAGGTGGAGTGATGCGCGTTGGCGTTGATCTGCACCAGACCGCGGTAGGCGGAGCGGCCGCCGCCACGGGCGACGGACTTGGCCACCACGTTGGAGGAGGTGTACGGCGCCATGTGGGTCATCTTGGCGCCGGTGTCCTGGAACTGTCCCTCGCCGGCGAAGGCGACGGAGAGGACCTCGCCGCGGGCGTGCGGACCGGTCATCCACACGGCCGGGTACTTCATGGTCACCTTGGAGCCGATGTTGCCGTCGACCCACTCCATGGTCGCGCCCTCTTCGGCCTTGGCGCGCTTGGTCACCAGGTTGTAGACGTTGTTCGACCAGTTCTGGATCGTGGTGTAGCGGCAGCGGCCACCCTTCTTCACGATGATCTCCACGACCGCCGAGTGCAGCGAGTCCGACTTGTAGATCGGGGCGGTGCAACCCTCGACGTAGTGGACGTAGGCGTCCTCGTCGACGATGATGAGCGTGCGTTCGAACTGGCCCATGTTCTCCGTGTTGATGCGGAAGTAGGCCTGCAGCGGGATGTCCACGTGGACACCCTTGGGCACGTAGATGAAGGAGCCACCGGACCACACAGAGGTGTTGAGGGCGGAGAACTTGTTGTCGCCGGCCGGGATGACGGTGCCGAAGTACTCGCGGAACAGCTCCTCGTGCTCCTGGAGGGCGGTGTCGGTGTCGACGAAGATGACACCCTTCTCCTCCAGATCCTCACGGATCTGGTGGTAGACCACCTCCGACTCGTACTGCGCGGCGACGCCGGCGACGAGACGCTGCTTCTCGGCCTCCGGGATGCCCAGGCGGTCGTAGGTGTTCTTGATGTCCTCGGGCAGATCCTCCCAGGACTGCGCCTGACCCTCGGTGGAGCGGACGAAGTACTTGATCGTGTCGAAGTTGATCCCCGACAGGTCAGCACCCCAGGTGGGCATCGGCTTGCGGTCGAAGATGCTCAGGGCCTTGAGGCGCTGGTCGAGCATCCACTGCGGCTCATTCTTCTTGCCGGAGATGTCGCGGACGACCTCTTCGCTGAGGCCACGGCGGGCCGAGGCGCCGGCCTCGTCGGAATCGTGCCAGCCGTAGTTGTACGGACCGATGGACTCGATGATCTGGTCATCGTTCATCGGGGTGTCAGCGCCGGGGATCCCGGTGTTCTGCGTTGCCTGGGTCATGATCCGCTCCTTTCTTCTGGGATGTGGGTGTCTGTGTGGGAGACGGGGTCAGGGGGATGTTCGTGGTGCAGATCCCGTGCCCACCGGTGATGGTGGCCAGGGGTTGGACGTGCACGCCGACCAGAGAGGAAATTGTCTCATGCTCGGCCTCGCACAGTTCCGGGTGGTCCGCCGCCACGCTGGCCACCGGGCAGTGGTGCTGGCAGATCTGGACACCGTGGCCGGCCTCGTTGACCGTCGCGGCGTATCCGTGCCGGTCGAAGGCCTCCGCCAGTTCGGCGGCCACCCGCTGCACGGATTCCGGATCGTCGGTCGCCGGTTCGATTCCTTCCACGATCCGCCGGATTCGTCGGCGGGCCAGGGCGCGGACCGCGTCCTGGCCCCCGGCCTCCCGGAGGGAGTCGAGGGCGTCGGCCGCCAGCTGATCGAAGGAGTGCCCGAACTGGACATGACCCCGTTCGGTGAGACGGAAGGCCTTCGCAGGCCGTCCGCGGCTCGGGGTGCCGGCCGGACGGGGACGGCGGGCGTCCTGCTCCGCGAGGCCCTCGGCCACGAGGATGTCCAGGTGACGCCGGATACCGGCGGCGGACATCTCCAGTCGTTCCGCCAGGTCCGAGGCGGTGATCGGTGCATGCTTGAGCAGCATGAGCGTGATCTGGCGTCGGGTGTCGCCGTCGGTCTGATGGTCCACCACTGCCGTCACCTCCTGAGTGCTCGTGTCTATCGACAGCGAACCCACATCTGCGGGTTCTATCTTTCGACAACACAAGTGTTCCCTAATTCATTCCCGCTGTCCAACCAGTGGCTGGCTACACTGACCGTGTGCAACGACGACGACCGACGATCCTCCGCGACCTCACCTCGGACCTGCCGAGGCTCGGGTCCGCCGGGTCACGGGCCGCCTCCCTCCACCAGGAGGGTTCCACGCGGGTGGCAGCCGGGCGGCCCGGCGTCCGGGAACTCACCCGCTTCCAGGTCCTGCGCCTGACCGGCACCGCCGGTGCCCTGCTCATCGGACTCGGCGCGCTCGGCGCCGGCGCGCTGCCGGTGGTGGGAAACCCCTACGGCTCCCTGCCGGTGGGCACGCTGATGTCGCGGATGCTGCAGACCTCGTCCGTGCTGGTGCTGGTCGGTGTCGGTCTGCTCGTTCTCGCGTGGGTGCTCATGGCGCCGTTCGTGGGGGCGTCGAGAAGCGCCGGTTCCCAACCCACGGTGACCACCTCCAGCCTCAAGCGGACCTTCGCCGCGTGGGTGCTGCCAATCCTGTTCACCGCGCCGCTGTTCACCCAGGACATCTACTCCTATCTGGCGCAGGGCTCGATCGTCGCCCGGGGCATGGACCCCTACGCCGCCGGCCCGGTCGACCTGCTCGGCCCGGAGGATCCGCTGGCCCGGTCGGTGCCGTTCATCTGGTCGCACTCCCCTTCCCCTACGGCCCGGTCGCACTGTGGCTGGCGTCGATGATCAGCCGCATCACCAGCGACTCCATCATCCTCGGGGTCATCGGGCACCGGATGCTCTCCCTCGTCGGCCTCATCGCCGTGGGGTGGGCGATCACCCGCCTCGCGCGCCGCTGCCGGGTCAACCCCGTGGCCGCGCTGTGGCTGGGCCTGCTCAATCCGTTGACCATCCTCCATCTCATCGGCGGTATCCACAATGAGGCGATTCTGCTCGGCCTCATGCTCGTGGGCATGGAGCTGGGCCTGCGCGGCGTGGACCTGCTCGGCGGGCGCAACGGCCGGGCAGTCGACCCCCGGGCGGGCGCCTGGCTCATCATCGTCTCGGCCGTGCTCATCGCCTGCGCCGGCATGGTCAAGGTGACCGGCTTCCTCGCGCTCGGGTTCGTGGGCATGAATCTCGCCCGGCACCTCCTGCGGGTCGGCCGCCACCCGGCGGTGGCGATCCTCATCGCCGTCGCGGTGCAGATGGTGCTGCTCGTGGCCACCATCGCCGTCATCACCGCCGCCACCGGCATCGGCCTCGGCTGGGTGACCGGTCAGGGCGGGGCGGCGACAATCCGCAGCTGGATGTCCATGACCACGAATGTGGGCGTCGTCTCGGGATTCTTCGGCATGCTGCTCGGGCTGGGTGACCACACCGACGCCATTCTCCTCCTCACCCGGGCGGCCGGGGTCATCGTGGCCGCCGGCTTCCTCATCCGCATGCTCTTCGCCACCTTCCGCGGCACCATCCACCCCGTCGGCGGACTCGGAGTCTCCACCTTCGTCCTCGTCTTACTCTTTCCCGTTGTCCATCCCTGGTACATGCTCTGGGCGATCCTGCCCCTGGCAGCCTGGGCCAACCGCCCCCTGTTCCGGATCGCGGTGGTCGTCTACTCCGCCGCCTTCAGCTTCTTCGTCCTCCCCCGGGGCCTGTCCCTGCCACCCGACACCGTCCTGTCCATCTACGTCGGCTCCGCACTCTCCTTCGCCGCCGTCGTCGCGCTCGGATGGTGGCTGTTGAGGCGGCGAAGAGTGCTTGGCCTACACTGATTCACCGTGGCTACACCTTTTGATGGATCCGGGGAGACGTCTGTCCCGACGGCGTCGGACACGTCGGCTGCCGCCCACGGTGCAGCACTGGAATTACGCGACGTTGTCCGCACCTTCGGCGACACCACCGCCGTCGACCACCTCAGCCTGACGGCCGCCCGCGGTGAGATCCTCGCCCTGCTCGGACCCAACGGTGCCGGCAAGACCACCACCATCGAGATGTGCGAGGGCTTCACCCGCCCCACCTCCGGTGAGATCCGCGTCCTGGGCATCGACCCGGTCCGCTCCCCCGACCAGGTGCGCCGCCGCATCGGGATCATGCTCCAGGGTGGCGGCTCCTACTCAGGTATCCGGGTCGCCGAGATGCTCCGGCTCGCGGCCGCGTACAACGCCGACCCCCATGACCCCGAGTGGCTCATGGACATCCTGGGCCTGCAGGGGGTACGACGGACCACGTACCGGCGCCTCTCCGGTGGCCAGCAGCAGCGCCTGTCCCTCGCGCTGGCGCTCATCGGCCGACCCGAGCTGGTCTTCCTCGACGAACCCACCGCGGGTCTCGACGCCCAGTCGAGGCTGGCGGTGTGGGATCTCGTCACCGCCCTGCGCGCCGACGGCGTCACCGTCATCCTCACCACGCACCTCATGGACGAGGCCGAGGCGCTCGCCGACCGCATCGTCATCATGGACCGGGGTCGCGTTGTCGCCTCGGGCACGCCCGCCGAACTCACCGCGGGTCACGCCACGTCCGGACGCGTGAGTTTCGAGACCGACACCCCGCTCGACCTCGACCGGGCCCTGGCCGAGGTGACACGGACCCTGCCCGACACCGCACCCCTGGAGGCCGTGCGCCCCCTGAGCTACCGGATATCCGCGGACGCGACCCCGGACCTGATCTCGGCACTCACCCTGGCCGCGGCCGACCAGGGTGTACTCGTCCGCCGACTCGACGTCGACCACCGCAGCCTCGAGGACGTCTTCCTCGACATCACCGGCCGGAGCCTGAGGAGCTGACATGACGGAGATCACCGACACCCGATTCACCCCGGGCACCTTCACCCCCGCCCCCGAGCGGGCAACCCGGTCCCGGATGATCGCCGCCCAGGGGCGGATGGAGACGATCCTCTTCCTCCGCCACGGCGAGCAGCAGCTGCTGAGCATCATCATCCCGTTGGCCATGCTCGTCATCGCCGCCCGGATCCCGTTGCTCGGTGAGGACCGCGGGGTCACCGAAATCTTCCCGATGATGCTGGCGATCGCCACCACCAGCTCGGGGTTCACCGGCCAGGCCATCGCGTTGGCCTTCGACCGCCGCTACGGCGCCCTGAAGCGCACCGGCGCCTCGGGAGTTCCGGCTGCGACGATCATCGCCGGGAAGGTCATCGCCGTCACCGTCATGGCGGCCCTGCAGGCCGTGCTGCTCGGCGGCACCGCCCTGCTGCTGGGGTGGCGGGTGAGCCCGGCCGGTCTTCTGCTCGGCGTGGTGGTGCTTCTGGTCGGCGTCGCCGCATTCACCGCCCTCGGGCTGCTCATGGGCGGGACGCTGCCGGCGGAACTCGTCCTGGCGTTGGCCAACCTCATCTGGGTGATCCTGGTCGGCACCGTCGGCTGGGTACTCTACTCCCAGGGCCTGGACGACGCCGGCTGGTACACCCTCATCCCCTCCGTCGCGCTGGCCTCCGGGCTCACCCTCGCCTTCGACGGGAGCGTCCCCTGGCGTGAACTCGTCGTCCTCACCGGCTGGGCCGTGGTGGCGTCGGCTGCGGCCGTGAAATGGTTCCGCTTCTCCTCCTGATCGGGCAGTGGCATACACCACCTCCGGGACACCCCAGGAATTGGCCCCTACGCTGGCCTGACAGGTAGGGTGAGGGCCGTGACTTCCACCGCCTCGACCGCCACGAACTCCACCCCTGACCGCACGAAGGGCCCGTCGCTGAAGGTCCAGCGCATCCTCGCGATGATCCTGCTGTTTGCCCAGGGTGCGATCACCGTCACCGGCTCCATCGTCCGCGTGACCGGCTCCGGTCTCGGTTGCGACACGTGGCCCAACTGCCACGAGGGCTCTCTCGTTCCGGTCCAGGGCGCGGCACCTGCCCTGCACCAGGCGATCGAGTTCGGCAACCGCCTGCTCACCTTCGTGCTCGCCGCCATCGCCATCGCGGTGTTCGTGGCGGTGCTCGGGCCGGCCGGCGCCGGGAGATCATCATCTACTCCTTCGTCTCCGGTATCGGCGTGGCGATCCAGGCCGTCATCGGCGGCATCTCGGTCCTGCTCGACCTCAAGTGGTGGGCCGTGGCCATCCACTTCCTGCCGTCGATGATCCTCGTGTGGATCGCCGCGCTGCTGTACATGCGGCTGGCGGAGCCGGACCATGAGGAGCCGGTGCGGATGTTCGCTCCGGTCATCCGCACCCTCACCGTCGTCGCCGCGGTCTGCCTGTCCGTCGTGCTGGTCACCGGCACGATGGTCACCGGTGCCGGTGTCCACGCCGGTGATGACGGGGTGGGCATGGAGGGCCGCCTGGACGTGGACATCGAGCTCATGGCCTACATCCACGCCGGCACGATGTACGTCTATCTCGCCGCCACCCTGGCCGTGATGTGGCTGCTGTACAAGGGCGCGGCGTCGCAGGCGGCGAAGCGGACCGCCTGGGTGCTCGTCTTCATGATCATGGTCCAGTGGGCCATCGGCATCATCCAGTTCAACCTGGGTATCCCCCGCTGGACCATTCCGGCCCACATCGCGATGTCGTCCGTCGTCGTCGCCTTCTCCGCGTTCCTCTACGCCCACGGCCAGCGTCGGCTCACCCCGGCGGAGGAAAACTCCGTCGTCACCGCCGAGAGGTAGCTAGCCTGGATGCCATGAAGGCAATCCAGATCACTGAGACCGGGGGCCCTGAGGTCCTGACGCTGCGCGACATCGACGCGCCTGTCCCCTCCGAGAGCGAGGTGCTTGTCGACGTCGAGGTGGCCGGCGTCAACTACATCGACACGTACTACCGCGAGGGCGTCTACCACGCGACGACGCCGTTCGTCCCCGGCATGGAGGGCACGGGCCGGGTGGTGCATGACCCCCGCGGCGAGATCGCCGAGGGCACCGTCGTCGCCTGGTGCGACGCCTTCGGCTCCTATGCGGAACAGGTCTGCGTCCCCCGTGACCGACTCGTCGCGGTGCCCGAGGGGGTGCGCCCGGAGGTGGCGGCCTCCATGCTGCTGCAGGGCATCACCGCCCACTACCTCACCCACGGCGTGTACGACCTGCAGGAGGGGGACTCCTGTCTCATCACCGCCGGCGCCGGCGGCGTCGGTCTGCTGGTCACCCAGATGGCGGCCGCGAAGGGCGCCCGGGTGTTCTCCGTCGTCTCCACCGATGAGAAGGAGCAGCTTGCCCTCGAGGCCGGCGCGACGGAGGTGTTCCGCTACTCGAGACAATCTCGCTGAGGTCGTGCGCCGTCGGAACAACGGCCAGGGCGTGGACGTGGTGTATGACGGGGTGGGTAAGGACACCTTCAACGAGTCGCTGGAGGCGGTCCGTCCCCGGGGCACGGTGTGTCTGTTCGGGGCGGCCTCCGGCGCGGTGCTGCCGTTCGACCCGCAGCTGCTAAACACGCACGGGTCGATCTTTCTCACGCGGCCGTCGATAGGCGCCTGGACCTCCGGGGAAGGCGAGTTCCGCATGCGGGCGCAGGCGGTGACCCAGGCCGTCGTCGACGGCACCCTGTCGTTCCGGATCTCCAGCTCCTACCCGCTGGCCGAGGCGGCACAGGCGCACCGGGACCTGCAGGACCGCAAGACAACCGGCTCGATCGTCCTCCGGGTACGCGAGTGACCGGGAGAAGCTAGAAGAAGGTGGTGGTCCAGCCGAGCATCTCGCCGATGGTCTCCCACCCGAGGACGGCGTCGATGGACAGGGCGACGAAGACGAGCGCGAGGTAGTTGTTCGAGAGGATGAACAGCTTGAGTGGCTTGACGGCCTCGCCCCGGACGACGCCGCGGTGCAGCACGATCGCCATCCACAGGAAGTACAGGCCGCCGACGAGCGCGCCGCCGAGGTAGATCCAGGAGGCGGCGGGCACGATCAGCAGGCTGACCACGACGGTGGCGACGGTGTACCAGACGATCTGCCGGGTGACCTCGACCGGCTTGCGGACGACGGGCAGCATCGGCACACCCGCGCGCTCGTAGTCGTCCCGGTACTTCATGGCCAGCGCCCAGGTGTGCGGCGGGGTCCAGAAGAAGACGATGAGCCACAGCACGATCGCCTGCCACCACTGGGCGGGAACTCCCTCGGGAAGGTTGTCGACGATGACGGCCCAGCCGACCATGACCGGCATACAGCCGGCGGCCCCGCCCCAGATGATGTTCTGCCAGGTCCTGCGCTTGAGCCACTTGGTGTAGACGAAGATGTAGAACCAGTTGGTCAGGACGATGAAGAACGCCGCGAGCCAGGATCCGCACAACAGGCCCAGCCACAGGACGGAGATGATGAGCATCGTCCACGCGAAGATGGTGGCGTTGCGGTTGGACACTTTGTTGCGCACCAGCGGGCGGGCCCGGGTGCGTCCCATCTTCTGGTCGATGTCGGAGTCGGCGACCATGTTGAAGGTGTTGGCGGCGGCCGCACCCATCCAGCCACCCACGACGGTGAGCAGGATGAGGACGATGTTGTTCTCTCCACGATCGGCCTGCAGCATGGCGGGGATCGTGGCGACGAGGAGCAGCTCAATGACCCTCGGCTTCGTCAGTGCAACGTAAGCCTTGATTGTCTCCAAGGAAGCTTCCTCCAACAGCGGGGTTTGGCGATACGACAGGATGCGGGGGCCACTCTCGGCGGCCCGGCCACTCCAGACTGGTCGGGCGCGGCGAACCGATAGTTCCCGACGCTCCACATCATTCTTTCGATGGACGTGGTCCAGCGCCGTCATCCTACCGCCCGGGTTGCACGGGCCCGCAATCCCCCGCCCCAAGGACCGTGGCAGCATCCTGACACCGTGATTCGTACTACCATTGCGTTCCGATTGTGCCGGGTGGAACACAACCGGCGGCCGATCCGCACTAAGGTGGACGATGACGCGAACCGCCGTCACTCGCCCACCGGGTCGAGCCGACGTGCGGTAGCCACAAACACCCTGATCCCGACCCCATAGTGAGGACACTCCCGTGACTCTGTCGCCCGACCTGCAGGCTCTGACCGAGCGTCGCTACCCCACCGACTGGACCGACGTCGACACCCGCGCGGTGGACACCACCCGCATCCTCGCCGCCGACGCCGTCGAGAACTGCGGCTCCGGCCACCCGGGCACCGCCATGTCGCTGGCTCCGCTGGCCTACACCCTCTACCAGCGCGTCATGGACCTCGATCCCAACGACGTCGACTGGGTCGGACGCGACCGTTTCGTCCTCTCCTGCGGCCACACCTCGCTGACCCAGTACCTGCAGCTGTTCCTCGGCGGCTTCGGACTGGAGATGAAGGACCTCAAGGAGCTGCGCTCCTGGGGCTCCCTGACCCCGGGCCACCCGGAGGTCCACCACACCCGCGGCGTCGAGATCACCACCGGCCCGCTCGGCCAGGGCCTGGCCTCCGCCGTGGGCATGGCCATGGCCGCCCGCCGCGAGCGCGGCCTCTTCGACACGGAGACCCCGGCCGGCGAGTCCCCCTTCGACCACTTCATCTACGTCATCGCCTCCGACGGTGACCTCCAGGAGGGCGTGACCTCCGAGGCCAGTTCCCTAGCCGGCACCCAGCAGCTGGGCAACCTCATCGTCTTCTACGACGACAACAACATCTCCATCGAGGACAACACCGACATCGCCTTCAGCGAGGACGTCACCGCCCGCTACGACGCCTACGGCTGGCAGACCATCACCATCGAGGGCGGTGAGGACGTCGCCGCCATCGAGGCCGCCGTCGTCGCCGCCAAGGCGGACACCACCCGCCCGACCTTCATCCGCGTGCGCACCGTCATCGCCCACCCGGCACCCAACGCGCAGAACACCGGCGCCTCCCACGGTGCCGCCCTCGGCGCCGAGGAGGTCGCCGCCACCAAGGAGGTCCTCGGCTTCGATCCCGAGCAGCACTTCCACATCGACGACGAGGTCCTGGCCCACACCCGCAAGCTCGTCGACCGTGGCGCCGAGAAGCACGCCGCCTGGCAGGAGAAGTTCGACGCCTGGGCGACGGCCAACCCGGAGCGTAAGGAACTGTTCGACCGCCTCGTCGCCCGGACGCTGCCCGAGGGCTGGCGCGACGAGCTGCCGACCTGGGACGCCGACGAGAAGGGCCTGGCCACCCGCAAGGCCTCCGAGGCCGCCCTCCAGGCCCTCGGTGCCGTGCTGCCCGAGCTGTGGGGCGGCTCCGCCGACCTCGCCGGCTCCAACAACACCGTGATCAAGGGGTCACCGTCCTTCGGCCCGGAGGAGATCTCCACCGAGACCTGGTCCGCGGAGCCCTACGGCCGCAACCTGCACTTCGGCATCCGTGAGCACGCCATGGGTTCCATCCTCAACGGCATTGCCCTGCACGGCCCGACTCGCCCCTACGGCGGCACCTTCCTCATCTTCTCCGACTACATGCGCCCGGCCGTCCGGCTCGGTTCGCTCATGGAGTCCGACGTCTACTACGTGTGGACCCACGACTCCATCGGCCTCGGCGAGGACGGCCCGACCCACCAGCCGGTGGAGACCCTGGCCGCCCTGCGCGCCATCCCGGGCCTGTCCGTCATCCGCCCGGGTGACGCCAACGAGACCGTCCAGGCCTGGGCCGCCGCCCTCGAGTACAAGGAGTCCCCGAAGGGCCTGGCCCTGACCCGCCAGAACATCCCGGTCCTGGAGGGCACGAAGGAGAAGGCCGCCGAGGGTGTGCGTCGTGGCGCCTACGTCCTCGTCGAGGGCTCGAAGGAGACCCCGGACGTCATCCTCATGGCCACCGGCTCCGAGCTGCAGCTGGCCGTCCGCGCCGCCGCCACCCTGGAGAACGAGGGCATCGCCGCCCGCGTCGTGTCCATGCCGTGCATGGAGTGGTTCCAGGAGCAGGACGCCGACTACATCGAGTCGGTCCTGCCCTCGGCCGTCACCGCCCGCGTGTCCGTCGAAGCCGGCATCGCCATGCCGTGGCACCTGTGGACCGGCACCACCGGCCGCAACGTCTCCCTCGAGCACTTCGGCGCCTCCGCCCCGTTCGAGACCCTGTTCAGCGAGTTCGGCATCACCGACGACGCCGTCGTCACCGCTGCCAGGGACTCCATCGCCGCCTCGAAGTAACCTGTCCGCACCCACCCCGACACCCCACCCGCACCTGTAAAGGACATCCCCATGACCCACATTGACGAGCTCGCCTCGCTGGGCACCTCCACCTGGCTCGACGACCTCTCCCGCGACCGCATCCGCACCGGCAACCTGCAGGAGGTCATCGACACCAAGTCCATCGTCGGTGTCACCACCAACCCGGCGATCTTCGCCGCCGCCATGAGCAAGGGCACCGCCTACGACGAGCAGATCGCCGCCCTCAAGGCCGACAAGGCCGCCCTCGACGAGGCCGTCTACGCCATGACCATCGACGACGTGCGCGAGGCCTGCGACCTGTTCACCGACATCTACCGGGACACCGACGGCCGTGACGGCCGCGTCTCCATCGAGGTTGATCCGCGTATCTCCGCCGACCGTGACGCCACCCTCTCCCAGGCCAAGGAGCTGTGGAAGAAGGTCGACCGCCCCAACGTGATGATCAAGATCCCGGCCACCCAGGACTCCCTGCCGGCGATCACCGACGCCCTGGCCGAGGGCATCTCCGTCAACGTCACCCTCATCTTCTCCGTCGCCCGCTACCGGGAGGTCATCGCCGCCTACCGCGAGGGCGTCCGCCGCGCGCAGGAGAACGGCCACGACGTCTCCGGCATCCACTCCGTGGCGTCCTTCTTCGTCTCCCGCCTCGACACCGAGGTGGACCGCCGCCTCGAGGAGATCGGCACCGAGCAGGCCCTGGCCCTGCGTGGCAAGGCCGGTGTCGCCAACGCCCGTCGCGCCTACGCCGTGTTCCAGGACATCGGCCGCAGCGACCTGCCGGAGGGCGCCAACGTGCAGCGTCCCCTGTGGGCCTCCACCGGTGTGAAGAACCCCGAGTACCCGGCGACGATGTACGTCACCGAGCTCGCCGGACCCGACACCGTCAACACCATGCCGGAGGCGACCATCGACGCCGTGCTCGAGCAGGGTGGCCTCCACGGCGACACCCTCAACGGCACCGTCGATGAGGCCCAGCAGGTCTTCGAGGATCTCGTGGCCGTCGGCGTCGACCTGGAGGACGTGTTCGCGGTGCTGGAGCGGGAGGGCGTCGACAAGTTCGTGTCCGCATGGCAGGAACTGCTCGACTCCATGGCCACCCAGCTCCAGTAACCACCCCGCCAGCCCCGACCGCAAGGACGTTGATTGATGACCGCCACCACTCCCGACTGGGTCAACCCGCTCCGCGCCGCGGACGACAAACGGCTGCCACAGATCGCCGGCCCGTCGGGCATGGTCATCTTCGGCGTCACCGGTGACCTCGCGCGCCGGAAACTGCTGCCCGCCATCTATGACCTGGCCAACCGCGGCCTGCTGCCCGCCGGGTTCACCCTCGTCGGCTTCGGCCGCCGCACCTGGTCGAAGCAGGACTTCGAGGACTACGTCCGCGAGGCCGTCGAGGCCGGGGCGCGCACGAAGTTCCGGGAGCACGTGTGGGAGCGGCTGGCGGAGGGTGCCCACTTCGTCGAGGGCAACTTCGACGAGGCCGGGTTCGACCGGCTGGCGGCCACCCTCGCGGAGATGGACACCACCCGCGGCACCGCCGGGAACTGGGCGTTCTACCTCTCGGTCCCGCCGGACTACTTCTCCGACGTGTGTCACCAGCTGCAGCGTTCCGGTCTCGCGGAGGCGGGCGAGGACTCGTGGCGGCGGGTGATCATCGAGAAGCCCTTCGGCCACGACCAGGAGACGGCCCGGGAACTCAACCAGGTGGTCAACGCGGTCTTCCCCGAGAAGGCCGTCTTCCGGATCGACCACTACCTGGGCAAGGAGACGGTGCAGAACATCCTGGCGCTGCGCTTCGCCAACCAGCTGTTCGACCCGCTGTGGAACTCCCACTACGTCGACCACGTACAGATCACCATGGCCGAGGACATCGGTCTCGGTGGCCGCGCCGGCTACTACGACGGCATCGGCGCCGCCCGGGACGTCATCCAGAACCACCTCATCCAGCTCCTGGCGCTGATCGCCATGGAGGAGCCGGTCGCCTTCGAGCCGACCGAGCTGCAGGCGGAGAAGGTCAAGGTCCTGCGCGCCACCTCCCCGGTGTACCCGCTGAACAAGACCACCGCCCGCGGCCAGTACACCGCCGGCTGGCAGGGCTCGCAGCCGGTCATCGGCCTGCGGGAGGAGGAGGGCTTCGACCCGGAGTCCACCACCGAGACCTACGCCGCCTGCACCCTGCAGATCCATTCCCGCCGCTGGGCGGGCGTGCCGTTCTACCTGCGCACCGGCAAGCGCCTCGGCCGCCGCGTCACCGAGATCGCCGTGGTGTTCAAGGAGGCGCCGCACCAGCCGTTCACCCAGAGCCAGCGCACCTCGCTCGGCCAGAACGCCGTGGTCATCCGCGTCCAGCCGGACGAGGGCGTGCTCATGCGCTTCGGGTCCAAGGTGCCCGGTTCCGCCATGGAGGTCCGCGACGTCAACATGGACTTCTCCTACGCGGAGGCCTTCACCGAGGAATCCCCGGAGGCCTATGAGCGGCTCATCCTCGATGTGCTCCTCGACGAGCCCAGCCTGTTCCCCACCAACGAGGAGGTCGAGCTCTCCTGGGAGATCCTCGACCCCATCCTCGACTACTGGGCCGCGCAGGGCCGCCCCGACGGGTACCGCGCGGGCACCTGGGGGCCGGCCAGCGCCGACCGCATGCTCGAACGCACCGGCCGCACCTGGCGCCGTCCCTAATCAGGCAGAAAGGCCACCATGATCATCAACCTGCCGCACACCACCACCCGGAAGATCGCCGCCAGCCTCCTCGAGGCCCGGGAGTCCAACTCCCAGATCACCGGGCGTGTGCTCACCCTCATCGTCGTCGCCTCGGCCGAGGACGACGTCGACCACATCAACTCCGTCACCCGGGACGCCTCCCACGAGCACCCCGCCCGTGTCATCGTGCTGCTCACCGGCGACGCGGACGAGGACACCCACCTCGACGCCGAGGTGCGTGTCGGCGGCCACGCCGGCGCCTCCGAGATGGTGGTCATGCGGCTCACGGGTGAGCTGACCCACCACCTCGAGTCGGTGGTCACTCCCCTCCTGCTGCCGGACACCCCGGTCGTCGCGTGGTGGCCGACCACCGCCCCCGACAACCCCTCCGAGCACCCCATCGGTGAGCTGGCGCAGCGTCGCATCACCAACGCAGCGCACGACGTCACCGCCGACATCCTCACCCGCCTGCGCGACACCTACGCCCCGGGCGACTCCGACATGATGTGGTCGAAGATCACCGGCTGGCGCGGCATCGTCGCCTCCACCCTCGACCGCCACCCGCACGAGCCCGTCGAGGCGGTCACCCTCTCCGGGCCCGCCGGGACCCCGTCAGTGGACATCGCCGCCGGCTGGCTCGCCGACCGCCTCGGGGTCCCCGTCACCCGCGTCATCACCGCCCCGCTTGACGACGACCGCGTGTTCCCCGTCCGCCACCTCCGCTTCGACCGGGCCTCCGGCCCGCTCACCGTCGACGTCCTCGACCACCGCACCGTCCGGGTCGCCCTCCCGGGTCGCCCGGAGTCACTGGTGTCCATGGTCATCCGTTCCGATGCCGACTGCCTCTCCGAGGAACTGCGTCACCTCGACCCCGATCTCGCCTACGCCAACGCACTGCGCGGCCTCCCGCGCGTCACCGTCACCGACGAAAGGGACTGACACCTCATGGTCACCGTCGCCCGCACCGAGAACCTCACCTCCCTGCTTGACGAGGCCGCCGCAGCCTTCATCGACCTGGTCCGCGACGTCCAGTCCGACGGGACCGCCTCCGCCCGGGTGGTCCTCACCGGCGGCGGAGCCGGCATCGGCCTGCTGGAGAAGATCCGGGAACGCGCCGAGGAGATCGACTGGTCCCGCATCCACGTCTTCTTCGGCGACGAACGCAACGTCCCCCTCGACCATGAGGACTCCAACGAACGCCAGGCCCGCGAGGCTCTGCTCGACCACGTGGACATCCCCGCCGACCACATCCACGGTTACGGCCTGGGATCGGTGGACATGGCGGAGGCGGCGACCGCCTACGAGCAGACCGTCCGCGACGTCGCCCCGGACGGTTTCGACCTGCACCTGTTGGGCATGGGACATGAGGGACACATCAACTCCCTGTTCCCCCACACCCCGGCTGTCCGGGAGACCGAGCGCCTGGTCCTCAGTGTCGACGACTCCCCCAAGCCCCCGCCGGGACGCGTCACCCTCACCCTGCCGGCCGTCGCGCGCGCCCGCCGCGTGTGGCTGCTCGTCTCCGGTGCCGACAAGGCCGAGGCCGCCGCCCAGATCGTCGCCCGCGCCAACCCGGAGGTCTGGCCCGCCGCGGGTGCTGAGGGTTCGGAGGAGACCGTCCTCTACGTCACGGACGACGCCGCCACCCGGCTGTAGCCTACCGTTCATAGATGATCCGGTGGTGACGGCGATCCGCTGAGCCCTGCCAGAACTCGATGCGGACCGGGACGAGGCGCCACAGACGCCAGTCCCCCGCATCGACCCCGCTGCGCGCGGCCTCACTCCGGGCGGCGAGGTCAGCCGCGGTCTCCGCCGCCGACGCCTCGACCACCCGACCGCTGACCCGCACCGACCGGACCTGGGCCGGCCACCAGAACGTCATCGCCGCCACCGGGTGCACGGCGAGCTGCCGCCCCTTCCGGCTGCCCGCGGTGCCGGCGAAGGCCCACCCGCGCTCGTCGACGTCCTTGAGGATGAGCACCCGGCCGTCCGGCACCCCGCCCTCGCCCACGGTGGACAGGGTCGCGGCGTGGGGTTCTGGCACGCCCGCGGCCACCGCCCGGCGGAGCCAGTCGATGAACAGGTCGACGGGATCATCCGGCAGCACCGTCGGCAGTGCGGGTGCGTGCGCGGTCAGGGACGGGAGCGAGCGGAGGAAGTCCCGGTGTGAGGTGCTCATACCGCCTACCCTCAACACGGGAACGTCCCCCGGACACGGGAATGTCGGGGGGACGTTGTTCTGCGGTTACGGGAGTTATCCGCCGTAGGCCTGCAGCAGGTTGAGCGCGACGATGCAGGCGATCCAGATGACGGCCATGAGGATCGTGTACCGGTCGAGGTTCTTCTCCACGATGGTGGAGCCGGAGAGATTCGACTGGACGCCGCCGCCGAAGAGGCTCGACAGGCCGCCACCCTTGCCCTTGTGGAGCAGGACGAACACCGTCATGAGGACGGCGGTGATCACGAGGATGATCTGGAGGGCGAGCAGCATGGAGATCCTTCGATGTTGACGGCGTGAAACCTCGGACCAGTGTACACCAGCACCTAGCCGGAATTGCGCAGCGCGGTGGCCAGTCCGTTCATGGTCAGCTGGATGCCACGGGCGACCGCGTCGCGGCTGTCACCGGCCCGGTGACGTCGCAGCAGCTCCAGCTGGATGATGTTGAGGGGCAGCAGGTAGGGGAAGCGGCGGCGCACGGAGCGGGCGAGCATCGGGTTGTCGGCGAGGAGGTCCTCGCTGCCGGTGATGCGGGCGAACATGGCGCGGGTGAGGGCGAACTCGTCCGCGATGGTGCGATGGATACGGTCGGCGATGTCGCGGTCGTCGACAAGCCGGGCGTAGAGTTCGGCGAGTTCCATGCCGGCCTTGCTCATCACCTGCGCCATGTTCGACATGACGGAGGCGAAGAACGGCCAGTTCTCGTAGAGGCTGCGCAGTTCGGCGCAGCGCTGTTCGGCGTCCTCGCCCTCGCCGATGAAGTCCGCCAGTGCGGTGCCGACGCCGAACCAGCCCGGCAGCAGGACGCGGGACTGGGACCAGGCGAGCACCCAGGGGATGGCGCGTAGATCGTCGACGGCGGAGGTCTGCTTGCGGGCCGACGGGCGGGAGCCGATGTTGAGCGACCCGATCTCCCCCAGCGGTGTGGACTGGGTGAAGAACTCGATGAAGCCGGGGTCGTCGTGGACGAGGGAGGCGTACTTCTCCCGGCTGCAACGGGCCAGGTGGGTCATGATCTCCACGGCCCGGTCCCGGTCTGTGAGGTCATCGACGGGCAGCAGGCTCGCCTCCAGCGTCGCCGAGACAAGCGCCTCGAGGTTCCGGCGGGCACTGCGCGGGGAGCCGTACTTGGCGGAGATGATCTCGCCCTGCTCGGTGATGCGGACGGAGCCGTCGACCGCTCCCTTGGGCTGGGCGAGGATCGCCTCATAGGAGGGTCCGCCACCGCGGCCGACGGTGCCGCCGCGGCCGTGGAACAGGCGCAGCCGGACCCCGCGGTCCCGGCCGGTGTCGACGAGCTCGATCTCGGCGGCGTAGAGCGCCCAGTTGGCGGCGAAGTAACCGCCGTCCTTGTTGGAGTCGGAGTAGCCGAGCATGACCTCCTGGATGTCACCCCGTTGCGCCAGGTAGGCGCGGTAGAGGGGCAGGTCCCAGAGTTCGCGGAGGATCCCGGCGCCGGCCTCGAGGTCGTCGATCGTCTCGAACAACGGGATGATGTCCACGCTGCCGGTCGGGGTGTCGCCGGCGGCGCGGATGAGGCCCACCTCCTTGAGCAGGACCATCGGCTCGAGGATGTCGCTGACGGAGGTGGCCATGGAGATGATCTGGTGCGGGATCATCTCCTCGCCGAAATGCCGCACCGACTGCGCCGCCTGGGTGAACAGGTCGAGCTCGCGCTGGGTGGCTTCGCTGAAGTCCCGGTAGCCGCGTGGCACCAGGGGACGCGGCGTGCGCAGTTCGGCGGTGAGCAGCTCGACTTTCTCCTCCTCGGTCAGCGCCGAGTAGTGGGGGTGCACGTAGGCGGTGGCGAACACCTCGTCGAGGACCGCCTCGAAGCTCTCGGAGTTCTGGCGCAGGTCGATGGAGTACAGGTGGAAACCGAAGCTGTCCACGGCGGAACGGATCTGTGCCAGACGGTCGTCGGCGATGATCTCGTCGTGGGAGGCGCGCAGGGAGGCGTCGATGATGGCCAGGTCCGCGTCAAAGGCGGCGGGGTCATCGTAGGGGGCGTGGTCGCGGTGCCAGCTGCCTTCGACGGCGTCCTCTCCGACCAGCGCGGCGGTGGTGGACAGGATGCGGCCGCGGACGCCGTGGACGGCACGGCGGTAGGGCTCGTCGACGCGGCTGGGCACGTCGTTGCGGCCCTTCTTGGCCAGGGCGACCAGTTCCACGGTCACCCCGGTCATCCGGTCGGAGAGGCTGAGCTCGTGTTCGAGGGCGTGGAGCTGGGTGGCGTAGTACCGCAGCACCGTCTGGGACGCACGGCGGGAGGCGTAGTCGAGGGTGTCGGCGGTGACGAAGGGGTTGCCGTCGTGATCGCCGCCGATCCAGGATCCGGGGCGGACGATGGCCCGGGTCGGGTCAGCCCCGAAGTCGGACTGCAGCCGGTCCCGGACGTCCCGGTTGATGGCCGGGATCTCCTTGAGCAGGGACAGCGCGTAGTAGCGCAGGCCGACCTCGATCTCGTCCTCGATGCGGGGCCGGGCGACGCGGATGAGGGCGGTCTGCCACAGGATGGTCATGCGCCGACGGATGTCCTGCTCGATGGCAGCAAGGTGGGCGGGTGTCCGGGCGGTCTCGGGTGCGTCGAGGATGACGTGGCGGGCACGCATCTGGTCGGTGATGTGCTTCTGGGCGTCGAACACGGTGCGCCGGCGGGTCTCCGTCGGATGGGCGGTGAGGACCGGGGCGACGAGCGCTCCGTCGAGGGCGCGTCGCACCTCGTGGGCCGAGACCCCCGCCTCCGCCAGCTTGTCCCACGTCGCCGCGAGGGTCGAGTCAGGGGCGGGGCCACCTTCGTCGAGGATGGCCTCGCGGTTCGCGTCGTCGTGGATGTCCTCGGCGAGGTTGGCCATGAGGGCGAAGTGGCTGAACGCCCGGATGACCGGGGTCGCCCGGGCGGGTTCGATGTTGCGGAACAGGTCCACCAGGACCTCGAGTTCCGCATTCCCCTTGGCCACCTCGAAGGCCTGCTGGCGGGCGTGCTCGACGAGGTTGAACACCTCCTCACCCTCCTGCTCGGCGATCACCTCGCCGAGGATCCGGCCGAGGTAGCGGATGTCTTCCTGCAGATGATCGCGGTCAGTCACGTGAGGGGGTGTCCTTTGCTGGTCGGAGCCGGGTTAGTTGACCGTGGAAGCGGCGTTGGCGGCGAGCTTGGCGAAGTCCTCGCCATCGAGCGAGGCACCGCCCACGAGGCCGCCGTCGACGTCGGGCTGGCCGACGATCTCGGCCACGGAGTCGGTCTTGACGGAACCGCCGTAGAGGATGCGGATGCCGTCGGCGACCTCGTCACCGGCGAGCTCGCGGACGAGGCCACGGATGGCGGCGCAGACCTCCTGGGCGTCGGCCGCGGAGGCGACCTTGCCGGTGCCGATGGCCCACACGGGCTCGTAGGCGATGACGGTCCTGCCCAGCTGATCGGCGTCGAGGCCGGCCAGTGACGCGCGGGTCTGGTCCACGACGTAGTCGACGTGGGTGCCGGCTTCGCGGATTTCCAGGGGCTCGCCGACACAGACGATCGGGCTGATGCCCTGTCCGAGGGCGGCGGCCGCCTTGGCGGCGACTTGCTCGTCGGTCTCGTTGTGGTACTGGCGGCGCTCGGAGTGTCCGACGACCACCCAGGTGCAGCCGAGGGCGGCGAGCATCTCGGCGGAGACCTCACCGGTGTAGGCGCCGGAGGCGTGCTCGGAGACGTCCTGGGCGCCGTAGGTGATCTTCATCTTGTCGCCGTCGACGATGGTCTGCACGGAGCGGATGCTGGTGAACGGGACGGTGACGGCGACGTCGACCTTCTCGTAGTACTCCTTCGGCAGGGCGAAGTCGAGCTTCTGGACGGTGGCGATGGACTGCTTGAAGTCCAGGTTCATCTTCCAGTTGCCAGCGATGAGGGGGGTGCGTGCCATGTGAGGGGCACTCCTTTCGGGAAGGAGGGTGTGGTTAGCGGTCGAGGACGGAGACGCCCGGCAGTTCCTTGCCCTCGAGGAACTCGAGGGAGGCGCCGCCACCGGTGGAGATGTGGGAGAACCCGTCCTCGTCGAGGCCGAGGACCCGGACGGAGGCGGCAGAGTCGCCGCCGCCGACGACGGAGAAGGAGCCGTTGTCAGCGGTGGCGTCGATGATGGCCCGGGCGACACCCTCGGTGCCCTTGGAGAAGGGCTCCATCTCGAACACACCCATGGGGCCGTTCCAGAACACGGTCTTGGAGGTGGCGAGGACGTCGGCGAACTTCTTCACGGACTCCGGGCCGATGTCCGGGGACAGCCAGCCCTCGGGGATCTCGTCGAGGCCGACGACCTTGTGCTCGGCGTCTGCGGAGAATTCCGCGGCGGCGACGAGGTCGACCGGGAGGACGATCTTGTCACCGAAGCGCTCGAGGAGGTCCTTGCAGGTGTCGATCATCTCCTCCTGGAGGAGCGACTTCTGGGTGTTGTGGCCCTGGGCGGCGAGGAAGGTGTAGCACATGCCGCCGCCGATGACGATCTTGTCGGCCTTGCCGGCCAGTGCCTCGATGACGCCGAGCTTGTCGGAGACCTTGGAGCCGCCGAGGACGACGACGTAGGGCTGCTCCGGCTGCGTGGCGGTCTTCTCCAGGACGGAGATCTCCTTCTCCACCAGGGTGCCGGCGTAGGCCGGGAGGCGCTTGGCCACGTCGTAGACCGAGGCCTGGGCGCGGTGGACGACGCCGAAGCCGTCGGAGACGAAGGCACCGTTGTCGGCGGCCAGCTCGGCGAGCTGGTCGGCGAACTCGCCGCGCTCGGCCTCGTCCTTGGAGGTCTCGCGCGGGTCGAAGCGGACGTTCTCCAGGAGGAGGACATCACCGTCGGTGAGGCCGTTGGCGCGCTCGTGGGCGTCCTCGCCGACGACGTCGCCGGCCAGGGCGACGTACTGGCCGAGGGCCTCGGACAGGGCCTCGGCGACCGGGGCGAGGGAGTACCTGGAGTTGACCTCACCCTTCGGGCGGCCGAGGTGGGCCATGACGATGACCTTGGCGCCGCCCTCGACCAGTGCCTGGAGGGTGGGCAGGGAGGCGGTGATGCGGCCGGCGTCGGTGATCTCACCGGCGTCGTTGAGCGGGACGTTGAAGTCGGAGCGGACGAGGATGTGGCGGCCCTCGACGCCCTCGTCGAGCAGATCCTGCAGGGTCTTGACGGTCATGGGGACTCCTAGCGTGTCAGCGGGATGGTCTTCGGGAGATGGTGCGGATAGACATGGGGCCCGGTGTGTGCCGAGGCACACCCCGGGCCGCATGGGGTGCACTCCCCCGTCGCCGTGGCGGGGAGGAATGCGGTGGTGGAACCTAGAGCTTGTTGGCGACCAGCTCGGTCAGGCGCAGCAGCTGGCAGGTGTAGCCCCACTCGTTGTCGTACCAGGCGACGACCTTGACCTGGTCGCCGATGACCTTGGTCAGGCCGGCGTCGAAGATGGAGCCGTGCGGGTCGGTGACGATGTCGGTGGAGACGATCGGGTCCTCGGTGTAGGCCAGGGTCTCGCCGTACTCACCGGTGGCGGCCTCCTTGATGAAGGCGTTGACCTCCTCCACGGTGGTCTCGCGGGAGGCGGTGAAGGTGAGGTCGGTGGCGGAACCGGTGATCACCGGGACGCGGAGGGCGTAGCCGTCGAGCTTGCCCTTGAGCTGCGGCAGGACCAGGGAGACGGCCTTGGCGGCGCCGGTGGAGGTGGGCACGATGTTGACGGCGGCGGCGCGGGCGCGACGCAGGTCCTTGTGCGGGGCGTCGTGCAGACGCTGGTCACCGGTGTAGGCGTGGATCGTGGTCATGAGACCCTTCTCGATGCCCAGCTTCTCGTCCAGGACCTTCGCCATCGGGGCGAGGCAGTTGGTGGTGCAGGACGCGGCGGAGATGACGTTGTGGTTCTCCGGGTCGTAGTCCTGGTGGTTGACGCCGTAGACGAAGGTGGCGTCCTCGTTCTTCGCCGGGGCGGAGATGATGACCTTCTTGGCGCCGGCGTCGATGTGGGCCTTGGCTGCCTCGGCGTCGGTGAAGAAGCCGGTGGACTCGATGACGATGTCGACGTCGTGGGCGGCCCAGTCGAGGTTCTTCGGGTCGCGCTCGGCGGAGACGGCGATGCGCTTGCCACCGACGGTGATCGACTCGTCGTCGAACTCGACCTCGCCATCGATCTTGCCCAGGATGGAGTCGTACTTGAGCAGCGTGGACAGGGTCTTGTTGTCGGTCAGGTCATTGACGGCGACGACCTCGATGTCCTGGCTGCGGTCGAGCACGGCGCGGTAGAAGTTACGACCAATGCGGCCGAAGCCGTTGATGCCAACGCGGGTTGTCACAATAATCTCCTCGGATTGAATTCATGTGTCCCGATGCGACCGCGTTTCTCCGCGGTCGATCGTTACCGAGTTTAGCGACACTCACCGACACGTGCAGGGCACATTCCTGCAGCGTGCGCTTATCGACGCCCCCGCCCCCACCCGCGGCGGAACCGGCACCGCCCGAAAGTCCCCGCCTTCAGGGTGGACCGTGCCGTGCGGGGCGGGAAAACCGGTAGTGCCCGACCATTGCACCTGCCGGAACGTCGCCACGCTCACCCCCGAACGGTGAGTGTGGAGTAGGTCACGTCAGGCAGCGCTCAGGCATCGTCGAGGAGATCGTCGGTCACGGCCTCGTTGGTGTCGGGCAGGCCGAGCTCCTCGGCCCGCTTGTCCGCCATGGACAGCAGGCGCCGGATCCGTCCGGCCACCGCGTCCTTGGTCATCTGCGGGTCCGCCAGTCGGCCGAGCTCCTCGAGGGATGCCTGCCGGTGCTGGACGCGCAGCTGCCCGGCCTCGGCGAGATGCTCCGGCACGTCGTCGCCGAGGATCTGCATGGCCCGTTCCACGCGGGCGGCGGCGGCCACGGCGGCCCGTGCCGAGCGCCGGAGGTTGGCGTCGTCGAAGTTGGCCAGCCGGTTGGCGGTGGAGCGGACCTCGCGGCGCATCCGCTTGTCCTCCCATTCCAGGCGGACCTGCTGGGCGCCCATGCGGGACAGCAGTGCCCCGATGGCGTCACCGTCGCGGATGACCACCCGGTCGGTGCCGCGGGTCTCCTTGGTCTTGGCGGTGATACCCAGCCGGCGGGCACAGCCGACGAGGGCGAGGGCCGCCTCCTGGCAGGGGCAGGCCACCTCGAGGGAGGAGGACCGGCCCGGCTCGGTGAGGGTGCCGTGGGCGAGGAAGGCGCCCCGCCACGCGGCCTCACTGTCGGCGACGGTGCCGCTGATGACCTGCGGGGGCAGGCCGACGACGGGGTGGCCCGAGCGGGTGACCAGGCCGAGGCGACGGGTGAGGTCCTCCGCCCCCTCGGTCACGCGCAGCAGGTGGCGGGTGTTCTTGCTCGTCCCGCCCGGCCCGATGGTGTGGGCGTGGACGTCGACGCCGTAGAGCTCGGTGAGCGAGTCCCGCAGGCGTTGGGCGACACCGGCCGAGTCGAGTTCCACCTCGATGACCAGGCGTCCGGCGACGGCCTGCATCTGCCCGGCGAAACGCAGGAGAGCGGCGGTCTCCGCGGCGCGGGCCGACTGTCGGCCGGCGGCCACGCGGGAGAGTTCGTCCTTGACTTTTGCGGTCAGCGCCACAGGTATGACTGCCTTTCTACGTCCAGCTGGTCCGGGTCAGTCTAGTCATCTGCCCCTGGGGTCCGTGCGACGCGGTGGATCTGACGGAGGGTGGCACACAGTTTGGCGGGGTCGTGCCGGTTGGTCATGCGGCCCTCGGCGTCCTCGAGGCGGACGTCCACGAGTTCGACGCTGGCGCCCAGGGTGCAGGCGGCGCGGTCGAGGTAGGCACGTTCCGAGGCGGTGGGGATGGTGTGGACATCGACGAGGATGCGGTCGATGGTCAGCGACGGCGCGTGCTGGCTGAGCATGTGGAGGTGCCGCTCGGAGGAGAATCCCTGGGTCTCCCCCGGCTCGGCGGAGAGGTTGAGCAGCACGGCCTTGAGGGCGGAGGTCTGGTTGAGGGCGTCGACGATGCCGGGGACGAGCAGGTGCGGGATGACCGAGGAGAACCAGGAGCCGGGACCGATGGTGACCAGGTCGGCGTCGAGAATCGCCTCGACGGCGGCGGGGCTGGCCTCGGGGCGGTCCGGGATGAGCCGGACACGGCGGACGGTGCCGGGGGTGGTGGCGACGGCGACCTGGCCGCGGACGGGGCGGATGATGCGCGGGTCGTCGTCGAGCCCGGAGACGTCGGCCTCGATCTCCAGCGGTTCGTTGCACATCGGCAGGACCCGGCCGTGGGAGCGGGTGAGGTCGGCGACGGCGTCGAGGGCCGCCTGCTCGCTGCCGAGGACGCTGGTGAGTCCGGCGATGAGGAGGTTGCCCACCGCGTGGCCGGCCAGGGCCCCGTTGCCGCCGAAGCGGTGCTGCAGCGTCTCGGCCCACATGGTGCCGTGGGCGTCGTCGGCGGCGAGGGCGGCCAGTGCCATGCGCAGGTCGCCGGGCGGGATGATGCCCAGTTCGCGGCGGATGCGGCCGGAGGAGCCGCCGTCGTCGGCGACGGTGACGATCGCGGTGATGGACTCGGGTTCGCAGAGACGGGCGCCGACGAGAGTCTGGTACAGACCGTGGCCGCCACCCAGTGAGGTGATCTTCATGGTGACTTTCCTGGGGTCAGTCGCGGTTGATGTCGCGGTGGATGACGTTGACGTCGAGGTCTCCGCGGGCGGCGAGGCGCCGGCCGAGTTCCTCCGACACCGCCACTGAACGGTGGTGCCCGCCGGTGCAGCCGACGGCGACGTTGATGAAGTTCTTGCCCTCGTGCCGGTAGCCGTCGAGCATGGCGTCGAACATGTCGACGAACTTGTCCAGGAAGTCCTCCGCCCCGTCGCGGGACAGGACGTAATCCGACACCGGTTGATCCGTGCCGCGGAAGCCGCGGAGCTCGGGGATCCAGAACGGGTTGGGCAGGAAACGGACGTCGATCATGAGGTCGGCGTCGCGGGGGGCGCCGTGCTTGAACCCGAAGGACTGCAGGGTGACGTGCTGCTGGTCGAAGGCCATCGAACCGAAGGCGGCCTCGATGGCACGCCGCAGGTCGTGGACGGACAGGTTGGAGGTGTCGATGACGATGTCGGCGTTCTGCTTGAGCGTCGAGGTGATGTCCCGTTCCCGCTGGATGCCGATCTGGAGGGTGTCGCCCGCCTGCAGCGGATGGGTGCGACGGACGCTGTCGAAGCGGCGGATGAGCACGTCATCGCGGGCGTCCATGTACAGGACCGCCGGGCGCATGCCGCGCTTCTCCAGGTCGCGGAGGGTGTCCATGAGCCGGCCCTCGAACTTCCGGCTGCGGACATCGGTGACGAAGGCGACCTTGTCCACCGGTGACTCCTCGGCGGCGCACAGTTCCAGGTAGTCGCCGATGAGCTGCGGCGGCAGGTTGTGGGCGACGAAGAATCCCTTGTCCTCGAACACGCGGGCGGCGGTGCTCAGCCCGCCGCCGGACATGCCGGTGATGAGCACGGGGGGCGTCGAAAAGCGAGGCGCGGTCTCGGTCATGCCCACCATCCTAGACGTCGGGGGAATCGGGGTGCAGGCCCTTGTGCACGGTGGCCGCGAGCTTCGGGCCGAATCCTCTGACCTCGGCGATCTCCTCGACGCTGGCCTGTCTGAGCTTCTTCACGGAACCGAAGTGCTTGACCAGCTCGTTCCGCCGCGTCGCGCCGAGGCCCGGGATGGCGTCGAGTTCGGAGACCCGCATCCGCTTCGACCGCTGCTGGCGGTGGTAGGTGATGGCGAAGCGGTGCGCCTCGTCGCGGATCTGCTGGAGCAGGAACAGCCCCTGGGAGTTGCGCGGGAGGATGACGGGGTCCTCCTCACCCGGCACCCAGATCTCCTCGAGGCGTTTCGCCAGACCGACGAGGGTGACGTCGACGATGCCGAGCTCGTCGAACACCTTCTGGGCGGCGTTGACCTGGGGCAGGCCGCCGTCGACAATGAAGAGGTTCGGCGGGTAGGCGAAGCGCCGGTGGTCGGTGCTCATCTCCTCGACCTGCTCGTCGGGAAACTCCGTCTCGTCGGGGACGGCGAGCTTGTCCTGGTTGTGACGCAGGAATCGGCGGCGGGTGATCTCGGCGATGCTGGCCACGTCGTCGGAGCGGCCGTCGCCGGCGGCCTCCTTGACCCGGTAGCGGCGGTAGTCGGCCTTGCGTGGCAGGCCGTCCTCGAACACGACGAGGGAGGCGACGACGTCGGTGCCCTGGATGTGGGAGATGTCGGTGCACTCGATGCGCAGGGGGGCGTCGTCAAGCCCCAGGGCCTCCTGAATGTCCTGCAGGGCGGCGGAACGCGCGGTGAGGTCGCCGACGCGCTTGAGCTTGTGCTGCCGCAGGGCGTCTTTCGCGTTGCGTTCGACGGTCTCCATGAGGGCCCGTTTGTCGCCGCGCTGCGGCACGCGCAGGTCGACGCCGGCGCCGCGCATCTCCGCAAGCACCTCGGTGACCTCATCAGCCTCATCCGGCATCACCTGCACCAGGATCTCCCGGGGCACGACATCCCCCGGCTTGGGCGGGCGGTGCGAGAGCTGGTCGACGCCCCGACGCCGCACCCGGTCCTGTTCGTCCCGGTCCTCGGCACGGGCGCGTTCCACCGCGTCGCCGTAGAACTGCACGAGAAAGTTCTGCAGCAGCATCGGCAGCGCCGGATCCGGTTCCCCGTCCCGCGAGGTGTGGTCGCTGGCCTGGTCACCGGCCTTCTCCACCACCCAACCGCGCTGGCCGCGGATGCGCCCACCACGGACATGGAAGATCTGGACTGCGGCCTCGAGCTCGTCGGTGTGGAAGGCGACGAGATCGGCATCGGTTCCGTCACCGAGGACCACGGCCTGCCGCTCCATGACCTTGTGGATGGCACCGAGATCATCGCGCAGGCGCGCCGCCCGCTCGAACTCCAGCTCCTCGGCGGCCTGTTCCATCTCCCGGGTCAGCTGGCGTTCCACCTGCGTGGTGTGACCGGACATAAAGGACAGAAAACCGTCGACGATCTCCCGGTGCTCCACCGGGCTCACCCGGCCGACGCACGGGGCGGAACACTTGTCGATGTAGCCGAGCAGACACGGACGGCCCAGCTTCTCGTGCCGGTTGTACACGCCCTTCGAGCAGGTGCGCACCGGGAACACGCGCAGCAGCAGGTCGAGGGTCTCCCGGACCGCCCAGGCGTGGGAGTACGGACCGAAGTAGCGCACCCCGCGACGGCGTGGGCCACGGTAGAAGAAGGCCCGCGGAATGTCCTCACCGGTGGACACGGCCAGCATGGGGTAGGTCTTGTCGTCGCGGTACTTGACGTTGAACCGCGGATCGAACTTCTTGATCCACGTGTACTCGAGCTGGAGCGCCTCGACCTCACTGGCCACCACCGTCCACTCCACCGAGGAGGCGGTGAACACCATCTGGCGGGTCCGCGGGTGCAGCGCCGTGACGTCCTGGAAATAGTTGGACAGCCGGGCACGGAGGTTCTTGGCCTTGCCCACGTAGACCACCCGGCGGTTGTCGTCCCGGAACTTGTACACACCCGGTTCCGTCGGGATGGATCCGGCGGCCGGGCGGTAGCTGATGGGGTCGGCCATGCGCTCAGTCCTGCGGCATGTACTTGGCCTCGAGGGCCCGGAAGTCATCGACCGCGGTGATGGCGTCCCGGCCGTCGCCGGCCTGGATGGCCCACATGGGCACGTACTCGAACTCCGGCAGCTCCAGGCGGGCCATGCGCGAGCCCTTCGGGAAGGACAGGCCGTAGATCACGGTCCACGGGTAGAAGCGGGTGCCCACGATGTTGCGGATCTCCACGCCGTCCTCGTTGGCCCGGACCCGGGGCCGGGTGAAGGCGAGGTAGGCCAGGACGGAGATGATGACGCCGACCAGGGGGAAGGCGAAGATGTCGATGCCGGTGACGGTCGCGCCGGTGAACTCGACATCGACGACCGCGCCCATGAAGATGTGCACCGCCATGACGACGATCACCGCGACCCAGGCGAGCAGGCGCAGCCGCTTCGAGCGGATCTCCAGCTCCCAGGGCTTGTCGGTGGTCACGGCGTGCGGGTCGAGGGCGTTGTAGAAGGCGAGTTCCTCGTCGGTCAGCGGCTTGCGGGTGCTCTCGGTCACTGGTCTCCCCTGTCGGTCCGGCCGCTGCGGAGGGTGCGCAGGGTCAGGGCGGCGTCGAGGGCGGCGGTCATGGCCTCCGCGCCCTTGTCCTCGACCGAGTCGGGGAAGCCCGCCCGGTCGACGGCCTGCTGCTGGTCGTTGGTGGTCAGTACCCCGTTGCCGATCGGGGTGGACTCGTCGAGGGCGATGCGGGTCAGCCCGTCGGTGACGGAGTCGCAGACGTAGTCGAAGTGCGGGGTACCACCGCGGATGACGCACCCCAGGGCCACGACGGCGTCGTGGGTACGGGCGAGCTCCTGGACCACGACGGGCAGCTCGAGGGCACCCATGACGTGGGCCTGGGTGATGTCGGCGACACCGGCCTCCTCGGCGGCCGCCACGGCGCGGGCGCGCATCTGCTCGCAGATCTCGGTGTTCCACCGGGCGGTGACCACGGCGACCCGTAGTCCGGTCGCGTCGAGCGGGGCAACCTGCGGCAGTCCCTCCTTACTCATGGGAAGTTCCTTCCTGGTGTGTGCGGTCCCAGTCGTCGACGACGGGCAGGTCGTGGCCCATCCGGTCGCGCTTGGTCCGCAGGTAACGGATGTTGTCCTCGTTGGGTTCGACCGGCACGGAGGTGCGGCCGCTGATCTCCACACCGTAGCCGCCGAGCGCCTCGCACTTGGTCGGGTTGTTGGTCAGCAGGGACAGGGAACGCACGCCGAGGTCGCGGAGGATCTGACCGGCGGCGGAGTACTCCCGGGCATCGGCCGGCAGGCCCTGCTCGAGGTTGGCGTCGACGGTGTCCAACCCCAGGTCCTGGAGCTGGTAGGCCTTGAGTTTGGACATCAGACCGATGCCGCGACCCTCGTGGCCCCGGAGGTAGATGATCACGCCCCGGCCGGCCTCCTGGACCATGCGCATGGATTCATGGAGCTGGGGTCCGCAGTCGCAGCGGCGGGAACCGAAGACGTCGCCGGTGAGGCACTCGGAGTGGACGCGGACGAGCACGTCCCCGTCGCCGGTGATGTCGCCGGCGACCAGCGCCACGAACTCGGTGCCGTCGATGGCGTGGAGGTAACCGTAGACGGTGAACTCGCCGAACTCGGTGGGCAGGCGGGTCTCCACGACCCGGTCCACCTGGGATTCGGTGCGGCGACGGTAGCTGATGAGCTGCTCGATGGAGATCATCGTCAACCCGTGGGTGTCGGCGAAACGACGCAGTTCCGGGCCGCGGGCCATGTCGGTGGGGTCGTCCTCGGAGACGATCTCGCACAGCACGCCGGCCGGCCGCAGCCCGGCGAGGCGGGCGAGGTCGACGGAGGCCTCGGTGTGGCCGTCCCGGGCGAGGACGCCACCGTCGACGGCACGCAGCGGGACGATGTGGCCCGGGCGGGTGAAGTCGCGGCGGGTGGTGGTCGGGTCGGCGAGCCGCTGGATGGTCTCGCAGCGGGAGGTCGCGGAGATGCCGGTGGTGCCGGTGGCGGCATCGACGGTGACGGTGTAGGCGGTGTGCCGGGCGTCCTCGTTCTGCGCCACCATGGGCGGCAGGTCGAGGCGGTTGCAGTCCTCGTCGGTCAGGGGGACGCAGATGTAACCGGAGCTGTAGCGGACCATGAAGGCCACCAGCTCCGGGGTGGCCAGTTCGGCGGCGAAGATGAGGTCGCCCTCGTTCTCGCGGTCCTCGTCGTCGACGACCACGACGGCCTTGCCCGCCGCGATGTCGGCGATGGCCTGCTCCACGGGGTCGAGCCGGAGGGTGCCGTTGGGGTCCTGGGAATCGTCACTCACGCCTGACAACCTTAGCCCTCGCCGCGGGGGCGATCGTCAGTGCCCTGCCCGGCGAGCATCTTCTCCACGTACTTGGCCAGGACATCCACTTCGAGGTTGACCACGTCGCCGGTGGCCAGCTGTCCGTGGGTGGTCTCGGCGAGGGTGGTGGGGATGAGCGAGACCTCGAACCAGTCCTCCCCCACCGCCGAGACCGTCAGGGATGTGCCGTTGACCGCGATGGATCCCTTCTCCACGACGTAGCGGGCGAGGCCGGTGGGCAGGCTGAAGCGGAGGACGTCCCAGTGCTCCGAGGAGGTGCGGGTCAGCAGCTGCGCGGTGCCGTCGACGTGCCCCTGCATGATGTGCCCGCCCAGGCGGTCGCCCACCGCCATGGCACGCTCCAGGTTCACTGCGGAACCCTCCTGCAGGCCGCCGAGGCCGGTGCGGTCGAGGGACTCCTGCATGACGTCGGCGGTGAAGGATCCGGGCCCGAGGGTGGCCACGGTCAGACACACACCGTTGACGGCGATGGAGTCACCGAGGGCTGCGTCGGAGAGCACCGTCTGCGCGTCGATGGTCAGGCGCAGGGCATCCCCCTGCGGCTCCAGGGCGGTGACGGTGCCGATCTCCTCGACGAGTCCAGTGAACATCCGGTCAGTCCTTTCGGGTCAGGGTGAGCAGGACGTCCCCGCCGAGGCGGGTGACGTCTGCCAGGTCAAACACGGCGGCGTCGGCGAGTGTTCCCGCGACAGCGCGGGCGAGCACCCCCGCCCCGCCGCCGAGCAGGGTGGGGGCGACGTAGGCCTGGACGGCATCGACGACGCCTGCCTCGAGCATGCCGGAGGCGAGGGTCGCCCCGCCCTCGACGAGGATGTCGCGGGCTCCGGATTCCCACAGGGCCTCGAGCGCGCCCGGGATGTCCGGGTACTGCTCGAATCCGAGGCGGTGGAGGTTGGTCGCCGATCCCGCGAGGTCGCGGGTGCCGATGACCACCCGTCGCGGCTGCCGGTCGTGCAGAGCGCCGTCCGCCAGGCGGGCGGTGAGCGAGGGATCATCGGCCAGGGCGGTGCCGGTGCCGACGATGATCGCGTCTCGACGCCGCCGGTCCTCATGCACGTGCCGGCGCGCCGCCTCCCCCGTGATCCATTGACTCGTGCCGTCCGGGGCGGCGGTGTGCCCGTCAAGGGTCTGGGCGAACTTCAGGGTCACATGGGGTCGCCCCGACCGGGTAGCGGTGAGCCAGGGCAGCAGGTCCGGGGCCTGCGCATCGAGGCGACGCACGGTGATCCCGTGGGCCCGGAGGTGCTCCGCACCTCCCGCGGCCTGTTCGTTGGGGTCCGGATGGAGGTAGCAGACGGTGTCCACGGCGGCGTCGACAAGCGCCTGCGCGCAGGGGCCCGTGCGGCCGGAGTGGTTGCAGGGCTCCAGCGTGACGACGGCCGTCCCTCCCCGCGCCCGCTCCCCCGCCCGGCGCAGCGCCATCACCTCCGCGTGCGGGCCACCGGCCGGCTGGGTGCCGCCGACACCGACGATCTCCCCGTCGGCCGACAGGATCGCCGCCCCCACCGGCGGGTTGGGGCTGGTCGACCCCCGGACCTCCGCCCCCGCGGCCAGCGCCGCGGCGAGCGCATCCTCGATGGTGGCGGTCATGTCACCGGGTGGCCAAGCGACGCAGCTCGTCGACGGCCGCCGCCGGATCGTCCTTGCCGTAGACGGCCGAACCGGCGACGTAGGCGTCACAGCCCGCCTCGGCGGCCTGCTCGATCGTCTTCTCGGAGATGCCGCCGTCAATCTCGATGAGGGTGTCGAGGGAGTTGGCGTCGATCGCCTCCCGCAGAGCGCGGACCTTGGCCAGCTGGTCCGGCATGAAGGACTGCCCGCCGAAACCGGGCTCGACGCTCATGACCAGCACGAGGTCGAAGTTCTCGAGGTCAGCCAGGTACGGCTCGATCGGGGTACCCGGCTTGAGGGAGAACCCGGCCTTGACGCCCTTGTCCCGCAGGTGCTTCGCCAGCGCCACGTGATCCTCGGTGGCCTCGACGTGGAAGATGACGCAGTCGGCCCCGGCGTCGATGTAGGCGTCGACCCACTTCTCCGGGTTCTCGATCATCAGGTGCACGTCAAGGTGCTGGTCCGTGACCTTGTCCACCGTCCTGGTGATGTCCGGGCCGAACGACAGATTGGGGACGAAATGCCCGTCCATGATGTCGACGTGGATCCAGTCGGCGTTGTGGACGGCGCGGACCTCCTCGCCGAGACGGGAGAAATCGGCCGCGAGAATACTGGGAGCGATGATCGGGGTAGCCATGCGCCCGAGTCTACGCGGTGCTATTTCCCGGCCCGCCGCTTCCGTCGTCGTCGGAGGACCGCCACGACGACCGCGGCGATGATCGCGAGGATCACCAGCCACGGCAGCATCCCCATGAACACGATCACCACCGCTTCCAGGGAGCTGAGGAACGCGTCCCACGCCCGTTCCAGCACGCCCGGCGACTGATACCCGGCCTCGTCGGTGGTGAAGGTGACGGTCAGGGTGGAGAACGCCACCTGGTCGGTGAGGTAGTCCAGCTGGGAGGTCAGTCCGTCGAGCTCGGCCTGCCGCTGGGTGAGGGTGACCTCGGCCGCCAGCAGATCCTCCACCGACTCCGCCCCGTCCATGAGCTCGGTGAGCCGGTCGATGGAGGTCTGCAGGGCGCGCTGGCGGGCCTCGAGGTCGACCTTCTCCTGGCCGACATCCGTGGACTGGGTCGACTGCGAGATGACCTCACCCTTATCCGCCAGGCCGTCGATCGTGGACCGGTAGTCCCCGGACGGCACGCGGGCGGTGACGGTCGCCTCCGGCCGGTCGTTCCGCGTGCTGGTCTCCGTCTCGGCGACCCGGCCACCCTGCTCCGAGACCCGGGTGGCGAAGTCCCCCGCCGCGGTGGCCGGATCATCGGTGCGGACCGTGGCGGACCCCGTGGTGATGACGTCAGCGGAGGACGTCACCGTGTCCCCGGCGGCTCCCGCATCAGCCGGCTCCTGGGCCACCTCCGCCTCCCCGTAGGTCGCCGCCGAGCCGCGGGACCCCTGGTCCCCCGCAGTACCGGAGGAGCTGTCGCGCGCACTGTCGGTCGCACAGGCACTGAGCCCGAGCATGAGGAACAGTCCGAGCACCAGGAGTACCGCGAGTGAGACGGGCCGGGGTCGAACAGCTGCAGTCATGGTGTCCACACTAGTGCCGGGTGAGGCAAGATGGATAGGTCAGCGATACCAGTTTCGGAGGAAGGACCCGCCCGTGGCCACCGATCAGCACAGGGACACCCCACTCGTCCTCACCACCGACCAGGCCGACGGCCGCATCCGGGAGATCCTGCTCAACAACCACCCCAAACGCAACTGCCTCAACATCCCCATGTGTGAGGCGATCGAACAGGCCATGGTGGCGGCGGTCGACGACGGCGCCCGGGTGGTCCTCCTCCACGGCGACGGCACCGTCTTCTCCGCCGGCGCCGACCTGTCCGGTGACGTCTACGCCGACGGCTTCTACGAGACCCTGCTGCACATGCTCGGGACCATCCAGACCCTGCCCATCCCAGTGATCGCGTGGGTCAACGGCCCCGCCATCGGCGCCGGCACCCAGCTGGCCATGGCCTGCGACCTCCGAGTCGTCGACGATACCGCCACGTTCCGGGTCCCCATCGTCGATGTCGCCATCGCCCTCGACGAGGTGACCATCCGGACCCTAGAACATCTCGTCGACGGCTCCATCGCCCGCCAGATGCTCTTCACCGGCGCAGAGCTGTCGGCCGCGGATGCCGAACGGTCCGGGTTCGCGGTGCGGACCGGCGGATTCGACGCCGCGTTGGAACTGGCGAACCTGGTCGCCGCCAAGGCACCGTTGACGCTGCGCCACCTCAAGTACGAGTTCGCCCACTCCTCGCACCGTCCCTACGACGGTGCCACCCGGTGGCAGGCGGCCCAGGCCGCCTGGCACTCCGCGGACGCACAGGAGTCCCGGGCCGCCCGCTCCGGTAAGCGGGCGCCACGTTTCACGGGCCGGTAGGCGTCGGGATCAGATGATGAAGACCACGACGCCCCGGTCCGCCTCGGCGGCCCGACGGTAGAACTCCCGCAGGGTGGCCAAGTGCCCGGTGAGGACCTCCTCCATCGTGCCCCGGTCGGCCGGATCGTAGGGTGCGTAGACGTCGTCGCGGCCCATGGCCTCGTCGTCGTAGGCGCGGAGTCGTTCGGTGAGATCCACCGTGGCCAGCCGGGCGGCGATGGCCTTCG
Organism: Corynebacterium suedekumii; assembly: GCF_030252185.1. Taxonomy (NCBI): domain Bacteria; kingdom Bacillati; phylum Actinomycetota; class Actinomycetes; order Mycobacteriales; family Corynebacteriaceae; genus Corynebacterium; species Corynebacterium suedekumii. Next base: position 2,278,358 of record NZ_CP126970.1, read on the forward strand.
TCGCGGCGGGATCACTGGTGGCCAGGTATCCACCGTCGAATCCACCGGGGACCTCGGCGGTACCCATGACGGCGTCATCCACCGACGTTCGTGGCGTGCCCACCGGCGGGGCACCGACGAGGACGATGTCGAGGACGTCCCAGTCCTTGGCCAGGTCGGTGCTGATCCGGTCGGGGTCATCGTCGGCGGTCTCCATGAGTTTGGCGATGACCTCAGCGGCCGCGTCCCCGCCACCGGTCACCCGGCCCAGCTCGTCCTCGGACACGGCCCAGTAGTCGGCGAACATTCCCATGGCCGCGAGGCTACCTGTCCAGGGGCCGGCGGAGCATGGCGACGAACATGGCGTCGGTGCCGTGGCGGTGCGGCCACATCTGCACGCTGGGGTGATCACCGACATCGGCCATGGGGGCGACGAACTCGTGTGCGTCGACCTCGACGGCCCCCAACTCGCTGACAGCCCGGTCGACGATGGCGCGGGTCTCACGGAGATCCGGTGAGCAGGTGGAGTAGACGACGACGCCGCCGGGCCGGACGAGTCGCAGGGCGGAAGCGAGGAGATCGGACTGCAGCGGAGTGAGTTCTGCGATGTCGGACTCGGACTTGCGCCACCGGGCCTCCGGGCGACGCCGGAGTGCACCGAGGCCGGTGCAGGGCGCGTCGACAAGGACCCGGTCGTAACCGGGTTCCAGGCCGGGGTCACGGCCGTCGGCGACGTGGACCGTCACAGGCAGCCCCCGAGTGGCCTGCTCGACCAGCTTCGCGCGGTGCGGGGAGACCTCGACGGCGTCGACGTGGGCGGCGTCGATACGCGCGAGTGCCCCCATGAGGGCGGCCTTGCCGCCGGGGCCCGCGCACAGATCGAGCCAACGCCCGTTGTCCGGCCCCTCGACCGGGGCCTCGACAACGGCGCGGGCGATGAGCTGGGAACCCTCATCCTGCACCGTGGCCAGGCCGTCGCGGACGGGGTCGAGGTCACCGGGATCGCCGGACTCCAGCCGGACCGCGTAGGGCGAGTACGGTCCCTCCTCTCCCCCGGTCATCAGCGCCAGTTCCTCACCGGAGATCTCGCCGGGCCGGGCCGCGAGATGAACCGTGGGCCGCTCGGAATCGGCGTCGAGGGCGGCGTCGAGTTCGCCCAGCCCGAGGACCCGGGAGAAGGACTCCGCGATCCACGTCGGGTGGGCGTGGCGGAAGGCGGCCGCCGCGATCTCACCACGGGGGGTGAGCTTCTCGATCCACTTCTCGGGGGACGTCCGGGAGATGGTGCGCATGATGGCGTTGGCGAACCCCTTGGCCTTCCCGTTGCCGGACGCCTCGACCAGCCGGACGGTGGTGTCGACGGCGGCGTGCGGCTCCACCCGGGTGTAGAGCAGCTGGTAGGCGCCGAGTCGGAGCGCGTCGAGCACCTCCGGGGCGATCTGCTCCAACGGCCGGCTCGAGCAGTCGGCGATGACCGCGTCGAGCACACCCATGGTCCGCAGGGTTCCGTAGGTGATCTCGGTGGTGAAGGCGGCGTCGCGCTCAGTGATCTTCCACTGGCGCAGCGCCTTGGGCAGGATGAGGTTGGCGTAGGCGGCGTCCTGCCGGACCCTGCCGAGCACCTCATGGGCGAGCAACCGCGGGGCATCGAGCCCGGGGACGGAGCGGGCGCGCTCCGGCTGGCGGTTCTTCTGCGGCGGGCGGGACGGACGCGCCGGTCCGCCCGTCCTCGCCTGGTTCTGCTTCTCGCCTCGCGGGCTGTTCTTCTGCTCGTCGCCGCGCCTGGTACGTGACCGGAATCCACCACTCATGAGAAGTTCACCTGTTCCCCGGCCTGGAGGGCCGCGTTGCCGCGGGCCCAGTCGGCCGCGTTCATCATCTTCTTGCCCGGGGGCTGGATCTGCCCCAGGGCGACGGTACCGGCACCGGTGCCGACATGGACCTCGGAACGACCAACGGAGAGGTGGCCGGCGGGCAGGTCCTCTGCGTCATCGCCGAGCACCCGCACGGGTCCGACCTTGAGACGGTCCTCACCGAGCATGGTCCAGGCCCCGGGGCCCGGGGTGTGGGCGCGGATGTGGCGGTCGATGGCGAAAGCCGGGGCGGACCAGTCGATGCGGGCGTCCTCGGTGCTGATCTTCGCGGCGTGGGTGGCCTCCCCGGTCTGGGGCTGCGGCACGATCGCCCCGGACTCGAGTCCGTCCATGGTGGCGGCAAGCAGGTCAGCGCCGGAGTAGGCCAGGCGCGTGAGGAGGTCGTCGGCAGTGTCGGTGGTCCGGATCGTCTCGGTGACGGTGCCCAGGACCGGGCCGGTGTCCAGCCCCTCGTCGATGCGGAAGGTGGAGGCACCGGTGATGTCGTCCCCCGCCCGGATCGCGGCCTGCACCGGGGCGGCGCCGCGCCACGCGGGCAACAGCGAGAAGTGCAGGTTGACCCAGCCGTGGGTGGGCACGTCGAGCAGGTCCCGGGTGATGAGGTTGCCGTAGGCGACGACCGGGATGGCGTCGGGTGCCAACTCCGTGAGGCGCGCCCGGAGGGCGTCGCCGTCCTCGGTACCGGCCTTGAGGGTGGTCGGGGTGAGAACCTCGATGCCGCGCTCCTGGGCGAGGGCGGAGACCGGTGACGGGTGGAGCGTCCGGCCGCGTCCCCGGCGGGCGTCGGGACGGGTGATGACGGCGACGATCTCGTGGTCAGTCTCCAGCAGACGGCGCAGGGCCACGACCGCAGGTTCAGGGGTTCCGGCGAATATCAGGCGCATGTGGTGGGGTCTCCTTCAGAGTCAGGCAGGCTCAGGCGGTGAACCAGTCGGCGGTGCGGATCGCGGCCATGGCGGCCTTGCGCTGCTCCGGGGCGAGGCGACGCAGGAACAGCACCCCGTCCAGGTGGTCGGTCTCGTGCTGGATGCACCGGGCCATGAGACCGCTGGCGACCAGGGCGACGGGCTTGCCGGTGACGTCCTGTCCGGAGACCCGGACGGTCTCGTAGCGTTCGGTGTCCTCGGAGATCTCCGGGATGGACAGGCAGCCTTCGGGGCCGACCTGGGTCTCCTCGCCGATCGCCTCCCACACGGGGTTGATGATGTGTCCGCGCAGGCCGTCCTCAATGTGGCTGCAGTCGTAGACGAACACGCGCCGGGTGATGCCGACCTGGTTGGCGGCAAGACCGACACCGCCGGCGTCGTCCATCGTCTCGAGCATGTCCTCGACGAGCACGGCGAGGGCGTCGTCGAAGACGGTGATCTCGTCCGACCGGGTGGTGAGGACAGGGTCACCGAACAGGCGGATCTCACGGACAGTCATGGGTGGGCGGGGCTCCTTCGGCGGGCGGTGACGGGGATCGGTCTCTAGGCAGTCTACTGCCCCCTCGGGTCACCTCCGATCGGGTCAGGACACGATGTCGAACAGCGGTGGCGGTTCTTCCGGGTCCCGGAAGTTCTCCCGCCCACCGGACCGCTCACGCGCGCGACGGATCTTCGCCCCGGCGGAGTACTGCTGGAATGTCGTCTCGTTGAACCGGAGTGGCCCGCCGTCGGGTGGATGCCAGCCGACTCTCCCGGTGTCCGGGTCCGTGGCCAGGTGGCCGAGTCCCCCGCTTCCGTCGTGCCGGTCGTTGTTGTCACCGTGGTGGGGACGGCACACCGTGGAGGAGTTCTCGATGTCGGTGTTCCCGCCTTCCGCCCAGGCCACGAGGTGGTGGACGTCGGAGTCGCAGTGAGCCTCGGTGCAGTCGGGTCGGGTGCAGCACAGTTCCCGGGCGAACAGGGCGAGCCGCTGGGCCAGGGAGGCGGACCGGCGGGTCCGGGCGAGGTGCAGTGGCAGCCCGTCGGCGTCGTGGACCACGCCGATGTCGTACTGCGCCATGCCGAGCTGGAGGATGTCCACGGGGCTGAGCAGGTGGCCGGTATTCGTGGCGAAGCGATCGTCGGCGGACAGGGTGTCCACGTCGGCGGCGGTCATGCTCACCACCACGGAGCCCACGCCCCGTCGGTTGGCCACGTTTCCGGCGGCGAGGTATGCGTCCAGGATTGCGTCCAGCTGGTCTGCACCACGGGCCTGCATGCTGCGTTTGTCCTCCTCCGGCGGGACGGAGGCGTTGACGCCGGGGCGCCGCCCCGGGGCAAGGGCCGCCTTGAGTTTGGCGGCCATGGCGGCGGGCAGGTAGGCCCGGACGTGCACTCCCCGTCGGCGTCCTGCTTGCTCATGCTCACCATGCGCTTCTTCGTGGCGGCGTAGAGATCCCGGGTCCCGTCTGCTTTTCTGCCACGGGAGTTGGCCAGGCGGACTCGGTCTCGGACCCACTGCCGCAGATCCTCCGGGGCGCGGAGCTTGGCCTCAGCCAGGGCCTGCGCCAGTAGTTCAGCCCGGCCCGGAGTGGAGTGTTCGGACAGGGATCGCAGTTCCTGCTGGATGATCCGCTGCTTTTCGGCGGAGGCGCGGGACCGGGCCTCGTCGCGGGCCCGTTCCTGGGCCTCGCGTTCGGCCTCGAGTCGGCGCTGTTCCTCGGCGCGGATCCTGGCCAGTTCTTCCTCGCGGGCGCGTCGTTGCTCCTCGGTCTCGTCGGGTTCCGGAGCCGGGGCAGGCGGGGGTGTGACGGTCGGCCGGGCGAAGAGGTCCCGGCCGCGGTTGAGGCGGTCGAGTGCCTCTGCGCGGGACAGCCCGAGGCTGACCATGAGGTAGTCCAGGGCGCGGGTGGCGCCGACGAGCCGCCCGGCGTCGGACTGGTCCGCGGCCCAGGCGAAGCTGGCGTCGATGAAGGCCTTGGCGGCCAGTGCGTTCTCCAGGCGCTCCATCTGCGGCGCAACCGTTCGGAATGGCAGTGCGTCGGGGGCGGCGAAGATCGCGCTGAGACGTTCCAGCCCTGCGGCGATGTCATCCACCGCCCCCGAGACCTCGTCCACGGACTCCACTACCACCACCCCCTTGACGAACGACGAACACCCCTGCACTTTCGATTACATGTTCGATCCTGTACCCGCCACAAAGCATCGTCAACCCCCTTATCACACAGTCAAGCGAACAGCATCAACCGATCTGGATCGGGTCCACCTGGATCCGCAGGGGCAGGTCGTCCTTGCGGCCCGCCCGGGCGACCGCCGCCGCCTTCAGGGCCGTGCCCAGCTCCGACCGCGGCCCCAGGGGCACCCGAAGCAGGATGCGCTGGGCGGGTCCGAAGCGCGACTCGTCGTACTCGCCGGGCAGCGAGACACCGGGTGGGAGGTCCACGGGCCCGAGCACCTCTCCCCGTCCGGCACCTCGAGGACCGTCAGGAAGGTGTCCAGCGAGGCGTTCGCGCCGTCGATCGCGGCCATGTGGACCGCTGGCGGGAATCCGACCTCGCGGCGCTGCTGCAGCTCAGTTGCGGCCGCGCCGACCATGTCCCAGCGGATGAGGTGCTGCACGACGGCCAGGCCGGGATCGGCCACGACGATGACCTCGCCCCCGGCCTCATGGGGAGCAACCAGTGTCGCCACGGCGGCCCACTTGGCCAGCGTCTCCTCGGTGGCGCGGAGGTCCTGGCGGCCGAGCAGGGCCCAGGTGTCCAGGAGAACCGCGGCACCGTACCGGCCGCCGAGGACGCGTGGTTCGGCGCCCGGGGTGGCCACCACCAGGGAAGACTCGCAGGCGACATCGGCGACCACCTTGTTGCCGCCGGAGGTGATCACCCTGGTCTGGGCGAAGGCCCGTCCCAGTTCCTGGGCGGTGCGGTCGGCACCGAGCACCACGGCGCGGAGTTTCACGGAGCCGCATTCGGTGCAGCGGTGGCGGGCGTCGGGTCTCCCGCACCAGCGGCAGGTGGGCACCCCGGCCTCACCCGGTCCGGACGAACCGGCCGTGGGCAGTCCCAGTGGCCCGTTGCACTGTCGGCAGCGGGCCGGGGCCCGGCAGGTGCCGCAGGACAGGGTCGGGACGTATCCCTTGCGGGGTACCTGGACGAGCACGGGCTCATCACGTTCGAGCGCCCGGCGGACCACGTCGAAGGCGATGCCGGGCACCCGCGAGGACCCGGCCCGGGGTCTTTGACCAGCTCAAACTCGGTGTCGGCAGCGGCGCGGATGAGCGGGCTCCGGGAGCGGAGGACCTCCCGGGGTGCCACGAGGTCGTGGGCCCAGCCGGATTCGACGAGCAGCTGTGCCTCAGCGGTGCGGGTGTGTCCGGCGATGACCAGTGAGCAGCCCTCGATGGCGCTGCGGGTGGTCAGGACCTCCCGGGCGTGGACGTAGGGGGCGCGGGGATCGACGAGGTTGTCGTCGCCGTCGTGGAGGATCACCGCCAGCCGCAAGTCGGCGACAGGGGCGAAGGCGGCGGAGCGGGTGCCCACGACCAGCCGGCCCTGGCCGTGGAGGATGGAGAGGAATCGGCGGTACCGGGCCTGCGGCCCGAGTCCGGCGTTGAGGACCGTGATCTGTTTCGAGGACACCAGTTCCCGCAGGGCCGTCTCGAGCGTGTCCACATCGCGCTGGTCGGGTACGACGAGCAGAGCGCCGCCGCCGTCCTTGACCACCTTCACGGCCAACGCCGCCAGGGCGGAGGCCCAGTCGTCGCCGGGGGCGATCTGCCATGCCGCGCGGGCGGTCACCCCGTCGACCACGGCGTCGACGAAGGATTCGCCGAATCGGTAGGACGACCAGCTGGACAGGTCCGGTTCGCTCACAGGACCGAGCCTGGACCAGGGGATCGTGTTGTCGGACTCCTCAGCGCGGGCGTGCCGCGAGGGAATCGCGGAGCGGATGATGTCGGAGCGGATGCCGGCGTAGCGGGCGGCGAGGGCGTCGACAAGCTTCGCGGTAGAGCCCGGGTACACCACCTCCGGTGAGATGACGCGCTCGAGGTACTTGAGCTCGTGGTCGGAGGCGGCGACGCGGTCGAGGACGAGGGCGTCGACGAGCCGGCCGGCGAAGCGGACCCGGACCCGGACGCCGGGGACCACCTGCTCATCCTGCTCCGCGGAGATGAGGTAGTCGAAGGGCCGGTCGAGGTGTGCCAGGCCCAGCAGCGGCAGAACCCGCGCCACCGGCTGATGCTCAGCGGGGACGCGGGGGGAGGCCATAGGCCGGAATCTTACAGGGCGGCCTGCAGGGCGGAGACACGGTCGGTGCGCTCCCAGGGCAGGTCGAGGTCGAGGCGACCGAAGTGGCCGTAGGCGGCCGTCTGCCGGTAGATGGGTCGCTGCAGGTCGAGCTCACGGATGATGGCGGCCGGGCGCAGGTCGAAGACCTTCTCCACGGCACCCTGGATCGCTTCGTCGCTCAGGCCCTCGGCGGCGGTGCCGAAGGTCTCCACGTACAGGCCGACGGGCTTGGCGCGGCCGATGGCGTAGGCGACCTGGACCTCGGCGCGTTTGGCCAGGCCGGCGGCGACGATGTTCTTGGCCACCCACCGCATGGCGTAGGCAGCGGAGCGGTCGACCTTGGAGGGGTCCTTGCCGGAGAAGGCGCCGCCGCCGTGGCGGGCCATGCCACCGTAGGTGTCCACGATGATCTTGCGGCCGGTGAGACCGGCGTCACCCATGGGGCCGCCGAGGACGAAGGAGCCGGAGGGGTTGACCAGGAGGGTCAGTTCATCGTCGACGAGGTCGGTGATGCCGGCGTCGGCGATGACCCAGTCGACGACGTGCTCGCGCAGCTGAGCCTCGAGCCACTCCTGCTTCACCCCACGCGCATGCTGGGTGGAGATGACGATGGTGTCCAGCCGGACGGGGCGGTCGTCGGCGTCGTAGGCGAAGGTGACCTGGGTCTTGCCGTCGGGGCGCAGGTCGGGGACGATGCCCTCCTTGCGCACCTGGGTCAGCCGGCGGGCCAGGCGGTGGGCCAGGGCGATGGGCAGCGGCATGTATTCGGGGGTCTCGTCGGAGGCGTAGCCGAACATGAGGCCCTGGTCGCCGGCGCCGGCGAGGTCGTCGTCCTCGACGGAGCTGCCGGAGCGGACCTCGTGGGAGGTGTCCACGCCGTGGCCGATCTCCGGGGACTGCTCGCCGATGGCGATGTTGACGCCGCAGGTGCGGCCGTCGAAGCCGACGTCGGAGGAGTCGAAGCCGATGTCGACCAGGGTCTTGCGCACCAGCTGCGGGATCTCGACGTACCCGCTGGTCCGGACCTCGCCGACAACGTGGACCTGGCCGGTGGTCACCAGTGTCTCCACGGCGACGCGGGAGCCGGCGTCGACGGCGAGCAGCTCGTCGAGGATGGCGTCCGAGATGGCGTCGCAGATCTTGTCCGGGTGCCCCTCCGTGACCGATTCGCTGGTGAACAGCCGGATGGGTGCCGGCTTGTCGAAGGCGACGGTGGTGGTTGCGGGATCTTCAGCCAAGGGGTGCTTCTTTCAGTGCGGAAATCGTGTTGACGTAGTCAGTGCCTCGCCCAATATAGACCAAGCTGTCTAACCGCGTCAATCTCGCGCCCGGAAGGCGTCGACCGCGTCGAGGATCTGCGCCGCGACGGCGTGCTTGGACCCGTCCGCCACCTCGGTGACCGCACCGTCCGCGGCCAGCAGCCACCCCCGGTTACGGTCCTCACCGAACACCTTCCCCTCGCCCACCTCGTTGGCCATGATGAGGTCACAGCCCTTGCGGGCCAGTTTGGCCTGTGCGTACTCCAGCGCCGTGGTGTCGGCGTCACCGGTCTCCGCGGCGAACCCGACGATGACCGTCTCCGCCGGCACCTCCCCGTTTCGCCTGCGTTCCACGGTGGTGGCCAGGATGTCGGGGTTCTCCACCAGCTCGACCCGCATGAGCGCGTCCTCGTCCGCGCCCTTCTTCAGCTTCGACCCGGCCGCGGAGACGGGCCGGAAATCGGCGACGGCAGCGGCCATGATGATCACGTCCGCCTCCGGCGCATGCTTCTCGACGGCCCCCGCCATCTCCCGGGTCGACGTCACCCGGTGGATCTCCGCCCCGGAGGGCACGGGCAGATCATCGGTCGCGCCCGCCACGATGGTGACCTCGGCGCCGCGGTGCGCGGCGATCTCCGCCAGAGCGTAGCCCTGCCGACCCGAGGACCGGTTGCCCAGGAACCGCACCGGGTCAAGCGCCTCCTGGGTGCCGCCGGCGGTGATGAGGACCTTTTTCCCCGCCCAGTCCGGGACGAGCTCATGCCCGTCGAGGACGACGCGGACGAGGTCGGCGATCTGCTCCGGCTCCGGGAGGCGCCCGGGGCCGGTGTCCTTGCCGGTCAGCCGACCGTGGGCGGGCTCCATGACGATGACGCCGCGGTCGCGGAGGGTGGCCACGTTCGCCCGCGTCGCGGCGTTGTGCCACATCTCGGTGTGCATCGCCGGGACGACGATGACCGGGCAGGTGGCCACCAGGACGGTGGCGGTGAGCAGATCGTCGGCGCGGCCGGCCACCAGCCGGGCGATGACGTCGGCGGTCGCCGGGGCGATGACCACCGCGTCCGCCTCCTGGCCGATGCGGACGTGCTGCACCTCGTCGACGGCGTCGAAGACGGTGGTGGACACGGGATGGCCGCTCAACGCCTCGAAGGTGGCGGCCCCGACGAAGGTGAGGGCGTTGGGGGTGGGGACGACGCGGACGTCGTCACCGGCCTCCTTGAGATCCCGGACGAGGTGGCACGCCTTGTAGGCGGCGATTCCCCCGGACACCCCGACGACGATCCGGCGCGGCTCAGTCATGTGCATTCTCCCCAGGTAGATGTCGGACAACGCCACCGACTCTACCCAGAATCACCGACGTCCCCGGCCACGGTGTGGGCGGGGACGTGAGAGCGGGGAGGGGCTAGTTGCCTTCCTCGTGGTCGAGCAGGCCGGCCTCGATCTCGCGCAGCGCGATGGACAGCGGCTTCTCACCCGGCTCCGGGGTCACCAGCGGGCCGACGAACTCGAAGACGCCTTCGTCGTGCTGCTGGTAGTAGCTGTTGATCTGCCGCGCACGCTTGGCGGCGAAGATCACCAGGGCGTACTTGGAGGAGACCTTGTCCAGCAGTGCGTCGATCGGCGGGGAGGTGATGCCCTCCGGCGCGTCGTAGACGGCGGCGGACGTGGTCTGCTCGTTGCTCACGTTGGTCACTTAAACCTTTTCATTGGGTAGACGTTCTTAGGTCCTGCGCTCTGCGCCCTGCAGGATAGCACTGATCTCGGCCACGGCCTCATCCACGTCCTCGTTGACCACGACGTGGTCGAACTCGGACCTGGCGGCCAGTTCCTCGCGGGCGGTCTGCAGACGACGCTCGATGACGTCCTCCGGTTCCGTTCCGCGGCCGGTGAGACGCTGCACGAGCACCTCCCAGGAGGGGGTGCGAGGAAGACGGTCTCCGCCTCCGGCATCATGGCCTTGACGTTGCGGGCGCCCTCCAGGTCGACCTCCACCAGCACCGGACGTCCGTCGGCCATGGCCTCCTGAACGGGGGCCGCCGGGGTGCCGGAGCGCTGGATGCCGCCGTGAATGTCCGCCCATTCGAGCATCCGTCCACGATCGATGTTGTCCTGGAACTGTTCTGAGGTGACGAAGAAGTAGTCGACGCCGTCGACTTCACCGGGCCGCGGGGCCCGGGTGGTCATGGAGACGCTGAAGTAGAGCCGGTCGACGTCACTGCGCAGGCGATGAACCACGGTGGATTTACCTACGGCGGAGGGGCCGGCCAGTACGACCAGCCGCCCCGCGGGGTTCACGCCGGGCACGCTCTAGTCCTCGGAGAAGCCGAAGCGCTCCAGCAGGGCGCGACGCTGACGGTCGCCGAGGCCGCGCAGACGGCGGGTCTGGGCGATCTCCAGCTCGTCCATGATCTCCTTTGCCTTGACCTTGCCGACCTTCGGGAGAGCCTCGAGGAGAGCGGAGACCTTGGTCTTGCCGATGATCTCGTCGTCCTGGGCCTTGTCCAGAACCTCCTTGAGGTTGGTGCTGCCGCGCTTGAGTTCAGCCTTGAGCTCTGCACGTGCCTTGCGGGCCTCTGCGGCCTTCGCGAGGGCTTCCTTGCGCTGCTCGTCGGTCAACTGGGGAAGGGCCACGGGGTTCCTCCGATTCAAATGGGGGGATAGTTCGGTTGTTGTCGGGTACATGTGTACCGGTTTCCAGGAGCATGTCCTGAACTCCGGCCAGTCTAGCACCGGCCGGGTGACGGTCACGTTCCCGCGCCCTGTTTGGGCACGTCAACGCGTCGCGCAGTCCAAAGTACCAGGACAGTGGGCCTCAGACACACTCATCGGCACCCGGAAAGTCTCCCGCCGCCGCCTCGGCGGCTTTCCGCAGGTCAGCCACCTCGGGGCCGGCGGAAAGCACGGCGCGGGAGATGTTGGGGAACGCGAGCTTCTCGACGCCGCGCGCGATCCGCGCCACATCCTCCGCCGACCCGCCCTGGGCGCCGACGCCAGGCATGAGCACCGGCCCGTTGAGGTTCGACAGGTCCGGCGCAGACGCCAGGGTGGCGCCGACGACGACGCCGATGTTTCCCGCCCCCTCGTGTCCGGCATTCCATGACGCACACTCGTCGACCACCTGCTGGGCGATGGTGCGCCCGTCGGTGCCCACGTGGTTCTGCAGCTCGACGGCTTCCGGATTGGAGGTGGCCGCGAGGACGAACACTCCCCGACCGGTCTGCTCGGCCAGCTCGACGACGGGGCGGAGGGCCCCGACCCCGAGGTACGGGGACACCGTGACGGCATCGGCCCGCAGCGGGGAGGTCTCCCCCAGCCAGGCGTCGGCGTAGCCGGCCATGGTGGAGCCGATGTCCCCGCGCTTGGCGTCGGCGACGACGAGGCAGCCGGCCTCCCGCAGGTCCGTCAGCGTCTGCTCGAGGACCCGGAAGCCCTCGGCGCCGAAGCGCTCGTAGAACGCCACCTGCGGCTTGACCAGGACGACGGTCTCGGCGAAGGCCTCGACGCAGCGCCGGCTGAACTCGGCCAACCCGGCGACGTCATCGCCCAGGCCCCACTGCGCGAGCAGTGCGGCGTGCGGGTCGATGCCGACGCACAGCCGACCGCGGGAGGCGGCGGCGTCGAGAAGCTGCTGTCCGAACGTCACGCTACTGCCCCGCCGTGTGGTCGAGCTCCTGCAGGGCGCGGACCTCGAGATTGCCGGCGCGCAGGGCCTCGATGCCCTGGACGGCGGCGGTGACACCCTGGACGGTGGTGACCAGCGGGACACCGACGCTGACGGCCGCGGCGCGGATGTCGTAGCCGTCATGGCGGGCACCGGCGGATCCGGCCGGGGTGTTGAGGATGAGGTCGACGTCGCCGGCGAGGATGAGGTCGACGATGGACTGGCCCTCGCCGTCCCGGGTGTCGGAGGCCTTGAGCACGGTCTCACACTCGATGCCGTTGCGGCGCAGCATGGCGGCGGTGCCGGCGGTGGCCAGGAGGGTGAAGCCGAGGGAGGACAGACGCTGGATCGGGAAGATGAGGGTGCGCTTGTCCCGGTTGGCCACGGAGACGAACACGGTGCCGGAGGTGGGCAGTTCGCCGAACGCGCCGGCCTCGGCCTTGGCGTAGGCGGCGCCGAAGTTGTCGGCCAGACCCATGACCTCGCCGGTGGACTTCATCTCCGGGGACAGCAGGGTGTCGAGCATCTTGCCGTCCGGGCGGCGGAAGCGGTTGAACGGCAGCACGGCCTCTTTCACCGCGATGGGGTGCTCGAGCGGGAGGGAGCCACCGTCGTAGTCAGTCGGGATCATGCCCTCCTCCTTGAGCTCCGCCAGCGTGGCGCCGAGCATGGTGCGGGAGGCGGCCTTGGCCAGGTGGACGCCGGTGGCCTTGGACACGAAGGGCACGGTGCGGGAGGCGCGCGGGTTGGCCTCGATGACGTAGAGGATGTCGTCCTTGAGTGCGAACTGCACGTTCATCAGGCCCTGGACGCCGATGCCGTGGGCGAGCGCCTTCGTGGACTGACGGACCTTCTCGATGTCCTCCGCACCGAGGGTCATGGGAGGCAGGGCGCAGGCGGAGTCGCCGGAGTGGATGCCGGCCTCCTCGATGTGCTCCATGACGCCGGCGAGGTAGACGTCCTCGCCGTCACACAGGGCGTCGACGTCGATCTCGATCGCGGAGTCGAGGAAGCGGTCGACGAGGACCGGGTGCTCCGGGTTGAGCTCGGTGGCCCGCGAGATGTAGTCGGACAGGGAGGGCTCGTCGTAGACGATCTCCATGCCGCGGCCGCCGAGGACGTAGGAGGGGCGGACGAGCACCGGGTAACCGATCTCGTCGGCGACCTCACGTGCCTCCTCGAAGGAGGTGGCGGTGCCGAAGGCGGGGGCCGGCAGGGCGGCGGCACGGAGGACCTCGCCGAACTCGCCGCGGTCCTCGGCCAGGTTGATGGCCTCCGGGCTGGTGCCCACCACGGGGACGCCGGCGTCGGCGAGCTGCTGGGCCAGGCCGAGGGGGGTCTGGCCGCCGAGCTGGACGATGACACCCGCGACGGTGCCGGAGGTGGCCTCCGCGTGGTAGACCTCCATGACGTCCTCGAAGGTCAGCGGCTCGAAGTAGAGGCGGTCGGCGGTGTCGTAGTCGGTGGAGACGGTCTCCGGGTTGCAGTTGACCATGACGGTCTCGTAGCCGATGCGGGACAGCTCGAGGGCGGCGTGGACGCAGGAGTAGTCGAACTCGATGCCCTGGCCGATGCGGTTCGGGCCGGAGCCCAAGATGATGACCTTCTCCTTCTCGGTCTGCGGCTCGACCTCGGTCTCGGCCTCCGGGTCGAGCTCGTAGGCGGAGTAGTGGTACGGGGTCTGGGCCTCGAACTCGGCGGCGCAGGTGTCCACGGTCTTGAACACCGGGCGGATGCCCAGGGACCAGCGCAGGCGGCGCACGCCCTCCTCGCCGGCGAACTCGGGGCGCAGGACGGCGATCTGGGCGTCGGAGAGGCCGAGGTACTTGGCTTCACGGAGGAGCTCGGCGTCGAGGACGGGGGCGTCGAGAAGCGTCTGGCGGAAGTCCACCAGCGCCTGGAGCTCAGCGAGGAACCACGGGTCGACGGAGGAGGCCTCGTAGAGCTCCTCGATGGAGGCGCCGAGGCGCATGGCCAGCTCGATGTCGTACATGCGGCCGTCGGTGGGGCGCTTGAGGTCCTCGAGGACGGCCGGCAGGTCGGTGGCACGCTCACCGGCGAAGTACTCGTCGGGCTTGGTCCAGAAACCGGACTGCTTCTGTTCCAGGGAGCGCATGACCTTGTTGAGGCCGGCGATGTAGTTGCGGCCGATGCCCATGGCCTCACCGACGGACTTCATGGTGGTGGTGAGGGTGTCGTCGGCGCCGGGGAACTTCTCGAAAGCGAAGCGCGGGGCCTTGACGATGACGTAGTCGAGCGTCGGCTCGAAGGCGGCCGGGGTGACACCGGTGATGTCGTTGGTGATCTCGTCGAGGGTGTAGCCGATGGCGAGCTTGGCGGCGATCTTAGCGATCGGGAAGCCGGTGGCCTTCGACGCCAGCGCCGAAGATCGGGAGACGCGCGGGTTCATCTCGATGGTGATGATGCGGCCGTCGTCGGGGTTGACGGCGAACTGGATGTTGCAGCCGCCGGTGTCGACGCCGACCTCGCGGATGATGGCGATGCCCTGGTCGCGCATCTTCTGGAACTCGCGGTCGGTCAGGGTCAGAGCCGGGGCGACGGTGACGGAGTCGCCGGTGTGGACGCCGAGGGCGTCGACGTTCTCGATGGAGGCGATGACCACGACGTTGTCGTCGCCGTCGCGCATGAGCTCGAGCTCGAACTCCTTCCACCCGAGGATGGACTCCTCGATGAGGACGTTGGCCTCCGGGGAGGCGGCGAGGCCGCCGCCGGCGATGCGCTCCAGGTCCTCGTTGGTGTAGGCGAGACCGGAGCCGAGGCCGCCCATGGTGAACGACGGGCGGACGACGACGGGCAGGCCGAGTTCGGCGACGGTCTCGTGGACCTCGTCCATGTTGTGGCACACCCGGGAGCGGGCGGATTCGCCGCCGATGGTGGCGACGATGTCCTTGAACTTCTGGCGGTCCTCACCGCGCTCGATGGCCTCGATGTCGGCGCCGATGAGTTCGACGCCGAACTTCTCCAGGGTGCCGCGGCGGTCGAGCTGGATGGCGGCGTTGAGGGCGGTCTGGCCGCCGAGGGTGGCCAGCACGGCGTCGATCGGGTGGCCCTGCTCGATCTCCTTCTCGAAGATCTTCTCGATGTACTCGGGCTGGATCGGTTCGACGTAGGTGTGGTCGGCGAACTCCGGGTCGGTCATGATAGTGGCCGGGTTGGAGTTGATGAGGGTGACCCGCAGGCCCTCCTCCTTGAGGACGCGGCACGCCTGGGTGCCGGAGTAGTCGAATTCGCAGGCCTGGCCGATGACGATGGGGCCGGAGCCGATGACCAGGACGTGGTTGATGTCTGTGCGCTTGGGCATGGGTGTTCCTTCTTCTCGTTCCTGGTGCTTACTTGGCGGCGTTCGCGGCGCGGTACTCGTCCATCAGGGAGATGAACTGGTCGAACAGCGGGTTCGCGTCGTGGGGGCCGGCGGCGGACTCGGGGTGGTACTGGACGGAGAAGGCCTTGCCGTTGTCCAGGGCCACGCCTTCGACGGTGTCGTCGTTGAGGCAGCGGTGGGTGACCCGGGCAGGGCCGAAGTCGGTGTCGAAGCTCTCCCCCTCGGGTGCCCGGAGGGCGAAGCCGTGGTTCTGGGAGGTGATGTCGATCTTGCCGGTGACCTTGTTGATCACGGGGACGTTGATGCCGCGGTGGCCGAACTTGAGCTTGTAGGTGTCCAGTCCGAGGGCGCGGCCGAGGATCTGGTTACCGAAGCAGATGCCGAACAGCGGGATGCCGGCCTCGATGACCTGGCGGGTGATCTCCACCATCTCGTCGGCGGTGGCGGGGTCGCCGGGGCCGTTGGAGAGGAACACCCCGTCCGGGCGGTACTCCCGGATCTTCTCCACGGGGGTGTTGGCGGGCACGACGACGGTGCGGATGCCGCGCTGGGCGAAGTGGCCCGGGGTGGCGGTCTTGATGCCGAGGTCGTAGGCGACGACGGTGTACCGGGTGTCCCCGACGGCGGGCACCTCGTAGGGCTCGTCGGTGGAGACCTCGGCGGACAGGTCCGCGCCCTTCATGGACGGCTGCGCGGTGACCTCGGCGACGAGCTCCTCGACCGGACGCTGCGCGTCCTCACCGGTGAAGATGCCGGCGGCCAGGGAGCCGTTGTCCCGGAGGTGCCGCACCAGGGCGCGCGTATCGACGCCGCGGATGCCCACCACGTCCTGCTTCTCCATCTCCTCGGGCAGGGTGCGCTGCGCCCGCCAGTTGGACACGCGGTGCGCGAGGTCACGGATGACCAGGCCGGCGACCCAGATGTCGCCGGTGCGGGACTCGTTGTCCTCGTCGTTCCAGCCGGTGTTGCCGATCTGCGGCGCGGTGGTGACCACGATCTGCCGGTGGTAGGAGGGGTCCGTCATGGTCTCCTGGTAGCCGGTCATGGCGGTGGTGAACACCGCCTCGCCGAGGGTGGTGCGCCGGGCGCCGAAGTTGTAGCCGCGGAAGGTGCGGCCGTCGGCGAGGACGAGCACGGCCGGGATGCGGGCGGGGGTGGAGGACGTCACTGCGTCACCTTTCGCGGGGGTCGACTGAGCAATCTGCATGTTATTCATCTGCCTGTATCTTATACGGAAGTTCTAGTTGTTCTCACGCGGCTCGGCCGGCACGCCGTCGGCGCAGGTCACCCGGCCCCGCAGGATGGTGGTGGTCACCTTCGCACCGAAGTCCATGCCCTCGTACGGGGTGTTCTCGGCCTTGGACGCCATGTCGGCGCCGTGGGCGGTCCAGGTGGCCCCGGGATCGACGATGGTGAGGTTGGCCGGCTCCCCCTCGGCGATGGGTCGGCCGTGGTCGGGCAGCTGCACGATCTCGGCGGGGCGCTCGCTCATCACCTTGGCCACCCATCGCCAGTCGGCCTCCCCGGTGGCGATGAACAGGTCGGCGATGACCGCCAGGGAGGTCTCCAGGCCGAGCATGCCGGGGCGGGCGTGCTCGAACTCGCAGCACTTGTCCTCCGAACCGTGCGGGGCATGGTCGGTGGCCACGCAGTCGATGGTCCCGTCGAGCAGCGCCTTCCGCAGGGCGAGGGTGTCGTGCTCCTCCCGCAGCGGCGGGTTGACGCGGTAGGTGCCGTCGTAGGTGTGCAGCTTCTCGTCGGTGAGCAGCAGGTGGTGCGGGGTGACCTCGGCGGTCAGCGGGATGCCCTGCCCCTTGGCCCAGGCGACGAGTTCGACGGTGCCGGTGGTCGAGGCGTGGCAGATGTGGACGCGGTTGCCGTAGTCGCGGGCGAGCAGGGCGTCCCGGGCGACGATGGACTCCTCGGCGGCGCGCGGCCAGCCGCGCAGGCCGAGCTTGGCGGCGGTCTCCCCTTCGTGGGCGACCGCGCCTTCCGTCAGCCGGGGCTCCTCGGCATGCTGGGCCAGCAGCACGCCCTGCCCCTTGGCGTACTCGAGGGCGCGGCGCATCAGCTGCGGGTCGTCGACGCACTTGCCGTCGTCGGAGAACATCCGCACCTTCGCCTGGGAGGTGGTCATCATGCCGAACTCGGTGAGCTCCTTGCCGGCCAGGCCCTTGGTGATGGAACCGACCGGGTGGACGTCGCAGATGCCGGCGTGCTGGCCCTTGAGCCACACCGACTCGGCGATGACCGGCTGGTCCATGACCGGCGCGGTGTTCGCCATGGTGAACACGGCGGTGAACCCGCCCTTGGCGGCGGCCTGGGAACCGGTGATGATGGTCTCGGTGTCCTCTCGGCCGGGTTCACGCAGGTGGACGTGCATGTCCACCAGGCCCGGGAGGAGGACGTGGCCGTGGCCCTCGATGACCCGGTCGGCGTCGGCGTCCGGGTCGGCGTCGAGGGAGACGATGACGCCGTCCTCGATGCGGACGGTGACGGGCTCACCCTCGCCGTAGGGGCGGACGTCGACAAGCTTGAGGGTGCCCTGTTCGGCCGGGGCGAGCGGACCGGTGGCGGGATAGGTCATGGGTGGATTCTCCTTAGTATCCGGCCTCGGCGCTGTCGCCGACGAGCAGGGTGAACAGGACGGCCATACGCAGGTGAACACCGTTGTTGACCTGCTGGAGGATGGCGGTGGTGTCATAGTCGGCGACGGCGTAGTTGATCTCCATGCCGCGCAGCATCGGGCCCGGGTGCATGATGATCGCGTCCTTCTTCATCCGCGCGGCGCGGGCCTTGGACAGGCCGAAGAAGGTGGCGTACTCGCGGTGGGAGGGGAAGAACCCGCCCTGCATGCGCTCGGCCTGGACGCGCAGCATCATCACCACGTCGGCGTCGGCGATCTCGGCGTCGAAGTCCTGGGTGGTGCGCACCGGCCACTGCTCCACACCGTGCGGCAGCAGCGTCGGCGGGGCGACGAGCACGACCTCGGCGCCGAGGGTGGACAGCAGGTCCACGTTGGAGCGCACGACCCGGGAGTGGAGGACGTCGCCGACGATGAGGATCTTCCGCCCCGCCACATCCCCGATGCGCTGACGCATGGTCACCGCGTCGAGCAGGGCCTGGGTGGGGTGCTGGTGGGTGCCGTCACCGGCGTTGATCACGCTCGGGCCGACCCCGCCGGGGGCGACCCAGTCCGCGACGAGCTGCGCGGCCCCCGAGGAGGGGTGGCGCATGATGATGGCGTCCGCGCCGATGGAGGCCAGCGTCAGGGCGGTGTCCTTGAGGGACTCGCCCTTCTTCACCGACGAGGTCGACGCCGAGAGGTTGATCACGTCGGCGCTCATCCACTTGCCGGCCGTCTCGAAGGAGGAGCGGGTGCGGGTGGAGTTCTCGTAGAACAGGGTGTAGATCGTCCGGCCCCGCAGGGTGGGCAGCTTCTTGATCTCCCGGCCCTCGAGCGCCTCGCGGAACCGGTCAGCCTCGTCCATGAGGCCGATGATCTCGTCCCGGTCGAGGTCGGAGATGGACAGCAGGTGTTTCATCGCGGGTTCTCCTCGCGGGTGTCCTCGTGGTGGATCAGCTCGACCGCGTCCCGGCCGTCAATGGCCTCGAGCAGCACGGTGATGTCCTCCGCCCGGGAGGTGGGCAGGTTCTTGCCCACGTAGTCCGCG
This sequence comes from Corynebacterium suedekumii, assembly GCF_030252185.1. NCBI lineage: Bacteria > Bacillati > Actinomycetota > Actinomycetes > Mycobacteriales > Corynebacteriaceae > Corynebacterium > Corynebacterium suedekumii. The sequence continues at coordinate 2,297,342 of NZ_CP126970.1, forward strand.
CGAATGGGCAGCTGACGGTGGCCCCGGTCGACGAGGACCGCGAGCTGGATGTTCTCGGGCCGACCGATGTCGCGCAACGCGTCGAGGGCGGCGCGGATGGTGCGGCCGGAGTAGAGCACGTCGTCGACAAGGACGACGGTCACCCCGTCAATACCCCCGGCCGGGATGGTGGTGGGCTTGAGCGCCCGGTGCGGGCCGCGACGCAGGTCGTCGCGGTAGAGGGTGATGTCCAGGGCGCCGACGGGCACGGCCACGCCGGAGAACTCCTCGATCTTGGCCGCCAGCCGCTGTGCCAGGGGCACTCCCCCCGACGGGATGCCCAGCAGCATGACCGGGGTGGCGTCCGGTGAATCCAGCGCCGTCTTCTCGATGATCTGGTGCGCGATGCGTGCGACGGTCCGCGCGACATCGTCCGAGCCGAGTAGCTCGACGGTGCCGGCGCCGCCGGTGTGTTCACTCATCGTGACCTCCTTCCCCGCCTCTCTGTGCGGTCCTTAAAGGATGTCTGAATGGTTCGATTGGTGTCTATGCTTGATACCTGACGCTGATCATAGCATCACCGGGCCCACCACCCCGCGTGCCCGCCGACCGACGAGAGAGACACCCGCCTGTGAGCCTGACCACCAGCCACGTCGTCCCCGCCGACCGCGAGCGGGTGTGGGACTGGCACACCCGCCCGGGGGCGATGGCCCGGCTCACCCCGCCGTTCCTGCCCCTGACCCCGCTCACGCAGGCGGACAAGCTCTCCGACGGCACCTCCGTCTTCGCCCTCCCGGCCGGCCTCAAGTGGACCTCCCGGCATGACCTGTCCAACTTCCGCCGCGGCCACCGCTTCACTGACGTGTGCACCTCCGCGCCAGTGAAGATGCTGGCCAACTGGCGCCACGTCCACGACTTCGCCGACCACCCGGACGGCACCCTGGTCACCGACACCGTGACCACCCGCATGCCCGGGTCCACCCTGGCCAGCTTCTTCGCCTACCGCCAGCACCAGCTCATCAACGACATCGCCTTCCTCAACCGGATGGAGCACCTCCAGCCGGACCGGCCGCTGACCATCGCGCTCACCGGCTCCCGGGGCCTGGTCGGCCGCGCCCTCAACGCCCAGCTGAGCACCGCCGGCCACCACGTCATCCGCCTGGTGCGCAAGAACGCGAAACCGGGCCAGCGCTACTGGGACACCTTCTCCCCCGACCCGCACCTGCTCGACGGGGTCGACGTCGTCGTCCACCTCGCCGGCGAACCCTTCTACGGCCGTTTCAACGACGCCCACAAGAAGGTCATCCGCGACTCCCGCATCGAACCGACCCGCCGCCTGGCCCAGCTGGTCGCCGACTCCCCCACCGTGACCACCATGGTCTCCGGTTCCTCCATCGGCTACTACGGCTACGACCGGGGCGAGGAGGTCCTCGACGAGTCCGCCGAGCGCGGCGAGGGCTTCCTCGCCGACGTGGTCAGCGACTGGGAGGCCGCCACCGCCCCCGCCGAAGCCGCCGGCAAGCGGGTCCTCCGGGTCCGCACGGGATCGGTCATGTCCGGGCGCAGCGGCATGCTCCCGGTCCTCAAGGCCCTGTCCGCCACCGGCCTGGGCGGCAGCTTCGGCGACGGCAACTTCTGGTTCTCCTGGATCAGCCTGGACGACCTCACCGACCTCCTCTTCCGCGCCGTCATCGACAACGACCTCCGCGGCGTGGTCAACGGCGTGTCCCCCCATCCCGTGCTCAACCGCGATCTCACCGCCGCTCTGGCGAAACAGCTGCGCCGACCGGTGAAGATCCCCGTCCCCTCCCTCGGCCCCACCATCCTGCTGGGCAAGGAGGGTGCGCAGCAGCTGGCGCTGGCCGATCAGCGGGTGGTCCCCGCGACGCTTGTCGACGCCGCGCACACCTTCCGCTATCCGGACATCACCACCGCACTGGCCCACGAACTCGGCGGCGAGGAGCTCGCCGGTCCCGGCGTGGTGGAGGAGCCTGACACGACCCAGGAGTAGCCATTAGGGTGGGCCAGGTGACTAATCCACCATCCTCCCCCATTCCCGACACCCCGGTCGCCCCGGTGACCCCGGAGCGGCTGGCCGAGCTGCTGGAGGCCGAGGGCCTGCAGTACCGCCTGGAGTCCGCCCCCGTCCCCGACGGTGAGGCGTCCACCGTCGTGGTCCGTACCGGTTTCATCAACGCCGCCATCGCCTTCAGCCTCGACGGCGACCGCCTCATCTGCGACTCGATGTGGCGCGGCGAGGTGACCAAGGCCGACGCGCCGAAGGTTCTCGGCATCGTCTCCGAGTGGAACCAGTCCCAGTACATGCCGACGCTGCGCTTCTTCGAGTCCTCCGTCGGCGAAGGGCACCTCACCATCAGTGCCCACCGGCAGGTCAACACCGCCGAGGGCCTGAGCCGCAACCAGATCGGCGCCTTCGTCATGTCCTCCCTCGACGGCGTCCTGCGCGCCTACGACTGGGTGGAGAAGCAGCTGCCGGAACTCGTCACCTGGGAGGATCCCCACAATGAGCAGTAACACCGACATCACCCCCGTCACCATCCAGCGGGTGGCCGACGCCATGTCCGGGTTCGACGTCCAGCTCGACGTCCACGAGGGCAACGACGTCGCCTCCGCGAACCTCAACGGACTGCCCGTCACCTTCGCGGTCCTCGGCTCCGTCGCCCTCGTGCGCGCGGACACCGTCACCGAGCAGACCCTCGCCGACGCCGACCCGACGCTCTACCTGGCCAGCAACCAGGTCAACTGCGTGAGCTTCGGCGCCCGCGCATCCGTCATGGACCGCGGCGAGAACCTCATCGTCCGCACCGAACGCGAGTTCAGCATCGCCGCGGGCCTGACCGACGCCCAGCTGTCGGCGACGCTGCGCGACGCTGTTGACGCCGTCCTGGCCACCCAGGACGGCGTCAAGGTCGCGGCGGAGGAACTGGCGGAGCTGCGCGCGGCCGTCGAGAAGCAGCTCGACGAGCACCAGAACTCCTAGGAGTTCGCCAGACGCTCCTTCTCGGCCTCGACATCGACGTCGGCCGGCGGCCACGTCAGGTCGAGGGAGCGCAGGGCGTCGAGCACGAGGTACTTGACCGCCATGCGGGCGTACTTCTTGTTGTCGCCCGGGATGCAGTACCAGGGCGCGTGATCAGTGGAGGTCCGCGTCATCGCGATCTCGTACGCCTCCTGGTACTCGTCCCAGAGCATCCGCTCGTCGATGTCGCCGGGGTTGTACTTCCAGTGCTTCTCCGGGTCCTCGAGCCGCTCGAGTAGATTCTCCGCCTGGAACTCCCGGGAGATGTGCAGCATCACCTTGATGATGCGGACATTGCGGTCCGCCATCTCCTTCTCAAAGTCGACGATGGCGCCGTAGCGGCGTTCGATCTCCTCCGGCGGGGCCATCTGGCGCACGCGCTGGATGAGGACGTCCTCGTAGTGGGAGCGGTCGAACACCGCGATCTGGCCGATCTCCGGCTCCTGCGGGCGAACCCGCCAGAGGAAGTCGTGCTTGCGTTCCTCCGCGGTCGGCGCGCCGAAGGCGGCGATCTTCAGGGCCTGCGGGTCGAAGGCACGGAACACGTGGCGGACGACGCCACCCTTACCGGAGGTGTCCATGCCCTGCAGGACCAGGAGCACCGCGCCGGTGCCGGGCACCTTGGCGCGGCCGTTGGCGAAGAGCTTCTCCTGGAGCTCATCGAGTTCGTCGTCGTGCTCGTGGAACTCACGCTCCCAGTCCTTCTTGTCCCATTCGAAACCGGGCGTGGAACCCGGGTCGACGTCGGCGAGTGAGAAGTCGGGGCCGACCCGGTGCTGGAATGCCTCATCCATGGTGAATTTGTCCATGCCCACCATCGTAGGCACAACTGCACTCAGGAGATGTCCGGATCCTCGGTGGTGCGGGACGGGCCGGGGCCGGGATCGGCTGCGGAGGCCGGACGCGGCTCGGCGTCGACGGTCGGGTCCTCCGGGGTGAACTCCGGGTCGGACTCGGAGTCCGCGATCGGCTCGGCGACGGCGTCGGCGTCAGCCTCCGCCGTGGCCAGCGGATGGAGGTCCGAGGTGGACTGGGCGACATCGTCGAGCACCGCGTGGATGTAGGGGGCGGCGACGTCGTTGCCGTACTGGGACGCCAGCTCGACGCCCTCGACCACGGCGACGGGTGAGTCAACCTCCGGGTTGAACAGGATCTCCCACACGGCGACGCGCAGAATGGCGCGGTCGACGGCGGGCAGGCGGTCCAGCTCCCAGGTCTCCGCCAGGTAGCGCTCGATGGCTTCGTCGATGGTGTCCAGTTCCTCGGCGGCACCGGCGACGATCTGCCGGGTGTAGTCGGCGACCGGGGCGACGGCGGAATCGGCCTGGCGGGACAGCTGCACGCGGTCCTCGACCACGGCGACGGGATCCAGGTCCCGGGCCTCGGCCTCGAAGAGGATGTCCACGGCGCGTCGGCGGGCGCGGTAGCGCGATCCGTGGCGGCGCCAGTTCTGCTCGTCGGCCGCCTCGTTGGGGGTGTCAGTCACAGTAGGTGTCGCCCCTAGTTGGAGACGCGGGAGAGGTAGTCGCCGGTGCGGGTGTCCACCTTGACCACGTTGCCGGTCTCCAGGAACAGCGGCACCTGGATCTCGGCGCCGGTCTCCAGGGTGGCGGGCTTGGTGCCACCGGAGGAACGGTCGCCCTGCAGGCCGGGCTCGGTGTGGGAGATGGTCAGGTCAACGGAGACCGGGAGCTCGGCGAACAGTGCCTCGCCCTCGTGGAAGGAGACCTGGACGCGCATGTTCTCCAGGAGGAAGTCGGCGGCCTTGCCGAACTTGTCCGGGCTCAGCTCGACCTGCTCGTAGTTCTTGTCGTCCATGACGACGTAGGAGGAGCCGTCGTTGTACAGGTAGGTCATGTCGCGGCGGTCCACGGTGGCGGTCTCGACCTTGACGCCGGCGTTCCAGGTCTTGTCGATGGTCTTGCCGGAGACGACATCCTTGAGCTTGGTGCGCACGAAGGCGGGGCCCTTGCCCGGCTTCACGTGCTGGAACTCGATGATCTGCTGGAGCTTGCCGTCGACCTTGAGCACGAGACCGTTCTTGAAATCAGCGGTGGATGCCACGAAGCTATCTCCCTTTGATGGTTGTCCTGGATTATCAGCTTTCCCAGCCTACACCACGAGCAGGTCCTTCTTGACCGGGGTGATTATGTGGGCCGGCCCGGCGGTGATGAGGACGGTGTCCTCGATCCGCACACCGCCGCGGCCCGGGACGTAGATGCCCGGCTCGATGGTCAGGGTCATGTGTTCGCGCAGCTCCCCCTCCCCGATCTTCGAGGCCGACGGTGCCTCGTGGACCTCGAGCCCGATGCCGTGTCCGGTGGAGTGGACGAAGTAGTCGCCGTAGCCGGCGTCCTCGATGACCGCGCGGGCGGCGGCGTCGACGTCGACGAGTGTCGTGCCCGGGGTGGCGGCCTCGACACCGGCGAGCTGGGCGCGCAGGACGATGTCGTAGATCTCGCGGGAGAACTCGTCGGCCTCGCCCATGACGACGGTGCGGGTCATGTCCGAGTTGAAGCCGCGGGAGTGGGCACCGAAGTCGACGATGACCAGGTCGCCGCGGTGGATGATGCGGTCACCGGCGGAGTGGTGCGGCTTGGCGGAGTTCTCGCCGGAGGCGACGATGGTGTCGAAGCTGGGGCGTTCCGCCCCGAGGCGGCGCATGCGGTACTCGAGGTCGGCGGCGACGTCGCGTTCGGACCGGCCGACGGCGAGCTCACCGGCGTCGATGAGCTGCTCGAAGGCCTCACACGCCAGCTCGGCGACCTCGGTGAGGCGGATGCGTTCGGTGTTGTCCTTGGTCAGGCGGATGTCCTCGATGATCCCGGTGACGGGCACGAGGGTGACATCCTCCTGGCAGGCGGCCTGCAGCTTCTCCAGCTGGGCGACGGAGACGTAGTCGGCCTCGAAGCCGACGCGACGCGGGCCCTCGATGCGCGCGAGCAGGGCCTCGGCGCTGGGCCGGTCGATGACCGCCTCAATGTCCGGGACCTCCTCGGCGATCTGGGTGGTGTAGCGCCCGTCAGTGCAGATCGTCGCGGTGAGGTCCTTGGCCAGGACGAGGGCGGCGTTGGAGCCGGAGAACCCGGAGAGGTAGCGCACGTGGATGAGGTTGGTCACCAGCATCTCGTCGATGCGCATGCCGGCGAGCTTGGCTGACAGTGCTCGGCGACGGGTGGCGAAACGGGTATCCGCGTAGGCCATGGGGGCTCCTCCTGCGTTTAAGAGTTGTGGTGTGCTGCACACAACTGTATCCGGCGGGCCCCCGTCACCGGCGCTACGGGGCCGGATGCTCGGCGAGATACTCCAGTGCGAGGAGGTAGCCGGTCACGCCGAGCCCGGCGATGACGCCGCGGGCGATCGGTGAGAGGTAGCTGTGCTGCCGGAACTCCTCCCGGGCGTGGACGTTGGAGATGTGGACCTCGACGAAGCCGGCGCCGTCGGCGACCTCGGCCAGCGCGTCACGCAGGGCGACGGAGGTGTGGGTGAAGCCACCGGGGTTGATGATCACGGCCCAGCCGTGGTCGGCCGCCTCGTGCGCCCAGTCGAGCAGGTCACCCTCGTGGTTGGACTGACGGCACTCCACCTCGACGCCGAGCGTCACGGCCCGCTCCGCGATGAGCTTCTCCACGTCCGCGAGCGTCGTCGATCCGTACACCTCCGGCTGGCGTCGCCCCAGGCGGTTGAGGTTGGGGCCGTTGAGGACCAGGACCTTCATCACGCCTCCCGGGAGATCGCGTCGTAGGCGGCGCGCAGTTCGTCGACGCCCGGACCCTCGAGGCGGGTTGTCTGCCCCGGTCCGGTGAGTGCCACGAAGCGGATGTGGCCGTCGCGGTTCTTCTTGTCCCGGGTCATGCCGGCGTAGAGCTCGTCGAAGTGCCCGGGCTCGTAGCTCACGGGCAGGCCGATGGATTCGAGGATGGCGGCGTGACGGGCGACGAGGTCGGCGTCGATGAGCCCGCGCTGCTGAGCGAGGTGGGCGATGAACATCATGCCCACGGCGACGGCGTTGCCGTGACGCCAGTGGAAGTTCTCCCGCAGCTCGACGGCGTGGCCGAAGGTGTGCCCGTAGTTGAGGATCTCCCGCAGGCCGGCCTCCTTGAGGTCCTGGCCGACGACGTTCGCCTTGACGGTGACCGACCGGGCGATGAGTTCGGGCAGGTGCCCGTCGGCGCGCAGGCAGGCGGCCGGGTCGGACTCGTAGCGGTCGAGGATGGCGGTGTCGGCGATGAAGCCGGTCTTGATGATCTCGGCGGAGCCGGCCACCAGTTCCTCCTCCGGCAGGGTGGCCAGGCGGTCGAGGTCGATGAACACGGCGTCCGGCTCGTGGAACGCCCCGACGAGGTTCTTGCCCGCGGCGGTGTTGATGCCGGTCTTGCCGCCGACGGCGGCGTCGACCATCGCCAGCAGCGTGGTGGGCACCTGGATGACCTTGATGCCGCGCATCCAGGCGGCGGCGACGAAGCCGGCGAGGTCGGTGACCGCTCCCCCGCCGAGGCCGATGATGACGTCGCGGCGACCGAAGGTCTCCGCGCCGAGGCGGTCCCACAGGGTGCCGGCGACGTCGAGGGTCTTGCCGGGTTCGGCGTCGGGAACCTCGGCGAGGACGACCTCGAGGCCGCGCTCCTCGACGGCCCGGCCGAGGGCGGCCGCGGGTTCGGTGAGCGTCGGCTGGTGGATGATCATCACCTTGGCCGCGCCGGTGGCGGCCGCGCGGTCGGCGATCGCGGTGTCGAGGCCGTGGTCGATGGTGACCTCGTAGGGGGTGGGTCCGGTGACCGGGATCGTCGTCACGGGGCGGTGTCCTTTCTAGAGCGCGTCGAGGTAGCCCAGGATGTCGGCGACAACCTGCGCGGGAGTGCGGCCGTCGGTGCGCACCCGGAATCCGGCGACCTCGTGGTAGAGCGGGGAACGCTGTTCGATGAGGTTGCGGTAGTGCGCGGCCGGGTCCTCGGCGGCGAGTACCGGGCGGGAGGTCTCGTGCGCGGTACGGCGGACCCCCTCCTCGACGGAGACGTCGACCCACACGACGTCGTGCTGGGTGAGCAGCCGCCGGGTGGCGTCGGTGAGCACGGCGCCACCACCGAGACTGACCACACCGCCGCTTGCGAGCGCGGCAGCCACGTGGCGGGCCTCGAGTTCCCGGAAGGCGGGTTCGCCGAGTTCGGAGAACACGTCACCGCAGGAACGGCCGGTCTCCTGCTCGATGAGCTGATCGGAATCCACCAACGGCAGTGCCAGCGCCCGGGCGAGACGGCGGCCGATGGTGGACTTGCCGGCGCCGGGTGGGCCGACGAGGACGACACGGGGGCGGGTGTGGCAGACCGAGGTGCTCAGGTCGAGGCTGTCGGGGTGGGTCATGCCTCCTCCCCGAAATCCAGGCGGCCGGCGACATAGTCACGGTAGGAGTCGATGTTGCGCTTCGTCTCCGCGAGGGAGTCGCCGCCGAACTTCTCCAGCACGGCGCGGGCGAGGACGAGGGCGACCATGGCCTCAGCGACGACTCCGGCGGCGGGGACCGCGCAGACGTCGGAACGCTGGTGGATGCCGGTGGCGGCGGACCCGTCGGTCATGTCGACTGTCCTGAGGGCCCGCGGCACCGTGGAGATCGGCTTCATGGCTGCCCGGACGCGGAGGGTCTGGCCGTTGGTCATGCCACCCTCGAGGCCGCCGGCGCGATTGCTCAGGCGGTCGACGCCGTCGGCGGTCCGGACCATCTCGTCGTGGGCCTCGCTGCCGCGACGGCGGGCCTCCTCGAAACCGTCACCGACCTCGACGCCCTTGATGGCCTGGATGCCCATGAGGGCGGCGGCGAGCTGGGCGTCGAGCCGGTCCTCACCGGAGACATGGGAACCCAGGCCGATGGGCAGGCCCTCGACGATGACCTCCACGATGCCGCCGAGGGTGTCACCGGCCTTCTTGGCCGCCTCGATCTCCGCGATCATGGACTCCTCGGCGACGCGGTTGAAGGCACGCACCGGGGACTCGTCGATCTTCTCCAGATCGGCGAAGGTCGGCTGCTCCCCTTCGACGACCTCGGAGCGGCCGATGGAGATGACGTGGCTGAGGACCTCGACGCCGAGGGTCTCACGCAGGAAGCTGCGGGCGATGGCGGCGGCGGCGACACGCGCGGCGGTCTCGCGGGCGGAGGAGCGTTCGAGGATCGGGCGGGCCTCGTCGTGGTTGTACTTGATCATGCCGGCGAAGTCGGCGTGCCCGGGGCGGGGGCGGGTGAGCTTAGCACCCCGACCGGAGGTCATGGCCTTGGCCACGTCCTCGTCGTCCATGTCGACGGGCTCGGCGGACATGATGGTGGTCCACTTCGGCCACTCGGTGTTGCCGATCATCACCGCGATGGGGCTGCCCAGGGTGTAACCGTGCCGGATGCCGGTGAGCAGGGTGAGTTCATCGGCCTCGAACTTCATGCGGGCGCCGCGGCCGTAGCCGAGGCGACGGCGGGAAAGCTGGGTGGCGATCTCCTCGCGGGTGACCGGAACGCCGGCGGGCATGTGTTCAAGCAGGGCGATCAGCGCCTGACCGTGCGATTCCCCTGCGGTAGTCCATCGAAGCATGCGGACATTGTCTCATGGAGCGCCGATTTCTCCGACATAGACGCCGTGGACGCCGGAATTACGCACCGAACCACATGCCCACCGCGAACGCGGTGGACAGCAGCATCGACGGCCCGTGGGCCACCGCCTTCCGCCGCGTGAGTGCGCCGCGCAGCACCGTCACCACGGACGCCCCCAGCACCGCCACGAACCACGCCGCTGTCCCACCGGCCGCAGCGGCGAGGATCCCCAGGCTCAGCCCGAGCTTGACGTCCCCTCCCCCGACGCCACCGAAGCTCACCCCCAGGAGGAGGTAGAGCCCCGCCCAGCCCAGCCCGCCGAGCAGGAGAATCGGGTCCGTGACCGCGGCGCCGAACGCGGCACCCGCGGCCGCGGGCAGGGTGAGGAGGTCCGGAAGGCGGCGACGTTTCTCGTCGACAAGCAACAACGCCACGGCCCAGCAGACGGTGACGGCAACGGCTCCCCCGAGCACCCACATGCCCCGCAGCCTAGCGCAGGGAATCCTCCAGCGCCTGCCGCATGGCGTCGCGGGGGGCGGGGCGACCGGTGAACTGTTCGAACTGGCCGAAGGCCTGGTGGGCGAGCATGACGTGACCACCGACGGTGAGGTAGCCGTTGGCGGCGGCCGCGGTGGTCAGGCGGGTGGGCCAGGGATCGTAGATGACGTCGAGGACCGGCGCGTGCGCCAGAGCTGACTCATGCCCGTCGAGAGCGGCGGAAGGGACGGTGGAGACGACCACGTCCGCCTCGATCGAGGCCGTCGACAGGTCGGCGTCGAACCCGAGGAACCGCACCTGCACCCTGGCGGGCTCGAGCAGCGGTGCCAGTTCGGCGCTGCGGTCGGTCCGGTTGATCACGGTGATCTCCTCCACCCCGGCCTGGGCGAGCGCCCACAGGGCGGGACGCGCGGTTCCTCCCCCACCGACGACCAGTGCCCGTCGGATCGGGGTGTCACCCATGAGCTCACCGAGTGCGCCGGTGACACCGTCGCAGTCGGTGTTGTCGGCCCGCCAACCGTCGCCGGTGCGCACCAGCGTGTTGGCGGAGCCGATCTGCTGGGCCCGCTCGGTGACGTCGTCGGCGAACTCGAGGGCCGCGAACTTGGACGGCATGGTGACGGAGAAACCGACGAAGGACTCCTCCGCCCCGCCGACGATGCCCGGCAGGTCCTCGGCGGTGCACCGGATGCGGGTGTACTCCCACCCGTCCATGCCCAGCTCCCGGTAGCCGGCGTTGTGCAGGATCGGCGACCGGGAATGCTCGATCGGCGAACCGAGGACGGCCGCCTTCATCGGTTGGTGTCCAGGACGCCCGACTCGAGGGCCTGCTGGACGTCCTCGAGGTGCTGCTCGAAGGTGTCGTTGAACACGGTGGTGCCGTCCTGGTCGACGGTGACGAAGAACAGCCAGTTGCCCTCGGCGGGATGCTCCATAGCCTCGATGGCCTCGATGGAGGCGGCGGCGATGGGGGTCTCGGGCAGACCGTCCGTGGCGTAGGTGTTCCACGGGGTGACGTTGGCGCGGTCCTCGTCGGTGGTGGCCACCTCGACGTCCTCCAGGCCGTAGTTGACGGTGGAGTCGAACTCGAGCCGCATGGGCTCCTCGAGGCGGTTGAGGATGACGCGGGCGACCTTGTCGAACTCACCCGCCGGGGCCTCGCGCTCGACGAGGGAGGCCGCGGTGAGCAGTTCATAGGGTGTCAGGCCGATGGCGCCGGCCCGGTCGACGATGCCCGTCTCGTTGAACTGGTTGGCCGAGCGGGTGATGAGGCCGGTGAGGATGCCCTCGGCGTCGTGCGCGGGGTTGACCACGTACTGGCCGGGGGCGATGAGGCCCTCGAGGCGCTTGGGGTCGTTGCCGCGGGCGGCGACGGCCTCGCGGGCCCACTCCGGCACACCCAGTGCCTCGAGGTCGGCGGAGGCGCCGACCTGCTCGAGCTGCTGGGCGGTGATGCAGTTCTCAGAGCCCTCGGTGCAGGTCACCGCGGAGATCTGGCTGTAGACACCGGGGCGGGTCTGACCACCGACGACGCGGACGTCGAGCAGCGTGGAGCCGCCGTGGATGTCGAGCATCTCCACGCGGTTGGCGGGGTCGAGCAGCGCCTGGACCGCCGCCGAGGCACTCATCTCCTCCTGCAGGCGGTAGATGCCCGGCTGGATGGCGGCGGCGTCGGGGTTGTTGGCGGCGGCGGTCTGGAAGGCGCCGTCGGTCTTGACGATGCCGCGCTCCTCCAGCTCCGGACCCAGCAGGGACACGGCGGAGCCCTCGGGGATCTCCACCAGCTGGTCGACCCCGTTGCCGGTGCCCTCGAAGTCGGCGGAGTTGGTGGAGCCGGAGGATCCACTACCGGAGATCTGCATGCCGATGTAGATCACGGCGCCGATGATGAGGATGAGCGATGCCACGAGCACCGCGAGTCCGCGCTGGCGGCGCTTGACGAACTTGTTGTCCATGCGTCGGCCACCGGGGCCACGGGCGGGAGAGTGGGTACTCATGGGTGCTGCTCCTGGGTAGTGGTGGCTGTCGCTGAGGTTCGGGCATCGAGCCAGGACTGGAGGATCTCCACCGCCGCGGCCTGGTCGATGACCTTCCGGCCCGCCTTCTCCGAGACACCGGAGGCACGCAGTGCCGAGGTGGCGGCGACGGTGGTGAGGCGTTCATCGCCCATGCGGACCGGGATGTCCTGGCCGGCGCCGGTGATCCGACGACGGAGACGGAACGCGATGTCCTTCGCGTGTTTGACGCTGGCGGAGCCGTTGCCCTGCAGATCGCGGGGCAGGCCCACGACGATCTCCACGACCTCGTACTCGTCCACGAGCGCCAGCAGGCGGTCGATGTCGCCCATGTCCCGGCCCTTGAGGCCGGTTTCCCGCGGCACCGTCTCCACCGGGGTGGCCAGGACGGCTCCCCGGTCGGAGACGGCGACGCCGATGCGGACGGTTCCCACGTCGATGCCGAGGCGACGCCCAGCTCCGGGGTCGTCGACGCCCGGGGTGTCGGGTGAGACCTTCATCGTGGGTGGGGACCTTTCGTCGGTGTCGGTGCGCGGGGGCGTCACCCGCCGCGGTCAGGCCGGGCGTGGGTCAAATGTAATCGCCACCACGCCGGACCGATGCCACCGGTACCGGCGTGTCCCGTAACCGTTTCGTGATGTTACCGCGATGGTCAGCGTCGGGCCAGTTCATCCCGCACGGCGGCGAAGCCGGCGTCGAGCCCGGCGGCGTCGGAGCCGGACCCCTGGGCCATGTCGGGCTTGCCGCCACCGCGGCCGTTGACGTGGCCGGACAGGACCTTGACCAGGTCGCCGGACTTCACGCCCAGGTCGACGGCCTCCTTCGTCGCTCCGACGATGAACGGTAGCTTGTCGCCGTCCGCCGAGGCCAGGACCACGACGCCCGCCTTCCCGGCCAAGCGGCCACGCAGGTCGGTGGCGATGGTGCGCAGGTCGCCACCGGACACCCCGTCAGGCAGGCGGTGGGTGAGCACGGTGATCTCCCCGACCTGTTGGGCCTGGGCGAGCAGTTCACCGGTGCGGGAGGCCAGCTGCTGGCGGCGCAGGGCGGCGATCTCCTTCTCGGCGGCCCGCAGCTTCTCCGTCAGCTGGGAGACGCGTTCCGGCAGTTCCTCCGTCGGCGCCTTGAGGGAGGCGGCCAGGCCGGAGGCCAGCGCGGCCTCCTTGGAGTAGTAGCGGAAGGAGTCCATGCCGGAGTACGCCTCGATGCGGCGGGCGCCGGAGCCGACGGAGGATTCGCCAAGGACGGCGACGGGGCCGATCTGGGAGGTGTGCTCAGTGTGGGTGCCGCCGCACAGCTCGATGGAGAAGGGCCCGCCGATCTCGACGACACGGACGTCGGTGCCGTAGTTCTCGCCGAACAGGGCCATCGCACCCATCTTCTTCGCCTCGTCGAGGGTGGTCTCGATGGTGTTGACGGCGAAGTCGGCGTCGACGGCCTGGTTGGCGATCGTCGTGATCTCGGTCAGCTGCTCCGGGGTGAGCTGGTCGGTGTAGTTGAAGTCGAAACGCAGGTAGCCGGGGCGGTTGAGCGAGCCGGCCTGGACGGCGGTGGGGCCGAGCACCTGGCGCAGGGCGGCGTGGATGAGGTGGGTGCCGGTGTGTGCCTGGCGGGCGCCGTGTCGCCAGTCGGGGTCGACCTCCGCGCGGACGGCCTGGCCCAGGTCGATGCCGCCGGCGGTGACGGTGGCCTTGTGGACCCACAGCTTCTTGCCGATCTTCTGGACATCGTTGACCTCCAGGATCGTGCCGTCGGCGACGAGGCGGCCGCGGTCGGCGGTCTGGCCGCCGGACTCGGCGTAGAGCGGGGAGACGTCGAGGATGACCTCCACCTCGTCACCTTCGGTGGCGTGGGTGACGGACTGGCCGTCGATGACCAGGCCGAGGACCTTCGCGTCGGCGGTGAGCTCGGAGAAGCCGACGAACTCGGTGGGGTTGTCGTCCACCCACTCGCGGTAGACGGACACGTCGGCATGGCCGTGCTTCTTGGCCTGGTTGTCGGCCTTGGCCCGGGCCCGCTGCTCGCTCATGGCGGCCTCGAAACCGGCGACGTCGACATCGAGGCCGGCCTCGGCGGCCATCTCGAGGGTGAGGTCGATGGGGAAACCGTAGGTGTCGTGGAGGGTGAAGGCGTCCTCGCCGGAGAAGGTGGTCACACCCGCCGACTTGATGCGGTCGGCGGCCTCGTCGAAGCGGTGGGTGCCGGACTCCAGGGTCTTGAGGAAGGCGCGCTCCTCCGCCACGGCGGTCCGGACGATGCGGTCGCGGTTCTGGGCGATCTCCGGGTAGGACGGCGTCATGGTGTCCATGATGGTGTTCATGAAACGCTCGAGGGTCTCACCGGTGGCGCCGAGCAGGCGGGCGGATCGGATGATGCGGCGCAGCAGGCGGCGGAGGATGTAGCCGCGGCCCTCGTTGGACGGGGTGACGCCGTCGAGGATGAGCATCATGCCGGTGCGCGAGTGGTCGGCGATGACGCGGAAGCGGATGGCGTCCTGGCCGTCGCCCTCGTAGCGGGCGCCGGTGATCTGCTCGGCGACGTCGATGACCGGGCGCAGCAGGTCGGTCTCGTAGACGTTGTCCACGCCCTGGAGCAGGCAGGCGACGCGTTCGACGCCCATGCCGGTGTCGATGTTCTTCTTCGGCAGGTCGCCGAGGATCTCGAAGGAGTCCTTGCCGGTGCCGGCGCCGCGCTCCTTCTCCATGAACACGAGGTTCCAGATCTCCAGGTAGCGGGTGTCGTCGGCCTCGGGGCCGCCCTCCCTGCCGTGCTCGGGGCCACGGTCGTAGTAGATCTCGGAGCAGGGGCCACAGGGCCCGGGCACGCCCATGGACCAGTAGTTGTCGGCCATGCCCAGGCGCTGGATACGCTCGGCGGGCACGCCGATCTTCTTCTCCCAGATCTCGGCGGCCTCGTCGTCGTCGAGGTAGACGGTGACCCACAGGCGTTCGGGGTCGAGGCCGTAGCCGCCGTCCTCCTGCGGTCCGGTGAGCAGCTGCCAGGCGTGGGTGATCGCACCTTCCTTGAAGTACTGGCCGAAGGAGAAGTTGCCGGCCATCTGGAAGAAGGTGTTGTGGCGGGTGGTCACGCCCACTTCCTCGATGTCGAGGGTGCGCACGCACTTCTGGATGGAGGTGGCGGTGCCGTTGGGGTACGGCGGGTTCTGCTCGCCGAGGAAGTAGGGCTTGAAGGGCACCATGCCGGCGTTGACGAACAGCAGGTCCGGGTCCTCGAGGATCAGCGAGGCGCTGGGGACGTCCGCGTGTCCGGCCTCGACGAAGTGACGGGTGAAACGCTCCCGGATCTCATGGGTCTGCACGGTGGTGGTCCTCGCTTATACAGGTGGTGACAGGTCGGTCCTCAACTGTACTCGCCCACCGGGCCGGCTACTTCTTGCCCCGCACCATCTGGCGTAGCCGGCCAAGGTAGCCGGCGATGCGCTTCTCCGCGCCGTGCTCGGTGGGCCGGTAGTACACGGCATCGGTCAGGTCGTCGGGGATGTACTGCTGTTCCACCACGCCCCGGGGATCGTCGTGCGGGAAGCGGTAGCCCACGGCGTTGCCAAGGCGTTTGGCACCCTCGTAATGGCCGTCCCGCAGGTGGGCGGGCACGTGCCCGATCCTCCCCTCGCGCACGTCGGCCTGCGCGGCGGAGATGGCGTTGATCACCGCCGGGGACTTCGGGGCGGTGGCCAGGTGGATGGTGGCCTGCGCGAGGGTGAGCCGGGCCTCGGGCATGCCGATCAGTGCGACGGCCTGGGCGGCGGCCACCGCGGTCTGCAGGGCGGTGGGATCCGCCATGCCGATGTCCTCGGAGGAGTGGATGATCAGTCGCCGGGCGATGAATCGCGGGTCCTCCCCCGCCTCGAGCATCCGCGCGAGGTAGTGCAGGGCGGCGTCGACGTCCGAGCCGCGGATGGACTTGATGAACGCGCTGATGACGTCGTAGTGCTGGTCACCGTCACGGTCGTAGCGCACCACGGCGCGGTTGACGTTGTCCCGCACCGTCTCCGTGCTTATCGACGCCCCCTCGTCCCCCTCCTCTGCCGCCGCCTCCGCTGCCGCCTCGAGGTAGGTCAGCGCCCGCCGGGCGTCTCCCCCGGCGAGCAGGACGAGCTGGTCGAGGGCGTCGGAATCGGCACGCACGCGCCCGGCAAGTCCGCGCTCGTCGGTGAGCGCACGGGTGAGGACCTCGCGCACGGCGGCCTCGTCGAGGGGTTTGAGCTGCAGCAGCAGGGACCGGGACAGCAGCGGGGCGACGACGGAGAACGAGGGGTTCTCGGTGGTGGCGGCGACGAGCAGGACGGTCCGGTTCTCCACCGCACCGAGCAGGGCGTCCTGCTGGGTCTTGGAGAAGCGGTGCACCTCGTCGATGAACAGGACGGTGCGTTCACCGTGGATGAGGTCGCGGCGGGCCTTGGTGATCACCTCCCGGACCTCCTTAACCCCGGAGTTCAGGGCGGAGAGGCCGACGAAGTTGCGGTCGGTGGCCGAGGACACCAGGGAGGCGATCGTCGTCTTGCCGGTGCCGGGTGGGCCGTAGAGGATGACCGAGGCCTCCCCCGATCCCTCGACCAGCCGGCGCAGCGGGCGGCCGGGGCCGAGCAGGTGGTCCTGGCCGACGACCTCATCGAGGGTGCGCGGGCGCATCCGGGCCGCGAGCGGGGCGTGGGAGCCGGCGTGGAAGAAATCCTCGGCCGGCTCCTCCGCCGACCCGCCGAACAGTGCGTCCTGGGACACGGTCAGTATCCCGGCAGGCCCGGTTCGGCGACGCGGGCGGCGACCTCGCGGGCGAAGGCCGCGATGACCCCGTAGGAGGGGTCGACACCGCGGGCGGCGTAGCGGGCCAGCGCCTCGAAGGTCTCGTACATGTCGCGGCGGACGATGAGCTCCTCCCGGGCGAAGGGGCCGTGGTTACCCGGGCGCAGCAGCCGGCCGTCGGTCTCCATCGCCTCGGCGTCGAAGTCCCCGTCCTCGAGGTGGAGGGCGGCGACCGCCCCGGACAGGGAGCCGAACTCCATGATTGCGACGGTGGACAGCGCCCAGCCGAGCAGGGCCGCCACGACGCGGGAGTGCAGGTGAGCCTCGTTGGTCACGTTCGGCCACAGCTGGGAGACCTCGTGAACCCAGGCCTCGACGAAGACGTCCGCCTCGTCGTCGCTGATCGGGTGGGAGAACACGAACTGGGGGAAGCCGGCGATGACGCACGCGATGTCGAAGCTGACGTCGCGGAACCCGGCCCATTCGTAGTCGAGGAAATGGGTCTTCTCGGCGACGATGATGTTGTCGGGCGAGAGGTCGAAGGGGGTGAAGGCCCGGTGGTGGGCGGCGAGCAGCCGGCTGCGACCGTCGGCCGCGAAGGTGCTCACGAGGTCGGGGATGTCGAAGCCGGCGTTGCGCAGCAGCTGCTCGCCGATGGTGATGGACTGCAGCAGCGCGGTGTCGCGCAACCGCTGGATCTCCCCGAAGTCGGGGTGGTTGCGCAGCATGCGGGTGAGCAGGATCTCGAAGTCGTGCTCGCGCTGCGCGGTGCCGGAGTGCATCCGACCCAGGGCGGTGCCCAGGTTGCGCAGGATGTTGACCCGACGTTCCCCGTTGTCGGTCTCCAGCAGGTCGGCGAAGGTGTCGCCGTCGCCGGAGTCGGTGATGACGATGATCCGCTGGGCCACGTCGTGTGCCAACAGGACGGGGCCGGGGCGGACCACCTCGCTCAGCGAGGTGGTGAACTGGTAGGAGACGATCTCGCGGATGAGGGCGGCGTCGTCAAGCTGCTCCCCGGTGACGGGGACGTACTTGAGGATGACGGAGCGCTGCTGCAGGAACGGCGAGGGCGCCACGCGGGCGCGCAGGACGATGGCGCTGCCCGAGCCACTGAGCTGCTGGACATCGGTGAGCTGCTGGGACCCGCCGAATCGCTTCGAGAGCAGGTCCGCGGCAACGCCGACGATGTCGTCATGGGTGAGCAGTGGCATGGGCTGTGCGTTCCTTGGTCCGGGTCGGTTACGCCTGGTCGGCGTTCTCGGTCTTCTTCGGCTTGGCGTCGATGCCGGACTCCTTGCGCTGTTGCGCGGTGATCGGGGCCGGGGCGTCGGTGAGCGGGTCGACGCCGCCACCGGACTTCGGGAAGGCGATGACGTCGCGGATGGAGTCGAACCCGCCGAGCAGGGACACGATGCGGTCCCAGCCGAAGGCGATGCCACCGTGCGGCGGGGCGCCGAACGCGAAGGCGTCGAGCAGGAAGCCGAACTTCTCCTGCGCCTCCTCCTCGGTGATGCCCATGACCTCGAAGACCCGCTCCTGCACATCGCGCTGGTGGATACGGATGGAACCGCCACCGATCTCGTTGCCGTTGCAGACGATGTCGTAGGCGTAGGCGGTGGCCTCGCCCGGGTTCTCGTCGAAGGAGTCGATCCACTCCGGCTTCGGGGAGGTGAAGGCGTGGTGGACGGCGGTCCACTTCGAGTGACCCAGGGCGACGTCGCCGGAGGCGGTGGCGTCGGCGGCGGGCTCGAACATCGGGGCGTCGACCACCCAGGTGAAGGCCCAGTCGCCTTCCTTGATCAGGCCGAGCTTGTCGGCGATCTCACCGCGGGCGGCGCCGAGCAGTGCGCGGGAGGACTTGGTCTCGCCGGCGGCGAAAAAGATGGCGTCGCCGGGCTTCGCGCCGACGTGGGCGGCGATGCCCTCACGCTCGGCGTCGGTGATGTTCTTGGCCACGGGGCCGGAGAGCTCACCGTCCTCGCCGACGAGGATGTAGGCCAGGCCCTTGGCGCCACGCTGCTTGGCCCACTCCTGCCAGGCGTCGAGCTGACGACGCGGCTGCGAGGCACCACCCTCCATGACCACGGCGCCGACGTACTCGTTCTTGAACACGCGGAAGGTGGTGTCGGCGAAGAACTCGGTGCACTCGGTGATCTCGATGTCGAAGCGCAGGTCCGGCTTGTCGGAACCGTAGCGGCGCATCGCGTCGGCGTAGGTCATCCGTGGGATCGGGGTGGTGATCTCGTAGCCGATGAGCTTCCACAGCTCGACGAGGATCTCCTCGGCCAGGGCGATGACGTCATCCTGGTCGACGAAGCTCATCTCCACGTCCAGCTGCGTGAACTCCGGCTGGCGGTCGGCGCGGAAGTCCTCGTCACGGTAGCAGCGGGCGATCTGGTAGTAACGCTCCATGCCGGCGACCATGAGCAGCTGCTTGAACAGCTGCGGGGACTGCGGCAGGGCGTAGAAGGAACCCGGCTTGAGGCGAGCCGGCACGAGGAAGTCGCGGGCACCCTCCGGGGTGGAACGCGTCAGCGTCGGGGTCTCGATCTCGGTGAACTCGTGGGTGTCGAGCACCCGGCGGGCGGCCTGGTTCGCCTTGGAGCGCAGCCGCAGGGCATCACCCTGGGTGCGGCGGCGCAGGTCGAGGTAGCGGTAGCGCAGGCGCGCCTCCTCGCCGACCTCGCCGGAGGAGGAGGGATCGTCGATCTGGAACGGCAGCGGGGCGGAGGAGTTGAGGACCTCCAGCTCGGAGACGTTGACCTCGATGTCGCCGGAGGCCAGGTTCGGGTTCTCGGAGCCCTCCGGGCGGGGCTCGACGACGCCGGTGACGCGCACGCAGTACTCGGAACGCAGGTCATGGGCCCGCTCGGCCACATCCGACTCACGGAACACGACCTGGGCGATGCCGGAACGGTCCCGCAGGTCGATGAAGATGACGCCGCCATGGTCACGGCGACGGGACACCCAGCCCGTCAGCGTCACATTCTGGCCGGCGGTTTCTTTGCGGAGGTCACCCGCGAGGTGAGTGCGCAGCACGTTCGTTCTACGTCCTTCCAGGATCGTCTAGAGATCGTCTAGGGGCAGTCGTTTCTCCGGTGGAGTGTACCCCTCCCCTCTTTTTACTGATCGCTGCGCCCCACCCCAGGTGTGATCTATGTAATGATGAGCGCATGACTTTCCGTAAAGACGCCAACTACACCGGCGGTCGTCGCGCGCGTACCAGCGGTGGTGGCCGCGGCGGTGTCGTCGCCGCGGGCGGTGGCCTCGGCTCCCTCCTGCTCATCGGACTCTTCCTCCTCTTCGGCGGCAACCCCAGTGATCTCGGCCAGATCACCGGCGGCGGGCAACAGGGTGAGCGCTCCGGTTCCCTCGAGCACTGCAACACCATCAATGACGCCAACGAGTACACGGACTGCCGCGTCGAGGCGGCCGCGGTCTCCGTCGACCGGATGTGGTCGACGATGCTTCCCGAGCAGGCCGGCATCGAGTACACCGAACCCCTTCTGGTGGTCTTCCAGGACACCACCCAGTCCGGCTGCGGCATGGCCTCCGCCCAGACCGGCCCGTTCTACTGCCCCGCCGACCAGGGCGCGTACTTCGACGTCTCCTTCTTCGAGCAGCTCGAACAGCTCGGCGGCACCAACGCCCCGCTGGCGCAGATGTACATCGTGGCGCACGAGTTCGCCCACCACATCCAGCAGCTCGAGGGCACCCTGTCCCTGAGCAACTACAACGATCCCGGCGAGGACTCCAACGCTGTCAAGATCGAGCTCCAGGCCGACTGCTACGCCGGCATCTGGATCAGCCAGGCCGACAAGGGCGATGACGCCCTGCTTGAGCCGATCACCGAGGAGCAGGTTGCTGGCGCCATCGACACCGCCCGCGCCGTCGGCGACGACAACATCCAGCAGCGCTCCGGCGGCGAGGTCCGCCCGGACCTGTGGACCCACGGTTCCTCCGAGCAGCGCCAGAACGCCCTGCTCACCGGCTACCGTGAGGGCACCATGGCTGCCTGCGACACCCTCAATCGAGGCGTGTACAACTCCTAGTCCACCGCTTATCGACGCCCCCGTGTCTCACCGAGATGCGGGGGTGTCGCCGTGTCAGGAGGCTGCGAAGCCGAGCCGCTCGCGCTCGGCGGCGATGATCTCCGCGGCCAGCTGCCTCTCGGTGACGTCGACGGCGTCGTGGACGGACGCGGATTCCGAGGGCCGCGCGTAGGCGTCGAAGATCGCCGACTTCCCGGCGAGCATCTCGAGCATGCGCTCGTCGACGGTGTCATCGGCCACCAGGCGGTGGACCAGGACGGTGGAGGTCTGCCCCATCCGGTGGACCCGGGCGATGGCCTGCGCCTCGATCGACGGCTTGACCTGTGGTTCGACGAGGATGACCACAGACGCCGTCTGGATGTTCAGGCCCGTGCCGCCGGCGGTGATCTGGGCGAGCAGGACGGAGCCGCCCGGGGCCTTACCGAGCGCGTCGATGAGCTCCTGACGCTGGTTCGGGGACACCGCCCCGGAGACGGTGCCCACGACCCGATCCCCCAGTGCCCGTTCGAGGACGCCCAGGACGTCGAGGAAGTAGGTGAACACGAGCACCCGCCGGTCTGACTCGGCGGCCTCCTCGACGATCTCCATGATCCGCTCGAGTTTCGCCGGCACCGCGTCAGGCGTGGTCATGGGGGCCCGGCGCATGGCCATGAAGTTCCCGGCCTCGACCGCCTCGGCGTAATGCGCCTGATCCGCCTCCGTGAGGTCGATCCAGTCGAGCTGGTCGAGTTTCTCGGGCAGCTCATCGAGGACGTCGGCCTGGTTACGCCGCAGGTAGGCCGGCGCGACCCGGACGCGGAAATCCTCCGCCGACATCGACTCCATCCCCGCGACCAGCAGATCGGGTGCGACGTAACTGACCAACGTGGCGAACTCCGCGACCCGGTTCTCCAGCGGCGTACCGGTCATGAGGAGGGCGTGGGAGGCGGCGTCGATGAGCGCGCGGCACGCCCTCGTCCGGGCGGCGGCCGGGTTCTTGATCATGTGCGCCTCATCCACCACGACAAACTCCGGGGTGGGCAGGTCCATGGTGCGGGCACCGTCATAGGTGACCACGCAGATACCACCCGTGTCCTCCCAGGCCCGGACGGCGTCCTCCTTGCCGTCCCCGTGCGCCTTGTACACCGGCAGATCGGTGAAGCGCCGGGACTCGCGCACCCAGTTGGTGACCACGGACGCGGGACAGACCACCAGGGTCCGCCCACCGAGGTGGGCCGCGACGGCCAACGCCTGGACCGTCTTGCCCAGGCCCATCTCGTCGCCGAGGATCACCTTCTCCTGGACGATCGTGAAACGCGCGCCGAAGGACTGGTACCCGCGCAGGTGCAGGTCCGTCAGGTGCGTCTGGTCCAGTCGCAGGGCCCGGATGCGTTCGAGGACGTCGGCGGCGAGGTCGTCGCCACCCTCCACCTCCAGGTCGAGCAGCGTGGCCAACAGCCCCTGGTAGTGGGCGGGCCGGGCGAGATAGTCCGACCAGGTGTCCTCACCGAGAGTGACCGGCCGGGCGGGGGCGAGCACCGCCGGATGGGCGTGGGCCCAGTCGATGTCGTCGATGAACCGGTCCCACCCGACCCGGCTGCCGCTGAGGCCGACCGCCCAGGGCTCAACCCCGCCCACCGCCGGAATGGTCTCCGCGTACCCCAGGATGCGCCGCCGGCGGGCGCGCTCGACCTCGTCGAGGGTGTTGATGTGGTCGAAGCTGGCCAACACCCGGACCAGGGCGGTCGCGGCGGCGGTCGGAGTGTCACCGATACCGTGCGTGTGGGTGGCCACGGCCTCCTGCCGCAGGGCTTCAGCCGCGGCCTTGAGGCGTCGGGCCGTCTGCTCACCGATGCCCTGGACCTGGGTCAGCAGACCGACCGGGGCGGCGAGCACGTCCGCCACCGTGTTCACCCGAACCTGATCGAGGCCGCTGAACCGCAGTCGTTCATTGGTGGCCGTCTTCAGGGCCTCCACCGGCAACTGGGCGAGCAGCACCCCAGCACGCTCAGCGGTGAGCGCATCCAACTGCCGCTCCGCCGCCAGCCGCAGCGCCGGCTCAGAATGCGGATCATCGCGCAGACGTCGGGCCGCGGCGAGGACCTGGTGCAGGCGGGTGGGATCGTAGGTCTCGAACACCAGCGATGACCCCACCGCCTGCTCCACCGCTTCTCTGGCAGCGTCGATGAGCCGGTCCGGAGTGCCATGCGGACCAGCAAACAGATGCACACCCCGCTGCTGCAGCGCCGAGGCGGCATGAGCCAGTTCGACGTACCCACGGGCATCCGAGAACAGAGCATCCATCCCCGGGTCAGCCAGCCGCCCCCGCAGCTCCTCCGCCGCGCGCTGCGCCTGCTCCACCTTCGCCCCACCGAAGATGCGACCAAGAAACCCGGAGCAGCGTCACGGGCCCGGGAACGCACCATCGCCACCGTCCCGGCCCGGGCCAGAAACTCCCCCAGCCGCTCCCGGGCACCCGGCAGGCCGTCGAGTTCGGACGTGGCATAGAGCGACGGCGGGAACACCGTCGCCCCGGGAATGATGAGGTGGGCGGAGCCGTCCTCATCGGCGATGGTGAGAACGCCGCGGACGGTGGCCGGGGCGGCGTCGAGAAGCGCGCGGGCGGAAGGAACGATCTCGAGGACACGGTCGGCCTGCTGGAGCAGGTACCGCAGCTCGTCACGGGAAACGGCCATGACCGAAAAGTCTACGCTGGAGACGTGACTGACAATCGGGCAATCCCCTTCCTGGCCGCCTTCAACGACATCGAATCACACCTCCGGGAGACCCTCGGCGCGAAGAAGACCGACAGCTTCCGGTGGATGGTGGACCAGGCCAACAAACGCCACCTCATCTCCGAGGACCAGGCCGCCGATCTACGAGAGTTCGGTGACCTCCGCAATGCCATCAGCCACGGCCGCTACACCGACGACCTGCGCCCCATCGCCGAACCACTCCCGGAAACCGTCGCCGAGATCGAGCACATCCGCGACATCCTCCGCGATCCCCCGTTGGCGCTCACCGTCCTCGGGCCACAGGAGGTGCGCACCTTCTCCCCCACCGCACCGATCGGCACCGTGCTCGCGGTCATCCGGGACACCGAGATCAGCCAGTTCCCCGTCTACGACAACGGACGATCGGTGGACCTGCTCACCACCAACACCATCGCCCGTTGGGTCGCCGCAGATCTGGACGACAACGACCATCTCGACGCCCGTTCCGTGGCAGAGGTCCTGCGCTACGCCGAATCAACGGACCGGGCGGTGTTCCTGCCCCGGGACGTCACCGCCCAGGCGGCGCTGGATGCCATGACCACGCCCGGGAAGGACGGATCGCTGCCGCGGGCGGGACTGATCACGGAGGACGGCCGGAAGGATCAGCGCCCGATCCGGGTGATCGGCGGCTCCGACATCGCCCGGCTGATGGAGGCGGTGGACTCCTGAACGACGGGGCCGAGGGAGGTGGGCCCAGGAGCAGGTTCTTTCGTTCTTTTCGTTTCCCTTCCATTCTCGCTGGTCAGGAGCCCATCCCAGGGGCAGGGCGATTCGAAAAAATCGAAAGCCTCGGGGTTCTTTCGTTCCTTTCGTTTCCACCCCTTCCTTGAAAGCGCCCTGACCTGCACGTTCTGGATCAGATCGAAAAAGACGAAAATTCTCCCCTCGCCGCACACCCCACGGCGGACCGACCGAGCGGAACCCTCCTTGACACATTGTTGACATGTCACATACAGTGTGGGCATTAGCAACCCACAAAGGAGTTAACAATGCAGTTCGGCATCTTCACCATCGGTGACGTCACGCAGGATCCGACAACCGGCAAGACCCCGACCGAGAATGAGCGGATCAAGGCCACCGTCGCCATCGCCAAGAAGGCCGAGGAGGTCGGCCTCGACGTCTTCGCCACCGGCGAGCACCACAACCCGCCCTTCGTCGCCCCCGGCACCCCACCTGTGCTGCTGGCCAACATAGCGGCCCAGACCGAACGTCTCCAGCTGTCCACCGCCACCACGCTGATCACCACCAATGACCCGGTGAAGATCGCCGAGGATTACGCCTACCTCCAGCACCTGGCCGACGGCCGGGTGGACCTCATGATGGGCCGTGGCAACACCGGTCCGGTGTACCCGTGGTTCGGCAAGGACATCCGCCAGGGCATTCCACTGGCGATCGAGAACTATCATCTGCTGCGCCGGCTGTGGCGTGAGCCGGTGGTCAACTGGCAGGGCCAGTTCCGTACTCCGCTGCAAGGGTACACCTCCACTCCGGCCCCGCTCGACGGTGTTCCGCCGTTCGTGTGGCACGGTTCCATTCGTTCCGTGCAGATTGCCGAGCAGGCCGCGTTCTACGGTGACGGCTTCTTCCACAACAACATCTTCTGGAACAAGGAGCACACGGCGAAGATGGTGGAGATCTACCGTCGTCGTTACGAGTCCTACGGTCACGGCCAGGCGGACCAGGCCATCGTGGGTCTCGGTGGCCAGGTGTTCATCGGTGCGACGGAGGAGGAGGCGAAGGAGACCTTCCGCCCCTACTTCGACAATGCTCCGGTGTACGGCCACGGCCCGTCGATGGAGGAGTTCACCGACATGACGCCGCTGACGGTGGGCACGGTGGAGCAGGTCATCGACCGCACTATGGAGTTCGCGGACTGGGTGGGCGACTACCAGCGTCAGCTCTTCCTCATCGACCACGCCGGCCTGCCGCTGGAGATGGTGCTCGAGCAGATCGAGATTCTGGGCACCCAGGTCGTGCCGGAGCTGCGTACCCGCATGGAGGCGCGTCGCCCCGATCACGTCCCGTCCGACCCGCCGACCCACGCGTCGTTGAAGAACACCCCGGATTCCCCGCACTTCAAGGTGCGCCCGGTGGAAGAGGAGGCGTAGGTGCGTACTCTCACCGTCATCTCCTCCGGCCTGTCCACTCCGTCCACCACCCGCCGGGTGGCCGACTCCATCGCAGCGGCGGTCACCGCCGCGGTCTCCGCCCGCGGGGAGTCCCTGGAGGTGGAGGTCATCGAGCTGCGTGAGCTGGTCAATGACCTCGGTCGCTCGCTGACCACCGGCATGTCCTCCCCCGCCCTCGATGAGGTGAAGGCGAAGGTCTCCGCCTCCGACGGCCTGGTCGTGGTCACTCCGGTGTTCAAGGCGAGCTATTCGGGCCTGTTCAAGACGTTCTTCGACGTGCTCGACCAGGATGCGCTCAACGGCATGCCGGTCATCATCGCGGCGACGGCGGGTACCGCCCGGCATTCGCTGGTCCTGGACTACGCGCTGCGTCCGCTGATGACCTACATGCGTGCGTTCGTCGTCCCCACCGGTGTGTTCGCCGCGACCGATGACTTCGGTTCCGAGGACGGTGCCGGCCTGGAGTCCCGGGTCAACCGTGCCGCGGGTGAGCTCGCCGATCAGATGGTGGCCTCCGCCAGCGTCGGCGGCCTCGGTGGGGTCACCGCCGAGGGCCAGGGTGTGCGCCGACGCACGGGTGTGGAGCCCGGCGAGGGTTTCGTCGATTTCGCCGCCCTGTTAAAGGGCCACGACGGCCAGTAGGCTGGCGGCCATGACCATCAGCGTCCTGGACCTGTTCAGCGTCGGTATCGGACCCTCCTCCTCCCATACGGTCGGTCCCATGCGGGCCGCCGGCGCCTGGGTGGAGCAGCAGGGTGGCCTGCCGGACCACGTGGACATCATTCTCCACGGATCACTGGCTGCCACGGGCGCCGGTCACGGCACCGACCGGGCCATTCTTCTCGGTCTCGTCGGGTGGACACCGACGACCGTGCCCGCTGACGCGGATCCCCCGCTCGGCGCCCAGATCCCGGCCGCGGGGGAGTTCACCGGCCCAGCCGGGACGATCAGCTATCGGCTGACCTTCGACCCGACACCGGTGGCGGAACACCCCAACTGTGTCGCCTTCAACGGCGACCGTTTCTTCTCCGTCGGCGGCGGTTTCATCCTCTCGCAGGCGGAGTTCGACGCCCGCTCCACCACCGGCCTACCCTCCGGCGCCGCCACCGCCGCCCCGACCGGGGAGGTGCCGTACCCCTTCACGAGCGCGCAGGATCTGCTGGCCCACTGCGCGCGGGAGAAGCTCACCGTCGCAGAACTGATGCGCCACAACGAGAACGCCCTGCGCCCCGGAGTGGACCAGCACCTCGACGAGGTGTGGATGACCATGCGCCAGTGCGTCACCGCCGGCATCGCCACCAGCGGGTTGCTGCCCGGCGGGCTCGGTGTCGTCCGACGCGCGCCGGGCCTGTACGCCCAGCTCATCGGCCAGTCCGAGGGAAACTACGACGGCGGGCTGGGCGCGATTGAGTGGGTCAATCTCTACGCTCTGGCGGTCAACGAGGAGAATGCGGCCGGCGGGCGGATCGTCACCGCGCCCACGAACGGTGCGGCCGGGATCATTCCTGCCGTCATGCACTACGCGCGGGACTTCCTGCCCGAGTTCTCCCGGGAAGATGCCCGGGATTTCCTGCTCGTGGCCGGGGCAATCGGGATCATCATCAAGGAGAACGCCTCGATCTCGGGTGCGGAGGTCGGCTGCCAAGGTGAGGTGGGGTCCGCTTCCGCGATGGCCGCGGCGGGCCTGTGCGCCATCCTCGGTGGCAGCACGGCTCAGGTCGAGAACGCCGCCGAGATCGCCCTGGAGCACAACCTCGGCCTGACCTGTGACCCGGTCGGTGGGCTCGTGCAGATCCCCTGCATCGAGCGCAACGCCATCGGCGCGGTGAAGTCCATCAACGCCGCCCGCCTGGCCCGGCTGGGCAACGGCACCAACCGGGTCACCCTCGACGAGGTCGTGGCCACGATGGCCGAGACCGGTCGCGACATGATGACCAAGTACAAGGAGACCTCCACCGGAGGGCTGGCCGTCAACCTCGGCCTGCCCGTCAACATCACGGAGTGCTGACATGATCGCCCGCATCGTCATGGCCACCGGTCTCACCACCCTGGGGGTGTTCCAGGCCGGTCTGGCCCTGGGCCGGCCGTGGGGTGCCGCCTCCTACGGTGGCGCCCATTCCGGGGTCCTGCCCGGTCATCTCCGGCTGAGCAGCGCGGTGGCGGCACCGGTCTACCTCGGCGTCGCCGCCGCGGTCGGCATCGGCTCCCGGGCCGGCCTGGGGGCGCTGGCCACTGTCATGGCGGTGGCCACCATTCCCAATGCCCTCTCCCCCGCCCGTGCGGAGAAGGTATGGGCGCCGGTGTGTGCAGCTATCGCGTGGGCGGCGTGGAGCGAAAAGCGTCGTCGATGACGGCCGTCTCACCGGCCAGCTGAGCCAGGTACGCCTGCGCCTGGCCGTCGCGGGTGGCGTCGTCCCAGCCCAGCAACGGAGCGATGGTGCCCGCCACCTGATTCACGGCCTGCTCGGAGACCAATCCGAGGGTGCCCACGGTCAGCCGCCGGTCGAGGACGTCCGTGAGGTTCTCGGCGGCCTCCTCGGTCACCGCGTACACGGCCTGGGCGAGGATGTCATCGCTGCCGTCGACGCGCTCAGCCAGCTCCGGATGCTCCGTGACCAGACGCAGGACCTGTTCGTGGGCGGTGCCGTAGAGCCGGGCGAGATGGATGCGGGTCTCCCGCGGCAGGCCGGCCTCAGGCCGGCGGGCGGCGGCGGCCTCGAAGGCGGCGGCGACGGTGTCGTAGTCGCCGAAGGAGGTCGACAGGCCGAGGTGACGGGAGTCGAAGTCGCGGGTCGGTGGCAGCTGGTCGCGCTGTGCCCTGATCACCGTGTCCATGACCTTCTCCCCCATCGCCCGCCCCGTGGTCCACTTGCCGCCGGTGACGGTGTAGAGGCCGGGCAGCCCGCCGTCGGCGTGGTCGCGGATGTCGAAGCGGCGGGAGGAGGTGTAGGTGTCGGAGCCGTCGTCGACGAGCGGGCGCACGCCGACGATGGTGGATTCGACGTCCTCCCGGGTCAGCGGCGTCGCGGAGACGGAGTCGATGGTCTCGCGCAGCAGGTTGATGTCGTCGACGTCGGCGACGGCGTCGTCGGCGCTGCCCGCCATCGCGGTGTCCGTCGGCCCGACGAGGGTCTTGCCCTCCCAGGGGTTGACCACGATGTGGCGTCCGTTGCGCCCGCGCACGAACACGCCGTCGCGCCCGCCCAGGTCACGGGTGACCAGGTGGACGCCCTTGGCCTGCTTCACCCGGACGCCGGCGGGTTCGGCGAGATCGCCGAGGGCGGCGGCGACCCACGGGCCCGCGGCGTTGATGACCACGGTGGCCTCGATGTCGGTGTCGCCGGTGACCTGCACGCCGCGGACGGTGCCGGCGGCGTCGCGGAGCAGACCGGTGACCGGCGCATGGTTGACGGCGGTGCCGGCGTCGGCGACGAAGCTCTGCAGAATGGCCAACAGGAGGCGCTCGGGGTGGATGTTGAGGGTGTCGTCGTGGCGCCACGCACCGGTCAAGCCCTCGGGGGTGAGCCACGGAACCTGCTTGAGTAGCGCCTTCTTGCCCACCCAACGGAAGCGGGGCGAGCGGATGTCCTTGGGCACGCCGACGTTGCGGCGCAGGGCCATCGCCTCGTAGAGGGCGACTCCCGCACCGAGGACCGGTGCCGGAGGAGCGGACCAGTCATAGGCGGTGAGCAGGAAACTGCGCGGCTGCACAAGGTGCGGGGCGGCGAGGCCGAGATAGCGGCGTTCGCTCACGGACTCGGCGACGACGCCGAAGTCGTACTGCTCGAGGTAGCGCAGGCCGCCGTGGATGGCCTTGGTGGTGGCGGCGGAGGTGCCGGAGCCGAAGTCGTCGCGTTCGAACAGGACGGTGCGCAGGCCACGTCCGGCGGCGTGGCGGGCGATCTGGACGCCGGAGATGCCGCCGCCGATGACGGCGACATCATAACGCCCGCTGACGGGCTGGCCGAGGACGCTCACCGGAACTCCACCTCGTCGAAGGAGGCGATCTCGGGGTGCTCGCCCACGCCGCGGTCGAAGTACTGGTCGCCCTCGCGGCGCACGCCGACGGTGCCCCAGCCGTCCGCACGGGCCGCGTCGAGTTCCTCGACGAGGTCGGAGAAGAACAGCAGCTGCTCCGCCGGCACCCCGATCTCCTCGCGGATGGTGGCGTAGGAGGCGGCGAGTTTCTTCGGGCCGACGTTCTCGGTGTCGAAGTGGCCGGAGAACAGCGGCAGCAGGTCCCCGTCGGGGGTGTTGCCGAACCAGGAGGTCTGCGCGTTGACAGAGCCGGAGGAGAAGATCTGCAGCCCGATGCCCTGCTCGTGCCAGCGCCGGATCGCGGGAATCGCGTCCGGGTAGAAGTGCGAGGTCAGCTCCCCTGCCGCGAAACCCTCCGCCCAGATCAGACCCTGCAGGGTCTTCAGCGGTGTGCGTTTCTCGTCGTTGTCCAGCCAGCCCTCGAGGGCCGCGACGAGCTTCTCGACGCCCGCGTCCCCCGCCAGTCCCGCCTCCTCGACGATCTGCGTGCGGGCGCGTTCGACGTCCGGGTGCCGGTCACGGCGCGACAGGATCGCGGCGAAACGCTCCCGGGAGTAGGGGTAGAGGGTGTCGTGGACGAACCACGTCGAGGACGTGGTGCCCTCGATGTCGAGGACGATGACGCTGGGGCGGGGCAGGGTGATCATGGGTGCTACTTTCCGGCGATGAGTTCGTCGTGGCCGGGGAAGGAGGCGGAGATCTTCTCCCTGTGAAGTCGCCGACCCAGCCCTCGCCGTCATGGAAGAAGCGGATGGCGCAGAACTGCGGGTCATTGACCCCCATGTCGAACCAGTGGGTGGCTCCCTCGGGGACGGAGAGCAGGTCGCCGGCCTCGCAGACGACACCGTAGACGGTGTCGTCGATGTGCAGGTAGAAGGTGCCGGAGCCCTCGACGAAGAAGCGGACCTCGTCGTCGGCGTGGGTGTGTTCGTCGAGGAACTTCTCCCGGGCACCCTTCGCCGTGGCGGCGAAGTCGGGCTGGCCGGTGTCGCGGAGGCGGGCGACGTCGACGGTGACGAAGTTCTCCTCCTCGCTGATCCTGCGCACCTCCTCGGCGTAGGCGGCGAGGACGGCGTCCTGGTCGGCGTCGTCGGCGAGCTCCTTGGTGGCCCACCGGTCGTAGCGCACGCCCAGGGTCTGCAGTTCGGCGGCGATCTCGGTGGGGTTGTCGGTGCGCAGCAGTTCGACGTCGGGGGCGGTGGCGTTCCACTTGTACAGCAGGGTCATGGTGTTTCTCCTAGAGGTGTCGAAGTTGGCGGACGGAGGCGAAGACCTCCTGCATCGGCCCGGCGAGCAGCCGGGTGCGGATCTCGGCGGCCCGCCGGTAGATCTCGTGGGCGTCCTCGTCCGTTGTGACGGTCTCCCCACCGGAGGTCCAGTCGGCGAGCTGGGCCGCCATGTCCGAGGTGAGCCCGAGGGCCTGGTTGACCAGCGCGGCATTGGCCAGGGGTGGGCCGTCGACGCGGTGGGGTCGCCGCCACGGCACGCCGGTGACGTCCGCCTTGATCTGATTCCACACCGTACTCCCCGCCCCACCACCGGTGACCAGGACTTCGGAGAGGTCGACGCCGCCGCGTTCGACGACCCCCAGGGTGGCGGCGTACTCGAAGGCGACGGCCTCGAGGGCGCTGCGCCACAGGCGGGCGGTGTCGGTGCCGGAATCCATGCCGAGCCAGGTACCGGAGGCATGCGGGCTGTCCGGGTTGCCGCCGGCCAGGTACGGCAGGAAGAGCACACCGTCCGAGCCGGGGGCGACCTGCTCGGCGAGTGCGTCGAAGGTGGCGTAGATGGAGTCGTCCCCGTCCAGGCGGGCCACGTGGTCGCGGAACCAGCGCAGGGAGAGCCCGCCGGCGCGGATGTACCCCCAGTAGATGGCCTGCCCCGGCAGGGTGCCCAGGCTGAAGAGCATGCCGGGCATGTCGGTGACCTCGGGGATGATCCCGTCGACGCCGACGGTGAGGATGCTTGTCGTACCGGCCGAGTCGGTGGCCTGGCCGGTGTCGGTCATGCCGGTGGCCAGGGTGGACTGCATGACATCCCCGGCGCCGGCGATGACGGGGGTGCCCTCGGGCAGGCCGGTCCGGTCGGCGGCCTCGGCGGTGACGTGACCGATGACGCTGTCGGAGGGGACGACCCGGGGAAGGATGTCGGTGGGCAGGCCGAAGGCGGCGAACTGGCGTGGGGAGAAGTCACCGGTGGCGTAGTCCCAGCCGACCATCCACCCGGAGACGTGGGTGGGGTCGGTGACCATCTCCTGCTGGGTCAGGCCGGCCAGCCGCGCGGAGACATAGGGCGCCACGGAGACGCTACGGGCGACGCGGTCGAACACCTCGGGGCGGTGGTCGCGGATCCACTGCAGCTGGAAGGGGGCGGCGTAGGCGTCGAGGGTGGAGGTACCGGACTCGGTGAGCCACAGCGGTTCCAGGTCGCGGGCGGCGGCCGCGGCATGCCCCTCGGCGCGGGTGTCCAGGCTGGTGATCACCGGGTGGAGGATCTGGCCGTCCTCGTCAAGCAGGACCTGGCCGACGAGGATGCCGGACAGGGCGATGCCGGCGACCTCGGAGCGGTGGATTCCGGCGGCGACGGCGTCATCGAGCGCGTCCGCGATGGCGGCGAAGGCAGCGGTGACAAGGTGCTCAACGTCCATCTCCGCGCGGCCGGGGCCGAGGTAGTCGATGGTGTGCGGGGCATACGCCTTACCCACCTGCACCCCGTCGGCGGTGTACACCCCCGCCTTGCTGCCCTGCGTTCCGACATCCACTCCGACGGTGACGGTCATGCGTGCTCCTTGGTCCCTGGGGGAGGTCAATGATCCGTCCACGCTAACAGCAGCAATGGTGTCACCAGAACTTCCCCGGAGATTATTATTCAGCCGGCCCGGATGAGAGTTTCCTCAGACGACCGCTGCCACGGTTGCCGGCGACCGATAGGTGGACAACAGTGGCGGGCATGAACCGCAGCCTCCTCCCCCTGGCCACCGCCCTGCTCCACGCCACCACCGCTGCCCCTGCTTCTGAGGCCGGCACCCTGCCGGCCCTGCCCCGCACCGCCATGAGCGTCGACCACCCGGCCACCGGCTTCCACGCCGGCACCGGCAACGAACACGAGTCCCGACCCGCGCTCTCGCTGATCAAGCTCTACCTCGCCGACTACGTCCTGTCCCACGGCGATCCGGCGGACGCGGAGAAGGCCCGTCACATGGTGCGCACCTCCGATGATGCGACGGCCTCCGAGCTGCAGGCCCGCTATCCCGGCGCCATCCGCCACACCGCCGACTACTACGGACTCCGGGCGACGACGGAGGCCCCGCACTGGGGCAACTCGACGACGTCGACGGCGGACGTCACCACCTTCCTGCTGGCCAAGCAGCGGCAGAACCCGCAGGATCCCGTGCTCGTCGAGATGACACGGGCCGCCCTGCCCGCAGACCCGGTGCGTCAGGCCCGGGACACGTTCAACGAGAACGTCGCCGCACTGCGCGCACTGCTGCCCGACTAGGTCAGGCGGCGACCCAGCTCCGCGACGACCTCGTCGAGTGCGACGCCCGCCTGGTCATGGGAGCCGAGGTCCTTGACCTGGACCTGGCCGTCGGCAAGTTCGGACTCGCCGAGGACGAGGGCGAAACGGGCACCGGCGCGGTCCGCGCCCTTCATCGCGCCCTTGAGGCCGCGGTCGCCGTAGGACATGTCGACGGCGATGCCGGCGGCACGCAGGTCGTTGATGAGCCGGGCCATGCGCCTCTTGGCCTCCGCACCGAGGGCGACCCCGTAGACGTCGACGCGACGGTCCACGCCGTCGAGGACCACGCCCTCGGCCTCGAGTGCCAGGACGGTGCGGTCGACGCCGAGGCCGTAGCCGATGCCGGACAGGTCCTGCCCGCCGAGCTGTGCCATGAGGCCGTCGTAGCGGCCGCCGCCGCCGATGCCGGACTGGGCGCCGAGGCCGTCGTGGACGAACTCGAAGCAGGTCTTGGTGTAGTAGTCCAGGCCACGGACCATGCGGGGGTTGATCACGTAGGGGACGGACATGTCGTCGAGAAGCCCGGTGACGGTCTCGAAGTGCTCGCGGGACTCGGCCGAGAGGTGGTCGAGCATGAGCGGGGCGTCGGCGGTCATCTCCTGGACCTCCGGGCGCTTGTCGTCGAGCACGCGCAGCGGGTTGAGCTCCGCGCGTTTGCGGGTCTCCTCGTCGAGGGGCAGGGTGAAGAGAAACTGCTGCAGCTTCTCCCGGTAGGCGGGGCGGCAGGTGTGGTCACCCAGGCTGGTCAGTTCCAGGCGGAATCCGGTCAGGCCGAGGGAACGGTAGGAGCGGTCGGCCAGTGCGACGATCTCGGCGTCGAGGGCCGGGTCATCGACACCGATCGCCTCGACGCCGACCTGCTGCAGCTGGCGGTAGCGGCCGGCCTGGGGACGCTCATAACGGAAGAAAGGGCCCGCGTAGTTGAGCTTGACGGGCAGCTGGCCCCGGTCGAGGTTGTGCTCGATGACCGCGCGCATGACACCTGCGGTGCCCTCGGGACGCAGGGTGACGGAGCGGTCGCCCCGGTCGGCGAAGGTGTACATCTCCTTGCTCACCACGTCCGTGGACTCGCCGACGCCGCGGGCGAACAGGGCGGTGTCCTCGAAGATCGGCAGCTCGATGTGCTGGAAGCCGGCCAGGTGGGCCTGGTGGATCAGGGTGTCGCGCACCTTGAGGAACACCGGGGACACCGGGGGGACGTAGTCCGGGACACCCTTGGGTGCGGACAGGGCCTGAAACTTCTTCTCACTCACGGGTACTCACAGTACCCGTCGTCACCGGAGGTTCCGCAGGAAGGGGTTGCCGGATCGCTCAGCCCGCATGGAGGTGACCCCGCCGTGGCCGGGCAGCAGTTGCAGCGCATCCGCCATCTCCCACACGGGCCCGCGCAGACTGGCGTCCATCGCGGCCGGGTCGGAGTGCGGCAGGTCGGTGCGCCCGATCGACCCCTGGAACAGCACGTCACCGGTGAAGGCGAACTCGTCGGCGATGAGCAGCACGCTGCCGGGGGAATGCCCCGGGGCATGGCGCACGAGCGTATCGACGCCAGCGAGGGTCACTCTCTGCCCGTCCTGCAGCGACCGCAGGTCGCTGACGGGCGTCATGTTCGCGGCGTCGAAAAGAATCTGCGACTGCGGTGACACCCCCTCCCCGCCCTCGAGCATGAACGCGTCGGCGGGGTGGATGTACACCGGCACCGAGAACCGGCGCGCCAGCTGGCCCGCGTCCCGGGTGTGGTCGATGTGGCCGTGGGTGAGCACGACCGCCTCCAGCTCCAGGCCGTGCTCCTCGAGCAGGTCGACCACCCGGTCGTGGGTGTGCATGCCGGGGTCAATGACCACCGCGGACCCGTCCCCGGCCAACAGGTAACAGTTGGTCTGGTACGGGCCCGCGGCGAAACCGTAGAGCTGCATTGCCTAGAGGGCGTTGACGGCGGCGTCGTAGTCCGGCTCGTCGGTGATCTCCTCGACCAGCTGGGTGTAGATGACCTTGCCGTTCTCGTCGGCGACGACGACGGAGCGGGCGAGCAGGCCCTCCAGCGGGGAACCCTGCAGGGTCACGCCGAAGTCCTCACCGAAGGAGGAACGGAACGCGGAGGCGGCAATCGCGTTCTCGATGCCCTCGGCGGCGCAGAAACGCTCCTGGGCGAAGGGCAGGTCCTTGGAGACGTTGAGGACGACGGTGTTGTCCAGGGAAGTCGCCCGCTCGTTGAACTCACGGACGGACGCCGCGCACACGCCGGTGTCCAGGGAGGGGAAGATGTTGAGCACGACCCGCTTGCCGGCGAAGTCACCCGGGGTGACGTCCGCGAGATCGGTGCCGACCACGGTGAAGTCAGGGAGCTGGTCCCCCACCTGGGGAAGCTCGCCGACGGTGGTGGTTGCGTTGTTCTTGAAGGTTACGTTAGCCATGCCACAAGCGTAGAGATCATTCCGCCCGCCTGCCAGGGCGCTAGACTGTGCCACTGTCCGTACATCCGTCGACGCCTGAGGAAGATCAACCGGTGACCAGCAACAAGAAACGCGGCGAGGACGCCCTCGCCCAGCTCGACCGCGAACTCAAGTCCCGCGACCGCGCCGAAAAGTCCAAGCCCATCAAGGTCGCCCTGGCCGCAGCCGTGGCCATCGTGGTCATCGTCGCCGGCATCTGGTTCCTGGCCACCCGCTCCTCCGACGAGGAGATCACCGCCTCCGAGGAGTCGACCGAGGCCACCACCCCGGAGACCCCGGAGATGGAGCCGCTGGCCATGACCCGCGCGCAGCCCCTGCCGGAGACCGTCACCTGCGAGTACCCGGAAGCGGGCGAGGCCTCCCGCGACGCCGGCACCCCGCCGACCGAGAACATCCCCACCACCGGCACGCTCAACGTCACCCTGGCCACCAACCAGGGTGAGATCGGCATGGAGCTCGACCGCACCACCGCCCCCTGCACCGTCAACGCCATCGAGCACCTGGTGGACAACGGCTACTACGACGACACCGTCTGCCACCGCCTGACCACCTCCGGCATCTTCGTCCTCCAGTGCGGTGACCCGTCCGGCGCCGGCTCCGGTGGCCCGGGCTTCCAGTTCGCCAACGAGTACCCGACCGACGAGCTCGAGGGCGAGGCCACCTCCCCGGTCATCTACCCGCGCGGTTCCATCGCCATGGCGAACGCGGGTGCCGACACCAACGGTTCCCAGTTCTTCCTCAACTACGAGGACTCTCCCCTGGCCCCGAACTACACCTACTTCGGCCAGATCTCCGAGGAGGGCCTGGCCA
The DNA here is from genome assembly GCF_030252185.1 of Corynebacterium suedekumii. NCBI lineage: Bacteria > Bacillati > Actinomycetota > Actinomycetes > Mycobacteriales > Corynebacteriaceae > Corynebacterium > Corynebacterium suedekumii. The sequence goes on from NZ_CP126970.1 coordinate 2,333,956, forward strand.
CCCTCGACGGCATCGCCGAGACCGGTGTCGAGGGCGGTGCCGGTGACGGTGCCCCCGCCGAGGAGGTCCGCATCGAGACCGCCTCCCTGACTTAACAGGTCAACTTCAGCTGACTCTCAGACGGGACCCGCCCACGTGGGCGGGTCCCGTTCTTTCACACACGTCACAGCAGTAACAGTTTTGACAGCAAATTGTAATGTCACTGTTGCAAACCCTTGATGCGCCGGTTAATCTGTCCCATGTCATCGCGATCCTTCTCCTCTAAGGAATCAATTACATGAAGCTCTTCTCCCGCAAGGCCCTCGCCGCCGTTGCCACCACCGCTGCCCTGACCGTCTCCGGCATGACCGCCCCGGCCTTCGCTGAAGATGCTCCGGCCAACTCCGAGGTCAACACCTCCCAGGAGGCCGGCGAGGGCACCGGCACCGAGGACGGCGGCTCCGACAACGACGGCACCGAGGGCGACGACACCCCGGCTCCGGCTCCGGCCGACAACTCCTCCTCCTTCGGCAGCTCCTCCAACGAGAACGGCGAGGGCTCCTCCGACGACCTCGAGGCCAAGGAGATCCGCGAGTGGATCGGCGTCTTCACCGCCATCATCGGCGCCCTCTCCACCGTCTTCGTCTTCGCCCAGCGCATCATGTAAGACCTCCTACTGCCCCGGCAGTAACGTAAACCGCCTCCCCCACGGGAGGCGGTTTTTTTGAATCAGCCCAGGCGGTCGGCCCCACGAACGTTGCGGAGTACGTCCCTGTCCAGCGGTTGACCGGTCCTGATGATGGAGAGAGTGCCGGTGGGTTCGAGGATCATCGCCTGGACACCGTCGAGGCTGCCCAGGCCGGCACGGCGCACCGCGGAGTAGACGTCGGTGCGACTGACGTGGCAGCGTCGCATGTTCTCCGGCAGGAGCTGTCCGTCGGCGACGACGAGGACGGGGCTGCGGTCCAGGCGCCTGCCCCACCCGGTGTAGCGGCGGAGGGTGCCGAAGGCGGCTTCGAGAAGCATGAGGGTGAACAGTCCGATGAGGCCGGCGGCGAGGGTCGGCGGGTGGCCGAGGATGACACGCCCGCCCACAGCACCGAACATGATGACCACGACGGCGTCGGAGGCCGTCATGGAGCTCAAGACCCGGGAGCCGAAGATCTTCACCAGGACCATGAATCCGAGATAGATCCCGATCGCAGAGAGGACGACGACCGGAATCCGCCGGGGTTCGATGCTGAGTTCAGTGATCAGGAAGTCCACAGCCTCCGAGGGTACGCGTCAGAGCACCGTGCCCTGGTGGTACACCTGCTGCCACCGCCCAGCCGCCCGTAGCCACAGCGAGGTTCTCCTGGCCCGACGCCCCTGCTGTTCTGACACCCAGAAGACCTGGATGATCTCCGGGGTCAGTGCCCTCGCCGCCAGGTGGGACATCCGAATGTCATCACCCGACTCGTGGGAGAGCAGATTGAGGATCGCTTCCCTGTCCCACTGACGCCCGGAGGCACCGATCTCGAGGAAGTCGGGGGCCAGCAGTTCCCTGAGTCGGTCGACGTCACCTCGCACGGCAGGTGTCTGCAGCTCGCGTTCCAGATCGAGGACGTGATCGAGGTCGGGGTGGGGCATGCCGTGATTCTACGGGTTGAGCAGCGCGTTGATCTGGGCCTCGATCTGGGAGGTCACACCCGCGAACAGTTCGGGGGCGAAGAACTGGACACCGCCGAGGATGCCGGCGACGGCCGCGAGGATGGCGACGATTCCGGCGGCGGAGCTGCCGGCGGAGGAACCGTCGGAGTCGTCGTCACCTGTGCCGGCGTCGGTGCCGTCGATGGTGACCGGGACGGTGACCTCGGTGCCGGTGTCGGTGGTGATGATGATCTGCTGGGTGCCGGTCAGGCCCTCGGGAATGGTGAGCTCGACGGTCGCGGTGCCGTGCTCGTTGTAGCGGTCGAACTCCGGGATGAACCGCGTGTCAATGTCCGCGGTGCCGGTGGCGTCACCGAGGGTGGCGGTCACGGCGGTGGCCTGGGGTTCGGTCTCGGTGGAGTAGTTGAGCGAGGTGAGGTTGAGGGTGACGGTCTCACCGGCGGCGAGGGTGCCGTCGATGGTCACGCCCACGTCACCCTGGGCGCCGCGGGGCTCGACGGCGGGGTTGGCCTCAAGGTAGTCGGCGAGGGCGGTGACGTCCTTGTAGCCGACGTCTCGGTAGTCGGTGACGTTGGTGAAGGCGTCGAATCCGTCGCCGCCGTCGAAGAGGAAGGAGGACATGGCCACGGAGTAGGTGCGGGCGGGGTCGATGGCCTCGCCGTGGAGGGTGGCCTCGATGACCCGCTCCCCCTGCGGTGCGGTGGGGTCGTAGCTGTAGGAGAAGCCGTCGGAGAAGCCGAGGGCCAGGCGCGGGCGGCTGGCGGCCGCGTCCTTCCACTGCTGCTCCAGGGCGAGGAGGATGTCGGCGCCGGTGAGCTTGCCGACGGCGATGCCGTTGCCGAAGGGCTGGATGTTGAACACGTCGCGGTAGGTGACCTCGCCGGCCGGGAGGTCCTGGCGGACGCCGCCGGCGTTCATGAAGCCGAGGTCGACCTCCTCACCGAGGAAGTCGGCCATGCTGGCGCGGCCGGCTTCGGCGATGAGGTGGTTGAGGGTGGACTCGGACCCGCGGTTGTTGCCGGTTGTGGGGTTGCCGTTCTGGTCGAGGCCGTAGTCGTTGCCGCGGGAGAAGGAGTTGGCCAGGGTGGCGACCTGCTCGGCGCCGAGGACGTCTGCCTGGGTCCGGGCCTGGTCGACGATGGCGGCGACGGTGGCGTCCGGGGTGGCTCCGGTGGCCTGGGCGGCGGCGAGGTCGTACTGGGTGATCTCGGCGGCGGTGATCTCCCGGGTGGTCGGGTTGAAGGTGAAGTCGATGTCGGTGAGGATCTTGCCGTACTCACCGGACTGGGCGGCGATGATCGGGGTCTGGGCCGCGTGGACGACGTGCGAGTCGCCGCCGAAGACGGCGTCGACGTAGTCAGTGTCGAACCCTGCGGCGAGGGAGGCAGCGTCGTCGTGCATGAGGGCGATGACCACGTCGGCCTGGTCACCGTCGATGAGTTCCCGGGCCACCTGGTTGGTCTCGGCGACGGGGTCGCGGAACTCGACGCCCTCGATGGCGGAAGGGGCGACCTTCTTGGCGGTCTGCGGGGTGACGGTGCCGACGAAGGCGATGCGGACGCCGTTGCGCTCCTGGATGTCGTGCGCCGGCAGGATGCGCTCACCGTTGCGGTAGACGTTGGCGCCGAGGATCGGGTAGTCGGAGGCAGGGACGATGCGGTTGCGCAGGTCGTCCTGGCCCTGGTCGAACTCATGGTTGCCCACGGCGGAGACGTCGACACCCGCGGCGTTGAGGGCCTGGAGGGTGTCCTCGTCATTCGAGATGGCGGAGACGAAGTTGGAGCCACCGACGTTGTCGCCCGAAGTGGTGAAGACGTTCTCGTCGCCGTTGATCTGGTTGTTCAGGCCGGCGAGCAGGGCGGCACCGAGGTAACCGTTGTAGTCGTCGAACTCAAGGTAGCCGTGGAAGTCGGTGATGTTGGAGACGGAGAATTCGACGGTCTCCTGGGCGATTGCCGCCGGCGCGAGGGTGAGGGCGACGGACGCGGTGGTCGTGGCGGCGATGAGGCGGCCCAGACGACGGGACTTGTTCACGGGGAACTCCTGGAAATTCTGAGGACTGATATCGGTGATATCTTTCTATCCCTTATCCAGGCATGTCACAGGCTCAGTTAATTCTGCGAACTGGGCCTTCACCTGCGGGCGGACAAGTGTTCACCTCGCGGCCACCCGCGCCACCCCCACATGTGGGTCAGGCGGTGACGCGGTAGACGTCGAACACGCCCTCGGTGTTGCGCAGGGTGGTGAGCAGCTGGCCGAGCTGTTTCGTGTCGGAGACGGTGAACGTCAGCCGGATGGTGGCGATGTGGTCGTCGGCGGCGTGGGAGTTCATCGACATGACCGAGAGTTTCTGGTCGCTGAACACGCGGGTGATCTCGAAGAGCAGGCCCTGACGGTCGAGCGCCTCCAGCTGGAGGGTCGCGGCGAATGCTCCGCCGGAGATCCCCCGCGGTGCCCAGGCCACCGACACCAGGCGGGCCGGTTCGTCGTTGAGTTTGTCGGCGTTGGTGCAGTCGGTGCGGTGGACGGAGACTCCCCCGCCGCGGGTGACGAAGCCGAAGATCTCGTCTCCCGGCACCGGCTGGCAGCACTTGGCCATCTTCGCCATGACGTCGGGGCTGCCCTCGACGAGGATCCCGGTGCCGGCCTCGGAGTCCGCGGCCTTGGCCTGCGAACTGATGAGCTCGGAGATGGGGGCGCGGGCGGCGAGGGCGTCGACGGCGTCGTCCTGGTCGCCGAAGATGGCCATGAGCTGGTTGGCCACGTGCTGGGCGGAGACGTGGCCGGCACCGATGGCGGTGTAGAGGGCGTCGACGTCCGGGTAGTGCAGCTGGGTGGCCACCGTCTTCATGGACTGGGCGGTGAACAGCCGGTGCATGGGCAGGCCGCCACGCTGGACCTCGGCGGCGAGGGCGTCACGGCCGGCGTCGAGGTGCTCCTCGCGGCGTTCCTTGGCGAACCACTGCCGGATCTTCGCCTTCGCCCGCGGGGAGATGACGAAGTCCTGCCAGTCGAGGGAGGGGCCGGCGTTCTCGTCCTTGGAGGTGAACACCTCGACGCGGTCGCCGGACTTGAGGGTCGATTCCAGGGCGACGAGCTTGCCGTTGACCTTGGCACCGATGCACCGGTGGCCGACCTCGGTGTGGACGGCGTAGGCGAAGTCGACCGGGGTGGCGTCGGCAGGCAGGTTGACTACGTCGCCCTTGGGGGTGAACACGAAGATCTGCCGGGCCGTGAGGTCGTAGCGCAGGGAGTCGAGGAACTCGTTGGGGTCCGCGGCCTCCTTCTGCCAGTCGAGCAGCTGGCGCATCCACGCCATCTGGTCGACCTCCTCCCGGTCGCCCTTGTGGGAGCCCTTGGTCTCCTTGTACCGCCAGTGGGCGGCGACGCCGAACTCGGCGTTGTAGTGCATCTCGTGGGTGCGCACCTGCACCTCGAGGGGCTTGCCCTCCAGTGCCATGACGCTGGTGTGGAGCGACTGGTAGACGCCGAAGCGGGGCGAGGAGATGTAGTCCTTGAAGCGGCCCGGGAGGGCGGAGAAGATGGAGTGGACGACACCGATGGCGGCGTAGCAGTTGTTGATGTTGTCCACGAGGATGCGGATGCCCACGAGGTCGAAGATCTCGTCGAAGTCGCGGCCGCGGACGATCATCTTCTGGTAGATCGACCAGTAGTGCTTGGGCCGGCCCATGACGTCGGCCTCGATGTTGTTCTCCCGCAGGGCGGCGGTGACCTGCTCGGTGATGGCCTTGAGAGCCCGGTCGCGCGACGGTGCACGGTCGGCGACGAGGCGGACGATCTCGTCGTACTTCTTCGGGTAGAGGATGGCGAAGGACAGATCCTCCAGCTCCCACTTGACGTTGGCCATGCCCAGGCGGTGAGCCAGCGGCGCGATGACCTCGAGGGTCTGGCGGGCCTTCTTGGCCTGTTTCTCCGGCGGGAGGAAGCGCATGGTGCGCATATTGTGCAGGCGGTCGGCCACCTTGATCACCAGGACGCGGGGGTCCTGGGCCATGGCGACGATCATCTTGCGGATGGTCTCGGCCTCGGCGGCCGCCCCGAGCGCGACCTTGTCCAGCTTGGTCACCCCGTCGACCAGGCGGGCGACCTCGGCGCCGAACTCGTCGGTGAGCTGCTCGAGTCCGTAGTCGGTGTCCTCGACGGTGTCGTGCAGCAGGGCGGCGACGAGGGTGGTGGTGTCCATGCCGATCTCGGCGGCGATGGTGGCCACGGCCAGCGGGTGGGTGATGTACGGATCGCCCGACTTGCGCACCACGCCCTCGTGGAGCCGCTCGGCGGTCTCGTAGGCCCGGGAGAGCACCTCCGCGTCCGCCTTGGGGTGGAACTGGCGGTGGATGGACAGCAGCGGGTCGAGCACCGGGTTCGACTTGACCCGCGTGCCGGTGAGGCTGCGGGCGAGCCGGGCGGACATGCTGCGCACGCCGACGGCGTTGCGGCTGCGGGGGCGTTCCTCGGTCATGCGTTTATCACCACCAGCGGAGCACCGCTGAGGCGGTCACGGCCGCCCAGGGACTCCACCTCCAGGACGACGACGTAGCCGACGACGGTGCCGCCGGAGGCCTGGATGAGATCGCGGGCGGCGAGGAGTGTGCCGCCGGTGGCCAGCACGTCGTCGACAAGCACCACGCGCTTACCGGCCAGGTCCTGCCCGTCCGCGGGGATCTCCAGCGCGGCGCTGCCGTACTCCAGGGCGTACTCCTGGGTGTGCACCGGTGGCGGCAGCTTGCCCTTCTTACGGATGGCGAGGATGCCCAGGCCGAGGTTGTAGGCCACCGCCGAGCCGAGGAGGAAACCGCGGGCGTCGAGACCGCCGATGAGGTCGGCGCCCATGGCCTGGCAGGCGTCGGAGAGTTCGTCGACCACGATGTGGAAGGCGTCGGCGTCGGCGAGCACCGGCGTGAGATCCTCGAACAGGACACCCTCGGCGGGGAAGTCCTGCACGAGGCGGATCTTGTCCGCCAGTGCCTCCCGGGCCGAGTCGTAGCGGTTAGTTCGAGTCTGGGTCTTGTCGAGCATCGTTGTCCTCACTCACGTGCCATCGGTCCATGTTCCAGCCGATGCCGGCCAGTCCCGTGTACACCACCACGTTACCTACTGTGCGGTCGATCACGAATCGTCGGGGCTGCGCTGCGAGCGGGATCATCGGCACCTCCTCCCACAGGGTCGACTCCACCGAGCGGAGGTGGTCGACCTCCGTGGCGCGTGCCGAGGGTGCGTCGATCTCCGCCATCGGGTCGATGCCCATGAGCACCGCGTCGAGCGCCCCCTCGTGGATGATCTGCTCACCCCACCGACCGGTGGTCACGCGGGTGAGATCGGAGAGGCTGCCCGCCTCGGCGGAGGCGTCGACGACGGTGATGCCCGCCGGCTCGCAGGAGGCCCGGATCGCCTCGACCATGGCGGCCTTGCGTTCGTTGACGCCCGGGTACCCGATCCGCACCGTCATTCCCGCGTAGGCCTGCGCGGCCGGGATGTCCACCGCCAGGTGCGGGGTGGTCACGTCGGCGAGATAACCGGCGAGGGGGTCGTGGTGCGGCAGGGAGTTGAGCGTCACCGCGGGCACGTCGATCCCGGACACGCGTGACGACGCCGCCGCCACCGCCGTCTGATCCACACACGCGGCGAACGCGGCGCGCGCCGCGGGATATGCGAACACTCCGGCATCGCCGAGCCGCAGCGTCTCGGTGAGATCACCCACCCCCGCTTCGAGGTCGAAGACGTTGGTGGGGTCGTCCCGGTTGACCCATTCCGGTTCTCCGACCCGCACGTCGGCGATCTGCAGGGCGCCGGATTCCGCCAGCTGGCGCTGATCGGAACCACTCGGCCACACCACGAGCCGGTCAAGACTCGGGGCATCCCCGAAGTAGTGGTCGTTGGGGGCGAGAATGACCTCTCCGGACTCCCCCACCGACTCGATGCGGAAGGGGCCGGAGGACACCTGCAGTTCCGGATCGAACTCGGCCAGGGCGAATCCGTCATGCCAGATGGAGGCCACGTCCTGGAGCATCGCCAGATCATCGTCCCGCAGTGCGCGGTGCATGTCCGTGATGCTCAGTCCCGCCCGCTGGGCGATGACGTGACTGGGCAGGACGGTGCCGGGGCCGAAGACGTGCCGCCAGCGCCCGCCGCCGTCCTCGTCGAAGACGACGGTGAACCGCTTGGCGCCCGGCTGGCAGTCGATCCGCAGGATCTTCTCCGTCAGCGGCAGATGGGACCCGAACAGACCCTCGTGCTGACCGGCCCTGACGTGCAGGAGGAAGTCCGTGCACGTGACCGGGGCGCCGTCGGAGTAGGTGGCGTCCTCGGCGATGGTGTAGATGACCTGCCGGTTCGCCCCGGGAAGCACCTGGGTGCGCACGAGGTCGGTGTTGGGGATCATCTGCCCCGACGGGCCCGGCACGAACACCGCCGGGTACAGCCGGCCGGACAGTGCCTCGGTGTTGGAGGAGGCACCGATGTCGGTCGCGGCGTTCGACGTGATCAGTTCGGTGTCCACCAGGTAGCCGAAATAATCGGTCGACTGCGGTGCCGCGGAATCACCGGAGCCGCCGTCCGCGCCGTCCTGGCCGCCGGTGCACGCGGCGAGGGCGAGCATGCTGACGGCGGTCACTGCCGCGAGGAACCCGCGCCGTGCGCCCACGCTGTCCTGCCTTCGTGCTGGAGGGATATGTGAAGTTCTCAGTATACGACGGCAGACGTCACCGTCGGTCAGGACGCCAGCTGGACCCGGAGGGCCGGGGGGCGGCGACGCTGCGCTTCGGCTCAGTCTCCTCCACCGATTCCGTCTCCCCGGAATCCTCGTCGAGCTCGCCGGCGCGGTAGGCGGCGACCTCCTCGTTGTGCTTCTTCGTGTCCTTGCGTCGGTTGACCAGGCTCACCAGGATCGGGGTGGCCAGGAAGATGGAGGAGAAGATGCCTTCGATGACGCCGATGAGCTGGATGAGGGCGAGGTCCTTGAGGGTGCCCACGCCCATCATCCACACGGCGACGACCATGAGCGCGATGATCGGCAGTGCCGAGATCACTGACGTGGAGATCGAGCGCATGACGGTCTGGTTGACCGCCAGGTTCGCCTCCTCCGCGTAGGTCCGGCGACGGGTGTCCAGATAGCCGGCCGTGTTCTCGCGGACCTTGTCGAAGACGATGACCGTGTCGTAGATGGAGAAGGACAGGACGGTGAGCAGACCGATGACGGTCGCCGGGGACACCTCGAGCCCGAAGAGGGCGTAGATGCCGGCGATGACGACGCCGTCGACAACCAGGGCGATCATCGCGGCGGCGGCCATCTCGCGCTCGAGACGCAGCGCGATGTACAGCGCCGCCAGACCCAGGAACACCGCCATGGCGATGAGCATGCGCTGCGTGATCGTCGAGCCCCAGGACTCGGAGACCGTGGAGTCACCGATGGCGTCCGGGGAAGGTTCGCCGGTGGCGTCGAGCGGCTGGTGCTCCTCGTAGATGGCGGCCCGGGCGGAGTCGACCTGCTCGGTGGTCAGTCGCTCGGAGTTGATCTCCAGGGTGCGGGAGTCACCGGCGCCGACGATCTGGGTGATCTCGGGGGTCACCCCGGTGGCCTCGACGAAGGTCTCCTCGACCTGCTCGGCGACGAGGTCACCGGCGGGCATGTTGAGCTTGGTGCCGCCCTCGAAGTCGATGCTGAGGTCGAATCCGCGGACACCGATCGCCGCAATGGAGATGACGAGCAGTCCGGCGGTAATCCAGTACCAAAGGCGGGAGCGACCGATGAAGTCGACACCGCCCTCGCCGGTGTACAGGCGGTTGATCATGCCTCGGGAGTGGGTGGTTGCGGTGCTCATCTACTTCTCCTCGGGTGCGGCAGTGACGATGGCGGGCGCTTCTTCAGTGGTGCGTGCTTCTCGACGCTGCTGTTCAGCGAGCTCGAAGACCTTGCCCATGCCGTTGACCGACGGCCGGGCGAAGAACGGGCGACGGGCCGCCAGCAGCATGAGCGGAGCGGTGACCAGGAAGGTGACCAGCAGGTCGAACACGGTGGTCAAACCCAGGGTGAAGGCGAAGCCCTTGACCTCGCCGACCGCCAGGAAGTAGATGACCACGGCACCGATGAGGGTGACCATGTTGCCCGTGACGATGGTGCGCTTCGCCCTGTCCCAACCACGCTGGGTGGCGGAACGGAAGGTCCGGCCCTCACGCACCTCATCCTTGACGCGCTCATAGAACACGACGAAGGAGTCGGCGGTGGTGCCGATACCGATGATGAGGCCGGCCACGCCCGAGAGATCGAGCGAGTAGCCGATCCAGCGGCCCAGCAGGATGAGCGAACCGTAGACCAGCAGGCCGGCGGCGCCCAGGGTGATCAGCGAGATGAAGCCGAACATCCGGTAGTAGGCGAAGACGAACACCGCCACCAGGGCCAGGCCCACGAGGCCGGCGACGAGGCCCGCCTGCAGGGAGGCGGCGCCGAGGGAGGCGGGGACGGACTGGGCGGTGCCGCCCGGCTCCCCGTCCTCACCGGCGAAGGACAGTGGCAGCGCGCCGTAGCGGAGGTTGTTGGCCAGCTCCTGGGCCTCCTCCTGGGTGAACTGCCCGGTGATGGAGGTGGCGGAGCCGAAGGGGGTGGCCGACTGGATGACCGGGGCGGAGATGACCCGCGAGTCGAGGGTGATGGCGATCTGGCGCTGCAGGTACTCCTGGGTGAGGTTCGCCCAGGTCTCGGAGCCGTTGGGGGCGCCCTCGGTCTTGAAGGCGAAGTTGATCTCCATCTGGCCGGTCTGCGGGTTGAAGCCACCGGTGATGGGGCGCTCGGTGTCGATCTCGTTGCCGGTCAGGCGCGGGCCCTCCGGGTCCTCGACGCCGCTGAGCAGCGGGGCGGGATCGAGCAGGTAGACCTGGCCGGTGCCGGCCTCACAGGTGACCAGCGGCAGCGACGGGTCGTCGGTGCCGGAGAGCAGGTCGGTCGGGGCGTCACACTGCAGCAGGGTGCTGGCGGCCGCCTGGACCGTCGGGTCGGTGGACTGCCGGTCGGCGCGCAGCGCCTCGGTGGTCTCCTGGCGGCGTTCCGTCGCCTCCAGGGAGTTGGCCGGTTCCGGCAGCGGCTCGGCGGTGACCTCGGGGGCCTCCACCGGGGTGGCGTCCTCGCCCTGCTGCTGGTTGACGGCGTCGATGACCGTGGAGATGGAGGCCTCGGCCTGCTCCGGGGTGACCACACCGAATTCGACCCACCGGTTGGCCATGTCACCGAGCACGTCCGGCAGGCTGGCCATGTCCGGGTTCGCCGGGGTGCCCACCGGGCGGAACAGCAGCTGGGAGGTCTGGCCGACCGCGCGGGCCTGCGAGGTGTCCTCGCCCGGAACGGTGATGACCAGGGTGTTGCCGTCGGAGACCACGCTGGCACCGCTGACACCCATGCCGTTGACGCGGTTTTCCAGGATGACCCGCGCCTGGGAGAGCTGCTCCTGCGTCGGCTCCTCACCCTGCGGGACGAGGGTGACCCGGGTGCCACCCTGCAGGTCGATGCCCAACTTGGGGGACGCCTGCCGGTCGCCGGTGAAGAATACGAGGGCCCAGATCACGGCGAGGGCCAGGACGAACAGGGCCAGCGCGCGCTTCGGCCAGGTCCGCTGACTGCCGCCGGCTGCGGCGCGTCGGTTAGATGCGGTCAATGAGGTAGCTCCTCCGGGAACAGGCCCTCGACTGGGGGCTGATGTGAGGCCAAGAATGTGCGTTGCCGCCGACGATGGGGATCGCGGCGGCTTGCGGTCGAACTCGTCGAACAACCGACCATGCTACGTCATGGCACCGGGTGGGTCCGAGTCCGACCCGGACAAGTCCAGCTGGCTGTCCGGTCCACCGGGTTCACCGCCGGCCAGCGCGACGACCTCCGTCAGCGGTTGTCCGGGCGCCCGCCGTCGGGGTGGTTCTCCGGGTGATCATCGTCCACCGGGTACTCGGGGTGCCGGTAACCGGTCTCGTCGGAGCCGGCCGGGGCGGTGCCCAGGGGGTCCGCGGTCGGGGTCGCGGTGCCGAGGTCCTGCGGGGTGGCCTTACGGAGGATGGCGATGCGGTCCATGGTCACGTCCACGGACGGTGCGATCTCGACGGTGATCTGGTCACCCTGCTCACCGGTGATGGTGCCGTGGATGCCGGAGACGGTGACCACGCGGTCACCGATGCCGACGGAGGCCTGCATGTTCTGCAGCTCGGCCTGGCGGCGACGCTGGGAGCGCATCATGAAGAAGGACGGCAGGATGAACACGGCCATGATGAGAAGGAGAAGAATGAGATCCATGGTGGTTCAGTCTGCCAGACGGCCCCGGATCAGTGCAGACCCAGGGTCCCGTCGGGTGGCGTGAGCCCGAGGTGGTGCCAGGCGGCGGCGGTGGCGACCCGGCCGCGTCCGGTGCGGGCGATGAGGCCGGCGCGGACGAGGTAGGGTTCGCACACCTCCTCGACGGTGGTGGACTCCTCCCCCACTGCGACGGCGAGGGTGTTCACACCCACGGGCCCGCCGCCGTGTCCGCGGATGAGCGCGCTGAGGACGGCACGGTCGAGGCGGTCGAGGCCGGCCTCGTCGACGTCGAAGACCTCGAGGGCTCCCCGGGCGGCGGCCATGTCGATGTGACCGTCGGCGTTGACCTCCGCGAAGTCGCGCACCCGGCGCAGTAGCCGGTTGGCGATGCGGGGTGTGCCCCGCGAGCGGGAGGCGATCTCGACGGCGGCGTCATGGTCGATGCTCACACCGAGAATCGTCGCCGCGCGGGTGACCACGCGGGTGAGGTCGGTGACGTCGTAGAACTCCATCTGGGCAGTGAATCCGAAGCGGTCGCGCAGCGGGCCGGTGAGCATGCCCGAGCGGGTGGTCGCGGCGACGAGGGTGAACGGGGGGATCTCCAGTGGGATGGAGGTGGCGCCGGGACCCTTGCCCACGATGACGTCGATTCGGAAGTCCTCCATCGCCATGTAGAGCATCTCCTCCGCCGGGCGGGCGATGCGGTGGATCTCGTCGATGAACAGGACGTCGCCCTCCATGAGGTTCGACAGCATCGCGGCGAGGTCACCCGCCCGTTCGAGCGCGGGCCCGGACGTCATGCGCAGGTTCGTGTTCAGTTCCTGCGCGATGATCATGGCCATGGTCGTCTTGCCCAGGCCGGGCGGGCCGGACAGCAGGACGTGGTCGGGGGTGACCCCCCGGTTCTTCGCGCCGGTGAGCACGAGGGAGAGCTGGCTGCGGACCTTCTGCTGGCCGATGAACTCGTCGAGGCTGCGCGGGCGCAGCGTCGTCTCCGCGTCCTGTTCGCCGGCCTGCAGGCGAGTGTCCACCACGTCCCGCTCGGGCAGCTGGAACTCGGTGCGCTCCACGTCAGACATGTGCCCGCTCCCCTACTTCCGGCCGAGCTGGCTCAGGGCGGCGCGCAGCGCGGCGGCCGTGTCCAGTTCCGGGTTGTCGGTGAGCACGCCCTCGACGACGGGGACGGCGACCCGGTCGGTGAATCCGAGGCCCATGAGTGCCTCGGTGACCTGGTCGGCGACGCCGGCGGCGGCGATCGGCAGCGGCGTCGTCGTGGGGACCTCGGCCGGCGTGTAGGCGGCGACCTTGTCCCGCAGTTCCAGGACGAGGCGTTCGGCCATACGTTTGCCCACCCCGGGGATCCGCTGCAGCGCCTTGGCGTCCTCCCCGGCGATGGCCTGGGAGATCTCCCCGGCGTTCATCACCGACAGGGAGGCCACCGCGAGGCGCGGGCCCAGGCCGGTGACGGTCTGCAGGAGGTGGAACATCCCGCGGTCCTCGTCGGAGACGAAGCCGTAGAGGGTCATCGCGTCCTCCTTGACCGCGAGGTAGGTCAGGACGGTCGCGTCCTCGCCCCGGGTCAGGGTGGCCAACGTCCCCGGGGTCGCCTCCACGCGGTAGCCCACCCCGGCGCATTCGATGACCGCGTGATCGAGGCCGAGGGAGATGACGGTGCCGCGCAGCGAGGCGATCATGGGCGGGTCCTTTCGGTGGAGGATTCCAGCAGGGCGCCGGTCCGGGCCAGCAGGGGTGCGCGCCAGCAGTGGCACACGGCCAGGGCGAGGGCGTCGGCGGCGTCGGCCGGCTTCGGGGGTTCGGACAGCCCGAGGATCCGGGTGATCATGGTGGTCATCTGTTTCTTGTCCGCACGCCCGTTGCCGGAGACGGCCTTCTTGACCTCCGACGGGGTGTACATGTGCACCGGGATGTCGCGCTGGGCCGCCCCCAGGACGAGGACGCCGACGGCGTGGGCGGTGTGCATGACGGTGGAGACGTTGCCACGCTCGAACACGCGCTCGATGGCGACGACGTCGGGCTGGTAGTCATCCATCCAGTCGTTGACGGCGGCCGAAAGCCGCTTGAGGCGTTCCGCCAGTTCGGCACCGGCCGGGGTGCGGACGACGCCCACCGCGACGGGCAGGACCGCCCGACCGCGACCGGCCTGGACGACGGAGAGCCCGCACCGGGTCAGACCCGGGTCGATGCCCATCACCCGCAGGTTCTCCAGACTGTTCACACACCCAGGTATAGCACACGTGTCCGAAAGATCAGAGCTGTGCCAGGACCTCGTCGGCGACGTCGGCGTTGGTGTAGACGTTCTGCACGTCGTCGGAGTCCTCCAGCGCGTCGATGAGACGGAACACCTTCTTCGCGTCCTCGAGCTCCAGCGGCACCTCGACCGTGGCGCGGAAATCCTGATCGGAGTCGTCGACCTCGATACCGGCGTCCTCGAGAGCCTCCCGGACGGTGGCGATGTCGGTCGGGGCGCAGACGATCTCGAACTTCTCGCCCAGGTCGTTGACCTCCTCGGCGCCGGCCTCGAGGACGGCCATGAGCACGTCGTCCTCGGTGAGCTCACCCTTGTCCACGACGACGATGCCGGTGCGGGTGAACATGTAGGCCACGGAGCCGGACTCGCCGAGGTTGCCGCCGTTGCGCGACATGGCGGTGCGGACCTCGGTGGCGGCGCGGTTGCGGTTGTCGGTGAGGCACTCGATGAGCATGGCCACACCGTTGGGGCCGTACCCCTCGTAGGTGATGGTCTCCCAGTCGGCGCCGCCGGCCTCCTCACCGGAGCCGCGCTTGCGGGCGCGCTCGATGTTGTCGTTGGGGACCGAGGCCTTCTTGGCCTTCTTGATCATGTCGTCGAGCGTCGGGTTGGCCGCGGGGTCGCCGCCACCCTGCCGGGCCGCGACCTCGATGTTCTTGATCATCTTCGCGAATTCTTTGCCACGCTTGGCGTCGTTCGCGGCCTTCTTGTGCTTGGTGGTCGCCCACTTGGAATGGCCTGCCATGTTCACTACCTTTCATCGGTCCGCGTGCTCGACCCCTCTGTGGGGAGCACGGCGACGTTTTTGACTCGCTCCACTATACGCAGCGTGCGGCTCAGTCCTCGGGGCGACGCGAGGGGACGGACTGGGCACCCTCGCGCAGCGTGCGGGTGAGCCCCTCCTGGGTGACCATGGCGACGAGGTTGCCGGCCCGGTCGAAGATCCGCCCGTGGGTCAGTGCCCGGCCCGCGGAGGCGGACGGGGAGACCTGGTCGTAGAGCAGCCACTCGTCGGTGCGGAAGGGCCTCAGGAACCACATGGCGTGGTCGAGGCTGGCCATCTGCACCTTGTGCCCGGGGTGCGGGACCAGCGAGGAGTGCAGCAGTGTCATGTCGGACATGTAGGCCAGGGTGCACACGTGCAGGGTCTCGTCATCCGGCAGGGGGCGCTTCGAACGGAACCACACCACCTGCTGGCTCGGGGTGTACGGGTTGTGCTCGTAGCGGTCGGAGGGCACGACCCGGATGTCCCAGTCGCCCCACTCCTCCAGCAGGGCCCGGGAGCTGACGGGCATGGTCGACGGGTCGACCGGCAGGGTCTCCGGGTCCGGGACGTCGCGCATGAGGTCGGAGTGCTCGGGCCCGACGTCCCCGCGCCGGTGGAAGCTGGCCTGCATGGAGAAGATGGTCTCGCCGTCCTGGATGGCACGGACCTGGCGGGAGGAGAAACTCCGGCCGTCCCGGATCGGGTCGACGAGGTAGACGGTGGGTTGGTCCGCCTTGCCGGGGGCCACGAAGTAGCCGTGCAGGGAGTGGACGGCCTTGTCCGTGATCGTCTCGGTGGCGGCCACCAGCGCCTGGGCGGCGACCTGCCCGCCGAAGGTGCGGGTGAGCGCCGACTCCACCGGATCACCCCGGAAGATGAGTTCGTCGATCCGCTCGAGGCTGAGGATCTGTTCAATCGTGCTCACGCGTGTTCTCCTTACCGGTTCACCGTCTGTCGAGTCTAGCCACTAGCATGTCCACCCATGACACCGAAGAATCTTCACCGGCTCGCCGCCGCCACCGAGATGGTCACCTGGACACTGCTCATCCTGGGGATGATCCTCAAGTACTCGGGCACGACGGACGCGCTCATGCCCGTCGCCGGCGGGGTCCACGGCTTCGGTTTCCTCTGCTTCGTCGCCATCACCGTCCTGCTGTGGGTGAACAACCGGTGGTCCTTCGGGCACGGCGTGCTCGGTCTGTTCGTCTCCGTTGTCCCGTGGGCCGCGTGGCCGTTCACCATGTGGGCGGACCGGCGGGGTCTGCTCGAGGGCGGCTGGCGTTTCCGTGGCACCGATGAGCAGCCGACGTCGCTGCCGGACAAGGTGCTGGCCCAGTTCGTCCGTCATCCCGCCCGCTCCATCGCGGTGCTCGCGGTGGTCATCGTCATCGTGTTCATCGCCCTGCTCACCATGGGCCAGCCCTACGACCCTGAGGCGATCACCGGATGACGCGCCCGGCGGTGTGGATCGGGTGGCTCATCTCCCGTCTCCTGCTCTGCTGGCTGATCTGGCGTGACCAGCGTCCCTTCGGGGACGTCCGCTACTACTTCAACGGCGTCACCGGGCTCGACCCGACCGCCCTGACGGAGTACCCGGACGCCGGGGTGTGGCCGGTCCGGTTCCTCGCCCTGCTCACCGGCGATTCCTGGGAGACGTTCCGCGTCGGCTTCCTGGTCATGTGCCTGCTTCTCGACGCCGCCTTCCTCGCCCTCATCCTCCGCCGCACCGACCGCAGCCGGCTCACCGCCGGCTGGTTCTGGGTGTGCTTCGGCCTCGCCGTGGGGCACGTGTTCTACCTGCGGCTGGATCTGTTCCCCGGCCTGCTCGTCGCCGCCTTCGGTGCGCTGCTGTTCCACCGTCCCGCCTGGGCGTCGGTGGCGTTGGCGGCGGCCACCGTAGTGAAGCTGTGGCCGGGTGTGCTCGCCGCAAGTCTCGTGGGAGGTCTCCGGCGGGCCGGCACCTGGCTGCGGCTGCTCGCGTTCTTCGGCAGCCTTGCCGCCTTCGCCCTGGTCACGGTGGTCACCTCCGGGGTGGACCGGCTCATCAGCCCACTGACCTACCAGGGTGAGCGGGGCCTGCAGATCGAGTCCCTGGCGGCCACCCCGTTCATGCTCGACGCCCACCGCAACCCGACCGACTACTGGATCGGCTACTCCTCGTCGAAGAGCTTCGAGATCCACGGGCCCGTTACCGACGGGGCCGTCACGGCCGTCGACGTGGGCATACTCGTCGTCCTCGGTTTCGCGGTCATCGTCGCCGCGACGATGATGCTCACCGACCGCTGGCATCCCCGTTCCGCGCTGGCGTTCGCCCTGCTGCTGGTGCTGCTGCTCATCGTCACCAACAAGGTGTTTTCCCCGCAGTATCTCGTGTGGATCGGTCCGCTGCTCGCCGTGTGCCTGTGCGTCAGCGCCGACTGGCAGGTGCGCGCGATGGCGGTGCTGACCGTCATTGCGGCGGGACTGACCTTCCTCATCTACCCGGTCCATTACGACGTCCTCTACCAGGACATCGCCTCCGCAGGACTGCCGCTGACGTTACTGGTCGCGCGGAACGGACTCGTCGTGCTCCTCACCCTGCTGTCCGCCTGGTGGCTGGGACGAGTGGTGTTCAAAGAACTCGGGCAGCGGGGCTGTCCCGCCGAGCCGCAGCGCGCGCACGGCCGGGCGTAGCCGCAGCGCCCGGGTGTCGGCGACGGCCTCGTTGTAGAAGCGGTGGGCCAGCTGGACGCGTACCTCCGCGTCGACGAGCTGGACCGGTCGATGAGGCCCGAGCGCCTCGATGGCCTGGGAGATCTGCCGCTCCCGCACGGCCCGGGCCTCGAGCCGGCCGTGGTCGAGGGCGTGGTTCTCCGCGGCGACGGCCAGCGGCATCGCCTCCGGTTCTACCACCGCGAGGACGGCCGCCCGCCGGTCGAGCGCGGCCTGCAGGGCGGCGAGCGCCGAGTCGGTGCGGATGTGCAGACGGTTGAGCCGCTGCGCGGTGAAGTAGGCCCACAGGGCGATCGCCGTGATGATGACGGCGGCGAGGATGTACCAGATCACCGGTCCACCTCCACGGTCGTGCCGTCGGCGACGGTCTCATAGACGGTGAGCACGTCGCGGGCCACGCTCTGCCAGTCATACCGGCGGGCACGTTCGGTGCCGGCGGCGACGAGCCGGGCGCGGGCGGCGGGGGCGTCGATAAGCGACTGCAGCGCCGCGGCGAGTGCCGACGCCGAGCCCGTCTCGAAGAGCAGGCCCGCGTCGTCGCAGACGGCGGCGAAGGCCTCGAGGTCACTGGCGACGACCGCGCAGCCCGCCGCCATCGCCTCCACCAGCACGATGCCGAAGCTCTCACCGCCGGTGTTGGGGGCGACGTAGATGTCGGCGCGGCCGAGGATGAGGGCCTTGACCTCGTCGCTCACCCGCCCGACGAACTCCACCCCGGGTGCGTGGCGCGGGCGGCCGCCGCCGATGACGGTGACCCGGATGTCGCGGTCGACGAGGCGGAGGGCGTCGAGAAGAATGTCCAGTCCCTTGCGGGAGTCGTCGAGGCGGCCGAGGAAGACGATCTCCACCGGCCCCGACTTTTGGTCCTCCGGCACACGGGACGCGGCGTAGCGGGAGGTGTCCACCCCGTTGGGGATGAGCACCGGGTCGCCGCCGAGCTGCTCGACCTGCCAGCGGCGCGCCATCTCGGAGACCGCGATCCCGCCGCGGATCTTCTCCAGGGCCGGGCGCAGCAGCGGGCGGGTCAGCGCCAGCATTCGCGAGCCGGCGCTCGAGGCGTGGTAGGTGGCCACGATGGGCCCCGACGCCATCCACAACGCCGCCATGGAGTAGCTCGGCGAGTTGGGTTCGTGGATGTGGAGGAGGTCGAATCTCCCTGACCGATGAACTCGCGGATCTTCGTGCGCACGTGCGGGCCGATGGACAGCCGGGCGACAGAACCGTTGTAGCGCACCGGCACGCTCCGGCCGCCCCGGGTGACGAAGCCGGGCAGCTCCGTGTCCGCCGACGCCGGCCCGAGGACGCCGACATGGTGGCCGGAATCGATGAGCACCTGCGCAAGGTCAAGGATGTGGGCTTGAACTCCGCCGGGTTCATCGAAGGAGTAGGGGCAGACGATACCGACGCGCATCAGCCTCTCCCCCGCTTGTCCGCCGTCCACTGCGGCTGCAGCATGTGCCAGTCCGCCGGGTGCCGGGCGATATTTACCGCGAACCGGTCGGCGAGGCGCTGGGTGGTGGCGCCCACGTCATCCACGGCGATCTCCTCCGACACGGAGAAACCCCACCCGTCCTCCTCGAACCAGCAGTGCACCGCGTGCAGGGCGGCGCCGGTCGCCACCGCCAGCTGGGCGGGCCCGGCGGGCATGGTCGTCTCCTCGCCGAAGAAGTCGACGGCGATCCCCCGGTCCGTGAGATCACGCTCCCCGAGCAGGCAGACGATGCCACCACCCTCGAGCACCTCCCGGAGCCGGGGGAAGGCCGGCCGCCCACCGGTCAGCGGCAGGACCTCGAAGCCGAGGGACTCCCGGAACTCGACGAACGCGGTGAACAGCACCTCCGGCTTCAGTCGTTCCGCCACGGTGGTGAACTGGCCGTAATGACGGACGAGAAACGTACCCGCCATGTCCCAGTTACCCGAGTGCGGCAGCGCGAGAATGACCCCGCGGCCGGCGGCCAGGGAGGCATCGAGATGCTCCCGGCCCACCACGCCCGCCGCCAGACGCGCATCCAGTCGCGGGTCGTCCTTCATCGCCGGCAGGCGGAAGGCCTCCAACCAGTAGCGCGCGTAGGAACGCACCGAATCCCGCACCAGCTCCGCGGTGACGTTCTCCGCCCCCACGACGCGGATGAGGTTGCGCCGCAGCTGCTCCATCCCCCGACCGTGGTCACTGGCCTTGTCCGCCCCGGCTCGGAACAGTGCCCGGGCCACCGGTTCCGGCAGCAGACGCACCATCCGCCAGCCCGCCAGGTACCCCAGGGCCGCCAGATTCACTTCGCCGCCTCAGCGCCGGCCGGGGGCGCGATGGTCTCCCGGGCGCGGTCGTCCCGGTTGGCCAGCATGAGTCGTTGGATGACGGTGATGACCGAACCGGCGGCCAGCACCCAGATGGCGACGTCGATGGCGTAGGGGACGCCGAACCCCTGGAGACCGACACCCACCAGCCCGATGATGAGCCGTTCGGGGCGTTCGATGAGTCCGCCGACCATGCGGAAGCCGCTCGCCTCGCCGCGGGCCTTGACGTAGCTGATGACCTGGGAGGACACCAGGACGATGAAGGCGGCGACGACGAGGGAGGGGTGGGCGTCGTAGGAGTAGATCAGCCACCAGGTGATGGCGGCGAACAGTGCGCCGTCGGTGATCCGGTCGCAGGTGGCGTCGAGTGTCGCGCCGAAGCGGGTGCCGCCGCCCCGCAGGCGGGCCATGGTGCCGTCGATCATGTCGAAGGCGGCGAACAGGCCCGACAGCACTGCCGCCCACACGAGGTGACCGGTGGGGATGAGCACGACGGTGATGGCGATGGTCACCGCGGCACCGGCGACGGTGACGGTGTTGGGGCTGACACCCGTCTTCAGCAGCGCCCGGGCGAGCGGTTCGACGATGACGGCGGCCGGCCGGCGGCCGTGGACACTAAGCACGGGTCCCCCCGTCGACCTGGTCCCACGCGTCCGCCAGCAGCTTCCGGGTGTCCCGCAGGAGCTGGGGCAGCACCTTCGTGCCGCCGAGGATGGTGAGGAAGTTCGCGTCACCGGCCCACCGCGGGACGATGTGCATGTGCAGGTGGTCGCCGACGGACCCGCCGGAGGCACGGCCCAGGTTGAAACCGACGTTGATCCCCTCGGGCCGCGAGACCTTCCGCAGGACCTTGACCGCGTGTTTGGCGAAGACCATCATCTCCGCGGTCTCGGCGTCGTCGAGATCCTCGATGCTGGCGACCTTGCGGTACGGGATGACCATGAGGTGCCCGGCGTTGTACGGGTACAGGTTGAGGATGGCGAACACGGACTCACCGCGGGCGACGATGAGGGCCTCCTCGTCGCTGCGTTTCGGCGCCTCCAGGAAGGGGTCGTGCGGCTCAGCGTGACCGGGCCGCTCGGCGATGTACCCCATCCGGTAAGGCGCCCACAGGCGGGTGAGGGCGTCCGGCTCCCCCACCCCGGTGTCGACCCAGGTGTCCTCAGCGCCGCGCTGCAAGGGCTTCCTCACTCGGCTGCTCGTTGATCCGTTCCTTCACCCACGCGTCGATGAGGTTGACGGCCTCGTCGACGGGCACACCGTTGACCTGGGTGCCGTCGAGGAAGCGGAAGCTGACGGCGTCGGCCTCCACGTCGCGGGCACCGGCCAGCAGCATGAAAGGCACCTTGCCGGTGGTGTGGGTGCGGATCTTCTTCTGCATGCGGTCATCGGAGGTGTCCACCTCGGCGCGGATGCCCCGCTGGCGCAGCTGGTCGGTGATCTTCTCCAGGTGCGGGGCGAAGTCGTCCGCGACCGGGATGCCGATGACCTGGTGCGGGGCCAGCCACACCGGGAACGCACCGGCGTAGTGCTCGAGCAGCACGCCGAAGAAGCGCTCGATGGAGCCGAAGAGCGCGCGGTGGATCATGATGGGGCGCTTCTTGGTTCCGTCGGAGGCGGTGTACTCCAGGTTGAAGCGCTCCGGCAGGTTGAAGTCGAGCTGCACGGTGGACATCTGCCAGGTCCGGCCGATGGCGTCGCGTGCCTGCACGGAGATCTTCGGGCCGTAGAAGGCCGCTCCTTCGGGGTCCGGCACGAGGGTGAGGCCGGAGGCGTCGGCCACCCGCTGCAGGATCTCGGTGGACCGCTCCCAGATCTCGTCCGAGCCAACGGACTTCTTCGGGTCCCGGGTGGACAGCTCCAGGTAGAAGTCGTCCAGGCCGTAGTCCTTGAGCAGGGAGATGATGAAGTCGAGGACGGTGGTCAGCTCGTCCTCGAGCTGGTCGTCGGTGCAGTAGATGTGGGCGTCGTCCTGCGTGAACCCGCGGGCGCGGGTGAGGCCGTGGATGACGCCGGACTTCTCGTAGCGGTAGACGGTGCCGAACTCGAACAGGCGCAGCGGCAACTCGCGGTAGGACCGGCCCCGGGAATCGAAGATGAGGTTGTGCATGGGGCAGTTCATCGGCTTGGCGTAGTAGTCCTGGCCCGGCTTCGTCTCGTTGCCGTCCTCGTCATACTCCGCGTCCAGCTGCAGCGGCGGGAACATGCCCTCCTTGTAGAAGCCGAGGTGGCCCGACTTCTCGAAGAGATCTCCCTTGGTGATGTGCGGGGTGTTGACGAAGGAGTACCCGGCCTCGATGTGCCGTCGACGGGAGTGCTCCTCCATCTCCAGGCGGACGATGCCGCCGTCGGGGTGGAACACCGGGAAACCCGAGCCGATCTCATCCGGGAAGGAGAACAGGTCGAGTTCTGCGCCGAGGCGACGGTGGTCGCGCTTTTCGGCCTCGGCCAGCATGTGCTGGTACTCCTCGAGCGCCTCCTTCGACTCCCAGGCGGTGCCGTAGATGCGCTGCAGGTCGGCGTTGGCCTGGTCGCCGCGCCAGTAGGCGGCCGAGGACCGGGTGAGGGCGAAGGCCGGGATGTAGCGGGTGGTGGGGATGTGCGGGCCGCGGCACAGATCCGACCACTCCACCTCGTTGGTGCGCGGGTTGACGTTGTCGTAGGCGGTGAGATCACCGGCACCGACCTCGGTGGCCTCGTCCGAGTTCGGGTCGACGTTGCCCTTGTCCTGCACGAGCTCGAGCTTGAACGGCTCATCCTTGAGCTCCGCGGCGGCGGCCTCGGCGGACTCGTACACCCGGCGTTCGAAGCGCTGCCCGGACTTGATGATCTTCTTCATCCGCTTCTCCAGCGTCTTCAGATCCTCCGGGGTGAAGGGCTCGGCCACCTGGAAGTCGTAGTAGAAGCCGTTCTCGATGGCCGGGCCGATTCCCAGCTTCGTGCCGGGGAACTCGGCCTGCACGGCCTGCGCGAGGACGTGGGCGCAGGAATGGCGGATCACGGAGCGACCGGCCTCGGAGTTGGCGGGCACCGGGGTGAACTCACCGTCCGTGTCGGGCACGTGGGCCAGATCCTTGAGCTGCCCCTCGGTGTCCCGGACGCAGACGATGGCGTCCGGGCCCTTGTTGGGCAGGTCAAGCTCCCGCATGGCGGTTCCGACGGCGGTGCCGGCGGGTACCTGGAACGGGGAAACGGTGGTGTTCACCATGAGTGTGCTGCGCTCCTTACTGCGCTCGCGCAGGCGGCGGCATACCTGGCCGCCGCCTGCTCAACGTCTGACGTTCGCGGATCATCCTACCCCGCGGGGTAGGCCTCACTCGTCCTCGAGGAGGCGTTGCGCCCAGAACCTGTCCCGCTCGCGCCCGTCGGGGCTCGTGCCCGGCGGGATCCAGTACACCGCGGAGCCGATGTGGGAGATCCACTCGTTGAGCCGGTCGGCGTCGTCAAGCCGTTGCTGGATGGGGACGTACTGGCGCACCGGGTCCTGCTGGTAGCAGATGAACACCAGACCGGAGTTGGACAGTTGTTCGCTGCCCGGCTCCGGCGGGAGATCGTAGTTGTAGGGGCGGCGCAGGAGTTTCTGGTCCGGGTGGTGGGCGCGGGCGACGTGGCTGTCCTTGTCGATCACCGGCAGGCCGTACTTGTCGACGGCCGCGAAATCCGGCTCGTCGAACTCCTCCGTCCCCGTCAGGGGCGCACCGTTGTGCAGACTGCGGCCCATGGACACCTCCCGGGAGGTGCGGTCGAGCATCTCCCACGTGTCCATGTTCATGGTGATCCGGCGGACCACCATCGACGTCGACCCCTGCGCCCACGCCGGCTGGTTACCGGAGATCCACACCTGATCGTCGAAGTCCTCGTCCTGTCGGGGGTTGACGGTACCGTCCACCTGGCCGAAGAGGTTGCGGGGCGTGGTGCCCTCGGAGACGGAGCCGTCGGCGTGGAGGAAGCCCTGCTGGAGCCAGGCCACCCGGGCGTAGTCCACACCCGAACGCACGAGATGCCGGGTGGCGTGAGAAACCATGAGCGGATCATCGGCGCACACCTGGATGACCAGGTCGGACTGGCCCCACTGTGGATCCAGTTCATCCCGGCTGAAGTCCGGGAGCGGGGTGAGCCAGTCGGGGCGCTTCTCCGTCAGCCCGGCGACGTCGAAGATGCGCGGGCCGAACCCGCAGGTGATGGTGAGGTTGGCGGGTGCGACGACCAGTTCAGGTTCGAGGCTGCCCAGCGGCGTCTCGCCGGTGCACAGCGCGCGGGAGTCCTCGGTCCAGGACCGCATGAGCCGCGTCAGGCCCGCCCGGTCGACGCCGTCCGCCAGGGTGAACGCGATGAGGTTGAGGTGGGTCTGCACGGGCGTGGCGATACCCGCCTGGTGCACGTCATCGAACGCGACGATGGCGTCCTGCAGCCGGGTGTCGCCCTCCCCCTGCGCCATGACCCGGTCCTGCTCATCGGTGGAACAGGCAGCCAGCGCCGCCCCTCCTGCGGTGACGGACAGTCCGGTGAGAAAACCCCGCCGGGACAGCGATGACATGGTGCTCCTTCTAGTGGTCGTGCTCGGGCTCGTGGCCGGACAGTTCCCCGTCCTCGCCGTAGTCCTCGTCGCCCGGGTTCATGGTGCGTACGGCGACGTCCTCGACCTCGAGAGTCTCGCCGTTGCCCAGCTCGATGGTGAGGTCGACGACGTCACCGGCGGGGATCTCGGCCGGATGGTCGAGGATCATCATGTGGTCATTGCCCGGGGCCATCTCGTGGCTGCCGCCGGCGGGGATGGTGATGCCGCCCTCCTTCTCCTGCATGACGCCGTCGACGACCTCGTGGATCTCGTAGGTGCCCTCGACGTCGGAGGTGAAGCCGGTGATGGTGACGTCCTCATCGGTGCCGTTGTGGAAGGTGCCGAAGATGCCGGTCATCTCCTTGTCGGTGCCCTTGGCACGGACGACACCGTCGGTGAAGGTCACGTCGCCGGACGATTCCTCAGCGGCGTTCTCATTGGTCGGGCTGCATCCGGCCAGTGCCAGCGCGGCCGCGGTGACGGCGACCAGTCCTCGAATTCTCATGTTCTACTCCTGTGGGGTGTTCCGGCCCCGGGCGATCGCCATGGCGATGACACCGAGGATGGCGAGTATGCCCACTGCTCCCAGGACCCAGGCGAGCGGTCCATCGACCAGCCCGCCCGATTCTTCTTCCGAGACCGGTGCCTGTTCTGTCTCTTCGGCCGGCTTTGCCTCACCCACGGTGAAGGTGGTCATCCCGCGGGTGGAGTGGCCGTCGGAGGAGGTGATCTGGAAACCGATGCGGTACTGACCGTCACCGGGGTCCACCTCACCGGGCACCTCGAGGCGGGCCCAGCGACCGTCGATGGCGGGTTCGCCGGAGAACAGCACCTCATCGGTGGCGACGTCGGAAACGGCGAAGGTGTTGAAGTCCTCCTGGATGTACCCGGAGAACTCCAGGGACACCTCGTCCGGGAACTCCTCGAGCACGGCCTGGTCAGCGGGCTCACCACCGACGACGACATCGTGCGCCGCCGCGACGGGGGCGGAGACGGCCAGGATGCCGACGGCCAGGGGCGCGGCGAGGACTCGGAACAGTTTCACGTGGGGTGTCACCTTCGGGTGGGGTCGGGTGGTCGGGGCATACGATACCCGCACGGTGCGGGGATCATGGAAACAGTCGGCCCCTGCCCAGGGTTAGTTCCCATTCACCTTCCGGCCACCCAGGATTTTTATTCACGAACCTCCCCTGACCGGAGCAAACCCCTCGGAGGTGATTCAGGCC
This sequence comes from Corynebacterium suedekumii, assembly GCF_030252185.1. Taxonomy (NCBI): domain Bacteria; kingdom Bacillati; phylum Actinomycetota; class Actinomycetes; order Mycobacteriales; family Corynebacteriaceae; genus Corynebacterium; species Corynebacterium suedekumii. Next base: position 2,359,699 of record NZ_CP126970.1, read on the forward strand.
ACGGGCATGGAAAAAACACCCTCCGCCGGGGAGGGTGTCGGTGGTGGTCCTAGCTGGGTTCGAACCAGCGACCTTTCCGGTGTGAACGGAACGCTCTTCCACTGAGCCATAGGACCGTGCTTGTGCGCTATCGAACATTACACAACACCACCTCCGGTGTCCTAATCCGCAGGTGGCGGGCGAATAACACCGGTGTCATTCACGCCCACTCCCCGCCCGCGGATTCCGCCTGCCAGCTGGGGATTTGTATTGTGACGGCGGTTGAGGATAAAGTTCATTCTCGCACCAAGCAACGCCGGTGCATGCGGATGTAGCGCAGTTGGTAGCGCATCACCTTGCCAAGGTGAGGGTCGCGAGTTCGAGTCTCGTCATCCGCTCTCATTTCACCGGGCCAATCGGTATGAAATGAACCCGCGCGATTAGCTCAGCGGGAGAGCGCTTCCCTGACACGGAAGAGGTCACTGGTTCAATCCCAGTATCGCGCACAGAGGGTAAAACCTCGATGCGGATGTAGCGCAGTTGGTAGCGCATCACCTTGCCAAGGTGAGGGTCGCGAGTTCGAGTCTCGTCATCCGCTCTGGTATCTTCTCACCGAGGTATCTGTAACGGTGGAATGGCCGAGTGGTGAGGCAACGGTCTGCAAAACCGTGCACACGGGTTCGATTCCCGTTTCCACCTCTAGTTAGACGTTGTTTAACTCACGCGCGATTAGCTCAGCGGGAGAGCGCTTCCCTGACACGGAAGAGGTCACTGGTTCAATCCCAGTATCGCGCACAGAGGGTAAAACCTCGATGCGGATGTAGCGCAGTTGGTAGCGCATCACCTTGCCAAGGTGAGGGTCGCGAGTTCGAGTCTCGTCATCCGCTCAGTTCATGGGTCCGACTAAGGTCGGGCCCATGTCGCATTTTCCCCCCGAGATCGCACCGGCGGACCTCATTGGCCCCGACCTGCCCGAGCTCCGCGCCGTGGCCGTCACCACCGCCAACGGTGCCGCCCGGTTGGACGGTGACACCGGGACGATGGGAAACGCCACCGACACCGCACTTCTGCTGGAGCTGCGTGACTGGGCGGATGTGGTCCTCGTCGGCGCGGGCACGGTCACGGCGGAGGACTACGGCGGCTCCCCGACTCCGCTGGCGGTGGTCACCCGCAGCCTCTCCCTCGATCCGGGCACCCGCGTGTTCACCGAGGGTTCGCCACTGTTGCTGGTCCCGCAGTCCTCGCTTGACGACGCCGCCCTCACCCACCGCCGCGCCCTCCTCACCGCCGCCGGTGCGACCCTCGTTTCCACCGGTTCGGGCGGCGCGGAGGACATCGTGGCCACCCTCCACGGCCTCGGGCACCGCCGCATCTCCTGCGAGGGCGGCCCGAGCCTGTACTCCCAGCTCTTCCATGCCGACCTCGTCGACGTCCTCCACCTCACCATCGACCCGGTCCTGCACTCCCCCGCCGACAAGCAGCTGCTCACCGGCCCGGTCCACCGACGCCTCGCCCTGGATCACCTGGCGGCGACGGCGGACGGCACGGTGTTTCTCCGCTACCGGAGGAATCCGCTCGGTTAGTGTGGGTCCGTGACTACGCCGATTCCCCGACTCGACCGCCTCTGGGTGGCCCCGGACCCGTTGACGGACGAGTTCCGTCCGCGTCGGCGCACCCCGTTCGACGCCGTCGGCACCGCCGTCGCCTGGCCGCTGGCCGTGATGCTGGTGTTCCACCGGGTGTTCATCCTGGCGTTCAACGGCGCGACCACCGACGACTTCACCACCGTGTACTCGGCGATCCGCCGTTTCCTCGACGGGGTCCCCGTCTACAACGAGATCTACCATCACGTGGATCCGCACTACCTCTACAACCCCGGCGCCACGCTCCTGCTGTCCCCGCTGGGGACGGTCTCGGACTTCGACGCCGCCCGGTCGTGGTTCATCGTGGTCAACGCCGCTGCCATCATCGCCGGGCTGGCGGTCCTCACCCGGATGTTCGGTTACTCGCTGCGCTCGGTCGTGTTCCCTGCGGCCGTCGCCCTGGCGTTCCTCACCGAATCGGTGCGCAACACGCTCATCTTCTCCAACATCAACGGGGTGCTCTTCCTCACGCTCGTCGGATTCCTGTGGCTGCTGCTGCACGGGCGCAGCTGGTGGTCGGGCATCGTCATCGGACTGGCGATCCTCATCAAGCCGCAGTTCGCTCCCCTGCTCTTCCTGCCGGCGGTGAAGTTCGACTGGCGCACCATCGTCGGTGGCGTCACCGTCCCGGTGGCGTTCAACCTCATCGCCTGGCCTCTCGTGCCCGGCGCCGGCGACTACGTCACCCGCCTCGTGCCCTACCTCGGGCAGGTCCGCGACTACGCCAACTCCTCCCTGGCCGGCATCTCGGTCTACTTCGGCATGCCGCCGGTGCTGGAGTCGCTCATCTGGCTGCTGTTCGCCGTCATTGTCGCGGTCGGTGTCATCGTGCTGCTGCGCTGGCGTCACACCGACCCGCTGCTGTGGGCCACCACCACGACCGGGCTGCTCATGACCGGGGTGTTCTTCCTGTCCTCGCTGGGGCAGATGTACTACTCCATGATGTTGTTCCCGATGATCTTCACGGTCCTGCTGCGCACCAGCGTGTTCCACGCGTGGCCGGCGTGGCTGGCTGCCTATCTCTTCCTCTCCCCCGACGGGTGGATGTCCTCGACCTGGCACGACGTCAGCCGGTGGATGGACTTTTTCAAGCCCACCTTCGGGTGGGCGCTGCTGCTGGTGGTGACCACCACGTGCGTGCTGATGTGGTGGCGTGGGGAATACGCGGGCGTCGACAAGCGTTCGCAGGAGTATGACCGACTTCAAGCTGATCAGCGACGACGAATGGCGCCAGCGCCTGACCCCGCAGGAGTATCACGTCCTGCGACAGGCCGGGACTGAGCCGCCGGGCGTCGGCGAATACACCGACACCACCACCGAGGGCGTGTACTCCTGCCGGGCCTGCGGCGCGGAACTGTTCCGCTCCAACCAGAAGTTCGAGTCGCACTGCGGCTGGCCGTCCTTCTTCTCCCCCTGGCCGGTGACCGGATCATCGAGAAGACCGACACGTCGCACGGTATGACGCGCACCGAGGTGCTCTGCGCGAACTGCGAGTCCCACCTCGGGCACGTCTTCGCCGGTGAGGGCTATGACACCCCCACCGACCTGCGTTACTGCATCAACTCCATCAGCCTGCGGCTCACGGAAGAACCTCGATGATCTCGGCGACGTCCGCCACGCGGCGACCGGAGAAGAACGGCAGCTCCTCGCGCACGTGCAGTCGGGCGTCGGTGTAACGCATCTTGTGCATCAGGTCGACGATGCGGCCCAGCTCCGGGCCCTCGAAGGCCAGCAGCCACTCGTAGTCACCCAGCGCGAACGCGGGGACCGTGTTGGCGCGCACATCCGGGAAATCACGGGCGGCCTGGCCGTGCTCGGAGAGGATCCGGCGACGCTCCGTCGGCTCCAGCAGGTACCAGTCATAGGAACGCACGAACGGGTAGACGGTGATCCACGCCTCCGCGTCCTCCCCCATGATGAAGGACGGCAGGTGGGAGCGGTTGAACTCGGCCGGACGGTGCAGGCCGGTGCCGATCCAGAACACCTCCATCGACTGGCCCAGCACCGTGGTGCGGCGGAACCGGTTGTAGGCGGCCTGGAGCTGCTCGAACTGCTCGGCGTGCCACCAGATCATCATGTCCGCCTCCGCACGGATGGCGGAGATGTCGTAGATGCCGCGGACCGTGACCAGTCCCTCCTCCTCGAGGGACGCCAGGAACCGGCGGACCTCGTCGATGATCCCGTCTCGCTCACTACCCAGGGCGCCGGGGATGGCGCGGAGGGTGACGAACTGGGTGTAGCGCTGCACGCTGTTGAGCTCGTCGAAATTCAGTTTGCTCACGGATGACCTCTTTCTGCGGGATACGATCGGACTCCATCCATCATAAGTTGGATACCCGGGGCGGGCGACCACCGGCGCGCCTTACCCTGCCGCACCAGGTCAGGTGGTTACCTTGGGAACGTGTTCAACGACGCCACCCCGACGCACCTGCCGACCAACTCCGGCAACTCCACTCCGCCGGCATTCACCCAGGCAGTTGAGTCCATGCACGCCGCACAGCTGCGCCCCGAGATCACCCTCGGAACGATCCGCCCGCCGCAGCGCCTCGCCCCCTTCAGCCACGCTGTGGGCCTGGAGGTGGAACGCGATGAGCAGGACACCGACTCCGGTGACGCCTTCGGCCGTCTCATCCTCCTCCACGACCCCGGTGCGGAGGAGGCCTGGGACGGGGCGATGCGACTGGTGGCCTACATCCAGGCCGACATGGAGCATGAACTCGCGTCCGACCCGCTGCTGCCGGACGTCGCCTGGGAGTGGTTGACGGAGGCGCTCGCCGACACCGGCGCCACCCTCACCAACCTCGGCGGCACCGTCACCGCCACCGCGTCCGTCCGGTTCGGCGAGATCGGCGGCCCGCCGCGCTCCCACCAGCTGGAGATGCGCGCCTCCTGGACCGCCGAGGCACTCGACCTCACCCCCCACGTCCTCGCATTCTCCCGCGTGCTGGCCAACGTCGCCGGTCTTCCGCCTGAGGGAGTCACGCGCCTCGGTTAGGCTCTGAGACCATGGATCTCCCCTCCGGCGGGGTACCGCCGCTCATCGACACCCCGGCCGGCTTCCACGCGGCCGCCTCCGCCCTGGCCGCCGGGCAGGGACCCATCGCCGTCGACACCGAACGCGCCTCCGGCTTCCGTTACGACGACCGCGCCTTCCTCCTGCAGATCCGCCGCCGCGGCGTCGGCACGCTCCTCCTCGACCCGGAGGGCCACCGCGACGACCTCACCGCCGCGCTGGCCCCCGTCCTCAGTGGTGCCGACTGGGTCATCCACGCGGCCGCCTCCGACCTGCCCTGCCTCGCCTGGCTCGGCCTCTACCCCGGCTCCCTGTTCGACACCGAACTAGCCAGCCGCCTCGCCGGATTCGACCACGTCAACCTCGCCGCCATGACCGAGCAGATCTTCGACGTCCACCTCCGCAAGGGCCACGGCGCCGAGGACTGGTCACAACGCCCCCTCCCCGAGAACTGGCTCGCCTACGCCGCACTCGACGTCGAACTCCTCCTCGACCTTGCCGAGGCCATGGCGGAGATCCTCGACGCCCAGGGCAAACTCGACTGGGCCACCGAGGAATTCGAGCACATCCGCGCCACCCACGCCGACATCACCGAGCCCGCCTCCACCACCTGGCAGGACACCAAGGGAGTCTCCACCCTCACCCGGCCCGAACAACTGGCCGTCGCGCGTGAACTCTGGCTGGCCCGGGAGACCATCGCGGTGGACAATGACCGTGCCGTCTCCCGCGTCCTGCCCAACAAGGTGCTCGTCGAGGTCGCCCGGACACTGCCGGACACCCCCGCCCAACTCGCCCGGGTGCGGGGCTTCCCGGGGCGACGGAAGTCGGCGACCAGCTTCTGGTTCCAGATCCTCACCCGTGCCCGCGCCTCCGATCCCGCGACCTGGCCGGCCCGGCAGCGTCCCGACCGGGGCACCCCCTCCCACCAGACCTGGGCCCGAGACTATCCGGAGGCGCACGGGCGGCTGGTGGCAGCCCGGGAGGCACTCGCCGACCTGGCCGTCGAGGTCTCCGTCCCGACGGAGAATCTGCTCCGCCCCGCCGTCCTCCGCGCCGCCGTGTGGGAGTCGACCCAGACCACGCTCAGCCCCATGGATCTCGCTGATTTCCTCAGCGACCACGAGGCGCGGGCCTGGCAGTTGGAGCTGGCCATGCCGCTGCTCAGCCCACTGCTCACCCCCGTCCGGGGTTAACCGACGGGGTCGGTGTCGGAGGGTGCTCCTAGGGTGATGGTCGAACACCTGATCCAACCCTTCGGAGGTGTCCACCTTGACCGCCTTCTACTCCCACACCAGTCCCGACAACCCACTCGCCGCCGCCTCGCTCGCCGTGGAGATCGCCGACCACAGTCGCTGGCGCGCCCTGCACACCGCCCTTGACCCGACCCTCGACGTCGCCGCCTACTGCGCCTCCGTCGCCCGCGTCACCGGCATGGGCGCCGGCTACATCCAGGACAACCTCGACGCCATCACCACCCTCGACGAACTTCCCCGCCTGCGGGCCCTGCAGGCCGAGCTGCACCACATCGACATGTGCCGCCTGCGCACCATCGACCGCGCCCTCGCCGTGGCGGACCGCGCCTACTTAGCCGACGTCGACGAGGAACTGGTCCGTTTCCTCACCCCCACCCGACCCAACCAGCTCATGCCCTCCGCCCGGAAGATCCGGACCTTCATCTCCGATCTCCTGCTTCTGCTCGATGACACCCTCGGCCCCGACGAACCGGACCCGACCCCACCGACCGAGTTCTATCACCTCGCCTTCAACGATGACGGCTCCGCCGATCTCAGCGCACATGTCGACGAGGTCACCGGCCTCGAGATCGACGCCTGTGTCCGCAAACTCGCCGCCCGCGAGAACCTCAGCATGGCCCAGGCCCTGCACCGGTTGGTCACCGGCGATGACGGAGTGCAGGTGATCCTCAACGTCTACCGGGCCACCGACATCCCCGATGCCCCGGCCTATCTCCCACGGGTCGGCTGGCTGAATGCCCGGGTCTCCACGGTGCTGGTCGAGCGTGCCGGTCGGGAGCGCGACATGGCCGACGCCGCCGAGGTGAGCACGGCGGCCTACGTGACCCCCGCAGACCTGGAGGCCTTCCTCGAGGGGCGCGACGGGGTGTGCCAGTTCCCCGGCTGTCAGGTCGACGCCACCTTCTGCGACAACGACCACACCGTCAACCACGGGGATGGCGGGCCCACTGACTCGAACAACATGCTCAAGCTGTGCCGGCGCCACCACAATCTCAAGACCTCCGGTCGGGTGGCCTATGTCCGCCACGGCGAAGAGGTGATCTGGCTGCTCGGTGACGGCACCTGGCTCAGCGACACCCCGTCGGGGCCGTTGTCCACGGAGTCGAAGCTGTGGCTGCGCACCTTCGACCAGCGCCGTCAGGCGCGCAATGACCGAGCGCGGGCGGAATCGCAGAGCCGGAAGGTACCGCCCCCGCCGGACCCGGACCTCCCGGAGTGTCTGCTTCCCCGTCCCCGCAAGTCAGAGCCCGAGGAATGGCTCCGGCGGGCCCGGATCAGTTTTCAGTGGAGGGAGCCAGCCACCTGTTGATGGAGTCGACGACACCGTCGACGTCGAGCCCGACCTCCGCGAGGAGCTCACTGCGAGAGGAGTGCAACGGGAACACATCCGGGAACGCCAGCCGGCGCAGCGGAGTGTCCACCTCGGCGGCCGACAGGGCCTCCGAGATCAGCGACCCCACGCCACCGCGGACGATGCCGTCCTCGAGCACGACGACCAGGTCATGGTCATCCGCCATGGCCACGATCGACTGTGCGACGGGGACGATCCACCGCGGGTCGACGACGGTGACGTTGACGCCTTCGAGCCGCTCGGCCGCCGCGAGTGCGGTGCCGACGAAGGAGCCGACGGCGATGAGGAGGACGTCGACCGCGTCGTCAGAAGAGTCGGAGTACCGGAGGATGTCCACCCCGTCCTCCAGGCGCATGAGTTCCTCGTGCTCCTCCGGGAGAGCACCTTTCGGGTAGCGGACGACCGTGGGACCGTCGGACACCTCGAGCGCCTCGTGGAACAGCTCCCGCAGTTGGCCACCGTCACGGGGTGCGGCCACCTTGATGCCGGGGACGATGGAGGTGATCGCCATGTCCCACACGCCGTTGTGGCTGGCGCCGTCGGAGCCGGTGACGCCGGCCCGGTCGAGGACGAAGGTGACGGGGAGGTCGAGGAGGGCGACGTCGAGAAGCATCTGGTCGAACGCCCGGTTGAGGAAGGTCGAGTAGATGGCCACCACCGGGTGCAGGCCGCCCAGGGCGAGGCCGGCGGCGGAGGTGACGGCGTGCTGCTCGGCGATGCCCACATCGTAGAAGCGCTCGGGGAACCGCTCCGCGAAGGCGGCCAGGCCGGTGGGGCCGGCCATGGCGGCGGTGATGGCGACGATGTCTTCCCGCTGCTCGGCGGCCAGGATGACCTCCTGGGCGAAGATGCTCGTCCAGTCGGGCGCGGCCTCCGCCACGGGAATTCCGGTCACCGGGTCGATGATGCCGGTGGCGTGCATCTGGTCGGCGACGTCATTGACCGCGGGAGCGAAGCCGTGGCCTTTCTCCGTGACCACGTGGACGATGATGGGGCCCTCGTAGTTGCGGGCGTAGGTCATCGCGTTGAGGACCTGGTCCATGTCGTGACCGTTGACGGGGCCGATGTACTTCATGCCCAGTTCCGGGAACATCTCGGTGGGAATGACCTGGGACTTCACGCCCTCTTTGAAGGCCTGGAGGGCCTCGAAGGTGCGCTCGCCGACCCAGCCCATGGACTTGAGGGTCTTCTTGCCGTGGTCCATGATCTCGTCGTAGCTGCGCTGCATGCGCAACATGGCGAGGTTGGTGGCGAAGCCACCGATCGTCGGCGAGTAGGAACGGCCGTTGTCGTTGACCACAACGACCACGTTGCGGTCCTGGCCGGGGGCGATGTTGTTGAGCGCCTCCCAGCACATTCCGCCGGTGAGCGCCCCGTCGCCGACGACAGCGACGACGTTGCGGTCGCCTCGGCCGGTCAGCGACAGTGCCTTGGCCAGGCCGTCGGCGTAGGACAGGGACGCGGAGGCGTGGGAGGATTCGGTCCAGTCGTGCTCCGACTCCGTCCGGGCGGTGTAACCGGAGATTCCGCCCTTCTGCCGGAGGGTGTCGAACTTGTCCGCGCGCCCCGTGAGGATCTTGTGCACGTACGACTGGTGGGAGGTGTCGAATATGAAGGGATCCTCGGGCGAGTCGAACACCCGGTGCAGGGCGATCGTCAGCTCGACGACACCGAGGTTGGGTCCGAGGTGACCGCCGGTGGCGGAGACCTTCTCCACGAGAAGCTGTCGGATCTCTGCCGCCAGCTCGACGAGCTGCGACTCATCGAGGCGCTTGAGGTCGGCGGGCGACGACAGTCCACTGAGAAGTCCCATGGGTATCCGATCGTCTCCTTCTGTCGTTGAACGGTATCCAGCCATGTTACCCGGACTGTTTCCCGGGATTCAGTTCGGCGACGATCTCGAAGTGGTGTGTCCCGGGGAAGGCGTTGACCACGGCCAACCGGATGAGCTGGTAGCCAGCGGCACCCCAGGCGGCGATGTCCCGGGAGAAGGTCGCGGGGTCGCAGCCGATGTGGATGACGGTCTCGGGGGCCTCGGCGGCGACTGCGGTCACCACCTCGTCCCCGGCGCCGGTGCGCGGCGGATCGAGCACGACCACCCGCGGTGTCGGCAGCGTGGCGACGGCCGCCTCCACCCGCCTGTTGTGCCGCTCCACGCGGTAGGGGGCGAGGCCCTCCTGCGCCAGCTCCGCTGCCGCCGGGGAGTAGTCCACGGAGTGGATGACCGGGGTGCCGCCGAGACTGTCGGCGATGGCAGGGATGAACAGGCCGACGCCGCCGTAGAGGTCCCAGCCGATCTGCTCATCGGCCTCGGAGTCGGGCAGGTCGGCGAGCCAGCGCCGGATGACGCCGGTGTAGGCGTCGGGGGCGTTGGTGTGGGCCTGCCAGAAGGCGGTCGCGGGGAAGCGGAAGGTGTGGCCGTCGGCATGCTCGGTGACGGTGCCGGTGCCCTCGAGCACATCGGTGACCCTCTCCACCCGGCGTCCGCGGGGGGCGCGGCGGGTCTCCACGACGTGGCGCTGGCCCTCGCTGTCCAGGACGGCGACCACCTCGGCGCCGGGGGTGAAGCGGCGGTCGCCGATGAGACCGTCGAGAAGCCCGTCGACGACCTGGGTGCAGGCGACCGGGACGATGTCGTTGGAACCGCGGGCGCGGAAACCGGCGCGGCCCTGCTCATCAACGCCGAGACGGACGCGGGTGCGCCAGCCGCGGGCAGGCAGCAGGTCAATCGGTTCAATTCGTGGCAGGTCAGCGACTCGGCCGAGGCGGGTGAGCTGGCCGGTGAGGATGCCGGCCTTGAGGTCGAGCTCCCGGGTGGGGTCGAGATCACCGAAGTCGCAGCAGCCGGCACCGGCGGCGGCCGCCGGGCAGGCCTGTTCGACGCGGAAGGGACCGGCCTCGACGACCGAATCGGTCTCAGCGCGGGCGAAGTTCTTCTTCACCCTGGTGATGGTGGCGGTGACGGTGTCACCGGGGTAGGCACCGCGGACGAAGACGACGCGACCGTCGATCTCGGCGATGCCCTCACCGCCGTGGGCCATCCGGGTGATGTGCAGGTCCCGGGTGGTGCCCTTGTCGAGTTCGGTCACTTCTGCTGCTCATTTCGCTGTTGCATGGCCTGCTGCACCTGGGCGACCAGCTGCTGGGGCAGGACGACGGGCAGGGAGTTGCCCGCCAGAATGGGGTTGTCGCCGCGGTAGACGAAGGTGCGGGCGGTGATCTCCCGGGTCAGGTCACGCAGGCCATCGGCCTTGTCGTGCGGGGCGGTGGCGGTCATGCGCAGCATCCAGCGCGGTCCCTCCACACCGATGACCCGGATGGCGCCGTGCTCCCCCGTGCCCACGACCTCGGGGCCCCAGGGGCCCTGCTCGACGTCGACGGTGAGGCCGTCGCCGATCATGCCCTGGGTGATCTGCTCGGTGGATTCGCTCCACTGGCCGGCGGAACGCGGGGCGGCGAACGCGACGGGGGTGACCCGGCCGAACTCGGTGACGAGGTGGACCATCTTCGGGCCGGCGTCGCCCATCTCGACCTGCACCTGGGAGTTCTTCGGCAGGGGGATCTTCATCGACCCGAGGTTGAGCAGACCCAGGGAGAAGTCCGTGAAGTCGAACTCCTCGATGGCGACGGTATCTCCGTCGAAGGGGCCGGTGACCGGTCCCTGTTCCTCCGGAACCTCCGGGGTTTCGTCTGAGTAGGTCGACTCCGGCTCGTCGTTGTTCTTGCCGAATGGCCACAGTGCCATCAGTCATCTCCTCGTTCTAGTGTGTCGGCCCCACTGTACCGGTCGACCCGTGGCCCCCCTCGCCCCGGACGGTCTCGTCCAGTTCGTCGACCTCGACGAAGTCGACGAGCTCGACCCGCTGGATGACCAGCTGGGCGATGCGCATGCCGCGGGTGACGGTGATGGGGGTGTCGCGGTCGAGGTTGATCAGGCAGACCTTGACCTCCCCGCGGTAGTCGGCGTCGATGGTGCCGGGGGCGTTGACTATGCTCAGACCCTCCCGCGCCGCCAGCCCGGAACGCGGATGGACGAGCCCGACGGTGCCCAGCGGCAGGGCGAGGGCGATGCCGGTGCCCACCAGCGCGCGCTCCCCCGGTGCCAGGACGACGTCGGAGGTGGCGAAGAGGTCGGCGCCGGCGTCACCACGGTGGGCGCGCACGGGCAGCGGCAGGTCCTTGTCCAGGCGGAGGATCTTCACAGAATTTTCAGTCACGGCCACCAATCTACCGGGCATTTCCGGTGCAGTAGAGTGGGCAGGCGTGAGTGACACCGATTCTTCAGTTCTCTACCGCGAGCGCCAGTGGGTCCCCGTCTACTGGTGGATTCTGGCCGGACTACTGGTAGCGCTGACCACCGCGCAGCTGGCCAATAACCGGAACATCTGGTGGTTGATCGTCCCCGCCGTGGTGCTCACCGCGGCGGCGGTGTGGGTGCTGGTGTCATGGTCGTCGACGACGGTGACCGTCGAACAGGACCCGGACGGGACGAAGTGGCTCAACGTGAGGTCGGCGTCCCTGCCGGATGATGTGGTGTCACGGTCCCTGGCGGTGCCGGCGACCGCGAAGCGCAACGCGATGGGTCGCCAGCTGGACCCCGCGGCGTTCGTGGTGTCCCACGGGTGGGTGCACGAAATGGTGATGCTGGTGCTCGATGACCCGGAGGACCCCACCCCCTACTGGCTCATCAGCACCCGGAACCCCGAGGCGCTGCTGGAGGCCTTCCTGCCGGAGCAGACGGAGACCTCCCTGGCGCACTACCGCTAGGCGCAGTCGAGACAGACCTCGGAGCCGTCCGGCTCGGTGTGGGACTTGAGGTTGTTGCGCTGCACCAGGAAGCAGATCGAGCAGGTGAACTCGTTCGACTGCTTGGGCACGACGGTGACGTTGAGCTCTTCGCCGGTCAGGTCCACGGCCGGCAGCTCGAAGGGCTCGACGATGTCTCCGTCGTCGTCGATGCCGGGATTCTGATTCTCAGCGGCCTTGAGGCCCTCGAGGGAATCGGTCTCCAGCTCGTCCTCGACGCGGCGGCGCGGGGCATCGTAATCGGTGGCCATGAATCATCGTCCTTATGTCGTGGTGACCTACATGTCTGGGCGCATAGTAAGCGCTAATTGCGTTTCTGTCATACCCACAGGTCAGAACTAATAAATTCACCTTCCCAACGAAGTGAATACACCGGCTTCCGTGAGCACGGATGTCAGAGCCGGTGCCAGGGGTCCGGCGGCGACGAAGGTGACCTCCCCGAGGGAGCCGGGTGTGGACAGGCGGGGCACCCGCGCCACGGCACCGGATTCGCGGGCGATGACCAGTCCCGCGGCGTAGTCCCAGCAGTTGATCCCGTGCTCGTAGTAGGCGTCGACGCTGCCCTCGGCGACCCGGCAGAGGTCGAGGGCCGCGGCCCCCATCCGCCGGATGTCCCGGACCTGCGGGAGGATGCGGGTGAGCAGCTCGGCCTGCGCGCGGCGTCGCGACGCCGAGTAGGAGAACCCGGTAGCGAGCAGCGCCCGCGAGGGGTCCTCGACGGTGGTGCACCGCAGCGGCTGCCCGTCCCGGGTGGCGCCCTCCCCCGCGGCTGCAGAGTAGACGACTCCGGTGGCGGCGTTGACCACTGCCCCGGCGACGACCTCGCCGTCGACGGCGGCCGCGATGGACACCGCGTACTCGGGGATGCCGTAGAGGAAGTTCACCGTCCCGTCGATGGGGTCCACCACCCAGGACACCCCGCTTCTCGACGCCCGCTCGTTCCCCTCCTCCCCGATCAGCCCGTCGTCGGGCCGCAGCTCCGCCAGGCGGGTGGCGATGTGCTCCTCTGCCATCGTGTCCACCACGGTCACGGGGTCCACCGAGGACGACTTCGTCGCCATCACCTCCCGGGTGGTGCTGGACCGGATCAGTGCCGCGGTCTCCTGCGCGATGAGGACGGCAGTGTCTCTAAGGTCTCGAAGGTCGCCGAGCTGTGAGTTCATGAGCCCATTGTGCCCGTGATTTGTACACTGGTCGCCATGGAGCAGATCGGCTACGGCATTGACATCGGCGGTTCCGGCATCAAGGGTGCCCGGGTCAACCTCGAGACCGGCGAATTCGCCGACGACCGCATCAGGATCAAGACCCCGAAACCGGCGACCCCGGATGCGGTGGCCGCGACGGTCGCGGAGATCCTCACGAAGGCCGAGTGGGACGGACCCGTCGGCATCGCGATCCCCTCGGTGATCAAGGGCCAGGTCGCGTTGACGGCCGCGAACATCGACCCGTCATGGATCGGCACCGACGTCCACGAACTGTTCGGCCGGCACCTCGACGAACGGGAGATCAGCGTGCTCAACGACGCCGACGCCGCAGGCCTGGCCGAGGTGGCCTTCGGCGACCCCGTTGCACGGACCGGGTCAGTCATCTTCCTCACCCTCGGCACCGGTATCGGCTCCGCGTTCATCACCGACGGGCATCTCTTCCCCAACACCGAACTCGGCCACATGATCATCGGCCGATACGAGGCGGAGAAGCGGGCCTCCTCCGCCGCGAAGGACCGCGAGGAGCTCAGCTTCAAGAAGTGGGGAAAGCGCCTGTCCAAGGTCCTCGCCGAATATGAGCGCCTGTTCAACCCCACCGCGTTCGTGGTGGGGGGCGGCATCAGCCGCGACCACGCCAAATGGATCGACCATGTCTCGGTGGACACGCCGGTCGTGCCGGCCACCCTGCGCAACCGGGCAGGTATTGTCGGCGCAGCGATGGCCGTCCGTGAGCACCTGACTCCTTAGTCGGGCAATGTGACCGGTCGGGAATAGTTGCCCTATACTGGGCGGTTGACCGTGACGGCAGTGACCCCATGTTGAGGGCACTGGCGCACACGAACGAATGAGCAAGTCGAAAGGGCGTACGTGGCAGCCACAGATTCTTCAGACAAGGCACTGGACGGTACCGAGGACACTCCGGTGAAGAAGGCCGCCCGTAAGGTGGCCAAGAAGACGGCGCGCAAGGCCGCCAAGAAAACGGCCAAGAAGACGACCCGCAAGACCGCGCGGAAGGCGACGAAGAAGACGGACGCCCCCGCTGCCGTCGACGCTGAAGCTCCGGAGGTCGCGGAGGACGGGGAGTTCGAGCCGGAGATCGCCAACGACGAGGACTTCGAGGAGCCCGCCCTCGACGAGGAGGAACTCGGCGAGGACGCTGAGGAGGAGGAAGAAGAGGAGGACGAGGGTGCGTCCGTCTGGGACGAGGACGAGTCCGCCACCCTCCGCCAGGCCCGCAAGGACGCGGAGCTGACCGCCTCCGCCGACTCGGTCCGCGCCTACCTCAAGCAGATCGGCAAGGTCGCGCTGCTCAACGCCGAGCAGGAGGTGTCCCTGGCCAAGCGCATCGAGGCCGGTCTCTACGCCACCTACCGCATGGAACAGATGGAGTCCGCTTTCGCTGACGGCGACAAGGACGCCAAGCTCACTCCTGCGGTCAAGCGTGACCTGCGCGCGATCGCCCGCGACGGCCGTAAGGCGAAGAACCACCTGCTGGAGGCCAACCTCCGTCTCGTCGTCTCCCTGGCCAAGCGCTACACCGGCCGCGGCATGGCGTTCCTGGACCTCATCCAGGAAGGCAACCTCGGTCTCATCCGCGCGGTGGAGAAGTTCGACTACACCAAGGGCTACAAGTTCTCCACCTATGCCACGTGGTGGATCCGGCAGGCCATCACCCGCGCCATGGCCGACCAGGCCCGCACCATCCGTATCCCGGTGCACATGGTGGAGGTCATCAACAAGCTGGGTCGTATCCAGCGTGAGCTGCTGCAGGATCTGGGCCGCGAGCCCACTCCGCAGGAGCTGGCCAAGGAGATGGACATAACCGAGGAGAAGGTCCTCGAGATCCAGCAGTACGCCCGCGAGCCCATCTCCCTGGACCAGACCATCGGCGACGAGGGTGACTCTCAGCTCGGTGACTTCATCGAGGACTCGGAGGCGGTTGTCGCTGTCGACGCCGTGTCCTTCACCCTCCTCCAGGATCAGCTGCAGGACGTCCTGCAGACCCTGTCCGAGCGTGAGGCGGGTGTGGTCAAGCTGCGCTTCGGCCTCACCGACGGCATGCCGCGGACCCTGGACGAGATCGGCCAGGTCTACGGCGTGACGCGTGAGCGCATCCGGCAGATCGAGTCGAAGACGATGTCCAAGCTCCGGCACCCGTCGCGATCGCAGGTGCTGCGCGACTACCTGGACTAGAGTCCGCCCCTGCCGTAGGCGAGACGGCGGTGCAGCCACTCGAAGGGGCCTGGCCATCCGGCCAGGTCCCCTACGTATGCCAGGACCAGGGTGATCAGCCACACCAGGAAGGCTATGCCCATCTGGGTGAGTACGCCGGACCCGATGCCCCACCCGAGGGTGAACGGCTGGGTGAGGACGAGAAACAGGAACGACTGCATGATGTAGCCACTCATGGAGCGTCGACCCAGCGCCGTCACGGCCCGGACGGGGACGGACGGGCGGTAGGAGCCGGCGTCGATACGCTCCTGGATGCCACGGCACGCCAGCGCGATGGCGGCGAGGATGCCGGGACCGGTGAGCATGCCCACGCCGCCGTTGACGACGGAGAAGAACGCCTCCAGGTTCCCGGGCAGGACGCCGACGGCGGCCAGGCCCCACGGCAGGCCGACCAGGAGGATGACGGCCACCGTCACCGCGACCCAACGGCGCAGCAGCGTCGCGTGTGCGTCAAGGTCGGCGAGCACTCCCTCCGGGCCCAGACGAAACCGATGATCATCAGCGGCAGCAGCATGCCGACGGTGACGGGCAGTGCCATGAGCTGGGACCCGCCGACGACGAGGTTGGTGCGCAGGTAGCCGAGGTAGGAGGAGTTGTCGGCGATGTCGCCGAGCCCGAAGGCCATGAGGTCGGGCACCAGTGCCATCACCACGGCACCGGCGGTGGTGAAGGCGATCTGAATGCCGATGAGCACCCACGCGATGATCATGAGCGTGCGGTCCTTGAGCGAGATCATCGTCGCCAGCACCATCGCGCCGAGGCCGTAGGAGACCATGATGTCGCCGAAGAACAGCAGCACCAGGTGGACGAGGCCGAACACCGCCAGCAGCCCGTAGCGGCGCAGCAGCACCGTCCGGGCCCTCGGCAGCGGATAGTTCCGCCGCCACAGGCTCATGGTGATGAGGCCGACTCCGAAGCCCAGCAGGGTGGTGAACATCGGCAGTCCTCGGACGTGGACGAACATCGCCGAGAACACCACGGCCAGATTCTCCAGGACACTCCCCTGCCCGTACACCCCACCGAAATGCTCGGCGTAGGAGGCGTCGGTGGTGAGGATCCACGCGGTGGAGATGTTCGCCAGGGCAATGCCCAGCAGAGCGATGCCCCGGGCGATGTCCGGGGTGGCGTAGCGGATCCGGCTAGGCGTTGGAGAGGTCATTGAGGGCCTGGTCGACACATGCCTGCTGGGCGGCCGGGTCAGTGAGGGTGAAGCAGTCCATGACGCCGGACTCGGAGAGGAACACAGTGATCACCACCCAGAACAGGACGGACAGCACCAGCGCGATGATCGACAGGACCAGCGCCGTGATGGACATGCCCTTCCGCGCGTACGGGCCGGTGATCTTCCGGGACTTCACCAGCGCCACGATGGCGAGAATGAGGGCGATGAGTGCGACCGGGGCGGCGAAGGCGGTGAGGAAGATGCTCACCGTCATCACCAGCGCCAGGATGGACACACCGAGGGCCCACGGGGCCACCCCGTTCCGGGCGGCGTCGACCGCCCAGTTACCGGCCGGCGGGGCGTCGTAGGTGCTCTGGTACCCGCCGTAGTTGTCCTGCGGCGGAGTCTGGCCCGGGGTTTCCGGGTAGCGGTAGGCGTCGTAGTTCGGCTGATTCGGATCGTTCGGAGTGGTCATCGCCGGGTCCTTTCGGGTTGATAAGTGCCTGTCCCAGGGTAACCAATCGGCACCGACTTTACGGGGTACCCCGGATCGCGTCGATGCACTCCTGCCGGGCGACGGGGTCGGAACCCCAGCACTCGGGGAGTTCCGTCATCCCCAGGTAGTACAGCACCACGGCCCAGAGGAGGGCGGAGATGACCAGCGCGATGAGCGAGCAGATGATCGCCGTGACCGAGGACCCGGTGCGTGCCAGCGGGCCCGGGATCCGCCGGGAGCGGACCACGGCAACGACGCCGAGGATGAGGGACACCAGCGCCACCGGCAGGGCGAACAGCGTGCCCACCAGGCTCAGTGCCAGGCCCAGAGACACCAGGGACAGCGCGAGTGCCCAGGGCGCCACCGAGTTCTGCTGCATCACCAGCGCCGGAGGTAGGCGATGCGGTCGCGCAGCTGCTCGGCGGTGCACATCGCGGTGGGCGGTCCACCGCAGGCGTTGCGGGCCTCGGTGTGGATCGCGCCGTGCGGGCGCCCGGTGCGGCCGGCGGTGATGGAGACCAGCGCGTTGAGTTCCTTCTTCAACTGGGGGATCTCGGCGCTGGCGACGCGTTCCGACGCCTGCCGGTTCCCCTCCGACGGTTCCGTCGCCGCGGCATCGCGGGCGTCGAGCTGTTCCTCCTGGCGCTTGCGCAGCAGGGCACGCATCTGCTCGGCGTCGAGCAGGCCGGGCAGGCCGAGGTAGTCCGCCTCCTCCTCGGAACCCGCGATGGTGGCGGTGCCGTAGGTCGAACCGTCGTAGATGAGCGAGTCCAGTTCGGCCTCGGCGCCGAGGGACTCGTAGCCCTTCTCCTCGTCCGGCTCGTTCTGCTCCCGGTTGGCCTCCGCGAGGGCCTCGTCGTCCCAGCCCTCCTTGGGTCGGTCGGGTTTGCCCAGGACGTGGTCGCGGGAGGTCTCCAGTTTGGCGGCCAGGTCCAGCAGGACGGGCACGGAGGGCAGGAACACGCTCGCGGTCTCACCGGGCATGCGCGAACGCACGAAACGGCCGATGGCCTGGGCGAAGAACAACGGGGTGGACGCGGAGGTGGCGTAGACGCCGACGGCGAGCCGCGGGACGTCGACACCCTCGGACACCATGCGGACGGCGACCATCCATTCGTCGGTGGAGTCGCTGAACTCCTTGATGCGGTCGGAGGAGCCGGGTTCGTCGGAGAGGATGACGGCGACCGGGGTGCTCGACAACGTCGACAGAATCCTCGCGTAGGCCCGCGCGGTCGTCGTGTCCGTGGCGATGACCAGCCCACCGGCGTCCGGCATGTTGCGGCGCAGCTGCTGCAGCCGGGTGTGGGCGGCGCTGAGGACGGCCGGGATCCAGTCGCCCTTCGGGTCCAGGGCCGTCTTCCACGCGCGCGCCGTCTGCTCGGGGTTGAGCGGCTCACCCAGGCGGGCGGCGTACTCCTCACCGGCGCTGTCCCGCCAGCGGGCCTCACCGGAGTAGGCGAGGAACACCACGGGGCGGACGACGCCGTCGCGCAGCGCGTCCGAGTAGCCGTAGGTGTGGTCGGCGCGAGAGACGAGGTGACCCTCCCCGTCCTGCTCGTAGCGGACGAAGGGGATCTGCGAGTCGTCCGAGCGGAACGGGGTACCGGTCAGGGCGAGCCGGTGCTCGGCGTCGTCGTAGGCCTCCCGGATGCCGTCGCCCCAGCTCTTGGCGTCACCGCCGTGGTGGATCTCGTCGAGGATGACCAGGGTGCGCTTGGCTGTGGCCACCGCCCGGTGCTTGAAGGGGTGCATGGCCACCTGGGCGTAGGTGACCACGACACCGTCGTAGGCCGGGTTGACCGCGGAGGAGTTGGTGAACCTGGGGTCCAGCGACAGACCGACCCGGGCGGCGGCTGCCGACCACTGCACCTTGAGGTGCTCGGTGGGGACGACGACGATGACGCGGTCGACGGTGCGGTTCGACGTCAGCTCGGTGGCCACCCGCAGGGCGAAGGTCGTCTTACCCGCGCCCGGGGTCGCCACCGCCAGGAAGTCCTTCGGTTTGTGCAGCAGGTACTTGGTCAGCGCCGCCCGCTGCCAGGCGCGCAGCTGCCCCGTTGCTCCCCCACTCACTTCTTGCGCAGACCCTGGTAGATCCGTTCGCAGTCGGGGCACACCGGGGAGCCCGGCTTGGCCTGCTTGGTCACCGGGAAGGTCTCACCGCACAGGGCGACGACCATTTTGCCGCTCACGGCGGAGTCGACGATCTGGTTCTTCTTGACGTAGTGGAAGAACTTCGGGGTGCCGTCGTCGAGCTGGGTGTCTTCGGTGACGTCTGGGCGTTCGATGGTCTTCGTACTCGTTCTCACCCGTCCCATCATGCCCCACGATCTCGGTTTCCGGCACATGGGGGCTACCCTGACCGTATGGACGAGCAGACCGGTCACAGGAGCCCACGCTGGGGTCGGCGCCGCGCGGAGCTGATCACCGATGCCCGCCGTTCCCCGTCCGACGACCGGCACCACCGGGAGAAGGCCTACGCCTGGATCCAGGGCCTGCGCATCCCGTTTCTGCTGCTCAGCATGATGACGTACCTGTGGTGGGAGAACTGGATCATCTCCGCGGCCCTGTTCGTCATCTCCGTCCCCCTGCCGTGGATCGCCGTGGTCGTGGCCAACGGCCGGGGTGAACCGCGGGACAAACGGGCCGGCAACGTGTACAAGCCGGCGCTGGCCCGGGAGCAGCAACAGCAGTTCGAGCTGGAGAACCGACGGCAGCGGGAACTGCCGGAGCACCATGACACGATCGACCACGAGGAGAACCCGTGAGCCGTACCCCCGTCACCGATCTCGCGGCGGAGTTGACCGCGTTCTTCGCCGAGGCGGGTTTCACCGCCGACGGCCTGGCCGCCCATCTCGGGCCCGACGCCCTCGATGCGTTGTACCGGGGTGAACCCGCCGCGGTCCGGTACGCGACCGCCGACGACTCCGCCCTGTCCGGTCTCATCCGGGCGTTCATCCTCCGGGATCCGCTGCCCGCGACCGCACTCGCCGATCTGGTGGGCGCCTCCCTCGCCGCCCGGCTTATCGACGCCCGCGTCGCCCACGCCGATCCCCACGGCACCGTCCGCCTCGCACTGGACATCCGTCCCCACGTCATCGTGGGCGAGGACCGCTGGGTGTTCTCCGACCCGGACGCCGCGCTGACCGTCCGGGTCCCCGGCCCCGACCATGTCCTCGGCGTCGGCGCCGCGAGTCTTTCCCTGCTGCAGTCCACCCCGGTCACGCCGGTGGACTCCGTCCTCGACCTGGGCACCGGTTCCGGTGTGCAGGCCCTGGGGCAGCTCGGTGCGGCGGTCACCGCCACCGACGTCCACCCCCGCGCCCTCGATCTGGCGGAGGCCACCTTCGCCGGGGCGGGTGCCGACGTGGAGCTGCTCGAGGGCCCCTGGTTCGAGCCCGTCGCCGGCCGGCGTTTCGACCGGATCGTGGCCAACCCACCCTTCGTCGTCGGCCTGCCCGAGGTCGGCCACGTCTACCGCGACTCCGGCCTCAACCTCGACGGCGCCAGCGAACTCGTCATCTCGCAGGCCCCGGAGCACCTCACCGACGGTGGCACCGCCCACCTCCTCGCCGCCTGGGTGCACACCCATGAGCAGTCCTGGCAGCAGCGGGTGGCCTCCTGGCTGCCCGACACCGGCGTGGCGGCGTGGATCATCGAACGCGACTGCGCGGACCCGGCCCTGTACGTGGGCACCTGGCTCCGCGACGAGTCCATCGACCCCCGCTCCCCCGAGGCCGACGAACGCACCCGCGCCTGGCTGGCGCATTTCGACGCCCACGGGGTCACCGGCATCGGTTTCGGTTTCGTGGCCATCCGCATGATCGGCGACCAGCCCTCCGAGATCCTCGCCGAGGAGATGCCGCAGAGTTTCACCGACCCCCTCGGCCCCGAGGTCGAGGAGTACTTCGAACGGACCGCCTGGCTGCGGGACCGGACCACCGACGAGATCGCCGACGCGCGTTTCCGGCCCCGCCCGGGCCTGGCCCGGGAGGAGATCTCGGTGCCGGACGAGGACGCCGGTGTCGGATTCACCCGCGCCGCACTCCGCCTGACCCGGACGGACGGGCCACGGTGGAGCCACGACGTCGATACGCATCTGGCCGCGATCGTCGCCGGCCTGCACCCGCAGGGACTGAGCCTGCGGGAGACTGCCGAGCTCTACGCCATGGCCAACGGCCTGGATGAGCAGTCGCTGGTCAGTGCCGCCGTCCCCGCCGTCGTCGACCTTGTCCGGCACGGCCTGGTGATGCCGGCATGAGGGCCGTGCTCAGCCGGGTCAGCTCCGCCTCCGTGACCGTCGACGGCGAGGTGGTCGGCGCCATCGACGGCGGGCTGCTGGCGCTGGTCGGGGTCGGGCGCGAGGACGCCGACGGCGCCTGGGAGACCATGGTGCGCAAGATCGCCGAGCTGCGCATCCTCGACGGCGAACGCGGCGTCGAGGAGTCCGGCGCCTCCGTGCTGCTGGTCAGCCAGTTCACGCTCCACGGGCAGACACGCAAGGGCCGCCGCCCCAGCTGGTCCGACGCCGCCCCCGGCGAGATCGCCGAACCGGTGATCACCCGCATCGCCGACGGGCTGCGCGCCCGTGGCATCCACGTCGAACAGGGCAGATTCGGCGCCATGATGCAGGTCGCCTCCGTCAACGAGGGACCCTTCACCGTACTGGTGGAATGCTGATCCGTCGGTCCCGGGAACTATTTCGTTACGCATGGCGTTGTACCTGTAAGACCGGCGAGACTACAGGAGGCTTCACACATGACCAACCCTTCCCTGCAGGACACGGACGTAGAAGAGACCCGCGACCGCGGCAGCCGTCGCGGGCAGACCAATGACAATCCGTCTGCAGACCTGGTCCGGGTCTATCTCAACGGGATCGGCAAGACCGCCCTGCTCACCGCCGAGGACGAGGTCGAACTCGCCCAGCGCATCGAGGTCGGCCTCTACGCCGACCACCTCCTCCACAACTCGGAGGAACCCCTCACCCGCGCCATGAAGCGCGACCTGAAGGTCCTGGTCAAGGAGGGCAACAAGGCCCGCGCCCACCTGCTGGAGGCCAACCTCCGTCTGGTCGTCTCCCTGGCCAAGCGCTACACCGGCCGCGGCATGCCGCTGCTGGACCTCATCCAGGAGGGCAACCTCGGTCTCATCCGCGCGATGGAGAAGTTCGACTACGCCAAGGGATTCAAGTTCTCCACCTACGCCACCTGGTGGATCCGCCAGGCCATCACCCGTGGCATGGCCGACCAGTCCCGCACCATCCGGCTCCCCGTCCACCTGGTGGAGCAGGTGAACAAGCTCTCCCGCATCAAGCGCGAGCTCTACCAGTCCCTCGGCCGGGAGGCCACCAACGAGGAACTGGCGGAGGAGTCCGGCATCGACGAATCCAAGATCGAGATGCTGCTGCGCCAGTCCCGCGACCCGGTGAGCCTGGACATGCCCGTCGGCGCCGACGAAGAGGCCCCACTGGGTGACTTCATCGAGGACGCGGAGGCCACCGACGCGGAGACCGCCGTCGTCGCCTCGATGCGTCACTCCGACATCCGCTCCGTCCTGGCCACCCTCGAGGAGCGGGAGCAGGACGTCATCCGTCTGCGCTACGGCCTGGATGACGGGGTGCCGCGCACACTCGACCAGATCGGCCGCCGCTTCGGGCTCTCCCGGGAACGCGTGCGCCAGATCGAGCGCGAAGTGATGAGCAAGCTGCGTGACGGCCGCCGCGCCGACCGTCTGCGTGAGTACGCCCTGTAGCCACCGCCCTGTCGCCTCCTGCCCGTCGCCTCGTGCGGCGGGCTTTTCCATCCCCGGTGGGAGGGCTTTTTAGGATAGGGTTAATCGAGTTGTGTCTTGACTTCACTGCAGAAAGGTTCCCGGACGTGAAGGACTTGGTCGATACCACCGAGATGTATCTGCGGACCATCTACGAGCTCGAGGAAGAGGGCATCACCCCGCTGCGTGCCCGCATCGCCGAGCGCCTCGAGCAGTCCGGCCCCACGGTCAGCCAGACCGTCGCCCGCATGGAGCGCGACGACCTCGTCGTCGTCCGGCCGGACCGCAGCCTCGAGATGACCCAGGAGGGTCGCCGGCTGGCCACCGCCGTGATGCGCAAGCACCGCCTGGCGGAGCGTCTGCTCACCGACATCCTCGGCCTGGACATCCACCAGGTCCATGACGAGGCGTGCCGCTGGGAGCACGTGATGAGCGAGGCCGTCGAGCAGCGCGTGGTCGCTGTCCTCGGTGACGCCAGCCGGTCCCCCTTCGGCAACCCGATCCCGGGGCTGGAGGGCCTGGGCGTGCACGGTTCGCTCCAGGACACGGAGTTCGGCATCCGCGCGGTCGACCTGGCGGAGGGCCGTCCGGTCGAGGCGCGCATCGTGCAGCTCAACGAGATCCTGCAGGTGGACGCGGAGCAGTTCGCGCAGCTGCATGACGCCGGCATCACCGTCGGTTCCACCGTCACCGTGGTCAACGACAACGGCACCGTCCGCATCAGCTCGGGTAACCGCGAGGTGGAGATCAACTCCGATCTCGCCCACGCCATCCGCATCGAACGCGTCTAGGGGACCGGCATGAAGCTTCTCATCACCGGCGGTGCCGGGTACGTCGGCAGTGTGTGTGCCACCGTCCTGCTCGAGGCCGGCCACGATGTCACCGTCATCGACAACTTCACCACCGGCAACCGTGAGGCCGTGCCCGCCGGCGCCCGTCTCGTCGAGGGGGATGTCGCGGACGTCGCCGACGAGGTGCTCGCCGACGGCGGTTTCGACGGTGTGGTCCACTTCGCCGCCCGCTCCCTGGTCGGCGAGTCCATGGTCAGGCCGGAGGAGTACTGGCAGCACAACGTGGTGACCACGCTGCGCCTGCTCGACGCCATGCGAGCCCACGGGGTGGACAACCTGGTGTTCTCCTCCACCGCCGCCACCTACGGTGAGCCGGAGCAGGTGCCCATCACCGAGGACATGCCGACCGCGCCGACCAACCCCTACGGGGCGACGAAGCTGGCCATCGACCACGCCATCACCTCCTACGCCGCCGCCCATGGTCTGGGTGCGACGAGCCTGCGTTACTTCAACGTGGCCGGCGCCTACGGCGAGGTCGGTGAGAACCGGGAGATCGAGACCCACCTCATCCCCCTGGTGCTGCAGGTCGCACTCGGCCACCGGGAGAAGATCTCCGTGTTCGGCGATGACTGGCCCACCAAGGACGGCACCGCGGTGCGCGACTACATCCACGTCCGCGACCTGGCGGACGCCCACGTCCTGGCCCTGGAGTCGAACACCCCCGGGACCCACCGGATCTTCAACCTCGGGTCCGGAGACGGGTATTCGGTGGCCGAGGTCATCGCCGCCTGCCGGGAGGTCACCGGGCATCCCATCCCGGCGGAGAATGCGCCACGCCGAGCCGGCGATCCGGCCACGCTCATCGCCTCCTCCGAGCGGGCCCATGAAGAACTCGGCTGGCGGCCCAGCCGCACCGACCTGCGCACCATCGTCGAGGACGCGTGGGCGTTCACCAGCCGGCTCGGCGACCGCGCCTACTCGGCCCGCCGGTAGAGCCCGTAGCGGTCCCGGACCATGCGGCTGCCCTCGTGCAGCGCGTAGAGGAGGGTGCTGTACGCCCCTGCCTGGCACGGGCCGATCATGAGGTGGGTCAGCGAATGGTCCTCCTTCTCCGCCGCTGACGCCATAAGCGCCGGCATGGCGCGCACCGACATCTCGATCCCGATGGCGGCCAGGGCGTAGAGACACAGTGCGTTGCAGCGGATGGTCCCGCCGAAGGTGCGGGCCACCGCCAGCATGAGCCGCGCGGCGGGTGGGGCGTGGTCGAGGACGTCGCCCATGGCGGCGTCGCGAAGCTCGATGCCCGCGAGGATCGTCGCGGTGGCCACGAGCACCTCCTCGTCGGCCATGAGCTCCTCCACGCTGGTCTCCTGATCGGCAATCTCGGCGAGGATGTGCCGGAAATCGAGGATGACGTCACGCACCGTGCCCGGACTGGTCTGCAGCTCAGCGGCGTAGGAGTGGGCGAATCGGGCCAGGACATCGATCTCCGACTCCTCGAAGGTGGGGTTGTAGCGGGCGACGTGATCGAGGTGTTCGTCCCGGGTCAGGTCGGGCAGTTCCCCCTGGACGAGGAACGGGGCCATCGCCTCGGCCTGGGTCACCGGTGCCACGACCCCACTGCTCCACTCCGGCTCCGGGATGTCCGGGCCGAAGACGAGGGCGAAGGGTTCACCGGTGAGGACGCGGCGGACCGCCCAGCAGGAGGAGATGTCGATGAGTCCGACCTCGGCGACGGCAAAGAGCTCGTCGACGATGAGCTCGAGGTCCTCGTCGTCGCGCCCGGTGATGAGGAAGCCGAAGACGAGGTCGAGTTTGTGGCGGTCGAGGTGGTCGGCGATCTCCGGCAGCACCCCGAGATCGTCGAGGTCGATCCGCAGGACGGGCCCGAGGGTGAAGCGGGAGGAGCGGGGGCCGGTGGCGGTGAAACCGATGAGGACGAGCGAGTCCTCCGGGTAGAAGCCGAGCAGGGCGGGCAGGTTGGCGATGAGTTGTCCGGGTGTCTGGATGGGCTGGGTGGAGCTGGTGGCGGTGGTCATGCCCTTGAGCATCGTGTGCAGCGGCGGGACGCGCGAGGGACACGTCCGGGGGCCGAGCCGGGAACCTGTGGAATTCGGAAGTTGTCCACAGGGGCACGGGACCCCGGGTGGCGGTGGGCAACCTCAACCGGCAAGATGGTGCGGTTACAGTGGATGGACAACCTCATCGGGATTAAGTCCGCCCGGCCCGACGTTGTATCGGACAACGACAGTTTTCAGCGTTTCAAGCGAAGGAGGATGACGGGTATGCAGGACAATCAGCGTCGCATGTACGAGCTGGAGTACCCGGCACCGGAGGTGGCGTCGGGTCAGCACACAGGTCCCACGCTCATCGTCGCTCTGCAGGGGTACGCGGACGCCGGCCATGCGG
Organism: Corynebacterium suedekumii; assembly: GCF_030252185.1. Classification (NCBI taxonomy): domain Bacteria; kingdom Bacillati; phylum Actinomycetota; class Actinomycetes; order Mycobacteriales; family Corynebacteriaceae; genus Corynebacterium; species Corynebacterium suedekumii. The sequence goes on from NZ_CP126970.1 coordinate 2,385,808, forward strand.
TGGAGGCCAGCGCGGACCATCTTCTGGCCGCGCTCGACTCCCGGTCGGTCGCGTCCTTCAACAACGACGAACTCATCGACTACCGTTCGCGCCGCCCCACGGTGACCATGGACAACCACCAGCTCACCGGGATCGAGGACCTCAGCCTCGGGATCCGGGTGCTGCGGGACACGAAGGGCAAGTCCTTCCTGCTGCTGTCCGGCCCCGAGCCGGACCTGCGGTGGGAGGCGTTCACCGAGGCGGTGGCGGATCTGGCCGAGAAGTTCGAGGTCGACCGCACCATCTGCCTGTATTCGGCGCCGATGGCGGTCCCCCACACCCGGCCGCTCGTCGTCTCGGCGCACGGGAACTCGGTGGAGATGGTGCGCGACATGTTCACCTATGACGCGAAGGTCATCATGCCCGGTTCGGCGTCGATGATGATCGAGCGCGCGCTGCACAAGCGAGGCCTCAACGTCGCCGGCTACACTGCACACGTGCCGCACTATCTCGCGGCGTCGCCGTACCCGGCCGCCACGCATGAGCTTCTCGACGCCGTGGCACGCACCTCCGACCTTGCCCTGCCGCTGCGCAGCCTCGAGCAGGACAGCGTGCGCGTCACCGCGCAGCTGACGGAACAGGTGGAGGACTCCGCCGAGATCCAGCACGTGGTGCATCAGCTGGAGCAGCAGTACGACGAGGAACTGGAGCGTTACCGCAACGCCCATCCGAAGGCGATGCTGCCCGGGGAGCAGGACATGCCCACCGGTGATGAGATCGGTGAGGAGTTCGAGCGCTTCCTGGCCACCCTCGACGAGCAGGACAACGGGCCTGATCTGCCGGACGACGACGAGTAGCCGCTACGTTGGAGGGTGTGAATCTCGCCCAGATGCTGCCCGACCTGACCGACGTCCCCGAAAGCCTCCTGGATGAAAGCATTTTCGACAGCTTTCTCAGTTGGGTTCGGGGACGAGGCATTGAGCTCTACCCCGCCCAGGAGGAGGCGGCCCTGGGGATCCTGGCCGGGGACAACGTCATCCTGGCCACCCCCACCGGCTCCGGCAAGTCCATGGTGGCCAACGCCGCCCACTTCATCGCCATGGCCCGAGGTCAGCGCTCCTTCTACACCGCTCCGATCAAGGCGCTGGTGAGCGAGAAGTTCTTCGCCCTGTGCGAGATCTTCGGCCCGGAGAACGTCGGCATGATGACCGGCGATGCCACCGTCAACGGCCGCGCCCCCATCATCGCCGCCACCGCGGAGATCGTGGCCAACATCGCGCTGCGCGACGGCAGGGACGCGGACATCGACCAGGTGGTCATGGACGAATTCCACTACTACTCCGATCCGGAACGCGGCTGGGCGTGGCAGGTGCCGCTGCTCGAGCTGCCGCAGGCCCAGTTCCTGCTCATGTCCGCCACCCTCGGCGACACGACCTTCCTCCAGGAGGATCTCACCCGACGCACCGGGCGGACCACCTCGCTGGTCGCGGGGTCCACCCGCCCGGTGCCGTTGGAGTTCTCCTACGTCTACACCCCCGTCCACGAGACGATCGAGGAACTGCTCAAGGACGGCAAGGCCCCGATCTACGTGGTCCACTTCTCCCAACGGGAGGCCACCGAACGAGCGCAGGCGCTGACGTCACTGAAGATCATCGACGACGAGACGAAGGAGAAGATCGTCGCCGAGATCGGTGACTTCAAGTTCACCACCACCTACGGCAGAACGTTGTCGAAGCTGCTGCGTCGCGGCATCGGCGTCCACCACGCCGGCATGCTGCCCAAGTACCGCCGCCTTGTCGAGCGTCTCTCCCAGACCGGCCTGCTCAAGGTCATCTGCGGCACCGACACCCTCGGCGTGGGCATCAACGTGCCCATCCGCACCGTCCTGTTCACCGGCCTGGCCAAGTACGACGGGGTGAAGCAGCGCATCCTCAAGTCGCGGGAGTTCCACCAGATCGCCGGCCGCGCGGGACGGGCGGGATACGACACCGAGGGCACCGTGGTCATCGAGGCCCCGGAGCACGAGATCGAGAACTGGCGGCTGCGCCAGCGGGCCGGCACCGACGAGAAGAAGCTGAAGAAGCTGCGCAAGAAGTCCGCCCGCGAAGGCGAGGTCACCTGGTCGGAGAAGACCTTCGAACGCCTCACCACCGCCGAACCCGAGCCGATGGTCTCCCAGTTCCGGGTGTCCAACTCCATGCTCATCAACGTCATCGCCCGCCCCGGCAACGGCTACGAGCACCTGAAGAACCTGCTGCGCGGCAACCACGATACCCGCGCCAAGCAGAACCGTGACATCCTCACCGCCCTGGAGCTGTTCCGGGGTCTGGTCAACGCGGGCATTGTGGTCAAGGCCGCCGACGGGGTCGACAGCGAGGGCCGCCCGTACCACCTCACCGAGGAACTGCAGCGCGACTTCGCCCTCAACCAGCCCCTGTCCCCCTTCGCGCTGGCCGCGGTGACGCTGCTCGACCGGGAGGCGGAGTCCTACACCCACGACGTCATCTCCACCTATGAGGCGATCCTCGATGATCCCCGCCAGGTGCTCGTCGCCCAGCAGAAGGCCGCGCGCGGCGAGGAGATCGCCGCCCTCAAGGCCGAGGGCGTCGACTACACCGAACGTATGGCCATCATCGAGGACGTCACCTGGCCGAAACCCCTGGCCGAGGAACTCGAGGACGCCTTCGACACCTTCGCCGAGGGCCACCCCTGGGTCCGCGAGTTCGAACTCTCCCCGAAGTCCGTCGTCCGCGACATGATCGAGCACGCGATGACGTTCTCCGACCTCATCGCCACCTACGGTCTCGCCCGATCCGAGGGCGTCGTTCTGCGGTACCTCACCGATGCGTGGCGCACGCTGCGCCAGTCCGTCCCGCAGGAGGCGATGACGGATCAGCTTGACGACGTCGTCGAATGGCTCGGCGAGCTCATCAAACAGGTGGACTCCTCCCTCGTCGACGAGTGGGCCCACATGTCCGACGACGAGACCCCCATCTCCAAGGAGGCCCTCGAACGCGAGCTCGCCTTCGGCGTGGAGGACCCCTCGGCGCTCACCTCCAACCGCCGTGCATTCACCATCATGGTGCGCAACCTCATGTGGCGGTTCGTCGAACTGTTCGCCTACGAGAAGGAGGACGACCTCGCCCGCCTCACCGAGTACCTCGAGCGTGACGACAGGCCCGATTTCGGCGCCGCGATGGACGACTACTTCGACGAATACGCCGACCTGGACACCGGCATGGACGCCCGCTCCACGGAGTACTTCCATCTCACCCAGGACGGCCGCCTGTGGACGGTCCGCCAGACGATCAAGGATCCCGAGGGTGACAACTCCTTCGCCTTCGTCGCCGTCGTCGACCTCGACGCCTCCGACGAGGCCGGAGAGGTGCGGCTGACGTCCCTGGAAATCGAGCAGCGCTAGAAGTTGATCCATTCGCCCGGAGGGTCCTGACGAATGGATAGTGCACTATCCATTCGCAGTTACGTTGCAGGAGAATGGATAATCGGTCTACCATTCCCCTATGACCCCGTGGCCGAACGTCACCTGGGAAATCCTCCCGTGGGTTTCCCGCCTGCCGGTATCCCGCCGCGCACAGCAGCGGATGCCGACCAGTTACACCAGCGCCGTGGTTCCTCAGATTGCCGATGCCGGCCTGGCGCTTCCCGGTCCTCTCGCCGCCCTCGTTGATGAAGCGACCATCGCCGTCGCCCGATTTGACGTCCAGGATGCCGCCCGACTCGTCCCCTTTTCCCCACTGCTCCTGCGTAGCGAGTCTGTGGCCTCCAGTCGCATTGAGCAGTTGACGTCCTCCGCCCGACGGGTGCTGGAAGCTGAACTGCTGGGTTCGATGCACGGGAATGCGGGGCTCATCGTCGCCAACACCCGGCAGATGCGGGCAGCAGTCAGTTCCACGACAACTCCGACGACCTCCGCCCTCCTTGAGATGCACAGAATTCTCCTGGGACCGAGCTCGCCGGACATCGCTGGTGTTGTGCGCGATGAACCCGTGTGGATCGGCGGAAGCGACCTTCACCCGGAAGGGGCACTATTCGTACCCCCGGCAGCGCCGGCGGTTCCTGACCTCCTCAGGGACCTCGAGGCCTTTCTGTCCAGGACCGATCTGCCGGTCCTGGTCCACGCCGCACTGGCTCATGCCCAGGTGGAGACTATCCACCCCTTCACAGACGGGAACGGAAGGACCGGCCGGGCGCTGATCCACGCCCTCCTCCATGCACGGGGTCTGACCCGGCACACGGCCCTTCCCGTCTCCGCTGGACTGCTGACGAATGTTCCCGCCTACTTCCAATCCCTCGACGCCTATCGCGACGGGGATCCCCACCCCATCATCGAGATGCTCGCCGTCGCGGCCCTGCGTGCCGCCGAGTTGGGCGGCTGGCTCGCCGAGGAATTGTCGGTTGTCCGCGAGTCCTGGGAGGATTCGGTGACGGCGCGTCGCGACGCCGCCGATTGGCGCGCCCTGGATCTCCTTCTCGCGCGGCCGCTCGTCACGGCACGCCAGGTCGCCGATGAACTGGATCTCACCCCAGCCAATGCTCGGAAGGCCCTCGACCGCCTCGAGGGCAACGGCATCCTCATCGGTTCGCAGATTGACCGCTCGACACGGGCATGGCGCGCTCCCGACGTGCTCGAGCTCCTCGACGAGTTCGCCGAACGGTCCGGCCGACGCGACTCCCCTACAGGTCGGCCACGATCTCCTTCATGATCTCCGCCGCCTCCGTCGGAGTGGTACCCACCCGCACTCCGGCTGCCTCGAGGGCCTCCTTCTTGGCCTGGGCGGTGCCGACGGAGCCGGTGACGATCGCTCCCGCATGCCCCATGGTCTTGCCCTCGGGCGCGGTGAATCCGGCGACGTAGCCGACGACGGGCTTGGACACGTGTTCGCGGATGAACTCGGCGGCACGCTCCTCGGCATCGCCGCCGATCTCGCCGATCATGACGATGGCCTGGGTGTCCGGGTCCGCCTCGAAGGCGGTGAGGGCGTCGATGAAGTCGGTGCCGATGATGGGGTCGCCGCCGATGCCGATGGCGGTGGAGATGCCGACGTCGGCAAGCTCGTTCATCATCTGGTACGTCAGGGTGCCGGACTTGGAGATGAGGCCGACCGGGCCGGGACCCGCGATGGTGGCGGGGATGATGCCCGCCAGGGACTGACCCGGGGTGATGATGCCGGGACAGTTCGGGCCGATGATTCGGGTGGTTCCGCTCCTGCGAGCGTGAGCCAGCGCCTCTGCGGTGTCCTGGACGGGCGCGCCCTCGGTGATGACGGCAACCAGCGGCATGCCCGCGTCAATGGCCTCGATGACGGCGTCCTTGACGAAGGGGGCCGGCACGAAGATGACGGAGACGTCGGCCCCGGTGGTCTCCATGGCCTCGGCGACGGTACCGAACACGGGCAGTTCGGTGTCGTGGAGGGTGATCGTCTCCCCTGCCTTCCTCGGATTGGTCCCCCCGACGATGGTCGCGCCGGCGGCGAGCATCCGGGTGGTGTGTTCGCGGCCTTCGTTGCCGGTCATGCCCTGCACGACGATCCGGGAGTGGTGGTCAAGAAACACTGACGTGGGATGCCTTTCTCACTGCCTCATCGGCGGCTTCGTTCATGCTGGAGACCACGGTGACCAGGGAATGGTCCAGGTCGGCGAGGATCGCCCGGCCCTCCTCGACATTGTTGCCGTCGAGGCGGACGACGAGTGGCTTGGTGGCGGAGTCGCCCAGTTCCTCGAGTGCCGCGACGATGCCGCGGGCAACGTCGTCGCAGGCGGTGATCCCGCCGAAGACGTTGATGAGGACGCTGCGGACCTGCTCGTCGCCGAGCACGATCTCCAGGCTGGCGGTCATCGTCTCCGGGGAGGCGCCGCCGCCGATGTCGAGGAAGTTCGCGGGATCGCCGCCGGCCATGCCGACCACATCGAGGGTGGACATCACCAGGCCGGCGCCGTTGCCGATGATGCCGACCGACCCGTCGAGGGTGACGTACTTCAACCCGTGGTCGCGGGCCCGTCGTTCGAGGGGGTCGAGCTCGCCCGCCTCATCCGACAGGGAGTCGCGGTTGTCATGGCGGAAGGCGGCGTTGTCGTCGAGGGTGATCTTCGCGTCGAGGGCGATGATGTCGCCGTCATCGGTGAGGATGAGCGGATTGACCTCCACGAGGGTGGCGTCCTCGTCGCGGAAGACCTCGTAGAGGCGCTGCAGCACAGGGACGATCTTCTCCCCCACCTCGGCGGGAAGCCCCGCGACCAGACGCCCGGCTGTCTCGTCGTCCATGCCGGTCAGTGGATCCACCGTCTCCCGGACCAGGTCGTCGGGGCGTTCGGCGGCCAGTTGCTCGATGTCGACGCCGCCCTCGGCGGAGAACATCGTCAGGTAGGAGCGCTCGGCGCGGTCGATGAGGAGGGAGAAGTAGTACTCCTCCGCGATGTCCGCGCCCTGGGTGACCATCACCTTGTCCACCGGATGCCCCTTGATCTCCAGGTCGAGGATCCGGGCGGCGGCCTCCCGGGCCTTCTCCGGCGACTCGGCGACGGCGATGCCGCCGGCTTTGCCGCGGCCGCCGGTTCTGACCTGGGCTTTGACCACGGTGACGCCACCGATCCCGGCGGCGGCATCCTCTGCTTCGTCGGGGGTGCCGGCGACGGTGGCGGGCAGGACGGGAACGTCGTGGGCGTCGAAAAGCTCGCGTGCCTGGTACTCGAAGAGATCCATCACTCCAAGCGTAGACATAGTCCGGGTCGGTCGTTCGTGATCACACTTTAATGCGCTTTGCGGCATACATACGTACACTGGTGGATGTCTTCATACGAGCACCACAACCGATACCCAGGAGTGAAAACATGACTTCACGCGCACTCAAGCTCACCGCCATCGCCGCTTCCGCGGGCCTCTTCCTCAGCGCCTGCAGCAGCACCGATGACACCGCGACCGACACCACTCCGGCAGAGGACACCGCCGTCGCCACCACCACCGATGCCGCGGAGGAGACCGTGGACGAGGAGGCTGCGGCCTCCACCAGCGTCGCCGCCCAGGCCGAGGGCGAGGATCCCGTTTTCCGTGCCATCGACGCCGTCATGGCCGATCACCCGGACGGCATCATCGTCGGCATCGACCGCGAGGACGACCGTGACGCCTTCGACTTCGACGTCGTCACCGGCGAAGAGGTCATCGATCTCGAGGTCGACTTCGAGGGCAACGTCGTCGAGGATGACCGCGAGACTGACGGCGAGGACGTCGAGAAGGCCCAGGCCTCCACCGTCTCCGCCACCGACGCCGTCAACGAGGCTCTCGAGCTGCACCCCGAGGGCGTGCTCGACGAGCTGGAGCTCGAGGACGAGGACGGCAACCTGGTCTGGAAGGTCCAGCTGGACGACGCTGACCGCAACGACCTGGCCGAGCTGGACGTCGCCGCCAACTAACCGGCTCTCTCAGGCCCGCCTCTCCTGCTCCGGCAGGGGGCGGGCCTGTTGCATGTCAGGGCGCCGGGGAACCCACATGAAGACAGACTCCTCCATATTTCATCGTCGTTTCATCTCCGCTTCGTAGGGTGAAGGAAACAACCGATGAAGGAGGAACCCATGAAGATTTCTGCAGCTGTGGCCCTTGTCGGTGTCAGCGCGCTCGCCCTGAGCGCGTGCACGGACACCGGTACGACCACCACCACAGTCACCGAGACCGCCACCGAGCAGGCCTCGACTGAGACCTCTGCAGCCCAGACAACGGAAGCCACCCGGTCCCCCGCCGCGGGCAATGATCCCGTCTTCGCGGCCGTAGACGCTGTGCTCGCCGCCCATCCTGGCGGCATCATCACCGACATCGACCGGGAGGACGGGCGCGTCGCCTACGACATCGATGTCGTGGTCGGCGACCAGGTGATCGAGCTGGAGGTCGACGACGACGGGAATGTCCGCGAAGAAGAGCGGGAGGGCGACGACGATGACGTCGCCGAGGCCCGCGCCGCCACCGTCACCGCCGCAGAGGCCATGCGGCAGGCGCTCGCGCAGCACGACGGCGGCGTGGTGGACGAGGCCGAGCTCGACGAGGACGACGGCGCGTTGTCCTGGGAGGTCGACCTGGATGACGCCGGCGGCAACGACCTAGCCGAGGTCACCGTCCCCGCCAGGTGATCTGTGCCGGACACGGCCAGACACAGCAAAACGCCGCCACCCTCGTGGGTGGCGGCGCCAGCATGCGTCGATAAGCGTCAGTGCTTAACGGGCAGCCTCGACCTGGACGGTCTGGGCCACTGCCTGGACGACAGCGGCGACCTTGACGGCCTCCCAGACCTGCTCCTTGGTCAGACCCTCCTCGCGGACGGTGTTGGAGTGCGCGACGGCGCAGTGCTCACAGCCGTTGATGGTGGAGACGGCCAGGGACCACAGCTCGAAGTCGGCCTTCTCGACACCCGGCTTGGAGATGATGTTCATGCGCAGGCCGAACTTGACCTGTGCGAAGTCATCGCCGAGCCAGCCCTTGGCGCGGTAGGCCACGTTGTTCATGGCCATGACGGTGGCGGCGCCGAGAGCGGCCTCGAAAGCCTCGTCGCTCAGGTGCTCCTTGGCCTCCTCCGCGATCTCGGAGAAGACGGTGTCATTGCGGGTGGCGGCGGCGGAGGCGACCAGGGTGCCCCACAGCTGCTGCTCGCTGAGCTCGGTGGACCGGGTCAGGGAGCCCAGGTTGAGCTTCTGGTCCTTGGCGTACTCGGGCAGGGAGTTCTTCAGGTTATCGATGGACATGTGTTACTTCAGGCCCTCCTGGACGACTGCCAGCTTGTCGATGTTCTTGGTCGGGTCGTTGGCCTGCCAGTTGCAGGCGCAGACCTCTTCGGACTGCAGCGCGTCGAGGACACGCAGGACCTCGTCGACGTTGCGGCCCACGGCGTCCGGGGTGACGGACACGAACTGGATGATGCCGTCCGGGTCGATGATGAAGGTGGCGCGGTCAGCGACACCGTCAGCGTTCTCGACGCCGAGGGCACGAATGAGGTCGTGCTTGACGTCGGCGAACATCGGGAACGGAACCTCCTTGAGCTCCGGGTGGGTCGCACGCCAGTTGAAGTGGGCGAACTCGTTGTCGGTGGAGCCGCCGAGAACCTGGGTGTCGCGGTCCTGGAACTCCTCGTCGAGCTTGCCGAACGCGGCGATCTCGGTCGGGCAGACGAAGGTGAAGTCCTTGGGGTAGAAGAAGACGATCTTCCACTTGCCCTCGTACTTGTCCAGGGACACGGTCTCGAAGTAGTCCTCCGGCTGGGAGGCGTTGACGTCGTGCAGGTCGCCGCCCTTGAGCGCGGTGAGCTGGAACTCGGGGAACTTCTCTCCAACGGTCAGAATTGCCATGGTGTGTCTCCTCAGAAAGATTGCGGGTATCGGGCCGGACCCGATCCGGTAACAGATCAGTCTCTGTACGGCCACCAACCATTATGCCCGCGTTCCCGCGATCCGTCAATAACTAAATCTTTCACGGTGCGTATATAGTGATAGGCATGCACAATAAGGAGTACCGTCCGACACTCTCCCAGCTGCGGACTTTCGTCACCATCGCGGAGAACAAACACTTCGGCACCGCCGCCACCAAACTGAGCATCTCCCAACCCTCCCTCTCCCAGGCCCTGGTCGCCCTGGAACACGGACTCGGCGTCCAGCTCATCGAACGCTCCACCCGGCGGGTCATCGTCACCCCCGCCGGCGAGGAACTCCTCCCCTTCGCCAAGGCCACCCTCGACGCCGCCGACGCCTTCCTCGCACGCTCGCGCGGCGCCAACGGCACGCTCATCGGCCCGCTGACCATCGGCATCATCCCCACCATCGCGCCGTACATCCTCGCCGGACTGCTCACCGCCCTCAACGAGCAGTACCCGGATCTGGAACCCCGCATCGTCGAGGACCAGACCCGGCACCTCGTCCAGATGCTGCGGGACGGACAGATCGACGTCGCGCTCATGGCGCTGCCGTCCGAGGCCTCCGGCGTCATCGATCTCCCCCTCTACAAGGAGGAGTTCGTCGTCGTCGTCCCGGCCGGACACGAGTTCGCCGGCCGCGACGACCTCGGTCTCGACTGCCTCCAGGACCTGGACCTGCTGCTGCTCGACGACGGGCACTGCCTCCACGACCAGATCGTGGACCTGTGCCGCTCGGCGGACATCAACCCCACCGAGGCGACGAACGCGGTGACGCGGGCATCCTCCCTGACCACCATCATGCAGCTGGTCGCCGGTGGCCTGGGCAGCACGCTCGTCCCCCTGTCGGCCGTGTCCACCGAGACCACCCGCCCGGGCCTGGCGGTCTCCCGCTTCGATGACAGCGTCACCGCCCAGCGGGAGGTCGGCCTGGTGTTCCGCAGCTCCAGCTCACGCAACGAGGAGTTCGGCATCCTCGGGGAGCTCATCACCGCCGCGTACCAGGCGGCGGTGGCTGACCAGACCTAACGGTCCGCCGGCGCCGGGAGCGGCCCGGCGGAGGCCTGGCGGTAGAGCATCGCCTGAATGAGCGTGTACACCGGCATGACGAAGATCATCGCGAGGCCGAAGGTGACCAGCGCAGCGATCATGATCAGGATTCCGGAGACGAAGAAGAACAGCAGCAGCCTTCCGTAATTGGCCAGGCCCGCCCGGACGCCCAGCTTGACGGCCTCCCCGATGCCTGCACGACGGTCCGCGACGTACCAGGCGATGAACGTGGTCAGCGGGTAGAGGAACAGGCTGACGAAGAGGATGAAGGCGACGAGGCCGAGCACCCGGCCGAGGAACGCCATGGCGACCTGATCATCAGCCAGGTCCGTCATCTCCGTGTTGATCATCGGCAGGGCGAACGGCAGTGCGATCACGGTGAGGATCACCACGACGGCGAGCTGTACGAGCAGCAGGGTCCCGAGGGTGGGCCAGAAGTTGACGTTGCGGGTCAGATCCCCCCACCCGACCGTCCGGTTGTCCACCTGCCGGAGGGCGGCGTTGTAGATGAGGACCGAGACGACGACGGAGACGACGGCGACGACGATGTCCCCGACGTTGACGGCCGTCGGGTCCGCGGCGGTCGCGTTGCCGATGTTGAAGATGAAGCTGAGCAGGAAAGTGAGCACGAAGAACGCGAGCGCCCCCAGGATCCACAACGGCCAGCTGCGGAAGATCGCCTTGAACGCCCAGGACACGGCCTGCATGACGTGCACCTTGCCGGTGCCCGTGGCCGGAGCGGCACCGCCGGTGTCGTACGCGTTGTAGTCGCTGTACTGACCGTACTGCTGGTGGCCGGCGTAGCCGGGGTTGTCCTCCGGGTGCGGGGTCGAGGGGTACGGCGGGTACTCGTCCCTCGGCTCATCGGGGCCGTGTCCGTCGCCCTGTCCGGGATACGTCATTCGCTGGACCTTTCACTGGGGAGCATGGTGGAACATGTGCGCACCTCACGATAGGCCACCGCGCACCGGTCGGCCGGGAGGCGGGGTAGGATTCACGGTCAGCCATGACGAATTCCCCGCCGATCACCCGTGAATCCCTCCTCGAGCGTCTCGCCGAGGTGACGCTCGCCGACGACCGCTCCTTCCGCCGGCGCCTGCACAAGGCGCGCTCCCCCAAGGCGCTGGCGGCGATCGCGGCGGATGTGCAGCGCGCCGTCGACAAGCGGACGCTCATCGATGCCGGCGTGCCGGAGATCACCTACCCCGAGTCCCTGCCCGTCTCCGCCCGCCGCGACGACATCGCCGCCGCGATCGAGGAGAACCAGGTGGTCATCATCGCCGGCGAGACCGGCTCCGGAAAGACGACCCAGATCCCGAAGATCTGCCTCGAACTCGGGCGCGGCCGCCGCGGCCTCATCGGCCACACGCAGCCCCGGCGCCTGGCGGCCCGTACCGTCGCCGAGCGTATCGCCGACGAACTCGGCCAGGACATCGGTGAGACCGTCGGTTACGCCATCCGTTTCGATGACCGCGTGTCCCCCACCTCGGCCGTCAAAATCATGACCGACGGCATTCTGCTCGCCGAGATGCAACGCGACCGCTTCCTCAACGCCTACGACACGATCATCATCGACGAGGCGCACGAGCGATCCCTCAACATCGACTTCATCCTCGGCTATCTGCGCACCCTGCTGCCGAAGCGCCCCGACCTCAAGGTGATCATCACCTCCGCGACGATCGACCCGGAGCGTTTCGCCGGTCATTTCGCGGACGCCGAGGGCGAGCCCGCCCCCATCATCGAGGTCTCGGGCCGTACCTTCCCCGTGGAGGTCCGGTACCGCCCACTCGAGTTCGAGGCCGCCGGCAAGGTCGTCGACCAGGACCCCCTCGACGCGGTGTGCGAGGCCTGCGAGGAACTCATGCTCGAGGGCCCCGGTGACATCCTCTGCTTCTTCCCGGGTGAACGTGACATCCGCGACGCCATGGAGGCGATGGCCGGCCGCAAATGGAAGGGCGTGGAGGTCACTCCCCTGTTCGGCCGCCTGTCCAACCAGGAACAGCACCGTGTGTTCCAGCCGCACGCCGGCCGCCGCATCGTGCTGTCCACCAACATCGCGGAAACCTCCCTGACCGTCCCCGGCATCCGGTATGTGGTGGACACGGGCACCGCCCGCATCTCGCGCTACTCCACCCGCACCAAGGTGCAGCGCCTGCCCATCGAACCGATCTCCCAGGCCAGTGCCAACCAGCGTTCCGGCCGCTGCGGCCGTGTCGCCGACGGCATCGCCATCCGTCTGTACTCGGAGGAGGACTTCCTCTCCCGCCCCGAGTTCACTGACCCGGAGATTCTGCGCACGAACCTCGCTAGCGTCATCCTCCAGATGGCGCTCATGCGACTCGGTGACATCACCGAGTTCCCCTTCGTCCAGCCCCCGGAGAACCGCGCCATCCGCGACGGTCTCCTCCTCCTCCACGAACTCGGGGCCCTGGCCGAGCAGGAGAAGGACGGCCAACCCGTGCTCACCCCCGTCGGCCGTGACATCGCCCGCATCCCGGTCGACCCACGCATGGCCCGCATGCTCGTCGAGGCCAACCGCCTCGGCGTGCTTGACGACGTCGTGGTCATCGTCGCCGCGTTGACCATCCAGGACGTGCGCGAACGCCCCCTGGAATTCCAGGCGCAGGCCGACCAGGCCCACGCCCGCTTCAAGTCCACCACCTCGGACTTCCTCTCCTTCCTCCAGCTGTGGGACTACATCGGCCAGTCCCGCGACGACCTCACCGGCAACGCCTTCCGCAAGCGCATGAAGAAGGAGTTCCTCCACTACATGCGCATCCGCGAGTGGTACGACCTGGTCCGGCAGCTCCGCGACATCGCACGCACCCTCGGCTGGTCCACCCGCCACGAGACCGCCGGCGACCGCTACCCCGACGCCATCCACCAGTCCCTCCTCGCCGGGCTGCTCTCCCACATCGGCGCGCGCGACGGCAACTCCCGTGAATTCAAGGGGGCCCGCGGCACCCGCTTCATGGTGTTCCCCGGCTCCTCCCTGGCCAAGAAGCCGCCGGAGTTCCTCATGGCCGCCGAACTCGTGGAGACCTCCCGACTGTGGGCCCGCGACGTCGCGAAGATCGAACCCGCCTGGGTGGAGAAGCTCGCCGGCCCGCTGCTCAAGCACCAGCATTCCGAACCGGCCTGGTCCCGGAAGCGCGCCTCCGGCATCGCCCACCAGAAGTCCACCCTCTACGGCGTCACCATCATCGCCGACCGGATCGTGCCCTACCACCGCGTCGACCCCGAAGCCGCCCGGGACATGTTCATCCGCCACGCCCTCATCGAGGGCGACTGGACCACCCACCACACCTTCTTCCACTCCAACGTGGAAAAACTCGAATCCGCCGCCGAAGTCGAGGACAAGGCACGCCGCCGCGGCATCGTCGTCGACGAGGACACCCTCTTCGACTTCTACGACGCGAAACTACCCGCCACCATCACCACCGGCCGACACTTCGACTCCTGGTGGAAGAAGGAGCGCGTCGCCCACCCCGATCTCCTCGACTTCGACCCCGAGGCACTGCTCGGTGACGACGCCCGGGCGGTCACCGAGGACGCGTTCCCGGACCGCTTGCACAAGGGCTCCATCGACTACGACCTCACCTACCGTTTCGAGCCCGGCCACCCCCAGGACGGCGTCACCGTCCTCATCCCCGTGCCGCTGTTGGCCGGAATGGACACCGACGGATTCGACTGGCTCGTCCCCGGCCTCCGCGAGGAGCTGGTCACCGAGCTCATCCGTACCCTGCCCAAGCAGGTGCGGCGCAGTGTCGTCCCCACCCCCGACTACGCCGCCCGGGCGCTCCCGCGCCTGATCCCCTATGAGGGGTCCCTCGTCGAGCAGCTGGCCCAGGTGCTCCGCGCCCTCGGAGCCCGGGACATCACCGCCGAGGACTTCCGCCCGGCGGCCCTGCCTGCCCACCTGAAGATGACCTACGGCGCGCTGGATAAGCGGGGCAAGATCATCGACGCAGACAAGAACCTCGCTGCCCTGGTCAGCCGCCAGGCCGGGTCCATCAGCTCCTCCGTCAGCCGGGTGGGGCGTCAGGCCGAGTCGACGGCCGTCCCGGAGTGGACCGCAGACACCCTGGGCACCATCGCCGAGGAGGTGGACACCGTCGTCGACGGCCACTCCGTGACCACCTACCCCGCCCTCGTGGCCACCCCGGACGGCGTCGAGGTGCGGGTACATCCCACGAAGGCGGCCGCCAACGCATCCATGATGACCGCCACTCTCACCCTTCTCCTGCGGGAGATCTCCGTGAACGTGCAGCAGATGACCAAGGGGCTGCCCCTGCAACAGCGGGTCGCTGTCGACCATTACCCGCACGGCGGTGCCGCCGGGCTGGTCGAGGACGCCAGAGTCGCCGCCATCCGTGACCTCATGCTCGAACACGGGGGCCCGGTCCGGGATCCGGACGCGTTCACTGCCCTGAAGAAGAAGGTGTCACCCGACGTGGCCGGCGCCGTCCGTAGGACAGTCGTCGGCCTCGCCCCCGCCCTCGTCGAGTACCAGAATGTCGAGGGTGAACTGAAGAAGTGGAGCGGTGACGCCATCGACGACATGACCGCCCAGCTCCAGTTCCTGCTACCGCGCAACGCAGTGACAGTCCACGGCATGGCCCATCTGCGACATCTGCCCCGTTACCTGCAGGCGATGACCATCCGCCTGCAGGAGATGTCCGCCGACCCGGACAAAGACGCCGACCGGCAGTACGAGGTCGACGAAGCACAGTCCTACCTGTCACAGCGGTTGGCGAAACTTCCCCGGGGACGGGAGAAGACCCGCGAAGTCAAGGACATCCGGTGGATGATCGAAGAACTCCGGGTGAGCCTGTTCGCCCAGCGACTGGGGACCGCACGCCCCATCTCCCTGCGGCGTATCCAGAAGGCGGTGGACAAGCTCCGCTAGAAAGGTTCCCCCTCTGTCGCCGCCTCGTCCTCACGGGCACGGCGGTGCATCAGCCGGATCTCCGACTCAAAGTCCTCGGCGGACTCGAAGGACTTGTACACGGAGGCGAAACGCAGGTAGGCCACCTCATCGAGGGCCCGCAATGGCTCGAGGATGGCCAGGCCGATGGCGTTGGCGTCCACCTGTGAACTGCCGTGGCTACGGACGGTCTCCTCAACCTCCTGGGCCAGGCGTTTCAGCGCGTCATCGGAGACGTCCCGCCCCTGGCAGGCACGACGCACGCCGAGCACCACCTTGTCGCGACTGAAAGGTTCTGTCACCCCGTTTCGTTTGACCACCAGGAGGACGGCCTTCTCGATGGTGGTGAAGCGACCCTGACAGCTGGTGCACTCGCGGCGGCGCCGAATCGCGGCACCCGCGTCAATGATGCGTGAATCAATGACGCGGGAATGGTCGTGGTGGCAGAACGGGCAGTACACAGCGCGGATTCATCGCCTTCCGGAAACGAGGATGATTGGTCCCCGATCTTACCGGGCGGACACGGTCGCCTGACTCACGGTCGGATCGGTCGCCGGAGCGGCAGGTTCATCCCCGCCCGCGAGCATGGTCGCACCGACGACGCAGAACCCGAACACGGCTCCGACGAGGTAGGTGACGGCGGTCTCCCGCCGGCGTCGGGCCCGATCCTGCCAAGTGCTCCGCGGCGGAGACGTCTCTCGTCGCTGCGTTCGATCATCCACCCGCAGCGTTCGAACAGCGCGCTGTTCACCGCTCGCCTCCCGGTAACCGGAGGGCTCCCACACCGCAGCTGCCGGGACGACTGCCGTGGTGGCGGGACGGGTACGGTGGCCTGCAACAGAGTGGTTGAGGGAGATGGTCATGGCAATGTCCTTTCGGTTGTGGGACCGAGAGTATCGGGTGGTTCCGACACTCTCGAACACCACATGCGTCCATATGTTCGATTTAGCTGCTATGTTCGATTTATAGCAGGCGTTCGAAAATTTGTCCACACCGGGCAGGTATCTCTCGAACATCCGTACAAGATCGTGGTAGACATGTAACAGGTACACGGCTCGCCAGCCCCAGCCATTCGAACACCACCAACTCTCCCGCGAACACCCAGCTCGACGACGTAAGGAATGACAGACCATGGCTCGCACCAGTCCCGCCCCGAACATCCAGCCCACCGGCAAACCCGACCCGTCCAACCTCTCCGACCGACAGCGTCGGATCCTCGAGGTCATCCGGGATGCGGTCGTCCTGCGGGGTTACCCGCCGAGCATCCGCGAGATCGGTGATGCCGCCGGGCTGCAGTCCACCTCCTCGGTCGCCTACCAGCTCAAGCAGCTGGAGAAGAAGGGCTTCCTGCGCAGGGACGCCAACAAACCGCGCGCAGTGGACGTACGCACTCTGCCGTCGACCGACACCGTGAAGAAGCCGGGCCGTCGGGCCGCGGAACCACGCCCGTCGGATGTGCCCGTTGACGCCGGCGCCACCAACTTCATTCCTGTGGTCGGCCGGATCGCGGCCGGGTCCCCATTCTCGCGGAGCAGGACGTGGAGGACTACTACCCACTGCCGGCCGACCTGGTGGGCGACGGCGAACTGTTCATGCTCAAGGTTGTGGGAGATTCCATGAAGGATGCCGGCATCCTTGACGGTGACTGGGTCGTCGTCCGTTCCCAGCCCGTGGCGGAGATGGGCGAGTTCGTCGCAGCGCTCATTGACGGTGAGGCCACGGCCAAGGAGTTCCACAAGGACTCCTCCGGTGTCTGGCTGCTCCCGCACAACGAGGACTACGCCCCGATTCCTGCCGAGAACGCGGAGATCATGGGCAAGATCGTCTCCGTCCTCCGGAAGCTCTAGTCCCCGTCCGCCCGTTTCCACCCCCGAAAGTGGCCACTCCCGACTGTGTGGAGTCTTGCACACTCCCACGGGAACGGGCGTGGTTTTAGGGCTGTGAGCGCGTGATTCCACGTCGTCCGCCGGGCTGGCCGGTGGACATCACCGCTGGCCACGGTGTGATAACGCGGACATCCGATCACTTTCTGCCAGAATGGGGAAAACGGGCATTCGCCCCGACCATTCATGTGGGATCGTGAGGAACATCCATGTACGCAGAGGAACGTCGACGCCAGATCGCCTCCCTCACCGCCGTCGAGGGCCGGGTCAACGTGACAGAGCTGGCGAACCGCTTCGATGTCACGGCCGAGACCATCCGCCGAGATCTGGCGGTCCTCGACAGGGAGGGCGTGGTGCACCGCGTCCATGGTGGTGCCGTGGCGAGCCAGACCTTCCAGACCGCGGAGTTCACCCTCGATGCGCGTTTCCGTTCTGCCCCCACCGCCAAATCGGCCATCGCGCGGGCGGCTCTCGAGTTCCTCCCCGACCCCAACGGTGGCCTGTTCCTGGATTCGGGCACCACGATCGGCACCCTCGCGGAGCTCATCGCCGAGCAACCGAACGCCCGGCAGTGGTCCATCGTGACCAACAGCCTGCCCATCGCCCTCAATCTGGCCAACAAAGGCCTGGTGGAGGTCCAGCTGCTCGGTGGTTCCGTCCGCGCCATCACTCAGGCGGTCGTCGGTGACACCGCCCTGCGGACCCTGGCGCTCATGCGCGCGGACGTCGCTTTCATCGGCACGAACGCTCTCACGCTCGACCACGGGCTGTCCACGGCGGATGCCCAGGAGGCGGCCATCAAATCCGCCATGGTCACCAACGCCCACAAGGTCGTCGTCCTCTGCGACTCGACGAAGCTGGGCAATGACTTCCTGGTCAGCTTCGCCGGGATCGATGACATCGACGTGGTGATCACCGACTCGTCCGCGCCGGAGTCCTTCGTGACTGCCCTGCGCGAACGAGAGGTCGACGTGATCGTCGCGGGGTAACCGCCCCGTTAACCCTGCAGCAGCTCGCGGACCGCTTCCCGGGCCGCAGCTGCACCCACGGATTCGAGCGCGAGCTCGGCGGCTTTCTTGCAGGTCTCCAGGTCCACATCCGCCAACTGCGCACCCACGCCCGGCAGGGCGGTCGAAGCGGCCGAGAGCGAGTCGACTCCGAGTCCGGTGAGGACGCAGGCGAGCATCGGGTCGGCCGCTGCCTCGCCGCAGACACCGACCGGGGTCTGGGTGTCGTGCCCGATGAGACAGGTGTGGCGGATCAGGCGGAGGACGGCGGGCTGCCACGGGTCGGTGAGGTAGGCCAGCTGCGGGGACAGTCGGTCCGCGGCCATCGTGTACTGCGTGAGGTCGTTGGTGCCGATGGACACGAAGTCCAGGTGCGGCATGAGCTTGTCCGCCATGAGGGCGGCGGCGGGGACCTCAATCATGGCGCCGGCGATGAGGCCGCGCTCCCGGCACAGGCCGGCGAACCACTTGGCCTCCCGGGCGGTGGCGACCATCGGGGCCATGACCCAGGTGGTGGCACCCTCGCCGCGGCCTTCGGCGGCCTGGGCGATGGCGTCGAGCTGGCGGGTGAGCAACGGCTCGTTGCTGTTGGCGATGCGCAGGCCGCGCACACCAAGGGCCGGGTTCTCCTCCACGGTCATGGTGGCGTAGGCGATCGGCTTATCCGATCCGGCGTCGAGGGTGCGGATGACCACCTTGGAGTCCGGGAAGGCGTCGAAGACCTTGCGGTAGATGCGGGCCTGCTCATCGACGCTGGGTTCCTCAGAGGCGGAGAGGAAGCTCATCTCGGTGCGGTAGAGGCCGATTCCCTCGGCCTGACCTTCCGCGGCGACGCGGGCGGCGTTGCCGGCGGCGACGTTGGCCAGCAGCTGGACGCGATGTCCGTCGCGGGTCTGGGCGGGGCCGCGCCACTGGGCGACGACGGCGGCGCGTTCCCGGGATTCGCGGACTCGCTCTGCGGAGGCCTCCGGGTCGGTGTCCATGGTGATGGTGCCCATGGCGCCGTCGATGAGGACCTTCTCGCCGGCGGGGATGGAGGAGATGGCGGAACCGACGGCGACGATGCACGGGAGGTTGAGCTGGCGGGCGATGATGGCGGTGTGACTGGTGGGCCCGCCCAGCTCGGTGACCAGGGCGACGATGTGGTCGGTGTCGAGGGTGGCGGTGTCGGCCGGGGAGAGATCGTCGGCGAAGAGCACGGCCTCACCGTCGACCTCCGGCAGTCCAGGTTCCTCTTCGCCGCGCAGTTCGGCGAGGACCCGGTCGCGGATGTCCTTGAGGTCGGTGGTGCGTTCGGCCATGACTCCGCCGGCGGCCTCAAACATGGTGACGAACTTGTCCGTGGCCTCCACGGTGGCGTTCTCGGCGGGGTGACCAGAGTTGACGGCCTTCCGGGCCGCCTTGCGCCAGCCGCGGTCGGCGACCATGCCGGCGGTGGCCTTGAGCACCTCGGACGCGGAGCCCTCGACGTGGGCTGAACGGGCGAGGAGTCGCTCGGACACGAGGTCCGCGGCGGCGACGAAGCGCTCGTACTCTGCCTCCCGCTCCCCCGCCGGCACGGTTGCGCCGGCCTTGGGCAGCTCCGGTCGGGGCCGTACCCAGACCGCCGGGGCGTAGGCGATGCCGGCGACGACGCCGGTGCCCTTGACAGAGGTGCTGTGGACACCCTCCATGGTTGTCTCCCATCTCACACGTTGTTGTGTACTTCCCCCCAGATCACCACATGTTCGGTAATCTCGCAATAAACCGGACCACAGAGTATTGACAGACGGGCATAATCGGGCGAGAATTAGGGTACAATCAAAAATCACCTGTGACCTATCTCATGGTCACCGTCCATGATACACCTCCCCGACGTGGCCCTTCCCCGGGCTTCACCGAGAGAACGGACCAGGAGCACGCCGTGATCCTCACCTTGACGCCGAATCCCAGCATCGACGCCACGATGCAGTTGACGGATCCTCTGCAACGCGGACAGGTCATCCGACCCGCCGCCATCTCCCAGGTCGCCGGCGGCAAAGGGGTCAACGTCACCCACGCCCTCACCCTGGCCGGGCGCCGGACGCTGGCCGTGGTCCCCGCCGACGAGGATGATCCCTTCATCGCCCTCGCCCGGCAGGCGGACATCCCGATCCATGCGGTCCCGGTCACCGAGGGTGTGCGCATGAACACCACCCTGACGGAGCCCGACGGCACGACCACCAAGATCAACGGCCCGGGGGCCACCATCACCGACGATGCCGAAGCGGAGATCATCCGCATCCTCACCACACTGGGCACGCAGTGCTCCTGGCTGGTGCTGGCTGGATCCCTGCCACCCGGGGTACCCACCGACTGGTACACGAGGGTGCTGTCCACGGTGCGCCGCTCCCTGCCGGGACTGCCGGTCGCGGTCGACACCTCCGACGAGGCGATCATGGCCCTGGGCGAGGGACTGGAGACCGCCGCGCCCAACCTGCTCAAACCGAACGGGCTGGAACTCGGCCAGCTGGTCGGGGTCGACGGGGAGGAACTCGAGTCCGCGGCCGCCGACGGCGATCTCCGCCCGGTGGTTGATGCGGCCCGCAAGATCATCACCCGGGGTGTGGAGGAAGTCCTGGTCACCCTCGGCGCCTCCGGCGCCGTCCTGGTCATCGAGAATCGGGCCTGGCACGCCACCCCACCCCCGGTGGAGGTGAAGTCCACGGTCGGTGCCGGGGACAGCTCGCTTGCGGGCTATCTCATGGCGCGGGCGGACAGCCTGCCCGCCGATCAGTGCCTCGTCCGGGCCGTGGCCTACGGTGCCGCCGCCACTGCCCTGCCCGGGACGACCATCCCCTCCCCCGGCCATCTCAATCTCACCGACACGCGCGTACGCGAACTCCACTCCTAGTCACCTCGAGGAAACCATGACCCCCGCGATCATCACCACCGACCTCGTCGTCCTCGATGAGGACCTCGGGTCCACACCCACCGACGTCATCACCCGCCTGGCCGACGTTGTCGTCTCCGCCGGCCGTGCCTCCGACGCCTCCTCGCTTGCCGACGCCGCCCTGGCCCGCGAAGCACAGGCCCCCACCGGGGTCCCGGGGAAGGTCGCCATCCCCCACTGCCGTTCCGAGGCCGTCACCGAACCGACCCTCGCCTTCGCCCGCCTGACCCGCGCCGTCGACTTCGGCGGCCCGGACGGCGACGCCGACCTCGTCTTCCTCATCGCCGCCCCGGCCGGTGGCGGTAAGGAGCACCTGAAGATCCTGTCCAAGCTCGCCCGCGCTCTGGTGCGCGGCGACTTCCTCACCCGCCTGCGGGAGGCACGCTCGGAGCAGGAGATCGTCACCGCGGTGACCGAGGTGATCACCGCGGAGAAGAAGAAGCCTGCGGCGGCGGGAACGGGGGCGTCGACAAGCAGGTCACCCGCATCGTGGCCATCACCGCCTGCCCGACCGGTATCGCCCACACTTACATGGCCGCCGACGCCCTCGCGCAGGCCGCCGAGGGCCGCGATGATGTGGAACTGGTCGTGGAGACCCAGGGTTCCTCCTCGACGAAGCCGATGGACCCGGCGGCCGTCACCGCAGCTGACGCCGTCATCTTCGCCACCGACGTCGGTGTCCGCGACCGCGAACGCTTCGCCGGCAAACCCGTCGTCGAGTCCGGCGTCAAACGCGCCATCAACGAACCTGCAGTCATGATCGACGAGGCCGTCGCCGCCGCCGCCAACCCGAAGGCCCGGACCGTCACCGGCACCGCCACCGAGACCACCACCGACAGCGCCCAGCTGGGCTGGGGCCGGCGCATCCAGCAGGCCGTCATGACGGGCGTGTCCTACATGATCCCGTTCGTCGCCGCCGGTGGCCTGCTGCTCGCCCTCGGCTTCCTCGTCGGCGGCTACGACATGGCCAACGGCTGGCAGGCGATCGCCACCGGGCACTCGCTCAACAACCTCCCCGGCAACACCGTCGACGTCGACGGCACAGCCGTCACCTTCGACCGCTCCGGCCTCGCCCTCTACCTCGGTGCCGTCCTCTTCGCCACCGGTCAGATGGCCATGGGCTTCATCGTCGCCGCCCTCTCCGGCTACACCGCGTTCGCCATCGCCGGCCGCCCGGGCATCGCCCCCGGCTTCGTCGGTGGCGCGATCTCCGTCCTCATCGGCGCCGGCTTCCTCGGCGGCCTGGTCACCGGCATCCTCGCCGGCCTCATCGCCTACTGGATCGGCTCGTGGAAGGTCCCCCGCATCCTCGGCTCCCTCATGCCCGTGGTGATCATCCCGCTGCTGACCTCCCTGCTCATCGGCCTGCTCATGTTCCTGCTGCTCGGCCGCCCGCTGGAGGCCGCCATGACGGGGATGACCGACTGGCTCGGCTCCATGTCCGGCTCCTCCGCCGTGCTCCTCGGCGTCATCCTCGGCCTGATGATGTGCTTCGACCTCGGTGGCCCCGTGAACAAGGCGGCGTACCTGTTCGCCACTGCCGGCCTGTCCACCGGTGACGAGGCGTCCATGCAGATCATGGCGACCGTCATGGCCGCCGGCATGGTCCCGCCCATCGCCCTGTCCGTGGCCACCCTCGTGCGCAAGCGACTGTTCACCCCGGCCGAGCAGGAGAACGGCAAGTCCGCGTGGCTGCTGGGCCTGTCCTTCATCTCCGAGGGCGCGATCCCCTTCGCCGCGGCCGACCCGCTGCGTGTCATCCCCTCGATGATGGTCGGCGGCGCCGTCACCGGTGCGACCTCCATGGCCCTCGGCGTCGGGTCCCGCGCACCCCACGGCGGCGTGTTCGTCCTGTTCGCCATCGACCCGTGGTGGGGCTTCCTCGTCGCCGTCCTCGCCGGCACGATCGTCTCCGCCGTCACCGTCCTGGCGCTCAAGCAGTTCTGGCCGAAAAAGGCGGTCCAGGCCACCCAGCCGGTCGCCGTCACGTCCTAACTTCCCTACACTGGTCCCCACTACCTCGTCATCGAAAGGACCCATCCCATGGCTTCCAAGACCGTCACCGTCGGCTCCGCCGTCGGCCTGCACGCCCGCCCCGCCTCCATCGTCGCTGACGCCGCCGGCGAGTACGACGACGACATCATCCTCACCCTCGCCGGTGATGACGACGAGGAGGCCGACGCCGCCTCCTCGCTGATGATCATGGCCCTCGGCGCGGAGAAGGGTGACCAGGTCACCGTCACCTCCGACAACGCCGAGGCCGTGGAGAAGATCGCCGCGCTCATCGAGTCGGACCTCGACGCCTGACCGGCCGACGCCGACAGCCCCCGTCCGGTTGGACGGGGGCTTTCCTCATGCCCGCAATCTCAGACCAGCGGCTGGTAGAGGTCGGTGACCATGTCCGCCGGATCGGCCTCAGGAGTGGGCATCGTGACATATTCCTCCCAGCACGGTGCCGAGAGTTCCTCCCCCTGCGCATGGGCGTGGTCGACGAGCTCCTGCCACGCCTGCGGAAGGCCGTCGTATCCGCCGTGGTGTGAGGTGACCATGGCGCGGGATTCCGGGATGAGGTGGACCGCCAGCCCGGAGGCCGGGTCGATGGCCCGGGTCACGGCGTCGAGCCCGTCCCCGGGGACGACGAAGCCACCCGCCAGGTCGACGGTGTCGGTCGGCGGCGAGAAGTAGTACGCACGGGCCGCACCGGTCGGGCGCAGGCCGGCCGCAGCCAGCGTCCGCGCGGCCTGGGTGAAGGCCCGGTCGAAGTAGTCGACCATGGCGTCGGCAGAGATGGTCTCCCGGCTGGCTAGGACGTGGTGGGCGGGGACGGTCACGGTGCGGTAGTCGCTCATACCCGGGAGAATATTTCCCCCAGCACAGGTGCCACAAGGGGTGCCCACCTAGGGCGGAACGCGTACACGCACGCCAGCCGGACGAGGCTTGCCCGCTCATACACCTCGACGGCGGCGTCGGAGGGGAACTCGGAGGTCACCACCCGGGCCTGCTCGCCGGTCCACAGCCCCTGCAGGTGACGGAGGCGGGCGTGGGCCCGGAGGTTGCCCACGTCCAGGGCGGGGTCGGCCAGACAGGCGGTGTCCACGTCGATGAGTCCGGGGCCGAGCTCCGGGTGGTGGAACAGCTGCTTGTCGTGCAGGTCGCGGTGGGCCGGGGCCAGCCGCTCGGGCAGGCCGGCCAGGTCCGCGATGACCCGCTCGGTGGCCTCCTGCAGGCGGACGGGGTCCGGGACGAGCACGCGGCTGGTGCGCACCCACTGCCGCAGGACGGCGACCTCGTCCGCCGCGGTGTGGACCGGGGTGGACGCCGGCGCCTGTTCCTGCTGCGCCCGGCCCAGGGCGCGGGCGATGTCGCGCCATGCGGTGCGCCACTGCTCATCCGTGAACGCGGTGGGGTCGTGGAGGCTGAGCCCCTCGAGCGGGGCGAAGGTGACGTGGTCGTCCCCGGCGCCGAGGATCCGCGGGGTGCGGAAGTGCTCGGCCAGCGGGCGGGCGGCGTTGATCGCGGTGAGGATCCGCCGTGCCCGGCCCTTCTTCACCAGCTTGGAGTAGCTGCCGTCCTCGCGGCGCACGACGGCACGTTTCCCCGGTCGGTGGGAGATGACGGTCCCGCCGGCCGGGGACGGCACCGGATGGAACACGCCGTCGGCGCGGAACCCGGCGCGGACCGTGCCGTCGGCGTCGAGGTACTCCACGGCGAGGCGTTCCCCGGCGGGCCAGACCCGGTGGACGGACCCCCGGGGCAACAGGTCGAGGGCGGCACGGGCGGCGTCGAGGCGGGCGGCGACCTCGGTCTCCCAGTTCTCGTTGCCCGGGTCACGGCGCAGCGGGTCGAGGGCGGCGGAAAGGTGGGCGTAGGCCTCCCAGGCGGCGATCTCGGTGAGGTGGACGTCCCCGCCGTCCTCCCGGTAGCCGGCACAGAAGGCGGTCCACTGGTCGGTCGACGCGTTCGCCTTCCATGTTCCGAGGTCGCGCACCGCCGGGCCCGCGCCGGCGCGGTCGGTGTCGATGAGCCGGATCTCGTCGCTGTCGGGGCCGGCGACGAGCACCTGGTCGGGCGAGAGGTCCCCGTGGAGGTTGACGGCGGGGCGGTCGCTGTCGAGCAGCGGGGCGATTCGGTCGGCGATCGAGATGGCCTCCGGTGCCAGGGTCGGGGCGTGTCGGGCAACCGCGTCGGCGGCACCGTGCGGGTCGACGGGGCACACCGGCGTTCCGGATTCGACCGGGGTGTGGTGCAGGCGGGCGATCGCGCGTCCGGCCGCCCGGGCGGCGCCGAGATGGTCGGGGTGTGTCCGCAGGTCGCCGGCACCCCACCAGGGGGTGGACACGATGTGGGGGCTGTGCCGGGTCACGGGGAGGGTGGGCACCCCGTGGTGGAGCCAGGTCCGGGCGGGGTCGGCGTCGACCGGGACGGCGTGGACGCGCAGGACCCGCTCCCCTGCCCGGGCCACCACACGGCGGTGCGGGATGTAGCGGAGGATGTCCAGCTCGGCCGGGTCGACGGGCAGGCCGCGGAGTGCCGGGATGAGCCGGCGGTCGGCGTACCAGGGGCCGCTGAACAGGTACGGTCCGGTGGCGTCGTGGACGGTGAGCAGGTCCCCGGCCCGGAACATGCTCTTGGCGTACTTGTCCGGGTCGATGGTCCACAGGGTCCAGCCGACCTCGCCGGTGTCCGGGTTGCGCCAGGCGACGTGGGTGCTGCGGCCGGGTTTGATCCGCAGGTGGGTGGGTTCGACGCGGTGGTGGAGCAGGCGAGTGAGGGTGGGGGCGTCGAGAAGCATCAGAGCAGTTCCTTCTGGTGGACGGCATCCTCCTGGGTGCGGGCCCAGGCGCTGATGCGGGTGTCGGGGTCGGTGAGGAGCTCGGCGGGGGTGCCGTCCTCGACGATCTGTCCGTCCTCGAGCCAGAGCAGGCGGTCGAGGGAGCGGATCATGGAGATGTCGTGGGTGATGGCCAGTGTCGTGCGTCCCCGGGTGAGTTCGTGCAGCGATTCCTCCACCAGGGCCCGGGAGGCCGGGTCGAGGCCGGTGGTGGGTTCGTCGAGGACGACGACGGCGGAGTCCCGCACCATGCTGCGGGCGATGGCCAGGCGTTGGCGCTGCCCGCCGGAGAGGGTGTCACCCCGGTTGCCCAGGACGGAGTCGTAGCCGTCGGGCAGGGCCATGATGAAGTCGTGGGCGCCGGCGCGGCGGGCGGCGTCGATGACCTCGTCGTCGGTGGCGGTCAGGCGCCCGTAGCGGATGTTCTCACGGACGGTGGTGGCGAAGAGGACCGATTCCTGGAAGAGGATGGACACCTGCTGGCGCAGCTCGTCGCGGCGGACGTCGCGGGTGTCGTAGTGGTCGAGGCGGACGGCGCCGGTGTCGACGTCCGCGAGGCGGACGAGGTAGCCGGCGAGAGTGGACTTGCCGGCACCGGAGGGGCCGAGGAGGCCGACGCGTTGCCCGGCGGGGATGGTGAGGCCGAGGTCGGTGAACAGGGGTCGGCCGTGGCCGTCGCGGGCGCTGATCCGGTCGTAGGTGACGGTGCCCTCGACGCCGATCATGTCGCGGGGCTCGGCCGGGTCGGCGATGTCGACGGGTTCGTCCATGAGGTCGGCGATGCGTTCGCCGCTGGCCTGGGCGCGGGCAATGCGGCCGGTGTACTTGGCCATGTCCCGCAGGGGTTTCATGGCGGTCTTGAGGTACATCATGAACAGGACGATGTCGCCGGGGGTCATCATGCCCTGCATGACCTGCCAGCCGCCGAATCCGAGAACTACGGCGGTGGCGAGGCCGACGAGGACGTCGGTGGAGCGCTCCAGGCGGGCGGCCAGGCGGCGGGCGCGGATGTTGGCGGTCAGTGCCTTCTGGTTGCCGGCGGCGAAACTGCTGGCGATGGTGTCCTCGAGTCCGTAGGCCTGGACGACGCGGATGGCGGCGAGCGCCTCGGCGGCGTCCCCGACCAGGCGCCCCTCACCCTTGCGGGTGGCGCGGGAGGCGGCGGTGATCTGTGGTGCGGCGACCGAGGAGATGAGCAGGTACAACGCGGCGGTGGCGACGACGACGAGCGAGAGCACGGGGTTGAGCACCATGACGACGATGAACAGGACGACGACGGTGGCGAGGTTGCCGATCAGCGGCAGGCCCGCGGTCACCGCCACCTCCTGGAGGCGGCCCATGTCGCCGACGAGTCGCTGGGAGGTGTCGCCGATGGAGGCGCGGGAGTGGTACTGCAGCGACAGGGACTGGATGTGGTCGAAGACGCGGGTGCGCAGGCGGGTCACCACCTTCACACCGGTCTTGGCGAAGGCGATGGTGGAGATGTAGTTGCACACCGCCCGCCCGGCGACGATGCCGGCGAGGATGAGTGCCCACATCACGAGGGTTGTGGTGACGTCCTCCGGGGTGCCGGTGGCGACCGCGATGTCGGCGCCGAGGGCCCGGGTGACGGTGTCCACGGCGATCTTCATCGGCCAGGGTTCGAGGATGCGGAATGCCACGTCACCGATGAGGGCGAGGAGGCCGACGATGATCAGGAGGCGGTGCTCGCGCAGGTCGATGAGCGCGAGGGTGCGGCGCAGTGGGGCGGGAATCACGGATCTCACACGAACACCCCCGCCAGCAGGTCGGTGACGCGGCTGCGCCAGGTGTGGTGGGTCTCCACGAGCACCCGGCCCCGTCGGCCGAGCCGTTCGCGTTCCGCCCGGTCGCCGGCCAGGCGGTCGAGCGCGGCAGCGAGGGAATCGGTGTCACCGGGGGTGGTGAGCACACCGCAGTAGCCGAGCAGCTCGGGCAGCTCGCCGACGGCGGAGGCGATGACCGGCAGCCCGGCGGCGAGGTACTCGTAGACCTTGAGGGGAGAGAAGTAGTGGTTGTCGGTGGCCGGGTAGGGGGCGGTGGCCACGTCCCAGCCGGTGAGGATCTCGGGCACGTCCGCCGGGGCGACGGCGCCGTGGAAGACCACGTCCAGGCTCAGGCGGGTGGCCTGCTCACGCAGGGCGTCGAGTTCGGGGCCGGTGCCGCAGATCTCCACCCGCCAGGTGCTGCGGGCGGTGCCGACGGCGTCGAGAAGCACGTCGGTGCCGTGCCAGGGCTTGAGGGTGCCCAGGAAGCCGACGGTGAGCGGCTGGCCGGGCAGGCGGACGCCGGGGCGGACGCGGTCGGTGTTGACGCCGTTGGGGGTGACCACCACGGGCGCGGCGGGACACAGGGTGGCGACCCAGTCCGCCACCGGCCGGGACACGCACGACAGGAGGCTGGCACCGCTGAACGCCGCGAGGGTGCGCACCCGGGCGAGGGTGACGTGGTGCAGGCGCCGGTGGGTGGTCTGTTCGTCGATGAGCGGCGCGTTGACCTCGAGGATGACCGGGGCGAGGTGGTTGAGCCGCGCGCCGACGTCCGAGAACAGGGAGTAGCGCTCGTAGATGAGGTCGCAGGGCAGGCCGGCGGCGATCTCCACCATCTTGTCCACCGTGGCGATGAGCTCGAACTCGCGGTTCGCGGACCCGGAGGCGGAACGGACGGGCACGGTGATCACCGGCAGGTCGGCGAGGTCGTCCGGGACGAGTTCGGTGCCGTCGCGCTCCCCGCGGCGGATGCACAGCACGGTGACGTGGTGTCCCAGCCCACGCATCGCGCGGACGACCTCCTGCACGTGGACGGACGCGCCCTTGGAGCCGAAGACCCCGATGCCGGGGTCGGCGAGCAGATAGACGATGTTCATCATGCCTCCTGGAGGTCACGCAGGGCCCGGGCCTGCCGGGTGGAATCACAGAGCTTCTCGACGAGCGCGCGTCCCGCGTCCGCCCGCCCCGTCCCGGTGTCGCCGGTGGCGTCGGCCACGGCGTCGACAAGCGCGTGGACGTCACCGGTGGGGACGAGCCACCCGGTCTGCTCGGTGATGACCTCGCCGACGGCGGTGACGTCGGCGGCGACGATGCGCATGCCGCGGGCCATCGCCTCGAGCAGGACGGTGGGCAGGCCGTCGGCGTTGCCGTCCGCCCCGACGATGAAGGGGGCGACGAAGACGTCGCACTCCCCCAGCAGGCGGGTGACCTCGGCCTGGGTGACCGGGCCGAGCAGGCGGACATGCCCGCCCAGGCCGAGGGAATGGATCTGGCGGGCCAGGTCCTCGCGCAGCGGGCCGTCCCCGGCGATGTCGACGGTGACGGGCACGCCCCGTCCGTGGAGGGCCGCGGCGGCGTCGACGAGCAGGTGCAGGCCCTTCTTCTCCACCAGGCGTCCCACCGACAGCAGCCGCAGGCCTGATTCGGGGCGCGGGGCGTAGGGGAAGCGGTCGAGTTCGAGACCGTTGTGGACGAGGTGGATGCGGTCGGCCGAGGCCGGGAACCGCGCGTCGAGGTCACGTTTGTTGTAGCCGCTGATGGTCACCGCGTGGTGGGCGTCGGCGAATTTCGCCGCCAGGTCCTCCTCGACGACGTCCTCGTGGAAGATGTCCTTGGCGTGCGCGGTGAAGGAGTACGGCAGCCCGGTGATCTTCCCCGCCAGGCGCGCGACCGTGGTGGCGACGGTGGCGAAATGGGCGTGCAGGTGCGTCACGCCGAGCTCGGTGGCCAGTCGCGCGACCTGCACCGCCTGGACGGCGTCGTCGACGTCATGATCGAGCAGTTCGGACAGGACCGGCGCGGCCTCTGGGGTGAGCCGGGACCACAGGGTGCTCGCGCTGCGCGGCCGGTCGACGTGGATGACCGGGGCCTTCACGCGCGCGAGTTCCGGGTGGAACCGGGCGTCGGTGCACGGACGCAGGGAGAAGATGACGATGTCCTCTCCCGCCGCCTCCCGGGCGAGGATCTCGGAGACGACGAACGTCTCGGAGAACCGCGGGTACATCTTGAGCACGTAACCGGTCCTAGACATGGGAGCTCACCTCCGCGAGCAGGTCGCAGGCCAGGTGGCCGACGCGGTGCAGACCGTCGAGGTCGACATGCTCCCGGGACACCCGGCGGGTGGCGGCGCCGGCCATCCACTCGCCGAGCCGGCGTGGGGTGAGGTCGTTGATGTCGATCGTGTCGGACACCGCGGCGTCCGCCAGGGCGCGGGCCCGGATGGGCTGCTCCGCGCGGCGGGTGTTGCGGGGGATGACCAGCGCCGGGGTGTCGGTGGCCATGACCTCCGCCAGGGAGTTGTAGCCGCCCATGCACACCACGCCCGCCGCGTCCCGGATGAGGGTGGGCAGGTTGGGCACGAAGCGGGTGACCTGGGTGTGGTGGGTGGCCGCCAGGGCGCGGACGGCCAGCAGCTCCGCCTCGGACATCTGGGGTCCCGTGACGACGAGATGGCGGTGCCCCTCCGGTGGCCGGGTGCGGGCCGCGATCCGGGCCAGCTGCCCGCCGTCGGATCCCCCGCCCACGGTGGTGATCAGGTAGGGCGCCTCGACCGGGTCGCCCTCGTCGACGTGGCGGCCGCGGGAGAGGTAACCGGTGAAGGAGACGAGCGGGGCCAGCTCCGCCGGGATCTCGCCGCTGGCCACCGGGTCATGGATCGCCGGGTCACCGTAGACCCACAGGGCGTCATAGGCGGCCGCGGTCTCGGCGGTGCGCCATTCGGCATGGGCCACGGCCGGGGTGTCCAGCACCTCCCGCAGGCCCAGGACGGTCACGCAACCGGTGGTGTGCAGCATGTCCAGGACGGGGCGGAGCTCATCGTCGACGCCGAAGGGGTGACGGTCGACGATGAACAGGTCCGGAGAGAGGGCGGCCAGCGCGGCGGTGATGGTCAGCGACCGCAGCTCCGAGAGCCCGCTGACACCCATGTGCAGGGCACGGGCGGTGTAGCCGTCCGGGGTCCGGGCGTAGCCGGGCAGCACCAACCAGTCCCAGCCGGCCGGGAGGCTGAAGCGGGTGGCGGCGGGGTGGCCCGCGATGAGGATGCCGCTCGACCCGGGTGGCAGATGCTCCGCCAGGGCGAACGCGATCGCGCGGTTGCGGCGCAGATGACCCAGTCCCACGGAATCGTGGGAGTACATGGCGACCGTGATGCTCATCGCGGTGGTCCTTCCTGTTGTCGTCGTCTGTCTCTGACAGTTCTGACGATAGGAAGCCCCCATGAAGCGCCGATGAGGCCGACATGAAGGTTTCTTCATGTCGGCCCCGGGAGTCATACGGGTGGGTCAGAAGGTGGCGTTGCGTCCCTCACCCATGGTGACGTACAGGCGCCTGAGGATCGGGTAGGCGATGATGATGCCCGCCGAGCCCCAGGCGATGCCCTCCAACTCGACACCGAAGACGGTGAGGGTGAGGTTGCCGATGCCCGCCACCAGCGCCACGGCCGCCGCCGTGAGGTTGACCGGGTTGTTGAAGTTGACGTTGTTGTCCTGCCAGATGCGGATGCCCAGCATGCCGATGAGGCCGTAGAGCACGAGCGTGGCGCCGCCGAGCACACCCGCGGGGATGGTGAAGATCAGCGCCCCGAACTTCGGGATGAACGCCAGGGCGATCGCGGTGAACGCGGCGACCCAGTAGGCGGCAGTGGAGTACACGCGGGTGGCGGCCATGACGCCGATGTTCTCCGCGTACGTCGTCGTGCCGGAGCCGCCGAAACTGCCGGCCAGGGTGGTCGCCAGGCCGTCGGCCACCAGGGCGTCGCCGGCCAGGTCGTCGAGGTTGCGGCCGGTCATCTCGCTGACCGCCTTGACGTGACCGACGTTCTCCGCCACGAGCACGATGATCACCGGCAGGGTGACCAGGATGGCGGAGAGGTGGAACTCCGGGGAGTGGAACTCGGGCAGGCCGAACCACGCGGCCTGGCGGATCGTCTCCGTCGCCCCCTCGGCGAGGTTGCCGGTCACCACCGCGAACACCCAGCCGATGACCACGCCGATGAGGATGCCCAGGCGGGCGACCATGCCGCGGCCGGCGACGGTGGCCACGAGGATGGCCACCATCGTGATCGTGGCCACCAGCGGCTGGGTCTCGAAGTTCGCGGCCGCCGTCGGCGCCAGGTTGAGGCCGATGAGCGCGACGATCGCACCCGTCACGGCCGGCGGCATGACCGCGTCGAGGACCTTGCGCCCCGCAGCCTTGACGATGAACCCGATGAGCACGAGCACCAGGCCCGCGACGAGGACGCCGCCGATCTGCGCGCCGGGCCCGTAGCCCTGGCTCGCCGCCAGCGGGGCGATGAACGCGAAGGAGGACCCGAGGTAGGAGGGCAGCCGGTTGCGGGTGATGAGCAGGAAGAGGATCGTGCCCAGGCCCGAGAACAGCAGTGTGGTGTTGACCGGGAAGCCGGTGAGGGTGGGCACCAGCAGCGTCGCGCCGAACATGGCGATGACGTGCTGCATGCCGATGCCGATGGTCCGCGGCCAGCTCAGCCGCTCCTCGGGGGCGACGACCGCGCCGGGGAGGATCTTCCTGCCGTCACCGTGGACGGTCCAGCCGAAGTATCGGCCCTGATTCGTGCTCGTAGGTGTGCTCACGAATCCTTATTATCACCCGCGGGCTCCGCGACGACGAACTCAGCCAGCTCATCCGCCAGCTGGCGCGGCAGCCGGACGTCGACGAACGTGCCCTCCTCCGTGTACTCCTCACTGCGGACGGTGCCGAACTCGTGGAGGCGGGAGACGATGTCACCCCGGGTGAACGGGATGAGCAGATGCACGTGAGCGTCGAGTGAGTTGAGGAAGATCTCGATGCGGGCCTGCAGGTCCGGGATGCCCTCGCCGGTCAGGGCGGAGACGTAGACGACGTTGTCACGGTCGAGGGCGTGACGCAGTTCGGCCAGGACGAGTGGGTCCGCGTCGTCGATCTTGTTCACCACGATGATCTCCGGCGGCGCGCTCTCCCCGGTCTCCTTGACGATGTCGTAGATGACCTTGTTCACGGCCTCGATCTGCTTGAGCGGGAACGGGTCCGAGCCGTCGACGACGTGGAGCATGAGGTCGGCGGCGAGCACCTCCTCGAGGGTGGACTTGAACGCCTCGACGAGCTGGGTGGGCAGGTGGCGGACGAAGCCGACGGTGTCGGTGAACACCACGGCCCGACCGTCGGCCAGCTCCGCGCGCCGGGTCGTGGGGTCGAGGGTGGCGAACAGGGCGTTCTCCACCAGCACACCCGCGCCGGTCATCGCGTTGATGAGCGAGGACTTGCCGGCGTTGGTGTACCCGGCGATGGCCACCTGCGGGATCGTCGAGTCCTGCCGGCGCTGGCGCTTGATCTCGCGCGCCGTCTTCATGCCGGCGAGTTCACGGCGCAGCTTCGCCATGTCGGTGCGCAGACGTCGACGGTCCGCCTCGATGCGGGTCTCACCGGGGCCACGCAGGCCGACGCCGCCGTTGGAGCCGGCCCGGCCACCGGCCTGACGGGAGAGGTTGCCGCCCCAGCCACGCACGCGCGTGTAGAGGTACTCCATCTGCGCGAGGCTGACCTGCGCCTTGCCCTCCTTCGACTTCGCGTGCTGGGCGAAGATGTCGAGGATGAGCATCGTCCGGTCGATGACCTTGGTGTTCAGCGCGGTCTCGAGGGCGACGAGCTGGCCGGGGCTGAGTTCACCGTCGCAGATGACGGTGTCGGCTCCCGTGGCGGCGATGATCTCCTTGAGTTCGGTGACCTTGCCGGAGCCGATGAAGGTGCCGGGGTCCGGTTTGTCGCGGCGCTGGTAGAGCGTCTCCAGGACCTCGGCGCCGGCGGTCTCAGCGAGTGCCTGGAGTTCGGCCATGGCCGCCTCGACCTCGGCGGCGGTGCCCTCGGTCCACACGCCGACGAGGATGACCTGCTCGAGGCGCAGCTTGCGGTACTCGACCTCGGTGATGTCCTCGACGTCGCTGGAGCGGATCTCGGTGTCGCGGGTGATACGGCGGAATCGGTTACGTTCCGCCAGGTCAAGTTCGCCGACGGTGGGGCTGATCAGGTCGGAGAGGTCCGCGCCCGGATCCTCCGCTTCCGTGGGCTGGGGTGCGTTGTCGCGGAAGGCGCGGGCCAGCAGGTCGTCGTGATCACGGGTGGGTCGGTCAGTCGATTCAGTCATTGCCGCTCATTCTTCCACGGCGCACCACCCCGGCGGGCATGGACCGGGTGATCAGGTGGTGTTCTGTCAGCCGACCCTAACCGTTACACTGTCTGCCATGAGCACCGACCTGAAGAGCATCGGACTGGGATTCGACCGTTGGCAGGACGCCGTCGAGGCCGCCATCGCCACCAATGAACTGGTGGTCGCGGGTGAGATCCGAGGTGGCCAGCTAATCCAGTTCGCGGACGCCTCGGGCGCCCAGATCAACATCCTGGCCGTCGAGCCCTACGCCGCCTTCGCGGGGTTCGAGTCGGTGACCCAGACGTTCGCCCACGTGAGCATGGTCAATGACGTGCTGGCGTTCCTGGAGATCCTCGATTCCTTCGGCACGGTCCTGACGTCGGTGACGGTCAACCTGTCCCAGGGTCCGCTGCTGGTGGATCAGCCGACGCAGGAGTGGCAGCAGGTGGGTGTCACCGCCCTCGGCATCGACACGACGGTGTACCCGGACGCCGAGTCCTACGAGGCCGCCACCGGCGAGGTCCTCGGCCTGCTGGTCTCCGAGGGTGCGCAGGTCGTGGCCGCCGGTTCCGGTGCCGCCGCCCCGGATGCGTCGGCGTCCTTCTCCGCCCGGGTGCTCGACGCCGAGTACCGGCACAACCAGCTGACCGGTCAGCGGTTCATCCACGCCACCGTCGACGGCGCCTTCCCCTTCGACGTGTGCCTGCCGGACGGCGCGGAGGTCCCGGCGAAGGACAGCGTCATCGCCGGTACCGCCATGCTCACCGCGGCGGTCCTGTCCCCCCTGTCCACCGGTGGCGGCTGTGGTGGTTGCGGTGGCTCCTGCGGCTGTGGGGGCCATTAGAGGACTGGTGACGGACGGTGTACCCCATGCCTGAGAGACTGCCGATCCGCCCGGAGCCCCGCCGGTTCCGCTGGCCGCTCGTGGTCATTCTGGCGGGCAGTCTGCTCATCCTCTTCTGGTTCAAGCTGCAGGGGCTCCTGCTGCTCCTGCCGATTCTGGCGATCGCCTTCCTCGTGCTGGGCAAGCGACCGGATTCCACGGAGACGAATGCGCTGCGCTCCTCCATCGCCCTGTCGGCGGAGGACATCAGCGACGTGCTCGCCGAGTATGACCGTTTCGCCTCGGCCACCGACGCCGACACCCTGGCGGACCGCACGCTGCTCCGTCCGGCACTGGTGGACCTGGACTGTGATGACGAGGCCATCGAGGCGTTCCATCACCAGTACGCGACCTCGCGTCGTTTCCTCCGCCGCCTCGAGGCACGCCTGGCGCACCCCGGTCTGGAGGTCGGGCAGCTGGAGTCGCTGCTGCATGTCACCGACCAGCGGGCGATGGACATCAAGGAGGCGTGGCTGACGGCCCGCCACGCCGCGAAACGGCTGGGGACGAACTACTAGATCTGCACCGTTCCGGTCGCGATGATGCGGCTGGGGCCGGTCAACGTCGACTCCTCGCCGGCGATGGTGACGGTGACCTCCCCACCGGGGACGGTGACGGTCACGGCGCCGTCGGTCAGGCCGGCGTCGGCGAGCGCGGCGCGGGCGGCGGCGACGGTGCCGGTCCCGCAGGAGCGGGTCTCCCCGACGCCGCGTTCGTGGACGCGCATGTGGACGCGGTCGTCGACAAGCTCGGTGAGGATCTCCACGTTGACGCCCGCGGGGAAGAACTCCTCGTCGAACTCCGGTGCCACCAGATCCAGCGCCGCCAACCGCTCGGGTGTCAGCCCCGGGATGACCGCCGCGAGGTGCGGGTTGCCCAGGTCGACGCCGAGACCGGCGAGGGAGAGGTCACCGATCCGGGCGGTGGAGACCCCGGTGACGGTGGCCGGACCCATGCCCACGCTCACCGTCGCGTCCTGCTCGTCCCAGTCGGTGACCAGGACGGTGCGGTCGCCGGCGCGGGTGCGCACGACGAACTCGTCCGAGTCCACCAGGCCACGGGAGCGGAGGTAGTGGGCGAACACGCGCACGCCGTTGCCGCACATCTCGGCGACGGAGCCGTCGGCGTTGCGGTAGTCCATGAACCAGGCGTGGTCCCCGCGGACAACCCGGAGGATGCCGTCCGCGCCGAGCCCGGCCCGCCGGTCACACAGGCTCGCGACCGTGGACGCGGTGAGGTCGAGCTGGTCCTCGGGGTCGGGCAGGATGAGGAAGTCGTTCTCGGTGCCGTGGCCTTTGGCGAAGTCGATGCTGTTCACCGCACCAACTCTAGCGCCTGCCCGACGGGCGTCGCGGCGGCGTCGAGCCAGTGGATCCGTGGGTCCCGGTTGAACCAGGAACGCTGGCGGCGCACGTACCGGCGGGTGCCGGTGATCGTCCGCTCGACGGCCTCGTCCCACGTCATCTCCCCGGCCCGGGCGGCGAGGACCTGCGCGTAGCCGATGGCGCGGCCGGCGGTGGAGTCGGCGACCAGGCCGTGGTCGGCGACGAGGTGGTCGACCTCCTCCACCAGGCCCCGGTCGAACATCTGGCGGGTGCGCAGCTCGATGCGCGGGTTGAGCCAGTCCGCGTGGGTGCGCAGCCCGAGGATGGTGGTCCCCCAGCGCGGGGGCGCGTCCTTCGGCGGTTGGGACGCCTGGAAGGGCCGACCGGTGAGCTCTATGACCTCCAGGGCCCGGACGGTACGGCGCGGGTCCTTGTCCTCGATGACCGCGGCCGCGGCCGGGTCCACGGCGGTGAGTTCCGCGTGGAGGGCGTCGATGCCGATGTCGGCCAGGCGCTGCTCGAACCGCGCCCGGACGACCGGGTCGGTGGGCGGGAACTGCCAGTCGTCGACGAGCGACTGGACGTAAAGCATGGAGCCACCGACGAGGATCGGCACCTTCCCCCGGGCGAGGATGTCCTCCACGTCCGCGATGGCGTCGGCCTGGAAACGGGCCACCGACGCCGTCTCGGTGACGTCCCACACGTCGAGCTGGTGGT
Organism: Corynebacterium suedekumii; assembly: GCF_030252185.1. Taxonomy (NCBI): domain Bacteria; kingdom Bacillati; phylum Actinomycetota; class Actinomycetes; order Mycobacteriales; family Corynebacteriaceae; genus Corynebacterium; species Corynebacterium suedekumii. The sequence goes on from NZ_CP126970.1 coordinate 2,422,873, forward strand.
GCGGGATCCCCTCGCGTTCGGCGACGGTGAGTTTGGCGGTGCCGATGTCCATCCCACGGTAGAGCTGCATGGAGTCGACGTTGACCACCTCCCCGCCCAGTTCGTGCGCCAGGGCCAGGCCGAGGGCGGATTTCCCGGAGGCGGTGGGCCCCACGACGGCGATCGGTCCCAAGTCAGATCTCCCATCCGGCGACGTAGCGGCCCACCCCGTGGGTGGTGTCGGCGTCATGCAACCGCGCCTGCCGCGGCGTGAGCGCCGCCAGCTCGAGCCACAGTTCCGGTTCCAGCACACCGGCGTTTCTTAACGACGCCGCGTCCATCCCCGCCGCCGGCTCCTCCCCGCCGAGCACCGTCCGGCACCACCGGTCGGCCTCCTCCGCGGTGTCGAGCAGTGCCAGCGGGGCGCGCGGGGTCAGGCCCGCACTGCCGTCGACGGCGACGAGGGTGAGCGCCTCCCGGTCCGGGGTGCCCAGGCGCTCCCGGGTGTCGGTGACGCGGTCCGCGTGACCGCCGAGGACGTGGCGCTGCACCAGCTCAGGCAGGTGACGGCCCGCCCCGACGGTGACCTGCGGTGCCCCCCAGGCCCGGAAGGACCCGGGCACGCCGGTCTCCCACCGCGGATCGCGGCTGCCCACGAGGTGGATCTCCCCGGTCGCCCGGGAGTCGAGGAGTGCGCGGAGGCACCGCCGGAGCCGGGCGCCGGCAAGGTCCTTCGGAGCGAGCTCCGCCACCAGGGCCGGGCCGGCGGGCATGACGATCAGGTTCGCACTCATCACCGACATACTACTGACACGGTCACGGGGGCCACGGTATGTTAGTTGGAGCACTCATGGGTCTGACGAGGTCAGGCCCCGGCAGCCGTGTCGCGCGGCATGATGACAAGAAGGGCATCCGACATGACCACTCCCCCGACTCCCTCCCCCTCGCCCGGCAACATGCCCAAGCCGGGTCCGAAACCGGGGGCCACTCCGGGTGTGCGTCCCACCCCCTCCCCGCGGCCGGCCGCCTCCCTGCCGGTGCCGCCGAAGAATGATCCGGCGAAGTGGGGCCGGGTGGCCGAGGACGGCACCGTCTACGTGAAGGACGGCGACAGGGAACGTCAGATCGGTTCCTGGCAGGCCGGCACCCCGGAGGAGGGGCTGGCCCACTACGGCACCCGGTACGACGACCTGGCGACCGAGGTCGAGCTCCTGGAGACCCGTCTCACCGCCCGTCCCGACGAGGCGAACTCCATCAAGTCCACCGCCGCCCAGCTGCGGGAGACGCTGCCGACGGCGGCGGTCATCGGTGATCTCGCCGCCCTGGACAAGCGACTGGCCACCATCATGGACCACTCGGAGGCCGCCGGGGAGCAGGCGAAGGCGGAGAAGGCGCGGCGTCGTGACGAAGCCGTCGCCCGCAAGGAGACCCTCGCCGCGGAGGCCGAGGACCTGGCGGAGAACTCCACCGACTGGAAGGCCGCCGGCGACCGGCTGCGCGCCATCCTGGAGGAGTGGAAGACCATCCGGGGCATCGACCGGAAGACGGACGATTCCCTGTGGAAGCGCTACTCCCGTGCCCGCGACGCCTTCAACCGCCGCCGGGGCGCCCACTTCGCCGACCTCGACCGGGGCCGGGCCGCCGCCCGCCGCGCCAAGGAGGCGCTGGTCGAACGCGCCGAGGCCATCAAGGACTCCACCGACTGGAACGAGACGGCCCGCGCCTTCCGTGACCTGATGAAGGAGTGGAAGGAGGCCGGCCGCGCCCCGCGCGAGGTCGACGACAAGCTGTGGGCCGCCTTCCGCGGCGCCCAGGACCATTTCTTCAACGCCCGCAACGCCGAACACGCCGAGCGCGACAAGGAGTTCGAGGCCAACGCCGAGGCCAAGGACGCCCTCATCGCGGAGTACGACCCCCAGGTCGACCCGGCCAAGGGGCTCGAGTCCGCCCGCGCCAAGCTGCGGGAGCTGCAGGAGAAGTGGGACGAGATCGGTTTCGTCCCGCGCGGGAAGGTCTCGGAGTACGAGGACAGGATCGGGGCGATCGAGAAGCGCGTCGCCGAGTTCGAGGAGTCCCAGTGGCGTCGCACCGACCCGGAGGCCCAGGCCCGCGTCGACCAATTCCGCGCCAAGGTCGAGGACTTCACCGCCCAGGCGGAGGCCGCCGAGGCCAAGGGCAACACGAAGAAGGCCGCGCAGCTGCGTGAGCAGGCCGCCCAGTGGCAGGAGTGGGCCGACACCGCCCAGCACGCGGTGGACAACCAGTAGTGTTCATCCAGCTGCAACGGCCGGTTCCGGGAACGGAGCCGGCCGTCGTGCTCCGTGAGCTGGTCTTCATGGCCAACCTCGCCGCGCAGGAGACCACCGGCGACACCGCCACGTCCCTGTCCGTCGAACGCCTCGCCCACCGCCTGCGAGGCTCCGCCGTCTACGACTCGGTCGCCCTCGCGCGTGTCGACGCCCCCATGAACTCCCCCTCTCCTCCCTCGGCTATCCCGTGGTCACCGACCCGGACTCCGAGGTGGCCGGTTTCCTCCTGCTCGGCATGCCGCTGACCGAGGACCGGGACGTCCTCGACGTGGAGGTCATCCTCGACGCTGGCCACCTACCGCTCCCCGGGGCTGCGTTCGAACCGGAGGGACGGGCGATCATCGACGAGCTGCTCGCCGAGGCCGACACCATCGGCGCCCGCCTGGGCCGCACCACCCTGCAGACCTGGCTGCTGCACCCGGCCGACGAGGAGCCCGGCACCGGGGAGTTCGCCGCCGTGCTGCGCTCCGCCGGCTACCGGCTCGGTCTCACCGAGATCCAGGGCCACCTGCCGGTGATCCCCCGTCCGGTCGACCACCCGTGGGAGATCTCGGTGATCGTGGACCTCGACGTGCCGGATCATCTGACCGACGACGTCATCGGGCTCTACCAGCTCGGCTCCGACGACATGCCCCGCGGTGGTCTGCAGGAATCAGACATCACCTGGAACCGTCAACGGCTGACGGACGCTGCCGCCCGGCTCCGGGACACCGGCCGACGCTCACTCATCGTCCTCGCCCATGACGATTCCGGACCGGTCGGCCTCACCGAGGTGAGGATGCACCAGGGTTCCGACGAGACGGTCCTGGAGCAGGATCTCACCGCCGTGGCCACCCCGGCCCGGGGGCGCGGGGTGGCCACGGCGCTGAAGCAGGAGCTGCTCAACCGGGCGGGTGCGTTCTTCCCCGCCGCCGCCCGCGTGTACACGTCCTGCGCGGTGGACAACCACGCCATGATCGCGGTGAACGAGGCCCTCGGGTGGACCCGTTTCAGTGGTGGCTCCGGCTGGGAGAAACGCCTCTGAGGGCATTCACTGTCCAGGTTGGTCGATTCTGCGCCCCGCTGGAGGGCACAGTGGACACTTAAGTGCCGTCAGTCCTGGTGTCGCTGGTGCCGCTCAGTGGCCCGGCGGCGCCGGTCATCCCGCAGCAGCGGGTTGTCGTCCGCCGCGGTGTTCTGCTTGCTCACCATCGCCGAACGCTGGGCGTAGCCCACTTCGTCGAGGCTGTCCTGCTCAGCCCGGGAACGGGCGAGTTCCGCCTGACGGTCATCCCGGCGCAGCGCCACCATGCAGTAGGCGACAAACGCCAACGCCACCGCGATGATGGACAGCCACATGCCGATGCCCAGGTCCACCCCGTCCCCGGTGCTGCTCCGGGTCTGCCGCAGCCAGATGGCGAAAATCGAGTAACCCAGGCCCACGGTCGTGAGCATCCAGCCGATGAGACCGAACACCGACCGGCGGGTGAGCAGCGTGAGCGTGGTGAACACACCCAGGCCCAGGAAGATGAGGGTGGCGTAGATGTACTCGGTGATCTTGATGCCGGCGTCGCTGGCCGCCTGGGTGCGGAACAGAACCTCGAAGCCCCGGACGTCGCCCGCCTGGGGCAGGATCAGCGTGACCACGTAGAGGAGCACCGCCGCGACCAGCGTGTACAGATGCGTGCCCAGAGTCATGCGCCGGGCCGCCTTCTTCTCCTGCGCGGCGAGATCACGCACCTTGTTGGCGTCGGCTCGGATCTGCTCGGGATTCGGGGTGGTCTCGCTCATGGCAACAGGATAGCCGCCGGGGTGTCAGCAGCCGCACTCCCCGCAGCCTGCGGGGCAGGTGCCGGGGCGCCGATGGACGGCAGGCCGAGGCCGACGCCGATGGGGGCGGTGGTGGGCACCTGCCCGGCAGCGGACATGTCGCCGGCGAGGGTGCGGCGGTGGGTGAGGACGCCGGCGTCGGCAAGCAGGTAATGCGGAGCGGAATCGGTGACGACCACGGTGACCACGTCTCCGGGACGGATGTCACCGTCGGTGGCTCCGGCGGGGTCGAAGTGGACGAGCCGGCCGTCGCGGGCCCGGCCGGTCATCCGCTGCGTGCGGTTGTTCTTGCGGCCACCCTCCTGGACGAGCAGCTCGACCTCCGTGCCGACGAGCTCCGCATTGAGTTCAGCGGAGACGCGCTCCTGGAGGGCGACGAGACGCTCGAAACGCTCCTGGACGACCTCCTTGGGGATCTGCTCGGCGTAGGTCGCCGCCGGGGTGCCGGGGCGCGGGGAGTACTGGAAGGTGTAGGCGGAGGTGAAGCGGGCCTGCTCGACGACATCCAGGGTGGCCTGGAAGTCCTCCTCCGTCTCACCCGGGAATCCGACGATGATGTCGGTGGTGATGGAGGCGTGCGGGATCTTCGCACGGACCTCGTCGAGGATGGCCAGGAACTTCTTCGACCGGTAGGAACGGCGCATCTCCTTGAGCACCTTGTCCGAACCGGACTGCAGCGGCATGTGCAGCTGCGGGCAGACGTTCGGGGTCTCCGCCATCGCGTCGATGACATCCGAGGTGAACTCGGCCGGGTGCGGGGAGGTGAAACGCAGCCGCTCCAGACCCTCGATCCTCCCGCACTCCCGCAGCAGGGAGGAGAAGGCGAAACGGTCGCGCTCCATCTCCGGATCGGCGAAGTTCACGCCGTAGGCGTTGACGTTCTGGCCGAGCAGGGTCACCTCGGTCACCCCCTGGTCCACCAGGGCCTGGACCTCGGCGATGATGTCCCCGGGACGGCGGTCGACCTCCTTGCCGCGCAGGCTCGGGACGATGCAGAAGGTGCAGGTGTTGTTGCAGCCGACGGACACGCTCACCCAACCCGCGTATGCGGACTCCCGCTTGGCGGGCAGCACGGAGGGGAAGGCCTCCAGGGCCTCGACGATCTCCACCTCGGCCTGCTCGTTGTGGCGGGAACGTTCCAGCAGGGTCGGCAGGGAACCGATGTTGTGGGTGCCGAAGACGACATCCACCCACGGTGCCTTCGAGACGACGGAGTCGCGGTCCTTCTGGGCGAGGCAGCCACCGACGGCGATCTGCATGCCGGGGTGGTCCTTCTTCGTCGCCCGCAGCTGGCCGAGGGTGCCGTAGAGACGCTCGTCGGCGTTCTCCCGGACGGCGCACGTGTTGAAGACGATGAGATCCGGATCGGCATCACCGGCGGCGGTGTACCCGGCCTCCTCCAGCAGTCCGGAGAGCCGCTCGGAGTCGTGCACGTTCATCTGGCACCCGAAGGTGCGGACCTCGTAGGTCCGGGGGTGCTGCTTTGTCTGCTGTTCCGTCTGCTGAGCCACGGGGTGTCATTGTAGCCACCCGGACCACCCCCTCCCAACCGGCCGGCCGGCCGCCTGAGTGCGCGGTCAATGCAGGTCTGCGAAGTTTGTGTGTATGCGCCTGGCTAGGCAGTTATGTGCAGAATTAACGATGTTGCGAAAATGTTGCGGGAAAAGCTTCGGGGAATGGCCGAGTGTGTCTAATATCTGTCCTATGACACAGAACACATCTGCCGCGGATCATGACGCAGGAGTCACCCCCTCCGGCGAGCATCCCATGATCCGGATGACCGACGTGCAGAAGTTCTTCGACGACTTCCAGGCCCTCACCGACATCAACCTCGAGGTCCCACGCGGTCAGGTCGTGGTCGTCCTCGGCCCCTCCGGCTCCGGCAAGTCCACCCTCTGCCGCACCATCAACCGCCTGGAGACCATCGAGCAGGGCACCATCGAGATCGACGGCCACCTGCTCCCCGAGGAAGGCCGCGACCTGGCCAAGCTCCGCGCCGACGTGGGCATGGTCTTCCAGCAGTTCAACCTCTTCCCCCACCTGACCATCAAGGACAACGTCACCCTCGGCCCGCTCAAGGTCCGCCGGATGAAGAAGGCGGAGGCCGACAAGACGGCGATGGCGCTGCTAGAACGCGTCGGCATCGCCAACCAGGCCGACAAGTACCCGGCCCAGTTGTCCGGCGGCCAGCAGCAGCGCGTGGCCATCGCCCGCGCACTGGCGATGAACCCCAAGATCATGCTCTTCGACGAACCGACGTCGGCCCTGGACCCCGAAATGGTCAACGAGGTCCTCGACGTCATGGCCGGCCTGGCCAGCGAAGGCATGACCATGGTCGTGGTCACCCACGAGATGGGCTTCGCCCGGAAGGCGGCCGACCGTGTCCTGTTCATGGCCGACGGGGCGATCGTCGAGGACTCCACCCCCGAGGAGTTCTTCTCCAACCCCAAGACCGACCGTGCCAAGGACTTCCTGGGCAAGATCCTGTCCCACTAACACCGCTCACCACTTACTCAAAGGACTGTCATCATGAAGCGCTCCACCATTCTCCGTACCGCCGCCGTCACCGCCACCACCGCGCTCGCCGGCACCGCCCTCGTGGCCTGCGGCTCCGGCTCCTCCTCCGAGGGCATGCTCGCCGCCATCGAGGCCGGCGAGGTCACCGTCGGCACCAAGTACGATCAGCCGGGCCTCGGTCTGCACAACCCGGACGGCTCCATGTCCGGCCTCGACGTCGACGTCGCCGAGTACGTGGTCAACTCCATCGCCGAGGAGAACGGCTGGGACGCCCCCACCATCACCTGGCGCGAGACCCCCTCCGCACAGCGCGAGACCCTCATCCAGAACGGTGAGGTCGACCTCATCGCCGCAACCTACTCCATCAACAAGGGCCGCTCCGAGTCCGTCAACTTCGGCGGCCCCTACCTGGTCACCCACCAGGCGCTGCTGGTCCGCGAGGACGAGAACGAGATCACCGACCTCGAGAGCCTCGACGGCAAGATCCTCTGCTCCGTCACCGGCTCCACCCCGGCCCAGAAAGTCAAGGACGCCCTCCCCGGCGTCCAGCTCCAGGAGTACGACACCTACTCCTCCTGCGTCGAGGCTCTGCGCCAGGGCAACATCGACGCCATGACCACCGACGCCACCATCCTCCTCGGCTACTCCGCCCAGGCACCGGGCCAGTTCAAGGTCATCGAGATGGAGCAGGACGGTGAGCCGTTCACCGACGAGTACTACGGCATCGGCCTGGCCAAGGACGACCAGGAGGCCACCGACGCCATCAACGACGCCCTGACCAAGCTGCACGAGTCCGGTGAGTTCGACACCCTGCTGGACAAGAACCTCGGTGGCGACGAGGCCGTCTCGCCGGGCACCCCGGGTGACCTCTCCTTCATCGAGTAGTCACCCAGGGTCCCGGCGGACCCGCCCCACCCCTGCCCGACAGTTCCACCGCTTCCACCTAGGAGACCCCGCATGGACGCACTCTGGGCCGACCTCGGTCCTGACCTGTGGCCGGCGTTCTGGCTGACCATTCAGCTGACCGTCTACTCCGCCATCGGCGCGATGTTCTTCGGCACCATCCTCACGGCCATGCGGGTCTCCCCCGTGTCGGTTCTGCGGGGCATGGCCACCTTCTACATCAACACGGTGCGCAACACCCCGCTGACGCTCATCATCATCTTCTGCTCCTTCGGCCTCTACCAGAACCTCGGTCTGGCCATGGCCGACCGGGAATCACCCACGTTCCTGGCGGACAACAACTTCCGCCTCGCCATCATCGGCTTCATCGCCTACACCTCAGCCTTCGTCGCCGAGTCCCTGCGCTCCGGCATCAACACCGTCCACTTCGGACAGGCCGAGGCCGCCCGCTCCCTGGGCCTGAACTTCGGGCAGATCTTCAGCAGGATCATCTTCCCGCAGGCCATCCGCGCCGCCATCGTCCCGCTGGGCAACACGCTCATCGCGTTGACGAAGAACACCACCATCGCCTCGGCGATCGGCGTGGCGGAGGCGTCGTTGCTCATGAAGTCCACGATCGAGAATCACGCCAACATGCTGTTCATCGTGTTCGGCATCTTCGCGCTCGGCTTCATCATCCTCACCCTGCCCACCGGGCTGGCTCTCGGCCGCCTGTCGACCCGAATGGCGGTGAAGAAGTAATGACCGTACGCGCCACCGTCCTCTACGACGCCCCCGGCCCCAAGGGCCGACGGCTCAACCTCACCATCACCGTGATCTCCGCCCTGGTCGCCCTGGCCGTGGTCGCCTGGATCCTGTGGACCATGCAGGCCAACGGCCAGCTCGAGGCGAACAAATGGACCCCGTTCCTCGACGCCCGCACCTGGGAGACCTACCTCCTCCCCGGCCTGTTCGGCACCCTCCGGGCGGCATTCTTCTCCATCATCCTCGCACTGGTCCTCGGCGTCCTGCTCGGCCTGGGTCGCCTCTCTGAGCTGGCTCCGCTGCGGTGGTTCTGCGCGGTGATCGTCGAGTTCTTCCGTGCCATTCCGGTGCTGCTGCTCATGATCTTCGCCTACCAGCTCTTCGCCGTGTACAACATGGTCCCGCCCCGCCAGCTGGCGTTCTCCGCCGTGGTCTTCGGCCTGACCATGTACAACGGCTCCGTCATCGCCGAGATCCTGCGCTCGGGCATCAACTCCCTGCCCAAGGGCCAGACCGAGGCCGCCCGTGCCCTGGGCATGTCGCACCAGCAGACGATGCGCAAGATCCTGCTGCCCCAGGCCGTGGCCGCCATGCTGCCGGCGCTCATCGCCCAGATGGTCATTGCGCTCAAGGACTCCGCACTCGGCTACCAGATCGGCTACGTCGAGGTCGTCCGCTCCGGCATCCAGTCCGCGTCCGTCAACCAGAACTTCCTGGCCTCGCTCACGGTGGTCGCCATCGTCATGATCCTCATCAACTGGGGTCTGACCTCCCTGGCCCAGCGCATCGAGCGTCAGCTGCGTGCCGGCCGGGCCCGGAAGAACATCGTGGCCAAGGTTCCGCACCAGCCGGAACAGGGCCTGGACACCAAGGACAACGTCAACGTCGACTGGCAGGCTCCGGGTTACACCGAGATCAAGAATCCCGGCCAGTAGTCCCCCACCCCGTCGAGCGGGTCACTGCAGTGCGGTGACCCGCTCGTCGAGTACTTCCCGGGCGATGCGCAGACTCATGCCCTGCGGGTAGCCTCGCCGGGCGAGCACGCCGACGATGCGCCGCAACTGCTTGTCCGATTCGGCCCGGTCGCCCGGCACCTTCCGGATGGTCCGGGCCTTCTTCTCTGCCACCGTGCGGGCGGTGGATTCCTCGTCGGCGGAGTCGATCTGATCGAGGGCGTCTGCCCGGATGCCCGGCTCGACCCCCTTGTCCTTCAGTTCCATGTCCAGGACCCTGGCGGATTTGCCGCGGCGGGCGTGGCGCTGCCGGACCCATTCATGGGCGAAGGTGCGGTCGTCGAGGAGGCCGACCCCGGCCAGGTCGTCGAGGACGTCATCGACGACCCGGGGGTCGAACTCGGCATCGATGAGCCGGGTCCGCAGTTCGTGCCGGGAGCGGGCTCGCTGGTCGAGCAGCCCGAGCGCGCGTTTACGCACGGCCGCTTTGGCTGCCTCCGCCTCGTGGTCGAACAGCCCCGGAGTGTCGCCGGAGGCGTACTCCTCCAGGGCCCGGCGGAGCTGGTCGAGCTTCTCCTGCTGGGTTTCCGTCTGGTGAACGCTCACCACGTCACCGTCCTACCGTTCGGCGGCTGCCGCTCCGCCGGCGACGAGGCTGGTGTCCTCATCGTCGTCGTCGAAGTCGACGTTGGGGACCATGTCCACCGGATCGTCGCTGAGGTTGTCGTCGGCGGCGTTGGCGGCCTCCGGGCCGACACCGAGCTTGCCCAGGATCTTGCGTTCGATCTCGTCGGCGAGTTCCGGGGTCTCCTTGAGCAGCAGGCGGGCCTTCTCCTTGCCCTGGCCCAGCTGGTCTCCTTCGTAGGTGAACCAGGAGCCGGACTTCTTCACGATGCCGTTCTCCACACCCATGTCGATGATGGAGGACTCGCGGGAGATGCCCTCGCCGTACATGATGTCGAACTCGGCGATCTTGAACGGCGGGGAGACCTTGTTCTTGACCACCTTGAGACGGGTGCGGTTGCCGATGGCGTCCTGACCGTCCTTGAGGGTCTGGATCCGGCGGACGTCACAGCGCACCGAGGAGTAGAACTTCAGAGCCTTACCGCCGGTGGTGGTCTCCGGGGAGCCGAACATCACGCCGATCTTCTCACGCAGCTGGTTGATGAAGATGGCGGTGGTGTTGGAGTTGTGTAGGGCGCCGGTCATCTTGCGCAGTGCCTGGCTCATGAGGCGGGCCTGGAGGCCGACGTGGCTGTCGCCCATCTCGCCCTCGATCTCCGCCTTCGGGGTCAGGGCCGCCACCGAGTCGATGACGATGATGTCGATGGCACCGGAACGCACGAGCATGTCGGCGATCTCGAGTGCCTGCTCACCGGTGTCCGGCTGGGAGACCAGCAGGGCGTCGGTGTCCACGCCGAGCTTCTTGGCGTAGTCCGGGTCGAGCGCGTGCTCTGCGTCGATGAAGGCGGCGATGCCGCCGGCCTTCTGGGCCTGAGCGATGGCGTGGAGGGCGACGGTGGTCTTACCGGAGGATTCCGGACCGTAGACCTCGACAATGCGTCCGCGGGGGAAGCCACCGATGCCGAGTGCGACGTCGATGGCGGTGTTGCCGGAGGAGATGACCTGGATCGGCGGACGGTTCTCATCGCCCAGGCGCATGACGGCCCCCTTGCCGAAGTCCTTCTCGATCATCGACAGGGCCGCGTCGAGGGCCTTCTGCCGGTCGGCGCCGGCGCCTGCTGCGGTGGTCTTCTTCTTGGGTGCCATGGTGTTCTCTCGTCCTTTTGTCGTGGTGGTGGTCGGCGGCGCTGAGGCCGGGAAGGTGGGGTCCACATCACTGTTAGACTCCGGTTTCCCCGCTCCGGCTCCCGGAAGCCGGAAACTTTTCTGCGACGGTGCCGCCGGCGCCGCCTCCGTGCTGTCCGGCGGTGCTGACCGGGATCACGTTAGGCGCGGTGCGCGACATCGACTTCGAACATACACGCACAACTGTTCGAACACAATGATTGTGGCGGCGTGTCGCCCGCCCGTGTCGGAGGGTCAGTGTCCGGGCTGATCCAGCCCGAGGCGGCGACTGTCCGGGACGTCGAAGTCATCACTCAGCTGAAGCCATACCTTCCGCAGATCCGCACCGTCCTCGATGAGCTGCTCGGGCGTACGGCCGAAACCGGCGAGGACATGCGAATGGACGATCCAGTTGCCCTGGACCTTCCCGAACTCGTCGGTGATGAGCTGGTGGAACTCCGTCAAACGCATGGGGCCGATGATACCGACGCACCCCGCACTTCCGGAACCACCCACTTGAACGCCATTCAAAACACCCGATGTGGTGGCTGAACAATGTTCAGTGTTAGGCTTTCGCACCATGACAACAACAGTATCCGGCCGTACGTCCTCGCGGTCCGGCGTGCAGGATCTCGCCTACATCGCCGTGTTCGCCGCACTCATCATCGTGCTGGCCTTCGTCGCCATCCCCGTCGGTGCGGCGGGCCTGCCCATCGTGCTGCAGAACGCCGCCATCGTCCTCGCCGGCCTGGTCCTCGGCGGCCGTCGCGGCTTCCTCGCCGCGGCCCTGTTCCTCTTCCTCGGTCTCATCGGCCTGCCGGTGCTCGCCGGCGGTCGCACCACCCTGGCGGCACTGGCCGGCCCGACCGTCGGGTACCTGGTGGGCTACCTCCTGTCCGCGGGCGTCGCCGGCGTCATGGCCTACCGGGCGCGGCCGAGGAAGCGGGGCGGGCAGATCGGCTGGTTCACTCTCGCGGCCGTCGTCGGCCTCCTGGTCCAGTACCTCTGCGGCGCTCTCGGCCTGGTGTGGCGCGCGGGCATGAGCCTGACGGAGGCGATCATCGCACAGGGTGCGTTCCTCGTCCCGGACGTGGCCAAGTTCGCCGTCATGGTCGTCATCGCCCTGGGCATCCACGCCGCGTTCCCCGATCTGCTGGCCCGCAGGAAGTAAATGCCCACCGTCACCTTCGAGGACGTCTCCGCCACCTTCGACGGCGACACCCACCCCACCCTCGCCCGGATCTCCCTGTCGCTGACCGAGCACCGCATCGGCATCATCGGCGCCAACGGGTCCGGGAAATCCACCCTGGCCCGGCTCATCAACGGCCTCGGCGAGCCGACCTCCGGCCGCGTGCTCGTCGACGGCGTCGATGTCGCCCGACATGGCCGCGACATTCGCCGCCGCGTCGGATTCGTCTTCTCCGACGCCGAGAATCAGATCGTCATGCCCCAGGTGCGTGACGACGTCGCCTTCTCCCTCCGTCGCCTGAAACTCGCCCGCGCCGAGCGCGACACGCGTGTCGACGCCGCCCTGGCCCGCTTCGGCCTCGAGGACCTCGCCGACAACTCACCGCACACCCTCTCCGGCGGCCAGAAGCAGCTGCTCGCCCTGGCGGCAGTCCTGGTCATCGAACCGGACCTCATCATCGCGGACGAGCCGACAACCCTGCTGGACCTGCGCAACCGCGCCCGGATCGCCCGGGAATTCGCCGCCCTCGACCAGCAGCTCATCGTGGTCACCCATGATCTGGACATCCTCGACGGCTTCGACCGGGTCCTCTGCCTCGACAACGGCCGCATCGTCGCCGACGGTGACCCCGCCGAGGTCTGCGCTCACTACCGGGAACTCATGCTGACATGAGGAACATTCCGCTCGGAGTGTACCTGCCCGGTGACTCCCCCATCCATCAACTTCCGGCCGGCGGGAAGTTCATCCTGCTCCTGGTGTTCATCCTCGCCTCAACCATCCTGGTGAAGGATCCGCTCGTGGCCGCAGCCTGGCTCGCGGTGGTGGTGGCCGGTTACATCGTCGCCCGGATACCGGTGCGCACGGCACTGGGGCAGACACTGCCCGTTCTGCCCGTTCTGCTGGTCCTGGGCGCGTTCCAGTGGTGGCAGCGGGGGTGGGAGTTCGCCGCCACGACGGTGCTCATCCTGCTCGCCTCGGTGGCCGCCGCCGCCCTGCTCACACTGACCACGAGCATCGCCGAACTGATGGCCGCGATTGAACGTGGCCTGTCCCCCTTCGAGCGGTTCGGCCTGCCGGTGGAGACGATCTCTCTGGCGGTTTCGCTGACCCTGCGGCTGATCCCGCTGCAGCTGGCGACTGTCCAGGACGTGCTGGCCGCCCGGAAGGCGCGCGGTGCCGGGTTCTCCGTCACGGCGTTCGGCACGCCGGTGATGGTCCGTTCCATCCGTCGGGCGCGTCTGCTCGCGGAAGCGCTCATCGCCCGGGGTGCCGCGGACTGACGCCGGCCGCCTCAGACACAGTGGTCTGGCTGACGACACCCGTGGGGCCCAATCTTTCTGGTTCCCCTACTGCGGCATCGGTATGCCGGCGAGTGAGGAGAGGATCATCCCTCCGCCGATGAGGAGGAACTTGAACTGGGTGGCAAGTTGCGTGACAAGACTCATGCGGCTCACCTTTACTGTGTCCGGGCCCACGTCAAGGGGCCTGAACGGCTGATCCGTCGATCTCGATGCGGACGTCGTCGGAAAGCAGCAGGCCACCGCCGGGAAGTTCCGCGTGGAAGGCGATGCCGAAATCCTTCCGGTTGATCGTCGTGGTGGCACGGAATCCCAGTCGGTGTTCGATCTCTCCGGTGGCCGGCACGGGAACGTCGGCTTCGGCGATGTCGATGACCTCCAGGGTGACCGACCGGGTGATCCCCTTGATCGTCAGCTCGCCGACCACCCGCGCCCGGTCACCGTCCCCGTCGCGCTCGACCTCGGTGGAGCGGAAGGTGATCTCGGGGTGGGTGACGGCGTCGAAGAAGTCACCGGCCAGGAGATGGTCATCTCGGTATCGCACACCGGAGTCGAGGGAGGCGACGGCGATGGTGGCCTGAACGGTGTCGTTGACGACCGTCGCCTCCACGTCGGTGAACAGGCCTCGCACGCGGGTGATCATCGCGTGACGCACCTCGAAGGCGATCTGGGACAGGGCCGGGTCCAAGTGATATGTGGTCATGGCCCCAGGCTACGTACGCACGACACAGCCCGCACACCGGTCGGTCGGTGTGCGGGTTGACATTGTTCCGGGGCTATTCGCCGCGCAGCTCGCGCATGCGCTGGGCCGCGGCATCGTCGGCGGGGGCTGCGGCGCCGCCCTCGATGGCCGGGTTCTGTCCGGAGGTGAGCTGGCCACCGCCCTGCATCTCGGCGCGGATCTGCTCGAGGCGGGAGTGCCCGGCCATCTGGATACCGGCCTGCTGGACCTCCGCCATGCGGCCCTCGACGGAGTTCTGGGCCAGCTCGGCCTGGCCGAGGGCGTTGGCGTAACGGCGCTCGATCTTCTCGCGCACCTGGTCCAGGTTCGGGGTAGAGCCGTTGGTGATGGCGTTCATGGACTGCAGGGACTCGGAGACCTTCTCCTGCATCTTGGCCTGCTCCAGCTGGGAAAGCAGCTTGGTGCGCTCGGAGACCTTCTGCTGCAGTGCCATGGCGTTGCGCTCGACGGCCTGCTTCGCCTGGTCGGCCTGCTGCAGGGACTGGTCGTGCAGCTGCTTGGTGTCCTCGACGGACTGCTCTGCGGTGACTAGCTGAGCGGCGAAGGCCTCGGCCGCGTTCTCGTACTCGACGGCCTTCTTCTCGTCGCCCTCGGCGCGGGCCTTGTCGGCCAGCTGCAGGGCCTGGCGGGTGTTGGCCTGCAGCTTCTCGATCTCACCCAGGCGGCGGTTGAGCTGCATCTCCAGCTGGCGCTGGTTGCCGATCACGGCGGCGGCCTGCTGGGACAGCTCCTGATGCTGGCGCTGGGCATCCTCGATGGCCTGCTGAATCTGCACCTTCGGATCGGCGTTCTCCTCGATCTTCGAGTCGAAGAGTGCCATCAGGTACTTCCATGCCTTGACGAAGGGGTTAGCCATGTCGGATCGGGACCTTCCTAAATGTTGTTTATCGGGTGAGGGCACATGTCCTCTGTCGCCACCATGGTAGCGGAGCAGTGACCTGTACGTGGGTGCTACTCGGGCATTACATGGCCTCGTGTGCCAGCTCTTCCGCGACGGACTGCAGGGCCATGGAACCGGCGGCCTCAATGAGTACGTCGGCGACGGAGGTGTCCAGGGCATGGCAGACCGAGGCGAGAAGTTCGGAGGAGACTTCCTTGCGGCCTCGTTCCAGTTCGGAGAGGTAGCCGGGCGAGACCCGGGCGGCTTCGGCGAGCTCCCGCAGTGTGATGCCCTTGTCGGCCCGGAAGGCCCGCAGCGCACCACCGAGTGCCTCGCGCAGCAGCAGCTCGGGAGCGGGTCCGGAGGTGGTGCGGGACGGGGTGATCGGAGTGTGAAGAACAGCGGTGGTAACCATTACCCGGTATAACGACGCACGGTCCCGGTTTGTTCCCCGTCCGTTCACCTTTTCTCCACCCGGGCCAGCAGGCCGGCCAACGCGGCCTCGACGGCCTGCTCCCGGATCTCCCGGCGGGTGCCGCTCAGCGCCAGCTGCTGCGTATCGACGCCCCCGTCCCCCGCCCAGGCGAGCCACACCTCGCCGACGGGGTGACCGTCCTGGGTGTCGGGGCCGGCGACGCCGGTCAGTGCCACGGCCCAGTCAGAGCCGCACACGGAGCGGCATCCGGCGGCCATGGCGGCGGCGGTGGGTTCGGCGACAGGGCCGTGGGCGTAGAGAAGCTCCTGGGGAACGCGGGCCAGGCTGTGTTTGAGGTCGGTGGCGTAGGTGACCAGGCCGCCCCGCAGGACGGTGGAGGCGCCGGGGACGTCGGCGAGGGTCGCGGCCGTGAGGCCGGCGGTGAGGGACTCGCAGAAGGAAACGGTCAGACGCCGGGTACGGAGGGCGTCGACAAGCAGCCGGGCGATCATTTCTGTCGGGAGTCCAGCAGGTACTGGACACCGGTGACCACGGTGACCGCGACGGCGGCGAGCATGACCGCAATCGTCGGGATGTCCATCCAAGACGGGAACGGGACCAGGTAGAGGGCGACGGCCAGGGACTGCAGGACGGTCTTGACCTTGCCGCCCTTGCTCGCCGGGACGACCAGGCCGCGGCGCAGCATGTACATGCGCCAGAAGGTGATGCCGAACTCGCGGACGAGGATGACCACCGTGATCCACACGGGCAGCGCACCGGTGATGTTGAGGCAGATGAGAGCGGCGGCCATGAGGGCCTTGTCCGCGATGGGGTCGGCGATCTTGCCGAAGTCCGTGATCTGCCCCCGCGCCCGGGCGATGTCACCGTCGAGCTTGTCGGTGAACATCAGTGCAGCGAAGACACCGAAGGACCACCACATCCACGTGGTGTGCTGGTCGTCCCCCTTGAGCACGAGCCACGCGAACACCGGGATGAACAGGATCCGCAGGCTGGTGAGCACGTTCGGCAGATTGAGGTTGCTCGGCGTGCTCGCGGGGGACGGGGTTGCTGCATTCACGCCACACACCCTACCCCGGCGGGGTGATCCGACCGCGTCGGCACCGCCACCGGCCTAGAATCCCGGTCATGAACTACTTTGCTGTCCACTACCTCTACGCCGGCGACTCCGAACAGATCATCACCCTGCGCCCTGAGCACCGGGCCTGGCTCGGCGGTCTGCGCGACGAGAACATTCTGGTCGGCTCCGGCCCGTACACCGACGGGCTCGGCGGCGCGCTCATCATCATCCGTCTGCCCGAGCCGGCCACCGTCGCCGATGCGGAGGCACTCATGGACCAGGACCCCTTCCAGCAGGAAGGGGCCCTGGCCGGACGCGAGATCCGGGAATGGAACCCGGTGCTCAACGTCTTCGCTGAGTAGCTGCTGAGCAGCTGAGGAACTAGAGGCGGGTGCTGCCGGAGCCGCCGCGCCCCTCGGGGGCGTCCGGCACCTGGTCGTACATCTCCTCGTCGGTGAGCTCGTGGTCCCACTCCTCCGCACGGACGCGGGTGTCGATACCGCCCTGGGCCTGGTCGTACTTGTTGCGCCACAGCGACAGCAGGACGGTGACCACGAGTATGCCGACGATGACCACCAGGGACAGTTCCGTCGGGATCTCCGGCACGCTGACGTTCTCACCACCGTTGACGAACGGCAGGTTGTTCTCGTGCAGGGCGTGCAGCAGCAGCTTCACGCCGATGAACGCGAGGATGAGGCCCAGGCCGTACGGCAGGTACACCAGGCGGTCGAGCAGGCCGTCGAGCAGGAAGTACATCTGGCGCAGACCCATGAGGGAGAAGGCGTTGGTGGTGAACACCAGGTACGCCTCGGTGGTGATGCCGTAGATCGCCGGGATGGAGTCGAAGGCGAACATGATGTCCACCATGCCGATGGCCACCAGCGCCACGAACAGCGGGGTGAGCGCGAACTTGCCGTGGAAACGGGTGGTCAGCGAGTCACCGTGGTAACCCGGGGTGACCGGCACGACCTTGCGCAGCCACTTGATCACGCGCATGTCGTTGGGGTCGGTCTCCGGGGCGTCGGTCGCCTCATCCCAGATGAGCTTGATGGCGGTCCACAGCAGGAAGATGGCGAACAGGTAGAACACGTCCGACCAGGCGGCGATGACGGCGGCACCCAGGAGGATGAACACCAGGCGGAAGATCAGCGCCAGGGCGATGCCGATGAGCAGCACCTTCTGCTGGTATTTCCGCGGGATCTTGAAGGCACCCATGATGAGGGCGAAGACGAAGAGGTTGTCCACGCTCAGGGCCTTCTCCGTCACGTAGCCGGTGAAATACTCCACGCCGTGCTGGTGGTCCCACATGAAGTAGACGAAGACGCCGAACAACAGGGCCAGGCCGACATAGAACGCGGACCACCACGCCGACTCCTTGAGGGTTGGCTCGTGCGGGGTCTTGACGTGGGAGTAGAAGTCGAAGATGAAGAATCCGGCGATCACCACAATGGTGGCGATCCAGATCCACAATGGGACAGTCAAGGTATTGATCCTCCGGTCGTTGAAAGGGTAGAAAAAATGACCGGAGGTCTCCCCCACCCGCTACCGGGCCGGCACGACCGGGCTCCCCGCGGGGAATCCGTGTTGACGATCTGTGCCGTTTTCGGGGTACTCCCCTCCATGACAATCGCCGACTATAGCACGCCTGTGGCTCAGAACACCCCACCGGCGGGGTTGGCCTGGACGACGCGAACATCGCCGGGGCTGCCACCGTCGCTGCCGTCATCACCGGAGACGGCGGCGCCGAGGTCGTCGCCGTATCCGTCGTCGAGGTCCTTCGGCGCGTCGGCCGGGTCGGCGCCCTTGATCATCCACAGGATCGTGTCCAGCTCCTCCGGCTTGACCAGCACGTCGCGGGCCTTGGAGCCCTCGGAGGGTCCGACGACGCCGCGGGTCTCCATGAGGTCCATGAGCCGGCCGGCCTTGGCGAAGCCGATACGCAGCTTCCGCTGCAGCATGGACGTGGAGCCCAGCTGGGAGGTGACCACGAGCTCGACGGCCTCGAGCAGGTCATCCATGTCCTTGCCGATGTCCTCGTCGATGTCCTTCTTGGCGTCGGCGGCCTTGTCCTCGGTGACACCCTCAGTGTAGTTCGGGGCGGCCTGATTCTTGGCGGCCTCGACGACCGCCTGGATCTCCTCGTCGGTGACGAAGGAGCCCTGCAGGCGCTGCGGCTTGCCCGCACCCTGGGGGATGAACAGTGCGTCACCCATGCCGATGAGCTTCTCGGCGCCGGCCTGGTCGAGGATGACGCGGGAGTCGGTGAGCGAGGAGGTGGCGAACGCCAGGCGGGAGGGCACGTTCGTCTTGATCAGACCGGTGACCACGTCGACGGAGGGTCGCTGCGTGGCCAGGACCAGGTGGATACCGGCCGCACGGGCCTTCTGGGTGATGCGGACGATCGACTCCTCGATCTCCTTCGGGGCGGTCATCATGAGGTCGGCGAGCTCGTCGACGACACAGACGATCATCGGGTACGGGCGGTACTCACGCTGGGAGCCCAGCGGCGCCTGGATCTCACCGGCCTTGACCTTGCGGTTGTAGTCCTTGATGTGACGCACGCGGGCGGACTTCATGTCCATGTACCGCTGCTCCATCTCCTCGACGAGCCACTGCAGCGCGGCCGAGGCCTTCTTCGGCTGGGTGATGATCGGCGTGATCAGGTGCGGGATGCCCTCATAGGGGGTCAGCTCCACCATCTTCGGGTCGACGAGGATGAGGCGGACCTCCTCCGGCGTGGCCCGGGTGAGCAGGGAGACGAGCATGGAGTTGACGAACGCGGACTTACCCGAGCCGGTGGAGCCGGCGACGAGCAGGTGCGGCATCTTCTGCACGCTGGCGGAGACGAACTCACCCTCGATGTCCTTGCCCAGCGCGATGAGCATCGGATCGTGGTTGCCCCGGGTCGCCGGCGCATTGAGCACGTCGGCGAGACGAACCATCTCACGGTCGAGGTTGGGCACCTCGATACCGACGGCGGACTTGCCCGGGATCGGGGTGAGCAGTCGGACGTTCTCGGTCGCCACGGCGTAGGCGAGGTTGGACTGCAGGTTGGTGATCTTGGAGACCTTGACACCCGGGCCGAGCTCGACCTCGTAGCGGGTGACCGTCGGGCCGCGGGAGAAGCCGGTGACGGTGGCGTCAATCTTGAACTCGGTGAACACGTCGGTGATCGCCTCGATCATCCGGTCGTTGGTCTCCGTGCGGGTCTTCGGCGGTGCACCGGCGACGAGCAGGTCGGTGCTCGGCAGCTGGTAGTCGCTCTCGCTCTCCGGTTGGCGGGCCTCGGGGACGGGGACGTCCTTCTCCAGCTCGGACTTCGGGGTGGCGGCGGGGATGGCGGCGGCGTCGATACCGGAACGGGCGACAATCGCCTGGCGGATCGCCTCCCGGGAGGTGTCCACCGCATCCGGGGTATCCGTGACGGCCGGAAACTCGTCGGTGTCGGAGATGTCCTTCGCCGCACCCGTGACGGGGGTGTTGAACAGCGTGTGCTGCGTGTCGTGCTCGAACTCCCCCTCGTTGTCCGGCTCCTCGACGGGGTAGTTGTCCAACGGAGTGCTTATCGACGCCCGCGTGGGTCGCTCTGCCCGCTCCGCTCTCGGTGCCCGCAGTGCCCGCGGCGTGGAACGGCGTTCCGGGAGCGCCCGGGGGGTGCGCTCGCGCCCCTCGGCCAGGTCCTCGATGTCGTCGGCGACGTGGCCGTAGAGGTCATCGTCATCCTCGTCAGCGTAACCGTCGTCGCCGATGCGGCGGCGGGACTCGTTGATCTGCTCGCGGAGGAAGTCAACGGCCTGGCGGGTGGTGATGCCGGTGACCTTGAGGGCACCGTAGACGATGACGAGGATGAGCAGCGGGATGGCCACGTAGGCGCTGAATCCCGCGGCCAGCAGCCCGCCGGTCCATGCACCGATCGCGCCACCGGCGGTCAGTCGCCCCTCCCAGTCGGCGGGGTTGCCGGCGAACAGGTGCACGAGTCCGAGCATGGCCACGACGATGAGGACGGTGCCCACGGCTATGCGGGAGCGGTCCCCGGGGCCTGACGCAGATTGAGCATGAGGGCGATGGCCGCGCCCACGAGGGCGACCGGCAGCACCAGGGCGCCCGCACCGATGGCCAGGTGTGCCGCCGTGGAGATCGCGGCACCGATGGGACCGGCGATGTCGAGCCACACAGAGGCGCCGAGCACGGCGGCCAGACCGATGAGGAGCAGGGCCAGTCCGTCGAGGTCGGCCTCCGCGCGGGAATCTGCGGTGTCGTCCGGACTGTCGGCCTGCTTGTCGATCACCGTGGTGGTGTCCTCTTCCTCGTAGTAGTCGTCATCCCGGCGTCGGCCGAGACGACCCGCCCCACGGGTGAGGTTGCCCACCCCTCGCGCCGACGCACCGAAGATGGCTCCGAGGCCGTCCCCGACCGCACGGAAAGCGCTGCCGGTCCTCTCCTCGGAGGTCTCGGCAGCGCGGAACGCGGTCGTGGTGGGCGCCGTCTGAGCGCTCGACCGGGCGCGGGAGGACCCGGCGGGACGGGTGCGGTCGGCCGACCGCCCCTTGTCGCGGGCGCGGGCCGGGGAGCGCTTGGTCGATCGTGGTGACGAGCTTCGAACAGACATGGCCCCCACTGTAGTGGCTCCCACCCCACTAATCACATTAGCCACACCGGAACCACAGGCAGAATTTCGCCCCGGCCAATCAAGGTCAGAGGCTTGATCGGTGGATGTCCTCCGGGTTCCCGTCGACGGTCACCTCCACCGCCTCCCGGCCGTAGACCCACAGCAGGAGCTCGCCGACGTCACCACTGACCCGGACCACAGCGTCCCCGTCGGGTGAGACTCCCCGTTTATCGGCGGTGACGATACGCGGCTGATCCGTCGGCAGGAGGATCACCGGGACAGCCGACTTGGCCAGCATCCGCGGGGCGATCATCTTCAACGTCTTGTACAGCTGCCCGTTGACCGCCGCACTGAAGTCGCGCGGCTCCACGACTCCCCCACCCCGACGAACGTCCTCGTGATGGATGAAATGCTCGGCGGTGTTCATCACCGGGTCGATGTAGCGGACAGGGTTGAACCGGCCCGGGCCCTCACCCCAGTCGCGGACAATGTCAGCGTAGTCCCGCTGCTCCTCCTTGCGGGTGGCCTTGTCCACCAGACCCTGGGCGGCCGGGGCGATGATTCCGGCGGCGGCCATCGGGTTGGTCTCCCGCAGGAGCAGATGGACAGCCAGGTCCTTGGTGGTCCAGCCCTCGCACAGGGTCGGTGCGTCGGGGCCGAGCTCGAGGAACAGGTCGGCCAGGCGGCGTCGTTCAGCGCTGGAAAAAGTCATGCACCCCAGCATAGGTGCTGGGGTGCATGAGAGGGTGTGGCCGGAAACTACAGCGACGGGCGGGCCGAGGCGTGGACCTCGTCGTCGTCGATGTGGTGGTCCAGGTCCGAGGACATCGGGACGACCGTCGGCAGGATCATCGGCTCACGACGCCACTTCTGCTCCACGAAGCGGGAGACCTTGCGACGCAGCTGCTGGACCATGCGGTACGGGTCGTTCTCGCCTTCGGCGGCGAGATCGTTCATGACCGTCTCCACGAGTTCCTTGACCTCCGGCATCATGGTGCGCGACTCGTCGGAGAAGCCCTTGGTGTCCACCCGCGGCGCCTCCATGAGGCGGCCGGTGCGGTTGTCGATCACCGCGGTGATGTTGATGAGACCACCCGAGGCGAGGCTGGTACGGTCCGCGAGCACGTCCGCGTCCACGTCACCCATCTTGGTGCCGTCGACGTAGAGATGACCGACGGGCAGCTGACCGACCACCTGGGCACGGCCGTCGACGAGGTCGACGACGACGCCGTTCTGCGCGAGGACCACGTTGTTCCGGTCGACACCGGTGGAGATGGCCAGTTCCTTGTTGGCGCGCAGGTGGCGCCACTCGCCGTGGACCGGCATGGCGTTCTTCGGGCGGGCCGCGTTGTAGAGGAACAGCAGCTCACCGGAGTAACCGTGGCCGGAGGTGTGGACCTTGGCGTCCTTGCCGGTGATCACGGTCGCGCCGATCTGGGCGAGCATGTTGATGACACCGAACACGGCCTCCTCATTGCCCGGGACGAGCGAGGAGGACAGGATGATGAGGTCGCCGTCGCGGACGGTGATCTGACGGTGTTCACGACGGGCCATGCGGGACAGGGCCGCCATCGGCTCGCCCTGGGTACCGGTGGTGATGAGCATGACCTTGTGCGGCGCCATGCGGGAGGCGTCGTCCATGGAGACGATGGTCCCGCGCGGGGCCTTGAGGTAACCCATCTTCTCGGCGATCTCCATGTTGCGGATCATGGAGCGGCCGTTGAAGGCGACCTTGCGGCCGGCGGCCACGGCGGCGTCGACCGCCGCCTGGACGCGGTAGACGTTGGAGGCGAAGGAGGCGAGGATGACGCGCTGCTTGGCCTCCATGACCAGGCGCTTGATGGTCGGGGCGACGTCGGCCTCCGAGCCGGAGACACCCGGGGTGGTGGCGTTGGTGGAGTCACAGAGCATGAGGTCCACGCCCTCGTCACCGAAGCGGGACAGGGCCGGCAGGTCGGTCGGGCGACCGTCCGTCGGGGTCTGGTCCAGCTTGATGTCGCCGGTGTGGATGACCAGGCCGGCACCCGTCTTGATGGCCAGGCCCAGGCAGTCCGGGATGGAGTGGTTGACGGCCCAGAAACGGATGTTGAACGGGCCGCGGTTCTCGTCGGACTGCTCGTTGACCTCGATGAGCTTCGGACGCAGGCGGTGCTCCTGGCACTTCGCCGCGATGAGGGCGGCGGTGAAGCGGGAGGCGAGGATCGGGATGTCCGCACGCAGCTTGAGCAGCCACGGGATCGCACCGATGTGGTCCTCATGGCCGTGGGTGATCACGAGCGCGTCGATGCGGTCGAGGTGGTTCTCGATGGGACCGAAGTCCGGCAGGATCAGGTCGACGCCCGGCTCACCCGAGGACGGGAAGAGCACACCGCAGTCGACGATCAGCAGACGGTTGTTGTACTCGAAGACCGTCATGTTGCGGCCGATCTCGGAGATACCGCCGAGCGCGTAGATGCGCAGGCCGTTCTTCGGGGCCTTCGGCGGCTCCGGCAGACGCTTGGTCAGATCAGCGCCCTGCATGGACTTGACCACGTTGCGACGACCGCGGCCGCCACCCTTCTGGTCCTGTCCCTGGTTGTTCTGGTTGCCGCCGTTGCGGCCACCACGGTCACCGCGACCCCGCGGCCGCCGCCGCGCTTGTTGGCGCTGCGACCGCGGTTGTTGCCGTCGCCGCCGTTCCGGTTGTTGTCACCGTTGTCGCGGGCCCCGGAGTTCTCGGAAGAGTTGTTGGCGGGGGCCGACTTCTCGGCGGTGTCGGCGGACGCACCGGTGGCGTCGCCGTTCGTCACCTTTTCAGGTGCCTGGAAGACGGGCGAGCCGGTGGTGGTGGCCTCCGGCGGGCCGGCCTTGCGGCTGACCTTCCTGGGACGATTACGGGATTCAGTCATATTTAAAGGACTCCAGCCTTTTCCATGTTACGGCGGAGGTCCGCGATCTCCTGCTCGTCAGGCGCGACGACAGGCAGCCGGGGATCCCCCACCTCGAAGCCCTGCAGACGCAGAGCAGATTTGGCCATGCTGACACCACCCAGGCGGGCCTGGGACTCGATCAGCGGGGCAAGAACAGTGGCGTTGATCTCCCGCGCGCGGGCGAGGTCGCCTTCCTCGAAACTCGTGTACAGCTCACGCAGAGGACCCGGGGCGGCATGCCCGACGACGGAGATGAACCCGGAGGCGCCGAGAGACAGCCACGGGATGTTCAGCGGATCGTCGCCGGAGTACCAGGCCAGGCCGGTCTCGTGCATGAGCTGGGCAGATTCGGCCATGTTGCCCTTCGCGTCCTTGACGGCGAGGATCGTCGGGACCTCCGCCAGGCGGCGGATCGTGTCCGCCTCGATGGGGATGGAGGAACGCGGCGGGATGTCGTACAGGCAGATCGGCAGATCCGTGGCGCCTGCGACGGCCGAGAAATGCTGGAAGAGGCCTTCCTGGCTGGGCTTGGAATAGTACGGGGTGACCACCAGCAGGGCGTCTGCGCCCGCGTCGGCCGAGGCCCGTGCCAGCTCGATGGAGGCCGCGGTGTTGTTGGTTCCCGCGCCGGCGATGAGCTTGGCGCGGTCCCCCACCTCCTCCTTCACAGCTTTGAGCAGGTTCAACTTCTCCGCGACGGTGGTCGTCGGAGACTCCCCGGTGGTTCCCGCGAGAACCAACGAGATCAAGGCCGTTGTCGACCAGATGCGCGGCGAGGCGTCGTCCAGCGTCAATATCAAGTGCGCCGTCACGGTCGAACGGGGTGACCATGGCAACGCAGACGGTACCGAAGTGCTCGGCTCCGGTCTTCGCTGTCAAACCTGTACTCATGAGCGTCAAGGGTACCCGCTCGGCACCCGAACAGGCGCATCGACTCGGACACGACCGGGCTACAGCCCGGTTGCGTAGGGGCTGACCGCCATCTCGGAGCCGTCCGCCAGCGTGGAGATCTGGAAGTCGGAGAACAACACCGGCGACTGGGCTGACAGGGCGCGCAGGCACGCGACGGCCAGGGCCCGGATCTCCACGTCCGCATGCTCGGTGGCGCGGGCGCCGATGAAGTGGCGCCAGGCACGGAAGTTGCCGGTGACCACGATGCGCGATTCCGTCGCGTTGGGCAGGATGCTCCGTGCGGCCTGGCGCGCCTGCTTCTTGCGGAGCAGGGCGTTGGGCTCGTCGGCGAGCTTCTCCTCGAGGGCGTCGAGAAGCTCCTGGTAGACGAACCGGGACTCGTTCACGGCACGCAGCATGAGCTCGCGGAGCTCCGGATCGCCCGCGATAAGCGGCGGGAGGACCACCTCGGAGTCGTCCGGATGGATGAAACGCTGCGAGAGCTGGGAGAAGCTGAAGTGGCGGTGCCGGACGAGCTCGTGCGTCGCCGCGCGGGAGATCCCCCGGATGTACAACGTCGCGGTGGGGTGCTCCAGGAGGGCGTGGTGCCCGACCTCCATGATGTGGCGCAGGTAGGCGTCGTTGGCGGCGGTGCGCTGGTTGGGCTTGTCGAATGTCTCGTAACATGCCCGACCGGCGAACTCGACGAGCGCCTCCGCATCCGTCGCGGTCTCGTCGACCTGCCAGTCCACCCCGGTGGGTGCGCGGAACTCAGTGGCGGCGATGAGCTGGACGTCCAGCTCCACAGGGATGGCCACCGTCAGATCTCCAGGTAGGAGTCGAGCCCCACCGTCAGCCCCTTATGGGAGGCGATCTCCCGCACGCCGACGAGCACACCGGGGACGAAGGAGGTGCGGTCATAGGAGTCCTGGCGGATGGTCAGGGTCTGGCCCTGGGCGCCGAAGATGATGTCCTCGTGCGCGACCATGCCGGTCATGCGCACGCCGTGGACCCGCACCCCGTCGACGTCCGCGCCGCGGGCACCGTCGAGGGTCTGCTCGGTGGCGTCCGGGATCGGGCCGAGGCCGGCGTCCTTCCGCGCCTGGGCGATGCCCCGCGCAGTGTGGATCGCCGTGCCGGAGGGGGCGTCGAGCTTGTTCGGGTGGTGGTACTCGACGACTTCGGCGGAGTCGAAGAATCGAGCCGCCTGCGTGGCGAAGGCCATCGCCAGCACCGCCGAGATGGCGAAGTTCGGGGCGATGAGCACATGCCCCGCACCCTCGGCACCGCACCACTCGCGGACCTGGGTCAGCCGCTCCTCATCGAAACCGGTGGTACCCACCACGGCATGGATCCCGTGGCCGATGCAGAACTCCAGATTGTCCATGACCACACCCGGGGTGGTGAAGTCCACGACGACCTGCACCTCATTGTCCACCAGCACCTGGAGGTCATCCCCGTGGTCGACCCGGGCCACCAGCTCCAGATCGTCGGCGGCCTCCACGCCCTCGCACACGGCCGACCCGACGCGACCCTTCGCCCCGAGAACTCCAACCCTGATCGTCATGCTGCCTCCTGTGTGCTCTGCTCTGTCGCTGCTTTCTACGCCCACCCAGTGTAGGCGGGCGCCGGTAGTCTGTCGGCATGCGTATCAACATCACCAGCATCTACGTCGACGACCAGTCCGCCGCCCTCGCCTTCTACCGCGACGTCCTGGGTTTTCAGGTACACCACGATGTCCCGGTCGACGGTGACGCCCGGTGGCTGACCCTCGTCTCCCCCGACCAGCCCGACGGGCCCGAACTACTTCTCGAGCCCATGGGGCACCCCGCGGCGCGGGCCTTCTGCGAGGCTCTCTATGCGGACGGCATGCCGTTCACCCAGTTCGCGGTCTCCGACCTCGCGGCGGAGTACCGGCGCCTGAGTGAGACCGGGGTGCGGTTCACCATGGAGCCGACCGCGGCCGGCCCGGCGACCGTCGCCGTGTTCGATGACACCTGCGGTCACTACATCCAGCTCATCGAGGAATAGGTCGACCGACACGGCGGCGAAGGTTGCAACTGGGAGTCAAAACACCGGTACTCCTGTTCTTCCTGGCAGATCGCATCTACGGTAAAGGTATGAAAACACATGCGTCTCTCCCGTCACTCGCGCTGCTGACCGCCACGTCGTTGGTCCTCGTCTCCTGCGGCACCGGCGGCGGCACCACCCCAGATAACTCGGACCCGCCCGCCCCGTCGACCGTGACATCCACGGCCTCTCCGTCGCCGGCCACCCAGCAGTCACGGGGCGCGGCCACCACGACGGAAGGTGCAGATGAGACCCCCGCCGACGAGCCCGGCACCTCCGCCTTGGGCTCCCCCGACATGTCGGTGAAGATGCAGCCGCCGGGCGGCGAGCAAGAACTCATGGTCACCGGCATCCGCGTCGGTGAACATGAGGGATTCGACCGAGTGGTCTTCGACCTCGCCGGCGAGGGTGAGCCCGGCTGGTACGCCGAACTGACCGACACTCCCGCCCAGCAGGGATCCGGATTCCCCGTGGAGTACGAGGGCGCCACCGCTCTCTACCTCACCATCCAGGGCACCCCCTACCCCACCGGCACGGACCGGGACGCTGATCTCATCGACCACGGCCCGCACCCGGGTGGTGGCGGGATCACCGGCATCAACTTCTCCAGCGTCTTCGAGGCTCACTCCGAGTTCATCATCGGCCTCGACGGCCGGTACCCGTTCTCGGTGACCTACCTGGAGGGCCCGAAGCGCGTGGTGGTGGACTTCGTCAGGCAGTAGCACCGTCAGATCTGGCGACGCTCCGGGCTAGATGACGCGGGCCAACCCCACCGACGCCGAACGCCCCTGCTCACGGGTGAACAGGGGCGTCGTCAAGCGGTGGATCAGTCCTCGACGGGGACCAGGGAGATCTTGCCGCGGTTGTCGATGTCCGCGATCTCGACCTGGAGCTTGTCACCGACGTTGACCACGTCCTCGACCTTCTCGATGCGCTCGTCGCCGCCGAGCTTGGAGATGTGGACCAGGCCGTCGCGGCCCGGGGTCAGGGAGATGAACGCGCCGAACGGCACGGTCTTGACCACGGTGCCCAGGTAGCGCTCGCCGACCTTGGGCAGCTGCGGGTTGGCGATGGAGTTGACCTTCTCGATCGCGGCGTCCGCGGCCTTGCCGGTGGCGGCGGAGACGTAGACGGTGCCGTCGTCCTCGATGGAGATGTCGGCGCCGGTCTCCTCCGTGATGGAGTTGATGGTCTTGCCCTTCGGGCCGATGAGCTCACCGATCTTGGACACCGAGACCTTGACGGCGGTGATCTTCGGGGCGAACTCGGACATCTCG
Source organism: Corynebacterium suedekumii (assembly GCF_030252185.1). Taxonomy (NCBI): domain Bacteria; kingdom Bacillati; phylum Actinomycetota; class Actinomycetes; order Mycobacteriales; family Corynebacteriaceae; genus Corynebacterium; species Corynebacterium suedekumii. The sequence goes on from NZ_CP126970.1 coordinate 2,451,233, forward strand.
TCCGGGGTGTCGATGACATCGGCCATCGTGTCCAGGATGGTGGTGCGGGCCTCCTTGGCCTGCTCCAGGGCATCGGAGAGCACCTTCGACGGGATGCCGTCGAGCTTGGTGTCCAGCTGGAGGGCGGTGATGAACTCGGAGGTGCCGGCGACCTTGAAGTCCATGTCGCCGAACGCGTCCTCGGCACCGAGGATGTCGGTCAGGGCGACGTACTCGGTCTCGCCGTCGACGTCACCGGAGACGAGGCCCATGGCGATGCCGGCGACCGGGGCGCGCAGCGGCACACCGGCGTTGTACATCGACAGGGTGGAGGCGCAGACGGAACCCATGGAGGTCGAACCGTTGGAGCCGAGGGCCTCGGAGACCTGGCGGATGGTGTACGGGAACTCCTCGCGGGACGGGATCACCGGCACCAGGGCACGCTCGGCGAGGGCACCGTGGCCGATCTCGCGGCGCTTCGGGGAACCGACGCGGCCGGTCTCACCGGTGGAGTACGGCGGGAAGTTGTAGTGGTGGATGTAGCGCTTGGACTTCTCCGGGGACAGCGAGTCGATCTGCTGCTCCATCTTGAGCATGTCCAGGGTGGTCACGCCGAGGATCTGGGTCTCGCCGCGCTCGAAGAGGGCGGAGCCGTGGGCGCGCGGGATGAGCTCGACCTCGACGCTGAGGTCACGGATGTCGGTGACACCGCGACCGTCGATACGGAAACCCTCGGTGAGGATCTTCGAGCGGACGATGTTCTTCATCACGGCGTTGAAGGCCGCGCGGACCTCCTTGGCGGCGTTCGGGTTCTCGGCGAAGGAGCCGACGAGCTGCTCCTCGATCTCCACCATGTAGTCGTTGGAGGCGTCCTCGCGCTCGTGCTTGCCCTTGATGGTCATGATCTGGGCGAGCTTCTTCGAGGCCTTCTTCTCCACGGCCGCGAACACGTCGTCGGTGTAGGCCGGGAACAGCGGGAAGTCCTGGGTCTCCTTGGCGGTGCGCTCGGCCAGCTCGGCCTGCGCCTTGCACAGGGTCTCGATGAACGGCTTGGCCGCCTCGATGCCCTCGGAGACGGTGGACTCGGTCGGTGCCGGGGCGCCGTCCTTGATCAGGTCGTAGACGTTGTTGCCGGCGCCGGCCTCCACCATCATGATGGCGACGTCCTCGGTGGTCTTCCGACCCTGCTTACGCTCGACCATGCGGCCGGCGACGACCATCTCGAACACGCACTGCTCGCGCTGCGCCTGGTTCGGGAAGGCGACCCACTGGCCCTTCGGGTGCTTGTCATCGGCGATCAGGGCGATGCGCACGCCACCGACCGGGCCGGAGACCGGCAGACCGGAGAGCTGGGTGGCGGCGGAGGCGCCGTTGATGGCCACCACGTCGTAGTAGTCCTCCGGAACCTGGGACATGACGGTGATGACGACCTGGACCTCGTTGCGCAGACCCTTCACGAAGGTCGGGCGCAGCGGACGGTCGATCAGCCGGCAGGCCAGGATCGCGTCGGTCGACGGGCGACCCTCGCGGCGGAAGAAGGAACCGGGGATACGGCCGGCGGCGTACATCCGCTCTTCCACGTCCACGGTCAGCGGGAAAAAGTCGAAGCCCTCGCGGGGCTGGTTCGATGCCGTGGTGGTGGCCAGCAGCATGTTGTCCTCATCCAGGTACGTGGTGACGGAGCCACCGGCCTGACGGGCGAGCTGCCCGGTCTCGAAGGTGATGGTGCGCTGACCGAAGTCGCCGTTGTCGATGTGGGCCTTAACTTCGGTGATGCCGAAATCTTCATCAACGTTGATTTCAACGTTTGTCATAGGGGGTTACTCCTCAAAGGGGTCGTGCTCGACGATCGTCGGTGCCGCCGGAAATGCTGTCAAATGCAACGAGTCTCTACACTATCAGGTATGTCAATGCTGGTGATCTGGATCATCCCCACTCTGTTGTGGCTGCTTGTCCACCGCTTCTCCCCCGGCGCTGTCGGGGTGGCCGGTCTGTTCTGGCCGCGGTGGCGATGGCTGGCTGCCGGCGTCGGCGTTGGTGTGCTGTCGCTGGGCCTCGGCTGGCTGGCGCTGTCGCTCATCCCCGCCTCGTCGCTCGATCACCCGGACGTCACCGGCCCGATCGTCTCCCTGGTCGGGGGCCTGTCCGTCGCAGCCGCCGCCCTCGGCGAGGAGATCTTCTTCCGCGGCTTCCTCCAGGGCCTGCTCGACCGCTGGCGCGGCCCCCACCTCGCCCTCTGGGGGCAGGCGTTCGCCTTCCTTATCCCCCACCTCCTGCTCCTGCTTATCGACGTCCACCTGTACCCCCTCGTCATCGTCCAGTTCGGCGTCGGCATCCTGCTCGGCTGGCTGCGCCTGCGATCCGATTCCCTCTGGCCGGCCGCGGTAGCTCACGTGATCACCAACGTGGGCACCGGGCTGCTGCTGGTGTGAATCACGAAACCCGCCGCACCTGGACGGTGACGGCGGGTGAAATGTGGCGCTCTTGGCGACCTTAGCGACGCAGGCCCAGGCGGGCGATCAGGTCACGGTAGCGGTCGATGTTGTTGGCTGCCAGGTACTTCAGCAGGCCACGACGACGGCCGACGAGCAGCAGCAGACCACGACGGGAGTGGTGATCGTGCTTGTGGAACTTCAGGTGCTCGGTCAGGGTGTTGATGCGGGAGGTCAGCATTGCGACCTGCGCCTCGGGGGAACCGGTGTCGGTCTCGTGGAGGCCGTACTCCTTGAGGATTTCACTCTTCTGCTCGGAAGTCAGAGCCATGATGTGTCTCTTTTCGTTGTTTCAGTCCACATGAAATGTCCCGGTCATCCGGGTGGCGCGACTGCTGTGGACCGCAGTCGCATAAAGCCTCCGAGAATGTTACCTGGTCACCGGGGGCTGGAACAAATCCGATCCCTCTGCGACGACCCACGCCTCCGCCTGCGTGTACACGATCGCGAACGGCAGTGCCTTGTTCTCGTTGCCCTCGCTGAACCAGAACAGGACCGGCCCCTTCTCCCCCAGCTTGGCGTCGCGTCGGCCGCCGAAGGAGGGCAGGCTCATGGGGATGACGGTCTCGGCGGTGACGTGGGCGCCGTGTTCGTCGATGACGGCGGTGATCTTCTGGCGGGCGGAGCGGTCGAGGCCTTTGACGAAGGCTTCGTAGTTGACGTTCTGCTGCGGGACGGTGAGGGTGTCCACGCGCTTGTCGTGGCGGGAGAAGTCGCGCATCCAGGTGCGGACGCGCTCGGTGATCTCCAGGGAGTCCAACGGGGTCTCGGCGGGTAGTTCGGCGAACCAGGCGCGGAGTTTGTCGCCGTTGAGGCGGACGCTGACGCGGGCCACGGGGACGTCGTCAAGCTGGGCGACCTTGGCGCCGGACAAGCGCACGCCGCTGGCCTCGGTGCCGCGGTACGTGGTGAACACCTCCCGGCTGGCGTCGCGGTCCCAGGTCAGTTGGCCGGTGTCGATGCGGGCGATGACCGCGAAGGGGCCGACTTCGACCTCGGACAGGTCGACCAGGTGGTCGGGCAGGTCGCCGTCGAAGGCCTCCGGCAGCTGCACGGTAAGCAGTTGTTCGGCCGCGATGCGGAGGGTGACGGGGTCGAATGCGGCGATGCCGTTGCGCAGCTCCATGGGGGTTCCTCCTAGGTGTTTTCCGCAATCCTAGTCAGGCGGGTCATGAACTCGCCGAGGAATCGTTCGGCGTCGACACCGAGAGCCACGTGGGCGGTCTTGACGGGGTCGTTGAGACGGGTCTCGTCGGCGATGGTGCGGCCCCGGGTCTCGCCCTCGGTGTCCACCTTGAGGTTGGTGTGGAACAGGTCGACCAGGGTGGGGTCGACGGCGACGGCGACGGCGAGCGGGTCGTGGAGGCCACAGCCGCCGAGGTGCGGGGCGGTCGTCTCGTAGGCGGTGATGTAGTAGTCGGTGGCATCCGCGAGGAAGTCGCCGCCCGGGGTGCCCAGTTCCCGCCACTTGGCGGTGTGTTCGGTGGTGAGCAGGGTCTGCAGGGTGACGTCGAGGCCGATCATGGTGACGTCGTGGGCGCGGCGGAAGAGCAGGTCGGTGGCGGCCGGGTCCTGGTTGATGTTGGCCTCGGCCCAGGGCCGGACGTTGCCGGGCACGCTCAGGGCGCCACCCATCATGATGATGTGGACGTTCTCGGCGAAGGTGTCGTCGGCCTCGACGGCGGCGGCGATGGTGGTGGACGGCCCGGTGGGGACGATGACCAGGTCGTCGCCGTGGTCGCGGACGGAGCGCAGCAGGAAGTCGACGGCACCTTCCTTCTGAACCTGGCCGGTCGGCTCGGGGAGGACGGCCTCGCCGATGCCGTTGGTGCCGTGAATGAACTCGGAGATCTCCAGGACCTCGAAACCGTCCCGGTCGCTGGCGTGCGGCGGGCCGGCGAAGACAGGGACGTCCGGGCGGCCGAAGAGTTCGAGGATGGCCAGGGCGTTGCGCACGCCGGTGTCCACGAGGACGTTGCCGTAGGTGCCGGTCACGCCGATGAGGTCGAGCTCGGGTGAGCCGAGGGCGTACGCCAGGGCGAGGGCGTCGTCGATGCCGGTGTCCAGGTCGAGGATGATCTTGCGTGCCACAGCGTGCTCCTAGGTGAGGTCTCGGTCGAGGTCGAGGATCTCGCGGACCCTGGCCACGTCGTTGTTGATGGCCGCCAAGAGTTCATCGACGGAGTTGAACTTGACCATGTCGCGGACGTAGCCGATGAAGGAGACGTCGGCGTCGTAGCCGTAGAGGTCGGCGTCGCGGTCGAGGATGAAGGACTCCACGCTGCGGCGGTCGTCGCCGAATGTGGGGTTGGTGCCCACGGAGATCGCCGCCGGGTAGGCCACACCGGGTTCCATGTCGCCGTCGATGGCGCGCGGGCCGCGGACGGTGAACCAGCCGGCGTACACGCCGTCGGCGGGCAGGGCGACGTCGTCGGTGAAGTACTGGTTGGCGGTGGGGAAACCGAGTTCCTTGCCGCCCCGGCCCGCGCCGCGGACGACGGGGCCGTTGACGGTGTAGGGATGGCCGAGTGCCCAGGCCGCGCCCTCGACGTTGCCGGCGCGCAGCAGGTCACGGATGCTCGAGGAGCAGATCCGCTGGTCGCCATCGTGCAGCAGGGAGACGATCTCCACGTCGATGTCCAGCCGCTGACCCAGCGTGCAGGCGGTGTCGGCGGTACCGGCGGCGTCCTTGCCGAAGGTGAAGTTCTCCCCCACCACCACCGCCGACGCCTTGAGGGTGCCCTGCAGCAGGGTGGTGAAGTACTCGTCCGGCGTCAGCCCGGCGAGCTCGCGGGTGAAGTCGATGACCAGGGTCGCGTCGATGCCCATCTGCTCCGCCAGCTCGAGCCGCTGCTCGAGGGTGGTGAGCATCATCGGGGCGCGCTCGGGCAGGAACACCGACAGCGGGTGCGGATCGAAGGTCACCATGACGGCCGGGACGCCCCGCTCGTCGGCGAGTTGCGAGGCCCGCTCAATGAGCTGTCGGTGCCCCCGGTGCACCCCGTCGAACACCCCGATCGTCACCACAGACGCCTCGATCGCGTCGGGGACCTTGTCAATGCCGTACCAAACAATCACCGCTTCAGACTACGGCATACACTTCCCGTATGACTGATGCGCTTGCCGGTTCCGGACTCGTCGTGGTGGACAAGCCGGCGGGCATGACCTCCCATGATGTGGTCGCCCGCCTGCGCAGGATCTTCGGCACCCGCCGCGTCGGCCACGCCGGCACCCTCGACCCGATGGCCACCGGTGTGCTCGTCGCCGGGGTGGAACGGGGCACGAAGTTCCTCGCCCACCTCGTTGCCACCACGAAGTCCTACGACGCGACCATCCGCCTGGGTGCGGCGACGACCACGGACGACGCCGAGGGTGAGGTCGTCTCGTCGGGGGACGCGACGTCGATACGCGCGGAGCAGGTGCTCGCCGGGATGGCGGAGCTGACCGGCGACATCATGCAGCGCCCCGCCAGCGTCAGCGCCATCAAGATCGGCGGCCGCCGCGCCCACGAACTCGTCCGCTCCGGCGAAGACGTCGAGATCCCCGCCCGCCCGGTCACCATCACGCGTTTCGACGCCCGCGCCTTCCGCCGCGACGGCCCCTTCCTCGACGTCGACGTGCGCGTCGACTGCTCGTCGGGCACCTACATCCGCTCGCTGGCCCGCGACCTCGGCGACGCCCTCGGAGTCGGCGGCCACCTCACCACCCTGCGCCGCACCTCCGTCGGGCCCTTCCAGCTTGACGACGCCCTCACCCTCGACACCCTGACCACCTCACCGCAGCTCTCCCTCACCCTCGACCAGGCCCTCACCCGCTCCTACCCCGTCCTGGAACTGACCGCCGACGAGGCGGCCGCACTGGCCATGGGCAAATGGCTCGAACCCCGTGGCCTCGACGGTGTCCACGCCGCCGTCGCGCCGGACGGGAAGGCCATCGCGCTTGTCCGCGAGAAGGGCACCCGCCTGTCCACCGTCTTCGTCGCCCGGCCGTCCACGCTCTAAGCCGCCTTCGCCGCGTGGGCCCGTAACGCGTCCCGCAGCATGCCGAGGAAACTGCCCTCCGCCAGATCAGCATGCGTGACATGCAGACGGGGAATCCCCGCATTCGTCAACGCCCGGTCCCGCTCCCGGTCCCGCCGCATCTGCTCCTCCGGGGCGATACCGGTGCTCACCCCGTCATACTTGAGATCCCCGTCCGTCTCCACGACCTGGAACCCGTTGACCAGGATGTCCACCCGGTACCGGCCGTCCAACACGCTGACCTGGAGCTCCACGCTGGTGACCTCCGGCAGCTCCGCCGTGAGAATCTGCGCCCGGGCCCACGACTCGATGGGGCTCTCCGCCCGCGGGTCCGCCAGCTCCAGTGCGCGGCGGGCTGCCTGGAGCCCACGCATCCGGCCCAGCTGGTCGATCGTCTCCTCCGCCCGCGCCCGGGTCATCCCCGGCATGGCCAGGATGTGGTCGAACGCCACGATCCCGTCGATCACCCCGTGGTGCCGGGACAGATCCACCGCCGTCCGGATGATCCGGGTCACCCGGGCGCCGTGGTGCTCCGTGACGTGCTCCGGAAACAACGCCGCCTTGCGATACTCCACCCCCTGCGGCCACTGACCCCTCGGCGGCCGAGACAGTCCCGGCAGAGACAACGTCACCGGCTCATTCCAGCCGAGGACCGGAATGCCGTGCAGCCGGGCCGCAGACTTGCCCACCACGACCGCTTTCCGGGTACCGAGCCCGACTCTGAATGCTCTCAGCTCTTGTCTCTCCCACACACGCAGCGCCGCATACTCCTGCGTCGGCACAGCAATCTCCGGGCACAACAGGGTGAATCGTCCACGAGCCAGCTCCGCCCGAAAGGCCGGTGTCCCGGCCTGGTGTGACCGCATCCGGATCAACTCGATCCTGTCGTGCCAGTTCTGCATGACCGCAGTATCACCCCGACCGCCCACGAGGTCCACCGACAGTGCCTTCTGGCTGTGGATGAATGGCCGTGGGCGAGGACTTGTCCACAGGGCATGAGCTAAAGGGCATTCGAGCAGGGGCATATGACGGGTTCTGGAGAGGTCGCTCTCGATTGATACCCCTACTCAAATGCCCCTTCCCGAATACCCCAGGACTGCCCCGCCCTACGTCACCGCCGTCGCCGCGATGACGTAGCCGTCGCGGACGACCCACCGGCCGGTGATGAACGGGACCGGGGTCGGCCGGACGAGGAGGTAGGAGATGAAGGTCCCGTCGTCGCGGAGGTCGATCTCAGCGTCCTCGAATCCGAGCCACCGGTGGGTCATGGGGAACCAGGCCTTGTAGGTGGCTTCCTTGGCGCAGAACAGCAGGCGGTCGGCGCAGTCGACGCCGTTGGCGCGGAGTCGGTCGAGCTGGGCCATCTCGCCTCGTCGGGCGACGGAGCCGATGATCTCGCGGGGCAGCGCCTCGGCGGGTTCAGCGTCGAGGCCCATGGAGCGGACGGTGGTGGTCGGGGCGACGACGGCGGCCCGGAACCCTTCGGTGTGGGTCATGGAACCGGTGACCCCGGCGGGCCACAGGGGCATGCCGCGTTCGCCGCGCAGGATGGGCTCCAGACTGTCGAGTCCGGGGATGCCCAGGTCACCGAGGGCTTTGTGGGCGCACCAGCGGGCGTCGCCGAACTCGGCCTTGCGGATATCCACGGAGTGGGACACGAGGGCCTGTTCCAGGGGGTGGAGTCCGAGGTAGTTCTGCAGGTCGGGGCGGTGCCTGTCGGTGATGACGTAACAGAACTGCGAGTCGGACGGGAAGAGGGAGTGGTCAAGCATCGGACTCCCCCATCGTCATCACGGGGTAGGGCCAGGGGTTGAGGTGGCCGTGGCGTTCCCATTCGCGTGGGTAGCCGAGGGAGACCTCGATGTGGCGGACGCCGGCGACCTCACGTTCGCCGGGCATGTGGAGGTGGCCGTAGATGACGGCCTGTGCGTTGTAGCGTTCGGCCCAGGTCCGGGTGTGGCGGGTGCCGCACCACAGGGCGATCTCGGGGATGCGCATGTCCAGGGTGGGTTCCTGGATGAGGGGCCAGTGGTTGATGAGGATGGTCGGCCCGTTGATCCGGGAGAGTCGTTTGATGGAGTACGCGAGGCGGTCCCAGCACCAGGCGCGGATGTCCACGAAGGGGGCGATGGCGAACTCGTCGGTCATCATGATCTGTTTGTCGCGGGCGGCGGCGACGGCCTGTTCGACGGTCATGCCGGCGCCGCGGAAGCTGTAGTCGTAGAGCGTGAACAGCGGGACGAGGGTGACGCCGTTGAACACGGGGTACGGGTCCTCGGGGGTGAGGACGTCGATGGCGCGGCAGCTCTCGACGAGTTCGTCGTACTTCTCCCGGCCCTGGTGGCGTTCGGTGGAGCGGGAGAACAGTTCGTGGTTGCCGGGTACCCAGATGACCTGGGCGAAGCGGCGTCGCAGTTGGCCGAGGATCTGGATGACCAGGTCGGTGCGTTCGGCGACGTCACCGGCGACGATGAGCCAGTCGGAGGGGTCGGCGGGCTGGATCTCGTCGATCCGGGCCGCGTTGGCCTTGACGGCGGCGTGGAGGTCGCTGACCGCCCACAGTGTTGTTGTCATGACCTACCTCCTTGTTCTGTGTCTACCACAGGGTCGACCACGGCCCAGCGCATGGACCGGAAACGCCAGACCACGGCGGCGAGACGGATCGCGATGAACGCGAGGAGGCCGATCCAGATGCCGGTGAGGCCGCCGTCGACGGCGTAGGAGATCCACACGCCGGGCAGGAATCCGATGAGGACGGAGGCGATGGTGATGGTGCGCAGGTAGGCCGCGTCGCCGGCACCGAGGAGCACGCCGTCGAGGGCGAAGACGACGCCGCCGAGGACGATCATGATGATCATGAGCCACCACGGCGTCGACAAGGTGGCCAGCACGTCAGCGTCGCGGGTGAAGATCCGTGGGATCACGCCGGCGAGCACGGCGAACACGAGGCCGAGTGCCCCGGCGAAGACCATGGAGTACGCCGTCACGCGCACGCCCACCTGCTTTGCGACGCCCACCGTCCCCCGGCCGAGCGCCGCACCCGTCAGCGCCTGTGCGGCGATGGCCAGGCTGTCGAGCACGAGGGTGATGAAGTTCCACAGCTGCAGCATGATCTGGTGCGCCGCCAGCGAGGAGGTGCCGAAGCGGGCGGCGACCGCCGCGGCGGAGACGAAGGCCACCTGGAAGGACAGGGACCGGAGGATGAGGTCTCGGCCCATGACCAGCTGACGTTTCATGATCGACCACTGCGGAGCCCAGCTGCCCTCATGTTCCCGGTGCAGGGCGACGAGGAAACACACCGAGGTGATAGTCAGGCCGATGACGTTGGCCATGGCGGAGCCCTCGAGTCCGTAACGCGCGACGAGCACGGGGATGAGGATCGCCCCGGGGATGACGCCGGCGAGGGTGAAGTACAGCGGCCAGCGGGTGTTCTGGACGCCGCGGAGCCAACCGTTGCCGGCCATGTCGATGAGCGTGAGCGGGATCGCCAGTGCCGCGATGTGCATCCAGCTGGCCGCCGCGGCCGCGGTGTCGGGGTTGCCGGTCAGGGCGAGAGCGATGCGCTCGGCGAAGATCCACACCAGGGTCGCGATGACCAGCCCCACCCCGAGGCCCACCCAGGTGGCCTGGACTCCCTCGGCGACGGCCTCGCGACGATTACCGGCGCCGAACAGGCGGGCCGAGCGGGCGGTGGTGCCGTAGGACAGGAAGGTCAGCTGCGTGGTGACGGTCGACTGCACCGTCGTGCCGGCCGCGAGTGCGGCGAGCTCGAAGGAGCCGAGGTGGCCGATGACGGCGGTGTCGAGAAGCAGGTACAGCGGGGTCGCCGCCAGGACGCCGAGGGCGGGCAGCGCCAGGGCGAAGATCTGCCGTGCCGTGACCTGCGGGACCTGGCCGGTCACCGGGACCGCAGTTCCCCCAGCAGGGCGGCCAGGGCCTCATCCACGTCACCGCGGGCGGTGTACCCGGCGGCCGGAATGTGCCCGCCGCCGCCGAGTGCCACAGCCACCCGCGAGACGTCCATCTCGTTGGAGCGCAGCGAGACGTGCCACACGCCGGGGACGGTCTCCTTGAACACCGCGCCCAGGTCGGTGCCGCCGAGGGAACGGACGAAGTCGACCAGCCCCTCGACCGCGGACAACGAACCGGTGGAGAGCAGCTCGTGCGGGGCGACGATGACCGCCACTCGGTGGTCTCCGGCCTCGTGGACGGTCACCCCCGACAATGCCTGGCCGATCATGCGCAGGTCCGCCACGGAACCGGAGTCGAGGAGGTCGACGGCGATGGCGCGGACGTCGATACCCGTGGACATGAGGCGGGCGGCGAAGGTGTGCATCGCCGGTGAACCCCACCGGAAGCTGCCGGTGTCGGTGAGCAGACCGGCGTAGAGACAGTGGGCGATCCGCTCATCGAGCTGGATCTCCAGCTCCTCGAACAGCCGGCCCAGGATCGTCGTCGTGGACTCGGCGTCCAGGTCGATGAGGTTGACCACCCCGAACCCGGAGTTGGTGGAGTGGTGGTCGACCACCAGGGTGATGTCGGCACGCCGGCCGATCTCCTCGGCGAGCGCCCCGGCCCGGTCGAGGGAACCGCAGTCGACGGTGATGATGAGGTCGACCTCCCGCAGCTCGGCAGCCAGTTCCACCTCATCCGCCCCCGGGATGGAGAGCAGGTTGGCGGCGAAGGGTCCGGGCTGACCGATGTAGCCGGTCGCCTGCCTGCCCTGCTGACGCAGCGCCGCGACTGTCGCGCAGACCGACCCGATGGCGTCGGCGTCGGGCCGCACGTGGCCGACCACGGCCACCGTCTGCGCCTGCCCGATAAGCGACGCCGCCTCGGAGTACTGGGTCACTAGTCCTGGTCCTCGGTCTTGTAGGGGTTGGCGTCACCGACGGGGCGGGCGTTCTCCCGCAGACGGGCGAGCTCCTCGTCGCGGGCCTTCGCGCGGGCGAGCAGCTCCTCCATGTGGGCGGAGGCCTGCGGGACGGCGTCGTACTCGAAGGACAGCGTCGGGGTGAAACGAACACCGAGCTGATCGCCGACGATCTTGCGGAGCTGACCGCGGGCGCGGTGGAGGGCCTCCGCGGCCTCGTCCAGATCCGGCTCCTCGTCGATGGTGCGGCCGCGGACGGTGTAGAAGACGGTCGCGTCGTGGAGGTCACCGGTGACACGGGTGTCGGTGACGGTGACCAGTTCCAGGCGACGGTCCTTGACCTCGCGTTCGATGGCGGAGGCCACGATGGTCTGGATGCGCTTGGCCATACGGGCGGCGCGGGCATGATCGGCCATGTCGGAACGGCTCCTTCTCGTCGACGGTTATTTCAGAACAGTGAGTCTACCGACTCCGCGCCTCACGGAATGCGCAGACCCGGCAGCGGCCACGCCCGGGGTGGCTGATGGGCCTGCTCGAAGGGGTAACCGAGGGAGACGTCGACGTGCGGTACTCCCTCGACCCGGATCTCCCGGGGCATGTGGAGGTGGCCGTGGACGGCGGCGACCGCCCGGTAGCGGTGGGTGAAATCGCGGGTCAGGGTGGTGCCGCACCACAGGGCCATCTCCGGTTGGCGCATCGCCCGGGTCGGTTCGATGACCAGAGGCCAGTGGTTGACCAGGAGGGTCGGTCCGGCCACCTCGTCGAGGCGGGCCTGCGAGTAGGCGACGCGTTCGCGGCACCACGCGGGGATGTCGACGTAGGGGGCGATGCGCAGGACGTCGTCAAGCGTGGCGCGGGCGGTGTCGGCGGCGGCGAGGGCCTGCGCCGGCGGCAGACCGGCCAGAGCCGCCGGCCGGAAGGAGTAGTCGTAGAGGGTGAACAACGCGGCGACGGTGACGTCACCGAACACCGGGTACGGGTCCTCCGGGGTGTCCACGCCGACCTCCCGGAGCAGGTCCACGAGCCGGTCGTAGCGTTCGCGGCCCTTGAAACGTTCCGTCGGGCGGGCGAAGAGCTCGTGATTTCCGGGGTCCAGATGACACGCGAAAATCGCCGCCGGAGAGCGGCGAGGGTGTCGACGACAACGTCGACAGCCTCCGCCACATCTCCGGCGACGATCAGCCAGTCCCCCGGATCCGCCGGCCGCAGGCGCTCGACGCGCTCGCGGTTGGCGGGCCAGGTGACGTGGAGGTCAGAGACCACCCAGAGGGTGCGCGGCATGCTAGTCGCGCGGGACCTCGACCTGCTCGAACACCTCGATCTTGTCCCCGACCTCGATGTTCGGGTAGGACAGGACCATACCGCACTCGTAGCCGGCGGTGACCTCGGTGACGTCGTCCTTCTCGCGACGCAGCGACTCGATGGTCGCCTTGTCGGCGACGACGGCACCGTCGCGGATGACGCGGACCGACGCGTTGCGGCGGACCTTGCCGGACTCGACCATGCAACCGGCGATGAGGCCGATGGAGGATGCCTTGAAGATCGCGCGGATCTCCGCGACACCGACCTCGCGCTCCTCGTAGATCGGCTTGAGCATGCCCTTGAGAGCCTGCTCCACCTCTTCGATGGCGCGGTAGATGACCGTGTAGTAGCGGATGTCAATGCCCTCGGCATTGGCTTCCTCGGTCGCCTTGCCCTCAGCGCGGACGTTGAAGGCGATGATCACCGCGTCGGAGGCGGCGGCCAGCGAGACGTTGGTCTGCGTGACGGCACCGACACCACGGTCGATGATGTTGAGCTCGACCTCGTCCTCCATCTCGATCTTGAGCAGCGCCTCCTCCAGCGCCTCGACGGAGCCGGCGTTGTCGCCCTTGAGGATGAGGTTGAGGACACTGGTCTCCTTGAGCACCGAATCCAGGTCCTCGAGGGAGACACGCTTGCGGGTCTTGGCCTGCATCGCGGCACGCTTACGGGCGTCGCGCTGCGCGGCGATCTGACGTGCCACACGGTCATCCTCGACGACGAGCAGGTTGTCACCGGCACCGGGGACGCCGTTGAGGCCCTGCATCTGGATCGGACGGGACGGACTCGCCTCGTCGACGTCCTGGCCGTGCTCGTCGATCATGCGACGGACACGGCCGTAGGTGTCACCCACGACGATGGAGTCGCCGACGCGCAGGGTGCCGCGCTGGACCAGGACGGTGGCCACGGGGCCACGACCACGGTCGAGGTGCGCCTCGATGGCGACACCCTGAGCGGCCATGTCCGGGTTGGCGCGCAGATCCAGGGAGGCGTCCGCGGTGAGGACGACAGCCTCGAGGAGATCCTCGATGTTGGTCCCCTGCTTCGCGGAGATGTCGACGAACATGGTGTCGCCGCCGTACTCCTCCGGGATCAGCCCGTACTCGGTGAGCTGGCCACGGATCTTGTCCGGCTGAGCCTCCGGCTTGTCGATCTTGTTCACCGCGACCACGACCGGCACATCGGCGGCCTTGGCGTGGTTGATCGCCTCCACGGTCTGCGGCATGACGCCGTCATCCGCGGCGACGACGAGGATCGCGATATCGGTCGACTTGGCACCACGGGCACGCATGGCGGTGAACGCCTCGTGGCCCGGGGTATCCAGGAAGGTGATCTTCCGCTCGCGGCCGTCGATCTCCATCGGCACCTGGTAGGCGCCGATGCCCTGGGTGATGCCGCCGGCCTCGCCGGAACCCACGTTCGCCTGGCGGATGGTGTCCAGCAGGCGGGTCTTACCGTGGTCGACGTGGCCCATGACGGTGACCACCGGGGGACGCTTCGCCAGATCGTCCTCGTCGCCCTCGTCCTCACCGAACTGCAGGTCGAAGGACTCGAGCAGCTCGCGGTCCTCGTCCTCGGGGGAGACGACCTCGACGTTGTAGTTGATCTCGGCACCGAGCAGCTGGAGGGTCTCCTCCGGCACTGCCGCGGTGGCGGTGATCATCTCACCGAGGTTGAACAGAGCCTGCACGAGAGCTGCCGGATCCGCGTTGATCTTCTCCGCGAAATCGGACAGGGAGGCTCCGCGGCGCAGACGCACGGTGGCGCCACGACCGTCGGGCAGGCGAACGCCACCGATGACGTTCGGGGCCTGCATTGCCTCGTACTCGGACCGCTTCTGCCGCTTCGACTTACGTCCACGACGCGGAGCGCCGCCCGGACGTCCGAAGGCACCCGCGGTACCGCCGCGACGACCGCCGCGGCCACCACCGCCGCCGGGGCGGAAACCGCCACCGCCGCCGCCGGGTCCACCGGAGCCACCGCGGCCACCGCGACCGGTGCCGGCGGACTTGGCCGGCATCTGGCCCGGGCTCGGGTGGTTGGGCATCATGGCCGGGCTCGGACGACGTCCGCCGCCCTGTGCCGGACGATCAGCGCCCGGACGGCCGGTACCCTGACCGCCGCGACCACCCTGGCCACCGCGACCACCCTGGGCACCCTGCCCACCCGGGCGCGGGCCGCCCTGGCCGGGGCCACGGCCGCCACCCGGACGGGGTGCCGGACGCTCGGTGCCGGAGGAGAAGGGGTTGTTGGCCACGCGCGGGCGTCCGCCCGGCCTGGGCATCGGGCGCGGCATGGCTCCGTCGGCACCCGGCTTCGGGGCCGGGGCGGCCGGCTTGGCGCCACCCGGCTTCGGGGCTCCCGGCTTGGCGGCCGGGGCAGCCGACTTCTCCGCTGCGGCCGGCTTCGGAGCCGGGGCGGCGGGCTTCTCGGCGGCCGCCGGCTTCGGGGCCTGGGGAGCGGGCTTCTCGGCTGCGGGCTTCGCGGCCGGTGCGGGGGCGGCCGGCTTGGCGGCGGCACCCGGCTTGGGGCCGGAGCCCGGCTTCGGGGCTCCCGGCTTGGCGCCACCCGGCTTGGGGGCGCCGGGCTTGGCGGACGGGGTCGCGGGCGCAGCTGCGCCGTCGTCCCCGCCGTTGGCGTTGTAGTGTGCGCGCATCTTCTTGACCACCGGGGGTTCGATGGTCGACGATGCGGTCTTGACGAACTCGCCCTGCTCCTTGAGCGTGGCAAGCAGTTCCTTGCTGGTTACGCCGAGCTGTTTCGCCAGCTCATGTACGCGTAGCTTTCCGGGCACTTCTCTCCTCTGGGGTTTCCTAGAGGTCGAGAGTGCCCCGGGGAGGGTGGACTCGACCTCTAGATGATGTCTTTGACGTTCATCGCTGATGCTTCATCGTGGTGTGCTCATCAGTGTTCGGTCTTCCTTACAATGTCGGGTCCGGCAGCTGGTGCTGCGAGGTACGTGCGTACGTGACCTGTGTCCACGGCCGTGGACACCCGGAACGCCCGCCCGAAGGCGCGGCGCTGTTCCGCCAGCTCGAGTGCGGTGATGTCAGGAGTGATCCAGGCTCCCCGGCCGGGGAGGCGACGGGCGGGATCCGCCAGCAGGCGGGTTCGGGTGGAGTCCTCGGGATCGAGGACCACCCGGAGCAGCTCGGTGTCGGGCTTGCGCTCCCGGGTCGCGACACAGGTACGGACACGGATTTCGCGGGGTGCTGTCGCACGTTCGCGGGTCTCCGGCATTCGTCTCCTCAGGAATCTGAAGGTGTCTGGTGGATCTGGGTACTTCTGACCGCACGTGGGCCATCGGCCAGTTTACGCTATCGTCACCTGAATTTGAACTTCCGTACCCGCGCGCGGTTCATCCCACACACTCGGCGCCCCTATTCAGCGTCAGAGTGGATGTCGATCTTCCAGCCGGTGAGGCGGGCGGCGAGGCGGGCGTTCTGGCCCTCGCGGCCGATGGCGAGGGAGAGCTGGTAGTCGGGCACGGTGACCTTGGCGGTCTGGGCCTCGGGGTCGGTGACCTCGACGCGGATGACCTTGGAGGGGGCCAGGGCGTTGCCGACGTAGGTGCCGGGGTCCTCGGAGTAGTCGATGATGTCGATCTTCTCGCCGCCGAGCTCGGTCATGATGTTGGTCACGCGCTGGCCGCGGGGGCCGATGCAGGCGCCCTTGGCGTTGAGTCCCTTGACCTTGCCCAGGACGGCGACCTTGGAGCGGTGGCCGGCCTCGCGGGCGATGTTGATGATCTCGACGGAGCCGTCGGCGACCTCGGGGACCTCGAGCTCGAAGAGTCCGCGGACGAGTTCGGGGTGGGTGCGTGAGAGGTTGACCTGGACGTTGCGGGGGCCCTTGTTCACGCCGACGATGTAGGCCTTGACGCGGTCGCCGTGCCGGAGCTTCTCGCCGGGGATCTGCTCGGCGGGCAGGAGGATGCCGTCCTGGGGGTCGGTCTCGGTGCCCAGCTGGACGATGACGATGCCGCGGGAGTTGGCGGTGGCGTCGCGCTGGACCACGCCGGAGACGACCCGTCCCTCGAACTCCTGGTACTCGTCGAAGGCGCGGCCGGCCTCGACTTCGCGGAGGCGACGGACGATGGCGTCGCGGACGGCGTGGGCGCCGAGGCGGGCGAAGTTGTCCGGGGTGTCGTCGTACTCGGAGACGATCTCGCCGTCCTCGTCGACCTCGGCGGCGATGACGGTGACGGAGCCGGTGGACTTGTCGAAGTCGATGCGGACCGGGGTCTCCTCGCCCAGTCCGCGGTACTCGCGGTAGGCGTGGATGAGGGCCCCGGCGATGGTGCCGAGCAGGTCATCGACGGCGATGCCCTTGTCCTTCTCAATCGCCACGAGCGCCTGCATGTCGATATTCACTTGTTGTCCTCTCGCCAGGCCAGTGCCTGATCAAAATCCATGCCGGTCAGCTCGGTCTCCGCTTCCGGCGCTTTCGCGAACTCAATTTCTACCACCGCGGGCACCTGCTCGGCCAATTCCAGGATGCGCATCTCGCGGTCCTTCTTCACGGTGCGCACGAGCACGACGGAGCTCTCGTCCGGGGAGAGGGCACCGATGCGCCAGGTGCCCTGCTCGCCGAGGGTGACCAGGCGGTGGCGGTTGCGGCGCCAGTGGCGCGGGGCCGTCAGCGGCAGGTCGACGCCGGGGGTGGAGACCTCGAGGGTGTAGCCGGCGCCGAAGGAGGCGTCGCCGCGGTCCTCGGCGGCGTCGAGAAGCTCGGAGATGTCCCTGGACACGACCTCGAGGCGGTCGAGGTCGGGGCGGTCGTCGGCGTCGAGGCGGATGGCGATGACGGACTTCTTCCCCGCCCGGGTGATCCGGATGTCCTCGACGTCCAGGCCGTCGACGGCGGGCGCGATGAGCGCGGTGAGTTGTTCTTCGGTGGGGAATGCCATGGCCACCAGCCTATAGCGGGCCGGTAGGGTGACCAACGTGAACCAGCGCATCCGGAGTCTCGCCGTCCTGCTCGCCCTGCCGTTCCTGGCGTCGTGCACGGTCGATGACGTCGTCGAGGCTTTCGGCCCGCGCCCGGACAGCCAGCTGGTGGAGCTCGCCGACCTCGCCCACGCCGACGGGCGCACGGGCCACGAGGACGAGTTGGCCGCCGAGATCACGCGCCTGTGCGGCACCCACGCCGACGGCACTGTCCCGGAGTCCTGCTCTTACACCCCGGGCGAGGCGACTGCCGCGGACGCGTTCACCGCGACGGTCGACGCGGTCGACGAGGTCCCCGACGATTCCCGTGACCTCATCGCCCGCCAGGCCGTGCAGCTGGCCGGCGACGCCGAGCTTCCCGCGGTGGAGTTGAGCACTGAGGCGGCCGAGCAGGCCCGCACGCTGCTGCGCGCCGAGTACGCCGCGACCTCCGGTCTGGGTACCGCCCGCGCGTTCCTGCCGGCCGAGCAGGTGGACCCGCTTATCGACGCCGCCGAGCACCGCATCGACCTCCTGCGGGAGGTCCTGTCCCCCACCGGCGACGTGCCCGTCGCCGAGGCCGGCTACGAGGTCGCCGGTGACCTGGGCCCCGCCGACCCCGGTTTCCCTGGGATGGTGGCCACCGAGCTCGACGCCGCCTGGCTGACTGCCGTGAGGGACGCCGATGACGACACCTGGCGCCGGTGGCTCGCCCTGGTCGCGGGACGTGGTGAAACTCACCCCGACGTGGGGGCGTAGACCTTTTAACGACGCGGCGTCGGCAAGGTATGCTGCGTTGTCGTGACTTCTTCCACGATGAGAGCCTTCCGATGGCTCGCCCTCCTCCTGATAGCCCTCGCCGCCGGCGCGATGTCCATCGGAGCGGCTGAACAGCCCTCCTCCTCGACCGCCATGCTGCCCGACGACGCCGAATCCTCCCAGGTCGCCGAGATCCTGCAGGAACGCCCGGGCGACAACGGCGCCGCCGCCATCGTCCTGTTCACCACCGACGACGGCACCACCATAGACATGGCCGACCTGGGTCAGCGCGCCGAGCAACTCGGCGGACCGCTGATCCCCAACGAGGACATGACCGCCGCCCTCGTGCCCATCGAGGTGCAGTCCGAGGGCCTGACCGACAACGTCGACGTGGTCAACGACCTGCGCGACCAGGCCGCCGAAGGTCTGCCCGGGAACATCACCTCGCAGATCACCGGCCCCGCCGCCATCGACGCCGACCTCTCCGGCGTGTTCTCCGGCGCCAACTTCCTGCTCCTGGCGGTGACCGGCGTCATCGTGGCCGTCCTGCTCATCGTCACCTACCGCTCCCCCATCCTGTGGATCATCCCGCTGCTGGTCATCGCCGTCGCCGACCGCTTCGCGCAGATCGCCTTCACCTGGGTCCTCGACGCCGTCGGCGTGGTGTGGAACGAATCCACCGCCGGCATCCTCTCCGTCCTCGTCTTCGGCGCCGGCACCAACTACGCCCTCCTGCTCATCTCCCGCTACCGCGACGAGCTGCACAGGACCGAGGACCGCTTCGAAGCCATGGCCCGGGCCTGGGTGCCCACCATCAAGACGGTCTTCGCCTCCGCCGTCACCGTCGTCATCGGCGTGGGCTGCCTCCTGCTCTCCGCCGTGCCCACCACCCGTGGTCTCGGCCTGGCGTCGATGATCGGCATCGCCATCGCGTTCCTCTTCGCCATGTTCGTCCTCCCGGGCGCCCTCGTAGCCTTCAACCGCTGGATCTTCTGGCCGAAGGTCCCGCAGGTCGGCGACGAGACCGAGCACAGGTTCTGGAACCGCATCGGTGACGTCGTCCGCTCCCGCCCCGTCGTCGTCGCCGCCGTCTCGCTGGTCGCGCTGGCCCTGGCCTGCATCGGTGCCTTCCAGATCAAGACCGGCGTCACCCAGGCCGACCAGTTCATCGACACCCCGGAGTCCATCTCCGCCGCCGCCGACCTCGAGGAGGCTTTCCCCGACCAGGAGGCCACCCCGTCCATCGTGGCCACCCAGGATGTCGAGGCCGTCGCCGCCGCCCTCGAGGGCGAGGACGCCAACGTCATCCCGCAGGAGCCCGCCGGTGACTACGAGATCCTCCAGATCTCCGGCCCCGACACCGTCGAACTGCGCGAGCTGCTCAGCGACACGGACGCCCTCGTCGGCGGCCAGGACGCCCAGCTCGTCGACACCGAGGAATCCGCCGCCGAGGACCGCACCCTCATCTTCCCGCTCATCCTCGCGCTCATCTTCGCCGCCCTCGTAGTGCTGCTGCGCTCCTTCGTCGCCCCGCTCATCATGACCGCGACGGTGCTGCTGACCAACGTCGCCGCCCTCGGTCTCGGCTGGTGGATCTCCACCGGGATCTTCGGCTTCGAGCGTTTCGACTCCACCACCCCGCTCTACTCCTTCGTCTTCCTCGTCGCGCTCGGCATCGACTACTCGATCTTCCTCATCACCCGCGCCCGCGAGGAGGCCCGCCACCACGGCACCAAGGAAGGTGTCCTGCGCTCCCTGTCCGCCACCGGTGGTGTCATCACCTCCGCCGGTATCCTCCTCGCCGCCGTGTTCGCCGCCCTCGGCGTCCTGCCGCTGGTCGCGCTGGCCCAGGTGGGCATCGTCATCTTCATCGGCGTGCTCCTGGACACCCTCATCGTCCGCACCATCCTCATCCCGGCCATCGTCCAGATGCTCGGCGAGAAGTTCTGGTGGCCCAACAAGCTCAAGCCCGCCAAGGATTCGGCGGACACCGAGCGCGGTGAGCGCGAGCTGACCGGCTCCACCGCCGCCTCGGAGCTGTAGCAGCCAGCGGAACAGCCACGCGGAAAGGCCCTCGACTCCACCCGGTGCGGGTGGGGTCGAGGGCCTTGTGCTGTGCCGGGTCCCGGATTCGGGATCACGTTGTCGGGAGGACTACTGATCCCGAGTATCGGACCACGAATTCAGGGTGATCCCGACAGGCTGATCCCGAAGGTCAGCCGCGGACGAGCTCCACGACGCGGGCGACGACCTCGTCGGCCGGGACCTCCATGGTCTCCCCGTCGCGGACGCGCAGCTCGACGATGCCGTCGGCGAAGGAGCGGCCCAGCACCACGGCGAAGGGCATGCCCAGCAGCTCGGCGTCCTTGAACTTCACGCCGGGGCTGACCTTGGGGCGGTCGTCGAAGAGAACCTCGATGCCGGCGGTGTCGAGTTCCCCGGCCAACCGCTCGCCGGCCTCGAGGGCGGCGGCGTCCTTGTTCGCCACGACCACGTGGACCTGGAACGGGGCGATCTCGACGGGCCAGCTCAGACCCTTGGCGTCGTGACGCTGCTCGGCGAGCACGGCCATGAGACGGGAGACGCCGACACCGTAGGAGCCCATGGTGGGCACGGAGCGCTTGCCGTTCTCGTCGAGGATCTGAACGTCGAAGGCCTCGGTGTACTTGCGTCCGAGCTGGAAGATGTGGCCGATCTCGATGCCGCGCTCCAGCGTCAGGGTGCCCTGGCCGTCGGGGGCGGGGTCGCCCTCGCGGATCTCGGCGGCCTCGACGTAGCCGTCGACCTCGAAGTCACGGCCGGCGACGAGTCCGACGACGTGGCGGTTCGGGGCGTCGGCGCCGGTGATCCAGGAGGTGCCCTCCACGATGCGGGGATCAGCGAGGACGCGGACGCCGTTGGCGGCGAGGCCGCGCGGGCCGACGTAGCCCTTGACCAGGAAGGGGTTGCGCTTGAAGTCCTTCTCCTCCGCCATGGCGACCTCGGCGGGCTCGAGGGAGGCCTCGAGGCGCTTCATGTCCACCTCGCGGTCACCGGGGACGAGGACGCCGAGCAGGTCACGCTCCTCGGCACCGGGTTCGAGGACGGTGAGCACGACGCACTTGAGGGTGTCTGCGGCGGTGACCTCGCGGTCGTCGATACGCACGCCCTCGGAGTTGGCCCAGTCCACCAGGGTGGCGATGGTCTCGGAGTCCGGGGTGTCGTACTCCACGGCCTCCGGCAGGCCCGCCACCGGACGGGGCTGACCCGGCTGCGTGACCACGGCCTCGACGTTGGCGGCGTAGTCGCCGTCGGTGGCGCGGACGAAGGTGTCCTCACCGTTGGCGGAGACGGCGAGGAACTCCTCGGAGGCGGAACCGCCCATCGCGCCGGAGGTGGCCTGGCAGATGACGTAGGACAGCCCGAGACGGTCGAAAATGCGCTGGTAGGCGCCACGGTGGGCGGCGTAGGAGGCGTCGAGGCCTTCGTCGGTCATGTCGAAGGAGTAGGAGTCCTTCATCACGAACTCGCGGCCGCGGAGGATGCCGGCGCGGGGGCGTTCCTCGTCGCGGTACTTCGTCTGGATCTGGAAGAGCGTGACGGGGAAGTCCTTGTAGGAGGAGTACATGTCCTTGACCGCACCCGCGAACATCTCCTCGTGGGTGGGGCCGAGCAGCATGTCGTTGCCCTTGCGGTCCTGGAGGCGGAACAGCGAGGGGCCGTACTCGGTCCAGCGGTTGGTCTTCTCGTAGGGCTCGCGCGGCAGCAGCGCGGGGAACAGCAGTTCCTGGCCGCCGATGGCGGTCATCTCCTCACGGACGACATCCTCGATCTTGCGCAGCGTCCGCAGCCCCAGCGGCAGCCACGTGTACACGCCCGGCGCGGCACGGCGGATGTACCCGGCGCGGACGAGGAGCTTGTGGCTGGGGACCTCCGCGTCGGCGGGGTCATCGCGCAGGGTGCGCAGGAACAGCGAGGACAGACGTGTGATCATGGTCCGTAACTGTACCCGGTACCCTGTTCGACATGCTGATCGTGCTGCCACCGTCCGAAACCAAAGCTCACGGCGGGTCCCACGGCCCGCTCGACCTCGGATCGCTGGCGTTTCCCACGCTGAATCCGGTGCGCGGGCAGATCATCTCGGACCTTGAGTCACTCCCGGTCGATGACGCCCTCGGCGTTCTGGGGATCTCGGAGAAACTCCGCACGGAGGCGGAGGCCAACACGCAGCTGCGCACGTCCCCGACGATGCCGGCGATCCACCGCTACACCGGCGTGCTTTTCGACGCCCTCGACGCCGCCTCCCTGCCCCCTTCCGCGTCCGCACGCCTCGCCGTCGGCTCCGCCCTGTTCGGCGTCGTCCACGCCGACGACCTCATCCCCCATTACCGGCTCTCCGGCGGCACGAAGCTCCCCCTCGCCGATGGCACTCGGCCGACGATGAAGGCCCGCTGGGGCAAGGCGATCACCGAGGCGCTGTCCCACGACGGCCTGGTCGTCGACCTGCGGTCCGGGACTTACCAACAGCTCGGCCGGGTGCCTGGCGCGGTGACCGTGCGGGTGGAGTCGGTGCTGGCGGACGGGTCGCGGAAGGTGGTCAGCCACTTCAACAAGCAGTACAAGGGCGAACTGGCCCGGGTGCTCGCGCTCTCCCCGGGGAGGCGGCGACTGCGGGAGACGTCGCGGACATCGCCCGGGGCGCCGGCATGACCATCGAACAGACCTCAGCGACCGCGTTGACGCGTGTAGTCTGATCGCCATGACTGCCCTGCTTAGACCAGGTGACCGCGTCGCCATCCTCTCCCCCTCCTTCGCCGTGCCCGGCGCGTACCCGGCGGTGCACGAGCAGGCGATGACCCGGCTGCGTGACCTGGGGGTAGAGCCGGTCGAGTACCCCACGACCCGCCAGGTCGGCGCGTCCCCCGTGGATCGCGCCCGGGACGTCACCGCCGCATTCGCGGACCCGTCCATCCGCGCCATCATGGCCACCATCGGCGGCAACGACCAGATCACCGTCACCCCTCACCTGGACGACGAGGTCATCCGCGCCAACCCCAAGCGTTTCCTCGGCTACAGCGACAACACCAACCTGCTCAACCACCTGTGGCGTCTCGGCATCCCCGGCTTCTACGGCGGTTCCACCCAGGTGCACATCGGCCCCGGCCCGCGTATCGACGCCGCCCACCTCACCGCCCTGCGCGCCGCCCTGTTCACCGGCAGCGAGGTGGAGGTGACCAACCCTGCCGAGTCCGAGGACTTCTGCGTGGACTGGGGCGACCCGAGGTCACTGTCGGAGTTCGGCCACCGCGTCCCCAGTGACCCGCTGGAGTGGTCCGGCCCGGAGAAGGCTGTCGAGGGCCGGACGTGGGGCGGCTGCCTGGAGGTGCTCTCCCAGCTCGGCATCGCCGGCCGGTTCCCCGCCGTCGACGACCTGCGGGGCGGCATTCTGCTGCTCGAGGCCTCGGAGCGCCTGACACCCGCTCCTGAGATCCGAGACATCGTCCGCGCCCTCGGCGAACGGGGACTCCTCGGCGTGGTCGCCGGCGTCATGCTCGCCCGCACCCCCACCACCCACCACCAGGAGCCCCCTCGCACCGAGGAGGAGCGTGCCCTCGCCCGGCGCGAGCAGATCGACGTCGTGGTGGACACCGTGCGTAGCTACAACCCCGACGCGGTCGTCTGCGTCGGTGTCCCCTTCGGCCACACCCGGCCGCAATGGATCCTCCCCTACGGCGGGACCGTGCGGCTCGACGGTGGGGAGAAGCGCGTCTTCGCGGACTACCGCTGAGGCCGGAGGCGCTTTTCTGTCCACTTTGCCGCTTTTCCGGGCGGTTTGTCAGCGAAAGTAGACAGATAAGTGCCTTTTCAGGAAAGTATCAAAGTATCAACCACCGCTAGGATGAGGCCATGACCAACCCCTTCCGCCCCACCTTCGGCGCCTCTCCCCTGTACTGGGCGGGCCGCCGGGTCATCCTCGACGAGTTCGCCCTGGCGATCGACGGCAACCCCGGTGACCCGACGCGCAGCCTCATCATCGACGGGGCGCGCGGCATCGGCAAGACCGTCCTCCTCACGGAGCTGGAGGACATCGCCGCCCAGCGGGGCTGGATCGTCCTGCGGGCGACCGGCCGCCACGACATGGTGCGCACCCTCGTCGACTCCACCATCCCCGCGAAGATCCGCGAGCTCGCCCCACCCCGGGACGCAAGGTCACCGCCGTGAGCATCTCCGGTCTCGGGCGGGTGGACACCGAGCTGACCCCGGGACAGGACCCGACGCCGACGCTCATCACCCGGCTGCGCGATCTCCTCGGCCATCTGCAGGGCGCGGGCGTGCTCATCACCGTCGACGAGGTCCAGGACGCCGACCCGGACAACCTCACCCAGGTCGCCGTCGCCTACCAGGACCTCATCCGGGACGACCTCGAGGTGTCGCTGGCCATGGCCGGACTGACCCACGGGGTCAACCGACTGCTCGACCTGCCCGGCACCACCTTCCTGCGCCGGGCCCGCCGCTTCGAGCTCGGACCGCTCACCGCCGAGGACGCCCGAGCCACGCTGACCGCCACCGCCGAGGGATCCGGTCGGCCCTTCGACGAGCCGGGTGCCGCGGCGGCCGTCGAGGTGGCGCAGGGGTATCCCTACCTGGTGCAGCTGGTCGGTTACCTGGCGTGGAACCGTTCCGCGGGGACGATCACCGCCGATGACGTCGCGGCCGTCCGGGACGAGGCCGTCATGACCATGGGCTCCCAGGTCCACGCCCCCTCCCTCAAGGGGGTGCCACCGGCGCAGCTGGCCTACCTACGGGCCATGGCGGACCTCATCGGCGATGATGCGGACGTCGCCTCCACCGCCGTCGCGGAGGCAGTGGGCAAGAAACCCAACGAGGCCACCGACACCCGCGGCAAGCTGCTCGACCGGGGGCTCATCGAGTCCCCCGCCTGGGGTCGCGTGGCGTTCACCCTTCCCTACCTCGCCGACTTCCTGCGCAGTGACGGGCGGGTCACCCGGATCAGTTGACGTGCCCCAGTGCCCGCGCCCCGGAGTGCACGCCGACGGTGGCGATGATGGCGGTGACCACCATGACGGCCGCCATGGCCACCGGCTGGGACAGTCCCGCGGAGGCGACGAGGCCGACGATCGGGGACAGGACTCCGGCGAGCAGGAACTGGCCGGAGCCGAGAAACGCGGAGGCGGAGCCGGCGGCCTTGCCGGCGCGGGAGATGGCCAGGGCGGAGTTGTCGGCGAAGTTGAGTCCCATGGAGGCGACGACGGTGAAGAGTCCGGCGAGGATGTACCACCGCGGGGCGTCGAGAAGCGCGACGGTGAGCAGGTAGCCGGTGGCCACGAGCATGACGATGTTGCCGATCCGGGCCAGCGGCAGCGGGCCGACCTTCGTCACCAGGTGGGCGTTGAGCAGGGCGACGAGGAACATGCCGGTGGTGTTGGCGGCGAAGATCATGGCGTACTGGACCGGGCTGAAGCCGTAGTGCTCCTGGAGGATGAACGGGGAGGCGGAGACGTAGGCGAACATCGTGGCGAAGGAGAAGATGAAGCCGGTGGTGAAGGAGACGTAGGCCCGGTCGGCGAGGAGCTTCCGGACGGAGGTGAGGAGGGGCCGCCACCCACCGGCTGTGCGGTCGGACGCGGGCAGGGTCTCCGGGACGGCCCGCCACACGCCGAGGGCGACGATGACGTTGAGGCCGGCGAGCACCCAGAACACGCCCCGCCAGCCGACGCCGTCCACGAGGATGCCGCCGACGACGGGTCCGATGACCGGGGCGATGCCGCCGAGGAGCATGAGCAGGGAGAACACCCGCGCGAGTTCGGGCCCGTGCGTGAGGTCGGCGGCCACCGCGCGGGCGAGGACGACGGCGGTGCCGCCGGCCAGCCCCATGAGGAAACGGGCGAGGAACAGCAGCCAGGCGTGCGGCGCCACGGCGGCGAGCACCGTCGCCACGGCCAGGGCCACGGATCCGGTGAGGAACAGGCCGCGGCGTCCTCGCGCGTCGGACCAGGGCCCGGCGGCGAGCTGGCCGACGGCCATGCCGGCGAGGAAGAACGTCAGGGTCAGCTGCGCGCCGGCCTGGCTGAGGTCGAGGTCACGCGCCAGCTGGGGCATGCCCGAGAGGTACATGTTGATCGACAACGGCTCGGCCATGGAGACCAGCGCGAGCACGCCCAGGATGAGCGGCGGAATCACCCCACGGGTCACAGCCCGGCGACCTCACCGATGACGTAGACAGCCGGTGCCTCGACGGCGTGGTCGGTCATGGTCTCGGCGAGGGTGCCCAGGGTGCAGCGGAAGCTGCGCTGCCCGTCGGTGGTGCCCTCCTGGATGATCGCGGCCGGGGTCTCCGGGGCGAGGTCGGCGGCCATGAGGGCGTCGGCGATGGCGGCGACGTGGCGCACGCCCATGATCACGGAGATGGTCCCCCCGGTCCGCGCCAGGGCGGACCAGTCCACCAGGGATGACGGGTGGCCGGGCGGCAGGTGCCCGGAGACCACGGTGAAGGAGTGCACGACACCGCGTTGGGTGATCGGCACGCCCGCGGCACCGGGGACGGAGACGGCGCTGGTGACCCCGGGGACCACCTCGCAGGGGATGTCGTGCTCACGGCAGACCTGCAGTTCCTCGAAGCCGCGGCCGAAGACGTAGGGGTCGCCGCCCTTGAGGCGGACGACCTTCCGACCGGCGCGGGCGTGGGAGACGATGAGCTCGTTGGTCTTGCCCTGGGAGACCTGCCGCTTGTACGGCAGTTTGGACACGTCGATGATCTCCTTGCCGGGCACGTCGATGAGGCGGTCGAGCTGGTCGGTGGGGCCGAGGTGATCGGTGAGGATGACGTCGGCGTCGACAAGCGCGTTCATCCCGCGGACGGTGATGAGGTCCCACGCACCGGGACCCCCGCCGACCAGGGTGACGCCGGGCAGGGCAGAGTCAGAGGTCATGGTGGATCAGTCTATCGGTGGTTACCCTGGGGCCATGACAACCCCGCGTCTGGACCACACCTTCGCCCACGACCTGCCGGAACTCGTCATCTCCTGGCAGGCCGAGGAGTCCCCGGACCCGGCGCTGCTGATCCTCAATGAGCCGCTGGCCCGGGAACTCGGCCTCGACGTCGACTGGCTGCGGAGCGACGAGGGCGTGGACTTCCTCCTCGGACACGGCGGCGACACCCACGCCATGGCGTACTCGGGGCACCAGTTCGGCCAATTCTCCCCCCAGCTTGGCGACGGCCGCGCGCTCCTGCTCGGCGAACTCCCCACCGGGGCAGGGCTCGTCGACCTGCACATCAAGGGCTCCGGCCCCACCCCGTTCTCCCGGGGTGGCGACGGCCGCGGGGCGCTCGGCCCCATGCTCCGCGAGTACCTGGTCTCCGAGGCGATGCACGCCCTCGGTGTGCCCACGACCCGTTCCCTGGCGGTGATCACCACCGGCCGGAAGATCCAGCGCGGCCGCGTCGTCCCCGCCGCCATCCTCGTCCGCGTCGCCGCCAGCCACCTCCGGGTGGGCACGATGCAGTACGCCCGCCTGCGCGACGAAGGCCTCGGGCTGGCCGCCCGCCTCACCGACCACGTCCGTGCCCGCCACTACCCCCAGCTCACCGACCCCCTGGAGGTGTTCACCGCGGTCATGGACCGGCAGGTGGCCACCGTCGCCCAGTGGATGCGGCTCGGATTCATCCACGGGGTGATGAACACCGACAACACCACCTTGTCCGGTGAGACCATCGACTACGGGCCGTGCGCGTTCATGGACTCCTTCGACCCGACGACGGTGTACAGCTCCATCGACACCCAGGGCCGCTACGCCTACCGCAACCAGCCCGCCGTGCTGGGCTGGAACCTCGCCCGCCTCGCCGAGGCGATGCTTCCGCTGTTCAACGAGGACGAGGACCGCGCCGTAGACGATGCCCGCCAGGCCATGGGCACGTTCCAGGACCGGTGGGAGAAGGCGACAACCACCGAGCTGGCGCGGGCACTCGACGTCCCCGACACCGCCACCGACGTCATCGCCGGCTACGAGCAGCTCCTGCTCGACCACTCCCCCGATCTCACCCGCTTCCACCGTGGGCTGGTCAGCGCCGCCGGCGGTGACGACACCACGCTGCGGGAGATGATCCCCGCCGACGATCTCGACCCGTGGCTGACCCGGTGGCTCGGGCACTCCCCCGACGCCGGTCGTCTGGGCCGGATCCACCCCGTCTACATCCCGCGCAACCACCTCGTGGAGGAGGCGCTGTCCGCGGCGGTGGACGGGGACCTCGCGCCCTTCGATAAGCTTCTCGACGCCGTCACCCACCCCTTCGACGAGAAGCTCGACCTGGTCCGCTACGCCCACCCGGCACCGGAGGACTTCGGGCCCTACCGCACGTTCTGCGGCACCTAAGGCTCTCCGGGTGGGAGATACCCTGTAGTCATGTCCGCCAACCCTGTCCGTTCCAACTGCGCCCGCCCCCACCGCTGTTCCCTGGACACCCGGTTGGCGGCCATGGCACGCTCCCCGTTGACCAGGGACCTGACCCCGGAACAGCACCGGGCGTTCGACCACCACGTCAGTTCCTGGTCGTGGGGTGTGGACGATCCCATCCAGGTGGCCGGTGAGGAGGTCGACGGCAGTTACCTCCTCGTGGCGGGACGCGCACGGATCACCCGGGACACCGCCGACGGCCGGCAGATCACCGTCGACATCGCCGCCCCCGGGGACATCATCGGCCCCCTGCAGACCCACAGTGCCCGCGCCGCCGACTCGGCGTGGGCGATGGAGACCACCTGCGGACTTTTCCTGCCCGCCGCTGCCCTCGGTTCAGTGGTCACCGACTACCCGGCGGTCGGCCTCGCGATCATCCGTCTCCAGCAGGAGCGTCTCGCCCAGGGACGCAACCGGGAGATCGCCCAGGCCACGGCCACCGTCGAAGAGCGGGTCGCCGCCACCCTCATCCACCTGGACCGCAAGCTCGGTCAGACCCGGCGGGACGGTTCCCGGCTCCTCCAGGTACGGCTCCGCCGGGACGACATCGCCGGCATGTCCGGCACGACGGTCGAGTCCGCCTCCCGGGTCCTGGCCCGAATGAAGAAGTCGGGGGTCATCGACTCCGGCCGGGAGTGGACGGCGATCACCGACCACGACGCCCTCGAGACCCTGGTGCCGCGGTCCTGATCCCGTCGGCCACCGAATCCGGCGATCTTTGATCCGGGTCAAGGAACCCGACCCGCGCGGTTCCTAACGTCAGAGGTGTCAGAAGATCCACCCCGACTCCCACGACAAGGACCTGATTGCCATGACCAGCCCGTCCGCCCTCACACTCACCACCCTGCGCTCCGACGAGTTCACCTGCCCGAGCTGTGTGTCAAAGATCGAGAAGAAACTCTCCGGCCTGCCCGGTGTTGACCATGCCGAGGTGAAGTTCTCCTCCGGCCGCATCCTCGTCTCCCACGACCCGGAAGTGGTCAGTGTCCGGGAGCTCGTCCGCGCCGTCGCCGACGCCGGCTACACCGCCCGCCCCTCCACCATCTGACGCGGCCTCCTAACCCCCGCCGATCCCGGCTTCCCCGGGATCGGCGGGGGTTCCTCCGTCTGCGGACCACTGTCGGGACGATTGATCCACGTCAAGGAACCGGTCCGGCGGCGGCCATAACGTCAGAGCTGACACCACCTCCCCTCTCCCCAAAGGAGCACACCATGACCACCATCCCCCGCACCTGGGGCGTCGTCGCCGTCTCAGGGCTACTCATCATAGGATCATTCATCACCCCGTCCGGGTCCCTACTCTCCGATCTGCTCATGATCGCCGCCGCCGTCGTCGCCGGCTGGCCGATCGCGATGTCCGCCCTCCATGCCCTGCGAAGCCGGGTCGTGTCCATCGACCTCCTGGTCGTCGTGGCCGCCATCGGCGCGCTGTTCCTGCAGAACTGGTGGGAATCCGCCGCCGTCACCTTCCTCTTCGCCCTGGGCAAGGCGCTGGAGCGGGCGACGATGAACCGCACCCGCCAGGCACTGAGCGATCTTGTCGACGCCGCCCCGGACGTCGCCACCGTCCTGCGCGACGGTCAGCCCCACACGGTGGAGACCTGGGAACTCGTCCCCGGGGACGTCGTGCTGGTGAAAAACGGTGAGCAGGTCCCCGTCGACGGCCACATCATCTCCGGCCACGGCGGTGTCGACGAATCCACCATGACCGGTGAATCGGTCCCGGCCGAGAAGGCCCCGGGAGACGAGGTCTTCGCGGGCACGTGGCTGCGCAGCGGCATCCTGCGGGTCGAGGCCGTGCGGGTCGGATCGGATTCCACACTCGCCAGGATCATCCACCGCGTCGAGGACGCCCAGGACGACAAGGCCCGGACCCAGACCTTCCTGGAGAAGTTCTCCCGCTGGTACACCCCCGGCGTCATGGTCGCCGCCGGTGCCGTCGGACTTCTCACCCGGGACATCAACCTGGCGCTGACCCTCCTGGTCATCGCCTGCCCCGGCGCACTCGTCATCGCCATCCCGGTCTCCATCGTCGCCGGCATCGGGCGCGGGGCCCGGGACGGGGTGCTCATCAAGGGCGGTGAGTACCTGGAGACCTCGGCGCGTGTCGACGCCGTCGTGGTCGACAAGACCGGCACCCTCACCCACGGACGTCCCGAGCTGACCGATGTCGACGTCCTCGACCCCGCCTACTCGGCCGACGACGTCCTCGAACTCGCCGCCCGCGCCGAGACCGCCTCGGAGCATCCGCTCGCCGAGGCTGTCATCCGGGGTGCCCGCGCCCGGGGCCTGTCCATCGGTCAGGTGCACACCGCACGCCCGGTGACCGGGCGGGGCATCGTCGCGCAGATCGACGGCCACCTGGTCTCCGTCGGTTCGGCGGACCTGCTGGACTCCGTGCCGGATCCCACCCGGCTGCGTCACCTCAACGAGCTCGGCCGCACCGCCATGTACGTCGGTGTCGACGGGGAGCCCGTCGGGATTATCGCCGTCGCCGACACCATCCGGGCGGATGCTCCCGCCGCGGTCCGCGCCCTCCACGAGAAGGGGGTGAGGGTAATCATGGCCACCGGGGACGCCGAGGCGGTGGCCCGGACCATCGCCGCGGAACTGAACGTGGACGAGGTTCATGCCGGCCTGCTGCCGGAGGACAAGCTCGCACTCGTGCGTCAGCTGCAGGAACGCGGTCACACGGTGGCGATGGTCGGCGACGGTGTCAACGACACCCCGGCATTGGCCCAGGCCGACATCGGTGTCGCGATGGGCGCCGCCGGCTCACCGGCCGCCATCGACACCGCCGACATCGCCCTCATGGCCGACCGTCTTCCACGGCTGCCCTACGCTCTCGGCCTGGCGCGGCGAACGGTGCGCACCATGCGGGTGACCATCTCCATCGCACTGGCCACCGTGGCCCTGCTGCTGGCCGGGGTGCTTTTCGGCGGGGTGACGATGTCCCTCGGCATGCTCGTCCATGAGGCGTCCGTGCTCCTGGTCATCGGCATCGCCATGCTCCTGCTCCGGCCGACCCTGCCGTCAGACGAGCCCGCCGCCTCCGGTGCCTCCCCCAGGGCGACGGTGCCCGCCTGACTCGACTGACCCGCTCCTAGAGCCTGTCGATGACGATCCTGCTCATGCCCATCATCGTCTCGTAGGCGCCGGGGCGGGTCATGAGCTCGTCCATGTTCTCCGGAACGATCTGCCAGCTGACACCCCAGGAGTCCTTGCACCAGCCGCACACCTCGGACTCGGGCACGGCCGAGAGTGCCTCCCAGATCCGGTCGATCTCCGCCTGGTCGCGGCAGTTGACCGACAGCGACAGGCCCTCGGTGAAGGTGAAGGGCTGATCCACCGCGGAGTCCATGGCGGACAGCCACTCGCCGTAGAGCTGGAAGTCGGAGAACACCACCGACTCAGGCGTCACCCGGCCGGTGGCCTGGCCGTAGGGCACCCGGTGCGCCAGGCGCGAGTCGGGGAACACGCTGAGGTAGTGGTCGGCGGCCTCGGCCGCCTTGTTCTGGGCGGGACCGCAGAACATGAGGTTGGGGATGATCATCGGCCGCGAGTCACCGGTCGGGTCGGTGAGCATGAGCTGCCAGTTGACGCCGAAGCGGTCGGCGACCCACCCGTAGTGCTGCGAGTGCGGGTAGGAGCCCAGGTCCATGAGGACGTGTCCGCCGTCGGTGAGCTTGGCCCACAGGCGGTCGAGATCGCCGCGGGCGTCGTCCCGCACGGAGGGGTCGAAGTTGACGAAGAAGTTGATCGCGGGGGTCGGTGAGAACTCGTCGCCGGCGTTGATGAGGGTGAGGGTGTAGCCGTCGATGTCCACGTTGGCGCCGAGGGTCTTTACCGGCCATGTCCCGCTGGAAGTCGGGCAGGCCCTCCTCGGGGTAGGTGTAACTGTAGCCCGCGGTGGCTTCGGGAAAGGCGTCGACGTAGAAGGCCACAGCCTCGTCGGCGGTGCCGTTGCACCAGATGTTCGGGATGATTCGCTGCATGGGCAAAAGCGTACGCCCCCGTCAACTCCCCGGATAGGGGGCTGACGAGGGCGAACGGGCTGACCGGAAACTACTGGTCGAGCTTCAGGGTCTTCTGGGTGTAATCCCACATCTCGTTGAACAGCTGCTCATCATCGACGAGCTTCTTGCCGTAGGACGGGATCATCTCGTGCAGCTTCGGGGACCAGTCGATGAGGTTCTCACCGAAGCAGCGCTCGAGCAGCTCGACCATGGCGGCCGGGGCGATGGAGGCACCCGGGGACGCGCCGAGCAGGCCGGCGATGGAGCCGTCGATGGAGTTGACCAGGGCGGTGCCGAACTCCAGGGAGCCGAAACGCGGGGCGGCGGTCGGCTTGATCACCTGGACGCGCTGGCCGGCGACGATGGTCTCCCAGTCCTCGGGCTGTGCGGAGGGGACGTAGTCCTTGAGGTCGACGAGGCGGTCGTCGAAGTCCTTGGCCACTTCCTGGACCAGGTACTTGGTCAGGGCGAACTCCTGGGCGGCGACACCGAGGTAGGACGGGATGTTGTCCGGGCGGATCGACTTGAACAGGTCGAGGTAGGAGCCCTCCTTGAGGAACTTCGGGGTCCAGCCGCCGTAGGGGCCGAACAACAGGCCCTTCTCGCCGTCGATGACGCGGGTGTCCAGGTGCGGGACGGACATCGGCGGGGCGCCGACCTTGGCCTTGCCGTAGACCTTGGCGGCGTGCTGCTCGATGAGCTCCTCGTTGGTGCAACGCAGCCACATGCCGGAGACCGGGAAGCCGGCGTAGCCGCGGACCTCGGGCACGCCCGCCTTGCGGAGCAGGTCGAGGGCGTAACCGCCGGCGCCGACGAAGACGAACTTGGCCTTGACCACGGAGGTGTCACCGGTGTGGACGTTCTTGACGGTGACCTTCCACTTGCCGCCCTCCTTGGTGAGGTTCTTGACCTCATGGCCGTAGCGGACCTCGGTGCCGGATGCCTTGGCGGCGGTGAGGAACTGCTTGGTCAGGGAGCCGAAGTTGACGTCGGTGCCGATCTCGGTGCCGGAGTAGGCGACCTTCTCGGCGGCGAAGTCACGGCCCTTGGACATGACGGGCAGCTTCTCGGCGAACGCGGCGTCGTCGTCGACGAACTCCATGCCCGGGAACAGCACGTTGCCGGCGAGGGCCTCGTAGCGGCGGCGGAGGTAGTCGACCTGGTCGTCGCCCTGGGCGAAGGCCAGGTGCGGGACGGGGTTGATGAAGTCACGCGGGTCGGCGAGGACGCCGTTGTCCACCTGGTGGGACCAGAACTGGCGGGAGACCTGGAACTTCTCGTTGATGGCGACGGCCTTGGAGAGGTCGATCTTGCCGTTCTTCTCCGGGGTGTAGTTGAGCTCACACAGGGCGGAGTGGCCGGTGCCGGCGTTGTTCCACGGGGACGAGGACTCCTGTGCGGGGCCGTCGAGACGCTCGAAGATCATCTGGGACCAGCTGGGCTCCAGTTCACGGAGCATGGCACCCAGGGTGGCGCTCATGATGCCGGCACCGACGAGGGCGACATCAACCTCGTCAGTGACCTGGGTGGAGTTCTTGTTGTCGGTGGACACCTGTAATTACCTCATTCGTCGTCGAAGTGGTGGGCCCCACCTGATCGCTGCTCTAACCAGGCGGAAGGGCCGGAACCTGCCACGGATCCGTCCTCGGCGGTGTACCTTGCCCATCGTTCGGTGCCCCTCCACCTTACGCCTACCCATTCCAGGGTCGGACATGACATCGGGATTTCTGTTGTGCAACAGAGGGTTTCCCACCCCCTCGGCCCTCCCCCGCCGGGAGTCCGGGCGGGGCTTTAGAGTGGAGGCATGACTCTTCCTGAGGTGACCGACTGGCGCGAGGACATCCTCGGACCCGATTTCCAGGCCCGCGACATCCGCCTCGGCCCCGACCCGGAGGGTGAGGGCGAGGCGGTGGCGACGCTGGTGCGCTACCTGCCGCAGGATGCGGCGGTGCCGGACGACTGGGCGTCGAGAAGCGCGGTGCTGTGGGTGCCGGGGATGACGGACTACTTCTTCCAGGCGCATGTCGCCGAGCGGCTGCACGCCGCCGGCCACGCGTTCTACGCGCTGGACCTGCGGAAGATGGGGCGTGCGCGGCAGCCCGGGCAGCACTGGCACTACGCCGATGACTTCCGCCATTACTACCCCGATCTCACCGCGGCTCTGACGTTGGTCACCGCCACGCATCCGACGATGGTGCCGCTGGCGCACTCCACGGGCGGGCTCATCGTGGCCATGTGGGCCAACCACCTCGCGCGGAACAACCGGGCGCTGCACGCGAAGGTGGCGGGCATCATCCTCAACAGCCCGTGGCTGGACATGATGTACCCCCGCCCGATCGTCGCCCTCGGCCGACCGGTGATCAACGCGCTGGGCAGGCTCGCCCCGCACCTGGAGATCCCCGGCGGCAACCTCGGCTCCTACGGCGTGTCCATCCACCGGGACCACCACGGCCACTGGGACTTCAACACCGAGTACAAACCGGTCGGCGGACACCGCAAGTACCTCGGCTGGCTGCGGCAGGTGGTGCTCAACCAGAAACTGGTCCACTCCGACGCCATCAACGTGCAGGTCCCGGTGCTCACGCTGTGCTCGGCCACCTCCCGGCTCAACCGCCCCTACTCGGAGAAGGCGAACACGGCGGACACGGTCCTCGACGTCGAACAGATCCAGCGCTGGGCACCGCACCTCGGCGAGGACGTCACCGTCCACCCCGTCGCGGGCGCCCGCCACGACGTGTTCCTCTCCACCCCGGAGCCACTGGCCGAGGCCCTCGACGTCACCGAGAGGTGGCTGGCGCAGCTGTAGGATTGGCGGGGATATCCACCCGTCTTTAGGAGAACTGCACGCAATGAGCACCCCGGGCCCCGTCGAGAAGCACTACGACCTCATCATCATCGGCACCGGATCGGGCAACTCGATCCCCGGCCCGGAATTCGACGACCGGTCCATCGCCATCGTGGAGAAGGGCACCTTCGGCGGCACCTGCCTCAACGTCGGCTGCATCCCCACCAAGATGTACGTCTACGCCGCCGACACCGCATTCCACGCCAACCACGCGGAGCGCCTGGGCATCGACTCGCAGGTCAACGGGGTGGACTGGAAGCAGATCATCCGGCGCACCTTCGACAACCGCATCGACCTCATCGCCGCCGGGGGCGAGGCCTACCGCCGCGGCCCGGAGACCCCGAACATCGACGTCTACGACCAGCACGCCGTCTTCGTCGGCGACCGGACGCTGCGCGTGGGTGACGACGTCATCTCCGGCGACCAGGTGGTCATCGCCACCGGTTCCCGCCCGATGATCCCCGCCAACATCGCCGACTCCGGCGTCACCTACCACACCAACGAGGACATCATGCGGCTGCCCGAGCAGCCGGAATCCATCATCATCGTCGGCGGCGGCTTCATCGCCATGGAGTTCGCGCACGTCTTCGACGCCCTGGGCACGAAGGTCCACGTCATCTCCCGCTCCTCGCTGCTGCGCCTGTCCGACGCCGACATCTGCTCCCGCGTCAACGAGATCTCCGCGAAACGCTTCGACCTCCGCGTCGGCCGCACCATCACCGACGCCGCCGACACCGCCGAGGGCGTCACCGTCACGCTTGACGACGGCGCCACCCTCACCGCCGACGTCCTCCTTGTCGCCACCGGACGCATCCCCAACGCCGACCAGATGGACCTCGCCGCCGGCGGCGTCGCCATGACCCCCGACGGCCGGGTCGCCGTCGACGAGTACGGCCGCTCCACCTCCGCCGACGGTGTCTGGGCGCTCGGCGACGTCTCCTCCCCCTACATGCTCAAGCACGTGGCCAACGCCGAGATGCGCGCCGTCCGCCACAACCTGCTCCACCCCGACGACCTGCAGCCGATGCCGCACGACCACGTCCCCTCCGCCGTGTTCACCCACCCCCAGATCGCCACCGTCGGCCTCACCGAACGCGAGGCCCGGGAAGCCGGCCACGACATCACCGTCAAGGTGCAGAACTACGGCGACGTCGCCTACGGCTGGGCCATGGAGGACACCGAGGGCATCGCCAAACTCATCGCCGACCGCACGACCGGCAAGCTGCTCGGCGCCCACTACCTCGGCGCCCAGGCCTCCACCCTCATCCAGCAGATGATCACCGTCATGGCCTTCGACCTCGACGTCCGCGACGTGGCCACCAGGCAGTACTGGATCCACCCCGCGCTCCCGGAGGTCACCGAGAACGCTCTTCTGGGCCTGGAGTTCTAGTTTCCGGCTCTTTTACGGGCCTTCATGAGGTCGAGTCTGTGAAAATACTTATTACTCTCATGTGCCGCATGTGAGAGCTGTGACTGGAGGGTTCTTAAGGCTCCTTTTTGTGACCTAACTCACAGATCACTGCTGAGGGCGCACAGGAACCACATAAGCCCAGTACACAAATAACATTCACCGCAAATCAGGGATAGTTTTCACCCGAATTGAGGGACCCACTGACAGGGTTTCTGAAGATTTTCATGGTCAGCATGAATTAACTCGTAAGGTTTACTAAAGTCTCCATCTGACACCGGACTGAGCCCCTGCGGCGACCGCGTGTCAACGCCTATCGCACCATAGGCCGAGACACCTAGAAACCCGATCAACCGGGCTTCTAGATCGAACCGAAACAGTAAGGAATTACCACCATGCGTTCTTTCCGCATCGCAGCAGTGGCCGGCGCCTCCGCTCTGGCCATGACCTTCGGCAGCATCTCCGCCGTCTCCGCACAGGATGCCGTCGAGCCGGCTCCGGGCGCTGAGGAGATCGTCCAGGGCGAGGAGAACGGCGAGGACAAGCGCGTCCCCGTCCTCCCGCACACCCCGGTCGGCACCGACGATGAGCCGGCCGAAGGCGGCTCCCTGTCCTCCAAGATCAACAATGGTCTGAACCTCGACGGTGACCACGCAGCCCAGAGCCCGGCAATCTTCGGTTCCTCCAAGGACCTCGACTCCCAGCCGCGTTGGGCTCAGCTCCTCTACGCCGGCACCATCCTCGGCGCCTTCGGCACCGTCATCGGCGCCATCGTCGGCCCGATCTACAACTTCTTCGTCCACGGCCCGCAGGCCTAAGTCCGAGTCGTTCCACTCCTCTCGAAAGCAGGAAATTCACATGCGTAAGTTCCGCACCACTGCCGTGGCCGCCGCCACCGCCTTCTCCCTGACCATCGCCGGCACCGGCGTCGCCGCTGCTCAGGACGACGCCGCCGAGGACACCCAGTCCTTCAACATCTCCTCCAACTCCTCCCAGCTGGGTGAGAAGAAGGATGCCTGGGAAGACGGCGAAGACGGCCCGTACATCGATGGCCCGAACCAGGTCACCGGTACCGACCTGCTCGGTTCCTCCACCGCTGACAAGGCCACCGACGAGAAGCCGGGCGTCCCCGAGTGGGCTGACGACTGGCGCAACATCGCCTACGTCGGCG
This sequence comes from Corynebacterium suedekumii, assembly GCF_030252185.1. Classification (NCBI taxonomy): domain Bacteria; kingdom Bacillati; phylum Actinomycetota; class Actinomycetes; order Mycobacteriales; family Corynebacteriaceae; genus Corynebacterium; species Corynebacterium suedekumii. The sequence continues at coordinate 2,489,477 of NZ_CP126970.1, forward strand.
TTGCCGGTTCCATCATCGGTGCCATCGTCGCCGGCATCAACTGGCTGAAGTTCCAGGGCATCCTCCCCTACTGATCATCACGCCCCTTGCGGGGTTGATCAGCTCAGCTGAATCAGGCGCTTGCCACCTTCGGGTGGGAGGCGCCTTTTCGCGTCCGCCGACTACCGGGACAACGAAGGCCCCTGCAAACGGGGAGATCCGCTGCGCTGCAGCGCAGGGTATCTCCCCGTTTGCAGGGTCCAACCGAACCCGAAGCGAGTTCTACTCCTCGTCGGGCAGGGTGAGGATCTCGTTGCCGTCCTCGGTGATGACGATGGTGTGCTCGAACTGGGCGGTGAAGCGGTGGTCGTTGTTCTGCACGGTCCAGTCGTTGTCCCAGATGGTGTAGTCCAGGCCGCCGAGGTTGATCATGGGCTCGATGGTCAGGGTCATGCCGGGTTCGAGGATGTCGCGGTAGACGGTGGAGTCGTAGTGGAGGACGACGAGGCCGTTGTGGAAGGTGGGGCCGACGCCGTGGCCGGTGAAGTCGCGGACGACGTTGTAGCCGAAACGGTTGGCGTAGGACTCGATGACGCGGCCGATGACGTTGATCTCGCGGCCGGGCTTGGCCACCTTGATGCCGCGCATCATGGCCTCGTGGGTGCGCTCGACCAGGAGGCGGTGTTCCTCGGTGACGTTGCCGGCGAGGAAGGTGGCGTTGGTGTCGCCGTGGACGCCGTTCTTGTAGGCGGTGACGTCGATGTTGACGATGTCGCCGTCCTCGATGACGGTGCTGTCGGGGATGCCGTGGCAGATGATCTCGTTCATGGAGGTGCAGGTGGACTTGGGGAAGCCGCGGTAGCCCAGGGTGGAGGGGTAGGCGCCGTGGTCGCACATGTACTCGTGGGCGATGCGGTCGACCTCGTCGGTGGTCGCCCCGGGGACGACGGCCTTGCCGGCCTCGGCGAGGGCGTTGGCGGCAATCTTGGAGGCCTCGCGCATGGCCTCGATGACCTCGGGGGTCTGGACGAAGGGTTCGCCGATGTTCTCCTGCACCTCGTCCTTCCACACGTACTCGGGACGCTCGATGTGGTCCGGGACGGTGCGGATCGGGGACAGTTTTCCGGGGGTCAGAGGTGCTCGCGTAGACATAGGGGACATCGTAGTCCCCGCATGTCAGGAGTGGTCTGCTAGGGCGTGACGGGCAGGGTGGTTCCGGAGCGGTAGCTGTCGAGGGTCTGGAAGAAGTGGTCGGTGATGGCCACGGACACCTCGGAGCCGCCGCCGAGGACGACGAGGGTGGCGAAGGCGATGTCGTCGTCGCGGTAGCCGGCGAACCAGGCGTGCGAGCCGTCGTTGATCTCGGCTTCGCCGGTCTTGCCGTGGATGACGCCACCGGCCTGCATGCCACGGGCGGTGCCGGTGGTGACCACGGAGCGCATCATGCGTTGCAGCTGTTCGATGGCCGCGGGGTCCGGCGCGGGGACGTCCTCGCTCACGGCGGTCTCGTGGCCTTCGATGAGGACGGGGACGGGGGTCTCGCCACGGGCGGCGGTGGCGGCGACAAGCGCCAGTCCGAAGGGGCTGGCGAGGTCGAGACCCTGGCCGTAGCCGGCTTCGGTGCGGTCGAGTGGGGTCTCGCCTTCGGGGACGGAGCCGGTGACGGTGCCGAGGCCGGGGATGTCGTAGTCGATGCCCAGGCCGAACTGTTTGGCGGTGTCCTTGAGTTCGCCGGGTTCGAGTCGGGTGGAGATGTCGGCGAAGGTGGTGTTGCAGGAGGAGGCGAAGGCCCGCTCGAGGGGGACGTTGCCCAGGGAGAACTGGTTGTAGTTGACCACCTGGCGACCGTGGATGTTCATGGCTCCGGGGCACGGGACGACGGTGTCGGCGGTCAGGCCTTCGTCCTGGATGCCGGCGACGGCGGTGACGATCTTGAACACGGAGCCGGGCGGGTACTGGCCGGTCAGGGCCAGGTCGCCGGATTCGTCGGCTTTCTCGGTCTGGGCGACGGCGAGGACCTGTCCGGTGGAGGGGCGGACGGCGACGAGCATGGCCTGTGCCCCGGCCTGGAGGTTGACGGCCTCCTGGGCGGCGCGTTGGATGTCGCGGTCGAGGCTGACGCGGACGGCGGGGGCGGGCTGGGCGGCGTGGTAGGCGACGTCGTCGATGGGGGCGCCGTGTTCGTTGACGGCCATGACGCGCCAGCCGTTGGCGCCGTCGAGTTCATCGGCGACGATGCCGGACACTCGCGACATGATGTCGGGGGCGAAGTGCGGGTCGACGGTGACCATCGCGGCCTCCTCGTTGACGATCACCCCTTCCACGCCCGTCAGCTCCTCCGCGACGGTGGGGCCTTCGGTGGGGTTGACCATGGTGACGGAGTAGGTGCCGTCGACGCGGCTGAGGCGTTCGGCGAGGGCGCCGGCGTCGATACGCGCGACGGTGTCGTCGCGCTCGTGCGCGGCGTTGACGGCGTCGGCGATGCGGGCGGCGACGGGGCGGACGTCGTCAAGCATGTCGGTGTCCACCAGGATGCGCCAGGTGGTGCCGGGTTCGAGGACGTCCGCGCCGTCGGAGCTGATGACGCTGGCGCGGCCGGCGGGGACGGGTCGCAGTTCGAGGTGCTGGTTGGCGCCGAGGCGCGGATGCAGGATGGTCGGCTGCCAACGGACGGTCCAGTCCTCCCCGGTGCGGGTCAGCGTCATGGACGTGTCGTAGGTGAGGGTGCGGTCGCGCGGCAGCTGCCAGTCGAGGGTGTAGTGGGCGGTGGCGACGTTGTCGTTGACCGTCACGTCGCCGAGCGTGGTGCTCAGCCCCTCGGCCTGCAGGCCGTCGTAGGTGGCGGCGATGACTCCCGTGGCGTCGGCGGGGATGTCCACGAGCTCACCGAGCGTATCGACGTCGCGTTCACTCAGCGCCGCGAGGAAGTCCGCGGCGACCGGCTCCGCGTCGGCGGGCTTGGGGGTGCACGAGGCCAGGGAGAAGGCGAGCAGCGTCGCCGTGAGGGCGGCCGTCGTGCGTCTCATGGTCGGGCCCTAGCGGGTGACCTTGACGTCGGGGCGGGCACCCTCGACCTCTTCGAGTCCCTGCTCCTCGGCCAGGCGGAGGGCCTCCTCGATGAGCGTCTGCACGATCTGGGACTCGGGCACGGTCTTGATCACCTCACCCTTGACGAAGATCTGGCCCTTGCCGTTACCCGAGGCCACACCGAGGTCGGCGTCGCGGGCCTCACCCGGGCCGTTGACCACACAGCCCATGACGGCGACGCGCAGCGGGAACTCCATGCCCTCGAGACCGGCGGTGACTTCCTCGGCGAGGGTGTACACGTCGACCTGGGCGCGGCCACAGGACGGGCAGGAGACGATCTCGAGCTTGCGGGGGCGCAGGTTGAGCGACTGCAGGATCTGGTCGCCGACCTTGATCTCCTCCACCGGGTCGGCGGACAGGGACACACGGATGGTGTCGCCGATGCCCTGGCTGAGCAGCGCACCGAAGGCAACGGAGGACTTGATGGTGCCCTGGAAGGCGGGGCCGGCCTCGGTGACGCCGAGGTGCAGCGGGTAGTCGGTCTTCTCGGCGAGCTGACGGTAGGCCTCGACCATGATGACCGGGTCGGAGTGCTTGACGGAGATGGCGATGTCGCCGTAGCCGTGCTCCTCGAACAGGCCGGCCTCCCAGATCGCGGACTCGACGAGGGCCTCCGGGGTGGCCTTGCCGTACTTCTCCATGAGGCGCTTGTCCAGGGAACCGCCGTTGACGCCGATGCGGATCGGGATGCCCGCGTCACCGGCGGCCTTGGCCACCTCCTTGACGCGGCCGTCGAACTCCTTGATGTTGCCGGGGTTGACGCGCACGGCGGCACAGCCGGCGTCGATGGCGGAGAAGATGTACTTCGGCTGGAAGTGGATGTCGGCGATGACCGGGATCGGCGACTTCTTCGCGATGATCGGCAGCGCCTCCGCGTCCACCGTCTTCGGGCACGCCACGCGGACGATGTCGCAGCCGGACGCGGTGAGCTGGGCGATCTGCTGCAGGGTGGCGTTGATGTCGTGCGTCTTGGTGGTGGTCATGGACTGCACCGAGATCGGGTGATCCGAGCCGACGCCGACGGAGCCGACCATCAGCTGGCGGGTCTTACGTCGCGGCGCCAGCACCGGCGGCGGGCCGTCCGGGATGCCGAGGCCGACGGGACGTCCGGTGGGGGCAGACACAGTGCACATTCTCCTGACGGGGACAACAGTTTTGGTGTCCCTCACTCTAGCACCGCACCCCGCACTCCCCTGCTCAGCCGAACAGGCGAACCGGATTGACCACGTCCGCGACGATGACGATCATGCCCACCGTCAGCAGCACCGCCGCCATGGCGTAGGTCACGGGCATGAGCTTCTCGTAGTTGGCCGGGCCGCCCGGGCCCAGGCCACGCAGGCGACGGAAGAAGTCGCGGACCTTCTCGTAGAGCACCACCGCGATGTGCCCGCCGTCGAGCGGCGGCAGGGGCACGAGGTTGAACAGGGCGAGGAAGAAGTTGAGGGAGGCGAGCATCATCCAGAACATGTCCCACAGGGAACGTTCCACCAGCTCACCGCCGACGCGGGAGGCACCGACGACGCTCATGGGCCCCTCGACGTCGCGCTCGGCGCCGAAGATGGAGGCCACCACGCCGGGGATCTTCGCCGGGAAGGACAGCAGTCCCTCGACGGTGGCGTCGAGCAGCTGGCCGGTGAAGGTGGCTGTGGCGCCGACGGCCTCGACGGGGCCGAACTGCTTGACGGCGTCGACGATGGGCGCGTTGGTCACACCGATCGCCCCAGCCTGGATCTCCTGGCCCTGGGCGTTGAGGCGGGTGACGGAGGCGACGGTGACGTCGACCTCGGAGGTCGCGCCGTCGCGTTCGACGGTGAGGGTGAGGGTGTCGCCGGGGCGTTCGAGGACGGCGTCGCGAAGCGCGTAGAAGTCGCTGAGCTCCTCCCCGTCGATGGCGAGGATGCGGTCGCCCACCTCGATGCCGGCCTCCCCGGCGGGGCCGGTGCCGGTGCAGTCCGCCAGCGTCTCCGCGTCGACCTGGTCGGACACGCACGCGACCTGCCCAACCGTCGGCGTGGTGTCGGCGTAGGGGTTGGGGATACCGCTGGTCACGGCCACGCCGTAGAGGATGAGGAAACCGACGATGAGGTTCATCGCCACCCCGCCCGAGAGCACGATGACCCGCTGCCACCACGGCTTGTTCACCATCGCGTGCGGCGCCTCATCGTGGGTGACGGGATCCTGCGCGGTCATGCCGGCGATGTCGCAGAAACCACCGAACGGCAGCGCGGCGATGCCGTACTGCGTGTGCCCGCGCCGCACCGACCACACCGTCGGCCCGAAGCCGATGAAGTACCGGCGCACCCGCATGCCGAAGGCACGCGCGGTGAACATGTGGCCCGCCTCGTGCAGCGCGATGGTCACCGCGATGCCGAGGGCGAACAGGAACACGCCGAGCAGGTAGGCGGCCACGGATCTCCTCTACTTAACTGAGCTTGTCGACGACCGCGTTGGCCCGCATGCGTGCCTCCCGCTCCACTGCGAGGATGTCGTCGACGCTTGAGGGTACACCGGCGAACTGGTCCGCCCCCGCCAGCACCTCGGCGACGGTGTCGACGATCTGCGGGAAACGGATCCGACCCTGCAGGAACGCGGCCGCCGCCTCCTCGTTCGCCGCGTTGTACACCGCCGGATGGGTGCCACGACGCGTGGCGACCTCCCTCGCCAGCTGCACCGCCGGGAACGCCGCATCATCCAGCGGCTCAAACCGCCAGTCATGCGCCCGGGTGAAATCCAACGCCGGCTGGGCCCCGGGCACCCGGTGCGGCCAGTCGAGCGCCAGGGCGATCGGCAACTTCATCGACGGCGGCGACGCCTGCGCGATCGTGCCACCGTCGAGGAAGGTGACCATGGAGTGGATGATCGACTGCGGATGCACGGTGACGTCGATGCGCTCGGCCGGGATGTCGAACAGCAGGGTCGCCTCGATGAGCTCGAGCCCCTTGTTCACCATCGTCGCCGAGTTCAGCGTGTTCATCTGCCCCATCGACCACGTCGGATGCGCCGCCGCCTGCTCCGGCGTCACATCCCACATCTGCTCCCGCGTCCACCCGCGGAACGGCCCACCACTGGCAGTGAGCACCAGTCGCGCGACCTCCTCCGCCGTCCCCGAATGCAGACACTGCGCCATCGCCGAATGCTCCAGAATCCACCGGCACGATCTGTCCCGGGGCCGCCAAGGCCGTGACCAGGTCACCGCCCGCCACCAGCGACTCCTTGTTCGCCAGTGCCAGCGTCCGCCCACTGGTGATCGTCGCCAGGGTGGCCGCCAGACCCAGCGAACCGACCAACGCATTGAGGACAGTGTCCGCGTCGCGGGAGTCGACGAGCTTCTCCGCCGCATCCGGGCCCGCGATGACCGGCCCACCCAGCTGGCGGCCCACCGTGTCCGCGGCACCGGTGTCGGCGACCGCCACCTGCCCAGGGGACAGCCCCAGGCGGCGCGCCTGATTGATGATGAGGTCCGGATCCGACCCGCCCGCCGCGATCCCCACCACCACGAAGCGGTCGGGATTGTCGGCAATGACCTCGAGGGCCTGCGTGCCGATCGAGCCGGTCGAACCGAGAATGAGGATGCGTTTGGGTGAAGTCACACCACCTATTGTTTCACCCCGCGGGGGCAACCGGCGCGCATGGCCCGGATCACTGTCACGAGGTGGGGGTGTTTTCTCGCGGTGGGGGTCACGATGTGCAAAGATGAGGGGCAAGTAACTGACGGATGTTCAACGTGCAGGCCACCCCCGCGGTGGCTTGACCACGTTTTGCGAGAAGGAGAAGAACGTGGCTGCTTCCCACGAGATCGTGCCTGAGGTCCACAAGGGGACCTCCACCCTGGATGTGCCCTCCGCGGCCATCGGCTGGAGCGAGCTCTCCCGCACCACCGTCCAGGTGTCCGGCTGGGTGTCCGTGCTGATCCTGCTGGGCTACAACTTCGGTAACCACACCGGCCACGTCGAGACCATCTGGCTGCTCGTCATCGCCGCCCTCATCGCGGTCGGCCTGCTCATCCACCTCTTCGAGCCCAACGGCTCCCAGGTCCGCACCGTCACCGCCCGCAACAAGCCGGTCGGCCACGTCGAGCCCGACTGGGTCTACAACCAGAAGACCCTCTCCGGCACCTACGCCACCCTCACCGACTCCCAGCTGCGGTCCATGAACATCGACCCGGCCCGCGTCTCCCACCTGCGCGAGATCCCGGCCACCTCCCCCGCCGCGAACAACACCGACGCATACATCGGCTCCGGTTCCACCGCCTCCCGCGAGCTGGAGACCGAGACCCGCTAGGTCCGGTCACACACCGAACAACCGCCCTCCCGGCTACCCGGGACGGGCGGTTCTTTGTTCTCGCGGTCAGGCGCATGAGTGGCACTGGCGTCTGACACCGGCGTCCGAAACCGGGTGATGTGCCCCCTGGTGTCAGACGTTGGTGCTGATTCTTAGGATCCGGACAGGCCCGCAGCACTGGCGTCTGACACCGGCGTCCGAAGCCGGGTGATGTGCCCCCTGGTGTCAGACGTTGGTGCTGATTCGCAGACACCAAGTAGGCACAGTGGCAGTTGCGTCTGACACTGGAGGCGAAAACACGCGAAACCGAGCCCGGTGTCAGACGTCAGTGCTGATTCTGGGCGACCCGTCAGTTCACCCAGGCGTGGACCTTGGCGAAGATCTCCGGGTACCGCTGCTCCACCCGACGGGTGGCCAGGACCACCGCGCCGGCGTAGAGGGCGGCCGGGACAGCCAGTGCCAGGATGACACCGAGGACGAGAACCCATGTCACCCCGGACTGGTAGCCGAAGAGCATCGCGGCGATGCCGGGGACGGAGGGGATCCAGCCCAGCAGCAGCATGGCGAACGCGGAGATGAACGCCGGTCCGGAGTACCCGGACTTGTCCGCCCAGGGGTTGGTCCCCGGGCGGGAGGTCGCATAGGCGTTGTAGGTGCTCAACAGGAGGGCGAAGGCGGCGCCGGTGGCGAACATGCCTACCGCGGCCGCGACGACGAGCACGGTGATGCCCCGGTCGGAGGCGAAGAGGAAGGAGACCGCCGAGATCACCACCAGGGCGATGGCCATGGGGGTGAGGTAGGCGGCGTGGCGGGCGAGGAGGACGGTCCGGGCGGGCACACCGGTGCTCATGTGGACCCAGTTCGCGGGGCCGTCGTAGCCGAAGTCGTTGGAGGCGATGGTGCCGCCGAGCAGGGCGGTGAAGAAGATGCCGAGGTAGATCATGGTTGAGTCGACAAGCACTCCCTGGACGATGAAGAACAGGGCCATGATCGGGTAGGTGACGATGGTGGCGAGCATGCGCGAGTCCCGGCGCAGGTAGCGGATGACCCGCGAGTAGATGAATCCGCCCGCGGTGGGGCGCATCCCGGGCAGCAGGAGCGGGATCTCACCACTGCCCCGTCGGCGTTGATTCGTCTCGGCCGTCTGTCCCCCGAGGGCGTCGAGCGGGGCGTCGAGTTGCCGGTCGATGAGCCTGCCCCAGCACCAGAACCCGACGATGACCGTGGCAACGGCGATGAGCGTCTGGATGACCGCGCTGCCCCAGGCATCGCCGACTGCGGAGATCACTGCTCCTGGGGCGGCGGCGAACGGGGTCCAGGCCAGCACTGCGCCGACGGTGTCGAGCGGGATCAGGTCGAATCCGGTGCCGGAGAGGAAGCTGAAGCCGAAGATGAACACGATGACCATGACGGAGCCGATGAGGTTCGCGGACTCCTTCTTCGCCCGTCCTCCCCCACCGCCGACGGTCATGGCCAGCTCCGCGAGAAGCAGGGTCGTGGCGGCGGCCACGATGATCGCCAGCACCCAGGCCACCGACCACCCCAGGCCGGCCCGGCCGAACAGCAGCACGGCGCCGACGCCGGCGGTGACGAGGGAACACAGGACCACCAGGATCCCGCGCCTGGTCAGCAGCGACGCCCAGGCCATGGCGGGGATCAGGTCCCGGCCGGTGACGGGCAGGACGGAGAAGGCGGCGGGTCGTAGGGCATTCTCTCCGGAGGGGATGATCAGGGTTGCGCCGAGGAACGCGAGCGTGCCGATGCCCGCCATGCCCGCCAGCACCGACCAGTGGCTCTGGTCGACGCCGTTAAACGCGGCGATGCTGAGGAACAGGAGGCCGCCGAAGGCGTAGAGGTACATGAGCAGGGTGACCATCAGCGCCGCCGGGTTGTCCTCCACCAGTCGGGCCCGCAGGGTGGTGTGCAGCCGGATGAGCAGGCGGGTCATGCGCGCCCCTCCCCCAGGTTGTTCTGGTCGACGCGGTCGCCGCCGCGGAGCCAGCCGAGCGAGCCCTCCTGCAGCTGGCCACCGCCGACGAAGCCGATGAACGTGTCCACCAGGCTGCGTCCCTGGCGGACCTCGTCGACGTGGCCGGCGGTGAGGACTCGGCCGTCATTGATGATGGCCACGTGGTCGCACAGGCCCTCCACCAGTTCCATGACGTGGGAGGAGAGGACGACGGTGCCGCCGCGGCGGGCGTAGTCGCGGAGGATCTGCTGGATGAGACGCCCGGAGACGGGGTCGACGGCCTCGAGGGGTTCGTCGAGGATGAGGACGTCCGGGTCGTGGAGCAGGGCGCCGGCGAGCAGGATCTTCTTGGTCATGCCGGCGGAGTAGTCGACGATGCGTTTGTCGCCTGCGGTGGTGAGGCCGAGGGCGTCGAGAAGCTCGGTGGAACGATCCTGCACCACGGCGGGGTCCATGCGGCGCAGGCCGCCGAGGTAGGAGAGGTACTCCGGGCCGGAGAGGCGGTCGAAGACGGGGATGCCGTCGACGAGCAGGCCCATGGACTGCTTCGCCGGCTGCGGGTCGGCCCACACGTCGTGCCCGGCGATCCAGGCGCGGCCGGCGTCGGGGCGGGCGAGCCCGGTGGCCAGGGTGATCATCGTCGTCTTGCCGGCGCCGTTGGGGCCGACGATGCCGTAGAGGGCGCCGCGGGGGATGTCGAGGCTCAGCCGGTCGACCGCCGTCTGGTCGCCGAACATCTTGGTCAGGTCACGCACGGCCAGGGCCGGCTCGGTGGGATCCGGCGACAGGGGCGGCAGGTGGGGCTGTGGAGACTGCTCGGGATGATCCATGCCCCGAGCCTATCGGCGCAGTTACGCGCCCGCAGTCTCTCCGGTAGTCTCCTCGGCGGCGAGCTGACCGCAGGCCGCAGCGATCTCCTGGCCCTTGGTGTCACGCACCGTGCAGGTCACGCCCTGGGCGATGACGCGGCGGACGAACTCGTCCTGGCGTTCCTTCGGGGAGGCGTCCCACTTCGAGCCCGGGGTCGGGTTGAGGGGGATGAGGTTGACGTGGACCTTGGGGCCGAGGGCCTTGTGCAGCTTCTTTCCCAGCAGGTCGGCGCGCCAGCCCTGGTCGTTGATGTCGCGGATGAGGGCGTACTCGATGGACACGCGGCGGCCGGACCTGTCGGCGTAGTAGCGGGCGGCGTCGAGGACCTCCTCGACGGAGAAGCGGTTGTTGATGGGCACGAGGGTGTCGCGGAGCTCATCGTCCGGGGTGTGCAGCGACACAGCGAGGGTGACGGACATGTCCTCGTCCGCCAGCTTCCGGATCGCCGGTGCGAGCCCCACGGTGGAGACGGTGACGTTGCGCTGGGAGATGCCGAAGCCCTCCGGCGCGGGCGAGGTGATCTGCCGGACGGCGGAGACGACACGCTTGTAGTTGGCCAGCGGCTCGCCCATGCCCATGAACACGATGTTGGACAGGCGACCGCCCTCGGCCTCCATGGCGCCGGCGGCGGCCCGGACCTGGTCGACGATCTCGCCGGTGGACAGGTTGCGGTCGAGCCCACCCTGGCCGGTGGCGCAGAACGGGCACGCCATGCCGCATCCGGCCTGGGAGGAGATGCACAGCGTCGCCCTACCCGGGTAGCGCATGAGCACGGACTCGAGCAGGGTGCCGTCGTTGAGACGCCACAGGGACTTCGTGGTGTCCCCCTCGTCCGTCTCGATCACGCGCACCGGCGTGAGCAGCGTGGGGAACAGCTTCTTTGCGACGTCCGCGCGTGCCTGCGCCGGCAGATCCGTCATGGTGGACGGGTCCGCCTCAAAACGCCCGTAGTAGTGGCGGGCGATCTGGTCGGCGCGGAACTTCGGCAGGCCGAGCTCCTTGAGCTCGTCGATACGCTGCTCACGGGTCAGGTCGGCGAAGTGGGTCGGCGGCATGCCCCGCTTCGGGGCGGAGAACTGGAGGGCAATCGGTTCAGCCATAATGCCTTCATCCTTGCATGTGCCGGTGCCCGTTACCGAATTGTTGGCACGTCACCGGTGTGGGCTGGTGGCAAAAGTCACCGTGCCAGCGTTGAATGACTGTATGACTTCACGCACCCCAGAGTACGGCGAGCAGCCGGCGGAACGCCACGACCCGGTCGACCCCGCCTACGACACCACCCACGACCGCTCCGCTGATGCCCCGGCCGTCCGCAATGAACCGATGCCGCAGCACCTGGACGAGCACCGCGACGTCCACGTCGAGGATGACGAGGTGGTCACCGAGACCAAGGTGAAGAGCTCGGTCGCCGGCAGCACCTGGGCGGCGCTGATCATCGGCGCCCTCCTGCTCATCCTGCTGCTCATCTTCATCCTGCAGAACCAGCAGTCCGTCGAACTCAACCTCTTCGCCTGGTCCTTCGCCTTCCCGGCGGGTATCGGCTACCTGTTCTCCGCGATCACCGGCGCGCTCATCATGGCGCTCGTCGGTGGCGTGCGCATGCTGGAGCTGCGTCGCCAGGTGCGCAGGCAGCGTCGTCGCTGAGCCCGGGCACAACAGAAGGGGACCCCGCCACGGTGACACAGTGGCGGGGTCCCCGTCGTCGTTCCGGTCAGCTGCCCAGTAGTCCGAGGACGAGCCAGGTGACCATGGCGGACGGGAGCATCCCGTCGAGCCGGTCCATGAGACCGCCGTGCCCGGGCAGCAGCATGGACATGTCCTTGATGCCCAGCTCGCGCTTGAACTGGGACTCCACCAGATCACCGAGCGTGGCGCAGACGACGAGGCCGATGCCGAGGATCGCGCCCGCCCACCACTGGTACCCCAGCAGCAGGGACACCGTCAGCGCTCCGGTGATCGTGCCGAAGATGATGGAGCCGGCGAAACCCTCCCAGGACTTCTTCGGGCTCACGGCCGGGGCCATGGGGTGGGAACCGAACATGACACCGGCGATGTAGCCGCCGGTGTCGGAGGCGACGACGCAGAGCATGAACGTGACGATGTACGCCCCCGACGGCACCCCGTCCGAGGAGATCGTCGACAGCATCGCCGCGAAGGAGGCGAACATCGGGATCCACGTGAGCACGAACAGCGACACCGCCGTGTCCCGCAGATAGTGCTGCGGCGGCGTGGTGCGGCCGTGGTAGAACAGCCGGCCGAACATCATCACCAGCACCGCGGTGACGTAGGCAGCGATCAGTCCCCTGGCCTCGAACGGCCAGGACAACCACACCATCGCCTGCCCGAGGATCATCATCGGGGCCCGCGGGATGTGGTACGAGTGCTCACGCAGCCGGGAGATCACCTCCCACGTCGCCACCGCCACCGCGGCGGCGACGAGCGGGTACCAGCCGATCGGACCGGCCCACACCGCCAGCAGCACCAGAGCACCGAGGACGACCCCCACCCCGATGGCCGCCGGGAGGTTGCGCCCCGCCGAGTTCTTCGGCCGGGGCAGATGTTCGGTCGGCATGAGCCGCCGATGGGGTGACTCGGAAGCCCCGGGGGTGGGTTGTGCACTCACCTGGAGCCTCCTGCGGTGGTGGGGTACAAGGGATCGTCGACAAGCATGCGGAGGTTAGACCTCCATCAGCTCCGCTTCCTTCTTCGCCACGACCTCATCGATCTGCCCCACATAGGCCTGGGTGACCTTGTCCAGCTCCTTCTCCGCCGCCTGCACCTCGTCCTCGCCGGCGTCGCCGTCCTTCTGCAGCTTCTTCAGCTGCTCCATGCCCTTGCGGCGGATGTTGCGGACCGCGATCTTGCCGTCCTCACCCTTGGACTTGGCCACCTTCACCAGATCCCGACGACGCTCCTCCGTCAGCTGCGGGATGGTCACGCGCAGAACCTGGCCGTCGTTGGTCGGGTTGACGCCGAGATCGGAGTTGCGGATCGCGTTCTCGATCTCGTTCATCACGTTCATCTCGTACGGCTTGATCAGCAGCATGCGCGGCTCCGGCACCGAAATGGTGGCCATCTGGGTGATCGGGGTGGGCACGCCGTAGTACTCGGCGATGACCCCGTTGAACATCGCCGGGTTGGCGCGGCCTGTACGGATCGTCGTCAGGTCCTCACGGGTGTGCTCGACGGAGTTGGACATGCGTTCCTCGGACTCGAGGAGGATCTCATCGATCATGGGGAGGATTCCTTTTCAAAGTTGTCAGTTCAACGGGACAATCCTGCCCCAATTTACCAGGTGATCGGGTCAGGACCGGACCAGCGTGCCGATCTGCTCGCCCGCCACCGCACGGGCGATGTTGCCCTCGGTGAGCAGATTGAACACCAGGATGGGCATGTTGTTGTCCATGCACAGCGAGAAGGCCGTCGCATCCGCGACCTTGAGACCCTTCTCGATGACCTCACGCGGCGTGATCTCGTGGAACAGCTCCGCATCCGGATTCGTGCGCGGATCATCCGAGTACACCCCGTCCACGCCCTTGGCCAGGAACAGCACATCGCAACCGATCTCCAGGGCCCGCTGCGCGGCCGTGGTGTCGGTGGAGAAGTACGGCATACCCATACCGGCACCGAAGATGACCACGCGCCCCTTCTCCAGGTGGCGCACCGCGCGCAGCGGCAGGTAGGGCTCCGCGACCTGGGCCATGTTGATGGCGGTCTGCACCCGGCAGTCCACCCCCTCCTGCTGGAGGAAGTCCTGCAACGCCAGACAGTTCATCACCGTGCCCAGCATGCCCATGTAGTCCGAGCGTGCCCGGTCCATGCCACGCTGCTGCAGCTGTGCCCCGCGGAAGAAGTTGCCGCCACCGATGACCACGGCGATCTCCGCACCGGTGCGGGCGACCTCCGCGATCTGGCGGGCGACGTTCTCCACGACATCAGGGTCAATGCCCACATTCCCGCCGCCGAACATCTCACCCCCCAGCTTCAGCATCACTCGTTTGTAGCTGGAACGGGGGCTGTCAGCGGTGGTCACCGTGAGGTCTCCTTGTGGGTCGGTGAGACGGATCGAATTCATCCTACAGTCTCCCCGCTCCCCGACCGGTGAACGTCTCCGGTAGCGTCGGCCGCATGACCCAGCAGATCTCCATGTGGGAGGGCTACGAGTCCCTCATCCGCTCCGGCGTAAAGAAGCAGACCGTCCGCTACCGGGACCCCTTCGACGTCGGCGACGCGGTCATCGTCTTCGAACGCGACAGTGGCGCGGTGACCGAGATCCCCGCCCGGGTGACCGGGGTCCGCACCGTCCGCCGCGACGAACTGACCGAGGACGACGCCCTGGCCGACGGGTTCGAGTCCCTGGCCGACCTGCACAAGGCCCTGGACACCCACTACCCCGGGCTGGCGGCCGATGTCGAGGTCGACGTGGTGACGTTCTCCGCGGTGTAGCAGGCCATCTCGTAATTACGACGCACCCGACCGCCGGCGTCGGACCGTTTCCCCAGGTCGCGTCACCAAGATGGCCGACGTTGCGCTCGTAATTACGACACACACTTTTACGACGCACCCCGAGCGCGCCACCCGCCACCGTGCCACCCTGCCACCCTGCCCCGGACAGACGACGACACCGCGCCCTCCCGTGGGGAAGGCGCGGCGTCGACAAGCGCGGGGCGGAGGCGGTTAGGCCTGGCCGACCTCGAAGCGCTTGAAAGCGGTCAGGGTGACGCCGGCGTCATCCATGAGCTGCTTGACGTTCTTCTTGGAGTCGGCGACAGAAGCCTGCTCCAGGAGGACGACGTCCTTGTAGAAACCGTTCAGACGACCCTCGACGATCTTCGGGATGGCCTGCTCCGGCTTGCCCTCCTCGCGGGTGATCTGCTCGGCGATGGAACGCTCCTTGTCCACGACCTCGGCCGGGACGTCCTCGCGGGTGAGGTAGCCGGCCTTGAGGGCGGCGACCTGCATGGCGGCGGCCTTGGCGGCGGCCTCGGCCTCGGCACCCTCACCGGTGTAGGCGACGAGCACGCCGACGGACGGCGGCAGGTCAGCGGAACGGTGGTGGAGGTAGACGGCGACCTTGTCACCCTCGACGGTGGCGGCGCGACGCAGCTCGAGCTTCTCGCCGATCTTGGCGGAGAGCTCCTGCAGGACGTCGACGGCGGACTTGCCGTTGACGTCGGCGGCGGCGAGCTCCTCGGCGGAGTTGGCCTTGGCCTTGGCGGCACCCTCGGCGATCTGGGCGGCGACGTCCTTGAACTCGGCGTTCTTGGCCACGAAGTCGGTCTCGGAGTTGATCTCGACCATGGTGTTGCCGGAGACGGCGATGAGGCCCTCGGTGGCGTTGCGCTCGGCGCGCTTGCCCACGTCCTTGGCACCCTTGATGCGCAGGAGCTCAACGGCCTTGTCGAAGTCGCCGCCGGTCTCTTCCAGGGCCTTCTTGCAGTCCATCATGCCGGAGCCGGTGACTTCGCGGAGCTTCTTGACGTCTGCTGCAGTGTAGTTCGCCATAGTTCGGGCGATCCTCCTCTAGTAGGAAAAGTATTCGTTCAACGAGAGTACTCGATGGGAAAGGCCCCCGCCGCGTGTGCACGACGGCGGGGGCCGGTGAAGCCGGGAGAAGTGTGGGCGAAGCCTACTTCAGCCTACTTCTCGGTGGCCTCGGACTCAGTGGCCTCAGCGGTGGCCTCGGCCTGAGCGGAAGCCTCGGTGGCCTCAGCAGCCTCGGCGGCCGGAGCCGGGGTGGACTCGGTGACCTGGGCCGGGGACTCGGTCTCGGCGGTCTCGGCGGACTGAGCCTGGGCAGCCTCAGCGGCAGCCTTCTCGGCGTCGGCGGTGGCCTTCTCCTCGGTGTCGCCGGCGGCGTCCTTGGCGGCGGCGAGCTGACGCTCCTCGCGGGCCTTCTTGCCCTCTTCCACGGCGGTGGAGATGACCCGGGACAGCAGGGCGGTGGAGCGGATGGCGTCATCGTTGCCCGGCACCGGCCAGTCGACGACGTCCGGGTCACAGTTGGTGTCCAGGATGGCGACGACCGGGATGTTGAGCTTGTGAGCCTCGTTGATCGCGATGTGCTCCTTGTTGGTGTCGATCACCCAGAGAGCGGACGGAATCCGGGACATGTCGGCGATGCCGCCGAGGACGCGCTCGAGCTTTGTGCGCTCGCGGGTCAGCATGAGGATTTCCTTCTTGGTGCGGCCCTCGTAGCCGTCCTCAGCCGCGTCCATGGCCTGCAGTTCCTTCATGCGGTGCAGGCGCTTGGAGACGGTCTGGAAGTTGGTGAGCATGCCACCGAGCCAGCGGTGGTTGACGTACGGCATGCCGACGCGGGTGGCCTCGGTGGCGACGGCCTCCTGGGCCTGCTTCTTGGTGCCGACGAACAGGATGTTGCCGCCGTGGGCGACGGTCTCCTTGACGAACTCGAACGCTGCGTCGATGTAGGTCAGGGTCTGCTGCAGGTCAATGATGTAGATGCCGTTGCGATCGGTAAAGATGAAACGACGCATCTTCGGGTTCCAGCGACGGGTCTGGTGGCCGAAGTGGACACCGGCGTCGAGGAGTTCGCGCATGGTTACGACTGCCATGTCACGCTCACTTTCTGTAAGAGTTTCGGTTTTCCTGTGCTTGATGTGCAGGTTTTTGTCCTGCACCCTAGCGACGGGCCCGCGCCGACACCCGGACGTATCCGGGACCAGGTCGGCGTTGGTGTCTCCTGGCATGAGCTGCCGGGATCCCCGCCGCGCGTAGTCAGCGCGTCCTGGACAGGACACACTGCTGTCGCCCAGCATAGACCCCGTATTACCGACTGCCAAAATGACACGGAGAGTTCTCCACAGGCGTCATCCCAGGCACCTCATCCGTCCCACCATCCACAGCTTCCCGCTTGTCGACGCCCCTCCTCCCCCACCTCCGCACTAACGTGCGGCGTATGAGACGAGGGCTGTTCGGGTTGGTCACGTTGGCGGTGTGCCTGGTGGCGGGCGCGGCGCCCGCCGACGCCTACGTCGACCCCACCACCGGCGATCCCACCGCCACCGGAGTGATCCGGGCCTTCGACAACCCGGAGCGCAACTGGCTGCCCGGTCACCGCGGCGTCGACCTGCGCCTGCCGGTCGGCGCGGAGGTGCTGGCCGCAGGCGACGGAGTGGTCGCTTTCGTCGGCGTCGTCGCGGGTACACCGACGCTGTCCATTGACCACCCCGAGGGGATCCGCACCACCTACCAGCCGGTCCACGCCCGGGTGGCCGTGGGTGATGAGGTCCGCGAAGGCCAGGTCGTGGCCACCCTCGGCCATCCCACCGACCAGTGGCCGGGACTGCAGTGGGGTGCGCGCACCGGGCGCGACGAGTACATCAATCCCCTCGCACTGCTCGATGCCCCGACAATCCGGTTGAAACCGCTCAGGCCCTCGGATGCGCCTGCTTGAACACGTCCTTGAGACGCTCCGCCGACACGTGAGTGTAGATCTGCGTGGTCTGCAGTGACGAATGCCCGAGCAGCTCCTGCACGATACGGAGGTCCGCTCCCCCTTCGAGCAGATGCGTGGCGGCGGTGTGCCGGATCTCGTGCGGGGTGACGGACTGCCCGGTGACCACGCCCGCCTTCTCCACGACCCGCCGGACCTGACGGGGATCAATTCGCTTTCCCCGGACTCCGACGAAGAGAGCTGGCTCGTCCGCCCCTGCCATGCCGGGGCGGGCCTGGTCGATCCATTGCCGGACGGCATCAACAGCTGCGTTCCCGAAAGGGACGGTGCGCTCCTTGTTGCCCTTACCCAGCACGCGGGCCACTCCCCGTTTCAAGTCCACGTCCTTGACATCCAGGCCAGTCAGCTCCGAGACTCGCATCCCGGTGGCGTAGAGCAGTTCCAGCATCGCGGTGTCACGGAGGAACTCCGGCTCGTCAGCGGAGGCCGCGTTGCCGACGAACTCTCCCGCCTGTTTCGTTCCCAGCACCTCCGGGAGATGGCGGTTGACCTTGGGAGTGACCAGGCGGGCGGCGACATCGGAGTCCAGGTGCCCCTGTCGTACCGCCCAGGAGGAGAAGGCCCGCGCCGAGGCGGTCCGCCGGGCCAGCGTCGCCCGCGATTTCCCGTCCGTGGCGGCCTGCCCGAGCCAGCCGCGCAGGGCGTTGAGGGTGAAGTCGGCGAAGGTGGGCACCCTGGTCGCCAGGTCGAGAAGGTCCGAACGGTACCCGCGGACGGTCGCCTCGGACCGGCCAGCCACGAGGCGCGAGTGGTCGGCGAAGTCCTCGATCGCCTCCACCACCTGAGTACTCATGCGTGGAATGCTACCCCGGTTATTCTGAGGGTGATGTCGGAGATCTGAGCAGGAAGGAGCAGGCGTGGATGTATTCGAGCAGTGGTCCCTCGCGAACGATTGGCCGTTCCTGGTGATGTACGCGGTGATGACCGCCGTCGTCGTCCGTCACTCCTTCCGCCGCTCCCGTCGCCCGCCGAAGGTGGAACGTCCACCGGTCACGGGCATGTTCACCTGACGGTTCCGGTCATTCCTCCCGGCGCGACCAGGCGGTCCCTTCCCGGGTGATCAGGCCCCGGTTGACCAGATCCATGAGCAGATGGACGGTCAGCGGCAAGGGCAGGCCCGCAGCCGCCGCGACGTCCTGGGCGGTGACGCCGTCGGCGGCGCAGGCGTCGTAGACCCGGAGCTCATTGCGTGACAAGCCCTGAACCGGGGTGGCGGCGAAGGCGAGTTCGTACTGCTCCCCCACATCCATCGCCCCTGCTGCGCCGAGGAGGGCACGGACGTCGTCGGCGCCGGTGATCAGTTGGGCCCTGCCGGCCCGGATGCGTTCGTGGCAGCCGAGTGAACCGCTGCCGGTGATGGGGCCGGGCACGGCCATGGTGATCCGCCCCAGCCCCTCGGCCCAGCTGAGGGTGTTGAGGGCGCCGGATCGCCAGGCGGCCTCGACGATGATGGTGCCCCTCGTCAGTGCGGCGACGAGCCGGTTGCGGGTGAGGAAACGATGGCGTTGGGGCGGGACGCCGGGCGGGTACTCGGTGACCACGCAGCCCTGGTCCGCGATCCGGTCGAGAAGGGTGGCGTTGCGGGCCGGGTAGGCGCGGTCGATGCCGCAGGCGGCGATGGCGACGGTGCGGCCGCCGGCGGAGAGGGCTGCTTCGTGGGCGGCGGTGTCGATACCCAGGGCGCCGCCGGAGACCACCGTCCACTGGTGGGCGGCCAGCCCGCTGACGATCTGGCGGGTGGCCTCCACCCCGTAGCGGGTGACCGCGCGGGTGCCCACGACCGCGACCGACTGTGCCACCGCGCCGGACAGGGGAGCTCCCGAACCCACAGTGCGTGGGGTTCGACGGCGTCGGACTGGTAACTGCGGAGGTGGTCGCTGCGTCCGGTGGCGGCGAAGCCGAAGGACTGTGCCAGTTCGTCGGCGGGCCACTCATCATCCTCCGGGGTGACCAGGCGCGCACTGGCGGATTCGGCGATCGCGAGGTCCTCCTCGGCGCGTTCCCAGTCGTAGCGGGAGGCGGTCTGCCCGGCCAGGTCGCCGAGCCAGGAGGCGCGGGTGCGCACGCCGTGGGCTATCTCGTCGGCGCCGCGGCCGGCGGTGAGCAGTGCCTGGAGTGGTCGGCTCGGGCCCTCGACCACCCGGTTGAGGTAGGCCCAGGATTCTCTGCTGCTCATGCGGCGGCCCTCGCGTCCTCATCACCGCGGAGATCTACGGCGGCGGCGATGTGACCGAGGTCGGGTTGGTCCACTCCAGCTAGGTCGGCGAGGGTCCAGGCGACCTTGAGGGCGCGGTCGACGCCACGCTGGGTGAGGGTGCCGTCGGCAAGCAGGACACCGAGCAGTGCCATGCCGGCGTCGTCGGCCGGGTGGTGGCGGCGCAGCAGGTGGGGATCCATGTGGGCGTTGATGTCGCACCCCCTGTCGTGCCGCCGCCACCGGAACATCGCCCGGTCCCGCGCTGCGCACACCCGCTCGGCGATGGCCGCGGAGGGCTCCGCGCCCTCGGTGGACAGGACTGCGCCGGTGGACCGGAGCCGGACGATGAGGTCGAGGCGGTCGCGCAGCGGTCCGGAGATGTTGGCCAGGTAGCGGGCGCGGACGCTGGAGGAGCAGCGGCAGGCCGCGGGGTCGTCGGCGGCGCACTGGCAGGGGTTGGCGGCGAGGACGAGCTGGAACTGGGCGGGGAAGATGACCTCCCGGCGGGAGCGGAGAAGTCGGACGTGGCCGTCCTCGAGCGGGGTGCGCAGGCCGTCGAGGATGGCGGCGGAGATCTCGGAGGCCTCGTCGAGGAAGAGAACCCCGTGGTGGGCCAGGCTCACGGCTCCGGGCCGTGGCAGGCCTGATCCGCCGCCGAGCAGGGCCGGGCGGGTGACGGAATGGTGTGGGGCGACGAACGGTGCCTGCCGGACCACGCCGGGGTGGCCGGACACGGAGTGGACGGCGGTGACCGCCAGAGACTGGTCAGGGGTCAGCGGCGGGAGGATGCCGGGCAGGCGGGTGGCGATCATGGACTTGCCGGAACCGGGCGGGCCGATGAGGAACATGTGGTGCCCGCCGGCGGCGGCGACCTCGGCCGCCAGGCGCGCCTGGGGTTGGCCGGCGATGTCGGCGAAGTCGGGGATGCGGCGCTCCTGGGTGGACACTCCCCCGTCGGCCATGGGTAACGTTCCTTCGCCGAGCACCCAGTCCCATGCCCCGGCGAGGGTCGGGGCGACGAAGACGGCCAGACCGTCGACGAGGGTGGCCTCGGCGGCGTTGCCCGGTGGGATGAGCGCCTTGGTGAAGCCGTGTTCCCGGGCGGCGAGCAGGGCGGGAAGGACTCCGGGGACCTCACGGACGCCCCCGTCGAGGCCGAGTTCGCCGATGATGAGGGTGGAGTCGAGGACCGGGGCGATGTCGGGGACGCGGGCGGCGAGGACGGCGAGCGCCGTGGGCAGGTCGAAGTGGGAGCCGGCTTTACGCAGTGAGGCCGGTGACATGGAGACGACGATCTTGGTCCTGGGCCAGGACAACCGGGAGTTGGCCACCGCAGTGCGGATGCGGTCGCGGGATTCGGAGACGGCGGCGTCGCCAAGCCCCACGACGTGGATGCCGGGCAGGCCGGGGCCGATGTTCGCCTCCACTGTGACGATGCGGGCGGTGACCCCCTCGAGGGCGGCGGTGAAGGATCTACCGAGCGCCATGCTCGACCCCCTCGTAGACGGCGACCTCGAAGTCGGTGCCGCCGCGGATGGCGGTGAGCACGACGACGTCGAAACGCACGGGGACGTACGGGCGCCCGGCGAGCCAGGCGGTGGCGGCGCGGCGCATGCGGGCGAGCTTGCGGTCGGTGACGGCTTCGGCGCCGCCGAACGCCACGCCGGTACGGGTCTTGACCTCCACGAAGACGATCGTGCCGTCCGGTTCCCGGGCGATGAGGTCGAGTTCGCCGACGGGATAGTAGACGTTGCGGTCGATGATCTCGGCGCCGCGGCGTCGGTAGAGGTCGGCGGCTCGGTCCTCCCCGCGGCGGCCGAGGCGGGTGCGCAGTGTGATGGTCATGATTCCCCCTTGCAGTTGTGTGTGACTCAAGGGTGAACGGGCGCGCGGCGAGAAGACAGCGCCGGACGGGCAGGCCAGCTCTGAGGCTGTGGACAACCCTGGTTATCCACAGCTGGGGCCGGGCCGCGTTTGACTACTCGGGGGCAGCGGGTAGTAACTGGAAGGTTGCCCGTCCGCCGGGGTTGCCGTTGGCCTGCGCGGTGACCAGGTGCTCGCCGGGGTGCAGGGTCCGGGTCGTGAGCTGTCTGAGGGGGCGGCGTGCGCGCACCTCGGCCGTCGCCCCGGGCGCAACCGGGACCCGGCCGGCCTTGAAGGTGGCGGGACGAAGCGAACCGTCGGGGCGGCGGAAATGGATCTGGTAGTCGACGATGACGTCACGCTCGGTGCCGGACTCGTTGGCCACGGTCACGGTGACCGCCAGCGTTTCGCCGATGCGGAGCCGGTCAGGGTGACCGCGACGTCACGTACCATGATGGCGGGGTCATGGGCTGCGCCGAGGAGCTCGAGGGCACCAGGATGGCACTTCTTCACCAGCGTGCGCAGGCCCTTGGTCACGATCCACGAGGTCCGCTCGGAACCCGCCGCCAGCCACCGGACGGCCGTGTCCACCGCGAGCTCGGGATGGTCCCTGGAGATGTCGTTGAGGTTGTTGGCCACGGAGGTGCGGACGTAGAGGGACGGGTCGTCGATGAGCAGGTCGATGACCTCGATGACCGGCCGCGGATCGGCGATGAACGGGGCGAACTGTCCTGCCCAGGGCAACCGCGGTCGGATGCCCTCGGAGGCCAGCCGGCGGACGTTGTGGCTGTCGGACCGGGCCCAGTCCCGGACCGCGCCCATGGTCATCTCGTGCCACTGGGCGAGATAGGGGCGGATGGCGTATTCGCCGGTGTGGCGGCGGGTGATCTGCTCGATCGCGGCGAGCGACTCCCGCGGGTGATCGAGCCCGAATTCCTCCACGAACCGGGCCACGGGCATGAGGTACCAGGATTCGGTGAACATGCCCTGGTCCTCGCGAAGCTCAGGCCCGAGGGAATCCACGAGGACGCTGAGTGAGTCCACGTAGTCTTCCCCCAGCTGCTCCCGCAGTTCCCGGGCGATGACCAGGACCCGGTCCTTCAGCTCGAGGTCGCCGATACGTGCGTCGACGGCGCGGGCGAACTCCTCCCCGTCCACCCGGTCCCCCACCAGGTCGGCGATGCGCCGGGCGCACTGCCCCGTGAAATGCCGCTTGAGACTGTGGTCGGCCATCTATTCCGGCATGATGAGATCCGGCTTGTCCAGCTCCTCGATGTTGACGTCCTTGTAGGTGATCACGCGGACGTAGCGCACGAAACGGGCGGAGCGGTACATGTCCCACACCCACGCATCCGACATGCGGATCTCGTAGTAGACGTCCTTGCCGTCGCTGTGCGGGATGAGCTCGACGGCGTTGGCCAGGTAGAAGCGTCGCTCGGTCTCCACCACATAGGAGAACTGGCTGACCACGTCCCGGTATTCGCGGTAGAGGGAGAGTTCGACCTCGGCCTCGTAGTTGTCGAGTTCTTCAGCGCTCATGCTGTGCCTTCCTGTAGCCACTCTCGGTGGGCCGCCGCAACGTTGGCATAAGTGTAACGATGGTGCGCGGTACCACCGTGGCGGCGCACCGCAGCCAGATGCACCTTCGTGGAATAGCCCTTGTGCGAGACCAGCCCGTACTCCGGGTACCGCTCGTCCAGCTCGACCATGTGCCGGTCCCGGGTCACCTTGGCCAGCACGCTCGCCGCGGATATGCAGCGCGCGGCGAGATCCCCGCCGACCACCGGCAGGTGGGGGACGGTGAGCCCGGGGATCCGCCATGCGTCCGTCAGGACGTACCCGGGGCGCACATCCAGCTTCGCGACGGCGCGTCGCATCCCCGAGATGTTCGCGTGCTGGATACCGCGGGCGTCGATGAGCGGGGCGTCGATGGAGACCACCGACCACGCCAGCGCAGCCTCGGTGATGAGCGGGAACAGGCGCTCGCGTGCCTTCGCCGTGAGTTTCTTCGAGTCCGTCAGTCCCGCCAGTTCCGGGATGTCACCGTCCGGCAGGATGCACGCCGCGATGGTGATGGGCCCGCAGCAGGCGCCACGGCCGGCCTCATCGACCCCGGCGACCGGGCCGAGACCGTGCGCGACCAGGAGGGACTCCACTACTGGATGTCCGGGTCCTCAACACCGCCGATGCGGTTGAAGGGGAAGATGATGGCCTGGACCTTGCCGCGGATGTGGTCCTCCGGGATGGTGCCCTGGAACTGATCCCCCAGGTGGGCGCGGGAGTCGGCGGAGTTGGTGCGGTTGTCACCCATCATGAAGTAGTGGCCGTCCGGCACCTGGACCGGGCCGAAGTAGGCGCCACCGCAGGCCTCCGAACCGATCGCCGGATCCACCGGGTAGGCGGCCGGCTGCAGCGTGTAGGACTGGTCGATCGGCGCGCCGTCCACCATCACCGCCGGGTCGCCCGCCTGGCACGACACGGTCTGGCCACCGGTGGCGACGATGCGCTTGACCAGGTCATTCTCGTCCGGGGCCACCAGCCCAACATAGGAACCGAGGTTCTGCAGGGTGCGGACGACATCGTTGTCCGACCGCTGGGACACGAACCCGGAGTTCCAGGAATCGGTGCCCTTGAACACCACCACGTCCCCCGGCTCCGGATCAGAGAAGCGGTAGGAGATCTTGTCCACGACGATGCGGTCACCGGTGCAGCCCTCACAGCCGTGGAGCGTCGGCTCCATCGACTGCGACGGGATCATGTACACCCGGCCGACGAACGTCTGGATGAGGAAGATGACCAGCAGCGTCACCACGATGACCACGGGGATCTCGATGTACCACGGGGCCGCCTTCTTCTCTGCCCCCGCAGCGGTGCTGCCTGCGTCCGTCTTCTCTGATTCAGTCACGGGTGGAGATGCTACCAGCCGCGGGTCCCGGGACCGTGGGGGCACGACGACCTACACTTGTCTCATCATGTCCACACCCACCTCACCATTCCGCGCACTTGTCGCCATGCTGGGCCACCACCGCGGCACCCTCGCCCTCGCAGTGTTACTCTCCCTGATCGGTGCCGCCTTGGGCCTGGCCCAGCCGATGGTGATCAACGCCATCATCAGCCGGATCGGCGAGGGCGGAATCGCCGGACTCGTGTGGATCCTCGTCGGACTGCTCCTCGTCTCCTCCGTGGCCGCTGCCGCGCAGATCTACGTGATGACCCGTACCGCCGAGGCCGCGGTCCTGGGCACCCGCCGCAGCCTCATCGCCCGCATGCTCCGTCTCCCGGTCCCCTTCTACGACACCCACCGCACCGGAGACCTGGTCACCCGCCTGGGATCCGACACCACCCTGGTCCGCTCCGCCTTCACCGGCGGCCTCGTCGACGCCGTCGGCGGCGTGGCCACCATGGCCGGCGCCGTCGTCCTCATGGCGCTG
Organism: Corynebacterium suedekumii; assembly: GCF_030252185.1. Taxonomy (NCBI): domain Bacteria; kingdom Bacillati; phylum Actinomycetota; class Actinomycetes; order Mycobacteriales; family Corynebacteriaceae; genus Corynebacterium; species Corynebacterium suedekumii. Next base: position 2,514,631 of record NZ_CP126970.1, read on the forward strand.
ATCGACCCGATGATGCTGCTGATCGTCCTGGCCGTCGTCGGCGTCGCACTGGTCGCCGTGACCACCACCTCCACCTTCATCGAGCGCTACACCACCCGCGCGCAGGAGGCGGTCGGTGCCCTCGGCGCCGGCATGGACCGGGCCCTCGGAGCAGTACGGACCATCCGGGCCACCGGATCCCAGGACCAGGTGGAGACCGGGCTGCAGGACAGCGCCGCCGACGCCTTCCATCAGGGTGTCAAGATCGCCCGCGTGGAGGCCCTCCTCTTCCCCGCCACGGGCCTGGCGATGCAGGGCAGCTTTCTCGTCGTGCTCGGCGTCGGCGGTGCACGGGTCGCCGCCGGCACCATCTCCGTCGCCGACCTCGTCACCTTCGTCCTCTACCTCTTCATGGTCTCCATGCCCCTGGGGGCCATCTTCGGCGCAGTGACCAGCATCCGGCAGGCGATGGGCGCGATCCAGCGCATCCAGGACGTGCTCCACCAGGAACCCGAGACCACCGACGGCGAGGTTGCCGTCCCCGCCCGCTCCCTGCTTTTCGACGCCGTGTCCTTCACCTACGACGGCGCCACCCCGGTCCTCCGCAACGTCAACTTCCGGATCGAACCGGGATCCAAGACCGCCATCGTCGGCCCCTCCGGGTCCGGCAAATCCACGGTCCTGGCCCTCCTCCAACGCTTCTACGACCCCACCTCGGGACGGATACTCCTCGGCGACCAGGACATCGCCGACCTGACTCCCGCGTCGGTTCGTTCCGTGGTCGGCCTGGTGGAGCAGGAGGCGGCGGTCCTGGCCGGCACGGTCCGGGAGAACCTGCGGCTCGGTTCCGCCGACGTCGACGACGACCGTCTGTGGTGGGCCCTGGACCAGGTCAATCTGCGCTCCCGATTCGAGGAGAGCGATGGTCTGAACACCGTCCTCGGGGACCGGGGCGTCAGTCTCTCCGGAGGACAACGCCAACGCCTCGCCCTGGCCCGCATGCTGCTCATGGACACCCCGATTCTCCTGCTCGACGAGCCGACCAGCGCCGTCGACTCCCGGAATGAACAACTCATCCTCGACGCCATCGACGCCACCGCCCAGGGACGCACCCTGGTCATCGTCGCCCACCGGTTGTCCACCGTCACCGACGCCGACCGCATCATCGTCATGCGGGACGGGGAGGTCGAGGCCACCGGCACACACGCCCAGCTGCTGGCGTCGAGTTCGATGTACCGTGACCTGGCCAGCCGGCAGCTGCTGAGCTAGGTGCAGGCACGGAAAAGCCCCGCCCAACCAGTGGTTGAGCGGGGCCGAGGGCGCTGAAGACTAGCGCTTCTCCTTGATGCGGGCAGCCTTACCGCGCAGATCGCGCAGGTAGTACAGCTTGGCGCGACGAACGTCACCCTTGCGGACGACCTCGATCTTGTCGATGTTCGGGGAGTGCACCGGGAAGGTACGCTCCACGCCGATGCCGAAGGTCACCTTGCGGACGGTGAAGGTCTCCCGGATGCCGGAGCCCTGACGACGGATGACGTCGCCCTTGAACAGCTGGGTACGCTGGTTGTTGCCCTCGATGACCTTGACGTGCACGTCGAGGGTGTCGCCCGGGCGGAAAGCCGGGACGTCATCGCGCAGCTGTGCTGCATCAACCTTGTCGAGAATGTTCATGGAACTTGTTCCTTTTCAGTTCTGGACAGAGGACCCTGGCGGCATCTCTCCTACTGGAGCGCTCGGCCGGTTCATGCCCGTTACAAAGTAGCGCCACCGCAACCAGTCAAGGTCACGGTCAACCGGGATAGTGTGCCACAGGTCTCGGTGGTCGACCAAATCCCCCGCCGACTGTGAGCAGCTCCGCCGCGATTGATCCCGGCGGAACGACTCAAACCCTCCGGCCGGGTCAGCCGCCCAGCCCGGCGCGCTTGAGAGCGTCGGCCATGCTGCCACCGGCAGCCGGGCGCTGCTGGCCACGCCCGTTGCCACCACCACGCTGGCCACCACCCCGGTTGTCGCCACCGCGGCCACCGCGCTGCGGCTTCGTGCCGGGCTTGCCGGGTTCATCGTCCAGGCGCAGAGACAGGCCGATGCGCTGGCGGTCGACATCGACCTCCATGACCTTGACCTTGACCACCTGCCCGGAGCGGACGACCTCGTGAGGGTCGGAGACGAACCGGTCGGACATGGCGGAGACGTGCACGAGGCCGTCCTGGTGGACGCCGACGTCGACGAAGGCTCCGAAGGCGGCGACGTTGGTGACGGTGCCCTCGAGGATCATGCCCGGGGTGAGGTGGGAGATCTTCTCCACGCCCTCCTTGAAGGTGGCGGTCCTGAACTCGGGGCGCGGGTCGCGGCCGGGCTTGTCCAGCTCGGCGATGATGTCGGTGACGGTGGGGATTCCGAAGGTCTCATCGGCGAAGTCGGCCGGGCGCAGGGAGGACAGGACGCGGGTGTTGCCGATAAGGTCGGCGACGTCGAGACCGGTGGCCGCGGCGATGCGGGCGACGACCGGGTAGGCCTCGGGGTGGACGGCGGAGGCGTCGAGAGGATCCCTGCCACCGGTGATGCGGAGGAAGCCGGCGCACTGTTCGTAGGCCTTCGGGCCCAGGCGCGGGACCTTGAGCAGTCCCTTGCGGGAGACGAAGGCACCGTTGGCGTCGCGATGGGCGACGATGTTGGTGGCCAGGGTCCCGGTGACGCCGGCGACGCGCTGGAGAAGCGGGACGGAGGCGGTGTTGAGGTCCACTCCGACGGCGTTGACGGCGGACTCGACGACGCCGTCGAGGGTACGGGCCAGGGCGGCCTGGTTGACGTCGTGCTGGTACTGGCCGACGCCGATGGCCTTGGGGTCGATCTTGACCAGTTCGGCCAGCGGGTCCTGGAGGCGGCGGGCGATGGAGACGGCCCCGCGGAGGAAACGTCCATGTCGGGGAACTCCCTGGACGCCAGTTCGGAGGCGGAGTAGACGGAGGCGCCTGACTCGCTCACGACGACCGGGGTGGGGCGCTTGCCGCCGGCCTGGGCGATGAGGTCCGCGATCTCGGTGCTGAGTTTCTCGGTCTCCCGGGAGGCGGTGCCGTTGCCCACGGCCAGGAGGTCCACGCCGTGGGTGGCGCACAGGCCGGCGAGGGTCTGGACGGCCTCGGACCAGCGGTTCTGCGGCTGGTGCGGGTAGACGATGGCGGTGTCGAGGACCTTGCCGGTCGGGTCGATGACCGCGCACTTGACGCCGTTGCGGAAGCCCGGGTCCAGGCCGAGGGTGGCACGCTGGCCCGCCGGGGCGGCCAGCAGGACGTCGCGGAGGTTGGTGGCGAAGACCTGCAGGGCACCTTCCTCGGCCTTCTCCTTGAGGCGCATGCGGACGTCGAGGCCGGAGGAGACGGCGAGTTTGGTGCGCCAGCCGCGGCGGACGGCGTCGGCGAGCCAGGTGGAGGCGTGGGTGGCCAGGTCGAAGCGGTCGGCGATCATGCCCTCGTAGATGGTGTCGTCGCCGGCGTCGAGGTCGAGGTGGAGGATGCCCTCCGACTCGCCACGCAGGAGCGCGAGGATGCGGTGGGACGGGAGCTTGTGGAAAGGCTCGGAGAACTCGAAGTAGTCCTTGAACTTGGCCCCTTCCGTCTCCTTACCGGCGACCACCGAGGCGGTCATGGATCCGGTGGAGTACATGCGCTCGCGCACCTCACCGACAAGGTCGGCGTCGAGGGCGAAGCGGTCGATGAGGATGTGGCGGGCACCTTCCAGGGCCGCCGCCTCATCACCGACGCCCTCGGTGACAAACCGTGCGGCGAGGGCCTGCGGTGAGGCGGCGGGGTCGTCGATAAGCGCATCGGTGAGCGGCTCCAGGCCTGCCTCGCGCGCGATGTCGGCCTTCGTGCGGCGGCGCTTCTTGAACGGCAGGTAGAGATCCTCCAGGCGGGCCTTGGTCTCGCACGCGAGGATCAGCGCCCGGAGATCATCGGTGAGCTTGCCCTGCTCGTCGATCGCGTCGAGGACAGCCTGCTTGCGCTCCTCGAGTTCCCGCAGGTAGGTGACGCGCTCCTCGATGGTGCGCAGCTGCGCGTCGTCGAGGCCGCCGGTGGCCTCCTTGCGGTACCGGGCGATGAACGGGACGGTGTTGCCCTCTGCGAGCAGGTCGAGGACGGCGCGGATCTGGTCCTCGCGCACGCCGAGTTCACGGGCGATGGTGGTGACGATCATTCGGGACAGTCTACGCGGGGACAACATGAGACCCCGCCGGTGCCCGGGACCTGCGAGTCAGTCGTCGTAGCCGTTGTACGCCGCGTACTCGCGCATGCGCGGGGTGATGCGCACCTGTCCCCGGCCTTCGCGGTCGCGCTTGAGGATGAGGCGGGCGGCAGCCACTTCCCCTTCGTGGGCGTGCGGAACCGGCGCGGTTTGTCGGCGGCCTTAGTGGTCTGGGTCATCTGGTGCACCTCCTTCTTCCTGCTGGTGATTGTAATTCTCCTCGGCCCCGGAGTCACTGGTGTCGGGGAACACGCCTGCCAGGATCGAATCGATCAGAGCAGAATCACTCTTCGGCAGGTCGGGTTCATCGTCAAGAGCATCCAGAACACTGACCCCGACAAGCAGACCGACGTCACCACCGGCGACGATGTGATCGGTCCCCCATCTCAGATTGCGGTGCCACTCCTCCGCTCGCTTCACTTCACACTCATGTGCATGTCGTTGCCATTGCAGGAGCAGCGCGCCAATCTGTGTCACCAGTGCCACCCCTAGTGCGAGTGCGACCGCACCCCACACGGGCATCGTAGCCCCCATAAGAATCCCCCGATTCGTGAAGTTTCGTCCTCAGCCTACCGGCAGCACTGACCCTCAACGGCGCCGTCTCCCCGTCCCCGGCAGGCCGCCGTTCCGTGCCCGCACTGAACGGCCCGTGTCCTCGACATCGTGGTCCTGCAGGGAGGGCTCCCGGTCCGGGTCGAGGAGGGCGTAGTCGTCGGCACGGCGCCGAGCCCGGCGCGCCTGCCACTGTTCCTCGGTCAACGGTTCACGTCGTCTCCGTTCACCGCGCCGTCCCGTCACGCCGGCTTCTTCCGGTTCTGCCGCCACGCCCGGAAGAACACCAGGGCCAGCAGTCCGAGGGTGATCCACAGCAGGTAGCGGTTGACCACCTCGACGACGTCGAGGACCGCGTCCCCGTAACGGAAGCCCAGCCACATCATGATGCCGTTGATCACCAGGACGCTGATCACGTTGATGAGCATGACCAGCCAGAACCTGATGCGGAGCAGGCCGGCGACGGCGTTGACGATGGTGCCCGGCACCGGGCCCGGCGCGAACCCCAGGGGGATGAGGGACAGTGTCAGAGCCCTCGTCTTCCCGGTCTCCTTCTCCACGGCGCGGTGGAAGAAGCGGTGGGCGCGGGGCATGTACTGCAGGGACATGTCGATGAACTCCATGCCCCAGCGCTTGCCCATGAGCCAGTAGATGGGCAGGAACTTGGTGGCGCCGATGACGGTGCCCAGCAGGAAGATCAGCCAGTGACCGTTGCCCACGGAGGCGTTGGCGCCGGAGACGACGGCACTGGTGTAGCCGCCGACGGCGAGGGTGTACACCGCCGGGTGGGAGAGCATCCAGGCGCGCAGCGGGATCATCGCCAGGGAGAACGCGCCCATGGCGAACAGGGCGAACAGCAGCCACTTGTCGGCTTTCTCGGGGTGGGTGATGAAGCGTGGGAGGTTGTCCTCCGGGTTCCCCGTCGTGTCCGCCCTCGTGGACCCGCCGGTCTCGTCGTGGGTCTGCGTCATCTGTTCACCGATCGTGCCATGCGGGAGATGGTATGTCGTCGGCCGCGGATCGTCTCACTGAGGGTGACGATGTTCATCGGGTCCGCCAGGCCACCGGGGCCGGCGTCGCCGATGTGCTGGATGTCGGCGCCGCAGATCTTGTTGTCGTGGGCGATGCGGCGGACGGTCGCGGGGTCGGAGGTCTCCTGGCTGGTGCCGATGGTCGTCATCACCAGCCTGCCCCGCGCGTGCACCGCCCGGATGATGTCGGTGAGTTCGGCGGCACTGAATCCGGGGACGGTGCCGACGGCGGGCACGAGCAGGACGTCCGCCCCCGCGTCGAGGAACGCCTCGGCCGTCTGCTTGTCGACGACCCTCTCCCCCACGCCCGCACCATGCATCTTCCCGGCGATGAGCAGACCGTCGAACACCTCGGACACCTCCCCGACGGCCTCGGCGATGCGGGCGTTGGACACCCCGGTGCCCGGGTTGCCGGTCAGACACAGGAAGTCGACGCCGAGCTCGGCGGCGCGCCGGGCGGTCTCCGCGCCGGCCTGGCGGCCGGGCGCGATGTCGAGACGGTCCTCGAGCATCGCGGCATCCGTGTCCACGGGTTCGAGGTTGACGCCGACGGGACAGCCGATGAGCTGCCGGAGCCGCCGGATGATGTCCTCCCCGCTGACCAGGCCGTGGACCGCGGGGTCGAACACGTCGACACCGTTGAGCAGGACGAGGTCGGCACCGAAGGCGCGGGCGATCTCGGAGCTGGTGATGTCGTCGATGATCGGCGGCTTGGGGGCGATGTTCTCCGAGAGCACCACCCGCCCCTCGCTGGCCTGGATGGCCTGGGCGAGCTGCGCGGCCGTCCAGCCGAGCACCTCGGAGGTGTCGGCGCTGATGAGTCGTTTCATCGGATACTCCCTGGGTGCTTCATGAGGCTGGAGGCTGCCGATGCCGGGTCGTAGACAGCCATGGTCAGGAACGGTCCTGCCAGGCGCAGGCGGCAGAGACCCCGGGCTCGGTCGGCCCCTCCGATGAGGTGCCGTACCAGTACGAGTTGTCCGGCAGCGCGGCCACCACGGCCTGGGTCGCCTCCCGCAGCGGCAGGCCAGAGGTGCCGTTGATGATCACCCGGTGCAGCGCCTCCACCACCGGCTGATGCCCCTCGACCTGCTCGAACTGGGTGACCAGCATGTTGTCGGGCTCGCAGGTGAGGTCGACGACGTCACCGTGGATGCTGGTGACGGTGTACCCGGACGCGGCCAGGGCGGCCGGCAGTCCGTGCGCGAGCTGCTGCCACTCCGCGGGGCGGATGAGCAGGTTGAGGTCGGTGGAGATGGTACGGGGCGCGGGGGTCGTCGCGGGGGTCATGGCACCACGGTACGCGGGCTCAGGGGCATTCGAGCAGGGGGATGAATCGGGAGGCCGCACCGGGCCACCTGGTTGATACCCGTACCCGAATGCCCGTCCTCACCTGCCCGAGTCCAACACCGCCTGGTCCTGCGGGGTCAGGGCGACGTGGTTGAGCAGCTCGGGGCGGACGGCCTGCGTGCGCAGCAGGGCCTGATCGCGGCGCCACCGGTCGACGAGTGCGTGGTTGCCGGAGAACAGCACCGGCGGGACCTCGAGCCCGCGCCACACCCGGGGTTTGGTGTACGAGGGTCCCTCGAGCAGGCCGTCGGAGAAGCTGTCCTCCTCGTGGCTGCGCCGGTTGCCCAGGACGCCCGGGATGAGGCGGACGATGGCCTCGGCGATGACGAGCACGGCGACTTCCCCGCCGATGAGGACGTAGTCGCCGATGGAGACCTCGCGGACCCGGTAGCGCTGGGCGGCGTCGTCGACGACGCGCTGGTCAATACCTTCGTAGCGCCCGCAGGCGAAGACGATGTGCTCCTCGTTCGACCAGGCCTGGGCGTCCGCCTGGGTGAAGGGCTGTCCGGCCGGGGTGGGGACAATGAGCAGGGGAAGGTCGGAGTCCTCCCCCGATTCATAGGTCCGGGCAGCCACGCCCTCGATGTCATCGTGGCGGGGTTTGGCCAGGTGCGGGAGGGAGCTGTCCAGGACCTGGCCTTCGGCGGTGCCGGCGGCGACGTCGTCAAGCGCCGGGCCCCAGACCTCGGGCTTCATCACCATGCCGGGTCCACCGCCGTAGGGGGAATCGTCGACGGACTTGTGCACGTCGGTGGCCCAGCCGCGCAGGTCGTGGACGCCGACGGTGAGGATGCCCTGCTCGATGGCCTTGCCCAGCAGGGCGTGGCGCAGCGGGTCGAGGTACTCGGGGAAGATGGTGACGACGTCGAGTCTCACAGGTCCAGCAGTCCTTCCGGCGGCGTGATCACGATCGCCTCATTGTCCACGTCGACGATCGGCACGATGGCGTGGACGAACGGCACCAGCGCCTGACCGCCGTTGTCCAGTGCGACCTCGAGCAGCCGCTGCGCCGGGCCGCGGACGACGCCGATGATCTCACCGATGTCCTCGGGTTCCGGCTGCGCCCCCTCGTAGGCTCGCGCGTGCGCCTCCTCCTCGGTGACGTCACCGACGTTGAGCACGCGCAGGCCGACGAGCTCATGGTCGTAGTAGGCGTCCTCGTCCTCGTCGACCACCGGCGGGGCGAAGAATCGCACGCCACGCAGCGACTCGGCCTCCGTGCGGCCGGGGATCTCCTCGAAGGTGACCAGCAGACGCCCCTGGTGCGGGCGCACGGCCGTCACGGTCAGGGTCAGCGTCTTGCCGGTCTGCTTCCCGGTGAGCACCTCGCCGACGGCGAAACGCCCGGTCGGGTCATCTGTGGTGGGGTCGACGACGATCTCGCCGCGCACGCCGTGGGGCTTGATCACCCGCCCGATCTGCACATCATTCTCAGTCACGCACCCGATGCTAGCCGGTAGCCTCGAGGCCATGAGCGATGCCCACGTCCCCGTCAACTCCCCCGCCACCTTCGGCGAGGCCGAGGTGCACGATTCCGATGCGATGACCACCCTCTCGCTTCTCGACATCGCCCCCTCCCCCGCCCCGCAGCGACCCCGCCCGGCGGTGCAGCGCCTGCTGCAGGGGGACGGCGCCAACCTCATCGTGTTCACCTTCGCCCCGGGCCAGTCCCTGCCGGACCACCGGGCCGCGCACCCCATCACCGTGCAGTGCCTGTCCGGATCCCTCGAGTTCACCTGCGGGGACCAGACCGCTCCGTTGGATCCGGGTGTGGTCATCCATCTGCGGGAGCACATCACCCACCGGGTGGACTGTCCCGCCGACGCCCCGGACGAGGCGAACGTCCTCCTGGTGACGATGCTCACCGGCGAACGCCACTGACCCTCGCCGGACTGTGCCGGATCCGCGCATCTGCGCAGCGACCTCCGTGAATCCGCAGGTCAGATTTCGGGCCGCCGGCAAGATGCGCGGATCTGTACGTTGCCCGTGCCGGATCCGCGCATCTGGCAGACCCGGCCCGCGGCCACCTGCGGTGATACCGGGCGGCCGCGGACAGATGCGCGAATCTGGCACCCGGTTACACGCCCAGTGCCTCCGCGAGCTCGCGCGTGATCACCTCGAGGCGGGCACGGCCCTCCTCCTGCGAGGAGGCGACGACCTCGAGGTAGCACTTGAGCTTCGGCTCAGTGCCGGAGGGGCGGGCGATGATCCGGTCGTCGGCGTCGGTGACCATGGCCAGTCCCGGGGTGCCGGGCAGGCCGAGGTAACCGAGGGAGAGGTCGTCGATACGGAAGACGTTCGAGCCGGCGAACTGCTTCGGCGCCTCGGCGGCCAGGCGCTCCAGTGCGGCGGCGATGTCGGCCGGGTCCGCCATCCGGATGGTCAGCGGGGCGGTGACGTACCAGCCGTACTGCCTGCCGATCTCGGCGAGGAACTCCCCCAGGTCGATCCGGGCCGCGAGGTCGGCGACGCGCAGGCAGGCGGTGATGCCGTCCTTGTCGCGGACGAACTCCGGGTCGGTGCAGTAGCCGAGAGCCTCCTCGTAACCGAAGATCAGGCCCGGGGTGCGGCCGATCCACTTGAAGCCGGTGAGGGTGGGCTGGAAGTCCAGGCCGTGGTGCTCGGCGATGCGGGCCAGCAGCCGGGAGGAGACGATGGAGCTGGCCAGGGTTCCGGCGTCATGCCGTCGGGCGGCGTCCTCACCGAGGAGGCCGCCGACCTGGTCGCCGGTCAGCTGGACCCAGCGGCCATCGATCGGGACGGCGACGGAGCAGCGGTCGGCGTCCGGGTCCAGTGCCAGGATGAGCCGGGCCCCTTCACGTTCGGCGGTGGCGATGGCCAGGTCGAGGGCGCCGTCCTCCTCGGGGTTGGGGAAGGCGACGGTCGGGAAGTCGGGGTCAGGGGCGAACTGCTCGGCCACGGGGATGACGCGGGTGAAGCCGGCGCGTTCGAGGACGGTGCGCAGGACCTCACCGCCGACGCCGTGCATGGCGGTGATGACGATCGGCAGATCCCGATCCTCAGACGGCACCAGGGACACGGCGCGCGCGAGATAGTCGTCGAGGACGTCGACGGGCGTGACGCCGTCGGTCGACCTGGGGACCTCGTCGGCCCAGCCGGCCTCGGCGATGAGCGCCGCGATCTCCTTGTCAGCCGGGGAGATGAGCTGGACACCGGCCTCGTTGTCCCCTGCCACGACCCGGCCGCCGAGGTAGACCTTGTAGCCGTTGTCCTGGGGCGGGTTGTGGGAGGCGGTGACCATGACGCCGGCGTCGGCGCCCAGGTGGCGCACGGCGAACGCGGTGACCGGGGTGGGCAGCTGGGCCGGCAGGAGGATGACCTCGCAGCCGGCGGCGGCGAGCACCTCGGCGGTGGCGCGCTGGAAGTCGGCGGAGCGGTGGCGGGCGTCGCAGCTGACGACCACCTTCGGCCGGGAGACCTTGGACAGCAGCCAGGCCCCCAGCCCGGCGGAGGCGCGGGTGACGGTGGCGATGTTCATCGCGGATTCGCCGCCGGCGATGGGGCCGCGCAGGCCGGCGGTGCCGAACTCGAGGGGGCCGGCGAAGCGTTCGGCGAGGGCGGGGGACGCGGCGTCGATAAGCTCCTGGATCTCGGCGCGGGTGGTCGGATCGGGGTCGTGGTCCACCCAGTCCTGTGGGTTCACTTCACGCCCTCCAGGACGGCCGCGGAGGAGGAGCAGCCGAGGCGGGTGGCGCCGGCGTCGAGCATGGCCAGGGCCGTGTCGGTGTCGCGGATGCCGCCGGAGGCCTTGATGCCCAGGCGACCGCCGACGGCCTCGTGCATGAGGGTGATGGCGTGGACGGAGGCGCCGCCGGCCGGGTGGAAGCCGGTGGAGGTCTTGACGTAGTCGGCGCCGGCGCGCTCGGCGGCGAGGCAGCACTGGGTGATCTGCTCGTCGGACAGGGCGGCGGTCTCGAGGATGACCTTGAGCAGGGTGTCCGGGATGGCGTCGCGGACGGCGCGAATGTCGGCCTCGACGGCGTCGAAGTCGTCGCGCACGGCATTGGCGATGTTGATGACCATGTCCACCTCATCCGCTCCCTGTCGGGCGGAGAGGGCGGCCTCGGCGGCCTTGATCTCGGGCTGGACGGCTCCGGAGGGGAAGCCGCAGACGGTGGCGACCTTGACACTCTCGGGCGCGGAGACCGGCAGGAGGGACGGGGAGACGCAGACGGAGTAGGTGCCCAGGTCGGCGGCCTCGGCGATGAGGTCGGCGACCTGTTCGGGGGTGGACTCGGGCTTGAGCAGGGTGTGGTCGATGGTCTGGGCCAGTTCAGTGCGGTTCATGGTGGGTCCTTCTAGCTGATGCGGTCGTGGATGAGGGTGCGGGCTGCGGGGGCGGTCTCGCCGATGGTGATGCCGGGGAGGACGGATTCGAGGGCGCGGTCGAAGCGCTCGGGGGTCTCGGTGTGCAGGGTCATGAGCTTCTGGCCCCTGGTCACCTTGTCGCCGAGGACGGCGTGGAGTTCGATGCCGGCGGTGGCCTGCACGGGGTCCTCCTTGCGGGCGCGGCCGGCACCGAGGCGCCAGGAGCCGACGCCGACGGCGAGGGCGTCGAGCTCGGTGAGGTAGCCGTCGTGTTCGGCGAGGACGTCATGGGTGTGCGGGGCGACGGGCAGCGGGGCGTCCGGGTCGCCTCCCTGGGCGGCGATCATCTTCTTCCACGAGTCCATGGCGCGGCCGTCCTTGAGGGCGGCTTCGACGTCGGCGTCGTGGACCCCGGCGAGGTCGAGCATGTTCCGGGCGAGTTCGCAGGTGAGCTCGATGATGTCGGCGGGACCACCGCCGGCGAGGACCTCGACGGATTCGCGGACCTCGAGTGAGTTGCCGATGCAGCGGCCGAGCGGGGTGGTCATGTCGGTGATCAGGGCCCGGGTGTTCACGCCGGCGTCGGTGCCCAGGTCGACCATGGTGCGGGCGAGTTCGCGGGCGGTGTCGAGATCCTTCATGAAGGCGCCGGAGCCGACCTTGACGTCGAGGACGAGGGCGGCGGTGCCCTCGGCGATCTTCTTGGACATGATCGAGCTGGCGATGAGCGGGATGCTGTCGACGGTGGAGGTGATGTCGCGCAGGGCGTAGAGCTTCTTGTCGGCGGGGGCCAGGCCGGCGCCCGCGGCGGCGACGACGGCGCCGGAGTCCTCGAGGATCTGCATCATGCGGTCGTTGGGGACGTCGGCCTGCCAGCCGGGGATGGCCTCGAGTTTGTCCAGGGTGCCGCCGGTGTGGCCGAGTCCGCGGCCGGAGAGCTGCGGGACGGCGACGCCGAAGGCGGAGACGAGCGGGCCGAGCGGCAGGGTGATCTTGTCGCCCACCCCACCGGTGGAGTGCTTGTCGGTGGTGGGTTTGGACAGGGTGGCGAAGCTCATGGTCTCGCCGGAGTCGATCATCGCCTGCGTCCACCGGGCGATCTCGGCGCGGGTCATGCCGTTGAGGAAGATGGCCATGTTGAGGGCGGCCATCTGTTCGTCGCCGACCTGTCCGCGGGTGTAGGCGTCGATGATCCAGTCGATCTGGGCGTGGGAGAGTTCACCCCCGTCGCGTTTGGTGCGGATGACGTCGACGGCGTCGAAGGATTCGGGGGCCACGGGGTTCTCCTATGATCGGGATGAATGTGTGTGACAGTGTGTGACAGTGTGTGATCTGGGCTACTTGCACTGGATCCTATGACCCGATTATCATCACGGGTAGAACAATTGTCAACCAACATTTTTTCTTTTGTTCCCGCCTCATGGTTGCCCCTCAAGAAAGGACCCGGCCATGACCACACTCAGTGACACTGAGCTTCTCGACGCCGCCCGCCGCGCCGCCGAGCACGCCTACGTGCCGTACAGCTCATTCCCCGTCGGCGCCGCCGTCCTCACCGACGACGGCACCCTCTTCACTGGCTGCAACGTCGAGAACGCCGCGTACGGTGAGGCCATCTGCGCCGAACGCAACGCCGTGACCACGATGATCGCCGCAGGTGAATCCCCGAAGGTGGCCACCGTCGCCGTCATCGGACTCAAGGCCGCCCCCTGCTGGCCCTGCGGCGCCTGCCGCCAGGTGCTGCGCGAGTTCCACTGCGACCGCGTCATCGTCGAAGGCGAGGACGGCCAGCCCGTCAGCCTGCCCTTCGACCAGATCCTGCCGAACTCCTTCGGCCCCGACGCACTCGAGGCGAGGTAGCCGTCATGGACAGATTCCAGGGACTCATCGGTATCGCGCTCATCTTCGCGGTGGTCATCCTGCTCTCCGAGCACCGCAAGAAGATCAACTGGCGCACCCTCGGCGTGGGCCTGCTCATGCAGATCGCCTTCGCCCTCCTCGTGCTCAAATGGGAGCCCGGCTTCCAGGCGCTGCGCTGGACCGCGGACGTCATCCAGAAGCTCATCGACTTCACCGCCGAGGGCACGTCCTTCGTCTTCGGCCCGCTGTTCGGTGAGAACATCGGCTTCGTCTTCGCCCTCAACGTGCTGCCCGTCATCATCTTCCTCGGTGCGATCATCGGCGCCCTGTACTACCTGCGCATCCTGCAGTGGTTCGTGGAGATCGTCGGCACGGTGCTCAACAAACTGCTGGGCACCTCCAAGGTCGAGTCGGTGTGGGCGTCGACGGTCATCTTCCTCGGCCAGTCCGAGGCGCCGCTGGTCATCCGCCCGTGGCTGCCCAAGCTCACCCGTTCCGAGCTCTACGCCTGCATGACCGGTGGCTTCGCCTCCGTCGCCGGCTCCACCCTCATCGGCTACTCGCTGCTCGGCGCCCCGCTGCCGTTCCTGCTCGCCGCCTCCGTCATGAACGCCCCCGGCTCGCTCATCATGGCCAAGGCGCTCATCCCGGAAACCGAGGTCTCCGTCGCCTCCGCGGACGTGCGCCACGTGCGCGACGAGGAGAACAAGAACATCATCGACGCCCTCGGTTCCGGCGCCATGGCCGGTGGCCGCATCGCCGTCACCGTCGCCGCGATGCTCATCGCCTTCGTCGCGCTGATCGCCATGCTCTCGGCGATGCTCGGCGGCATCGGCAACATCTTCGGCCAGGAGAACTGGTCGCTCGAGGGCCTGTTCGGCCTCATCTTCTCCCCGCTCGCCTGGGCTCTCGGCGTGCCGTGGGAGGAGGCCAACCTGGTCGGTAACTTCATCGGCCAGAAGACGATCCTCAACGAGTTCGTCGGCTACACGTCCTTTTCCGAGTACGTGGACACCCTCAGCCCGAAGGCCGTGATGATCTCCACCTTCGCGCTCGCGGGCTTCGCCAACTTCTCCTCCATCGCCATCCAGATCGGCGCCTTCGGTTCGCTGGTCCCCGAGCGGCGGTCGGATGTCGCGCAGCTCGGCCTCCGGGCCCTGTTCGCCGGCTTCCTCACCAACATGCTCAACGCCGCCATCGTCGGCGTGGTCGCCTTCTGACCCCTCGCTTATCGACGCCCCCGGACCCCACGGTCCGGGGGTCTCGTCGTTCTCAGCCCTCGAGGATCGTGCGCGCCGTGTCCGCGTCGATGACCAGGTGCGAGGCCAGGCCCATCCGCAGAGCGGTGTCGATGGCCTCGGCCTTGTCCACTCCCCCGGCCACGAGGATCCGGGTGGGCCGGCTAGCCAGCTCGGTCAGGGAGATGCCCACCGTCCGGTCGTTGACACTCGGCAGCGCCACCTCACCGTCGCGGGTGAAAAAGCGCGAACACGCATCCCCCACCGCCCGGTCCACCAGCTGGGCGGTCTCCTCCTCGGAGAGGTACCCCATGGTCAGCGGCAGCGACTCCCGGGTGGTGGCACCGACGGTGAAGATGACCACGTCCGTGCGCCGGCCCAGTTCCAGCAGGTGGGCGATGTGACGGTCCTGCTCGACGATGCGCTTGGCCGCCACGTTGTCGAAGATGACCGGCAGCGGCAGGGTCCGCGCATAGGCGTCGAAGGCACGGCAGAACAGGTTGATCGTCTCGATGTCGTTCGTCGAGGACTGCGTGTAGCTCAGACCTCCCTTGAGCTGGACGATCTCCACCCCCTGATGCGCCCGGTGGTGCAGCGACTTGGCCACCGAGTACATGGTGTTGCCCCAGGACACCCCGACCAGCTGACCGTCCTGGACGTGCTCCTCCAGGATCATCGCCCCCATGCGACCGAGCTCACGGAGCAGATCATCGTCCCGCTTGCGGGCGACCTCGACCACGCGTACCTCGACGAGCCCGAAGGAGGAGTAGCGCGATCTCAGTCGTTCCGCCAGCTCGCCGCCCATCTCCCGCGGATCGTGGATCTCCACGGTGACATAGCCACGTTCGCGGGCGTGCTGGAGCAGTTTCGCGGCCGTCGGCCGGGACACCCCGATCTCCGCGGCGACCTCCGCCTGGCTCATCTCCGACTCGTAGTAGAGCTTCGCCGCTCGAAGTGCCTGCTCATCTCTACTATCCATGTCCGGAATCCTAGCAGCGCCCAGGCCCCGGACACGAAAAAAAAACCGCACCCGGTGGGGTGCGGTTTCCTCAGACCCGGAAATTACTCCGCAGCCTTCTCCTCGGACTCGGTCTCGGCGGCGTCCTCGGTGGCCTCTGCGGCGTCAGCCTCGGCAGCCTCGGCAGCCTCAGCGGCCTCGGCAGCCTTGGCCTCTTCGGCGGCAGCCTTCTCGGCGGCCTCCTTCTCAGCCTGGGCCTTGGCCTCGGCCTCTTCCTTGGCCTTGCGCTTCTTCTCGGTGATGTCCTCGACGGACGGGCCGTCGTTGGCCTCGGCGAGAGCCTGGTTGAACAGGTCGAGCTTGGACGGCTTCTCCTCGGCCACCTTGAGGGTGCCCTCGGCACCGTCGATGCCCTTGAACTTCTGCCAGTCGCCGGTCACCTTGAGCAGGGCCAGGACGGGCTCGGTCGGCTGGGCGCCGACGGACAGCCAGTGCTGGGCACGCTCGGAGTCGATCTTGATCAGGGACGGCTCCTGCTTCGGCTCGTAGATGCCGATGTTCTCGATGACCTTGCCGTCGCGGCGGGTGCGGGCGTCGGCGATAACCACGCGGTAGTGCGGGGTACGGATCTTGCCGAGGCGCTGGAGCTTGATCTTGACAGCCATGTTGGCTCCTTCATGTGAGTCACTGGGCAGTTCAGTCACCCGCCTTGTGCCGGCGGGCCGGTTCAACCCTTGGTTTCACCTGCGTGTGACGTGTCCGGTCGACCGTGGTCGGTGGCGGCGCTACGCAGGAACCCGGACAACTATACCGGCTGGTCCGCCCGATCCGAAATCCGCCGTCTCGGCAGTGCCCGGGGAGGTCACGGCACGACCGTCACGATGAACCCGCCGCAGTCGTCGGCCGTCCACCAGTCCGCGGGGATCGCCGACCGGGGCAGGTCGGTCCCGTACGGCTCATTGCCCTCCTGCACGAGCCACATCGTCAGCACGTCCGCCTGGTCTCCGGAGCGGGTGAACACGAAGGCATCCACTCCGAACTCCCGGGCTGCCGCGTCCACGCCGTCCCGGGCGAGCACGTCGATGAACTCCTTCTGCACCGCCAGATCACGGTGCGGGTTGGTGTACTCGACCACCGGTGCCGACACCGTCCACACCGGTGCCTACGCCGCCAGCAGCATGTCCGTGGACGCCACCGTCAATCCGGCCAGATCATCGTCGCCGGTCCCCTCCTGCAGACAGCGCACCACCTCACGCGTGTGACCTGCCCCGGCACTCGCCTTGGCCCCCTCGATCTCCGTCGCCAGTTCCCCCGGCACCGCCTGCAGCAGGACCGTGCCGATGATCGCCGTGATGACGGCCGGGACACTCCACCTGCTCCCCGCCCCGGGGCCGGTCTCCGCCACCGCATGCCGGCCGGCGTCGACCCGGGCCTGCCCCCCGGCTGCCGGCAGGGTGCCGGCACCGTGGACCGCCGCGGCGGCCAGGGCCAGGAAGAGCACCGGGATTCCCCGGAACGCCAGCAGCGTGGGGTCGGTGGCCAGGTGGACCACCGCACTGAGCACGTACCAGGCGGCCACGGCGGCCACCGCCACGAACGCCGCCTTCATCACCGGATGGCGGTCATGGAGCAGGGCGATGGCGACGAGTCCGGCGGCCGCGAGCATCATCCAGGGCACGGGCTGCTGGAGGGCGGTGGCCAGGGAGGCACCGACCATCGGGTTGTACCCGGCCGCGGCATTTCCGTGCCCCGCCCCGGCACCGTCATAGGTGAGAAAGCCCCACCACCACGGCGCGGCGATGACGGCGGCGGCCACCGCGCCGACGGCCGTCACCACGGCCGCGGAACGCCAGTGGATCCGCCCGTGATGCAGGAGCAGGGCGATGACCACCACGAGGGCCGCGAAGAGAGCGGCCAACGTGTACATGGACAGCGCGACGCCGGCGATGAGCCCCGCGAGGAGGCCGACGACGATGAGCTGGCGGCGGGTGTGGGTGTGGTGGTCATCCAGCACCCGGAACAGCAGCAGGATCAGCGGCAGCGACTGGGCCAGGAGCACCCAGGAGTACGGCTCATAGGCGGCGAAGGCGGTCCCCACGACGGCGGTGGTGAGGGCGTGGATGCCGGGCCGCTCGACCCGGGCTGCGATCCACAACAGGTAGTTGACCGTGACCGCCACCGCCATGGTGGCCAGGTTGTAGAAGGCGTACAGGTCGATGACCTCGTACCCGGTGACGGCGGACAGTCGGCCCAGCCCCCAGAACCACAGCCCGGGGTAGTAGGACGGCAGATCCGAGAAGTAGGTGTCCACCGGGGTCCAGTAGGCGGAGTACTTCTCGGCCAGGGCCAGGCGGAAGGACTGGTCCCCCTGCGTGCCGTTGAGATAGCGTCCGGTCCCGCGGAGCTGGGCGGCCAACGGGAGGGTGGCCGCCACCTGCAGTGCGAGAATCCGCAGTCCGTGGGCCACCAGGGGCCGATGCCCCCACCGGCGGTGCGCCGTGTCCGCCCCGGTCCACAGCGCCAGGATGACCACCACCGTCAGGGTGATGGTCATCGCCGACGTGGCCGCCGTCACCGGGGCCGGTGCGGGCAGGATGACGGAGCCGACGAGCCAGGTGAAGAGGGCGGCGCTGAGCAACCCGAGGACCACCCCGGTCAGCGTCTGCCTCGTCCACACTCCGCTCTCCCCCGGTCCGGGCTACTTCTTTCCGCCCTGACCGAAGTCGAGGTTGTCCAGGTCGATGTTCTCAAATCCCTTGGGCATCTTCGGCATGCCCGGGATCTTCGGCATTCCCGGCATGCCGCCGCCGGCGCCACCCATCTGCTCCTGGAGCTTCTGCAGCTGGGCCATGTCGGGCATGCCCCCGCCCGGCATGCCCGGCATACCACCGGGCAGCTGCGGCTGGGTCGGCTTGTTCTTCACCGGCTTGCGCTTGCCGCCCTTGCCCTTGCGGCCCTTGGGCTTCTTCTTCGTGGCGGAGCGGTTCATGCCGCCGCCGGGCATGCCGAACTGGCCGGCCATCTTGCCCATCATCTTCTTGGCCTCGAAGAAGCGCTCGACGAGCTGGTTGACGTCGCTGACGGCCACACCGGAGCCGGCAGCGATGCGCTTGCGGCGGGAGGCGTTGAGGATCTTCGGGTCCTCGCGCTCGGCGGGGGTCATGCCGCGGATGATGGCCTGGATGCGGTCGAGCTGCTTCTCGTCGACCATGTCGGCCATCTCGTTCATCTGCTTGCCGCCGGGCAGCATCTTCAGCAGGTTGCCGATCGGCCCCATGCGTCGGATCATGAGCATCTGGTCGAGGAAGTCCTCCAGCGTCAGCTCACCGGAGCCGAGCTTCATGGCGGTCTCCTCGGCCTTCTGCTGGTCGAGGATGCCCTCGGCCTGCTCGATGAGGCTGAGGACGTCGCCCATGCCGAGGATGCGGCTGGCCATGCGCTCGGGGTGGAAGACGTCGAAGTCCTCGAGCTTCTCACCGGTGGAGGCGAACATGATCGGCTTGCCGGTGACCTCACGGATCGACAGGGCGGCGCCACCGCGGGCGTCGCCGTCGAGCTTGGTCAGGACGACACCGGTGAAGTCGACGCCGTCGCGGAAGGCCTCGGCGGTGGTGACCGCGTCCTGGCCGATCATGGCGTCGATGACGAAGAGGACCTCGTCGGGGTTGACGGCGTCGCGGATGTTGCGTGCCTGGGTCATCAGCGTCTCGTCGATGCCGAGACGGCCCGCGGTGTCGACGATGACGACGTCGTGCTGGGTGCGGCGGGCTTCGTCGATACCCCGCTTCGCGACGTCCACCGGGTCACCGTGCGAGGTCCCCATCTCGTGCTCGTGGGAGTCGATGGAGGTGCCGGGGTCGGGCGCGAAGGTGGGCACACCGGCGCGCTCGCCGACGATCTGCAGCTGCTGGACAGCGCCTGGGCGCTGCAGGTCACAGGCCACGAGCATGGGGGTGTGGCCCTGCTTGGTCAGGTGCTTGGCCAACTTGCCGGCGAGGGTGGTCTTACCGGCACCCTGGAGGCCGGCGAGCATGATGACGGTGGGCGGGTTCTTGGCCAGCTGGAGTCGTCGGGTCTCGCCGCCGAGGATGTCGACGAGTTCCTCGTTGACGATCTTGACCACCTGCTGGGCGGGGTTGAGAGCCTCGGACACCTCGGCGCCGGCGGCCCGCTCCTTGATCCGCTTGATGAAGCCCCGGACAACGGTCAGCGACACATCCGCCTCGAGCAGCGCCAGGCGGATCTCCCGGGCGGTGGCG
This sequence comes from Corynebacterium suedekumii, assembly GCF_030252185.1. Lineage (NCBI taxonomy): Bacteria > Bacillati > Actinomycetota > Actinomycetes > Mycobacteriales > Corynebacteriaceae > Corynebacterium > Corynebacterium suedekumii. The sequence continues at coordinate 2,534,426 of NZ_CP126970.1, forward strand.
TTGATGTCCGCCTCGGTCAGCCTGCCTTTTCCGCGCAGCCCGGTGAGCGCGCCTTGGAGGCGATCGGACAGAGACTCAAACACTGGGGCACTCTCCCTGGTGGTAGGGGATTTTCTAACTCCCCCATGCTAGCCGGTCGTCAGCACGCGGGTCACATCCCGCCCCACCTTCGACCGGTCGACACCGCCGGACACCGCGACCTGCACGATCATCGTCGCGCCCGGGGTCCGGGCGCTCAACCAGGTCACGTCCGGCAGGGCGCTGAGCAGGGTGGCGAAGGTGCCCGGCCGGTGGGTGGTGCGCACCTCGAGGACGTTGCCGTTCCAGTACGTGGCTGTCGGGGCGGGCTCGGCCGGCGGGACCGCGGAGTACACGCCGGAGTGGTAGGCGTGGGCGAGGGCGGTGGCGTCGGCGGCCTCGTCGAGGGTCTGGAGGGTGGGCCGGATGTCCAGTTCGAGGTGGATGGTGCCGTCGTCGGCGGTGGCCAGCCGGGCGGCGACGATCCTCCACGCCTTGGCGGCGGCGACGGCGAGGATGCGGATGATCTCCCGCTGGTAGGTGCCCCGCCACCAGACGGTGATCGTCTCGTCCTCCACGTTGGCACGCAGGCCGAGGTCGTCCGGAGCGTGGACGAGGGGGCGCACCGGTGACAGGTCGGTCAGGGCCCGGCGGGCGCGCGTGGACAGCTGCCGCAGGCCGGTCTCCAGGCGCCGGTTCCACACGCCGGGGCCGGTGGCCTTCGCGTCGGCCTCGGTGAGGGCCTCGAGCAGGTTGACGGTGATGAGGTCGTAGTGGAGGGCGTCGAGAAGCGCGTCGCGGGTCTCGTCGGCCTGCGGGTCGCGCGTGGCGGAGAGCCGGGCGACGGTGGTGTGCTCGGCGACGAGGGTCTGCACGCGGGAACGGTCGGGCAGGTTGAGGCCCAGGCGGCGGGCCATACGGGCGACGAACTCGGCGCCGACCTGCTCGTGCGGGCGGCCGTAGCCCTTGCCGATGTCATGGAACAGCGCCCCGAGCAGCAGCAGGTCCGGCCGGGCGACCCGGACGGTGGCGGCGGCGCAGTGGGCGACGGTGACCAGGGAGTGGGCGTCGATGGTGTGGATGTGGGTGCGTTCGCGGGGCATCCGGCCGCGGATGTGGTCCCACTCGGGCACGAGCCGGGTCCACAGGCCGTGCCGGTCCATGGCGTCGATGACCTCACTTGTGTGGTTGGGGTGGGCCAGCAGGGAGAAGAAGTCGTCCGCGGCGGCCGGCTGCCACACCTCGGGCAGGTCGGGCAGCTGCGCGAGCCGGGCCCAGGTGTGCTCCGAGACGGGCAGCCCGGTACGCGCGCTCGCGGCGGCCACGCGCAGTAGCAGGGCGGGGTCGCCGAGGTCGGGGCTCCGCGACAGGACGATCTCCCCGCCGGATTCGACGACGTCGAGGTCGAGAGGGCGACGAGTGGTCCGCGGGGTCGACCTCGCCAGCACGCTGCGGGCGGTGGCCAGGCCGACGGTCAGCGCCTGGTCGATGGCGCGGGCGGCGTCGGCGATGGCGGCGGAGAGCTCGTACCGGTCCCCCATGCCGACCAGTTCGGCGATGTCCCCCGCGAATTCGGGGTCGAGAACGTCACGACGCCGCCGCGCCTGCGCATGTAGGAGGGTGCGGACGTCGAGAAGCAGCCGCCGCTGCGCGTGCAATGGCGGGGCGTCGCAGAGGTTGGCCATCGCCAGCGCGCGGAGCAGCTCCGCGTCGCGCAGGCCCCCGCGGCCGTGCTTGAGATCCGGATGCGTCATGGTGACCACCGACCCGGCGCGACGCCAGCGGGTCGCGGCGGTGGCGACCACCGCGTCGAAGTTCCGGGAGATCTGCTCCCGCCAGCGCCGCCGCACCAACGCCGTCGCCCGCTCGCTGAGCTCCGCGTCCCCGCGCAGGTGCCGCATCTCCAGCAGTGCCAGCCCCGCCGTCGAGTCCGCGGCGACCATGTCCGCGCACTCCTCCGGGGTCCGCACGGCGTGGTCGAGGTGGAACTTCGCGTCCCAGATCGGGTACCAGAGCTTGTCGACGTCCCCCGGCTCCCCCGGCTCCGTCCCGGCCGGGTGCAGCAGCACCAGGTCCAGATCGGAGTAGGCGGTCATGTCCTCCCGCGCGAGAGAGCCGGTGGCCACGAGGGCACAACCCTCGGGCACCGGCAGTGAGTCGATCAGGTCGAGGGCCCGCGCGACGGCCCCGGCCCTGATCCGGTGGGGATCAGTCCGATCAGACGGCATCGTCGTTGCGCTCGCCCGTCCGCACCCGGATGACGTGCTCGACGGAGGTCACCCACAACTTCCCATCCCCCGTCTTACCCGTGTAGGCGGCCCGGGTGATGGCGTCGAGGACATCATCGAGCAGGTTGTCGGCGATGACGACCTCGAGCTTGACCTTGGGCACGAACTCCGTGGCGTACTCCGCACCCCGGTAGACCTCCGTGTGGCCACGCTGCTGGCCGTACCCCTGGGCCTCCGTCACGGTCATGCCGTGCACACCGACCGACTCCAGCGCCTCACGCACGTCACCGAGGGTGAAGGGCTTGACTACGGCTGTCACGAGTTTCATCGGTTCTACTCCTGGGAGGTCGGGGCGGTGGGGGCGGTGGCGGTCGAGGTTCCGGGGTACGGGCGCTCCGGACGCTCTGTGGCAGATCCTACTGCCATGGGGCGCGGCTCGGAGCCGACCAGGTCGTCGTAGGCGGACTCACGGTGCTGGTGGTAGTCGATGCCGGTGGACTCGGCGTCGTCGTCGATGCGCCAGCCCATCGTCGAGCGCAGCAGCAGACCGAGGATGAGGGTGACCACGCCCGCGAAAATCATGGCCACCAGGGCGATGACGATCTGCACGACGAGCAGCTTGAGGCCGTCGACCCCGCCGCCGGTGAACACGCCGGTGTCCGTGGCCACGAAGGCCAGGCCCACGGTGCCCCACAGGCCGGCGACGAGGTGGACGCCGACGACGTCGAGGGAGTCGTCGTAACCGAAGCGGTACTTCAGGCCCACGCCCAGGCAGGCCAGGACACCACCGACGGCACCGAGGATGAGGGAGGTCGCCGGGGTGAGCACGCCCGCGGCCGGGGTGATGGTCACCAGACCGGCGACAACACCGGAGGCGGCGCCGAGGGACGTCGGGTTACCGTCTCGCAGGCGCTCGGTCAGCAGCCAGCCGAGCATCGCGGCCGCGGTGGCCGCGGTGGTGTTGAGCCACGCCAGACCCGCCGCACCGTCGGCGGCGAAGGCCGACCCGCCGTTGAAACCGAACCAGCCGAACCACAGCAGTGCGGCACCGAGCATGACGAAGGGCAGGTTGTGCGGCCGCTGCGCCGCGGTGAGGAAGTCCCGGCGGCGGCCGATGAGCAGTGCCAGGACCAGTGCCGCGGTACCGGCGGAGATGTGGACGACCGTGCCGCCGGCGAAGTCGACCGGAGCAATGGTGGCCTCCCCGTCGGTGACGCCGAACATCCGCGCCGCGATGCCGGTCTCGGAGTGCGACAGCAGGCCCCCACCCCACACCATGTGCGCCAGCGGGAAGTAGACCAGGGTGGCCCACAGCCCGGAGAACACCAGCCAGGTGCCGAACTTCACGCGCCCGGCCAGCGCACCCGAGATGAGGGCGGTGGAGATGACCGCGAAGGTGAGCTGGAAGGCGACGTCGATGATGTTGGCGTACCCGGAGGCCCCGGCGATGTAGTTGCCGGCGTCATCGACGATCGAGTTCCGCAGCCCGAAGAACTCGAAGGGGTTGGCGACGATACCGCCGAGGGACTGGGCCCCGTAGGACATCGACCAGCCCCACAGGATGTAGACGACGCTGACGACACCGAGCGTGCCGAACGACATCATCATCATGTTCAGCGCCGAGCGCCGTCCCGTCATGCCTCCGTAGAACAACGCCAGGGCGGGCGTCATCAGCAGCACGAGGGATGCCGACATGAGCATCCAGCTCGCATTTCCGGACGCCATCACGACTTCTTCCGCGTTCATGTGCGGGCCTCCTTGTGTTGTGGGCCCGGGCCGGTGGATCCCGGGCTCTGGTTTTCTATTGGCCGACCGTTTTCGTTCGACACCGTTGACTATAGAGCTATAGAAACTCTTTCGATAGTCCGACAGGTAAGCGCGGGGGTGGTGGCGCACCCCCGCGGGGTTCGGCGGCGCCGGGTCCGCACATCTGGCGGACGGTGCCGGCGTTTTCGCAGTTCAGAATGGTACGACGAATCAAGGATGCGCGGATCCGGTCCTGCCGCGAATCAGAACAGGCACCCGCCCCGGAACCGGGAGCAGGTGCCTGACGGTCTGCGCTGTGGCTAACCGAGCAATGCGTCGACGAAGCCCTCGATCTCGAACGGGGCCAGGTCATCCGCACCCTCGCCGAGGCCGACGAGCTTGACCGGGACTTCGAGCTCCTCCTGCACCTGGAAGACGATGCCACCCTTGGCGGTGCCGTCCAGCTTGGTCAGGACCACGCCGGTGATGTCCACGACATCGCGGAACACCCGGGCCTGGGTGAGGCCGTTCTGGCCGACGGTCGCGTCGAGGACCAGCAGCACCTCGTCGACGACGGCCTTCTTCTCCACCACCCGCTTGACCTTGCCCAGCTGATCCATGAGGCCGGTCGAGGTGTGCAGTCGGCCGGCGGTGTCGATGATGACCACATCCGCCTGCTCCTCGATACCCGTGGCCACCGCGTCGAAGGCGACGGACGCGGGGTCCGCACCCTCCGCACCGCGGACCGTGGTGGCGCCCACGCGACGGCCCCACGTCTCCAGCTGATCGGCGGCGGCGGCACGGAAGGTGTCGGCGGCACCGAGAAGCACCTTGTGCCCCATGGAGACGAGCACCCGGGCGAGCTTGCCGGTGGTCGTCGTCTTACCGGTGCCGTTGACACCGACGACAAGCACGACGGCGGGCTTGCCCTCGTACGGCATCGCCTTGATGGAGCGGTCCAGCTCGGGACGGCCGACCTCGATGAGGGTCTCCCGCAGCATGGCGCGGGCCTCCGCCTCACTGGACACTCCCCGATCGGCGATCTTCTCGCGCAGCGACTCCACCACACGCATGGTCACCGCGGTTCCGAGGTCCGCCATGATGAGCGTGTCCTCGATCTCCTCCCAGGCGTCCTCGTCGAGATCACCGGCGGAGAGAATACCGAGCACACCCTGCCCGATGACGTTCTGCGAACGCGACAGCCGACCACGCAGGCGGCCGATCCGGCCCGAGGCCGGGGCGATGTCCTCCACCGGTGCGGCAGCCGGGGCCGTTTCGACGACCTCGTCCGGCACCGGGGTCTGCTCCAGGGCGGCCTCGACCGCTCCGGCGGTGACGTGAGCTGCGGCGGCGGCCTCCTCGGCCTCCTCCTCGACGGCCTCGTGATCCTCCACCGCCTCCTGCTCCGGTTCGACCGGTGCCACGAACTGTGCCTCATCGACCGGCTCGGCCGGGTCCGCCTCGAACTCGTCCGGACGCTGCGGGGTGTGGTCGACGCTGTCCTCAATGGTGGCGGCGACCTCCTCATCCACGATCACCGTGGAGGGGTCGAACTCCGCGTCCTCGGCGGGGGTCTCACCGACGGTCTCCTCCCGGAGGATCTCCTCCTCGACGACCGGCTCGGCGGCGGCAGACGCAGCCTGCGCGTCGACGCGGGCGCCCGGATGGACGACCTCGACGGGCTCCTGCTCCTCGATGATCTCCACCGCAGACTCGTCCTCGACCGCGACCGGGTCCTGCTCCTCGATGATCTCCACCGCAGACTCGTCCTCGACCGCGACCGGGTCCTGCTCCTCGATCACCTGGTGGGTCTCGTTCTCCACCGGCTCGTCACGCTCGGCGATGCCCTCGGACACCGGATCGACGAACCCGCGCGGCTGCCCAGACTCGGGAGCACCCGGCACGACCGGGTCCTGCTCCCCGATCACCTGGTGGGTCTCATTCTCCACCGGCACGTCACGCTCGGCGATGCCCTGCGACACCGGATCGACGAACTCACGCGGCTGCTTCGACTCAGCGGCGGGCTCAGCAACGGGCTCGGACTCGGGGTGTCCGACGGTCTCCCCCACGGTCGGCGTGGGCTGCGGATTCACCGGCTCAGCGGACTTCGCCGGCTCAGCAGCGCGGGTGGGCTGTACCGGCGGAGTGGCCGGGGTGGAGCCGAGTTCCTGGCCGGGCAGCAGGTCGGGTTCCTTCTCGGTCTGCTTGGCGGGGGCGAAGTTGAAGCCGCCGGTGGCCTGGTAGTTGCCGGACTTCTCCTCGCGGGTCAGTTCCTTGGGGGCCTCGTCGTCCTTCTTCTCGAAGCTGACGGTCTTCGCCTTCTTGCGCTTGAGCCCGAAGACGATGAGCAGGATGATCAGCAGGAGGACGACGACCGCTATGCCGATGATGAGATACGTGGTGTTCATGGACTCCATAGTGTCAGTACCCGGGCCAATATTCACGCTCAGTGATTGATTGACCCGCCTACTCTGAGTTGCTCCGCCGGGATTGATCCCGGCGGAACGACTGAAACCCGGCGGAGGTCCGGCACCAGCCCAGATCAGGCGGCTACTGGGCGGGGCTCATGCGTTGGCTGATGACGCGGGTGACGCCGTCGCCACGCATGGTCACGCCGTAGAGGACGTTGGCCACGTCCATCGTGGGTTTCTGGTGGGTGATGACGATGAGCTGCGAGTCCTGCCGCAGTTCCTCGAAGAGGTTGATCAGGCGACGCAGGTTGACGTCGTCGAGGGCGGCCTCGACCTCGTCCATGACGTAGAAGGGGCTGGGGCGGGCGCGGAAGATGGCGACGAGCATGGCCAGGGCGGTGAGTGATTTCTCGCCGCCGGACAGCAGGGACAGTCGCTTGACCTTCTTGCCCGGGGGCCGGGCCTCGACCTCGATGCCGGTGGTGAGAAGATCGTCGGGGTCGGTGAGGATGAGTCTGCCCTCGCCGCCGGGGAACAGGGTGGTGAACACCTTGGGGAACTCGGCCTCGACGTCGTGCCAGGCGTCGGTGAACAGCTGGAGGATCTGGGCGTCGACGTCCTCGATCACGCCGGAGAGGTCCTCGCGGGCCTGGATGACGTCGTCGAGCTGGGTGGAGAGGAATTCGTAGCGTTCCTCGAGTGCCTTGAACTCCTCGAGGGCGAGCGGGTTGACCTTGCCCAGGGCGGTGAGGTCCTTCTCCGCCTGTCTGAGGCGTTTCTCCTCCTCGGGGCGGTTGAAGTCCTCGCCGGGGGTGTAGTCGGCCATGAGGTCGGCGATGGGCAGGCCGAGCTGTTCGACGATCTTGGCCTCGGCTTCGTCGATGCGCACCTGTGCCTGCGAGCGGGCGATCTCGCCGGCGTGGGCGTTGTCGGTGAGCCGGTTGAGCTGGGTGCGGGCGGCGTTGACGCGGTCCTTGGCCCGTCCCAGCAGGGCGGAGACCTCGGTGCGCTGCCGGACGAGGTCGTCGCGGTCGGTGGCGGCGCGGGCGGTGGCGTCCGCCACGCGAGCGGCGAGGTCGCGGGCATGTTTTTCCACCGTCACCGCGAGTTCGGCTGCTTCTCGACGCCGCGCCATCACCTCGTCGTGCCGCGCCTTCGCCTGACGTTCGTGCGCCGCCTGGCGGCGCAGCCCCTCACCGCGCCCCGCGGCCTGATTCGCCCGTTCCTCGGCGGTGCGCAGCGAGAGGTTGGCCTCCATCTCCATCGCCTTGACCTGGGTCAGCGCGGTGGCGGCCTCATCGCGGGCGACGGTCGACGGTTCCTCGGGAGCGTCGGTGTCCTCCACGCGGGCGAGGCGGTCGCGGGCCTCGGCGAGCTGGTCGCGCAGGCCGGCGAGGCGGGCGTCTGCGCCCGTGGCGCGTTCGGCGGCGCGCTGGTGCTCGGCCTTGTTCGCCTCGTACTGCCTGGTCAGGCGCGCGGCGTCGCGTTGCCAGGCGGTGATGGCCTGGTCGTGTTCGCGGAGTGCGGCCTTGCGGGCGGCGGCGTCGACACGCGCCTCGTCGGCGGCGATGCGGGCGCCCTCGAGGGTGCCGGAGAGCTCGTCGAGGTCGGCGCGGGCGTCGACAAGCTCCTCCTCCGCCTCGGCGATCTGGGCACTGACCTCGACCGGGGACGCAGCGCCGGTGCCCACGGCGACCCAGCCCTGCCCGCACAGGACTCCGTCGAGGGTGACCACCCGCAGGCGGGGGTCCTCGGCGACGACGGTGCGGGCGGTGTCCACGGTGGCGGTCACCGCGACGTCGGCGAGCAGGCGGGTCAGTGCCACGGAGACGCGCGGGTCGACGGTGACGTGGTCGAGCAGCCAGGTCACCCCGTCGGGCAGGGTCGCGTCGAGACGCCAGGGGGCGGTCGAATCGGTGGTGTCGACGAGGACGGTGCGGGTGGCGCCGCGCAGCTCGTCGATGAGCGCCGGTGAGAGCTGGCCGGCGAGTGCCTCCGCGTGGGCGCCGAGGGCGGCGGCCAGCGCGGTGGCGTGCTCCCGGTCGGTGGTGACCAGGTCGGCGAGCGGGTCCCACTCCCCCAGCTGCTCTCCCGCGCTGGTGGTCGGGGCGTTCTGACGCAGCGTGTCGATGCGTGCCTGCAGCGAGTACACCGCCCGCTCCCGCTCGCGCTGGGCATCACGCAGATGGTCGAGGCGTTTGTCGGCGGCACCGGCCTCACTGGCGGCCCGGACGTGGGCCTCCTCCCGGGGGCCACGCTCGGCGGTCAGGGCGGCGATCTTCTCGGTGACCTCGCGGGACTCGGCCTCCGCGGCCTTCGTCCGGGCCAGGGTCTCGGCGAGGGTCTCCGACTGCCGGTCGATCTCCGCCTCGGCCGCGGCGACCTGCCCTGCCAGGGACTCCTCGGCGGCGATGAGCCGGACGGTGCCCTCCCGGCGGTCGGCGATGGCGCGGACCTGGGCGAGATGCTCGGCCTCCGCCTCCCGGCGCGCCTCCTCCCGGTCGGCGACCTCCTCCCGGATGGACTCGAGGCGCTCGCGGGCGATCTCGACAGCCTCGGTGAGCTCGGCGAACTCCGTCTCCGCCTGTTCAGCGCGGCGCTCCAGCTGCTCGGGATCAGGCCCGGTGTAGGCGACCTGTGCCCCGGCATTGCTGGCACGTTCAGCCGCGATGCGCGAGGTCGCCGACACCCGCTCGGTCAGCGTGGACAGGGAGAACCACAACTGCTGGGCGGCCTCAGCGCGCGGGGTGAGGTCCTCGAGCCGACCCTCCAGATCCAGCTGAACCTCGCTGGCCTCCTCGAGCTGTTCGGTGACCTCCTCCACCTGTTCGGCCAGGAGGCGGGCGCGACGGTCGGTGTCCTCGAACTCGCGGCGCAGACGGTGGACGCGGTCGCCGGCGAGGCGGAGGCGGGCGTCACGAAGCGTGGCCTGGACCGTCGCCGCACGCTGTGCCGCCTCAGCCTGCCGGGCCAGCGGTTTGAGCTGGCGGCGCAGCTCATCTGTCAGGTCGGTGAGGCGGTCGAGGTTGGCCTGCATGCCCAGCAGCTTGCGCTGCGCCTTCTCCTTGCGACGCCGGTGCTTGAGCACACCCGCCGCCTCCTCGATGTAGGCGCGACGCTCCTCCGGCCGCGACTCGAGGATCTGCGCCAGCCGGCCCTGACCGACGATGACGTGCATCTCCCGGCCGATACCCGAATCAGACAACAGCTCCTGGATGTCCATGAGCCGGGCCTTCGACCCGTTGATCTCGTACTCGCTCGCCCCGTCGCGGAACATCCGGCGGGTGATGGAGACCTCGGTGTACTCGATCGGCAACGCGCCGTCCGAGTTGTCGATGGTCAACGTCACCTCCGCCCGGCCCAACGGCTTCCGGTCGCCCGCACCGGCGAAGATGACGTCCTGCATCTTCCCACCACGCAGCGTCTTCGCCCCCTGCTCACCCATCACCCAGGCGAGCGCGTCAACGACATTCGACTTACCCGACCCGTTCGGCCCGACCACCGCACAGATACCGGGCTCGAATTTCAGGGTCGTCGCAGACGCGAAGGACTTGAATCCTCGAAGCGTCAGCGATTTCAGGTGCACCGGGCAAGATTATCACCGCAGGTGGGGCGCATCGTGACATTTCCGCGTCAGCCGAGGACCGGGGTTGGTTGTAGAGCGGCCTACCGCTCGCGGAAGCCCGATTCTCCCTTGGGCTCGCCCCACTGGGTGATCACGGTGTCCACGGTGCCGGGGCGGCCGTGGCGGGAGGGCTGTTCCTCCAGGCGGGCGAGCAACGCCTCGACCTGGGTGGTGTCACCCTCTGCGACGACGCAGACGCGGCCGTCGTCACGATTGGTGGCGGAGCCGGCCAGGCCCAGTTCCAGGGCCTGGGAGCGGGTCCACCAGCGGAAGCCGACGCCCTGGACGTGGCCGTGGACGAAGGCGGTGAGTCGGGTGCTCATCAGGAGCGGTCCTCGAGGGTCTGGCGGTCCTCGATGCTGCGGCGGGTGACCGGGTCAGAGCCGTCCCACACCTCGACGTTCTTGAGCTCGGGCAGCATGTCGCGGTGGAAGACCGGGTCCACACCCTTCCTGCGCTGTTCGTTGTAGTTCTTGAGCAGCTTGATGGCCACGCCGCCGAGCGGGACGATGGCGATGAGGTTGATGAAGACCATGGTGGCGGCGAAGGTGTCGCCCAGGGCCCAGACCAGCGGCAGGGAGCCGACGGCGCCGAAGAAGACGAAGGCGATGACGGCGACGCGGAAGACGTTGAGCCACACCCCGGACTTGGTCAGGTACTCGATGTTGGCCTGGGCGAGGTAGTAGTTGCCCAGGATGGAGGAGAAGGCGAGGAAGAAGAGGATGAAGGTGACGAAGTGGGTGCCCCAGGCTCCGACCTCGCTGGCCAGGGCCGCCTGCGTCAGCGATGCGCCCTGGACCTCCTCGCCGTAGTTCATGTCCTGGCTGCCCAGGAGAATGATGAAGGCGGTGATGGAACAGACGACCAGGGTGTCGAAGTACACGCCGAGGGTCTGCACCAGACCCTGCTTGACCGGGTGGGAGACGGTGGCGGTGGCGGCGGCGTTCGGGGCGGAGCCCATGCCGGCCTCGTTGGAGAACAGGCCACGGCGCATGCCGTTCATGAACGCGGCACCGACGGCGGCACCGGCGATCTCCTTGAAGCCGAGGGCGTGGCCGACGATGTCGGCGATGACACCCGGGACCTCCTCGATGCGCAGGGCGACGACGATGATGGCGACGACGATGTAGGCCACCGCCATGAACGGCACGATGAGCTGGGTGGCGTTGGCGATACGGCGCACGCCACCGAAGATGATGGACGCGGTGAGCAGGGCGAGGACGCCGCCGACGATCATCTTGAAGCCGAGGGAGTCCTGCTCGAGGGAACCACCGACGGACTCGACGATGGAGTTGGTCTGGATGGCGTTGTAGACGAAGCCGTAGGTGATGGAGATGAAGACGGCGAAGATGACCGCCAGCCAGCGGGCGTTGAGGCCGCGGGTCATGTAGTACGCCGGGCCACCGTGGTAGTTGCCGTCCTTGTCGCGGGTCTTCCACAGCTGGGCCAGGGTGGACTCGATGAAGGAGGTGGCGCCACCGATGATGGCGATCATCCACATCCAGAACACCGCGCCCGGGCCGCCGAGGGAGATGGCGACGGCCACACCGGCGACGTTGCCGGTGCCCACGCGGGAGGCCGCGGAGATGGTGAACGCCTGGAAGGCGGAGATGCCGCCGTAGTCGGCGTCATGGTCCTTGCCGGCACCGCCGGGCTTCTCCACCACCGCCTTGAACATGTCCGGCAGCATGCGCACCTGGACCACCAGGGTGCGGACACCGAAATAGATGCCGGCGGCGATGAGCACCCACGGCACGACGGTCCAGAGGTTGTCGTTGATCGTCCCGGTGACGAACGACTCGAAAGTTTCCATGTTCTAAACGTAGCGCCTCGGGTGCCCTGCGTCACAACAGTGGCGTACGTGTCTCAGATGGTCTGACAGGCGGGGCAGAAATGCGTCGACCGGTTCTGGAACGCCACCCGCCGGATCGGTGTGCCGCAGCGCGGGCAGGGCCGACCCTCCTGCCCGTAGGCGTTGAGCGAGCGGGAGAAGTAGCCGGAGGCGCCGTTGACGTTGACGTAGAGGGCGTCGAAACTCGTCCCTCCCGCGGCCAATGCGCGCCGCATCACGTTCGCCGCCGCCGCCAGGAGCGTGACGACGTCCCGTTGCCGCAGGCTGGCTGCCCGCCGCGTCGGCAGGATCCCCGCCTCCCACAACGCCTCATCGGCGTAGATGTTGCCGATGCCGCTGACCACGGTCTGGTCGAGCAGCACCGACTTGATCGGCGACTTCTTCGTCCGGATCCGCCGGGCCACCGCCACCGGATCGAACCCGGCCTCCAACGGGTCAAGCGCGATGTGGGTGACCGGGGCGGGAATACCGTCGACCGTGGGGGTGTGCAGCCAGCGCCCGAAGGTGCGCTGGTCGACGAAGGCGAGCTCCTGGGTGAGCCGGCGGCGTCGATAAGCAGGGCGCGGATGCGCAGATGCGGTGACGTGCACGTGCCGGGATCGCCGACGAGCATCTGGCCGCTCATGCCGAGGTGGACGAACAGGGCCGACGCCTCATCGAGGGTGAGCCACAGGTATTTGCCGCGCCGGCGGATGTCCACGATGGTCGCGCCGGTGAGCAGGTCCGGCAACGGGGCGTCCTGGCCACGGTTGGCGCGGGGATGGCGGACATCGACGTCCTGGAAGACCGCGCCGGAGAGGTGCTCTGCGAGACCCCGGCGGACGACCTCGACCTCGGGCAGTTCCGGCATTACGCGTTCGCGGCCAACGGATTCTCGCGCAGGACACGGAAGGCGCGGTGCGCGGACTCCTGCTCGGCGAGCTTCTTGCTCTGCCCCTCACCGGACCCCAGCTCCACGCCGTTGACCGTGACCGTCGCCGTGAACACGAGCTCATGCTCCGGGCCGGTCGACGTCGCCGCATACACCGGCATCGGCAGCTTGAGCTCCGCGACCCGCTCCTGCAGGGCCGTCTTCCAGTCCCGGTGCAGACTGTCCGCCGAGGCCGAGTCGATCTTCTCCTTGAACAGGCGCAGCACCACGTCCCGGGCGACCTCGAAGCCGTGCTCGAGGTAGATCGCGCCGAGCAGCGCCTCCGTGGTGTCCGCGAGGATGGAGTCCTTGCTCCGCCCCTCCGTCACCAGCTCACCACGGCCGAGCAGCAGATGGGCACCGAGGTCGATCTCCCGGGCGATGTCCGCCAGACCGTAACGCGAGACTATCGACGCCCGCATCTTCGAGATGCCCGACTCCGGCCGCGACGGGTACTGCAGGTACAGGCGGGTGGCCACGGACAGACCGAGGACGGCGTCACCGAGAAACTCGAGACGCTCATTGTTCGGCAGACTGCCGTTCTCGTTGGCGAAACTGCGGTGCGTCAACGCCAGGCGCAGACTCTCCTCACTGAGCTCCACCCCGAGAGCCCTGAGCAGCGGAGCGTGATCAACGGCGCGGAACGCCGTGTCCAGGGCCTCCTCCCCCGTCGGCCGACGCTTGCGACTCACAGGAACTTCTCCAGGTCAGCCCACCGCGGATCAAGGAGCTTGCCCTCATCCTCACCCGACACCCCGTCCGGGGCCGGCGTCTCCGCGTCATCACACCCACCCTCACAGGTCGGGTTGAACGGCAGATTCAGGCCCGCTTCATCGATGACCGCCTGAATGATGTCCAGCTCATCACCGGTCACCACCGGCACATCATCACCGGACCCCTCCCCGTCATCCTCCTCACCCGTGATGAAATCCGGGGTGGTGGCATAGACCTGGCTGACCCGCAGATCCATCTCCGGATGCAGTTCCCGCAGGCAGCGCACGCACTGACCGGAGAGGGTGCCACGGACGTCCGCATTGACGAGCACACCCCCACCGAGATCGGAGAGAGTGGCGTCGACGGTGACCTCGCCACCCTCCGGAATCCCGATCATCTCGGGTCCGATGCGCAGCGGGGTGGGGCCGGTCTGAGTGCGCTGATCAAAGTCAGCGAGCCGGGCAATGTTGAACACAAACGGTGAAGTCATATCGCTGCCTGAGTCTACTCCGCGTCTGCCTGATCTCTCATTCCTGACATACCGGAGAGGTATTCGGGGTCCACTCGGGGCTTATTCGGGGCGGCGACGCAGCGGGTAGTCACCCGCCACGGGGGCCCCCGCCGGACCGGCACCAGCCGCACCGGCGCCACGACGCAACGCCTGACGATCCCGACCCACCGTCCGCAGCACACCCGTCAGAGTCTCCTCGAACTCACCGAGCTTGCTGTCCACGAAATCATCACACTCACTGCGCAGACGGTTCGAGTCCGCATGTGCCGAATCAACGATCCGGTGCGCCTCCTCATTCGCCCGACGCACGACCTCCGACTCGGACACCAGACGCTCCTGCTCCGCCATGCCCTCATCAACGGACCGACGGTAGGACTCGTTGCCGTCCGCGATGAGACGATCCGCCTCAGACTGCGCCCGACCCACGGTCTCATCCGCCTCCCGACGAGCCGACCCGACAATATGGTCCGCGTCATCCTCAGCCTTGGCCACCAGGCCGGTCGCCCGCTGCTGCGCATCCGCCAGCATGGCATCCGACTGATCCTGCGCCTGCCCCACGATCCCCGACGCCTGCGCCTCCGCATCCGTCACCATCTCCCGGGCACGATCCTCCGCACCACGCAGAATGTGTTCCTGCTTGTCCAGGACATCCTGGGCATCATCAATCTCGATGGGCAGCGCGTTGCGCAGATCATCGAGCAACGCCAGCATGTCGTTGCGCGGGACCATGCAGTTGGAGGTCATGGGCACGCCATAGGCCTGCTCCACGGTCTGGACGAGTTCATCTAGTGCCTCAAAGACGCGATACATGAAATTCAGCGTACTGGCGTACCTGCTCAGGTGCCGTTATTGCAGGTAGGCGTGTCACCTTGAGGTTGGGGGCACGGGGCACTCTGGTTTCCGGAAACCAACCCACAGCTGACGCTGGTCAGCGATGATGGGTCACAGGCGAGCTGTTGCGCCTCTCCCGCTACACCGTCCGAAGGACTCCCCCATGAATTCTCGAACTGCCCTGGCCCTCCTCGCTTCGGGGATGCTCACACTTTCGGGGTGCACCACCCCGGTTGAGCCGACTGATACCGAGGAGACCACCTCCTTGACCTCATCGAGCGCGTCCAGTTCCACCTCAACGTCGTCCTCATCCACGTCATCCATTCCGGAGGCTTCACAGGTCGACGAACCCGCCACCCCTGCTGCGCCCGAACCGGTGCCTGAAGTGACCCCCGCACCGGTAACACCTCCGGCCCCGGCCCCGGCACCGACCCAACAGCCTGGCACGGTCATCGGCATGACCGGAGCACCCGGCCACGACACTCCCCGCCCCCTCAACAAGACCATCGCATCGTGCGGCGGAGACATTCACCAGCGGGGCACCACCTTCTTCACGGACGGCACGAGCGGTTGGACCCAGCAGTGTTCGGACGCCTGGACTCCACCTCCGCCACCTCCCCGGCCCCGGTGGTCGAGGACCATACAGGGGAAGTTGAGCCCGCCCAGTAATAGCCCCGTGAAACCCCAATTCGAGAACCCCAATGAATCGAGTGCGCGATCCGAGCCACTCGATTGATTGGTGATCTGGAATTGGTCTTCTCGAATTGGTGTCCACGGCTGGCGCTGGGCAGGGGCAGATGAGTAGGGGCATTCGAGTACGGGCATTCATCGGGACTCTCGACACGGCCACCCGATGAATGCCCCTGCTCGAATGCCCGTACCGGAATACCCCGACCCCCCGAACCCACCCCCAGAATCGGATCAGCCCCCGACCGCACGACTGCGCGGCCGGGGGCTGCCCGGTAAGTGAACCGACTGTCTGAACCGACCTAGATGACGCCCTGCGCGAGCATGGCGTCGGCGACCTTCTTGAAGCCGGCGATGTTGGCGCCGACGACGTAGTTGTTCTCGTGGCCGTACTCGGCGGCGGTGGAGGACATGTTCTTGAAGATCTTGGACATGATCTTGTGCAGTCGCTCGTCGGTGTACTCGAAGGTCCAGGAGTCGCGGGAGGCGTTCTGCTGCATCTCGAGGGCGGAGGTGGCCACACCGCCGGCGTTGGCTGCCTTGCCGGGGGCGAAGCGGATGCCCTTGTCGCGGAAGACCTCGATGGCCTCCGGGGTGGAGGGCATGTTGGCGCCTTCGGCGACGTAGCGGATGCCGTTGGCGGCGAGGGTGGTGGCGTGGTCGCCGGTGAGCTCGTTCTGGGTGGCGCACGGGAGGGCGACGTCGGCCTTGAGGTCCCAGATGGAGCCGTCCTCGTGGAAGGTGGCGCCCTCGGCCTCCTCGGCGTAGCAGGAGACGCGTTCGCGGCGCTTCTCCTTGATGTCGCGGAGCAGTTCGATGTCGACGCCGTTGGGGGTTTCCACCCAGCCGGAGGAGTCGGAGAAGCCGACGACGTTGGCGCCGAGTTCCTGGGCCTTCTCGATGGCGTAGATGGCGACGTTGCCGGAGCCGGAGACGATGACGTCGGCGCCGGAGAGTTCGTCGCCGTTGGCCTTCATCATTTCCTGGGTGAGGTAGACGCAGCCGTAGCCGGTGGCCTCGGTGCGGACGAGGGAGCCGCCCCAGGTCAGGCCCTTGCCGGTGAGGACGCCGGATTCGTGCTGGTTGGCCAGGCGACGGTACTGGCCGAAGAGGTAGCCGATCTCGCGGCCGCCGACGCCGATGTCACCGGCGGGGACGTCACGGTACTCGCCGATGTGGCGGTGGAGTTCGGTCATGAAGGACTGGCAGAAGCGCATGACCTCGGCGTCGGACTTGCCCTTGGGGTCGAAGTCGGAGCCGCCCTTGCCGCCGCCGATGGGCAGGCCGGTCAGGGAGTTCTTGAAGATCTGCTCGAAGCCGAGGAACTTGACGATGCCGAGGTTGACCGACGGGTGGAAACGCAGGCCGCCCTTGTACGGGCCGAGGGCGGAGTTGAACTGGACGCGGAAGCCACGGTTGACCTGGACGACGCCGTTGTCGTCGACCCACGGGACGCGGAAGATGAGCTGGCGCTCGGGCTCGCAGAGACGCTGGATGAGTCCGTAGTCCGCGTAGTGCGGATCCTTCTCCAGGACGATCTTGAGGGAGTCCAGCACCTCGGAGACCGCCTGGTGGAACTCGGGCTCGCCGGCGTTCCGCTTGAGGAGCATGTTGTAGTAGGTCGAGACCTGCTCATCAACAGTCATGTAAGTCCTTTCGTCCCGGAGCGCCGGGTCCGTACATTTCTATCCAGTAGCAGTTTTCACGCCGGAGGGCGCGGGTGCAAGTTAACGGGTTGTTGGATATGTCACCCACGCCACCCCCTGCGCCCGCCGTTCTATGCTGTGGCTCATGGTTTCCGTCATCATCGCGCCCGATTCTTTCAAAGGCACCGCCACCGCCCCGGAGGCTGCCCGCCTGCTCGGGGAGGGTGTCCGTTCCGTCATCCGGGACGCGGACATCACCCTCGCCCCCATGGCCGACGGCGGGGAGGGCACGGCGGCGACGTTCGGCGGCGAGACGGTGACGCTTCCCACGACGGACGCCGCCGGTCGCCTGACCGAGGCCTCCTATGTGTTCGACGCCGCCGGGAAGACGGCCTACATCGACATCGCGGCCGCCTCCGGTCTGCCCGCGGTGGCCGATGATCCGGTGCCCACCAGCGGGGACACCTACGGCACGGGGGTGCTCATCGCGGACGCCCAGACCCGCGGGGCGGAGCGGATCGTGCTGTGTCTGGGTGGGTCCGCGACGGTGGACGCGGGCACGGGCATTCTCGTGGCCCTGGGGGCGAATCCCCACAATGAGCAGGGTCTGGGACTGCGCAAGGGCGGCGGGCAGTTGGGTGAGCTGGCGGGGTTCGACACGGCGCAGCTCAACATTCCGGCGGCGGCGGTGGAGTGGGTGCTGCTCACGGACGTCACCGCCCCGGTCACCGGCCCGCAGGGTGCGGCCCACGTGTTCGGCCCCCAGAAGGGTGCCTCCCCCGAGGAGGTCGCGCTTCTCGACGCCGCCCTGGCCCACACCTGCGACATCCTCGACGTCGACCCCGCCACCCCCGGCTACGGGGCGGCCGGCGCGGTCCCGGTGAGCATTCACTGGCTGTCGACGATGCTCCACGGCAGTGACTCCTTCGTCCACGTGCTGCCCGGCGCGCCGGTCGTCGCCGACGCGCTCGGCCTGCCGGAGGCGATTCCGCAGGCGGACCTGGTCATCACCGGGGAGGGGGCGTTCGACGATCAGTCCCGGACCGGCAAGGTCGTGGGCACGGTCGCCGAGCTGGTGGCCGGCACTCCGGCGACGCTGGCCGTCGCCGCCGGGCGGATGGACGCCGACCCCGGTGACGGGGTGATTGCGGCGGAGCTGGGGGACGGGGGCGTCGATAAGCAGCTGTTCGATGCGGGAGCGCGCATCGCCGCGGACTACCTGCGGATCTCCACGGCCCAGGGGTAGGTCGCGGGGACCTCGTGGGAGACCTCGTCCTCGAGGAGGACGGCGTCGGCCGGGAGGGTCGCCTGCGGGGTCATGAACCGGGACAGGACCATGGTCAGCTGGTTAATGGAGCCGGTCGCGCCCTCGACGCGCAGGGCGTAGCGGATGACGGAGGCGCCCTCGAGGTCGAGGTCCTCGTGCTCGTCGCGGTAGGACTGACGCAGTGCCTCCTCCACCCCGTCCTGCAGGGGCGGGTTCTCGTCGACGGTGACGGTGCCGCCGGTGAGTTTGCCGGCCGCCACGAGGCGGGTCAGCGCGTCGTCGAAGGCGGATTCCAGTTGGCGGGCGGGCGTGGGCGGGATGAGGACATCGAAGAGGATCGCGGGCATGAGCCAAGCCTAGCCAATGGGGCAGGCGTCTAATCTGGAAGCCATGAGCCTTCCCGTGCACGCCCACCGCGACCCCATCACCACCATGTCCGACGGGACGATCAAGCAGGTCAACCCCTTCTCCGGCACCGAGGTGTGGACGGTGCCCGGCCGCGGTAACCGGCCGCTGTCCACCCCCGTGGCCGACCCGACCCCGCTGGGCGAGCACGACCTGGACAACCGCTGCGCCTTCTGCGCGGCCACTCCCCTGGCCACCCCGCCGGAGAAGGCGCGCATCGTCCGCGGTGACGACGGGGAGTGGGAGATCCTGCGTGGCCTGCTGCCCGAACAGCTCGACGAGACGGTCGCCGAGTTCCGCCGGGTGCCCAACCTCTTCGAGATCATCTCCTACGACTACTGGCGGCAGAACTACGGCTTCGAGATGGACGTGGAGACCGCCGAGCGGATGGCCACCTACCTCGCCGACCCGGCGGGCCGCGCGCACGTGCTCGACATCGTGCGCACCCGCCTGCGCGCCGGCGGCCGCGACGCGGACCTGCCCGAGGAGGAACTGCTGGACATGGCCGGGGCCTACTTCGCCGGCGGGCATGACGTCATCATCGGCCGCCGACACTTCGTCGACGGCGCCCGCTACGACAACCAGCTCGCCTCCTCCGGCACCCTCACCCCCGACGAGCACCACGGGATGACGCTGCTGACCATCGACGCCATCGAGGACCTCTACCGCCGCAACCGCTACGCGCCGTACGTGGTGGCGTTCCAGAACTGGCTCAAACCCGCCGGCGCCTCCTTCGACCACCTGCACAAGCAGCTGGTGGCCATCGACGAACGCTCCGTCCAGGCCGAGCTGGAGATCTCCCGGCTGCGCACCAACATCAACATGTACAACGAGTGGGGCGTGGACTACGCCGGCTACCACAACCTCATCATCGCGGAGAACGACCATGCGGTCGTGTGCGCCGGCTACGGGCACCGCTACCCCACCCTCACCATCTACTCCAAGTCCCCGACCCCCGAACCCTGGCGGCAGACACCCGAGGAGGTCCGCGCGATGAGTGACCTCATCCACGCCTGCCACGCCGCCACCGGCCCGGACGTGGCCGCCAACGAGGAGTGGCACCACAAGCCCGTCGACCTGGACCTGCCGATGCCGTGGCGGGTGAACATCAAGTGGCGGGTGTCCACCCTGGCGGGTTTCGAGGGCGGGTCGAAGATCTACGTCAACACCCTCTCCCCCGTCAACGTCCGCGACCGGATGGTCTCCGCCATGTACGACCTGCGCGACGAGGGCCTCATCGCCGAGGACATCCGCATCGCCATGGAGTGCCGCGCGGAGCGCAACTCCCTGAAGTACAATCCGTTCCTCACCTGACGGCCCGGGCGGGCGTTATAAGGTGGGGTCACCCGAATCACACAAGGAGTGACCCCACACGATGAGCGACATCGCTCGACTGCTCGCCCACCACCACGCCGATCTGTCCTGGCAGCGCGCCTGCTACGAGGATCTGCACGAGCATCCGGAACTGTCCGGCCACGAGCAGGAGACGTCCGCGACGATCCTGTCGATGCTCGAGCGTTTCGACTGTGAGGTGATCTCCCCCATCGGCGGCTTCGGCATCGTCGCCGTCTTCCGCAACGGCGACGGCCCCACCGCCCTGTTCCGCGCCGACTTCGACGCCCTGCCCATCAAGGAGGAGACGGGCGTCCCCTTCGCCTCCACCCGCCTGCGCCCCGGCGCCGACGGCGTCCAGACCAGCGTCATGCACGCCTGCGGGCACGACATGCACACCACCGCACTGTTGGGCGCCTGCGCGCTTCTCGACGCCCACCGCGACGCCTGGCACGGCACCTTCCTCGCCCTGTTCCAGCCCTCGGAGGAAAACGCCATGGGCGCGAACGCGATGGTCGCCGACGGGCTGCTCACCCGCATTCCCCGCCCCGACGTGTGCCTGGGCCAGCACGTCATGCCCGGACGCGCCGGTGAGGTCCAGACCACCGCCGGCCCCCAGTTCGCCGCCTGCGACTCCATCCGCATCACCATCCCCGGCCGCAGCGCCCACGGCTCCATGCCGCACAACGCGATCGACCCGACCTACACCGCCGCCATGGTGGTCATCCGCCTGCAGGGCATCGTCGGCCGGGAGGTCAACCCCAACGACTTCGCCGTCATCTCCGTGGGCACCCTGCGCTCCGGCTCGACGAACAACATCATCCCCGCCTCCGCCGAACTGGTGCTCAACTGCCGCTTCTACGACGAATCCGTCAAGCGGCGCGTCTACGCCGCCATCAAGCGCGTCGTCGTCGCCGAGTGCCAGGCCAGCGGCGCCGACGGCGAACCCTCCTTCGAGTTCTTCGCCCACGGCGAGCTCATCGACAATGATCCCACCGTGTTCGGCGAGGTGCGCGAGACCTTCGACGCCGTCTTCGGCGACGAGTCCGTCGACGCCCAGCGCACGACCGTGTCCGAGGACTTCGCCAACATCCCCCGCGCCTTCGGCGTGCCCTACCTCTTCTGGGTCGTCGGCTGCACCCCGCACGAGGTGTGGGACAAGGCGGTGGCCGAGAAACGGGTCAAGGAGGATGTGCCCGTCAACCACATGAACACCTTCCTCCCCGACTACGAGCCCACCGTCGACGCCGCGACGAAGGCCGCCGCCGCGGCGGTCCTGACGTACCTGGGCACCTGACCCGACACTTGACAACGCGCAGGTGTGCGCCAGTCGCGCCGATTGGCACAGGCCCGGATATGCTGGCAGGGACGGCGCGTCGCGGTAGTCCACGACGTCGCCCATTTCTGTGCCCCTCTATCAATCAGGAGCTACCCCCATGAGTGACCAGGCACCCGCCCTGAGCCAGACCGTCGGAGGGCACGTCCGTGCTGCCGCCGGATCCACCCCGCAGTCGGCCACCGACCGCAAATTCTGGTTCGGACTGTCCCACAGCATCATGGAGAGGATCGCCGACAACTGGCAGGCCACCACCGAGGCCTACGCCGGCACCCGCCAGCAGCACTACTTCTCCGCCGAGTTCCTCATGGGCCGAGCCCTGCTGAACAACCTCACCAACCTCGGGCTCGTCGACGAGGCCGCGGCCGCCGTCGAGGCACTCGGCCACAACATGGTGGACACCCTCGAGGCAGAGAATGACGCCGCCCTGGGCAACGGTGGCCTCGGCCGTCTCGCCGCCTGCTTCCTCGACTCCTGCGCCACCCAGGACCTGCCGGTCACCGGCTACGGCATCCTCTACCGCTACGGCCTGTTCAAGCAGACCTTCGAGAACGGTTTCCAGACCGAGCACCCGGACGCCTGGAAGGAGGACGGCTACCCCTTCTACATCCGCCGCGAGAACCAGGCACGCACCGTCCACTTCGACGACATGACCGTCTCCGCGGTGCCCTACGACATGCCGATCACCGGCTACGGCACCGACAACGTGGGCACCCTGCGCCTGTGGAAGGCGGAGCCGCTGGAGGAGTTCGACTACGACGCATTCAACTCCCAGCGCTTCACCGACGCCATCGTCGAGCGCGAGGCCGTCATGGACCTGTGCCGCGTGCTCTACCCGAACGACACCACCTACGCCGGCAAGGTGCTGCGCGTGCGTCAGCAGTACTTCTTCGTCTCCGCCTCCCTGCAGGCCATGATCGAGTCCCATCTCGAGCACCACGGCTCCCTGGACTCCTTCGCTGAGTACAACTGCATCCAGCTCAACGACACCCACCCGGTGCTGGCCATCCCGGAGCTCATGCGCCTGCTGCTCGACGAGCACGGCATGGGCTGGGAGGAGGCCTGGGACATCGTCACCCGGACCTTCGCCTACACCAACCACACCGTCCTGGCCGAGGCCCTGGAGCAGTGGAACGTCTCCATCTTCCAGCAGCTGTTCCACCGCGTCTTCGAGATCATCGTGGAGATCGACCGCCGCTTCCGCGAGGAGATGCGGGGCACGGGCCTCGACGAGGGGCGCATCAACTACATGGCCCCGGTACAGGACGGTCACGTCCACATGGCGTGGATCGCCTGCTACGCCGCATACTCGATCAACGGTGTCGCGGCGCTGCACACCGAGATCATCAAGCGCGACACCCTCGGCGAGTGGCACGAGGTGTGGCCGGAGAAGTTCAACAACAAGACCAACGGTGTGACCCCGCGCCGCTGGCTGCGGATGTGCAACCCGCGCCTGTCCGACCTGCTCGACCGCCTCGTCGGCTCCGACGAGTGGGTCACCGACATGGACAAGCTCAAGGACCTGCTGCCCCACCTCGACGATGACGCCGTCATGGACGAGCTCATGGACATCAAGGCCGCCAACAAGGCCGACTTCGCCGAGTGGATCGAGGCCCGCCAGGGTATCTCCGTGGACCCGGAGTCCATCTTCGACACCCAGATCAAGCGCCTCCACGAGTACAAGCGTCAGCTGCTCAACGCCCTGTACATCCTCGACCTGTACCTGCGCATGAAGCACGACGGTCTCACGGATGTGCCCAAGCGCACCTTCATCTTCGGTGCCAAGGCCGCCCCGGGCTACGTCCGTGCGAAGGCGATCATCAAGCTCATCAACGAGATCGCCGCCGTGGTCAACAACGACGAGGACGTCAACGACACCCTCCGCGTCGTGTTCGTGGAGAACTACAACGTCTCCCCCGCCGAGCACATCATCCCGGCCACCGACATCTCCGAGCAGATCTCCACCGCCGGCAAGGAGGCCTCCGGCACCGGCAACATGAAGTTCATGATGAACGGCGCCCTGACCCTGGGCACCATGGACGGCGCGAACGTGGAGATCCACGACTCCGTCGGCGACGACAACGCCTACATCTTCGGTGCCCGCGAGGAGGAGCTGCCCGACCTGCGAGCCTCCTACAACCCGTGGCAGGTCTACGAGACGGTGCCGGGACTCAAGCGCGCCATCGACGCCCTCGTCGACGGCACCCTGGACGACAACGGCACCGGCCTGTTCCACGATTTGCGGTCCTCGCTGCTCGACGGCGGCGGCTACGAGACCCCGGACGTCTACTACGTCCTCGGTGACTTCGCCGACTTCCGCGAGACCCGGGACCGGATGGCCGCCGACTATGTCGCAGACCGTCGCCACTGGGCCCGGATGTGCTGGGTCAACATCTGCGAGTCGGGCCGGTTCTCCTCCGACCGCACGATCAACGACTACGCCACCGAGGTGTGGAAGGTGGAGCGCACCCCGATCAACTAGGGATCGACGAGACACCACCAGCAGTAGCGTCTGACACCGGCCCCGAATCCACCACGGATTCGGGGCCGGTGTCAGACGTTGTAGCGGATTTCCGCGGACACGACGACGCCCGCCGACCCCGAGGGGGCGGCGGGCGGTGCGCACTGTCGGTCAGACTACCCGACTTTTATCAAATTAGTGCGGAAGTCAGTCGCCCTGGATCCCGGCGATCAGTTCGGCAATGTCTGTGGGCACCGGTGACGCCGCGTGGATCGTCTGCCCCGCGACCTGCACCTGGAAGGTCCGGTACTTCCTCAACGTCCGCACCAGCCGCTTCAACGACAACCCCGAGCGTTCCTCCAGCAGATGGCCCACAGCCATCGCGGCCATCACCACGCTCAGGTGTGCCTCGATGGATTCTCGTTTGTGGTGGTAGATCGGCCGGGCCTTGAGATCGGACTTCGACATCCGGAAAGCCTTCTCGATCTTGAGCAGCTGCCGGTAGGCGTGGATGACCTGTTCCGCGGGCAGGTCCACCCGGGAGGTCTCGTACCCCTTGATCCCTGCCAGGGCTTTGTTCTTGTCCACCAACGTCCAGTTGACCTGTTTGTTCGGTGCCTTGAGATCCACGAACCGGTTGCGCTTGACTGGCAGCTTGCCGGCCACGGCCTTCTCCGCTTTGGCGACCTGCTCATCAATACCCTTGAGCGTGCGGCGTGCCCTGTCCCAGGAGTACTGGTAGTAGGTAACCGAGTGCGGCACGCCGTCGGGGCCACGCCCTGTCCGGTCGGCGTAGGTCCAGATCTGTTTGTCCTCGTAGTCCTGGCCGGGATGGTGTTTACGCCACTGCGCCACCGGGTAGGGGATGTCTTTGAATTTCACACCGAGGATGTAGTGCAGGCCGGCCTCGATGATCGCGGCCTTGTTACCGGCAGAGAACATCCCAGCGTCCGCGACGACGGTGACATCCTCCACGCCGTAGGCATCCTGGAAGTTTCTGATCATGGGCAGCATCGTGCGGGTTTCGGCCATGTTCCCTTCAAACGCACCCACGGCCAGCGGGAAGCCGTGGGCATCGGAGAGCAGGCCGACGGTGATCTGCGGTTCGAGTCGGCGTTCCTTGGAAAAGCCTGGTTTGCGGAAGTCATCACCTTCGTCGGTTTCGAAATACAAGGTGGTGACATCAAAAAGAACCAGGACTCCGGGGCCGATACCGGCATGCGTGGCGCAGGCCCGGGTGAGAGCATCCCTGAAGCCACCGGTCGCGTAGGCCGGTAGCCGCCGGTTGATGGTGGGATAGCTGGCGGAGGCCACGCCGAGTGCCGCGAGGGTTTCGATGCTGTCGAATACTGAGCCTGGCTGCACGATCCGGGCGATGAGCAGATCCCGGAACACCTGGTCACCGCCGGTGGCTGTATCCAAACCCAGTTCGGTGTAGGCATGGTGGATGACGTCGAGGAGGTGACCAGCGCGTTCCGAGGTGATCGGGACCGGCGCATCCACCGACCCGCTGCCGGAAGGTGTGGTGTCCACACCAAGAGCCAGGCTCATCTGGTCGCCGTCGACCAGGCGTCGGGCCTGGGTCTTCAACAGGGCAAGATCTTCGTCGGTGTGCGCCGAGCCGAGGTGCTTCATGCTCTTAGAGCCACGCTTTTCCGAGTAGACGACCTGCACGGCAGTCGCCCCGGAGGCGGTGCGCACAGTGCGGATGTACGGGCTCATGAAAATCAATCTAACCGCCCACCCCGAACCCCACCCCCTTAGTGCGGCAATTTCTTCCCGGAGCACGCGAATCTACTGGCCTACGCGTCAATATGTTCCGCGTCACACCATTTTGATAAAAGTCGGGTTGTAGCGGATTTCCGCGGACACGACGACGCCCGCCGACCCCGAGGGGGCGGCGGGCGGTGCGCACTGTCGGTCAGACTAGGCCGTGGTGTCCTCGCCCAGCAGATGGACGTGGATCATGTTGGTGTTGCCGGAGACCCCGGGCGGGGTGCCGGCGACGACGACCATCATGTCGTCGCGGTCGTAGTCGTCCATGGCCAGCAGGGCGGAGTCCAGCTCCTCCATCATGTCGTCGGTGGAGTGGGCCGGCGGGCAGAGGAAGGTCTCCGCACCCCAGGTCAGTGCCAGCTGGGAACGGACGGCCGCGTGCGGGGTGAACACGAGCAGCGGCAGGTGCGAGTGCAGGCGGGCGACGCGGCGGGCGGTGTCACCGGAGGTGGTGAAGCACACGAGGGCGCGGGCGTTGAGTCGCTCGGCGATGTCCCGGGCCGAGTAGGAGATGACGCCGCGCTTGGTACGCGGAACGTGGCTCAGCGGCGGGACGTACCCGTCGGTCTCGGCCTGGGAGACGATGCGTGCCATGGTGCGCACGACGTTGTGCGGGTCCACGCCGATGGAGGTCTCACCGGAGAGCATGACGGCGTCGGCTCCGTCGAGGACGGCGTTGGCCACGTCGGAGGCCTCGGCGCGGGTCGGGCGGGAGTTCTCGATCATGGAGTCGAGCATCTGGGTGGCCACGATGACCGGCTTGGCGTTCTCGCGGGCAATCTGGATGGCACGCTTCTGCACCAGCGGGACCTGCTCGAGGGGGACCTCGACGCCGAGGTCACCGCGGGCGACCATGATGGCGTCGAAGGCGAGGACGATGGACTCGAGGGCGTCGACGGCCTCGGGCTTCTCCAGCTTGGCGATGACGGGCACGCGGCGGCCGACCTCGTCCATGACGTCGTGGACCAGGTCCACGTCCGCCGGGGAACGGACGAAGGACAGGGCGATGAAGTCGACGCCGAGGTTGAGGGCGAACTTCAGGTCGGCGATGTCCTTCTCGGACAGGGCGGGGACGGAGATGTCCATGCCGGGCAGGGAGACGCCCTTGTTGTTGGAGACGGGGCCACCCTCGGTGACCTCGCAGACGACGTCGTTGCCGTCGACCTCGACGCACACGAGGCCGACCTTGCCGTCGTCGACGAGCAGGCGGTCGCCGGGCTTGGCGTCCTGTGCGAGGTTCTTGTAGGTGGTGGACACGCGGTCGTGGGTGCCCTCGACGTCGTCGACGGTGATGCGGACGATCTCACCGGTCTCCCACACGGTGGCGCCGTCGATGAAACGGCCGAGGCGGATCTTGGGGCCCTGCAGGTCGGCGAGGATGCCGACGGCGCGTCCGGTGGCGTCGGTCGCCTCCCGGACCCAGCGGTAGTTCTGCTCGTGATCGGCGTGGTCGCCGTGGGAGAAGTTGAGGCGGGCGACATCCATGCCGTCCCGGACGAGACGCTCGATGGCGTCCTTGTTTCCGACGGCGGGGCCGAGGGTACAGACAATCTTGGTTCTTCTAGACACGAGTTACAACCTACTCCGATTCGCGGAAGGACTGACCTTGCAGGAACCAACGTACCCGTGCCCGGGGCCGGCTGCTAGGCGTGCGGGGCGCGGCTGGAGCCGGAGCCGCCTTTCTGACCTGCGGTGTTTCTGGGGGCACCGTGGGCTGTCCCATGGTCCGGACCATGAATGTCTGATGTCACATCATTGTCGGATTCGCGTTCGGCGCGGTGCGGGTCGACCTCCTCCGGTGTCTCGCGCCCCTTGCGCAGGAGGAAGAAGACGATGACGGCGCCGGCGAAGAGGACGAGGGAGACCCAGGTGTTGACGCGCTGGCCGAGGATCATCGTCGCGGCGTCGTCACGCATGAGCTCGATCCAGAAGCGGCCGAGGGTGTAGCCGGCGACGTAGAGGGCGAACACGCGCCCGTGGCCGAGCCGGAAGCGACGGTCCGCCCAGATGAGCAGGGCGCAGATGAGCAGATTCCACAGCAGCTCGTAGAGGAACGTCGGGTGGACGGAGGCGATGATCTCCCCGGTGGAGCGCCCGCTGAGCGGGGCGAACTCGCCGTTGTCGTCGACGCGGTAGTAGATGTCGAGCGCCCAGGGCACGTCGGTGGGACGCCCGTAGATCTCCTGGTTGAACCAGTTGCCCAGCCGGCCGATGGCCTGGCCGAGGATGATGCCCGGTGCCACGGCGTCGGCGAAGGGGCCGAGCGGGACCTTGCGCCAGCGGAACAGGGCCCACACGGCGAGGGAGCCGAGGATGACACCACCCCAGATGCCCAGGCCACCGGCGAAGAAGTTGAACGCGTCCGCCGGGTTGCAGCCCTCGCAGAAGTACTTGTCGGCGTCGGTGATGACGTGGTAGATCCGGGCGCCGATGATGCCGGCGGGGATGGCCACGAGAGCGGCGTCCCACACCATGTCCGGGTGACCGCCGCGGGCGACGTAGCGGCGGTGGGTCAGCCACAGTCCGGCGAGGATGCCGGCCATGATGCACAGCGCGTAGGCGCGGACGGGCACGGGCCCGAGCTGCCACACGCCCTGCGGCGGGGACGGGATATTGGCGAGGATCATCGTCTGCACCCCCACAGTGTGCCATGTCCCCTACCGGGACGGGCAGGCAGGATGCTGGCCGGCGGCGACGAGCGTGCGCGTCAGCCGGGCAGGGTCCTCGGCGCTCATCAGCTCCTCGCCGACGACGACGGCGTCCGCCCCCGCTCCGGCGTAGCTGAGCAGGTCGCGCGGGGTGTGCACCCCGGACATGGCGATCCGGACGGTGGACTCGGGAAGTCCCGGCACGATCTCGGAGAACAGCTGCTTATCGACGCCCCCGCCCGTCAACGGCCGCGCGTTCACCGCCACGACCCGTGCCCCCGCGGCCATCGCCCGGTCCGCCTCCGCCGGGGTCCGGACCTCGGCGACGGCGGTCATGCCGAGCGACTCGATGCGGTCGAGCAGCGACTCCAGCCGGGCCTGGTCGAGCAGTTCGACCTGCAGGGGGATGAGGTCGGCGCCGTAACAACGGGCCTCGTGGATCTGGTACGGGTCGATGATGAGGTCACGGCAGAACATCGGCACGGACACCGCCTCGCGGGCGGCCTGCATGTCGGTGAGCGAACCGTGGAAGCGCAGCCGCTCGGTCTGGCAGGCGATGAGGTGGGCGCCGCCGTCCTCGAACTCGGTGGCCAGGCGGACGACCGCGTCGAGCTCGTCGTCCGGGAGGAAGGGGTCGCGGCCGGGCATCGCCCGTTTGATCTCGGCGATGACACTGCAGCCGGAGCGCAGGAGGGCGGCGACCCCGTCGCGGGTGTTGTCGGAGATCTCGCGGGAGCGGGCCTTGATCTCCTTGAAGGGGATCACCGATTCGCGGGCGGCGACGTCCGCGAGGACCTCGGCGACGATCCGGTCCACGGGTGTCGGCCCACTCATGCGGCACCTCCACTCCGTCTGCGCTGGGAACAGATCAAGGCTAACCCGTGACCGGCTTCACAACGAAATCAGCGGTGGTCCGTCGGATCGATGTCCGCGTCCAGCGCGTCCCACATGACCCGGCCCGAGTCGGGGGTCTCCTCCAGGTCCTCGGCGATCCTCGCCTCCCGGTCCTGCTTGCGCTCGTACTTGTTGCGCTGCGCGGAGTCCACGCCCGGCCGCACGGCGAGCAGGACGCCGCCGAACAGGGCGATGGCGCACCCGAGCAGGGCGAGGACCGGGCCGGTGACACCGACGCTGAGGTTGGTCACCTCGGCCCACTCGGAGATGAGCACCTCGGCGTCGGCCCGCTGGCTGGCGGCCCCGGAGGTGAGGAGGGTGCGGGCCCGTTCAGGATCGGGCTGGCCGGCGAGCAGCACCAGCGGCTGCCAGGACGCACCCACCGCGGCCAGGGCTGCCACGGCGCCGACGATGCGGCGTCCGGTGCGTCGTAAAGCGAAACCGGCGACGCACGCCGCAAGCAGCAGCAGGACCACGGCGGTGGCCTCCGTCGACCACGTCGCACCCGGGATGCCGAGGGTGGCGGCCCCCGACTTGTCGTCGAAGGTGTCCACCGTCAGCCAGGTGAAGCGGGAACCGATCCACAGGACCAGCGCGCCGAGGCCGATGAGCAGGGTGGCGATGCGCGACCTCACAGCAGCACGTCCGCGTCGAAGCAGGTGCGGTCCCCGGTGTGGCAGGCGCCGCCGACCTGGCGGACGGTGACCAGGAGGGTGTCGCCGTCGCAGTCGAGGCGCACGCCGGTGACCTCCTGGGTGTGGCCGGAGGTCAGGCCCTTGATCCAGTACTCACCACGCGAACGGGAGTAGTAGGTTCCCCGCCGGGTCGCCAGCGTGTACGCGAGCGCATGGGAGTCCATCCACGCCATCATGAGCACCTCACCGGTGCCCTCGGCCTGCACGACCGCGGGCACGAGACCGGCATCGTTGACCGTGAGGCGGGCGGCGATGGCCGGATCGAGCTCGTAGTCGGCGGGGTTGTCGGATGAGCTCATCGGCGCACCTCGCAGCCAGCATCGGCCAGGGCGTCCTTGACCTCGCCGATGGTGACCTCGCCGAAGTGGAAGATGGTGGCGGCGAGCACGGCGTCTGCCCCGGCCGCCACGGCCGGCGGGAAGTGCTCGGCCGAACCGGCGCCACCGGAGGCGATGACGGGCACGGACACGGCCTCCCGGACCAGGCGCAGCAGCTCCAGGTCGAAGCCGTCCTTCGTGCCGTCACCGTCCATGGAGTTGAGCAGGATCTCCCCCACACCCAGCTCCTCGCCCTTCTTCGCCCACTCGATCGCGTCGATGCCGGCCGAGGTGGAACCACCGTGGGTGGTCACCTCGAAACCCGAGGGCTGCGGGGTGCCGCCGGCCGGGACGCGGCGGGCGTCGACGGACAGGACGATGCACTGGGAGCCGAAGCGGTCCGCCAGTTCACGCAGGAGTTCCGGGCGGGCGATGGCGGAGGTGTTGACGGAGACCTTGTCCGCACCCGCGCGCAGCAGCTGGTCCACGTCCTCGGCGCTGCGGACGCCGCCACCGACGGTGAGCGGGATGAACACCTGTTCAGCGGTGCGGCGGACCACCTCCAGCATGGTGCCGCGGCCGTCCTTCGAGGCGGAGACGTCGAGGAAGGTGAGCTCGTCGGCACCCTCGACGTTGTAGCGGGCGGCCAGCTCGACGGGGTCCCCGGCGTCACGGAGGTTCTCGAAGTTGACGCCCTTGACCACCCGCCCGTTGTCGACGTCCAGGCAGGGGATGACACGGATGGCGACGGCCATGAACCGCCCCTTTCAGGTTTAAGAGTTCAGAATCGCATCCATCGTACTCATGATGGCGGCGTGCGCCCGCGCGGTACCCGCCACCACACCCACCGACGACGGCGTCCAGTCATTGCCCTCGATGTCGGTGACCACTCCACCGGCGGCGCGCACGAGCATGACGCCGGCGGCGTTGTCCCACACGTGCGGCGAGAAACTCACCGCCCCGCCGAAGATCCCCTGCGCCGCGAACGCCAGGTCCACGCCCACGGACCCGGTGATGCGTGGCCGCAGGTAGGTCTCCGCAAGTTCGGAGAGCAGGCCCTGCCGCAGCAGCGACGGGAACTGGGAACGCTGCTGGGACGCCACCGAGGAGAACCCGACCTGGGCGACGAGCTGGTCCACCTCGCTCAGCGGCTTCATGGCCCGGCCGTTGACCATCACCGGGGAGCCCTCGAAGGCGGTGACCCGGCGGTGCAGCAGGGGCATGCTGGTGACGGCGGCGACGGGCCGGTCATCGACCACCAGGGAGATGAGGATGGAGCACATCGGGTTACCGGCCGCGTAATTGGCGGTGCCGTCGATCGGGTCGACGATCCACACCGCCTCATGGTTGTAGCTGCCGCCGGCCTCCTCCCCGAGCACCGGGATGCCGGTGAACTGGGTGAGCATCTGCCGCAGGTGCGCCTCGATAGTCAGGTCGACCTCGGTGGCGAAGTCCCCGGGCTGCTTGAGCTCGGCCGGGTCCGCACCGACGCCGGCGAGGAACATCGCCTCGGCGTCATCGGTGACGGCCTCGGCGACGGCCAGCAGCTCCCGGGCGTCCACGGCGCTACCGCTTCGCCGGGTCGCCGACCGCGGCGAGGGCCTCACGCAGGCTGAAACGTCCCTCGTAGAGGGCCTTGCCGATGATCGCCGAATCGATCCCCTCGTCCACGTAGCGGGACAGCTCCACCACGTCATCGAGGGTGGAGATACCGCCGGAGGCGACGATCCTCGCGTCGGTGGCCGCGGCGACCTCCCGCAGCAGCTCCACGTTCGGCCCTGCCAGGGTGCCGTCCTTGGACACGTCGGTGACCACGAAACGGGTGCAGCCGGCGGCGTCGAGCCGTTCGAGCACCTCCCAGAGGTCACCGCCGTCGGAGACCCAGCCGTTGCCGCGCGTGCGCCACTCCCCGTCGATCTCGCGCACGGCGATGTCGACGGCGACCCGGTCCCCGTGGGAGGCCAGGACGTCGGCGATCCACTCCGGCTTCTCCAGCGCGGCGGTGCCGATGTTGACGCGGGTGGCCCCGGTGGCCAGTGCCCGCTCCAGGGAAGCGTCATCCCGGATTCCACCGGTCAGCTCCACCCTGATGTCCAGCTGCGCGGTGATCTCCGCCATGAGCTCATGGTTGGAGCCCCGGTTGAAGGCCGCGTCCAGGTCGACGAAGTGCAGCCACTGCGCACCCTGCTCCTGCCACTGCAGGGCGGCTTCCAGCGGTGAGCCGTAGGACTTCTCGGTGCCGGCCTCCCCCTGATCGAGTCGGACGGCCTGGCCGTCGACCACGTCGACGGCGGGAAGAAGGGTGAAATCGCTCATGGCAGTGATCCTATCCAGTTCTCCAGCAGCACCGCGCCGGCATCGCCGGACTTCTCCGGGTGGAACTGCGTGGCCCACAGCGGGCCGTTCTCCACGGCGGCGACGAAGCGGTCCCCGCCGTGCTCCGCCCATGTCACGGTCGGCGGGGTGGTCAGGCCATCGGTCTCCAGGGTCCAGTCGCGCACCCCGTAGGAGTGGACGAAGTAGTAGCGCTCGTCGTCCGGCAGGCCGGCGAACATCACCGAATCCGGGTGACGCTGCACGGTGTTCCAGCCCATGTGCGGGAGGATCTCCGCCTGCAGCCGCTCGACGGTGCCGGGCCATTCGCCGCAGCCACGGGTGTGCACGCCGTGCTCCTGGCCGTGCTCGAAGAGGATCTGCATGCCCACGCAGATGCCCAGCACGGGTCGGCCGCCGGCGAGGCGCTGGCCGATGATGCGCCCACCCTGGACCTTCTCCAGCCCGGCCATGCAGGCGGCGAAGGCGCCGACACCGGGGACCAGCAGCCCGTCGGCGTCCACCGCCACCTTCGGGTCGGAGGTGACGGTGACGTCGGCGCCGACGCGTTCGACGGCGCGCTGCGCGGAGCGGAGATTTCCCGACCCGTAGTCGAGGAGAGCGACGGTTTTTGCCATGGCTCAGAGTCTAGGACACACCCCCGACATCACCGTGTCGGGGTGTCCGGCCCCTCCTCCGGGGAAACCGACGGTTCCTCCACCGGCGGCTTCCAGCCCTGGCGCGGGGCGCGGCGGGTGATCAGGCGTTCCAGCTCGACCGGGCGGGCGGCCACGCGGCGGACCCGGCGGGCACCGGCGACGGCGCGGCGGGCGACGGGCACCTGACGCAGGCGGGCCCGGGTGTTGTCGCGTTCGGCGATGCGGTGGGCCCCGACCCAGCGGTCGGCGAGGGTGCCCAGGATGCCGCCGACGACGAGGATCGCACCCACCCCGAACGCCCCGGAGTAGGCGGCCTGCGCGGCGACGGCACCGAGGACGAAGGAACCCAGTCCGGTGCCGGCGTCGTAGAAGATGTTCCACACGGCGGAGGCCTCGGAGACCTTCGAGCGTGGCAGGCGGAAGAACATGACCAGCAGGGCCTCGTTCTGCACCATGCCGAAGCCGCCGCCGAAGAGGATGCCGGCGACGACGAGCCACCACACGGACCATTCGTTGGCGATGACCAGCGCCATGAGGGCGACGCCGAGGAAGCCGACGACCTGCCCGGGGATCATGGTCGTGCCGGGGGCACCGCGGCGGTCGGCGATCATGCCGGCGACGTAGCGCCACACCATCGATGAGCCGCCGGTGATGGACAGCATGAGGCCGCCGATGACCGCGCCGGTGGCGGGGTCGAGGTCGAGGACGGCGGCCGGCAGGAAGGAGGAGACGGCGCCGAAGCTCATGGACAGGCTGGTCACGGCGAGGGCGGGGACGAGGACGAGTTTCCACGTGGCCACCTGTGCGGTGGCGCGTTCCTCGGGGTACTCGTAGGCGGAGGGCTCGACCTTCGGGGCGGCCTTGATCCGCGGGATCCGCAGGCACATCACCGCGGCGATGAGGGCGGTGCCGGCGGCGATGACGTAGACGGGTCCGAAACCGGCGGCGTCGGCGACGGCCAGGCCGAGGGGAAGCCCGATCATCTGGGACACGCCGATGAACACACCGAGCATGCCGGTGGCCTTGCCCAGGAAGCGGACGGGCACGAGCTCGGCGATCAGGGCCGATTCGGCGACGGTGAGCGCGCCGAAGCCGACGCCGCGCAGGGCGGAGAACAGCAGCAGGTTCCACGCCTCCAGGCCGAGGAGGTGGCCCAGTGCGGGGACGCCGAGCATGAAGGCGGAGAACACCATGACCGGGTTGTAGCCCAGCCGGCGTAGGGCGGCCGGGGTGAAGATCTGGGTGGCCACGGTGGCGGCCATGAACACGCCGGTGGAGGCACCGGCCATGGCGGTGTCGTGTCCGGCGTCGAGGGCGGCGAGCGGGATGACGGGCAGCAGCAGCGACCAGGATCCGAACGCGGCGGCGACGGCGACGAGTGTGGGGATGAACCCGGGAGCCTTCCACATGCTGTCGAGCTGTTCGATCTCCGCGCGGGAAAGGCCGTGCTGTGCCACTTAGTTCATCGCTCCCATCAGCCAGAAGACGGCACCGGCGAACGCCACGGCGGCGCACAGTGCCAGGAAAATTGTCAGAGGCCTGCTGCCGTTCTGGTACGCGGACCAGGTGCCGCCGACCAGGAGGCCGGCGACGATGAACAGCAGGTAGACCAGCCAGGTGCTGCCACCCGACTGGTTCGCCTGGGCCACTGTAGCAATGAGGTTCTCGGAGGCGGGCACGGGTTACAGGGCCCCCTTGGTCGACGGCACGCCGCTGACGCGCGGGTCGGGTTCGACGGCTTCGCGCAGGGCGCGGGCGACGGCCTTGTACTCGGCCTCGGTGATGTGGTGCGGGTCGCGGCCGTGGTGGCAGATGACGTGGAGGGTGATCCGGGAGTTCAGTGCCAGGGTCTCGAAGAAGTGCTCGTTGATCACCGTGGCGTAGTGCCCGCCGATGACGGAGGTGATCATGTGATCCGGTTCGCCCTTCATGACGAAGTAGGGCCGACCGGAGATGTCCACGACCGCTTCCACCAGGGTCTCGTCCATGGGCAGCTGGCGGGAGCCGAAACGGCGGATGCCGGCCTTGTCACCGACGGCGTCGAGAAGCGCCTGCCCGAGGACGATGGCGGTGTCCTCGACGGTGTGATGCGCGTCGATCTCGATGTCGCCCTTCGCGTGGACCGTGAGGTCGAAGGACCCGTGGACGCCGAAGGCGGTGAGCATGTGGTCGAAGAAGGGCAGGCCGGTGTCGACGTCGACGCGGCCGGTGCCGTCGAGGTTGATCTCGACGGTGATGTCGGATTCGGAGGTGGTGCGGGTGGCGCGTCCGATGCGGTCAGTCACTTAGATCTCCTTGCTGATGTCGGCTGCGGCGGCGAGGAAGGCGTCGTTCTCGCCCGGCAGCCCGATGGTGGTGCGCAGGTGGCCGGTCACGCCGACGTCGCGGATGAGGACCCCGGCGTCGAGGAAGCGCTGCCAGGCGGCGTGCTGGTCGTCGAAGGGGCCGAAGAACACGAAGTTCGACTCGCTGGGTACGACCTGGTAGCCCAGTTCCTCGAGGCCGGCGACGACCCGCACCCGCTCCTGCGCGAGCTTCTCGACGGTCGCGAGCGTGTCACCGCGGTGCCGCAGCGCCACGGTCGCCGCCGCCTGGGAGAGCACCGACAGGTGGTACGGCAGGCGCACGAGCATGACGGCCTCGATGAACGCCGGGTGGGCGACGAAGTAGCCGAGCCGGCCGCCGGCGAAGTCGAAGGCCTTCGACATCGTGCGGGACACGACGAGCTTCGCCGGATATTCGGCGAGCAGGGTCACCGCCGAGGGCGACGGGGAGAACTCGCCGTAGGCCTCGTCGACGATGACGATGCCGGGGGCGGCGTCGACAAGCGTGCGGATGTCCTCGAGCGAGGTGATGTCACCGGTCGGGTTGTTCGGGGTGGTGATGAAGATGATGTCCGGCCGGTGCTCCTCGATCGCGGCCAGGGCGGCGGCGATGTCGATGCGGAAATCTGCCCCGCGCGGGCAGTCGAGGAATCGGGTCTGCGTGCCCGCGGAGAGGATCGGGTGCATGGAGTAGGACGGCTGGAACCCGAGCGCGCTACGACCCGGGCCACCGAAGGCCTGCAGCAGCTGCTGGAGCACCTCGTTGGAGCCGTTGGCGGCCCACAGATTGTCCACGGTGACGGCCACCCCGGTCTGCTCGCTGACGTAGTCGGCCAGCCGGGTGCGCAGCTCGACGGCGTCGCGGTCCGGGTAGCGGTTGAGTTCGGTCGCGACCTTGGTGACGGTCTCCACGAGATCGTCGATGAGCGCCTGTGACGGCGGGTACGGGTTCTCGTTGGTGTTGAGCTGCACCGGGACGGTGAGCTGGGGGGCACCGTAGGGCGACTGGCCGCGCAGTTCCTCGCGCAGGGGAAGCTGGTTGAGCGTGAGGTCGGTCATCTAGGCCTCCCGGGAAGCATCGTCGGTGGGCATGGACTCGAAGCGGGCCCGGATGGATTCGCCGTGGGCGGGCAGGTCCTCGGCGTCAGCGAGCGCGATGACGTGGCGGCCGATCTCCTTGAGGGCGACGCGGTCGTATTCGATGAGGTTGACCGGACGCAGGAAGGTGTGGGTGGACAGGCCGGCGGAGAATCGCGCGGTGCCGGAGGTCGGCAGGACATGGTTGGAGCCGGCGGCGTAGTCACCGAGCGGGACCGGCGAGTACGCGCCGACGAAGATGGCGCCGGCGTGCCGGATGCGTTCGGCGACCTCCCGGGCGTTGTCGGTGTGGATCTCCAGGTGCTCCGCGGCGTAGGCGTCGGCGGTGGCGATGCCCTGCTCGAGATCGTCGACGAGGACGATGCCGGACTGGCGGCCGGACAGGGCACCGGCGACGCGGTCGGCGTTGCGGGTGACGGTGTAGCGGGCGTCGATCTCCCGGTCGACGGTCTCCGCCAGCTCCGGCGAGTCGGTGATGAG
Organism: Corynebacterium suedekumii; assembly: GCF_030252185.1. Classification (NCBI taxonomy): domain Bacteria; kingdom Bacillati; phylum Actinomycetota; class Actinomycetes; order Mycobacteriales; family Corynebacteriaceae; genus Corynebacterium; species Corynebacterium suedekumii. The sequence goes on from NZ_CP126970.1 coordinate 2,571,610, forward strand.
CACCGAGGCGGCCAGGTCATCGTGCTCGGCCTGGGAGATGAGGTCGTAGGCGAGGTAGACGGGGTCGGCGGTGGCGTCGGCGAGGATGGCGATCTCGGAGGGCCCGGCCTCCGCGTCGATGCCCACCACACCCTGGACCAGGCGCTTGGCGGCGGTGACGAAGATGTTGCCGGGGCCGGTGACGATGTCCACGGGGTCCAGCCCGGCCTCGTCATCGCCGTAGGCGAGCAGCGCGACGGCCTGCGCGCCGCCGACGGCCCACACCTCGTCCACGCCGAGCAGGGCGCAGGCGGCGAGGATCGTCGGGTGCGGCCAGCCGTCGTGGTCGGCCTGCGGCGGGGAGGCGACCACCAGGGAGGTGCAGCCGGCCTCCTGGGCGGGGACGACGTTCATGATCACCGACGAGGGGTACACGGCCTTGCCGCCGGGGACGTAGAGCCCGACGCGGTCGATGGGGAGGAACACCTCGGTGACGGTCGCGCCGTCGGCAAGCGTCGTGGTGTGCGACGCCGGTTTCTGCTCGGCGTGCACCGACCGCACCCGGGCGATGGCCTCCTCCAGCGCGGTCCGCACCTCCGGGTCGAGCGTGTCGACGGCCCCCTGGATCACCTCCGCCGGCACCCGCACCGACGCGGGGGTCACCGCATCGAACTGCTGCCCGTACTCGAGGGCGGCGGCGGCACCGCGGTCGCGGACGGCGTCGACGATGGGGGCAACAGTCGGCAGCACGGCGTTGACGTCCGTCCCGCCGCGCGGCAGCGCACGGCGCAGTTCACTGGTGGACGGGGTACGACCGCGCAGGTCGATGACGTTGAGCATCGGGACGCTTCTCCTTTGAGGGTCTGCTGGCTACTGTGCGCTCATTGTATGTCCCCCGGGGTCCACGTCGGCGCACTAGACTGTTGTCTCGTTGCCCGACACACGATCTGGAGGAGGTGCCGACACCATGGTCACCCTGACCCAGGTCTACGTCGCGGCCGAGTCGTTCGACTTCCACGCCTACGTCGGCGCGGACCGGCTCGTGTTCCCGTGGCGCGACCACCAGGTCATCGCCTACCTCGACGAGCGGCAACCGGGTGCGCTGGTCTTCGACACCAACCTGCGCCTCGACGCCGGCATGGAGGACATCACGGAGCTCGCGCGGGTGATCAACAACTGGAACCGCGAACGCCTCGGCCCGACGGTGTCCATGCGCGTCGGCGATGAATCCCAGGTGAGCATCCACGCCCGCTCCGCCACCCTCACCGGACCGGGCCTGACGGAGCAGCAACTGGCCGACGTGGTGCGCATGTCCATGGAGACCTCCCGCCTGGCCGTCGACCACATCATCGCCGAACTGCCGTGGCTGACCACCGCCGACCTGGCGGACGACGACTCCTTCCGCAAGGACCAGGACACCAACGCCCTGTCCGGTCCCCTGCCCCGCGACCGCCACATCGGCGTCAACGAGCTTGACGACGACGCGGTGCGCCTCCGCGAGCTCGACCAGCGCCGCAGCCAGGACGACGAGGACGTCCTCGCCGACCTGGGCGGGGACGCCGAACCCGACGAGGAGTACGCCAGCCACATGAGCACCCACGACGATTCCACCGGCGGCGACTGGGACGAGGCCGCCCGCACCGGCACCCCGGAGCCGGTGACCATCGACCGGGTCCGCGCGACACTCGAGGGCCTGGGCATAGAGAAGACCCAGGGCGGCGATGACGTCATCATCGCCTGGATCAACGACATCCTCTTCGGCTTCTTCCTGGACAACGGGCCCAGTTACCTGGTCAAGGGGCACTGGGACCCCAACCTCGACCCCGACGCGGACTTCCTGCGGATGTTCCTGCTGTGCAACGACTGGAACGAGGCGTCCGTGACCACCAAGGCGTTCTGCCACTCCGACGACGACGGCCTGCAGGTCCGCGTCGAGTTCACCGCCCCCGTCCGCGAGGGCCTCAACGACGCGCAGCTGGAGCACAACACGGCCGTGGCGATCAACCAGGTGCTCCACGCCATCGACTCGATCAGCTCGGACGCGACCGGACAGTCGGCGGTCGGCTGGCCCTGATCTCCGGGTAGGAGATCAGTCGAAGTCGAGGCCCAGATCCAGCGCCGGGGCCGAGTGCGTGAGCGAACCGACGGCGAGGTAGTCGACCCCGGTGCGGGCATAGTCGGCGGCGACCTCGAGGGTGAGCCCACCGGAGGCCTCCAGCAGGGTGCCCGGGGAGACGGCGTCGCGACGCTGCACCGCCGTCTGCACCGCCCACGGCTCGAAGTTGTCCAGCAGGATCTCGTGGGGGTGTTCCGGCAGCAGCTCGTCGAGCTGGGCGAGGGAGTCCACCTCGATCTCACACCACGCGTCCGGGTAGGCCTCCCGGACCGCCCGGTAGGCAGCCAGCACCCCGCCGGCGGCGACGACGTGATTGTCCTTGATCAGGGCCCGGTCGCCGAGGCCGAGGCGGTGGTTGACTCCCCCGCCGACGGTCACGGCGTACTTCTGCAGGGACCGCAGGCCGGGCAGGGTCTTGCGGGAGTCCCGGATCTTCGCCCCGGTGCCCTCGACCGCGTCCACCCAGCGGCCGGTCGCGGAGGCGATGCCGGAGAGGTGGGTGAGCAGGTTGAGCAGGGTGCGTTCGCCGGTGAGCAGGTCCCGGGTGCCCGCCTCGACGTGGGCGACCACGGTGCCCGGCGCCACGCGGGTGCCGTCCGGGCTGACCTCCGTCACCTTGAAATCGGTGGTGGCCACCTGGCGCAGGACCCGGTCCACGACGAACAGCCCGGCGATGACGCCGGGCTGGCGGGAGACGATGCGGGCCGTGGACCGCTGGTCGGCGGCGACGGTGGCGCGGCTGGTGATGTCCGGCCCGTAGGTGAGGTCCTCATCCAGTGCGGTGGCGATGAGGCGGTCCACGTCCTCCGGGTCGACCTCGGCCGCCGGGAAGTGGGGACGATTCGGCTCAGGTGCGCTCATGCACCTACTGTATCGGCGCCGAAAGTTCCCGCTCTTCCGGGGTCACCAGCGCCGCGCACCAGTAACTCAGCGCCGCCATGAGCGGGGCCGCGACGAGGGCGACCCCGGGCCGGAAGCCGGGGGCGAACTCCACGAACGCCCCCTCGTCGAGGCTGTCGGGCTCCGGCAGGGGGTGCAGCAGGGAGCTGGTGACCAGGCCGACCTGCCAGAAGGCGAAGGTGGAGACCGCCGCCACGACAATCAGCCACCACAACATTCCCGGGCCACGGGAGGCCGGGGAGGCGGTGTACACGCACAGGGCGACCACCGCCGCGAGCAGGCCCGTAGCCGCCGCGAAGGTGATGTAGGAGGTGAACTCGACGTTGAACGCGGGCTCGATCGCCACCTGCCCGCCGCCGACGAGGCGGCCTTCGTAGGTGGGCCGGAGCAGACCCCACAGGGCGCCGACGCCGATGAACGCCAGAAGCGACGCCGCGAGAACTCCGGCGCCGCTTCCCAGTGATCGTCTGGTCATCCGGGTCAGTTGCAGAACTTCCAGCGACCGTCTTCCTTGAGGAAACGCTGGGTCTGGGTCTCGGCCTGACCGTTGCTCACCGCGGTGACCACGGCGGAGGCCTGGTCGCCCTCGACCCGGACATCGTCGATGGACTGGATGTGGGCGTTGGACTCGGCGTAACCGGGCAGCTGGCTCAGCGGCATGTCCGGGATGTCCCCCAGGTCGAGGGCGGCGGGACCGCCGTTGGCCTCGATGACCGCGCTGCAGGCGTTCTCCGGCACGTAACGGAGGAACTGGTGGAAGGTCTGCGACTGGTAGATGCCGCCCACCAGGCCCTCGATCTCCGCGCGGTCGGCCTCGCTGGCCGGGCCGCCACCCTCGACCGGGGTGGCCTCCTCGTAGGCGAGCTGGCCGGCGGCGAAGGGGTCGTTGATCTGCGGGGCGGCCTGCGGGTCCTCGGTGTCCCCCTCGGTCGGCTCCGCGCTGGTCTCGGACGGGGCAGCGGAGGAGGAGGTGGTCTCCTCCTCCGAGGTCTCCGTGGTGGTGGTCTCCGAGGTGCGGGTGCTGGTGACCGTGCTCGGGGCAGAGCTCGTGGTCTCGTCTGCACCATCGTCAGAACCGCACGCCACGAGGGCGAGCGGGGCCGCCAGTGCGAGTGCGGTAATGGTCTTCTTCATGGTCAGCGAGATCGTCACGGTGTACTCCTGTTGGATGTTTCGCTCGTCAAAGCGCCACCTTAGCAAGGCGACTGAACTAATGTGTGACTTATATCCGGATTGTCCCGGTCTGTTACCCGCCGCAGGTCAGCCGGTATGCTCGTCGACGTGCAGTTGTCCCGGGACACCATCGTCACGGCCGCCATGGAGATTCTCGATTCCTACGGGCTGGCCGACATGACCATGCGCCGCGTGGCCACCCACCTCGGAGTGGCCCCCGGCGCACTCTACTGGCACCTGGCCAACAAGCAGCAGCTCATCGCCGCCATCGCCGACCGGATCCTCGCGCCCGCACTCGACACGACCGATCCCGCCTCACCCGAGGAGCTCGCCGACCGCCTCCGGACGGCCCTGCTGGCGCACCGCGACGGCGCGGAGCTGGTGAGTGCGGCCCTGTCGCAGCCGGATTCGGAGACGCGGGGGGACGTCGAGAAGCAGCTCTCCGACGCCCTTGCCCTCGACGACGCGGACGTCTCCCGGGTCGGTGCCGCCGCCCTGCTGCACCTGGTGCTCGGCGCGACGACGCTGGAGCAGTCCCACCGCCAGTACGCGGCGGACACCGGCACTCCCGCCCCGCCGACGGGCACCCCGGCCGAGGATTTCCGGCGCGGGGTGAGTTACCTGCTCCACGGTCTCGGACGAGGGTGACGGCAAACACCACACAATCGGGCCACAGGCGGGGTGCGCAGACGGTGAATCGACCCTGCACCCACTATGATCGGACCCCATGACACAAGAGTCCGCGCATAATTACACGGTCTGGCCGGGAGACCCCTACCCCCTCGGGTCCACCTACGACGGAGCAGGCACCAACTTCGCCCTCTTCTCTGACGTGGCGGAGAAGGTCGAGCTCTGTCTCATCGACCGCGAGGACAACGAGGTCCGCATCCCGCTCGAGGAGGTCGACGCCCACGTCTGGCACTGCTACCTTCCCGGCGTCCAGCCCGGTCAGCGCTACGGCTACCGCGTGCACGGCCCGTACGACCCCCACAACGGCAAGCGCTGCGACCCGAACAAGCTCCTCGTCGACCCGTACGCCCGCGCCTTCGACGGCGAGTTCGACGGCGACCCGTCCCTGTTCTCCTACGACATCCACGCCGAGCCCCCGGGATCCGGCCGCAATGAAGAGGACAGCCTCGGTCACACGATGAAGTCCGTGGTCATCAACCCCTTCTTCGACTGGGGCTCCGACCGCGCGCCGCGCATCCCCTACAACGACACCGTCATCTACGAGACCCACGTCAAGGGCATGACGATGACGCACCCGGATGTCCCGGCGAACCTGCGCGGCACCTACGCCGGTCTGGCCCACCCGGCGATCATCTCCTACCTCAAGGACCTCGGCGTCACCGCCGTCGAGCTCATGCCGGTCCACCAGTTCCTCCAGGACGACCGCCTCCGCGACATCGGCCTGCGCAACTACTGGGGTTACAACACCTTCGGCTTCTTCGCGCCGCAGCAGGACTACGCCGCCGCCCGCAAGCCCGGCGGTGCCGTGTCCGAGTTCAAGGGCATGGTCCGCGCGTACCACGAGGCCGGCATGGAGGTCATCCTCGACGTGGTGTACAACCACACCGCCGAGGGCAACCACCTGGGCCCGACGATCGCGTTCCGCGGCATCGACAACGAGGCGTACTACCGGCTGGTCGACGGCGACAAGTTCCACTACATGGACTACACCGGCACCGGTAACTCCCTCAACGTCCGCGACCCGCACTCCCTGCAGCTGATCATGGACTCGCTGCGCTACTGGGTCACCGAGATGCACGTCGACGGCTTCCGTTTCGACCTCGCCTCCACCCTCGCGCGTGAGCTCCACGACGTCGACCGCCTGGCCACCTTCTTCGACCTGGTCCAGCAGGACCCGGTCGTCTCCCAGGTCAAGCTCATCGCCGAGCCGTGGGATGTCGGCCACAACGGCTACCAGGTGGGCAACTTCCCGCCGCTGTGGACCGAGTGGAACGGCAAGTACCGCGACACCGTCCGTGACTTCTGGCGCGGCGAGCCCGCCACCCTGGGCGAGTTCGCGTCCCGCCTCACCGGTTCCTCGGACCTCTACGCCAACAACGACCGTCGCCCCACCGCGTCGATCAACTTCATCACCGCCCACGACGGTTTCACCCTCAATGACCTGGTCAGCTACAACGAGAAGCACAACGCGGCCAACGGCGAGGACAACCGGGACGGCGAGTCCCACAACCGGTCGTGGAACCACGGCGTCGAGGGCCCGACCGACGACGAGGACGTACGTTCCCTGCGCGCTCGCCAGCGCCGTAACTTCCTCACCACCCTCATCCTGTCGCTGGGCACGCCGATGATCTCGCACGGTGATGAGATGGCGCGGACCCAGAACGGCAACAACAACGTCTACTGCCAGGACAATGAGCTGGCGTGGATGGACTGGGACCAGTTGGAGGAGAACTCCACCCTCCACGCGTTCACCAAGCGGCTGCTCAACATCCGTCGCCGCCACCCGGTGTTCCGTCGCCGTCGCTTCCTCGCCGGCGGCCCCCTGGGTGCCGACGTCCGCGACCGTGACATCGCCTGGCTCGTTCCCTCCGGAAAGCTCATGACTCAGGACGACTGGGACTTCGCCTTCGGTAAGGCCCTGCAGGTCTACCTCAACGGTGACGCCATCACCGAGCCGGACGAGCGTGGCCAGAAGATCACCGACGACTCCTTCATCCTCATGTTCAACGCGCACTACGAGGAGATCGAGTTCACCCTCCCGCCGCGTTCCCTCGGTGTGCGCTGGCAGCTGCTGGTGGACACCACCGAGGACATCGGTTACCCGATCGAGGCGGCCATCGTCGAGGCGAAGGGCACCATCACCGTCCCCGCCCGTTCCACGATGCTGCTCAAGCAGATCGAGGGCCCGGAGTGGGACGAGAACGAGGAGACCGAGGTCGTCACCGCCGAGGACCGCAAGGCGGACCTGGGTCAGGTCGGTGACAAGGTGACCGCCGCCTCCTCCGCCACCGCCGAGGCCGTGGCTGAACAGGAGGGTGAGAAGGCCGGAGACGGAGCTGACGCCGCGGCCGACGACGTGGTCGAGGACGCCGCACACGAACCCGACTTCGAGGTCGAGGACGAGCACGGTGCCATCCCGTCCGGGGATGACTCCGGCGACTCCGACGACGACTCACCCTACGAGGACACCGGCCGCGCCGACCTGTCCGCGGAGGAACTCAGGGCGAAGCGCCAGGCCGCGATCGCCGACGAGTACACCGACGTCGAATAACTGACCCACTCTCTGACCCACGACGTCCATGGTCCGCCAGCCCCCAGGGGTAGACTGGCGGACCATTCCCATTCCCGCCCCCGCCCATCGGGGACTGAAACGGAGTCGACCACGTGATCCCGGCCAACGGAGCCCACCTGACCGTCCATGCCACCGGCATCAGCATCCACCGCACGCCCCTGGCGGCCGCCCTGCTGGGGCAGGCGGAGGTCACCGTGGAGCTCGCCGAGGTCACCGGGGTCACGTCCCAGGCCCCGACGCTTCTCGACGCCGGGTGGGTCCACCTCGACGGCGTCGACCTCACCATCGGCTTCGCCCCGAACCAGGCCCGGGAGCTCGAGGACTTCCTCGGCGACCTCGACGCCGCCCGCCGCGGCGAGGCCCCGGTCGCCTCCACCGGGGCGGTCCCGGGGCTCAACCTCATCGGCTTCGACGTGGAGACCGCCAACGCCGACATCGGCTCCATCTGCCAGATCGGCGTGGTCCGCATCGTCGACGGCGTGGAGGTCGCCGCCGGGTCCTGGCTCTGCCGCCCGCCGGCGGGCATCGACCACTTCCAGCCCGGCAATGTCGCCGTCCACGGCATCACCCCGGATGACGTCGCCGACCAGCCCACCTTCGCCGAGCGTCTCCCCCAGCTGCTGGAGTTCATCGGGGACCTGCCGGTGGTGGCACACAACGCGCAGTTCGACGCCATCGCCACGCTGCGGGCCTGCCTGGCCTCCGACCTGGCGGTGCCGCCGTTGACCTACGGCTGCTCCCTCGCCCTGTCCCGGGCCGCCCGGCTCGGCCTGAGCAGCCACCGGCTCCCCGTGGTGGCGCAGGCCCTCGGCGTCGATCTGGTCCACCACCACGACGCCGCCTCGGACGCCCGGGCGGCGGCGATGATCATCGTCGAGCTGGCCCGGCGCGCCGGCCACCGCGGCGACTTCGTCTCCTTCCACCAGGCACAGGGATTCACCCTCGGCGGACTGGAGGGTGACAGGGCGTGGCCGGTGCTGAAGATCCGCTCCGGAGCCACGGTGGCTGTGCAGGAGCGACACACTGAGCCCGCCCCGGAGAAGCAGTATCCAGAGGAGTCCGGGGAGGTCGGCGGCGCGCGCCCTGGCAGTCGGTGGCCACCCCGGACACCATCCCCGAGGCCAACGAGGACGCCGATTCCGCCAACCCCTTGTACGGGCAGAACGTCACCCTCTCCGGTGATTTCGAGCCCTTCGACAAGGGCCAGCTGTGGCAGGACATGGCACAGCTGGGGGCGGACATCGGCAAGAACGTGACAAAGAAGACGACGATCCTCGTCGCCGGCAGCTGGGCGACCAAGACGTCGAAGCAGAAGCGGGCGGAGGAGCTGATCGCGAAGGGCCAGGAGATCGACATCTGGTCCGCCGAGCAGCTCTACGCCGTCCTCGGCATCGACCCCGCATCGGCCGACACCGGGGGCACGGTCCCGGAGGACGAGCATCCCCCGTTCTAGAGTTTTCCCCCGGTACGGGAACCGGCGGCGCATTTCCGGAGTCTGACAGTAGTGACAGTAGTGACAGCGCGTGCCAGCACGCGTCACCGCCGAGAGGACCCCGACCATGCCGACCACCCCGACCGTGCCCCTGAGCCCCACGACCCTGCTGCCCGCCCTGCATCCGCTCGACTGGTCCCGCCGCCGCAGCCTCAGCGACGACGGGTTCAGCGACTCACTGGCCTACATCGCGCTGTCGCACGAACTGTGCACGGGGTTCACCAGTGCCGGGCGGGACGTCAGTTACCGGGGCCTCGGGGAACTCGATCTCTCGGCACACCGGGCCTGGGACGTGGCGGCGGACAACCTGGTGGAACGCACCCGCACCCGGCGGGGCGTCCGGTTCCTCACCCGCCCGGCGCCCCTGGTTCTCGGGGACGGCGCCCCGGGTCTGCAGGTGGCCACCCCCGGCCACCAGGTGTCCGCGTGGCTGGCTCACCCGCACACCTTCACCATCCTCGACACCCACCTCACCGACCTGGTCGGTGGCGAGGTCGGGTACCTCGCGCCCACCCCGTCGATGCTGCTGGCGTTGCCGATCGCGGACGTCGATACGTGGGTGGACGTGGCGGCGCGCCTCGTGCCCGGCCCCGCACTGCTCGAGGTCGCGGTGCGGTGGGCGCACGGGTTCCCCACGGCGGTGTCCCGTGCCGCACTGATGACCGCGTCCGCCTAGGGTGGTGGGTGCACATTTCTGCATAACGTCCGAGGAGTCTCATGCGTCGTCCCATCACCGCCACCTACCGTCTGCAGCTGCGGGGCCCGCAGGCGGATCCAGCTGGCCGGTCCTTTGGTTTCGCCGAGGCCGCCGCCCAGGTGCCGTACCTGCGTGATCTGGGGGTCAGCCACCTCTACCTCTCCCCCATCTTCACCGCCGACCCGACGTCGACCCACAACTACGACGTCACCGACCCCACCGAGGTCAACCCGGAGCTCGGTGGCCTGGAGGGGTTGCGGGAGCTGGCGGCCACCGCGCATGCCGCGGGCCTGGGCATCATCATCGACATCGTGCCCAACCACCTCGGGGTGCAGGATCCGCGACTGAACAAGTGGTGGTGGGACGTGCTCAAGAACGGGCAGGACTCGGACTACGAGCACTACTTCGACATCGACTGGCACTCCGACAACGGCGCCGACGGCAAGCTCGGTCTGCCCGTGCTGGGCCAGCCGGGTGACGAGGACAAGCTGGAGCTCACCGAGCTCGACGGCGAGACCGTCATCGCCTACTACGACAACCACTTCCCCGTCGCGGACGGCACGTGGGAGTCCCTCGACGATGACCCCCGCGAGGTCTACGACCGGCAGAGCTACCGCCTGATGTACTGGCGCGACGGGGTCATCTCCTACCGCCGTTTCTTCTCCGTCAACGGGCTGGCGGGTATCCGCCAGGAGGACCCCATGGTCTTCGAGCACACCCACCGCATCATCCGGCAGCTCATCGGTGAGGATCTCATCGACGGCGTCCGCGTCGACCATCCGGACGGCCTGTCCGACCCCTTCGGCTACCTCACCCGCCTGCGTGAGGTCGTCGGCGAGGACCGGTGGCTGGTGGTGGAGAAGATCCTCGAGGTCGACGAGGCCCTCGACCCCCGTCTGTCCGTCGACGGCACCACCGGCTACGACGCGCTGCGGGAACTTGACGGCGTGTTCGTCTCCCGGGAGGCCGAGGACTCCATGTCCATGCTCGCCCTCCAGCATTCCGGCTCCACCTGGGACGAGGCCGCTGTCACCGCCGCGCAGCAGGAACTCAAGCGTGAGGTCGCCCGCGAGGAGCTCAGCGCCGAGATCCGCCGCCTGGCCCGCGCCATGCGCCGCGACAACTTCTCCACCGCCGGTTCCGCCGTCGCCGAGGAGGACCTGACCACCACCATCGTCGAGCTGGTGGCCGCGATGCCGGTCTACCGCGCCGACTACCTCTCCCTGTCGCGGGTGACCGCCACGGTCATCGCGGAGATGTCGCGTCGTTTCCCCTCGCGTCGCGACGCCCTGGACCTCATCGCCGCGGCCCTCAACGCCAATGCGGAGGCCAAGATCCGCTTCGCCCAGGTCTGTGGTGCCGTCATGGCCAAGGGTGTGGAGGACACCACCTTCTACCGTGCCGCCCGCCTCGTCGCCCTCCAGGAAGTCGGCGGCGCCCCGGGCCGCTTCGGCGTCTCCGCGGCCGAGTTCCACCTCCTCCAGCAGGAACGCGCCCGCCTGTGGCCGAAGGCGATGACGACGCTGACCACCCACGACACCAAGCGCGGTGAGGACGTCCGTGCCCGGATCATCGAGCTGACGGAGAATCCCAGCGACTTTGCCGAGTTCATCCACCGCATCACCGCCATCGTCCCGGCCCCCGACGCCGGCACCGGGCACTTCCTCATCCAGAATCTGCTGGGCATCTGGCCCGTCGACGGCCAGATCACCGAGACCCTGCGGGAGCGGTTCCAGGGCTACGCGCTCAAGGCGATCCGCGAGGCCGGTGTCCACACCACGTGGGTCGACCCCAACGACAGCTTCGAGTCCGCCGTCGCCGACTGGGTCGACGTGCTTCTCGACGGCCCCGTCACCTCCCTGATCACCGAGTTCGTCGGCCCGCTGGCCCGCGGTGCCGCCCAGATCTCCGTGGGCCGCAAGCTCCTGCAGATCACCGGCCCCGGCATCCCGGACATCTACCAGGGCACCGAGTTCCTCGATGACTCCCTCGTCGACCCGGACAACCGGCGTTTCGTCGACTACATCGCCCGCCGCCAGGTCCTCGACATCATCGACGAGGGCGTGGACTGGGAGGACCTCGCCGCCGAGGCCGCCGCCCAGGAGGGCACCACCGGCGCCTACCCGCAGCTCGATCTCTACGGCGACCGCATCAAGCTCCACGTCGTCCACGAGGGCCTCAAGCTGCGCGCCGCGCACCCCGAGTACTTCGTCGGCGGCGACATGCAGGCCGTCTTCGCCGTCGGCCCCGCCGAGTCGCACCTCATCGGTTCCGCGCGTGGCGACGCCGGCGGCATCGGCGTCATCACCCTCGCCACCCGCCGACCGCTGCTGCTGGAACAGCGTGGCGGCTGGGCCGACACCACCGTCACCCTGCCGGAGGGCCGCTGGCTGGACCAGCTCACCGGCCGCACCTTCGAGTCGACCGCCCCTGTCGCCGAGGTCCTGGCCCTGTTCCCCACCGCCCTGCTCGTCGCCCAGCCGGTGGAGCGTGATGTCTGACCGTATCGCCCGCCTGGGCAGCCGCTACCATGAGTGGCGCCGCACCCACCCGGACGTCGCCGATGACTTCGGCGGCTCGATCGAGGACCTGCTGGCCGATGCCGGCGTCACCTACGACCGGGTGACCGCCCGGCTGAAGGACTGGCCCTCGCTCAAGGCCAAGGCCCGGAAGAAGGGCCCCGACGGGGAGTTCCTCTACCCGGAGCCGTGGACCGACATCCACGATCTCATCGGCGTGCGGGTGACCACCTTCCACTCGACCGAGATCCCGGTGGCCATCGGGGTGCTCCAGCAGTCCTTCACCGTGGAACGTTCCGTGGACAAGACCGCCGAGACCCGCGTCGCGGGCGGATTCGGCTACGGCTCCCATCACCTCATCCTCACCGTCGACGAGAACTCCTCCGACATCGAGGAACTCACCCCGTACCAGGGTGTGTCCTTCGAGGTGCAGGTGCGCACCGTGCTGCAGCACGCCTGGGCCGAGTTCGAGCACGACATCCGCTACAAGCGCGGTGGCGAGGACCTCGACCCGCGGGTGGACCGGGCGTTCACCCTCGCCGCCGGCCTCATCGAGCTGGCGGACCAGCAGTTCGACCAGATCGCCGCCCTCCAGGACGCCGAGGGCTCGCCCGCCGACGACGTCGACCTCACCGCGGAGACGCTGCCCGGTGTGCTCGCCATGCTGCTGGGCAACCGCTTCCCCGGCTCCCGGTCGGAGAACTACCGGTGGCTGGAGCGGCTGCTCAACGCCAACGGCATCACCACCGTCGCCGAGCTGGAGAAGCTGCTCAACCCGAACGACATCGAGGCCGTGCACCAGGCGGTGCAGTACCGGTTCCACCCCGGCCAGATCCGCCTCATCGACGACCTGCTGCTGCGCCGTTTCGGGCAGGAGCACATCAACCGGACCGGTTCCACCGGTTCCCGTCCGTCCCAGCGGCCCCACCAGTTGGCGGGCCGGTTGAAAAGAATGCGTGCCGCGCGGATTGTGCCGGACACCCGGCGGTCTCCGCAGTAGCATGGACTGGTCCGCACCCCCAGGAATCAACAGGAGAGTTAATCCATGATCTCGTCCATCCGCGAAGATTTCCCGCTGGCCGCCGACGCCATCCACGTCTGGGCCCTGTCCATCGCCGATTTCTTCCGTGACTTCGGCATCGACTTCCCGCCGGCGGACTGGGGTCTGTTTTAACCGGGGATCTCGCGCTACGTCTTTTGTTGACGTATCATTAACTTCATGACTCAGCGCATCACCTTCGGCCTCGACACCTTCGGCGACGTCACCCGCTCCCCCGACGGTGGCGATCTCCTCCCCTACGACCAGGTCATCCGCAACATCGTCGCCGAGGGTGTCCTCGCCGACGAGGTCGGCATCGACGTCTTCGGCATCGGCGAACACCACCGCGACGACTTCGCGGTCTCCGCCCCGGACGTCGTCCTCACCGCCATCGCAGCTACGACCCGGAACATCCACCTCACCACCTCCGTCATCGTGCTGTCCTCGGATGACCCGGTCCGCGTCTTCGAACGCTTCTCCACCCTCCAGGCCATCTCGGACGGCCGCGCCGAGATGACCCTCGGCCGGGGCTCCTTCACCGAGTCCTTCCCCCTGTTCGGCTACGACCTGCAGAACTATGAGCAGCTCTTCGAGGAGAAGCTCGACCTCATGCGGACCATCCTTGACGCCGACGCCGCCGACGAACCCGTCACCTGGCACCGCGGCTCACTGCGCCCGGGCCTGGACAACCAGCGCCTCTACCCCACCCTGGCCACCCCGCTGCCCGTGTGGGTCGCCGTCGGCGGATCCCCGGAATCGGTCGTCCGCGCCGCCCGCCACCGCTTCCCCCTCATGCTCGCCGTCATCGGTGGCGCCGCCCGCCGTTTCCGCCCCTTCGTCGACCTCTACCGCCGGGCCAACGACGAGTTCGGTCAGCCCCAGCTGCCCGTGGGCATCCACTCCCCGGGCCTGATCGCCCCCACCGACGATGCGGCCCAGGAGCGCCTGTTCGAGGAGTGGATGGCCGGACAGCGTCGCATCGGCGCCGAACGTGGCTGGCCCGCCCCCACGATGGAGCAGTTCACCCGGGAGATCACCCACGGCGCCCTCTACGTCGGCTCCCCCGACACCGTGGCCGCCAAGATCGCCGACACGATCACCGCGCTCGACCTCGACCGATTCGTGCTCAAGTACGCCAACGGTCCGGTCGCCCACGAACACAACCTGGAGACCATCCGCCTCTACGGCGAGGAGGTCATCCCGCGGGTGCGCCGGATCCTCGACCAGCGCAGCTAGGAGTTCCGGCCCCGCAGGCGGTCGAGCTCGCGGCGCTCCCGCTTCGTCGGGCGGCCGGCACCCCGGTCGCGGCGCGGCTGGGAGGCGAGGATCTCCTTCGGCGGCGGGGGCGGGGAATGGTCGACGTAGCAGGTCCGGGCGACGGGGGCACCGACCCGCTTGCGCACGGTGGCCAGCACCTCCAGGTCCAGTTCCCGGTGGTTGACCCACACGCGGATCCGGTCACCGGGGACGACCTGCTGGGCGGGTTTCGTCGCCGAGCCGTTGAGTTTGACGTGCCCGGCGCGCACGGCGGTGGCCGCATCAGAGCGGGTCTTGAAGATCCGTACCGCCCACACCCACACGTCGATGCGGACGGGAAGTCCGTCGGGCTGGGTCATCGGATCAGTAGTTGTCCCGGTGGTTGACGATCTTCTGGATCTTCGACCAGTTCATGTACCCGCCGACCACGGCGACGACGAGGCCGATGACCAGCCACGCCCAGCTGGTGAACAGCAATGCCAGGGCGGCACCGCCGACCACGCCACCGCCGACGCTGAGGGCGGCGTTGCGGGTGTACCTGCGCACGGCCTGCTTGCGCTGCTCGATGGGGTTGTTGGGGCGACGCTGCATTGTCATGGCCCCTATCCTATCGCCCGACGCCCCCGTGATCACGACTCCACCCAGGCCGTGCCCGCCTCCGCCGGCTCCGCCACCCCGGCGGTCAGGGACGCCAGGGTCGACGCCAGCTCCGTTCTCCCACCCGGGGCCACGGCGAGGGTCATCGTCACCTCCGCACCGTAGGCCACGTCGACCACGAGATCGCGTGCCCGCAGCTCCGCCTCGAGCCGCCCGGCCTCGGCATGGGGCGCGGTGACGGTGTACAGCTCCCGTCGGCTGCGGGTGACCCGGTCCACCAGCGGCAGCACCTGCTGGACCGACTGCGAGTAGGCGTGGACCAGGCCGCCGGCGCCGAGCTTGACGCCGCCGAAGTAGCGGACGACGACCACGGCGACGTCGATAAGCCCGGACCCGCGGAGCATGTCCAGCATCGGTGTCCCCGCGGTCCCCGAGGGCTCACCGTCATCGGAGGAACGCTCGACGGGATTCGCCCCGTCGACGTGCAGCAGGTAGGCGCTGCAGTGGTGGCGGGCGTCCGGGTACTCCCGCCTGACCTCGGCGATGAAGTCACGGGCCGCCTCCTCCGACATCACCCGGCGGGCGAAAGTGAGGAACTTCGACCGCTTGACCTCCCATCGGTGCGTCCACGTGCGGCCGGCGGCGGGCAACGCGTAGGAGGTCTGCATGGTGATGAATGCTACCTGGCGGGCGAATCCCGAAACCCCTACCCTCGGATGCATGAGTGCGTATGAGCCGTTTGCCGTCTGGGCACCGTATCCCCAGGACGTCCGCCTCCGACTCGGGGACGACACCCTCCCCATGCGGCGGATCTCAGCCGACTGGTGGGTCGCCGACCAGATCGCCGAACCCGGCATGCGCTACGGCTTCGAACTCCACGACGGGAACAACTGGGCCGGCCCCTTCCCCGACCCGCGCACCACCTCCCAGCCCGACGGCATCCACGGTCTCTCCGAGGTCACCGACCCCGCATACGACTGGACCTCCGACAACTGGACCGGCCGCGACCTGGCCGGCCAGGTCATCTACGAACTCCACGTGGGAACCTTCACCCCGG
The DNA here is from genome assembly GCF_030252185.1 of Corynebacterium suedekumii. NCBI lineage: Bacteria > Bacillati > Actinomycetota > Actinomycetes > Mycobacteriales > Corynebacteriaceae > Corynebacterium > Corynebacterium suedekumii. The sequence goes on from NZ_CP126970.1 coordinate 2,587,698, forward strand.
AAGGGACGTTCGAGGGCGTCATCGAGAAGCTCGGCTACCTGCGCGACCTCGGCGTCACCGCCATCGAACTCATGCCCGTCCAACCCTTCGGCGGCGACCGCAACTGGGGCTATGACGGCGTCGACTGGATGGCCGTCCACCACACCTACGGCGGCCCCGACGGCCTGAAGAAGCTTGTCGACGCCGCCCACAACGCCGGCATCGGCGTCATCCTCGACGTCGTGTACAACCACTTCGGCCCCGACGGCAACTACAACGGCATGTACGGCCCCTACACCTCCGGCGGCACCACCGGCTGGGGCGAGGTGGTCAACATCTCCGGCCCCCACTCCGACGAGGTCCGCGCCTTCATCCTCGACACCGTCCGCCAGTGGTTCGTGGAATACCGCATCGACGGCCTACGACTCGACGCCGTCCACGCCCTCGACGACGTCGGCGCCTACTCCATCATGGAACAGATCCAGGCCGTCGCCGACGACGCCACCGTCCGCACCGGCGTCCCCCGCTACGTCATCGCGGAATCCGACCTCAACGACCCCCGCCTGGTCACCTCCCGCGAAGCCGGCGGCTACGGCCTCGCCGGCCAGTGGCTCGACGACATCCACCACGCCCTCCACACCATGGTCTCCGGCGAAACCCACGCCTACTACGAGGACTACGGCTCCCTCGATGCCCTGGACAAGACCCTGCGCGAGGCCTACTTCTTCACCGGCACCTACTCCAGCTTCCGGGGCCGCCACCACGGCCGCCCCATCAACCGGGCCACCATGCCGGCCCACCGCTTCGTCACCTACACCACCACCCACGACCAGGTGGGCAACCGCGCCACCGGCGACCGGCCCTCCATGAACCTCACCCCCGCCCAGCAGGTACTCAAGGCCGCCGTCATCCTCTCCTCCCCCTACACCCCCATGGTCTTCATGGGCGAGGAATACGGCGCACAGACCCCCTTCGCCTTCTTCTGCTCCCACACCGACGAAAAGCTCAACCAGCTGACCACCGAGGGCCGCAAACGCGAATTCGCCCGCGCCGGCTGGAACCACGACGAAGTCCCCGACCCCGCCTCCCCCACCACCTACGAATCCTCCAAGCTGGACTGGAACTTCAGCGACGAGCAGGAGACGATCGTCGACGCCTACCGGACCCTGCTGCGCCTGCGCACCGAACTCGGACTCGCCCGCGCCGACCTCACCCAGCTCATCGTCGAGACCGGCACCGAGGACGACCGCTGGCTCGCCATGGGCTACGACGACGTCATGCTCGTGGCCAACCTCTCCTCCGCACCGGTGGCGGTGCCCTTCGGCGGCGAGTTGGTGTACTCCTTCGGCTCACCCACCGTCGGGCTCGACGCCACCGAGCTGGAGGCCTGGGAGTTTGCGTTGATCAGGCGGTAAGTGGCCGGCGTGGCGGGGTTGTGGCGGGGTTGAGTCCGGGGCGGGTCCGGGTCGGCCTGCAACAGATGACAGTTTCCACCCGGCCCGACGTCATCGTCCCTGCTCAGGAAAATCGGGCGGTCACCTGTTGCAGGAACCCCTGCCCGCGGCGACCACAGCCGGGGCTAAAGATCACCAGTCACACAGCGGCCGGGGCTGCGGCAACATCTGCGCCTGAGCCGCCTGCAACCGATGACACAGTCAAGGCCGCCCGACGTCATCGTCCCTGCTCAGGAAAATCGGGCGGTCACCTGTTGCAGGTGCACCGGGCGCAATCCCGCCATCCGACGGCAGTACCCGGCGCCTCGGCCCACCTCACACCACTGCTACGTGCTCACCAGGTACTCGTACTCGGGGGTGTTCGGCTGCAGGTGCTCGCAGTTGATGCGGGAGGCCGTCATGCGGTCGAGCAGTGGGTCGAGGTCGCTGGCGCGGCCGAGTTCGAGGCCGACCAGGGCCGCACCGGTTTCGCGGTTGTTGCGCTTGAGGTACTCGAAGAGGGTGATGTCGTCGTCGGGGCCGAGGATGTCGGTGAGGAAGTGGCGGAGCTGGCCGGGTTCCTGGGGGAAGTTGACCAGGAAGTAGTGCTTGAGGCCGCGGTGGACGAGGGAGCGTTCCATGATCTCGGCGTAGCGGAGGACGTCGTTGTTGCCGCCGGAGATGATGCACACGACGACGGAGCCGGGGGCGAGGTTCATTTCGCGCAGGCCGGTGACGGAGAGGGCGCCGGCGGGCTCGGCGATGATGCCCTCGTTCTGGTAGAGCTCGAGCATCTCGGTGCAGACGGCGCCTTCGGACACGTTGATGACGTGGATGCGGCCCTGGTTGGCTTCGACGGTGTGGTACGGCAGTTCGCCGATGCGTCTGACGGCGGCGCCGTCGACGAAGGAGTCGACTTTGTCCAGGGTGACGGGTTCACCGGCGTCGAGGGCGGCCTGGAGGGAGGCGGCGCCGGCGGGTTCGACGCCGACGATGGCGGTGCGTGGTGCCATGTCGGCGAGGTAGCTGGTGACTCCGGCGAGCAGGCCGGCGCCGCCGACGGGGACGAAGACGGTGTCCAGGGACTTGCCGATGGTGGTGAGCTGGCTGAGGATCTCGGCGGCGACGGTGCCCTGGCCGATGACGGTGTCGCGGGCGTCGAAGGGCTCGATGATGGTGGCGCCGCGTTCGGCGGCGTCGGCACGCGCGGCGGCGGCGGCTTCGTCGAAGTTGTTGCCGGTGACCACGAGGTCGACCATGTCGCCGCCGTGGACCTGGATGCGGTCGCGTTTCTGCTTCGGTGTCTGGCTGGGGACGAAGATGCGGCCCTGGATGCCCATGGTGCGGCAGGCGTACGCGACACCCTGGGCGTGGTTGCCGGCGGAGGCGGCGACGATGCCGGCGGCGCGCTGTTCGGCGTCGAGGTTGGCGATGGCGAAGTAGGCGCCGCGGATCTTGTAGGAGCGCACGTCCTGGAGGTCCTCGCGCTTGAGGTAGACCTCGACGCCGGTGTCCTCGGACAGTCGGGGGCAGTACTGCAGCGGGGTGGGGGCGATCACCGAGGAGATCCGCGCCTGCGCCAGCTGAATGTCCGACGCGCGTACGGGCGTGTAGGTGGACGGGGCGGTGATGGTGCCGGACTGGTTCTCGCTCATGTCGAGACAGTGTAGTCCCCGCTCATCGCGCGCCCACCTGGGCTGGCCGGTTCACGGACTGTTCACCCGCGGGTCACTCGGTGTACCGCCTGGCGTTCACTTCGGTGGGGCACGCTGACAGGCGGTTTTTATCCGTCCGCCAGTCTTTGTTCAGGAGCATGTCCTTGTCCCTCCGTCGTTCCGCCGTCGCCCTGTGCGCGGCCTCCGTCACCGGTTTCTCCCTCGTCACCCCGGCTCACGCCGCGCTTGTCGACGCCCCCGTCACCCACTCCGCACCGGGTGCGGCGTTGGCGGTGGAACCCATCGGCACCTACGAGACCGGCATCTTCGACCAGTCCGCCGCCGAGATCGTCGCCCACCATGCCGACTCCCAGCGGGTGATGGTGGTCAACGCGAACTCCGGTGAGATCGACGTCCTGGACATCTCCGACCCCACCGCCCCGACCCTGCTCCACTCGGTCGACGCCGGTGCGGACACGACCATCAACTCGGTCGCGGTGCGTGCCGACGGCCTCGCCGTCGCCACCGTCGAGCCCGCCGACAAGACCGCCCCCGGCGAGGTCATCTTCTTCGACGCCGCCGGTGACGGCGAGGTGCTCGGCCGCGCGGGGGTCGGTTCCCTCCCCGACATGGTCACCATCACCGAGGACGGCACCCACGCCCTCGTGGCCAACGAGGCTGAGCCGGCCGAGGACTACTCGGTCGACCCGGAGGGCTCCGTCTCCGTGATCACCCTGCCCGCCGATCTGTCCGGTCTCGCCGCCGTGGAGGTCCGCACCGCCGACTTCCGTGCCTTCAACGCCGAGGGCGCACTGCCGGAGGGGGTGCGTGTCTTCGGCCAGGTGGGCGCCTCCACCACCGTCGCCCAGAATCTCGAGCCCGAGTACATCACCACCTCCGGTGGTAAGGCCTACGTGTCCCTGCAGGAGAACAACGCCCTGGCGGTGGTGGACATCGCCTCCGCCACCGTCGAGGCGGTCCACCCGCTGGGCACCGTCGACCTCACCGAGGTGCCGATGGACATCTCCAACCGCGACGACGCCATCGACATCAGGAACTGGCCCATCAGGTCCTTCCTCATGCCCGACGCGATCGAGTCCTACTCCGCCGGCGGGAACACCTACATCGTCACCGCCAACGAGGGTGACGCCCGCGACTGGGAGGCCTACTCCGAGGAGGCCCGCGTCAAGGACCTCGGCTCGGATGGTCTCGCCCCCATCTGTGAGGGCTACGCCGGGATGACCGCCGGGGAGATCGAGACCTTCCGCGAGGACGCGAACGCCGGCCGCCTCACCATCACCACCGTCGACGGCCTCACCGCCGACGGGAGCTGCTACGAGCAGATCCACGGCTACGGCGGCCGCGGATTCTCCATTGTCGACGCCGCCGGCAACCGCGTGTTCAACTCCGACGACGAGTTCGAGCAGATCATCGCCGAGGCCGTGCCCGAGTACTTCAACTCCAACCACTCCGAGTCGGGTTTCGACGGCCGCTCCGACGACAAGGGCCCCGAGCCGGAGGGGGTCGCCCTCGGCGAGATCGACGGTCGCACCTACGCCTTCATCGGCCTCGAGCGCGTCGGCGGTGTCATGGTCTACGACGTCACCGTGCCGCAGGCGGCATCCTTTGTCACCTACGTCAACAACCGCGACTTCTCCCACTCCGTCGAGGACGACGGCGACGCGGTTCTGTCTCAGGCCGGTGACCTCGGCCCCGAGGGTCTGGCCTTCATTTCCGCCGGCGACTCCCCGACAGGCCAGGATCTGCTCGTCGTGGGCAACGAGGTCTCCGGCACCACGACGATCTTCGGGGTCACGAGCCTGCTCAGCGGCGGTTCTTCCGGCCCTTCGCTTTCCTCCGGGCTTTCTTCCGGCTCCAGCCGCTGACGAGCCTGCTAAGTTCTTATTCATCCCTCCCCCTCATCATCTGGAGACACCCGTGAACCGACGTCGCCTGTCCGTGGCCCTCATCGCCGCAGCCAGCACCACCCTGGCCCTGGTCAGCCCTGTCCATGCCCAGACCACCACCGACACCGAGCAGTCCCAGTCCAGCTTCATGGGCCCGGGCGAGCTCGCCAACTCAATCTCCAGCGGCAACGGCAGCTCCGGGGTCCCGGAGAGCGAGCAGGAGCCCGCCCCCGCCCCCGAGCCGGAGCCGGAGCTGCCCGGTTGGGCCGGATCCCTGGAGATCTCCCCCCAGGCTGAGCTCGCCCTCGCCATCGTCGGCGCCGTCTTCGCCGTCGGTTCCTTCGCCACCAAGGTCGCCGTCTTCGCCATCCCGATCATCCCGGGCGCCCAGGAGCAGCTGGAGCAGACCCTGCGCGGAATCGGTCTCGTCTGATCCGATCCCGAATCAGCTGAGGGCCCGCAGTCACCATGACTGCGGGCCCTCACTCATGAACTGCTAGAACAGTTCCTCCGTGGCGATGCGTGCGCCCTCGACGAGCGACTCCAGCTTCGCCCAGGCGATCTGCTGGTTGAGGCGGCCGCCCAGACCACAGTCGGTGGAGGCGACGACGTTCTCCGGGCCGACGACCTCCGCGAACTGGATGATGCGGTCGGCCACCAGGCGCGGGTGCTCGATGGCGTTGGTGCTGTGGGAGATGACACCCGGGTAGATGACCGCACCCTCCGGCAGCTTGTGGTCCTGCCAGACCCGCCACTCGTGGGCGTGCCGCGGAGAGGCACCCTCGAAGGAGAAGCCGCCGACCTCGGCGCGGAGGATCTCCTCGGCGATGTCACCGAAGGGGACGTCGGTGGCGTGCGGCCCGTGCCAGGAGCCCCAGCAGATGTGCAGGCGGGTCAGCTCGCGGGGCAGGCCCTTGACGGCGTGGTTGATGGCGTCGACGCGGGTGCGCAGCCAGTCGCGGTAGTCGTCCAGGGACGGCTCCGGGTTGATCTGGTCCCAGGACTCGGCGAGATCCGGGGCGTCGAGCTGGACGGTGAAGCCGGCGTCGGTGATGGCCTTGTACTCCTGGGCCATCGCGTCGGCGCAGGCCCACACGACCTCGTCGTCGGTGCTGTAGTGCTCGTTCTTCAGACGGGCCGCGGAACCCGGGGACAGCGCGGCCACGAAGGCGTCGGTGGCACCGGACTTGTCCATGGCGCCGCGGAGGAGCTTGACGTCCGCCTCTACCTCGTCCTGACCGATGTAGGTGATCGGGCCGGTGAACTTCGGGTTGCCCACCTTGGCGCGGCCGGCGAAGATGCCGGAGTCCGGGTCGGAGTAGGCCTCGTCGAACAGGGCGCGGTCCCGGCGGTCCGGGAAGGAGGTGAGCTTGATGTTGCCCGGGGTCGAGCGGGCGACCTCCTGGGAGGCCCAGCGGTCCTCATCGGTCATGGTGAGGCCGCCGAGGCGGGTGAAGGAGTAGTTCCACCAGGCGCCGTAGTCGATGGCGCCGGAGGTGATGTGGCCGTACTCGCCCTCGTTGATGATGTCGATGCCCAGGTCCACCTGGCGCTGCACGACCTGGTCGACGGCACCCTGGAGGATCTCGAGGAACTGCTCGTCGCCCAGCTCACCGTTGGCACGGCGGGTGTTGGCGTCGAGCAGTTCCGGGGTGCGCGGGAGGGAACCCACGTGGGTGGTGCGGATCTTGTTGACGGACATTCACAACTCCAATACGAAAAATAGACTGTGCGGTCTACCCTAACCGATGGAGCGTCGGGGCAGGATTCCGTCGGCGGAATTGCCCGATTTATATTCAGACCTAGCCGAGGATCCCCTGCCCCATCGTCGCCTTGAGATCACCCATGAGGGATCCCGAGCGTTCCACCCGCAGGTGCTCGCCGAGAATCATCATGGTGGACTCGTCGCCGTTGACCAGCTTGAGATAGACATCGGACTCGCCCTTGTTGGAGACCAGCACCTGCTTGAGCTTGGCGATGTTCTCCATCGTGCACTGGTCCGTCCGCATGGTCAGCCGCAGTGGCAGGCCGGCGCCGTTGCCGGGCCCGAGCTCCGGGACCTTGAGGTCGTCGCAGAACAGCGACATACGGTCGTCCCGGATGGACACGTGTGCCTTCGCCAGGATGATGTTGTCCTCGACGATCTGCGAACTCACCAGAGCGTAGACCTTGTTGAACACCAGCAGTTCCACCTGCGCACCGTGATGGTCCTCCACCGTGACGATCGCCCACGGCGAGCCGTCCTTCTTGGAGAACCGCCGGTCCACCGCCGAGATGATGCCGCCGATCGTGACTTCCGCCCCGTGCCGCATCTCGCCACCGAGGATGGTGGTCAGAGCGGTGTCCGTCTGGGCGTCGAGCGCCTCCTCGAAACCGTCGAGCGGGTGCCCGGAGACGTAGAGGCCGAGCATCTCGCGTTCGAGGGCGAGCTCGTGCTTGCGGTCCCAGTTCTCCTCCGGCACCTCGATGGCGAAGACGCTCACACCGCTGTCATCGTCGTCGCCGCCGAAGCCGGCGAAGAGGTCGAACTGCCCCTTGTCGGCGGCCTTCTTCGTGGCCAGCACCGAGTCGACCGCGTCCTCGTGGACGAGCATGAGGCCCTTGCGGGGATGCTCGAGGGAGTCGAAGGCGCCACCCTTGATCAGGGACTCGGTGATCCGCTTGTTGCAGGGCACCAGGTCGATCTTGTCCAGGTAGTCGCTGAAGGAGGCGTACGCCCCCTTCTCCTTGCGCGTGGCCACGATGGAGGCGACCACTTCCTCACCGACGTTGCGGATGGCCCCCAGGCCGAAGCGGATGTCCTCGCCGACGGCGAGGAAGTCATTCTCCGACTCGTTGATGTCCGGCGGCAGGACCTTGAGGCCGAGGTGACGGCAGTCGGAGAGGTAGATGGCGGACTTGTCCTTCTTGTCCGCCACCGAGGTCAGCAGCGCCGCCATGTACTCGGGCGCGTAATGGGCCTTGAGGTAGGCCGTCCAGAAGGACACCAGGCCGTAGCCGGCGGCGTGGGACTTGTTGAACGCGTAGGAGGCGAACGGCAGGATCGTGTCCCACAGCGCCTTGATCGCCTCGGCGGAGAAGCCGTTGGACTTCATGCCGGCCTCGAACTTGGCGTACTCCTTCTCCAGCACCTCGGGCTTCTTCTTGCCCATGGCCTTACGGAAGCCGTCTGCTTCACCCGCGGTGTAGTTGGCCACCTTGCGGGAGATACTCATGATCTGCTCCTGGTAGACGATGAGACCGTAGGTCTCATCCAGGATCTCCCGGAGGGGTTCCTCCAGCTCGGGGTGGATCGGCACGATCGGCTTGCGGCCGTTCTTGCGGTCCGCGTAGTCCCAGTGGGCGTTGACACCCATCGGGCCCGGCCGGTACAGCGCCAGCGAGGCCACGATGTCATTGAAGCCGGTGGGCTTCATCCGCTTGAGCAGCTCCTGCATACCACCGCCGTCGAGCTGGAACACACCGAGGGTCTCGCCCCGGCCGAGCAGTTCGTAGGTCTCCCGGTCCTCGACGGCCAGGTTCTCCAGGTCAAGATCCTCTCCGCGGTTCTTCTTGATGTTCTCCAGGGCGTCACCGATGACGGTGAGGTTGCGCAGACCCAGGAAGTCCATCTTCAGCAGGCCGATGGCCTCGCACGCCGGATAGTCCCAGCCGGTGATGAGGGCTCCGTCATTGGCGCGCTTCCACATCGGGATGTGGTCGAGCAGCGGGACGGACGCCATGATCACCGCACAGGCGTGGACGCCGGCCTGGCGGACCACGCCCTCCAGGCCGCGGGCGGTCTCGTAGATGTCCCGGATGTCGGGGTCGGTCTCGATGAGCTGACGGACCTCACCGGCCTCGTTGTAGCGTTCGTGGCTCGGGTCGGTGATACCGGACAGCGGAATGTCTTTCGCCATGATCGCCGGCGGGAGGACCTTCGTGATCCGGTCGGCCATCTGGTAGCCGGGCTGACCGAACTTCACGCGGGCGGAGTCCTTGAGCGCCTGCTTCGTCTTCACCGTGCCGAAGGTGATCACCTGGGCGATCTTGTCCTCGCCCCAGCGCTCGGCGGCGTAGCGGATCATCTCACCGCGACGGCGGTCATCGAAGTCGATGTCGATATCCGGTGCGGAGGGGCGTTCCGGGTTGAGGAATCGCTCGAAGAGCAGACCGTGTTCCATCGGGTCGATGTTGGTGATGGTCAGGGCGTAGGCGACGAGGGCGCCGGCGGCCGAACCACGGCCCGGGCCGACGCGGATGCCGATGGAACGGGCGTGTTTGATGATCTCGGCGACGATGAGGAAGTAGGACGGGTAGCCCTTCATGTCGATGACGTTGATCTCGAATTCGGCGCGTTCGATGTATTCGGCGGGGACTTCGGCACCGTCGAAACGCTCCCGCAGACCGGCCATGACCTCGTGGTGGAGCCAGGTGGTCGGGGTGTAGCCCTCCGGTACGTCGGCGATGGGCATGCGGTCGTGCGGGTGGGACTCCCAGATCTCGCCGTAGTCCTGGACGCGTTCCGCGATGAGCAGGGTGTTGTCGCATCCGTCGGGGACGATGTCGTCGAAAAGCTTCCGCATCTCGGACGCCGGCTTGATGTAGTAGCCGGTGCCGTCGAACTTGAACCGGTCCGGATCGTTGAGGGTCTTGCCGGTCTGCACGCAGAGCATGGCCTCATGCGCCTGGGCCTGGGACTCGAGGACATAGTGGCAGTCGTTGGTCACCAGCGGGGGAAGTTCGAGCTTGCGGCCGATCTCCAGGAGCTCCGAACGCACGCGCTGCTCGATGTGCAGGCCGTGATCCATGAGCTCGAGGAAGTAGTTCTCCTTGCCGTAGATGTCCTGCCACATCGCGGCCGCCTCGAGGGCTTTGTCGAACTGCCCCAGGCGCAGACGGGTCTGCACATCACCCGAGGGGCAACCGGTGGTGGCGATGATGCCGTCGGCACGCTCCGCGATGAGCTCCGCGTCCATACGAGGCCACTTACCCAGCTGGCCCTCATAGGAGGCCATTGACGAGAGATAGAAGAGGTTCTTCAGACCCGTGGCATTCTCCGCCAGCATCGTCTGGTGGAGGTAGGCACCCGAGGCCGAGACGTCGTCGGACTTCTGGTGCGGCTCACCCCAGCGCACTCGCGTCTTGTTGAAACGGCTCTCCGGCGCCAGGTACGCCTCGATACCGATGATCGGCTTCACACCCGCGGCCGTCATCCGCTTGTAGAAGGCATCGGAGCCGTACATGTTGCCGTGATCGGTCATGCCGACCGCGGGCATCCCCTGCCGCGCGACCTCCTCCGACAGCAGGTCCACCTTGGCCATTCCGTCGAGCATCGAGAATTCGGTGTGGTTGTGCAGGTGGACGAAGGAGGAGTTCTTGGCCATGGCAGTGAGTCTAGCCAGTGCGTCAAGCCGAGAAAATTACACGGATGTCTAGTCGGTGACCAGCAGGTTCGAGGCGTCGAGGGTGAGCTCGCTGCACGTGAGTCTCCCCGCCCTCGAGCTACCTGACCGTGCCCCTGCCGGGTGATGCAGATCCGTTCAGCCTCGCTCCGGAACGGCAGAATCTGTGCAGCAGCATCGGCCACAGCCTACAACCACCCACGACGGTAATCATCACACCAAGGGGTAGCATCCCCTCCATGGTCTTCGGTCTGCTCGCCTATCTGCTGTGGGGTCTGTTCCCGGCGTTCTTCCCCCTGTTGTTGCCGGCGGGGCCGGTGGAGATCCTGGCGCACCGGATCGTGTGGACCGCGGTGCTCATGGTGCTGGTGCTCACGGCGCTCAAGGGGTGGGGTGAGTTGAGGAGGGCGTCGAGACGCACGTGGCTGCTGTTGGTGACGGCGGGTGTGCTCATCTCGGCGAACTGGGGCATCTACGTCCTGGCGGTGAATTCGGGGCATGTGGCGGATGCGGCGTTGGGCTACTTCATCAATCCGCTGCTGTCGGTGCTGCTGGCGGTGGTGTTCCTGGGTGAGCGGCTCAACCGGATGCAGTTGGTGGCGGTGGGCATCGCCACGCTCGGTGTGCTCCAGTTGACGTTCCTGTCGGGGCAGGCGCCGGTGATGGCGTTGGGCATGGCTATCACGTTCGGGTTCTACGGTCTGGTGAAGAAGCGGGTGCAGGTGTCTCCGCGGGCGTCGTTGACGGCGGAGACCCTGGTCATCGCGCCGTTGGGCATCGTCTACCTGGTGTGGCTGGAGAGCACCGGGCAGGGGACGTTCTTCTCGGAGGGGCCGGTGCACACCACGTTGCTGGTCGTCTCGGGTCTGGTGACCACGGCGCCGCTGTTGTTGTTCGGGATGGCGGCGAAGCGTCTGCCCTTGGCGACGATCGGCATGATCCAGTATCTGACGCCGACGATGCAGATGCTGTGGGCGTTGTTCGTCACCCAGGAGTATCTGTCCCCGGCGCGCTGGGTCGGGTTCATCATCATCTGGGTCGCGGTGGCGATCTATCTGGCCGACATCGTCCGCCGGCGTCGCCACCACCAGGTGCGTTAGGGGACCTGGACCGGCCGGACGCCGAAGCGTCCCCAGGCCGCATCAGACGGGAGGACCTCGACGGTGGCCACCGCGTCGTCGGTGGCGATCGCGCGGAGGGGGTCGCCGGCGTCGTGGGCGACGACGGCGTCGATACGCTCGGGCACCGGGACATCGCCGATGCCGGCCAGGGAATCGCCGATGCGGCTGAGTTCGCGGTCGAAGACGTCCGCCCGGGTCTCCCCGTCCACAGGTTCCGGCAGAGCGAAGGGTGGGGCGAGTGCGACGACGAGGGCGTTGACCCGGTCAAGGGGCTCCAGCACCTCGGCGGCCTCGGCCGGGGTCAGTGGCTCGTCTAAGGTGATCAGGGCGTAGGCCGGGTCGGTGGCCACGGCGAGGGACTCCGCCGCGCGGGCCTGGTAGTCCTCGAAGGACTCCCCCGCCTCGGTGCCGAGCATGTCCCCGTTCGGTGCGGCCGGCTCGGACGTCGCGTCGTCGAGGAAGGCGAGCACGAGGACGCCGGCGAACGCGACGGCCGCGAGCACGGCGACGATCCGACGGATCAGCTCCCACTGCCCCTCGGTCATCCTCGCACCACGTCCAGGGCGTGCGCCAGGTCATCGGGGTACGGGGCCTCGATCTCCATCCAGCGGCCGTCGGCCGGGTGGTGGAAACCGAGCTTCACCGCGTGCAGCCACTGGCGGATGAGCCCGAGGCGTTCGGAGAGTTCCGGGTTGGATCCGTACATCGGGTCGCCGACGCACGGGTGGCCGATGGCGGACATGTGCACGCGGATCTGGTGGGTGCGGCCGGTCTCCAGTTTCACCTCGAGGAGGGTGGCGTCGCGGAAGGCCTCGATGGTGTCGTAGTGCGTGATGGCGTGTTTGCCCTCGGAGGTGACGGCGAAGCGCCAGCCGGCGGAGGGGTGACGGCCGATGGGGGCGTCGATGGTGCCGGTGAACGGGTCGGGATGTCCCTGGACCAGGGCGTGGTAGGTCTTGTCCACGGTGCGGTGACGGAAGGCGTTCTTGAGCACGGTGTAGCCGCGCTCGGAGGCGGCGACGACCATGACGCCGGAGGTGCCGACGTCGAGACGCTGGACGATGCCCTTGCGCTCCGGCGGGCCGGAGGTGGAGATGCGGAAACCCGCGGCGGCGAGCCCGCCGACGACCGTGGGTCCGTCCCAGCCGACGGTGGGGTGCGCGGCGACGCCGACCGGTTTGTGGACCGCGATGAGGTCGTCGTCGGAGTAGAGGATGTCCATGCCCTCGATGAGCTCCTCCCGCGGGGTGAGGTCGGGGACCTCGGGGAGGGTGACCTCCAGCCACGTGTCGGCGGTGAGGCGGTCGGACTTGCCGACCGGGCGGCCGTCGACAAGCACGTCACCGTCGGTGGCCAGGTCGGCGGCGACGGTGCGGGAGAGGCCGAGGAGGCGGGAGAGGGCGGCGTCGACACGCATGCCGGCCAGGCCCTCGGGGACGGGGAGGGTGCGGGTCTCACGGGTCATGCGGCCACCTCCTCGCGGTTCTTCTCGCGGCGTTCCTCGGTGAGAATCGCGATGACGAACACGACGACGCCGCAGGTGATGGACGCGTCCGCGATGTTGAACACCGCGAACCCGCCGACGGAGATGTAGTCGACGACGTGCCCGAACCAGAAGCCCGGGTCACGGAACAGCCGGTCGATGAGGTTGCCCAGGGCGCCGCCGGCGATCATCGCCAGGCCCACGGCCTGCCAGCGGTCCCGGATCTTCGGCGCCAGGATCGCGATGACCACCACGAACGTCAGCTGGATGGTGGTGAACAACCACGTCGAGTCCGCCCCCATGGAGAACGCGGCACCCGGGTTGAACAGCAGGAAGAAGCGGAACCAGTCCCCGATGACCGGCACCGGGACGCCGGGTTCCAGCCAGGAGAGCATGATCGCCTTGACCACCTGGTCCACCGCGGCCACCGCGAGGATGATCACCGCCATCATCGCGACGTGTCGGGTCCGGGGCCGGGCTACTCTCTGACTCACGGACCCCATCATTCCCCACCGGCGCGGTCGCGGTCCACCCGACCTGGTGCATCGAGTAGCGTTGACGGGGTGATTTTCTCCTCCGCCTCCCGCCTGAATCGCGCCCTCCTCGCCGCCGCCGTCGCCTCCTCGCTCACGCTGGCCGCCTGCACGCCCGAGGAGACCGGCCCCGCCACCGAGGCCGCCGTCGGCCTGACCGTCGACGCCCCGCGGATCACCGTCGACTCCATCGGCGAGGGTGACCGCGAGGTGATCGCCTACCGGGACATCCAGGAGGAGCCGGACGACCCGGAGGCCCGCACCATGCAGGACGTGTCCGTCGAGGTCGCCGAGGGCTTCACCCAGGAGGTCATGCGTGCCGACGCCGTCGACGTCGCCGCCCCCGCCGGCGGCGACGTGGACACCCTCACCCTCCCGTTGACCGGCTCCACCTCCCCGGCCGCGGAGGCCGACCCGGAGAACGAGGAACGCCCCGCCACCCGCGACGTCGAACTGCGCGTCGGGCAGCCGTCGAGCACCAACCTCGAACAGACCGACGACATCCGCTCCGCCGAGGGCTTCCTGGTCGGCTGGCGCGGCGAGGACAACGGCGAGGTCTCCACCGTCCGCCTGGCCGCCCCCGTCGACGCCACCGACGCCGGCCGCGCCACCGTGGAGCAGTCCCTGATGAAACTGCTGTCCCTGCCGGTCGTCTTCCCCGAGGAGGCCGTGGGCCCCGGCGCCACCTGGTCCGTCGACTCCCGCGTCACCGGCGAATCCACCCTCCTGCAGACCACCACCTACACGCTGGTCTCCCACGACGGCGACACCGTCGAACTCGACGTCGAGGTCCAGCAGCGCCCCGCCCTCGGCGCCCTGGAGATGGAGGACGGCCAGTCCCTCTCCGTGCTCAACGCCAACACCACCAGCCAGGGCACCCTCACCGTCGACCTCACCCAGCCGCTGCCCGTCGACGGCGAGGTCGCCTACACCACCCGCGTGATCTACGGCGGCCCCGATTCCGACGTCCGCGTCGTCCAGGACTCCACCACCGGACTCACCTTCAGCCCCACCGCCGACTGATATATACTGCTCAGCATGATTCTTCGTTGATGCCCGCGGCTGCCACCTCTCGGATGACGCCGCCCCGCCTGCCCCGACGCCAGTTCGCACCGAAGGATCACCATGACCCCCTCACCCCACCACCTCAAGATTGACGGTGTCAGTTTCACCTACCCGGGCACCGCCCGCCGGGTCCTCACCGACATCACCTTCGCCGTCCCCGCCGAGCACGTCACCGGCCTCATCGGTGAGAACGGCTCCGGCAAATCCACCCTCCTGGGGCTCATCGCCGGCGACCTGGAACCCGACGTCGGATTCGTCACCACCCCGCCGACCACCGGGTTCATCACCCAGGAGACCGACCTCGCGTTCACTGAACCCGCCTCCGCACTCATCGACATCGCGGTGGCGGAACTGCGCGCCGTGGAACAGACCATCGAGGACGTCTCCGCCCGCATGGCCACCGAACCGGACAACCCGCGCCTGGCCGAGCAGTTCGACACCGCCCTCGCCCAGGCCGAACAGTCAGGCGTGTGGGAACTGGATTCCCGGATCGCCACGGTGCTCGCCGGCCTCGGCCTGGCGAACGTCCCCCTGGACACCACCCTCGGGGAGATGTCCGGCGGACAACGCCGCCGCTTCGCCCTCGCCGCCCTGCTGCTGCGCCCCGTCGACGGCCTCGTCCTCGATGAGCCGACCAACCACCTCGACGACGACGGCGTCGACTTCCTCATCGCCGAACTCACCTCCTTCCGCGGTCCGGTCCTCGTGGCCAGCCACGACCGCTACTTCCTGGACAAGGTCGCCGACTCCCTCGTCGACCTCGACCCCGGCCTCGGTGCCGAGGGCGGCTCCGGCGAGGACACCCGCCAGGGCACCCAGTTCACCGGCTCCTTCACCGACTACCTGGAGTCCCGCGAGGACATCCGCCGCCGCTGGGAGGAGCTCTACGCCGCCCAGGAACACGAACGCATCCGCCTGGAGAAGGCCACCGCGGTCGGCGAGACCGACATCTTCCACAGCGACACGGCCAAGTCCGAGTCCCGGATCGCCGCGAAATACTCCGCCGACCGGGCCGCCAAGACCCTGGGCAACCGCCTGCGCTCCGCCCGCAACCGGCTGGAGGCGCTCGAACGCGACGAGATCCCCGCTCCCCGGCCCGCCTGCGCTTCCACGGCATCCCCGAGCACACCACGCTGGCCTCCCTCGGCGAGCCGGCCGTGGTCGCCCGCGACATGGAGGTCGCCGACCGCCTCGGGCCCCTCACCCTCACCGTCCAACCCGGCGACCACTGGCTCATCGAGGGCCCCAACGGTGCCGGCAAGTCCACCCTGCTCGCCGCCATCACCGGCCAGCGTGAGGTCACCGAGGGGCTGCTGCGCATCCCCGAGGAGGTCCGCATCACCCGCCTGAGCCAGGACGACGAATGGATCGACCTGGACACCCCCGCCATCGACATCTACGAGGCACAGGTCCCCGCCGGCTCCCCCTCCCTCACCGACATGGGCCTGATGAACGAGGAGACCGCCGCCCGTCCCCTGGGTGAACTCTCCCTGGGGCAGCGGCGACGCGTCTCCCTGGGCATCATCCTGGCGTCCCCGCCGGACATCCTGCTGCTCGACGAGCCCACCAACCACCTCTCCCTCGCCCTCGCCGAGGAACTGGAGGAGGCGCTCGTCCACTTCCCGGGCACGGTGCTCATGGCCACCCACGACCGGTGGATCCGCCGCCGGTGGGCGGTGCGCACCGACGGCCGCGGCAAGGTCCTCACTCTGCCGGGGCGCCGGGACGACTAGGGCAACGGGGTCACGGCCCCCACACGCGCAAGAAACCCCAATTCCGCTTCCCCAATCAATCGGGTGACAGCCGGCGGGCTCTCGATTGATTGGTGATGTCGAATTGGGGTTTCCGGGCAGGGGCGGAAAACTACTGGGCCGGAGCTTCAGCGGGCGCCTCGGCCGGGGCCGGAGCCGGGGCCTCACCCTCTGCGGGTGCCGGTGCCGGGGCGAACTCCATGCACATCTCCGGGACCTGCTCCGGCGAGACGGTGTTGGTGATCAGGGTGCAGGCCCAGGACTGGGACAGCTTCCAGGTGTCGTCCTCGTAGACGAACTCGACGTTCTCCGCCGGCTGGGCTGGCTGGTCCGGGAGGGTGAAGTTGACGGACGCCAGGACGGAGTCGGGGGTGTAGCCCGGGAGGACCGGGTTGACCACCTGGAACTCGGCACCCGACTCAGCCTGGGAGGCGGTCATGGTCTCGAACAGTTCCGGCGCGGTCTCGCCGCCCTGGACGGTGTTGACCTTCTCCTCCACCGGGACGTTGGGGTCGGTGGCGCGGGCGAGGACGGCGTTGAGCTCGTCGGCGGTCGGTAGGGCAGGCGCGGCCGCGGCGGAGGTGTCCTCGGCGCCGGTGGCCGCGGTCTCGGTGGCGGCGGTGGTCCCGTCGGTGCCCTCGTCACCGCCGGAGCAGGCGGTCAGAGCCAGCGCGGCACCCAGGGTGGCGGTCAGCGCGGTGATCTTGGTCAGCTTCACGGGAACATCTCCTCTGATCTTCAGACGGTATCCGGACACATCGTACACGGGTGCTGTGGCAGTCTGGTGCCCATGACCCGCATCACCCTGCTCACCACCGGCGGCACGATCGCCTGCACCACGGACGACAACGGGGTCCTGCGACCCACGGTCACCGGCCCGGACCTGGTTGCGGCCGTGCAGGACACGCTGCCGGACCATGTCACCGTCACGGTCCGTGACCTGACGCGGCTCGACTCCTCGGCGATCACCCTGTCGGATCTGGATGAGCTGGTCGCCGCCGTGCACGAGGAGCTGGCCAGCGAGGATGTCGACGGGGTGGTGATCACCCACGGCACGGACTCCATGGAGGACACGGCCCTGGCGTTGGACTGCTTCCACGGCGACGACCGCCCGGTGGTGCTCACCGGCGCGCAGCGGGCCTTCGACCATCCGTCCTCGGACGGCCCGGGCAACCTCAGTGAGGCGGTCCGGCTGGCCGCTGATCCGTTGGCGCGCCGGCAGGGGGTGCTCATCGCGTTCGGTGGCTGGACCATCCCGGCCCGGGGTGCGGTCAAGCGGCACACCTCGGAGCTGGACGGGTTCATCTCCATCACCCCGCGCGAGGTTGTCCGCCCGCCGGCGGTGGCGGTCGCGCCGCTCGCGGGCCGCCTCGTCCCCGTCATCGCGGCGTGGCCGGGGGCGGGCCGGGAGCTTGTCGACGCCGCCGTTGCCGCCGGCGCCGCCGGCATCGTCGTCGAGGCCCTGGGCTCGGGCAACATCGGCCCCGGCATGGGTGAGGGCGTGGCCGATGCCCTGGCCGCCGGGATTCCGGTGGTGGTGAGCACGCGGGTGCCCTCGGGCCCGGTGACCCTGGCGTACGGCGGCACCGGCGGTGGGGCGACGCTCGCGGAACGTGGTGCTGTGGGCGCCGGCTACCTGCGCCCGGGGCAGGCGCGGATCGCGCTGACGGTCGCCCTGGCCACGGAGACTCCGGTCACGGATCTTCTGTAGCGTCCCGGCGGGCGAGCCAGTCGTCCCAGGCGAGGCTCCGAAGCGGGTCCGCCGGGGTGAGGTCGGGGTCGTCGACGGTGAAGGTGCGGGTCTTTCCGGGGCCGGTGGCGCGGGTCTCAA
Organism: Corynebacterium suedekumii; assembly: GCF_030252185.1. Classification (NCBI taxonomy): domain Bacteria; kingdom Bacillati; phylum Actinomycetota; class Actinomycetes; order Mycobacteriales; family Corynebacteriaceae; genus Corynebacterium; species Corynebacterium suedekumii. The sequence continues at coordinate 2,605,840 of NZ_CP126970.1, forward strand.
AGCGCACGGAGACGATGCCGTGGCCGGTGCCCTGGATCCAGCCGTGCCCGTACTCGGGGTGCTCGACGTCCTGGGTGGCCCGCCACCCGTCGGGGCCACGGTCCTCGGCGGAGGCGACGACCTCGGTGACGGTGGGCTGGCCGGCGTGGTCGCTGACACCGGTCTCGAAGTCGTCGTCCACCGCCCGGTTGGTGGTGATGATCTGCCGGTCCAGTTCGGGGAAGAGCACGTCCTGCCGGGCCTCCGCCAGGCCGGAGAAGCCGACGCCGACCAGCCGGATCGGGCCGACGGAATCCGGGTAGCGGACCAGCCGGAAGGCGGCCGCACGCAGGGTCTCGATGTCGTCGGTGGCGTAGCTGAGGGTGGTGGAGCGGGATTCGGTGTGGAAGTCCGCCATCTTGAGTTTGACGCTGATGGTGCGGGAGCCGCGGCCGTCGACAAGCAGGCGACGGTGCGCGGCATCGACGGCGCGGTTGATCGCGGCGTCGACCTCGGCGCGCGTGGTGAGGTCACGCGGGTAGGTGTATTCGGCGGAGATCTGTTTCGCCTCGGCGCGCGGGGCGACGGGGCGGTCGTCGATGCCGCGGGCCAGCTGCCACAGCATCGGCCCGATGGTGCCACCGAGGGAGATGGTCACCTCCTTCTCGCTCATGGCGGCGAGATCCCCGATCGTCTCGATGCCGATCTGGGAGAGCTTCTGCTGCGTCACCGGGCCGACGCCCCACAGTTCGCCGACGTCGAGCGGATGCAGCATCGCCAGCTGCCTGTCCTGCGGGATGACCCACGTGCCGTCAGGTTTCGCCTGGCCGGAACCGATCTTGGCGAACTGCTTGCCCGCGCCCGCCCCGATCGAACTGGGCAGGCCGGTCTCCTCCCGGATCAGCCGACGCAGATCATCGGCCCACGCGCGGACCTCGTCGGGACCGGCGCCGACGAGCTCCGCCGGCTCCATGAACGCCTCATCGATGGACAGCTGCTCCACCACATCCACCTTCGTGGCGATGAGCTCGAACACGCGTTGCGACGCCGCCACATACACCGACCGCCGCGGCGACACCAGCACCGCCGAGTACCCGACGAGGCGGGCCGCGCGCTGGGTGGGCATCGCCGAGCGGGCCCCGAACTTCCGGGCCTCATAGCTCGCCCCGGCGACCACTCCCCTACCCGACACCCCCGCCACCAGGACAGGACGGCCCCGCAGGGTCGGCCGGGTCAGCTGCTCGACGGAGGCGTAGAACGCGTCCATGTCGATGTGGAGGACCCAGCGTTGCATGCCCTCCAGGTTAACCGGCGGCCTCCACACCGATGCCCACCCACTCCCTCAGCGCCGCGTCGTCGCCATGCCCTCCGTCGACGGTGAGCCACCCGGGCCCCCTCGGCCGGCCCGCGCTCACCGCGATGTGGCCCTCGACGAGGACACCCGCCCGCCGAACATGTTCTTCTCGGTCACCGTCCGGTCGGACGGCAGCAGCGGGCGGATGCGCCCGGACAGGTCGTCTCCTGGGGTCATGGGCCCGAATTTAGGCTAACACCGTCATGGACGGCGCAGCGCCACTGCCGCGACGACGAGGACGATGCCGATGATCTCCGGCACCGACAGCCACTGCCCCAGCGCCACCGCGCCCAGGAGGGCGGCGGTCACCGGCAGCAGGGCCTGGAGCAGGGCGAAGTAGCTGGCCCCGGCCATCCGCATGACCACCTGGTCGAGGGAGTACGGGATGACTGCGGACAGCACGCCCAGGCCGAGCGCCAGGGCCAGCAGCTGGGTGGCCGGCAGGGTGACACCCTCCGCGGTGACCACGGCGTCCGGCCACAGGGCGACCATGACGGGCAGGGCGAGGAGCGCCGCAATGCTGAACCCGACGGTCATGGACTTGCGCGGACTGGTGGATCCGCCGACGATCCGGGTGCCCACGACGATGTAGACCGCCCACAGGCCACCGGCCAGCAGCGCGAAGAACAGGCCGTCGGCCGAGGTCGACCACACCGCCCCGGAGATGACCACCACTCCGGCCAGCGCCAGGACGAGCGCCACCCAGTCGCGGACGTTGCGGGATCCCAGGGCGGCGACGAGCACGGGGCCGAGGAACTCCACTGCCACGGCCGTGCCCAGGGGCAGGCGGGCGATGGCCTCGTAGAAGCTCATGTTCATGCCCATGGTGGCGATGCCGTACACCGCCGCCTGTGCCCCGCTGCGCCCGAGGAACTCCTGCACGCCGGGTCTGACGAGCACGAGCAGGATGACCGCGGCGGCGGAGATGCGGAACCAGGCGACGATGACCGGTGGGAGCGCATCGAACAGCCCGACGGCCACCGCGGCCCCCGCATACAGGCTCAGCCCCGAGGCGAGCATCACGGCGGGTGCCGCGATGCCCGTCCCGGGGCTGGGGATCCTCATCACACCGGTCAGGCTACTGGGTGGCCTTCTCCACGGTGGCGGTGACACCCGCGACGACGTCATGGACGGTGACCGCGGTGGCCCCGGAGCCGGCGAGCGGCTCGGTGGTCACCTCGAGGGCGACGGCGAGGACCTCACCGGCGATGAGGTCGCGGTGGCGCTTCGCCCACTCCTCCTTGTCCGCCGGCACGGAGAGCTCGACGGTGATCCGGTCGGAGACTTCCAGGCCGGTGGCCTTGCGGGCGTCCTGCAGGCCGCGGATGACGTCCGCCGCCCAGCCCTCGGCCTCGAGTTCCTCGGTCAGGGTCATGTCGAGGACGACGAGCCCGTCGAGGCCGTCGATGCGTGCGGTGGAGTCCGGGTCGGCGGCGACGAGACGCTCGGTGTACTCCTCGGCGTTCAGCTCGATGCCATCGGCGACGACCGTGTCGCCGACGCGCTCGTAGTTGCCGGCCTTGACGGCCTTGATCACGCGCTGGACGTCCCTGCCCAGGCGGGGTCCGGCGACCTTGGCGTTGACCACCACGTCGAAGGTGCCGACGGAGTCGACGTCGCTGGTCAGCTCCACATCCTTGACGTTGACCTCGTCGCGGATGATGCCGGCGAAGGGGGCGAGCTGCTCCGCGTCGGGCAGCGCGACCGTCAGGGCCGGCAGCGGCAGGCGGTTGCGCAGCTTGTGGGCCTTGCGCACCGAGGAGGCCGCGGAGCAGACGCCACGGGTGGCGTCCATGGCGGCGACCAGGTCGGCGTCGGCCGGGAAGTCCTCGGCCACCGGGAAGTCGGCCAGGTGGACGGAGCGTTCACCGGTCAGGCCCCGCCAGATGACCTCCGAGGTCATCGGCAGCAGCGGGGCGGTGACGCGGGTGAGCACCTCGAGGACGGTGTAGAGGGTGTTGAAGGCCTCCGGGTGGGCGTCGTCGCCGGCCCAGAAGCGGTCGCGGGAGCGGCGCACGTACCAGTTGGTCAGGGCGTCGGCGAACTGGCGGACGGCGTCGGTGGCGTCGGCGATGTCGGTGTCGTCCAGGGCGGTGCGGACGGTGGCCACCAGGTCGTGCAGCTTGGCCAGGATGTAGCGGTCGAGCACGTCGGTGGAGTCGACGGACCATTCGGCCGGCGTCGAGGAGTACAGCTGCAGGAAGGAGTAGGCGTTCCAGATCGGCAAGAGTGCCTGGCGCACGCCGTCGCGGATGCCCTGCTCGGTGACGATGAGGTTACCGCCGCGCAGGATCGGCGAGGACATGAGGAACCAGCGCATGGCGTCGGAGCCGTCGCGGTCGAAGACCTCGTTGACGTTGGGGTAGTTGCCCTTGGACTTGGACATCTTCTGGCCGTCGTCGCCGAGGACGATGCCGTGGGCGACGACCTTCTTGAACGCGGGGCGGTCGAACAGGCCGACGGAGAGCACGTGCAGCAGGTAGAACCAGCCGCGGGTCTGGCCGATGTACTCGACGATGAAGTCGGCCGGGTTGTGCTCCTCGAAGAACTCCTTGTTCTCGAAGGGGTAGTGGAACTGGGCGAACGGCATGGAGCCGGAGTCGAACCACACGTCGAGGACGTCCGGGACGCGGCGCATGGTCGACTGACCGGTCGGATCATCCGGGTTCGGGCGGGTCAGCTCGTCGATGTAGGGGCGGTGCAGGGAGGTCGGGCGCACGCCGAAGTCGGCCTCGAGCTCATCGAGGGAGCCGTAGACGTCGACACGCGGGTACTCGTCGTTGTCGGAGACCCACACCGGGATCGGGGATCCCCAGTAGCGGGAGCGGGAGATGTTCCAGTCGCGGGCGTTCTCCAGCCACTTGCCGAACTGGCCGTCGCGCACGTGCTCCGGCAGCCACTCGGTCTCGTCGTGGTTGATCTCGACCATGCGGTCGCGGATCTCGGTGACCCGGACGAACCAGGACGGCAGCGCCATGTAGATCAACGGCTCGCCGGAGCGCCAGGAGTGCGGGTAGGAGTGCTCGATGGTCTGGTGGCGCAGGACCCGGCCAGCGGCCTTGAGGTCGCGGATGATGTCCTTGTTGGCGTCGAAGACCAGCTGGCCCTCGTAGGGCGGGGTCTGGGAGGTGAACTTGCCGTCCATGTCGACCGGGATGACCAGGTCGATGCCGTAGCGCTTACAGGTCTCCATATCGTCCTCACCGAAGGCGGGTGCCTGGTGGACGATGCCGGTGCCGTCCTCGGTGGTGACGTAGTCGGCGGTCAGGATCTGGAAGGAGTTGGGGTTGTCGGCGAAGAAGTCGAAGATCGGCTCGTAGGTCAGGCCCTCGAGGCGGTCGCCGGTGAAGGTGGCCAGCACCTCGTGATCCTTGCCCAGTTCCTTGGTGAAGGATCCGACAAGGTTCTCGGCCAGCAGGAAGGAGCGGCCGACGAAATCGGCGGCGCCGGACTCCCCCACCTTGACCAGGACGTAGGTGACGTCCGGGTGGACGGCCAGGGCGAGGTTGGACGGCAGGGTCCAGGGGGTGGTGGTCCAGGCGAGGGCGGCGGCGTCGCCAAGCTCGGGATGCTGGCCGAGGGTGCCCTCGCCGGCGGAGCCCGGCAAGGCACCGTTGACGGGGAAGGTGACGGTCAGGGTGGGGTCCTGGCGCATCTTGTAGGAGTCGTCGAGGCGGGTCTCCTGGTTCGACAGCGGGGTGTGCTCGGCCCAGGAGTACGGCAGGACGCGGAAGCCCTGGTAGATCAGGCCCTTGTCGTAGAGCTGCTTGAACGCCCAGATGACGGACTCCATGTAGCTGGGGTCCATGGTCTTGTAGCCGTTGTCGAAGTCGACCCAGCGCGCCTGGCGGGTGACGTACTCCTCCCACTCCCTGGTGTAGCGCAGGACGGATTCGGCGCAGTACTCGTTGAACTTGGCCAGGCCCATGTCCTCGATCTGGCCTTTGTCGGTGATGCCGAGCTGCTTCTCCGCCTCCAGTTCGGCGGGCAGGCCGTGGGTGTCCCAGCCGAAGACGCGGGGCACGTGGTGGCCGGTCATGGTGCGGAAACGCGGGATGATGTCCTTGACGTAGCCGGTGAGCAGGTGCCCGTAGTGGGGCAGGCCGTTGGCGAAGGGCGGCCCGTCGTAGAAGACGTACTCCTTGGCCCCCTCACGCTGCTCCAGGGAGGCCTGGAAGGTGCCGTCCTGCTTCCAGTAGTCCAGCACCACCTCCTCCATGTCGGGGAAGCGGGTGGATCCGCCGGTCATGTCGACCCGGGGGTAGACCCCTCCGACCCCGGTCTTCCCTGACGTGTTCTCGGCGTTCTCGGCAGCGCTCACTGCGGTTTCCTTCCTCACGAAATGACATCTGCTGTCACAGGGACGCAGCCTCGCTGCGCGGTACCACCCTGCTTGGGCGCTTGTCGACGCCCCGCTTCATTCCGTGGAGAAGGTCTGTCACGGTCCCACCCGTCCGGTTCTACTGGGCCCGCGTGCGCGGACTGTTCTTCCGGAGACGCTCCCCGGTGATGGCCGGATCCTCGCGGTGACTCTCAAAGTTGTCGTACGCCGGGAAGTATACCCCCGTCCCCGGCACCACAGCTAACCAGGAGCCAACCTGACAACAGAACACTCCCCGCCGGGTGACTGGCGGGGAGTGCGGGTGCTGCGGTGACGTCGGGAGGCTAGTTGCCCTTGACGTCGTTCGGACCGGTGGTCGGGGCGGCGGAGCCGCGGGCCTCCAGGTCCTCGAGCTGGGACTGCAGCAGGGTCTTCAGGCGGGTGCGGTACTCGCGCTCGAAGGTGCGCAGCTCGGAGATGCGGGTCTCCAGGGCGGTCTGCTGCTGCTTGACGGTGGCCATGATCTCGGTGTGCTTGCGCTCGGCGTCAGCCTGGAGGGCGTTCGCCTTCTCCTCGGCCTGGCGGATCTGGGCCTCGGCGCGGGAGTTGGCCTGGTTGGTGGTCTCCTGGGCCTTCTTCTCCGCGTCGTAGACGAGGGTCTTGGCGCGGGCGTCGGCCTCGGTCAGCTGGGTCTCGGCGCGCTTGGAGGCGTCGGCCAGCTGGTTCTTGGAGCGGTCGTCGGCGTCGGCGAGCTGCTTCTCGGCGGCGGCGCGGGCCTCGTCGAGCATGGAGCGGGACTCGGCCTGGGCCTCGGAGGTGAGGCGGTCGGCCATCTCCTGGGCCAGGCCCAGGACCTTGGCGGCCTGCATGTGGGTGTCCGCGGAGGCGGACTCACCGGCGGCAACCGGAGCGGCGGCGGCTGCCGGGGCGGCTGCGGCTGCCGGGCGGGTGCGCTTCGCCTCGGCGGCCTCGGAGCGGGCCTTCTCGGCGTCGGCCTTGGCGGTCTTGACCTCGGCCTCGGCCTTCTCGGTGGCCTTGCGGGCGTCGCTCAGCTTGGTCTCGTACTCGCTGCGCAGCTTCGCCTCGAGTTCCTTGCGGATCGCGGACTCGTCGACGGTGCTGGTGCCGGCAGCCCCAGCGGCCGGAGCAGCGGCACCCTTGCCGGAACGCAGCTCCTCGACCTCAGCGCGGAGCTCGTCATTGTCGTCCTGCAGCTGGGACAGGGTGTCCTCGACCAGATCCAGGAACTGGTCGACCTCGTCCTCGTTGTAGCCCCGCTTGCCGATCGGCGGCTTACTGAAAGCGACATTGTGCACGTCAGCTGGTGTCAGCGGCATTGGCGTTCCCTTCGAGTGTCAGTGTGCCCCGTGGGGCGGGTGCGGGGAGACCCACACATCCATTTTCATCAATTGTATTGTGTGCTGGCCCAAGTGTAGCGCCCCACGGGGGTGACCGGACCACCAGACACCTTAAATCTTTACCGCAGGTTGACTCCCGGAGCCAGCCGGGTCACCCCGCCGGAGGTCGGCGATCAGAACACGACCTGCACGATGACCTGCAGGATCATGACGATGATGAAGAGAACGATGACGGACACATCCAGGGACACACCGCCCAGTTTGAGCGGCGGGATGACCCGGCGCAGCGCCTTCACCGGCGGGTCCGTGATCACGAACAGAGGCTCCGCGATGTAGTAGAACCAGCGCGGGGGCTGGAAGTTCCGGGAGAAGGACTGAATCATCTCGATGACTATCCGTGCGATGAGGACCAGCACGAACAGTCGGAGGATGAGGAAGAGGACGGTACCAAGCAGACTCACGGTTACCGAGCCTAGTTCATGCCTGGTTCATGGCGCTCATCGCAGGGAGGCGGCGCGCTCCAGCTCGGACTGCGAGATGTCGGCGGACTCCGGGATGATGGCGAACACGCGGCGCGGGGTGTCCAGGCCCTTGGAGACGTTGACCATCCGACCACGCAGGGCGAAGCACAGGCCCGCGGCGAAATCGACGATGCGCTTGTTCTCGCCGGCCTCCATGCGGGTGAGGTCGAAGACGACGGCGTCGCCGTCGCGGAAGGGCTCACCGATCTCGGTGGCCTCGCTGTAGGAGCTGACCTCGACGGCGACGATGGTCGGCGCGTAGGAGCGGTCCTCGCGGACGGGGGTCACCGGGGCCGGGGTGTAGCGGTCGTACTCGTAGCCGTAGTCCCGTGCCGGAGCGTAGGCGGCGGAGCCGTGTGAGGCGTAGCGCGGCTCGTCGTCGTAGTAGGCGTCGTCGTGCTCCATGTCGACCGGAGCAAGGCCGAAGAACTCCTTGGCGTTCTTGATGATGGACATATCGTTGTTCCTCCCGGATTGTCTACCGTTCATGCAGCTGGCACGTGCTTTTCGCTTCAGTAATCTGACCGTTACGCTACTGGGCGCGAACCCAGCACACCGGTTCCGACACGCACGATGTCCGAGCCCGCGGCAACGGCGTGTTCGAGGTCTCCGGACATGCCCGCGGACAGCTCCATCCGGCGCCCGAAACGCTCCTCCAGGTGCTCGCACAGCTCCCGCGCCCGGGCGAAGATGTCGGCCGGTCGGGAGTCCAGCGGCGGCACGACCATGAGGCCCGCGAGGTGGAGGTGCTCGGCCGCCTCGACGACGTCGGCGAGCTCGTCGAGGTCCTTCTCAATCACTCCCCCACGCTCCGGGTCACCGTCGGCGGAGAGCTGGAGGTGGCACGGCAGCACCTCGGAGGTGCGGTCCCCGCGTTCGAGGGCCAGCGCCATACCCCGGTCGAGGCCGTGCGCGAGCGCGACGGAATCGAGGGATTGCACGCCGGCGGCCCAGCGGGCGACGGAGTTGGCCTTCTTCGACTGGATCTGGCCGATCATGTGGATGCGGATGCCGGGCACCACGGCGGCCTTACCCCTCGCCTCCTGCTCGCGGTTCTCCGCCACGTCGGTCACGCCGAGCTCGAGGAGGTGGGCGAGGTCTTCTGCCGGGTGGAACTTGGTCACCGGCAGGAGCCGGACCTGGTTCTCCTCGCGGCGGGCGGCGCGTGCGGCGGCGTCGATACGCTCCCGGACGGCGGCGAGGTTGGCGCGGAGCTCGTCGGTGCGGGTGTCGCTCATCGTCGCGCCCCCGTCAGCCAGACCAGGCCCGCCTGGCGGCCGGTGGTGCCCTCGCGGCGGTAGGAGAAGAAGTCCTCGTCCTCGATGGTGCAGCGCGGGTCCGCCTCGATGGCGGTGACGCCGAGGCCCATGAGCTGGCGGATCAGGCCCGCCCGCACGTCGATCCCCCACGTTCCCTGCGTGGTGCGGGTACGGGACCCGGGCAGATGCTTCTCGACGTCCGCGGCCATCGCCGCCGGTACCTCATAGTGACGGCCGGAGGCTGCCGGACCGAGCAGAACCTGGATGCCGGCCGGGGTGGCACCGAGCTCGACCATCCTCTCGACGGTGCGGGTGATGATGCCGTTGCGCGCCCCCATCCGCCCGGCGTGGGCCGCCGCGACGACCCCGGCGGTGTGGTCGGCGAGCAGGACCGGCACGCAGTCGGCGACGAGCACCGCGAGCGCCAGGCCCGGGGTGGTGGTCACCAGGGCGTCGGTGGTCTCGACGGGCCCGGACTGCGGCCTGTCGACCACGGTGACGGTGTTGGAGTGGACCTGCTCCATCCACACGATCTCGGCCGGCGCCAGCCCCACCGTGTCCGCCAGCCGGGCACGGTTCGCGGCGACATCGGCCGGGTCATCGCCGACGTGGTCGCCGAGGTTGAAGGAGTCGTAGGGGGACGACGACGCCCCGCCGGCACGGGTGGTGAACACCATGCGGACGGGGCGGGTGGTGACGGGCGGTGCACTCTGGGACATGCCTTAGAGGGTAGCCCGTTGTGTCAGCGGAGGAAGTCCGGCACATCCAGATCATCACTGTCCCGGGTGTCCCGGGAGTCCCGGCGATCCGACTCGCGACGGTCGACGGCCGGACGCTCGTCGCGGGAGGTGAACAGGCCACCGTTGCCGGAGGAGGAACCTCGGTAGTGGTGACGGCCGCCGTCCTCGGAGGAGCGGGTCGGGGTGACAGACACTGAGTCACGGTCGTCGAAGAGGCGGCCGCGCTGCTCGTCCTGGGCCGGCGCCGGGGTGGCGCTCGAGGCCGGTGCCGGGGTGGCGGCGGCCGGCGGGTTGTTGTTCGCGGCGTCGAAACCGGTGGCCACGATGGTGACGCGCACCTCGTCGCCGAGGTTGTCGTCGATGATGGTGCCGAAGATGATGTTCGCGTCCTCGTCGGCCTGCTCCTGGACGGTGGACATGGCCTCGTTGACCTCGAGGAGGCCGAGGTCGGAGGCGCCGGCGACGGAGAGCAGCAGGCCCTTCGCGCCTTCCATGGTGGATTCGAGCAGCGGGGAGTTGATGGCCTGCAGGGTGGCGGACATGACGCGGTCGTCGCCACGCGCGGAGCCCACACCCATGAGGGCGGAGCCGGCGTCGGTCATGACGGAGCGGACGTCGGCGAAGTCGACGTTGATCACACCCGGGGTGACGATGAGGTTGGTGATGCCCTGGACACCGTTGTGCAGGACCTCATCGGCGGCGCGGAAGGCCTCCATCATGGACAGGGAGGCGTCGCCGAGCTGCAGGAGGCGGTCGTTCGGGATGACGATGAGGGTGTCACACACGGCGCGGAGTTCCTCGATACCCGCCTCCGCCTTGCGGTTTCGGGCCGGGCCCTCGAACTTGAACGGCTTGGTCACCACACCGACGGTCAGTGCGCCGAGCTTCTTGGCGATCCCGGCGACGACCGGGGCGGCACCGGTGCCGGTGCCACCGCCCTCGCCGGCGGTGACGAAGACCATGTCGGCACCCTTGAGGGTCTCCTCGATCTCCGACTTGTGGTCCTCGGCGGAGGTGCGGCCGACCTCCGGGTTGGCGCCGGCGCCGAGGCCACGGGTGGCCTCGCGGCCGATGTCGAGCTTGGTGTCGGCGTCGGAGAACAGCAGGGCCTGGGAATCGGTGTTGATCGCGACGAATTCGACACCCTTCAGACCCTCCTCGATCATGCGGTTGACGGCGTTGACGCCACCGCCGCCGACACCGACGACCTTGATGACGGCGAGGTAGTTGTTAGGTGAGGTCATGAGTTCTGGTCTCGCCTTTCGGGGTGAGGGGATTCGTGGGTAACGAGGTTTCCTCCATCATGGGTGAACCGGTCTCGGTTTCAGCGCACATTTCGGGGCGTGTCGGCACCCTCAACCTCAACTTTAGGGTTGTTGAACTGGGGTTTTGTCTCCACACCCGAGGCTCAGCGGACGGTGACCATCGCCGGGTTGGCGATGTTCCAATGCTGCCCCTCGCGGGTGAGCACGGCCTGCATCGCGAGCGCCTTGTCGTGGTTGTTCTCGTTCGCTCCCCAGTAGACCGTCCGGCCGTCGTGGAGGTGGAAGGTGATGTCGTAGGCGCTCGGGATGTCCACCCGCACCACCTGGGCCCGCAGCTCCTCCGGCAGCGACGCGACGACGGCGGCCACCGAGGTCAGGACCGCGGGCTCCTGCCGCTGGTCGCCGGTGACCTCCACGGCGGTCTCCGGCGGGACGTCGATGAGGAAGGGCGTGCCGGACTCGTCGATGAGGTGGTCCCCGTCGTCCTCGACGGAGTAGAGCACCGCCTGACGTTCGGTGACGGTCACCTCGAGCGTGTCCGGCCAGCCGCGGTCGACGGTCGCGGTCCGCACCCACGGCAGCGACACCACACCCGCGGCCGCCGACGAGGCGTCGACCCGGACGAGGTTGGCACCCTCGGGCACGCCGGTCGCCGCGACGATGTCCTCCTGGGAGGTGTACCCGGCACCGGTGACCTCGTAGGTGCGCACCGTGAGCACGGGGAACGCCCAGAGGACGCCGACGGCGACGAGCACCGCCACCAGGACGCCGGCGACGGCGACCGCTAAACGCTTTCTCGACATGGCCACTGAACCTACAGGGGGTTCTCGTCGAGCTGGGTGAGAATCTCACCGGCCAGGAGCGTGACGTCGCCGGCACCCATGGTGAGCACGAGGTCGCCGGGGCGGACCTGGGTGCGCAGGGTGTCCACGGCAGCCGAGAAATCCGGCTGGTGGACGACCGGGCAGGTCATGGAGTCGGTGATGATGCGTGAGGTCACACCTTCGACGGGCTTTTCCCGGGCGCCGAAGATCTCGAGGACCACGGCGGCGTCCGCAAGCGACAGGGCGGCGGCGAACTCCTCGGCGAACTCGATGGTGCGCGAGTACAGGTGCGGCTGGAAGATGACGATCACGCGGGCACCGTCGCCCTCGGCGTCGACCTTCTGGCGGGCGGCCTGCAGGACGGCGGTGACCTCGGTGGGATGGTGGGCGTAGTCGTCGAAGACCCGGACACCGGACGCGGTGCCGCGGTACTCGAAGCGGCGGCGCACGCCGTTGAAGTCGCTGAGCCCGGCGGCCAGCTGGTCGAGGTCTCCCCCGGCGAGGTGTCCGGCGAGCAGCGCGCCGGCGCCGTTGAGGACCATGTGCTGACCCGGGATCTGCAGGGTGACGGTGATCTCGCGGTCGTCGATCTGCACGCGCGCCTCGGTGCCCGCCTCCGTGACCTCGGTGTTGATGATCTCGGCGCCGAGCGGGACCTGCGGGTGCAGGGCCGCGGCGTCGGTGGTGCCGTAGCCGAGGACGGACAGGCCCTTCTCCACGCAGCGCTCGCCGAGGGCGGCGGCGTGGACGTCGTCGAGGCAGACGACGAGGTGCCCCGTATCGGTCAGCCGGTCGGCGAAGTCCTCGAAGACCTGGTGGTAGGCCTGCGCGGTGCCGAAGTAGTCGAGGTGGTCCGGCTCGATGTTGGTGACCACGGCGATGTCCGGGGCGTAGCGCAGCAGGGAGGCGTCCGACTCGTCGGCCTCCGCGACGAACGCGTCCCCGGTGCCGTGGTGGGCGTTAGTCCCTGAGCGGTTGAGCTGCCCGCCGATGGCGAAGCTGGGATCCAGGCCCGCGGCCTGCATCGCCGCGACCGCCATGGAGGTCGTCGAGGTCTTGCCGTGCGTTCCGGCGATGAGCACCTGCCGGTAACCGGCCATGAGCTCGCCGAGCAGGTCCGAACGGCGGATGACGGGGATGCCGTGGGCCTGCGCGGCGGCCAGTTCCGGGTTGTCCTGCGGGATGGCGGCGAAGGACACGACGACGACGGTGGGCAGCTCACCGGCGAGCTCGAGGTTGGCGGCGTCATGCCCCACGGCGATGTGCGCGCCCATGGACCGCAGCGCGCGGACCGGCCGGGAGTCCTTGACGTCGGAGCCGGTGACCACCGAATCCCGGGCGAGCAGGATCCGGGCGACGCCGGACATGCCGGATCCGCCGATGCCGATGAGGTGGACGCGGGACAGGTCGGTCACTGCAGGACTCCTTGGGGAATGGGTGGTGGTTACGGGTGCCGCTGCGTGTCGACGCCCGCCGCGACGACGTCGGCGAGCTGTCCCGCCGCGTCCCCTGCCGCATGTCCACGGGCAGCGGCCCGCATGCCGGCGAGACGGTCCTCGTCCCCGAGGATCTCCGTGACCTCGGTGACGAGGCGGTCGGGGGTGAGGTCGGCGTCGGCGATGAGGCGGGCGGCACCGGCCTCGACGACGGCGGTGGCGTTGAGCGCCTGCTCGCCGTTGCCGTGCGGCAGCGGCACGTACACGGCGGGCAGACCGGAGGCGGTGACCTCGGCGACCGTCATCGCCCCGGAACGGCAGACGATGAGGTCAGCGACGGCGTAGGCGGCGGCCATGTCCTCGATGTAGGGCAGGGCCACGTAGTTCTCGTGTTCGGCCGGGGCGGAGTTGCGCTTGCCGTAGGCGTGCAGCACCTGGAACCCGGCCGCCTCGGCGAGGGTGTCCACGGCTCCCGCGACCGCCTTGTTGAGGCTGACCGCGCCCTGGGAACCCCCGGTGACCAGGAGTGTCTTCCGGGCCGGATCCAGCCCCCACTGCGTCCGCCCGCGTTCGGCGGCGGCCGCGGTGTCCCCGGTACGCAGATCCGCCCGGACGGGAATGCCGATCACCTCACCCGGCATGCCGGATTCGGCGACCGCGTTGAAACCGGTGCCGCCGAGCCGGACGCCGAGCTTGTTGGCCATGCCCGCCCGGGCGTTGGCCTCGTGCACGTAGAAGGGGATCCCGAGTGAGCGGGCCGCGAGGTACGCCGGGGCGGCGACGTAACCGCCGAACCCGACGACGGCGTCGGCCCCGACCTCCCGGAGGATGCCGCGCGCCTGGCGGACGGCGGTGACCACCCGCCACGGCAGCTTGACCAGGTCCATGCCGGGGCGACGGGGCACGGGCACCGGGTCGATGTACTTCAGGTCGAATCCGCGGTCCGGGACAAGATCTCGCTCGAGCCCACGAGTGGTGCCCAGGGCGGTGACCGTCGCGCCGTGCCGCTGCTGGAGCGCCTCGGCGACGGCGAGTGCGGGTTCGATGTGGCCCGCGGTGCCTCCGCCGGCGACGACGACGGACAGGCCGGTGGTGGGGCCGTCAGTCAGGCTGTCGGGCATGGGTCATCGTCTCCTGTCGTGGTGGGGCCGGTTTCTCCTGACGCTACCAGTCACCGGCTCACCGAACCGCTCCCGCGGGCCAGCCGAACGCGGTGCCGGAGCGGCCTCGCGGCGACGGGTGCGCTGGCCGGCCGGGGTGGGCACGGTCGGCTCCGGCAGGAAGAAGATCCGGTCGAACAGGGGGCGACCGTAGGACTGGGTGGCGGACACGGCCTGAGGCTCGTGCCGCGCGACGGAGGCGAGCAGCCCCATGGACCCGAGGGTGATGATCGCGGAGGTACCGCCCGCGGAGATCATGGGCAGCTGGATGCCGGTGACCGGCAGCAGGCCGATGACGTAGCCGATGTTGATGAACGCCTGGGAGACCACACCGGCGGTCAGCGTCGCCGCCATGAGGGACTGGAACTGGTTCTGCGCCCGCATCGCGGTCCGCAGCCCGAAGTAGCCCAGGAGCATGAACAGGACGATGACCAGGGCTCCGCCCCACAGGCCGAGTTCCTCGCCGATGACGGCGAAGATGAAGTCGTTCTTGGCCTCCGGCAGGTAGAACCACTTGGCGCGGGACTGGCCCAGGCCGACGCCGGTGGCGGAGCCGTCCGCCAGAGAGAGGAAGCCCTGATAGGACTGGAAGGCGGTGCCCCGCGTGTCGTCGAAGTGGCCGAACAGCGCGTCGAAGTAGACGTGGAACCGGTTGGAGCGGAAACCACCCGAGGCGAAGATTCCGGCGAGCAGGAGTCCGCCGGCGATGACCGCACCGACGATCCACCGGAAGTCCACCCCGGCAAACAGCAGGGTCAACACGACGACCATGGCGAAGGCGACAGCCATACCCAGATCATCCTCGGCGAAGATGAGGCCGAACATGAACAGCGAGACGACGGTGAACCAGGTGAAGTGACTGGACAGGAAGCTGCGGGGAGTGGGCTTGTCGGACAGGTAGCTGGCGCCCCACACGGCGATGGCCACCTTGGCCACCTCGGAGGGCTGCAGCCGGACCGGGCCGAGGACGATCCACGATTGGGAGCCGACCTCCTCGCGGCCGGTGCCGATGCCGGGAATGAGCACCAGGATGAGCAGGATGATCGAGAGGCCCAGCAGCCACGGGGCGAGGCGTCGGACCGTCTGCGGTTTCACCCGCAGTGCGATCCAGAAGGCGACCAGACCGACGACGACCATCGCGCCCTGCCGGATCGCGGCACCCCACACGGTGCTTCCCTCGATGACCGACCAGGTCATGGACGACGACATCACCATGACGACGCCGATGCCGGTGAGCAGGAAGATCACCGACCGCAGGATGAAGTAGTCCGCCCCGGGACGGGCCTCGAGCCAGTCCCGGGCCGCGGAGATCATCCCGCTGGCGGTGCGGTCGGAGGAACGTTCCGGTGCTGCGGTGCTCATCAGGACTCCTCGGGTTCGGGTGCGGCGCCGGCCACCCGCCTGGCTGCGGCGGTGAACAGGTCTCCGCGTTGGCCCATGCCGGTGTACATGTCCAGGGAGGCGGCGGCCGGCGCCAGGAGGACCGTGTCCCCGTCCTCGAGGTGGGGGGTGACCAGGTCGACGAGGGTGTCCATCGCGGCGACCGGGTCGGTGAGGTCGGTGATCTCGACGGGGACGTCGGGCGCGAGATCACGGAGGGCGGTGGCGATGGCCTGCCCGTCCTGCCCCAGCAGACCGACGGCCTTGAGGCGGTGGGCGTGGGTGGTGATGAGGTCGGTGACGTCCGCGCCCTTCAACTGCCCGCCGGCCAGCCAGATGACCCGGTCCAGGCCGGCGAGGGCGGCGTCCGCCGCGTGCGGGTTGGTGGCCTTGGAGTTGTCGATCCAGCGGACCCCGCCTCCGGTGGCGACGATCTGACCGCGGTGTCCGGCGACGGCGAAGGAGTCGAGGGCGGCGGCGATGTGGTCCGGGGTCGCTCCCTGGGAGCGGGCGATGGCGGCCGCCGCGAGGGCGTCGTAGATCCCGGCCGGGCCGGGTGGTTCGATGCCTTCGACCGGCGCGAGCTCGACCGGTTCATCACCGGTGTGGTCGATGAGCCGTCCGTCGATGACGCCGAACTGCCCGCGGGCGGGTTCCCCGAGGGTGAAGCCGATGAGGCCGCGGATGCCGGCGGACAGCGACCGGACGTGTGGGTCGTCGATGCCGGCGACGGCGACGGGACCGGTGAGCACGCGGGCCTTGTCGTCGGCGTAGGCGTCGAAGCTGCCGTGCCAGTCGATGTGGTCCTCGGCGAGGTTGAGCAGGACACCGGCGTCGGGGGTCAGTTCGGTGGACCAGTGCAGCTGGAAGCTGGAGAGCTCGGCGACGAGGACGTCGACGCGGTCCGGGTCGGCCAGGGCGTCGGAGACGGCGACACCGATGTTGCCCACGGCCTCGGCGCGACGGCCGGAGTCGGTCGCGGCCTGGGTCATCATCGCGGCGAGCATCGCGGTGGTGGTGGTCTTGCCGTTGGTGCCGGTAACCACGAGCCACGTCCGCGGCGGGCCGAACACCTCGGCGCGGTCGAGGCGGTAGGCGAGCTCGACGTCGCCGATGACGTCGAGGTGGGCCGCGGCGGCGTCGACAAGCAGCGGTGAGTCAGGACGCCAGCCCGGGGAGGTGACCACGAGGGAGTACTCCCCCAGCCGGGTGCGGGCGTCGGCGACGCCGATACCGGAGATCCTCCCCCCGCAGGCCGAGACCAGGGCGGCCAGGGCGTCGGCGTTGTCGTCGGCCACGACGGTGTCCACGCCGAGGTCGGAGAGCAGTCGGGCGCAGCCGGCACCGGAGACGCCGGCGCCGGCCACGAGCACGCGGCCGGTCAGTTCCGTGGGGAGGGTGGGATTCATCGCAGGCTCACTCCCGTGGCGGAGAGCCACTCGCCGTAGAAGATGGACACGCCGATCATCACGGCCATGGCGGCGATGAGCCAGAAACGGATGACGACAGTGGTCTCGGCCCAGCCGCCGTTCTCGAAGTGGTGGTGGAACGGTGCCATACGGAAGAAGCGACGTCCGGAGGTGCGGAACACGATGATCTGGATGACCACGGAGGCGGCCTCCATGACGAACAGGGCACCGACGATGATCATGAGCAGTTCCGTGCGGGAGGCGACGGACAGGCCGGCCACGAGGCCGCCGAGGGCCAGGGAGCCGGTGTCACCCATGAAGATCTTCGCCGGGGCGGCGTTCCACCACAGGAAGCCGAGGCAGGCCCCGAGGCCGGCGGCGGCGAGGACGGCCAGGTCGAGGGGGTCACGGACCGAGTAGCAGCCCGGCTCGACGGACACGGAGCAGGAGTTGCGGAACTGCCAGAAGGTGATGATGCCGTAGGCGCCCATGACCAGGGCGGTGGAGCCCGCGGCGAGACCGTCGAGACCGTCGGTGAGGTTGACGGCATTCGACCAGGCGGCGATGAGGACGTAGATGAACACCAGGAACACGATGATCCCGATGATGCTGCCGCCGAAGGAGATGTCGAGGGTGTCGATGTCCCGGATGAACGACAGGTGCGTCGACCCCGGGGTCAGGCCCTGCTCGTCCGGGAACTGGAGGATGAGCAGACCGAACGCGATGGCCAGAACCAGCTGACCGAGCAGCTTCGCCTTCTTGTTCAGGCCGAGGTTGCGGCCGAGGTAGAGCTTGATGAAGTCGTCGGCGAAACCGAGCCCGCCGAGGCCGAGGGTCAGGCCGAGGACCAGCAGGCCGGAGACGGTGAAACCGCCGGTGCCGGTGATGAGCCCGTAGGTGCCGACCGCGAGGTAGGCCACGAGGATGCCCACGAGGATGGCGATGCCACCCATCGTCGGGGTGCCGCGCTTGCGCAGGTGGGACTTCGGGCCCTCCTCCCGGATCTCCTGCCCCAGGCCCTCGGCGGAGAACCGCCGGATGAGCACCGGGGTGAGGAAGATGGCGACGAGGAAGCTGACCGTGCCTGCGATGATGATCTGTGTCACGACGTATGTCCCCTATGAACCCTTCAGACTGTCTCGGTTGTGCCGGCGGTCAGCCAGCAGTGCCTCTGCCACCCGCCACAGCCCCTGTGAGTTCGAGGCCTTGACCAGTACGACGTCGCCGGGGTTACCGGTTCGGTCGTGCTCGGCCGGGCGGGTGCGCAGCACGTCCTCGACGAGGCGGGTGGCCTCCTCGACGTCGGCTGCGACTGACGTAGTTATACCCCGGTTCGCCGCTTCGTCGGTCATGGCGCGACTGTTGGGGTTGTCCACGACGGCGATGAGGTGGCTGATGCGGTAGCGGTCGAGCTCCTCACCGAGCTGGCGGTGCGACTCCTGCGCGTCCGGCCCGAGCTCGCTCATCTCGCCGAGGACGGCGATGGAGCGGGCGTGGGGCCGGGCGGCGGCGGTGTAGGCCAGGGCGGCGATGCCGGCGCGCATGGAGTCCGGGTTGGCGTTGTAGGAGTCGTTGATCACGGTGACCCCGTCGGCGCGGGTGCGCACGTCCATGCGGTGGGCGGAGGCGTTCTCGTGGGCGCCGAGCCGCTCAGCGACCTCGGCCACGCTCAGACCCGCCTCGATGCCCACGGCCGCGGCGGCCAGGGCGTTGGACACCTGGTGCTCGCCGAACACCCGCAGCGTCACCGGGGCGGACGCGCCGCCGGCGTGGAGGAGGAAGGAGGCCCGGGCGACGTCGTCGAGGCGGACGTCGGTGGCCCACAGGTCCACGCCGGAGGCCGGCGGGGTGGTCGCGGAGTAGGTGACCACGCGGGCGGTGGTGCGCGGGGCCATCGCCGCGACGAAGGGTTCGTCGGCGTTGAGGATGGCCACGCCACCCTCCTCCGCCGGCGGGAGGGACTCGACGAGCTCCCCCTTCGCCTGGGCGATGTTCTCCCGGGAACCGAACTCGCCCAGGTGGGCGGAGCCGACGTTGAGGACGGCCCCGATCCGGGGTGGCGCGATGGTGGCCAGGTGGGCGATGTGGCCGATGCCGCGGGCGGACATCTCGGCCACCAGGAAACGGGTGTCCCCGTCGCAGCGTAGTGCGGTGTAGGGGTGGCCGATCTCGTTGTTGAAGGAACCGGGCGGGGCGATGGTCTCCCCCGCCGACCGCAGGACGGAGGCCACGAGGTCCTTGGTGGAGGTTTTGCCCGCGGAGCCGGTGATGCCGACGACGGTCAGCTCGGGCAGCCCGGTGACCACGGCGCGGGCCAGGGCGGAGAGGGCGTCGACGACCGCCTTGGCGGAGCCGTCGGTGTCGTGGGCGTAGATGTCGGCGTTGGAGTCCGTGCGCCCGGTGGGGGTGACCACGATGGCGGGCACCCCGACGGGGCGGGCAGCCAGGACGGCGACGGCACCGAGCTCGACGGCGGTGGCGGCGTAGTCGTGGCCGTCGACGCGGGCGCCGGGCAGGGCGAGGAACAGCCCGCCCGGGGTGATCTTCCGGGAGTCGAACTCGACGGTGCCGGTGACGGTGGCCTGCGGGTCGGGAACGTCGTGGAGTTCACCGCCGGTGATCTCGGCGATCTCGGCGAGGGTGAAGGCGATCATGAGTTCCTCTCATCCAGTGCGCGGCGGACTTCCTCGCGGTCGTCGAAGTGGTGGTCGACGCCGTTGACCAGCTGTCCGACCTCGTGTCCCTTGCCGGCGACGATGACGCCGTCCCCGGGTCGTGCCCAGGCGATGAGCGCGTCGATGGCCGCGGCGCGGTCCCCGATCTCACGGATCTCGGCGTCGGTGCCGGCGTCGTGGGCACCGGCGACGACGGCGGCGCGGATGGTCGCCGGGTCCTCGCTGCGCGGGTTGTCGTCGGTGATGATGACCAGGTCGGCGCGGCGTGCCGCCTCCGCACCCATGATGGGCCGCTTGCTCGGGTCGCGGTCCCCGCCGGCGCCGACGATGACGCCGAGGCGGCCGGTGATCTGCCCGCGGAGGGTGTCCAGGACGGCGGCGACGGCGGCCGGCTTGTGGGCGTAGTCGACGACGGCGAGGAAGTCCTGGCCGGCGTCGATCCGCTCCATGCGGCCCGGGACGGCGACCTCGGTGATGCCGCGGACGAAGGCGTCCGGGTCAGCCCCGGCCGCCCAGGCACACGCCGTGGCCAGGGCCGCGTTGGCGATGTTGAAGTCGCCCGGGAGGGGAAGATCGAAGGTGAGCGGAGCGTGCTCCGGCAGGGTGAGCTCGACGGTCTGCGCGCCGGTGGGTGCCAGGTGCACCTGACGGGCCTTGACGTCGGCGGAGCCGCCGTCGGTGGTGCTGACGGTGACCGGGTCGGTGGCGCGGGCGGCCATCTGCTCACCCCAGCTGTCGTCGACGCAGACCACGGCGCGACGGGCGGCCACCGGTGAGGCCAGATCGAAGAACCGGGCCTTGGCCTCGAAGTACTCCGCCATCGTCGGGTGGAAGTCCAGGTGGTCCTGGGAGAGGTTGGTGAAGCCGGCGACGTCGAACTCCGTGCCGGTGACCCGGCCGAGCTCGAGGGCGTGGGAGGAGACCTCCATGACCACGTGGGTGACACCCTCGGCGAGCATGCGGGCGAACAGTGCCTGAAGGGTCGGTGCCTCCGGGGTGGTCAACTTGGTGGGTACCGCCCGGCCGTTGATGCGGGTGCCGGTGGTGCCGATGAGGCCGACCGTGTGGCCGGCGGCCATGAGCCCGGCCTCCAGCAGGTAGCTCGTCGTGGTCTTGCCCGAGGTTCCCGTCACGCCGATGACGGTCATCTCCCTCGAGGGGTGGCCGTAGATCTCGGCGGCGAGGTCACCGAGGATGGCCCGGATGTCGTCGACGACGATGACCGGGCGCTGCTCCCCCGCCTGCGCCAGGATCTCCCGGCCGGCCGGGTCCGTGAGGACGGCGACGGCGGTGTCGGCGGTGTCGGGGGCGAACTCCGCACCGTGTCGGCGGGTGCCCGGCAGGGCGGCGAACAGGGCGCCGGGTTCCAGGGCGGTGGAGTCCAGACCGATCGAGGTGATGACCTGGTCACCGTCACCGTCGCCGGCGGCGATGAGTTCACCGCCGGCCAGCTGTGCCAGGTGCGACAGGGTGGTGGTCTTCGGGGTCATTCTCGTCCTCCTGTGTCGGGCGGGATGTCTCGGGGTGGCGGGGGTGGGCCGTGGTGCGGGGGGAGATCAGTAGGCCTGGAGGATCTTGAGTTCCTCGTCCGGCGGTGAGGGTGGGATGTTGTCCCGGTTGAGCAGCCAGGAGGCGATGTCCCGGTAGATCGGGGCGGCGGATTGGCCGCCGGCCCCACCCTCCTCGACGCCGCGGGTCGGCTCGTCGACCATGACGGCGACGACGAAGCGCGGGTCGTCGGCGGGTGCGACTCCGGCGAAGGTGATCCAGTAGGCGCTCTGCGAGTAGGCCCCGGTGTTGGGGTCGACCTTTTGCGCGGTACCGGTCTTGCCGGAGGTCTGGTAGCCGGGGATGGCACCGCCGACGCCGGTGCCGGACTGGACGCCGGAGGGGTCGGACTGGGTGACGGACTCGAACATGTTGATCACCGTGTCCGCGGTCTCCGGGCTGACCACCTGGGTGCGGTTGGGTTCGGCGGACTCGCGGACGCTGCCGTCGGGGCCGGTGATCTCGTTGATGATGCGGGGTTCGATGCGTTCACCGTTGTTGGCCAGGGCCTGGTAGATGCTGGCCATCTGCAGGGTGGTCAGGGACATGCCCTGGCCGATGGGCAGGTTGGCGAAGGTGCCGCCCGACCACTGCTCCAGCGGGGGCAGCAGGCCGGAGGACTCGTTGGGCAGTTCGATTCCGGTGGGTTGGCCGATGCCGAAGCGGGAGAGGTAGTCGGCGAACTTCTCCTCGCCGAGTCGGTCGGCGAGCATGAGGGTGCCCACGTTGGAGGACTTACCGAACACGCCGGTGGTGGTGTACGGCACGACGCCGTGGTCCCAGGCGTCCTTGACGGTCACGCCGGCCATGTTGATGGAGCCGGGCACCTGGTGCACCTCGTCCGGGGTGGTCAGGCCTTCCTCCAGGGTGGCGGCGGCGGTGATGATCTTGGCCACGGAGCCGGGCTCGAAGGGATGCGAGATGGTCTTGTTCTCGAAGTCCTTGCCGGCCTCGAGCTGGCGCGAGATGTTGCCGTTCGGGTCGATGGTGTCGGTGTTGGCCATGGCCAGGACGTCACCGGTGGCGACGTCGAGGACGACAGCCTCGGCGGAGTTGGCCTGCGAGTTGGACTTGGCCTGCTCGAGCAGCTGCTGGACGTAGGTCTGCAGGTCCAGGTCGAGGGTGAGTTCGACGCCGGCGCCGTCGACGGCGGGGACGACGTCGCGGAGGGTGCCCGGAATGACCTGCCCGTCGGTGGAGACGTCCTCGGTGGAGCGGCCGTTGATGCCGGACAGGGTGGAGTCGGCGGATGCCTCGAAGCCGAACTGGCCCTGGCCGTCCATGGACACCTTGCCGATGATGTTCTCCCCGATCGCTCCGTTGGGGTACTGGCGGATGTCCTGGTGGTCGGCGGCCACACCGTGGAAGGTGGCGGCGATCTCGGCGGCGACGTCGGGGTCGACGTTGCGCACGAGGACCTCGTAGCTGGTCTCGGCCTCCAGCTTGTCCAGGATCTCCTCGTCCTTGACCTCTTCGGAGCCCTCGGCCACGGCACCGGCGTCCTCGATCATCTCGGGGATCTCCCGGGACATGCGTTCGAGGACGTCCTGCACCCGGTCGTCGAGTTCGTCGCTGATCTGCTCGGGGGACTTGCCCACGTTCTCACCGTCGACCCGCATCTGCAGGTCCTGCTGCTGGCGGAGTTCATCCCGCAGCAGCATCGGCGAGACGGTGAGGCTTCGTGCCTGCATGGTGTAGGCGAGCTGGTTGCCTTCCCGGTCGATGATCTCGCCGCGGCGGGCGGGGTCGACGTAGACGCGGGCGCGCTGTTCCTCGGCCTGCGCGGCCAGTTCCGGGCCCCACACGATCTGCACCCAGCCGAGTCGGCCGATGAGCAGGACCGCGAGAATGACGAAGACACCCTTGAAGATGGTCATCCGTCGGCGGTCGTTCGGCCCCTTCCGGGGTCGGTAGCTCACTCCGGCGGGTGATGCCGGTGCTTCTCGACGCCGCCGGTCATCCCGATGCGGTGCCTGCGGACTCCGCTGCGCGCGCTGCGCCCGCTCGGCCTGGGCCGAGCGGGCGCCTGCATAGGCCCGGGACGATGACGAACGACGGGACGAGTCGCCTCGTCCCGCACCTCGTCGTGGCCGCTGTGGCCCTCCGGTCCCTGGGGGTGTCACTGCCCGTCTTCACCTGCCTGGTTGTCGTCCTCTGGTGCTGCGTCTGCCATGTCCGGCGCAGCCTCCTCCGGCACGTTCTCGTCGGCCGCCTCCGCCGGGGCGGGGACGTTCGGAGCGTAGGGCGCCACTCCCGGCGCAGGTGCCGGGGGTGCCGACGCCGGCCGTTCCGTGGCCGGCAACTGGTGTCCCTGCGGCACGGCTTCGAGGTTGTCGCCGAGCTCGTTGATCTCCTCCGAGCCGGAGGAGGCCTGCCCCGGTCGGACCGGAGCGCCGTTGACGTCAATGATAGGTCGCACGGCCGGATCCGCCGGGCGCTCCTCCACAATGTCGCCGTTTTCTTTCACGGCCAGAATTCCGGGCTGGGCGGGCAGCACCATGCCCATCTCCCCGGCCCGGCGGGTGATCTCCGCGGAGGAACGCACGTTCTCCAGGTCCCGGTTGAGGGTCTCCAGCTGGTTGGACAGCTGCCGGTCCTGGGAGGCGAGCTGCTGCATGTGGAAGGTCTGCTGGGTGGACACACCCGACAGCCACATGGCCAGGGCCACGCCCGCGATGAGGAGGACGAAGGAGGTCGCACCGAGCTTGGCCAGCAGCGTGGTCTGCCGGGTGGTGGTGACCCGACGGCCGCGGACGGAGACGACCTGCTTCGAGCCGAGCCGGTTCTGGTACGGCTTCCGGCGCGTCGGCAACGGCGCGTGGGGGTCCCGGCCCGGCACCCGGGTGGGGGCGGTGTCGCGACGCAGGGCGCGTGGCTGGGTGTCCCGGTCGAGCACCGCGGTGCTGCCCCGGTACCCGCCGGTGACGGTCCCGGTGGTGAAGTCACGGCTGGCGCGCATGGTGGTCCGGTCCTTGCGGTCGTGGTCCTGTGTGATCACGGCTTACCCCTCATCCTGGGCGGAGATTTTCTCGATGGCACGGACCCGCACCGGTGCGGCACGGGGATTGTCGTCGATTTCGGCGTCGGTGGCCTTCTCGGCACCGCGGGTGACGGTGCGGAACTTCGGCGCGGTTCCGGGAAGGTCCACCGGCAGGCCGGGTGGAGTGGTGGATTTGGTCAGGTCGGTGAAGGCGTTCTTGACGATGCGGTCCTCGAGCGACTGGTAGCTCATGAACACCGCCCGGCCGCCGACGGTGAGCAGGCCGGTGATGATCGGCAGCACGTTCTCCAGCGCCTCCAGTTCGGCGTTGACCTCGACGCGCAGCGCCTGGAAGGTGCGCTTGGCGGGGTGACCGCCGGTACGCCTGGTCGCCGCCGGAATCGTGGCGTAGAGCAGCTCCACGAGCCGTTCCGAGGTGGTGAAGGGTTCCTTCTCCCGTTCGCGGAGCACCGCCGAGGCGATCTTCCCGGCGAAGCGCTCGTCACCGTAGGTCTTGAGGATGCGCGCCAGGTCGCCGTGGCCGTAGGTGTTGAGGACGTCCGCGGCGGTGATGCCCGTGGTGGGGTCCATCCGCATGTCCAGCGGGGCATCGACCCGGTAGGCGAAGCCCCGGTCCAGCTGGTCGAGCTGCATGGACGACACCCCGAGATCGAACAGGGCGCCGGCGACGCCGTACTCCCGGGCCAGATCCATGATCGCGCCCTCGTCCTCGGTGATGGCGTCACCGATTCCGTCGAACCGCGTCTGGACCCCGACGAAGCGGTCACCGAAGGGAGCGAGCCGCTGCCGGGCGTTGCCCAGGGCGACCGGATCCCGGTCCACACCGATGACGTGGGCGTCGGGGAAGCTGCGGAGGAAGTGCTCAGTGTGGCCACCGGCCCCGAGGGTGCCGTCGACGATGACCGCCCGCTCCCCCAGTTCCCGGACGGCCGGTGCCAGCAGGTCGGTGACCCGGTCGCGCAGGACGGGGACATGGCCGTGGTTGGCCCGGATATCGAAGGTCATGTCATCGGTGTGCTCGGCCACGGTGCTCCCGCCCCCTTCCGCTTGTATGCCCCGGGGTGTGCGGGGTGCGTGTAGGGCCCTGCCCGATGTGTCCATCTGATGTCGGGGAAGTACACCAGAGCTTCACCTCGGGCAGAGTCCGTACACGCGCTCCGCCCGACCCGTACTTCCAGGTCAGAGCAGCCCGCCGAGGACGTCATCTGCATCGGCCGCCGAGAAGGCGGCTTCGGTCTCCTGCTGATATGCGGCCCAGGATTCGGCATCCCAGATCTCGAGAAAGTCCACCGAGCCGATGACCACGCATTCCTTGGTCAGGCCTGCGTACTCACGGTGGCCGGCCGACAGGGTGATGCGTCCGTTGCCGTCGGGCCGCTGTTCATCCGCACTGGCAGCCAGATTTCGGATGAAGGCACGGGCCTCCGGGTTGGTGCGGGACACGGCCGCGGCCTTGCGGGCGCGGGCCGCGAACTCATCCCGGGGATAGACCGCAAGGCTGTGGTCCTGCCCCTTCGTGATCATCAACCCACCGGCCAGCTCCTCGCGGAACTTGGCCGGAAGTGTCAGTCGTCCTTTGTCGTCGAGCTTCGGAGTGTAGGTACCGAGAAACATCCCGGGGCCACCTTCCTTGACTCGATTCCGCCGGTCGGTTCAGTTCTCGCCATGGATTGGAGGAGTCACGGACTCCACTTCTCCACCGCTGTGCCCCACAATACCCCACTTTGCCCCACAGACAAGAACAATCAGCCCCACCTACACGGCAGGATTCAGCGAATCCGCTGGTAAACGGTCACGAAAAAAGTGGGGTGGCCGCCCGCAGGCATGCCCCGGACGCCCCGGACGCCCACCTCTGCAATCACTTCAGCCCCATCAACACCACAAAGAAGTTAAGCAATCACCACCCCCTTCTCTCGCTGTCGCAATGTCCAACTGCAGAATCGCACCACTTCCCACACCGGCGACGGCCGCATCGGGGACCTGTGGGGGAAAGTGGGGGAACCTGGTGGGGGAAAGTGGGGATCAACCCGGATGCGGGCCCCGCAGTCGGGTGCCCAGAATCAGAAAACCCGCCGAGCAGTGACACTCGGCGGGTGGGTGACGTCAGTCAGTGGAGGGGATCACTGCCCCTCGAAGCGGCGACGGAAGTTCTCCTCCATGGAGCTGCCGCGGGATGCCGCCCGGCTGGGCTTGGACTTGACACCGGCCGGTTTCCCCACGCGGGGACCGGAACCGCCACCGCGGAGCATCCACACGCCGGCGCCGAACATGACCAGGAAGCCGACGACGCTCAACGCGATGAACCAGAGGCTCTGGGCCGAGAGCGCCACACCACCGATGAGCATGAGGAGCCCGACGACGGCGAGGGCGATCCCGCGGAGGGTGAGTCCTCCAGCGCCAGAGCCGGGGAAGCTCTGGCCACCAGACACGGAGGCCCCGAACTTGGGGTCCTCAGCAAGGAGCGACTGCTCGATCTCGCGCAACGCTCGTTGCTCCTGCTCTGAAAGCGACACTGTTCCTCCCGGATATGGCTGGGCGCTTACCTGTTACTACCTCAACGCCCAGCCTATCGGGATTGTTCCCAAGGACGCCAACCTCCGTTAGCCCCTGGTCAGGCGGCCACCGGGAACCACCCGGCGTCCGACTCGACCTCAGCGAGAAACTCCGCCGACAGTGCCATGACGTGATCCACGGTCACGGGCTCGACGTTTCGCTCCAGACCGGACGCCACCCGGGACCGAAGCCGGGAGTACTGACCGAAGGCGGCAGCCCACCGCTCGCCGTCCTCGTCGACCAGGCGAAGCTGCTCCCAGGCACTGGTGGGACGACGCTTGCGGGTAGCCACCGGCGACGCGGAGATCTTCGCCCCCGCGGTCCGCAGACCGGCCTGATAGGCGGATTCGAGCGCCTGGTCCCACTCCCCCGCCTCCCGGTGCCGTGCGGCCTGGGCCAGCAGAGCCCGGGCCTTGGCCAGGAAGTCGGCCCGACGGGTACCCCGACCCGCTCCGGAGAACCTGGTTGTTGCGGACATGATCTGTGCCATGGTGACCGACTCCTTTCCTTTTCCTCTCGGTCGTTGCTGTTGATGCTCACCGTAGAGGGAACACCAGACTTCCTATCCACATTTTAGAACGCCCATTCGAACACGTCAAGACTTGCCAGGTATCCGGGACATCTTTAGGTTCAGGTGTTCGACTGTTCTGCCACTCTGGTCGACAGGTCTCCACCCGGCGCGCGGCCGGTTCGTGGTTCAGTAGAGGTGTGACTGTGGAGATTCGCCGACTGACCGGCCCGGAGTTCGCGGTACTGTCCCCCCGGCTCGTCGAGATCTACATCGAGGCCATGGATTACGACCCGGCCATCAGCCAGAGCCGCACGGACGTGTGGCGCCGCGAGATCACCCAGCCCGGGTTCACCGGCCTGGTGGCCCTCGACGGTGACGCAGTGCTCGGGGTCGCCTACGGATACCTGGGCGCCCCGGATCTGTGGTGGGACCGTCAGGTGCGCCGGGGTATCCGCGAGGCGGGTGGCCCCGACACCGACCAGCTCGCTCTCATGCGCGACTACTTCGAGGTCGCCGAGATCCACGTTCGCCCTGGCCACCAGGGACGGGGCATCGGACGGAAGCTGCTGACCTCACTGCTGTGGAATGCCCCAGGCTCCCATGCGCTGCTGTCCACCCCGGAGGTGGATAACGAGGCCAATTTCGCCTTCGGTCTGTACCGCTCGCTGGGTTTCCGGGACGTCCTGCGCCACTTCTTCTTCGACGGGGACGCACGCCCCTTTGCGGTTCTGTCCGCTCCCCTTCCTCTGCCCGGACAGGGCCTGCGCTCGCCCGCCTGAGAGAACATGTCGGGGCACTGGGTATCCTGGCAACCACCGCACCCGAACTTTCCGTCGCACCCGTACCCGAAGGACCTGACGCGTTGACCTCCACCGATCCCCGCACGTTGACCCTCAACCAGATCCCCGACGCGTCGCGGGAGGTCCTGGCGGACTTCTTCGCCGAGCGGCGGTCGCAGATCGCGGCAATCGGTGCCCCGGTCACCGAGGCGGTCTCCCACCTGGAGTCCTTCGTCCTGGGCGGTGGCAAGCGCATCCGGCCGCTGTACGTCTGGGCCGGTTTCGCCGGTGGTGGCGGACTCGAGCGCACCGACGAGGACCCGCAGGCGGTGCTCCGGGCCGCGGCGTCCCTGGAGTTCATCCAGGCCTGTGCCCTCGTGCACGACGACATCATCGACTCCTCCGACACCCGACGTGGCAACCCCACGGTGCACCGCGCCGTGGAGCGTCGGCACGCCTCGGCCGACTGGTCCGGTGACGCGGCGCACTTCGGTGAATCGGTGGCCATTCTCGTCGGCGACCTCGCCCTGGTGTGGGCCGAGGACATGCTCCAGGATTCCGGACTGAGCACCGGGGCGCTCGCCCGAGCCCGCGATCCGTGGCGCGCGATGCGCACGGAGGTCATCGGTGGGCAGCTGCTGGACATCGCCCTCGAGGCCACCGCCGCCGAGGACGCGGAGTCCGCGGACTCGGTCAACCGGTACAAGACCGCCGCCTACACCATCGAACGGCCCCTCCACCTGGGTGCCGCCATCGCGGGGGCCGATGACGCCACCATCGCAGCCTTCCGCGGGTACGGCCGGGACATCGGTATCGCCTTCCAGCTCCGCGACGACCAGCTGGGCGTCTACGGTGACCCGGCGGTGACGGGCAAACCGGCCGGCGATGATCTCCGGGAGGGCAAGCGCACGGTGCTGCTGGCCACCGCCCTGCAGCGCGCCGACGAGCGTGACCCGGCCGCGGCCGCCGAACTGCGACGTGGCATCGGCCGGACCGACGACCCCGCGCAGCTGGCCCGCCTGGCCGAGATCATCGAGGAGACCGGCGCGGTGGCGGCCATGGAGGAACGGATCACCGCCCTCACCGAGTCAGGCCTGGCGTATCTCGACGCCGCCGGCACCTCCCCGGAGGTCACCGCGACCCTGCGTGACCTGGCGATGCGCGCCACGGCGCGCCGGAGCTGACCGTGACCGTCTCCCCCCGCATGCTGCCGGGCCCCGTGGTGCTCGGTGCGATCGGTTCCGTGCTCATCCTCCTCGGATCCTTCGGTGGCGGCGCCACCCGGAATCGCGGTGGCGTCCTGGAGGCTGTCGGTCTGGATTTCCTCGCGTACGGGCACGGGGCCGGCATCTCCAACACCGTGTTCTGGATCGGTGTGCTCGTCCTGCTCGCGGGATGGGTGAGCCTGGGCTACCGCACGGTGATCGGTGAGGGTGGGCACGGGGGCGTCGACACGCGGACCGCGGCGGTACGGCGCAGCCTGTGGGTCTGGGTCGCACCGCTGGCGCTGGCCGCCCCGGTGCTCTCGCGTGATGTCTACTCCTATCTCATGCAGGGGGCGATGCTGCGTGACGGCTTCGACCCGTACCGGCAGGGTGCCGCGGTCAATCCCGGCCCGTACCTGCTGGAGGTCTCCCACGACTGGCGTAACACCACCACCCCGTACGGGCCCCTGCACCTGTGGATCGGGGAAGGCGTGACTCGGATCGTCGGGGACCACGTCACCGCCGGGGTACTGCTCTACAAGGCCATCTCCATCGCCGGATTCATGGCGATCGCGTGGGCGATGCCCAAGATCGCGCGTCGGCTCGGCGGAGACCCGGCGCTGGCGTTGTGGCTGGGCGTGGCCAACCCGGTGATGATCCTCCACATGGTCGGCGGCATGCACAACGAGTCCGTCATGGTCGGCCTCGTCAGCGTGGGTCTGCTCGCCTGCCTGCGCCGGCGTTTCCTGCTGGGTGTCGCCCTCATCGCGGTGGCGGTCTCGCTCAAGGCGACCGCGGCCATCGCCCTGCCGTTCGTCGTGTGGATGGCCACCAACCACTACGCGGGTGAGTTCGCCACGATGCGCCGGCGAGTCTCGTCGTTCCTGGTCACCGGGTTCGTCGGGGTGGCCGAGACACTCGCCGTCGTCGCGGTGATCACCTGGGCCTCGGGCGCGTCCTGGGGCTGGCTGTCGGAGATCTCGGGCAACTCGAAGGTGATCAACCCCCTGGCCCTGCCCTCCCTGCTGGCCGGCGCGGTCACGCCGTTCATCCAGATGTTCAACGAGGACTTCGACTACAACGTCCCCCTGGCGGTGTTCCGCGACCTGTCGATGATCGCCATGCTCGTCGGACTGGTCATCGCCTGGTGGGTGTTCCGGCAGAACGACCGCCGCAACATCATGGGCACCGCCGCCGCTTACCAGGTGGCTTTCGTGTTCAACTCGGTGACGCTGCCCTGGTACTACGCGTCCGTCATCTCCCTGGTGGGCACCGTCCGCCCGCCCGGCTGGGTCCTGCGGCTGGCCACTGGCGCGTCGATCGTGGTCACCCTGTCCTTCACCGGCAGCGGCAACCACCAGCTGTACAACATCTGGTGGATGGTCCCCGCCATCGCCGTGGCTTGGCTGCTCACGGACATCATCTTCCGGGACGGGGCGGTGGGCCGCCGTGTCGCCGCGCTCGACCGGGCTCACCCGGCGGAGGAACCTGACGGTGAGACAGCCGCCTCGACCGTCTCACCGACCCGGACTCATCCCTAGATCGCCATCGCCTGGGCGCGGCGCAGCACCTCGCGTGCCAGCTGGCCCTGCAGCGCGTCGACGGGACGGCCCGGCAGCGAATCATCCTCGGTGAACAGGAACCGCAGGATCTCCTCGTCGGAGTAGCCGCCGTCGGTGAGCAGGGTGATCACCCCGGGGACGAACTTGCCCGAGGTGCCGTCCGCCCCGAACAGGGCGGCGGGAATGTACCGCTTGCCGTCGCGGACGTGGGCGATGAGCTTGTTGTCGTTGAGCAGGTCATGCACGCGGGTGACCACCACGCCGAGCCTCTCCGAGGTCTCCGGCAGTGTGAGCATCGGCTCGTCCGCCAGCAGGGTCTCCAGGGGGGTCACGTCAGAATTGTCATTGATCACGGGGACCACCTTACTGTCCCGCCCCGGCACGGGCCCGCCCACCGTTGGCGTGCACTGCGCGCGATAGACCATACTGGTCCGCATGGCTCAACTGGCAGTGGGAGACGTTCTGGAGGACCGCTACCGCATCGATCATCCGATCGCGCGGGGCGGTATGTCCATGGTCTACCGCTGCGTGGATCTCCGTCTGGGGCGGGCGGTGGCGGCGAAGGTCATGGACGAAAGGTACGTCTCCGACCCCGTCTTCCGGCAGCGTTTCCGGCGGGAGGCCCGGGCGATGGCCCAGCTCACGCACCCGAATCTGGTCAACGTCTATGACTTCGGTTCCGACGGGGACCACCTGTTCCTCATCATGGAGCTCATCACCGGCGGCACTCTGCGGGAGCTGCTCGCCGAGCGTGGCCCGATGCCCCCGCACGCCGCGGCCGCGGTGATGCGGTCGGTGCTCACCGGCCTGTCGGCGGCGCACGCGAGCGGCCTGGTCCACCGGGACATCAAGCCGGACAACGTCCTCATCAACGGCGATCACCGCGTCAAACTCGCGGACTTCGGCCTGGTGCGCACCGCGAGCGCGTCGACACACAGCACGGACCAGATCGTGGGCACGGTCGCCTATCTCTCCCCCGAGCAGGTCGACGGTTCCGACATCACCCCGGCCTCGGATGTCTACTCCGCCGGCATCGTCCTGTTCGAGCTGCTCACGGGCACCACCCCGTTCACCGGTGACACTCCCCTGGCGCATGCCTACGCCCGCATCAACGGCGACGTCCCCGCCCCGAGTGCGCGGATCGCCGGGATCCCGCCGCTGGTCGATGCGCTGGTGGCTACCGCCACCTCCCGGAACCCGGCCGACCGTTTCGCCGACGCCACCGAGTTCCTCGCCGCGCTTGACGACGTCGCCGGGGACCTCGCCCTACCCGCCTTCACCGTTCCCGTCCCCACCAACTCCGCCGCCCACCGGGCTGCAGCGGTCCCCACCGACATCACCGACCTTGTCGGCCCCGCCACCGGGGTCATTGACACCACAGACACCACAGACACCACGGACACCACGGACACCACGGACACCACGCAGGAGTCGGCTCCAGCCCCCGTCGACGAGACCGCCGTCCTCGAACAGCAGCCGCCCCAACCGCTGATCCAGCCGCCCCTGACCCCACCGGCCACTCCCGGCCCGGCCGTCTCCGCCCGGATCCCGGACCGGGCCCCGGAGGAGATCGTCGACGAGTACACACCGGAACCGGAGCCCGCCGATCCCCCGGTGAGCAACCGCTCCACGGTGGGACTGTTCCTGTGGCTGTTGGTGGTCGCCATCATCACCGTCGCCGTGGCACTGGGCGCCTGGTGGTTCGGTTCCGGCCGCTACGGGGAGATCCCCCAGGTCCTGGGGATGGACCGGGTGGCCGCCGTCGCCGCGGTCGAGGAGGCCGGATTCACCCCCGCCACCCGCATCATATACAGCGACGACGTCCCCGCCGACCAGATCGCCGGCACGGACCCGGCCACCGGGGAGAAGCTGGTCCGCGGGGAAGAGGTCACGGTCCTCGTCTCCCAGGGGCAGCCCACGGTCCCCGCTCCGGAGGGCATGGACGTGCTCGCCTACCAGGAGGCCGCCTCCGAACGCACCCTCGAGGTGACCACCGGGGACCCGGTGTACTCCGACTCGGTGACCGAGGGCCGCATCGCCACCACCGACCCGGCCGTCGGCGCGGCCGTCCCCATCGGCACGACCGTGACCGTGCACGTCTCCCGTGGCCCCGAGCCCATCCAGGTGCCCAACCTCAAGGGCAAGGACCTGTCCACCGCCGAGGCCGAACTCGCCGGGCTGGGGCTGACCGTCTCCGCGGTGGAACGCGAGTACGTCGAGGACGCCCCCGGTGGCGAGGTTCTCGAGGTCTCTCCCCGGCCGGCACGACGCTCACCCGCGGCAGCGAGGTCACTCTCACGGTCTCCAATGCCCTGACGGTCCCGGACGTCGCGGGCATGGACCTGGACACCGCCCGCTCCACCCTCGAGGCCGCCGGGTTCACCGTCGGTGACACCGACCGGGACAACTCCGAGACCGCCGCCTCCGCCTCCACCGTCGTCGAGACCTCGCCTGCCGCCGGAACCAGCACCGACCCGGAGGACGCGACCGTGGACATCGTCCTGCCCGGCAAGGTGACCGTCCCCGACGTCGAGGGGATGACCGTCGCCCAGGCCCGGGAGACCCTCAAGGGTGTCGGACTGAAGATCAACGCCCGCGAGCGTGACGATGCCCGCCTCATCACCCGTCAGCGCCCCTCCGCCGGCGACGACGCCCGGGTCGACTCGACCGTCCGCGTCACCCTCGAACGCTGACCGTCAGAGGGGCGATCGTAATTACGACGTCCCCGACCGTCGGTGACGCGCTGTTTCCCCAGGTCGCGTCCGGCACGGCCTCTCCGAACCCGTCGTAATTACGAGATCGACTTTTACGACGGCACCCGGACGGACACACGACGACGCCGCGCCCTCCCTCGTGGGGAACGCGCGGCGTCGATAAGCAGGCGACTAGTTGCGGAGCATCTCCGCGACGAGGAACGCCAGCTCCAGGGACTGCTGGGTGTTCAGGCGCGGGTCGCAGGCGGACTCGTAGCGGCCCGGCAGGTCCACGTCGGTGATGTCCTCGGCACCGCCGAGGCACTCGGTGACGTTCTCGCCGGTGAGCTCGATGTGGATGCCGCCCGGGTGGGTGCCCAGCTCGCGGTGGACCTCGAAGAAGCCCTGGACCTCGTCGATGACCTTGTCGAAGTGGCGGGTCTTGTACCCGTTGGAGGCGGTGAAGGTGTTGCCGTGCATCGGGTCGGACTGCCAGATCACCTTGTGGCCGGCGGCCTCGACGGCCTGGATGACCGGCGGGAGGACGGTGCGGACCTTGTCGTAGCCCATGCGGGCGACGAAGGTGAGGCGGCCCGGCTCGCGCTCGGGATCGAGCTTGGCGGCGTAGGCGACGGCCTCCTCCGGAGTGACGGACGGGCCGATCTTGATGCCGACCGGGTTGGCGATCAGCGCGGCGAAGTTGACGTGGAAGTCGTCGATGCCGCGGGTGCGCTCGCCGATCCACAACTGGTGGGCCGACAGGTCGTAGAGGCGGGTGACGCCGTCCTCGTCCTCGTGCAGGCGGAGCATGGCACGCTCGTAGTCGACGAGGAGTGCCTCGTGCGAGCAGTAGATGTCGGAGGTGCGCAGGGAGTCGTCGTGGACCCCGCAGGCGTCCATGAAGCTGAGGCCACGCTCGATCTCATCGGCCAGGGCCTGGTAGCGGGCACCTGCGGAGGAGCTGGAGACGAACTCCTGGTTCCACTCGTGGACGCGCTTGAGGTCCGCCGTGCCGGAGGCGGTGAGCGCCCGGACGAGGTTCATCGCGGCGGAGGCGTTGGCGTAGGCGCGGACCATGCGGGCCGGGTCATGCCGACGGGCCTCCGGGGTCGGCTCGACGCCGTTGACGATGTCACCGCGGTAGTTCGGCAGCCCGTTGCCGTCGAGGTCCTGGGAGCGTGGCTTGGCGTACTGGCCGGCGATGCGGGCAAGCTTGACCACCGGGGTGGACGCGCCGTAGGTGAGGACGACGGCCATCTGCAGCAGGGTCTTGATGTTGGCGCGGATGTGCGGTTCGGTGTTCGACTCGAACGTCTCGGCGCAGTCACCACCCTGCAGGAGGAACGCCTTGCCGTTGGCCACGTCGGCCAGCTGACGCTTGAGCGCGGCGACCTCGGGGGCGACGATGATCGGCGGCACCGACTCGAGGATCTTGCGCACGTTCTCCGCCTGGGCGCGGTCCCAGCTGGGCTGCTGCTTGGCGTCCCGGGCGATCGCGTCCTGGAATCGCTCGTTGAGCCCGTCCGGCAGTGGCGGCAGGTCAGGGAGAACTTCTTTGGGGATGTCAACAGTCCAACTCACACCCCTATTCATAGCACGGACGTCCATACGTTCCTATGCCGAACCAGCTGAACCAGCTGAACCAGCCGAATCAGCCGGCCGGGTCAGTGCAGGACCTTGTTGCCCCGGCCCAGGGGGAGGGCCTTCATGCAGGCCTGGAACTTGGCCAGGTTGTGGCGGGCATCGACGAGCGCATCGTGATTGCCGTCGGGGATGCCCGGCAGGGCGGGCTTGCCGGCGAACTCCCAGTATTGGCGCAGTTCGCGGGTGTAGCGGGGCAGGGAGCGGGGCAGCCCGGCCATGTCGCCCCACAGCTGCGCGAGGACGACGTGGTCGTAGGCACCGACCCAGGCCCACAGTTCGGGGCGGCCGGACCCGGAGGTGAGGAACTCGAGGACCTCGCGGCGGATGGTGGCGTTCGACTTCCACACGTCCGAGCCGGGGTTGGGCAGCTGGTTGAGCACGTTCTCCCGCACCCAGGCGTTCGCCTTGGACGAGTCGACGTCGGTGGACACGGCGTAGTACTCACGGCCGTCCTCGTCGACGATGCCGATGGAGACCAGGTCGATGGTCCGGCCGTCCTCGATGAATTCGGTGTCGTAGAAGTAGCGCACCGTTCCACCTGCCCTTTCCGCTGGCCCTGCCCCGGTCGGCAGGATCCCGTTCAGCCTAACGGGCGGGGCCCGGCGGACGGTGCTCGGGTATCACCTGCCCCCGGCTATAGTCTTTTTGTGCCTGCGACCAGTTCTGTTCACTTTTCAGACGCTCCCTCCGACCACCCCTCCGACCACCGCCCTGCCCGCCTGACGGGCACCCTGCCCCGGGTGGTCACGGTGATCGCCGTGCTGCTGGCGGTGGCGGCGGTGCTGCCGTGGATCATCGATGAGGGGCCGCGCTGGTACTACCACATCGACTTCGACGTCTACCGCAAGGGCGGGGAGGCGTTCCTGGCCGGGGACAACCTGTACACCCGGGACTACGAGATGCTGGGGATCAACCTCCCCTTCACCTATCCCCCGCTCGCGGCGATCCTCTTCGCCCCGTTGGCGTGGATCCCCTTCTCCATCGGCGCGCTGGCGA
Source organism: Corynebacterium suedekumii (assembly GCF_030252185.1). Lineage (NCBI taxonomy): Bacteria > Bacillati > Actinomycetota > Actinomycetes > Mycobacteriales > Corynebacteriaceae > Corynebacterium > Corynebacterium suedekumii. Next base: position 2,642,013 of record NZ_CP126970.1, read on the forward strand.
TGACGCTGGTGACGGTGGCCGCGCTGTGGTGGTGCATCGTCATCGTGGCCCGCCACGCCCTGCCCGGCCGGGCGCTGACCGATCACCGGGTGCTGGCCACCTGGATCCTCCCGGTGGCGCTGGTCATCGAGCCGGTCCGGGAGACGCTGAGCTTCGGCCAGGTCAACGTCCTGCTCATGGCGATGGTGCTGGTGGACACCCTCACCAGTCGCCCCTGGCTGCCCCGCGGTGTGTTCATCGGCCTGGCGGCGGCGATCAAGCTCACGCCGGCGGTGTTCGTGCTCGTCTTCGTGGTGCGCCGCCAGTGGCGGGAGGCGGCGACGACGGTGGCCTCGGGGGTCGGTTTCACGCTTCTGGCCGCGGTGATCAGCCCGGCCAACTCGCTGACGTACTGGCTGGACACGCTGTCGGATCCCTCCCGGATCGGCGGCCTGTCCTTCACCTCGAATCAGTCGGTCCGGGGGGTGCTCACCCGCTTCGCCGAGCCGGACGTGGAGACTTCGAGCCTGCCGTGGCTGCTGCTTGTCGTGGTGTCGCTGGCGGCGATCATCACCGCCCTGGTGCTCATCGACCGCGCCGCGGCCCGCACCGGCGGCTCCCCCACCGTGGGCATTGTCCTGGTGACCTCGCTGGTCGCCCTGCTGTGTTCGCCGGTCTCCTGGTCGCACCACTGGACGTGGCTGGCGCTGTTTGCGGTGTTCTTCGCCGCCCGCGCCTGGCAGGTGGCACCGGGTGCTTATCGACGCACCGCGGGTGTCCTCGCCCCGGGCATCTCCTTCATCGCCCTGACCGGCCCGCACTGGCTGCTGCCGAACCGGGAGAACCGGGAACACGACTGGTCCCTGTGGGCCCAGCCGGTGGGTAACTCCTATGTCCTGCTCGCCGTACTCATCCTCGTCACCGCGCTGGTGATGCCGCGGCTGATGGTCACCGGCGACCGTCGTCCGGCGGACGGCGCGACCGGTTCGCCGGGGGGTGCGGGGCGGATCTGGTCGTGGGTGCCGCTGGTGGTCCTCGCCCCGATGCTGGTGACGGTGCCGTTCTACGCGTTCTTCTGATCCACCGGGTCAGGCTGCCGGTCCTTGCGGCCACGTGGCCAGAAGAGGATCGCGGCGATGGCGATGACGATGGCCGAGGCGACGATGCCCCGGTTGATCTCGAGTGCGGCGACGACGACGTAACCGGCGATGAGCAGCGCCACCGCAAGGATTGTCCAGAAGGTTCTGTTGCCCATGGCGGGGATGTTACGCCCCCGGTGTGCGAGCCCCGTGCACGACCGCGTCCCCGCGCTCCGGGCGGGCCGGCTCGGCGGCGACGGTGGACGTCGCTCCGGACCGGGCCGCGCGCGCGAGTGGCGGCGGCATGAGGGTCCAGCGCACGTAGGGCACGCGGGTGAGCAGCCAGAGGAACAGGGATCCGGCCACGGCGGCGACGGTCGCGATGACCATCCAGAACGCCGTGGAGCTGGTCCACACGTCCGCGTCGCGGGTGATCACCAGGTCCATGCCGCGCAGGTTGTAGTGGTAGAGCACCGTCAGGCCCAGGGCGTGGCCGAGGTAGATGACCAGGGTGTGGCGGCCGAGGAATTTGAGCACGTCGGCGAGCACCGGGATGCGGGCCAGCAGAACGGCGACGAGGATGGCCATCGGCAGCATGGCCACCTGGATCAGCGAGTTGACGATCAACCGCAGGTCCACGAAGCCGACCGTCTCCGCGCCCGGCAGGAGCCACGGGAGCACCAGTTCGTGCTGGAGGTTGTACCAGGCCCAGGCGGCCGAAGCTGCGAAGGCGGCGACGTAGAGGGCCGAGGCGTTGACGATGTTGCGCAGCGAGGCCCCCTCCGCTGCGAACGTCCCGATCCGCTCCCGCAGGTGTGCGCCGATGAGGAAGGCCGGCAGGTAGAGGACGGCCTTGCCCACCATGTGGTAGTCGAGGTGCAGCGGGAGGATGAGGATCGGGGCGAAGCCGACGGCGATGCCCGCCCAGGTGGGCAGTTTCCTGGTCAGCCAGAGGATGACGTTGAACACCACGAGGGCATAGAGGAACCAGTACATCGACTTGCCCACGGTCAGCTGGTCCACGTAGACCGACAGCGCCGGCATCGGGGAATGGTCGAACATGTGGTACTCGCGGAACTTCAGCCACAGCTCGACAGGCCCCCACACCAGATAGGGCACGAGGAAGAACCACAGGCGGCGCTGAAAGAGGTCGGCGAAGGAGAAGCGGAAGACCTTCGCGGAGAAGAAGCCGCTGACGAGGAAGAACAGCGGCATGCGCAGCGGGTCGAGGATCCGGTTGATCTGGGCTGCGACGGTGTCCATGCCTTCGGGCACGGCGAGACTGACGTGGAGGAGGACCACTCCGACGATGGAGAGTCCCTTGGCCACGTCCGGCCAGTCCAGTCGCTGTCGGGTCCCGTTCGCTGACGCCACCCATTCACTCCGTTTGATTACGCATTCCGATAGATCGCCCGGTTGCAATCCAAGCGTCAACTATATCGGCAGGTCGCGCCCAGGCAAAGGGGATGACGATGTGAGACGCACTACGCCGGGCCGAGAACGGGCTGAGAAAAAACGTGGGAATTGGCTCAGGACGGTTCGGTGCCGTGGGGGTAGCCGTTGCCGGCGGCCAGGGAGGCCTTGACCTCGGCGGCGTAGACGTCGACGTAGGGCTGGTCGGCCAGGTCGGTGAGTACGGCCATGACGTAGTCGGTGAGCGGGCGGGCGGCGTCCCGGGAGTCCGGGTCGATGCCCAGGGAGGTGACGTAGGCGCGGCCGTCGATCGCCTCACCCACCTTCATGCGGACTTTGCGGGGGCGCGGGATCCACGTGCCGATGGGGTTGGCGTCACGGGAACCGATCATGGCGACGGGGATGATGGGCACGTCGGCGGCCAGCGCGATCCGGGCCATGCCGGTCTTGCCCTTGTAGATGCGCCCGTCCGGGGAGCGGGTGCCCTCCGGGTAGATGGCGAAGACCTCCCCGCGGTCGAGGATCTCCATCGCGGCGTTCTGGGTGGCCATGCCGGCGTCGGCGGCCTGTCGGTCGACGGGGACCTGGGCGAGCGCGTGGAAGAACCAGCGCTGGACCGCGCCGACGACGCCCGTGCCGGTGAAGTACTCGGACTTGGCGGGGAAGGTGACCTGACGGGGGCTCATGAGCGGGAAGAAGAAGGAGTCCATGACGGCCTGGTGGGTGGAGGCGACGATGGCGGCACCCTCGGCGGGGATGTGCTCCACGCCCTCGATCTCCGGACGGTTCCACACCCGCAGGAAGGGCCCGATGAAGATGTTCTTGAAGGCCCAGTACCACTTGTTCGTCATCTCAACTCCCGATTGTCGCTCTCACCTGCGGATAAGTTCGCGGGCCACATCAGCCACGCCAATCATACCCGCATCGGCACCCAGTTCCGCGCGCACAACCGCAGGTAGCGGCCGGTGTCCCGCGCCGACGATCTGCTCGGCCATCCGCTCCTGCGCGGCGGGCAGGTAGAGGTCAGCGTCGCGGGAGACGCCGCCGCCGAGGACGATGAGCTCGGGGTCGAGGACGTCGGCGACGAACGCCAGCCCCTCCCCCAGCCAGTGGGAGAAGTCCGCGAGCACCGCGAGTCCGAGGGCGTCGCCGGCACGCGCCGCCTGCATGATGTCGGTGCCGGTGGCCTGCTTGTCGACGACCCTCCTCCCCAGCGTCGTCTCCCCCAGCGCGGGGTCGGCGGCGAGGGCCTCGACGGCGGTGTCGACCAGGGCGGTGCCCGAGGCGTAGCGCTCGAGGCATCCCCGCTTGCCGCAGGCGCACTGGCGTCCGCCGGGGACGACGGTGAGGTGCCCGAACTCCGGGGCGGTGCCGTAGGCGCCGCGGTAGATGCGACCGTCGATCATCAGCGTGGCGCCGATGCCGGTGCCCACGGCGAAGAACACCCACGTGCCGGCACCCCGGGCGGCGCCGAAGCGGTACTCGCCCCAGGCCGCGGAGTTGGCGTCGTGCTCCAGACGCACCGGCAGGCCGAGGCGGTCCTCGAGGGTCGCGCGGACCGGGGCGTCGCGCCACGGAAGGTGCGGGGCGAAGCGGACGGTCTCGCAGTCCGGGTCGAGGAATCCGGCGACGGCCAGGCCGACGGCGACCGGTTCGTGGCGGGTGGCCAGCTCCGCGGTGATGCGGGCGATGGTGTCCTCGAGTTCGGTGGCGGTGCCGGGGGTGGGCGCCGCGAGGGTGTCGACGATCTCCCCGTCAGCCGTCACCAGCCCGGCCCGCAGGTTCGTGCCGCCGATGTCGAAACCGATCGTCAGATCAGTGCGGGGTTGAGCCACTTCAGCCACCTTCGGCGTCGATCGTCGGGATTGTTACAGACAACCCCGGAAGTATATCGGGGCGGACATGTCACGGTCACATCGGCGCGAGAAGCCGCCGTAGCCGCTGCCCCATGATCTCCCAGGTCCAGTGCGCCTCCACGTGCGCGCGCCCGGCCCGACCCATCCTGGCACGCAGCGCGGGATCCCCCAGCAGCCGGCTGAGTGCCTCGGTGAGTGCGCCGAGGTCCCGGCCGTCGACGACGATGCCGGTCTCCGGGGTCACCGTCTCGGGGGCACCGCCCGAATCGCCGGCGACGACGGGCACCCCGCTGGCCTGGGCCTCGAGGTAGACGATGCCCAGGCCCTCGACGTCGAGACCCCTTCCCCGGGTGCGCGCCGGCATGGCGAAGATGTCCGCCGTGGCGAGGACGGCGCGTATGTCGGTGAAGGAGAGGCCGCCGGTGAACACGGCGGCGTCGGCAAGCTGCAGGCTCTCGGCGATGGCGCGCAGCCGCCGGCCGTAGTGTCCGCGGCCCACGATGACCAGTCGCGTGCCGGGGTGGCGGCGGCGCAGCTCCGGCAGGACGCGCAGCAGCTGATCCTGCCCCTTGCGCGGGACCAGGCGGGAGATGCACACGATGAGCGGCCCGTCCCCGAGCTCGAGGCGTTCGCGTATCGACGCCCCCGTACCCGGCGTGAACAGTTCCGTGTCCACCCCGGAGGGCAGATGTGCGAAACGCGGGCGCGGGCCGAAGGCGGAGCGGATGCGGCGGAGTGTGTAGTCGGAGATGTAGGTGACCACATCCGCCCGATTGCCGATGATCCGGAGCACCTGCCGGGCCCCGGGCAGCATCGCCCACCCGACCTCGTGGCCGTGGGTGGAGGCGATAACCCGGCGGGCACCGGCCTGCCGCGCAGCCCCGTCCATGACGGCCAGTGGGGCGGCCGCACCGAACCACACGGTCTCGACCCCCTCCTCGGCGATGATCCGCGCCATCTCCCGAGCGGTCGCCGGCGTGGGCAGCATGACCTTTCGGGGCCACCGGATCACCCGGAAGGGCGCTTCCGCGTCATGAGCCCGCGCCGCCGCGGCGTCCTGGGTGGAGGCGAAGACCACGATCTCCGCCGGGTCGAGGCAGGCGAGAAAGTCACGCAGATACGACTGAATCCCGCCGAGGGTCGGCGGGAAGTCATTGGTGACCAGCAGAATGCGAGGCACTAGTAGCGGACCGCACCGGCCCACGGCATGGAATCCACGGACACGACCTGGACGGGGATGCCGTAGTCGGAGGCGTGGACGAGCTGGCCGTTGCCGATGTACATGCCCACGTGCGTGACACCCGGGTAGTAGCCGACGATGTCGCCCGGCTGCAGCTCCGCGCGGGACACCGGGGTGCCGCCGGCCAACTGCGCCTGCGAGGTCCGCGGAATCGTCTTGCCCTGCTGCTGGTAGGCCCAGTACATCAGGCCCGAGCAGTCGAACTGGTCCGGGCCCGCGGCTCCCCAGCCGTAGGGAGAGCCCAGCTTGGACATGGCCGCACCGACGGCACCCGAGCCCAGGGCGCTGAGGTCGATGCCACCGACGTCGATCGGGTTGTTCTTGTCGGCCCAGCGGGCCTGGGCGGCCGGGTCGAGGGAGTTGACCTGCTCCTCGATCTCCGCGATGCGGGCCTCCAGCTCGGCCTGCTGTTCGTCGAGCCGCTTCTTCTGCTCCTCCAGCTGGGTCTGCTGGAAGCCGGCCTCGGCCAGGGCCCGGGAGGCGTCGGTGTGGGCGCGACCGGCCTCGGCGGTGGCGGCGGCGAGCTCGGTGACGGCCCGCTCGGAGTTGCGGGTCAGCGTGGCCAGGTAGGCGGCGCGGTCGATGGCGTTCTGCGGATTCCGGGCGGCGATGGCGTTGGTCACCGGGTCAATCATCAGACCGCGGTACCGGGCACCGGCGACCTCGTCGACGTCGACCTGGTTGGCCTCCTGGGCGGCCACGGCGGCAGCTGCCCGAGCACCGGCCTCCTCAGCGTCGCTGCGCAGATCCGCCAGGCGTCCCTCACCGTCGGTGATGTCCACCTCGAGCTGTTTGACTTCCTCGTTCTTCGCGGCGGCCTCCTGGGAGACCTCCTCCATCGCGGCGATGAGGGTGCCGATGTCGTCCGCGCGCAGCGGGGTGCTCACAGCGGCGGTGCCGGTGACCAGCAGGACGGAGCCCACGGTGGCGGCGACGGAGAGTCGGAGGGAGTGACGGAGACCCTGGTGAGACAGCAAGACGGTACTTTCCGGGACGGGTGGACGGGAGACGAGATAACAATAGCGCCGAATCGTTGCCGAATCGATATCGCCACCTTGTCCGTGACTGGTGTGACGGAAGTGTCCGGCGCGGGCCTCCCGGCGAATGACGAACGCCCGTCCCGGCCGGATGAACGGCGGGACGGGCGGGGTCGCGATACCTCGCGGTGCGGCTTAGAAGCGCACGGCCGAGTGGATCGGCATGTAGTGCAGCGGGCGCTCGGCGACCGGGGAGCCGGAACCGAGGGCGTCGATGATCATGCCGTTGCCGACGTAGATGCCGACGTGGGAGGCACCACCGTAGTAGGCGATGATGTCACCCGGCTGCAGGGCGTCGAGGGAGACGCGCTGGCCGGCGGAGGCCTGCGCCTGGGAGGTGCGCGGGATGGACTTGCCCACCTGCTTGTAGGCCCAGGAGGTCAGGCCGGAGCAGTCGAAGCTGGACGGGCCGGCGGCACCCCAGGCGTAGGGGGCGCCCACCTTGGAGCGGACGGCGTCGACGATGGCCTGGCCGGAGGAGGCCGGGGCGGCGGTCGGGACGGTCACGGCGGCGGCGTAGTTGCCGGCGGCCGGAGCGGACTGCATGGACGGGACGAACTGCTCGATGTTCGGGACATTCTGCAGACCCTGGACCTGGTCGAGACCCTGGACGTCGACACGGACGTCAGTGTTCGGGACGACGACCTCGACGGCGCCGGCGACACCCGGGGCGAGGACGGTGGCGCCCATGACGGCTGCGGAGGCAGCTGCGACGCGACGGGTGGTGGTCTTGTTCAGGCGACGGTGCTTAGCCACTTCAAAATCTCCAGATTCTTCCTTGTGCCTACCGGGTTAGCTGTCGGGTGAGGAAAGGAAGCTTCCCTTTCCCACTCCACGTCACCGTGTGGGCGACGCTCTGGTGGGAATGAACCCCAGATATCTAACGTGGTGGATCCCCGGCTCCGTCTCAGCGGTGGTGCTGTACGAATTAGGCGTTGGTTCTCGGTACTCGGTTCATCCGGCGACTTCTGGCGAAGTCCCGCAATGTCTCGATCAGGTTACGAAACCGCAACGAGAAATGTCCAATGCACGGCCCCGGCGTGTCGCCGTTATCGAGCTGTTATCCACACTCCGGACCGCGGCGTCCGGCATCCATGACAGGCCGGACTGGTCGCCGCCTGCCAGTCCGACACGGCGATATCTCGCCGTAACCTGGGGATATGACCGCCTCCGGGACACTCACGGGTCGGGCCAGCACCCCTCCCCTCCTCTGAACGGCGCGTGTGAAAGTATCCGCAGTGATTCGAGTCACATCGGTGTCATCCCGGGGGAAACCCGTGATCTTTCGTGCGTATCACCGGCGGAATGGGGCGGCGAAATGCGGCGTCGGGGATGAGCGGGGCGTCGACAAGCAACAGGAAACCCGGCTCCCCGTGAGAGGGAACCGGGTTCCTTGGTGAGCGCAGTAATGCCGGGTGCTAGTCCAGCAGACCCTTCTCGCGGTCTGCGGCGCGGTTGGCCTCCTGGAGGTTCTCCAGCATGGCCTTCTCCTCACGCTCGTTGTCGTGATGGATCGCGTCGAGACGCTCTGCGATGTGGTCCGGATCCGGGCTGAAGGCACCGCCATGAGCCTGGACATCGGCGAAACCGAGCTGGTTCATGCGCTTGGGCACCGGGGCACCGGCGTAGGCCAGCGGCAGCGGGTGGCCGTGATCGTCCACCGGGCCGAGCGGCTGGTGGATCTCCACGAAGGCACCGTTCGGCATCTGCTTGATGACACCGGTCTCGATGCCGTGCTCGAGGACTGCACGGTCGGAGCGCTGCAGGCCGACGCAGATGCGGTGGGTGACGTAGTACGCCAGCGGCGGCAGGATGATGACGCCGATACGGCCGACCCAGGTCATCGCGTTGAGCGAGATCTGGAAGAAGTGGGCCACGTGGTCGTTACCACCGGAGATGGTCACCAGCAGGAAGAAGCTGATGGCCATGACGCCGATACCGGTGCGGACCGGAACGTCGCGCGGACGCTGCAGCAGGTTGTGGTGCGCATCGTCGCCGGTGGCCTTCTTCTCGATCCACGGGTAGGCGAACAGCAGGACCACCATGAGACCACAGACCAGGGCGACCCAGAACGCGGACGGGATGGTGTAGTTGCCCAGGTAGAGCTCCCACGCGGGCATGACACGGGCGACACCGTCAGTCCACAGCATGTAGACGTCAGGCTGGGAACCGGCGGAGACCTGCGAGGGATTGTAGGGGCCGATCGTCCAGATGGCGTTGATGGTGGTGAGACCGGACATCAGAGCCAGCACGCCGGCGGTCAGCAGGCCGAAGCCGATGGCCTTGGTGGCGAACAGCGGCATGATGCGGATACCGACGACGTTGTTCTCGGTGCGGCCGGCGCCCGGGAACTGGGTGTGCTTCTGGTACCAGACCAGCGCGAGGTGAGCTGCGATCAGGCCGAGGATGATGCCCGGCAGGATGAGCACGTGCGCGATGTAGAAACGGTCCAACATGAGGTCGGACGGGAAGTCGCCGCCGAAGATCAGCCAGTGCAGCCAGGTGCCGATGATCGGCAGGCCGACGATGATGGCGGACATGATGCGGAGGCCGACGCCGGAGAGCAGGTCATCCGGGAGGGAGTAACCCATGAAGCCCTCGGCCATGCCCAGGATGATCAGCGTGCAGCCGATGATCCAGTTGGCCTCACGCGGGCGACGGAACGCACCGGTGAAGAAGACACGCAGCATGTGCGCGACCATCGCCATCATGAACATCAGGGCGGCCCAGTGGTGCATCTGGCGGACGAAGAGTCCACCACGGACCTCGAAGGAGATGTCGAGGGCGGTCGCGTAGGCACGCGACATCTCGACACCGTTGAGCGGCAGGTAGGCACCGTCGTAGATCACCTTGGTGATCGACGGGTCGAAGAACAGCGCCAGGTAGACACCGGTCAGCAGCAGGATGATGAAGCTGTACAGCGCCATCTCACCGAGCATGAAGGACCAGTGGGTCGGGAAGACCTTGTTCAGCTGGGGCCGGACCAGACCCGACAGGGTGTAACGGGAATCAATGTTGTTGCCCGCTTGGGCGAGTTTGTTGCTCATTAGGACTTACGCTCCCAGAATGCCGGGCCGAGGGCTTCAATGAAGTTCCCCTTGGCGATGAGGTAACCCTCTTCATCAACGTCAATCGGCAGCTGCGGCAGAGCACGGGCGGCCGGGCCGAAGATCGGCTTGCCGTACTGCAGCGCGTCGAACTGCGACTGGTGGCACGGGCACAGGATGCGGTTGGTCTGGGCCTCGTACAGAGAGGTCGGGCAACCGATGTGCGTGCAGATCTTCGAGTACGCGTAGTAGTCGCCGTAGTGGAAGTCTTCCTGACCCTCGCGCTCGACGGCCTTCTCGGCGTCCTCGGAGCGCAGACGGATCAGCATGACCGAGTTACGCGGACCGTGGATCGAGTGCATGTGGTTCTCGTAGACGTCGCGGGTCGGATCGTAGTTCTCACCGTCGTTGACGTCTTCCTCGGTCAGCGGGTACACGGTCTCCATACCGCCGGCGTCGATGTCCTCGGGACGGACGCGGACGAGACGGGAGACACCCGCGGTGACGAAGTGGGTGCCGGCCTCGCCGGTGTGGGACTCCGCGATGGCGGAGGTGTCCCGGGCCAGGTACAGCTTGACGCCCTCGTTGTGCAGCGTCCAGCCGGAGGTCCACAGGGTGCCGTTGCCCATGATGCCGAGCTCGCCGGGCTTCCACGGGTTCTTGACCATGCCGCCGAGCGGGGCGACCACGACGAGGCCGGCGAGGATGCCGGCGCCGCCGAGCAGACCCTGGAGGGCCTTACGACGACCCAGGGTCGAGGTCTGCCAGGAATCGTTCAGCAGTGCGGTGATGGTGCGGCGGTCAACCTCTTCAGAGGGGCCGTCGTGGCGACGCTGCACCGAGATCTCCTCGGGAACGATCTTCTTCACGTACTGGATGACCGCGAAGCCGAGCGCCAGGATGGAGATGCCGGAGGTCAGGCCGAGCAGCGGGGTGTAGAAGGTGTGGAAGAGGTGACCCTCCTCGCCCAGGTTCTTGAACTCCCAGGGCCAGAAGATGTAGATGCCGAGGAACGCGATGGCGGCGATGATGCCGACGATCAGCCAGATCATGACGCCGCGGGCGGCGCGCTTCTCCGCCGGATCATTGGCGACCGGGAAGCGCTCCTTGCGGTACGCGACCGTCACGCCGTCGAGCTCGGTGCCCAGGCGGGCGAGCTCGTCGTTGCTCATCGCGTTGAGCTCCTGCTCGGTGTACTTCTTGTTCTCGTTGCTCATGAGCGCGATCCAATCCACATAGCGGCGGCACCCAGCAGGGTGATGCCGATGAACCACATGGCCATACCTTCAGAGACCGGGCCGAGGCCGCCGAGGGACCAGCCACCCGGGGACGGGGTCTCCTTGGACGCCTTGACGAAGGCGATGATGTCCTTCTTCTCCTCAGCCGAGAGCTGACGATCAGAGAACTTCGGCATGTTCTGCGGGCCGGTGAGCATCGCCTGGTAGATCTCCTGCTCATTCGCGGGATCCAGCGGCGGAGCATACTTACCGGAGGACAGTGCGCCACCACGACCGGTGAAGTTGTGGCAGGACGCGCAGTTGAGGCGGAAGAGCTCGCCACCGCGGGCGATGTCCTCGGCCGCGATCTGGCCGTCGTAGTTCTTGCCACGGAGTTCCTCCATGGCGATGGTGCCGTCCTCGTTGTAGACGAGCTCCGGGCCGCCACCGTTGGCAGCGACATAGGCCGCCATGGCCAGGGTCTGCTGCTCGGTGTAGCGCGGGGTCTTGCGCTCAGCCTGGGCGTCGTTGGACATCATCGGCATACGGCCGGAGTGCACCTGGAAGTACACGGCGCCCTCGCCGGTACCGATGAGGGACGGGCCGCGCTCCGGCACACCCTGGAGGTTCGCACCGTGGCAGGTGATGCAGGCGACGTCGTAGAGGTCCTTGCCCTCCTGGATCAGCGCCTGGTCATCCTGCTGCGCGGTGGCGATCTGGGCATCCGGGGTCAGCGCGGTGGCGAGCACGCCCGCACCGGTGAGACCCAGGGTGAGCGCGAAGGCGCCGGCGGCCGTGCGACGCATCTTGCGCCGGCTGCGGGCCTTCTTGGCCGCGGCGGACGACGAGGTGTCGCCGGCCGTGGCGTTGTTCGGGGTGGTTTCCATCAGTTTCCCTTTTGAAAATCGTGGCGGAAAGTGAATGGCTGTAGGCCGAGTGCTCGGCTGACTACGGCCTACTGGACTAGGTAGAGAGTGATGAAGACGCCGATCCAGATGACGTCGACGAAGTGCCAGTAGTACGACACGACCATGGCCGCGGTGGCCTGGGCGGGCGTGAACTTGGACTTGGCCAGACGCATGAGGATCACCACGAAGGCGATCACACCGGCGGTCACGTGGGCTGCGTGGAAGCCCGTGATGATGTAGAAGACGGATCCGAACACGCTGGACTGGATGGTCACACCGTGGTGGATCATCTCGTAATACTCGAAGGCCAGGAAACCGAGGAAGGCCACTGCCAGTGCCACGGTGATCCAGAACCAGCGTCGGAGACCGAAAACGTCACCCCTTTCAGCTGCGAAGACGCCGAACTGTGCGGTGAACGAGGAGGCGACCAGAATCGTCGTGATGATGAAGCCGTACACGACGTTAAGGTTGGCGGTCTGCTCCGCCCAATCGCCTGCCTGGCCGTTCGCACGCGACGTGAAGTACATCGCGAACAGTCCGGCGAAGAACATCAATTCCTGGGACAGGAACACGATCGTGCCGACACTGACCATGTTGGGTCGGTTCAGTGCAGGAACACGCCGTGGTGCTGCCATGTCTGGGTTTGAAACTGCGCTCGTCACGTAGGACAGTATGACGGTTTTCGGCGCGGAAGTCACCTCGTATCCCCCCGTGTCCGGCGCGAAAACACGATTTTCACCTGCGGTTTTAGCGTGGCCCCCGAAACGGGCGAAAAAGTTTCCACCCCCGGGAACTTTTCCGGGAACTATCCGACGCAGCATTCCCGCTGGTCATCTCCCCCACCACGGTCGCCGACCCCTCAGTGACAGTTGTTGGGCGTAACCCTACCCCATCCCGCGCGGTGCGGGGCAGGAACCGCCAGGAGGGTACAAGAGATTCAGATCACAACGCTTTCGGCGGTTCCGGGGCGGGTACCAACTTTCGATTGACCCCCGATAACCAGCGCATTCCCCTCCCACGGACCTCGGGAAGCACCCCCTCCCCCTCCCACCGGGAGCGTCACCCCGCCCCGGAATCCACGAACGGCGCCCTCCGTGATGGAGGGCGCCGTGAGGATTCGTGGGGCAGCTGGCGGGCCGTGAGGCTCTAGTGCTTTTCCTTCGGCAGACCGTACTGCAGGTTGAGCATGGTGCCGGCCCAGACAAGCAGGACCGCGCCCAGGGCGATCAGCCAGTAGTGCCAGAAGGCGACACCGAGACCGAGCACCATGACGGCACCTGCCATGGCGGCGGGCCAGATGGAGTTCGGGGAGAAGAAACCGAGAATACCGGCCTTGTCCTCGACCTCAGCCTCTTCCCAGTCCTCGGGGAGGACATCGGTGCGACGCTCGGTGAAGTGGAGGTACCCGCCCAGCATCATCGCTAGGGCGAAGGAGAGGACCAGGGCGACGATGCCGACCCATTCCGCTCCGAACAGGTACGCGTCGTCGGCGACGTAGGTGGTGGCGAAAATGTAGATGATGGCTACCAGCCCGATGAATGCGGCGACGGCGTACATCAGTTTTGCACTTGCGTTCATTGCGCTACCCCTTCCTAGACGTTCTCGTTGTTGTCGATGACGTTCTCGCCGTCCCAGGTCTGACGGGACGAGTTGAACGGGTGGGTGGAGGTCGCGTACGGGGCCTCGCCGATGGCGGCCAGAGCCTCAGAGTTCGGGGCATCCGGGTTGTCGATGCGGAACTGCATGTACTCGGTGAAGGCCTCCGGGGAGACCGCGCGCAGCTCGAAGTTCATCATCGAGTGGTAGGTACCGCACATCTCGGCACAGCGGCCGACGAATGCGCCCTCTTCCTCGATGGCCTCGATCTGGAAGGCACGCTGCTGCTGGTTGGTCTCCGGGTGGGCGTAGGCGTCACGTTTGAACAGGAATTCCGGGATCCAGAACGAGTGGGCGACGTCACCGGAAGCGAGCTGGAACTCGATCGGGGTGTTGGTCGGGAGAACCAGGACCGGAACCTCCTCGGTGGTGCCGAGGGTCTCGATCTGGTTGAAGTGGAGGTACGACTGGTCGCCCTTGGACATACCGTGGATCGGGTTGGGGTTCTTGACCTGCTCCGGATCGTCGTACTTGGACTCGTCGGCCAGAGCCTGACGCTCCTCGTCGGCACCGATGTACTCGGAGCCGGTCGGGCTCAGCTGGGCGCCGACGTTCTGGTAGCCGAACTTCCAGTTCCACTGGAATGCGGTGACGTCAACGGTGACCTGCGGATCCTTGTCCAGCGCGGTGACCTTCTGCTGCGTCTGGACGGTGAAGAAGAACAGACCCATGACGATGATGATCGGCATGATGGTCAGGACCAGTTCCAGTGGAATGTTGTACTGCAGCTGCTTCGGGAACTCACCCTTGCCCTGCTTCTCGGCCTTCTTCGCGTTCCAGCTGAAGATGGCGACGAGCATGAGGACCCACATGATGATGCCGATGATCCAGGCGGTCACCCAGACCCAGATCCAGAAGTTGTACATCGACGTGGCTTCCGGGGTGATGCCCTGGGGCCAGCCCATGCCGAGAATCCTGCCGACGCTCTCGGGGGAGCGACGTCACAGCCGGCGAGCGCGAGGCCCGCGAGAGCCATGACGCCACCGAGACCCGCCTTACGGGCGAAGCCGCGAATATTACGCTGTTCCACGTGTGTCTGCCTTCCTGTCCACACTAAATCCTTGAACACTGGTGAAGCATTCCTAACTAAGCAGGATAGTTCATCGGCGGATGCCATCCGACCGCTTTCATCCCGGCCACGTCGGGCGATGCCGCACCTGTGCCACTCGAAGTACCCCGGATGTTACAGCCCAGGTGGGATAACCACCGAATGACCGCGGAACCCCCTCCCCTGGGGTGTAACCCAATTCACAATCGCCGGTGCGCGGCATCATCCGAAAGTATCCACCCGTTCGGGGATTTCTCCCACCCCCTCCCCCACCGGCGGCCGAATCCGGCCGTTGACGTGGCGGTGTCGGCGCCCGGGCGGTCGGGGTCGTATCGTGGGACCATCACTGTCCGTTATATAGAGGAGAACATCTTTCACATGTGCGGCTTCATTGGCCTAGTGGCCAGCGGCGCGAATGCGCCCGAGTTCGTCGATGCCGTGACGCGGTCCCTGCCGTGCATGCGTCACCGCGGCCCGGACGACCTCGGCACCTGGAACGACGAGGACGTGGTCTTCGGCTTCAACCGTCTGGCCATCGTCGATCTCGATCACTCCCAGCAGCCACTGGTGTGGGGCCCGGCGGACAACCCGGAGCGCTACACCCTCGTGTTCAACGGGGAGATCTACAACTACGTCGAGCTACGGGAGGAACTGACCGCCGCCGGCCTCACGTTCACCACCGAGGGTGACTCCGAGACCATCGTCGTCGGATACCACCACTGGGGCGCAGACGTCGTGGAGCACCTGCGCGGCATGTTCGCCTTCGCCATCTGGGACACCCAGGAGAAGGTCATGTTCGCGGCCCGTGACCAGTTCGGCATCAAGCCGCTGTACTACGCCACCACCGACGCCGGCACCGTCTTCGCCTCCGAGAAGAAGTCCATCCTGGAGATGGCGACCGAGTTGGGTCTCGATCTCAGCCTTGACCGCCGGGCCATCGAGCACTACGTGGACCTCCAGTACGTGCCCGAACCGGAGTCGCTGCACGCCAACATCCGTCGCGTGGAGTCAGGCTGCACGGTGACGCTGCGTCCGGGAGGGACGGTCGTCGACAAGCGGTACTTCAAGCCCACCTTCCCGGTACAGCCGGTCCCCAAGGGGAAGGAACAGGACCTGTTCGACCGCATCGCGCGTGTCCTCGAGGACTCGGTGGAGAAGCACATGCGGGCAGACGTGACCGTCGGCTCCTTCCTCTCCGGTGGCATCGACTCCACCGCCATCGCGACGCTGGCCAAGCGCCACAACCCCAACCTGCTCACCTTCACCACCGGCTTCGAGCGGGAGGGCTACTCCGAGGTCGACGTCGCGGCAGAGTCGGCGGCGGCGATCGGGGTGGAGCACATCGTCAAGGTCGTCTCCCCCGAGGAGTACGCCGGCGCCATCCCCAAGATCATGTGGTACCTCGACGACCCCGTCGCCGACCCGTCCCTGGTCCCGCTGTTCTTCGTCGCCCAGGAGGCCCGCAAGCACGTCAAGGTCGTCCTCTCCGGCGAAGGCGCCGATGAGCTGTTCGGTGGGTACACCATCTACAAGGAACCGCTGTCGCTCGCGCCCTTCGAGAAGATCCCCTCCCCCTGCTCAAGGGCCTGCGCCAGCTGGGCAAGGTCCTCCCCGACGGCGTCAAGGGCAAGTCCCTGCTCGACCGCGGCACCCAGACCATGGAGGAGCGCTACTACGGCAACGCCCGCTCCTTCAACTTCGAGCAGCTCCAGCGCGTCCTGCCGTGGGCGAAGGAGGAATGGGACCACAAGGAGGTCACCGCCCCCGTCTACGACGTCTCCCGCGACATGGACCCCGTCGCCCGGATGCAGCACCTCGACCTGTTCACCTGGATGCGCGGCGACATCCTGGTCAAGGCCGACAAGATCAACATGGCCAACTCGCTGGAACTGCGCGTGCCCTTCCTGGACAAGGAGGTGTTCAAGGTCGCCGAGACCATCCCGACCGACCTGAAGATCGCCAACGGCACCACCAAGTACGCGCTGCGCAAGGCCATGGAGCAGATCGTGCCCCCGCACGTCCTGCACCGGAAGAAGCTCGGCTTTCCCGTCCCCATGCGCCACTGGCTCGCCGGCGACGAACTCTACGGCTGGGCCCAGGACACCATCAACGAGTCCCAGACCGACGACATCTTCAACCGGAAGGCCGTCCTGGAGATGCTCAAGGAACACCGCGACGGCGTCTCCGACCACTCCCGTCGCCTGTGGACCGTCCTCGCGTTCATGGTCTGGCACGGCATCTTCATCGAGCACCGGATCGACCCGCAGATCGAGGAGAAGGACTACCCCGTCTCGTTGTAACGGCTGCAGGCGTCCGTGGACTGGTTCACCAGTTCGCCTGGCCCAATTCGCCTGACCCAATTCGCCTGACCCAATTCGAGTACCCCAATTCGAGTACCCCAATTCGACCTCCCCAATAAATCGGGTGGCCCTCCCGGCGCTCTCGATTCATTGGTGATGTCGAATTGGGGTTTCGCTCTCCAGCCCCACCGCCCCGTACACGACCCCCACACGACAACGCCCGCCCCACCCCGGAACGGATCCGGAGGGGACGGGCGTGGTCAGGCCGGACAACCGGCCGGGACCCCCTAGTTGAAGGAGTCGCCGCAGGCGCAGGAGCCGCCGGCGTTGGGGTTGTCGATGGTGAAGCCCTGAGACTCGATGGTGTCGGCGAAGTCGATGCGGGCTCCGGTCAGGTACGGCACGGACATCTTGTCCACGACGAGGCGGACGCCGCCGATCTCGTCGACCTTGTCGCCGTCGAGGGAGCGGTCGTCGAAGTAGAGCTGGTAGCGCAGGCCGGCGCAGCCACCGGGCTGGACGGCGATGCGCAGGGCGAGGTCGTCGCGGCCTTCCTGATCGAGCAGGGCCTTGGCCTTGGCAGCGGCGGTGTCGGACAGGATGACGCCGGTACTGGAGGTGGGGGCGGTCATGGTGGTCTCCTTGCGTTTTGGGTACTTCGGTTGCGCCAGGAACTCCCTCGTAGACCGAAGGGAAACCCGTATAGGCGACCACCATACTCCCGTGGGAAGTATCAGGTCCACCTGGGTTTGTTAGGTCACGGTAACCCGGGGCCGGGCGGGCCGGCTCGGCAGTTGTGGTGGCGCTTACCTGTAGTCAACGCCGTGGGGTCGACCCGTATTCCCGGAATGTTCCCCGGGCCTTGTAGCCTGGGGTTCGTGAAACTTCCCTGGCAGAAATCCGATGACAGCACCCCCGCGGCCGGGTCGACCCGCGCGGATCTGAGCGAGCACACCGGCACCGCAGGCACTGCAGACAGCGCAGGCACGGCCAACGCGTCCGCCAACGCCGACGGCACCGAGCCCCGTCGCCCGAAGGGGTACACCCCGCCGAAGGGTCGGCCGACGCCGAAGCGTCGTGAGGTGGAGATCGAGCGTGGCATCATCCGTGATCCTTCGGCCCCGAAGTCAGCGGCGCAGCGTAGTGCGCAGCGCAAGGAGCTGAAGAAGTCCATGTCCAAGGAGGAGTGGAAGGCCTACAAGGCGAAGGAGCGGGAGGAGTCGCGTCAGCACCAGCGGGAGGTGCAGAAGGCGATGGACCGGGGTGATGAGCGCTATCTCATGCCCCGTGACCAGGGCGAGGAGCGTGGTTACGTGCGTGACTGGGTGGATTCGCGTCGCTTCCTCAACAACTGGGTGATGCCGGTGGCGTTGGGTCTGCTGGTGATCCTGTTCATCGGTACATGGCTGCCGGAGGTGGCCAACGTGATGTCGATGTTCGCGATGGTTCTCATGTTCATGTTCTTCATCGAGGGCGTCTGGCTGGGCAGCCGGGCGAACAAGGCGGTGCGGGCGAAGTTCCCGGGTACGACGGCCGCCGGCCTGGGTCTGGGCTTCTACACGTACTCGCGGGCGACGCAGCCGCGGAAGTGGCGTACCCCGAAGCCGCGCGTGGAGATCGGCCAGCAGGTTTAATCGTCAGGTAGTCCGCCACCCGTGCCTTCAGGAGGTTTCCCCGTGGATTCGACCCCGCTCTTCGACGCTGTCGCTGCTCCCGACGAGCAGGCCCGTGAGGATGTGTTCACCCGTCTGGCGCAGGCCGACACGGTGGGAGCCGGCCTGGGTCGGTTGGGGGAGGTCGCCGGGTGGGTGGCCGCCTGCCAGGGGCAGGTCCCGCCGCGGCCAGTCACCCGTGCCCGGGTGGTGGTGTTCGCCGGGGATCACGGGATCGCCGCCCGTGGGGTGTCGTTGCTGGATCCCGGTACCTCGGTCGTGCAGACGGAGCAGGTCCGGGAGGGTGCCGGCGCGGTGAATGTGCTGGCGCGGGCGGCGGGGGCGTCGATACGCATGGTGGATGTGTCGCTGGACCATGAGGCGTGGGGGGATGAGCGGGTGGCGCGGTCGTCGGGGGCGGTCGACGTCGAGGACGCGATGACCGCCGAGCAGTTCGACCGGGCGCTGGAGATCGGTCGCCGGATCGCCGATCAGGAGGTTGACGGCGGCGCTGACCTGCTCATTCCGGGTGATCTGGGGGTCGGCGGCACGACGGTGGCCGCGTCGGTGCTCGGTGCGTTCACGCGGACGGAGCCGGTGGCGATCGTCGGCCCGGGTGTCGGGATGACCGATGGGATGTGGAAGATCAAGGTCAGTGTCATCCGGGACGCGATGTTCCGGGTGCGCGGCCTGGCGGCGCAGCCGCTGGAGGTTCTCCGGATGGTCTCCTCGCCGGACTTCGTGGCGCTGGTGGGGTTCATCGCGCAGGCCGCGGTGCGCCGCACCCCGCTGCTTCTCGACGGCGCCCTGGTCACCACCGCAGCCTACGTCGCCGAACGCCTCGCCCCGGGTGCCCGGGACTGGTTCTGGGCGGGGCAGCTGACGCCGGAGCCCGCCCATCTCATCGCCCTGCAGGCGCTCGACCTCACGCCGCTCATCGCCCTGGACATGACCGCCGGGCAGGGCACCGGGGCGCTCGCGGCCCTGCCGTTGGTGACCTCGGCCGTCGAGCTGGTCGCTGACGAACTCAGTTCCTGCGGCTGATCAGCACCTCGAGCGCATCCGCCAGTTCCACCGGGCGGCTGAGCGCCACCGGGTGGCCGCCGTCCATGAGGTCCGCCTCGATCCCGACCCGTCGCCGGGTCAGTTCCTGCATGTACTCGACGGGGAGCAGGCGGTCGCCCCGGGTGAGCAGCACGGCGGTGGGGACGTCTGGCCAGCGGTCCAGCGGCCACGGGTCGGCGAAGGCGCTGTCGGTGTGGTCGATCGCGTGGTGTGTGAGCTTCTCGACCAGGGAGTCGGGTAGCTCGTGGAAGAAGATGGTGGCCGCGTCCGAGTCCTCGGCTGTGCTCCACCCTTCCCGGTCCGCCTGACGACGGCGGGCGGCTGCGTAGCCCGGCAGATCCCAGAACTGGGCGGGCGTTTCCCCGGGCGCGGGGAGCATCGGCGTGAGCAGGATGAGTTGGCGTGCCCCGATGTCCTCCGCCAGGAGGGTGCCCGGGTACGCCCGAACGACTGTGCCACGACGACGCACCCGGGTGACCGGCCGATCTGCTCCACTGCGGCTGCCACGTAATCCGCGAGGAGTGCGGTGTCGGAATCGTAGGGCAGGAACACCGGGATCACCTCATGTCCCCGGGCGGTGAGCTCCGCGGTGAGCAGGTGCCAGTACCAAGGCCCGCTGGCCGCCGGCGGGATGAGCGCGATTCTCGCCATGTCACCAGCGTACGCAGCTGGTCGGCCCGGAAGGCTTCGCTAGTTCGCCGGGACGAGGGTGTGCACCCAGCCGTGGGTGTCCTCGTACTCGCCGCGCTGGATGTGGGTGAGGCGTTCGCGCATGGCCATGGTGATCTCGCCGGGCTGGTTGCCGTTGATCTCGAACTCGCCGTGGTTGGACAGGACGCGGCCGACGGGGGTGATCACGGCGGCGGTGCCGCAGGCCATGGCCTCGGTCATGGCGCCGGACGCGACGTCGTCGTGCCAGTCGACCTTGGAGATGCGCTTCTCGGCGGTCTCGTGCCCGAGGTCGCGGGCGACCTGCAGCAGGGAGTCGCGGGTGATGCCGGGTAGCAGGGAGCCGGACAGTTCCGGGGTGACCACGGTGGCGTTGTCGCCGGAGCCGTAGACGAAGAAGAGGTTCATGCCGCCCATCTCCTCGATGTAGGTGTGCTCGATGGCGTCCAGCCACACGACCTGGTCACAGCCCTTCTCCTCGGCCTGGGCCTGGGCGAGCAGGGAGGCGGCGTAGTTGCCGGCGAACTTGGCGGCACCGGTACCGCCCGGGGCGGCGCGGGTGTAGTCCTCGGACAGCCACACGGACACGGGCTTGACGCCGCCGGTGAAGTAGGCGCCGACGGGCGAGGCGATGACGATGAAGGTGTAGGCGTTCGCCGGGCTGACGCCCAGGGAGACCTCGGTGGAGATCATGAAGGGCCGGATGTACAGGCTGGCCTCGCCGCCGGCAGCGGGCACCCACTGCTGGTCGATGTCCACGAGCAGGCGGATCGCCTCGAGGAAGTCCTCGGTGGGCAGCGGCGGCATGGCCATGCGCTCGGCGGAACGCTGCATGCGGGCGGCGTTCTCCTCGGGGCGGAACGTGGCGATGGAGCCGTCGGGCTGCCGGTAGGCCTTGATACCCTCGAAGATCGCCTGCCCGTAATGGAACACGGTGGTCGCCGGGTCCATGGGGATCGCCTCATAGGGTCGCACCTGCGCGTCGTGCCAGCCGTCCTGCTCGGACCACTGAATGGTGACCATGTGGTCGGTGAATTTCTTGCCGAACTTCGGGTTGGCCAGAATCTCCTCGAGCGCCTCGGGGGAGGTCGGCGTGCTGGTGCGGTTCACGGTGAAGTTGAGAGACGACATGGCGATAACGCTACACCCGCCCCGCCGGACCCACATCTATAAGCTGGACGAATCGCACGCCCCATCAAGGAGGAACTCATCCATGGCAAAAACCTCGTTCGCCCTTCCGGCCCGCTGCACCACCCCGCAGCTCAAACTGTCGAAGAAGGCCCCGAAGTCCACCGACGTCTACCTCGTCCCACTGCTGGCCGGCGAGGACGGACCGGAGCTTCCCGCCTCCGAGCTGCTTGACGACGCCGCCCTGCGCCACGTCCTCTCCTCCCTCACGGCCGTCGGGGCCACCGGCCGCGCCTGCGAGGTCACCCGCGTCGCCGCCCCCGAGGATCTGGGTGTCGCCCAGGTCATCGCCGTCGGCCTCGGCGACCCGGAGGAGTTGACCGACGAGACCCTGCGTCAGGCCGCCGGCACCGCCGCCCGCGCACTGACCGGCGTGAAGACCGCCGCCACCACCCTCGGTGTCTTCGGCCTGGCCGCCGCCGTCGAGGGCATCGCCCTGGGTGCCTACCGCTACCGCGGGCTGCGCAGCGACGAGGAGAAGAAGTCCGCCGCCCCCGTGGCCACCGTCGTCTTCGTCGGCGACACCAAGTCCGGCAAGGCCGAGTTCGAGACCGCCCGCACCTCCGCCGAGGCCGTCATCTTCGCCCGCGACCTGGTCAACACCCCCTCCTCCCACCTCTACCCCGAGTCCTATGCTGCGATCCTCACCGCCGAGGCCGAGGAGGCCGGCCTCGAGGTCGAGGTGCTCGACGAGAAGGCCCTGAAGAAGCAGGGCTTCGGCGGCATCCTCGCCGTCGGCCAGGGCTCCTCCCGCGGCCCCCGCCTGGTCCGCCTGACCTGGAACCCGGGTAAGGCGAAGAAGTCCGTCGCCTTCGTGGGCAAGGGCATCACCTTCGACACCGGCGGCATCTCCCTCAAGCCGGGCGCGAAGATGGAGGACATGATCTCCGACATGGGCGGCTCCGCGGCCGTCGCGGCGACGGTCATCGCGGCCGCGAAGCTCAAGCTGCCCGTGAAGATCACCGCCACCCTGCCGCTGGCCGAGAACATGCCCTCCGGCACCGCCCAGCGCCCGGGCGACGTGATCACCCACTACGGTGGCATCACCTCCGAGATCATCAACACCGACGCCGAGGGTCGCCTCGTCCTGGCCGACGCCATCGCACGTGCCTGCGAAGACAAACCCGACTACCTCGTCGAGACCGCCACCCTCACCGGCGCGCAGATGGTCGCCCTGGGCACCCGCACCTCCGGTGTCATGGGCTCCGATGAGCTGCGGGACCGCATCGCCGAACTCGGCCGCACCGTCGGCGAGCCCGCGTGGGCCATGCCGCTGCTGGAGGAGCAGGAGGAGGAGCTGAAGTCCCCGGTCGCGGACATCCGCAACTCCCACAACTCCCGCTTCGGCGGCATGCTCTTCGCCGGGCTCTACCTGTCCAAGTTCGTTCCCGAGGGTCAGGAATGGGCCCACGTGGACATCGCCGGCCCCTCCTTCAACGGCGGCGGCGTCTCGGGCTACACCAACAAGCGCGCCACCGGTGTGCCCGTCCGCACCTTCCTGGCCCTGCTGGCCGAGGTCGCGGCCGAGGGCAGGTAGGGCCGGACAGCGTCAGTCGGGCAGCTCGCCCCGGTCGAATCTCGCCCGGCGGCGACGCTGCTCTTCTCGTTTGCGAAGCAGACGCTCGCGCTCGATCCGTTCGCGCATGCGCTGGGGGTACCCGGTCTCCTCGACGTCATAGACCGGACAGTCGAGCAGCTTGGCCACCGCATCAATCCCCTTTGGCCCGCCGATCCGGCGCCGGGTGAACTCGCCGTGTTCATCCACCAGGACGACCGACATCTCGTTGACCACGGTCTCCGGCTCCACGAACGCCTCGACGAACGCCCGGCCACGTGACCACTCCCGCAGGTGCTCGGCATCAGCTGCGCGGATGGTCTCACCGGGGGCGCGGGGCGGCCGGAGACTGGACCGGGACTTGTTGCGACCGAATACGTTGAACACGCCTTACAATTCTAGGGGTAGCCGACCTCGGCACGACACCCTTGGTGACACGGACACCATATTAAGCGGTACGCTGAGGGGCATTAACCGTCGATGAACACAACGATTTCGAGGAGTCAGAACACCATGGCGTTCTCCGTAGAGATGCCCGAGCTGGGCGAGTCAGTCACCGAAGGCACCATCACCCAGTGGCTCAAGCAGGTGGGCGACACCGTGGAGGTCGACGAGCCGTTGCTCGAGGTCTCCACCGACAAGGTGGACACCGAGATCCCCTCCCCGAAGGCCGGTGTGCTCCTGGAGATCAAGGCCGAGGAGGATGACACCGTCGACGTCGGCGCCGTCATCGCCGTCATCGGTGACGAGGGCGAGTCCGCCGACTCCTCCGATGACTCCGACTCCGATTCGGCTGACGAGTCTGCCGACGAACCGGCCGAGGACGAGCCGAAGAAGGACGTGAAGAAGTCCTCCTCGAAGTCCTCCGGTGGCGAGGCCACCGACGTGGAGATGCCGGAGCTCGGCGAGTCCGTCACCGAGGGCACCATCACCCAGTGGCTGAAGTCGGTCGGCGACACCGTCGAGGTCGACGAGCCGCTGCTAGAGGTCTCCACCGACAAGGTCGACACCGAGATCCCCTCCCCCGTAGCCGGCACCCTGGTCGAGATCCTCGCCGATGAGGACGACACCGTCGACGTCGGCGCCGTGATCGCCCGCATCGGCGACGAGGACGCCGCCGCCGGTGGCTCCGACGACGCTGATGATTCCGACGATGAGGACGTCCCCTCCGACGAGGCCATTGAGGAGGCCGAGTCCAAGGCCGACAACGACACCGTCGACGAGGCGGCCGACTCCGACGAGGACGCCTCCGAGGCTGACTCCGATGACGCTGACGGCGAGTCCACCGATGTGGAGATGCCGGAGCTCGGCGAGTCCGTCACCGAGGGCACCATCACCCAGTGGCTGAAGTCCGTCGGCGACACCGTCGAAGTCGACGAGCCGCTGCTCGAGGTCTCCACCGACAAGGTCGACACCGAGATCCCCTCCCCCGTAGCCGGCACCCTGGTCGAGATCCTCGCCGATGAGGACGACACCGTCGACGTCGGCGCCGTGATCGCCAAGGTCGGCTCCGGTTCCCCGAAGAAGGCCGAGAAGAAGGAGGCTCCCAAGAAGGAGGAGCCGAAGAAGGACGAGGCCAAGGGCGACGAGGAGAAGTCCAAGGACGACTCCGCCGCACGCAAGGACGCCGAGAAGCTGGCCGAGGACAACGAGAAGGACGAGAAGAAGTCCGAGAAGTCCGACAAGAAGGTTAACAACGACAACGTCCCGTACGTGACTCCGCTGGTCCGTAAGCTCGCCGACAAGCACGGCGTGGACCTGTCCACGATCGAGGGCACCGGCGTGGGTGGCCGTATCCGTAAGCAGGATGTCCTGGCCGCCGCCGACGGTGACACCCAGCCGAAGGCCGACGAGACCGCCGCCAAGGGCGAGCGCGCCAACTGGTCCACCAAGTCCGTGGATCCGGAGAAGGCCGACCTGATCGGCACGACCCAGAAGGTCAACCGGATCCGCGAGATCACCGCCGCCACCATGGTCAAGGCGCTGCAGACCACCGCGCAGCTGACCCACGTGCAGGAGGTCGACATGACCCGCGTCGCGGAGCTGCGGAAGTCCGCGAAGGAGACGTTCGTGTCCAAGCACGGTGCGAACCCGACCTACCTGGTCTTCATCGTCAAGGCCGTGGCCGAGGCCCTGGTCTCCCACCCGAACGTCAACGCGTCCTACAACGCGGAGACCAAGGAGATGACCTACCACGCGGACGTCAACATCGGCATCGCAGTGGACACCCCGCAGGGTCTGCTCGTTCCGGTGATCAAGAAGGCCCAGGAGAAGTCCCTGGTCGAGATCGCCGAGGCCATCACCGACCTGGCCGAGCGTGCCCGCAACAAGAAGCTGCGCCCGGACGATCTGGCCGGTGGCACCTTCACGGTGACCAACATCGGTTCCGAGGGTGCCCTGCTCGACACCCCGGTGCTCACGCCGCCGCAGGCCGGCATCCTGGGTACCGCGGCCATTGAGAAGCGCCCGGTCGTCGTCACCGATGACGGTGTGGACTCCATCGCGATCCGTCAGATGTGCTACCTGCCGTTCACCTACGATCACCAGGTGATCGACGGTGCTGACGCGGGCCGGTTCATCACCACCGTCAAGGACCGCCTGGAGACCGCGGACTTCCAGTCTGACCTGGATATCTAGGCTCCGGAACACCACCGCCATCGACTCCGGTCGGGTGGCGGTTTTTCCATCTCCACCACCGGTGTCGGTTGGTTCCATATACTTGTGGGCAGCGTCTTTTCCCTATGACAAGGAGCTCGACCAGCATGACTTTTGATCCGGTGTCCGATCCCGCCTCCTACCTCGCCCGCCACCTGGGGCCGGATTCGGCCGAGGAGAAGGTGATGCTCGACAAGCTGGGGTACGGCTCCATCGATGAGCTCATCGATGCCGCTCTGCCCGCCGACATCCGCGCCTCTGCCACGCCGCAGACGGCGGAGGCGTTGTCGGAGAGGGACGCCCAGGCCAAGCTGCGCTCCTACGCGGACCAGAACACCGTGCTGCGGTCGTTCTACGGTCAGGGTTTCTCCGACACGATCACCCCGCCGGTCATCCGCCGCGGGGTGGTGGAGGATCCGGGCTGGTACACCGCGTACACGCCGTACCAGCCGGAGATCTCGCAGGGCCGGCTGGAGGCGCTGCTCAACTTCCAGACGATGATCTCGGAGCTGACGGGCCTGCCGATCGCCAACGCCTCCCTGCTCGATGAGGCCTCCGCCGTCGCCGAGTCGATCGGGCTCATGGCCCGGGCGAAGAAGAAGGGCAGCCGCGTCATCCTCGATGCGCGGCTGCACCCGCAGGTCCTCGCGGTGGCCACGGAGCGGGCCCGCGCGATCGACCTGGAGGTGGAGATCACCAGGCTCAGCGATGAGCTGGTCGGTGAGGACCTGTGCGGCGTGGTCATCGCCTACCCGGGCACGGAGGGTGATGTCACTGATCCGCGGAAGGTCATCGAGTCGATCCACGACCGGGGTGGCCTGGCCACGGTGGTCACCGATCCCCTGGCTCTGTTCCTGCTCGAGTCGCCCGGTGAGCTGGGCGCCGACATCGCGGTGGGTAACTCGCAGCGTTTCGGCGTGCCACTGTTCTACGGCGGCCCGCACGCCGCGTTCATGGCCGTGGCCGACAACCTCAAGCGTCAGATGCCGGGCCGCCTGGTGGGTGTCTCGGTCGACGCGGACGGCAACCCCGCCTACCGCCTGGCCCTGCAGACCCGTGAGCAGCACATCCGACGGGAGCGCGCGACGTCGAACATCTGCACCGCGCAGGCGTTGCTGGCGGTGACCGCCTCGATGTACGCGGTCTATCACGGCGCCGACGGGCTCAAGGCCATCGCCGACCGCATCCATTCCCTGGCGTCCAGCTTCGCGGAGACGCTGCGGGCGGGCGGTGTCACCGTGCTTCACGACGCATTCTTCGACACCGTCGCCGTCCGCGTCGGCGACGGTGGGGCACAGGGGGTCGTCGACAAGCTCGCGGACGCCGGATTCCTCGTGCGCGCCATCGACGCCGACACCGTCGGCGTGTCCTTCGGTGAGTCCGCCAACGCCGGGGACGTGCACGTCCTCGCCGACGCGTTCTGCGACGCCACGGTCGTCGACGGCGACACCGCGATCCCGGAGGCGGTCGCCCGAACCACGGAGACCCTCACCCACCCGATCTTCAGCTCCATCCACTCCGAGACCCAGATGCTGCGTTACCTGCGCACCCTCTCGGACAAGGACCTCGCCCTCGACCGGACGATGATCCCGCTGGGCTCGTGCACGATGAAGCTCAACCCGACCGCCGGTATGGAGACCATCACCTGGCCCGGGTTCGCCAACATCCACCCGTTCGCGCCGGACGAGCAGGCGAAGGGCTGGATCGAACTCATCGAGGAGCTCGAGGGCTGGCTGGCATCGCTGACCGGTTACGCCAAGGTCTCCGTCCAGCCCAACGCCGGTTCCCAGGGTGAGCTCGCCGGCCTGCTGGCCATCCGCCGCTACCACGTGGCCAACGGCGACACCGAGCGCGACATCTGTGTCGTGCCCGCCTCCGCCCACGGCACGAACGCCGCGTCGGCGACGCTGGCGAACCTGCGGGTGGTCGTCGTGGCCACCGCGGACGACGGGTCCATCGACCTCGATGACCTGGACGCCAAGCTGGAGCAGCACGGTGACCGCGTGGCGGCGATCATGATCACCTACCCGTCGACCCACGGCGTCTTCGAGGACACCGTGCGCACCGTGTGCGAGAAGGTCCACGCCGTCGGCGGTCAGGTCTACATCGACGGTGCGAACATGAACGCCCTGACCGGCCTGGCCCAGCCGGGCAAGTTCGGCGGCGACGTCTCCCACCTCAACCTGCACAAGACCTTCACCATCCCCCACGGTGGTGGCGGCCCGGGTGTCGGCCCCGTCGCGGTCGCCGAGCACCTCGTCCCCTTCCTGCCCACCGACCCGCTGGGCACCAACCCGGATGAGGAGGCTCCGGAGGGCACCGGCGTGCCCATCTCCTCCTCCCGCTACGGCTCCGCCGGCGTGCTCCCCATCTCCTGGGCCTACATCGCCATGATGGGCTCCGAGGGCCTGGCGCGTGCCACCGCCAACGCCATCCTCGGCGCGAACTACCTCGCCCGCTCGCTGGCCGACTCCTTCCCCATCCTCTACACGGGCAAGAATGACCTCGTCGCCCACGAGTGCATCCTCGACCTGCGGGAGCTGACCAAGCAGTCCGGCGTCACCGCCGCGGATGTGGCCAAGCGCCTCATCGACTACGGCTTCCACGCCCCCACCCTCGCCTTCCCCGTCGCCGGCACCCTCATGGTCGAGCCGACCGAGTCCGAGGACCTCGCCGAGCTGGACCGCTTCATCGAGGCGATGGTGTCCATCCGCGCCGAGATCCAGGAGATCATCGACGGAAAGGTCGACTACGAGGCCTCTGTCCTGCGGCACGCCCCGTACACCGCCTGGTCGGTCTCCGGCGACGACTGGGACCACGAGTTCACCCGGGAACAGGCCGCCTGGCCCGTGCCTGGTCTGCGCCGCACGAAGTACTTCCCGCCGGTGCGCCGCCTCGACGAAGCCTACGGCGACCGCAACCTCGTGTGCTCCTGCCCGCCGCCGGAGGCCTTCGACTTCAGCGACGACACCTCCGCCGACTCCGACTCCGAGGAGAACTGACCCATGACCGACACCACCGATCTGCGTACCAGCCCGCTCCACTCCCGCCACGAGGAGCTCGGCGCGTCCTTCACCCCCTTCGGCGCGTGGACCATGCCGCTGAAGTACGGCAACGAGCTCGACGAGCACCGCGCCGTGCGCTCCTCGGCCGGCCTGTTCGACCTCTCCCACATGGGTGAGATCCGGGTGACCGGCCCGGACGCGGGCACGTTCCTCGACCACGCGCTCATCTCCACCCTGTCGACCATCCCGGTGGGCAAGGCGAAGTACTCGATGATCGTCGACGACAACGGTGGCATCCTCGACGACCTCATCTCCTACCGCCTGGCCGACGAGGAGTACCTCGTGGTGCCCAACGCCGGCAACACCGACGTGGTGTGGGAGGCGTTCCAGGACCGCGCAGACGGCTTCGACGTCGACCTGGTCAATGAGTCCCTCGACACCGCGCTCATTGCGGTGCAGGGCCCGGACGCGGCGGAGATCATCACCTCCGTCGTCGACGACGCGGACGAGGCCACCGTCCACGACATGAAGTACTACGCGGCCGCCCCACTGACCGTGGCGGGCATCGACGCCCTCCTGGCGCGGACCGGTTACACCGGCGAGGACGGCTTCGAACTCTACGTCCCCAACGACCAGGCCGGCCAGCTGTGGGACGCCCTGCTCAACGCCGGTGACTCCCACGACCTGCTGCCCGCCGGCCTGGCCGCCCGCGACTCCCTGCGCCTGGAGGCCGGTATGCCGCTCTACGGCAACGAGCTGACCCGGGACATCACCCCCGTCGAGGCCGGCATGGCCATGGCGTTCCGGAAGAAGGAGGCGGACTTCGTCGGCCGCGCTGCGCTCGCGGACCGCGAGGCCACCTCCCGGATCGTCGGCCTGCGGGGCGAGGGCCGCCGCGCCGCCCGCTCGGGTGCGGAGGTCTACCGCGGTGACGAGCTCATCGGCACCGTCACCTCCGGGCAGCCCTCCCCCACCCTCGGCTACCCGGTCGCGCTCGCCCTGCTCAGCGGGGAGATCGCCCCGGGCGAGCAGCTCGAGGTGGACATCCGCGGCAAACGCCACCCCTTCCAGGTCGTGGACACCCCGTTCTACCAGCGCGCCGAGCGCTAGTATCGGACCCTAATACCAGCCAACCCGCAAGGAGCACCCCCAATGGCCAACCTGCCCGAGAACTTCTCCTACTCCGAGGACCACGAGTGGATCGACGCGACCGCTGACGCCGCCGCCGGCACCACCGTCAAGGTCGGTATCACCTCAGTGGCCACCGACCGTCTCGGTGAGGTCGTCTTCGCCGAGCTGCCCGCCGTCGGCGACACCGTCACCGCCGGTGAGACCTGTGGCGAGGTGGAGTCCACCAAGTCCGTCTCCGACCTCTACTCCCCGGTCACCGGCACCGTCACCGCCGTCAACGATGCGGTGCACGACGACTACGCCATCATCAACTCCGATCCGTTCGGTGAGGGATGGCTGTTCCAGGTCGAGGTCGACGAGGCCGGCCCGCTCATGACGGCCGCGGAGTACGCCGAGGCCAACGGCGTGTAGCTTTCCCTGCACGGCACACCCCGGTCCGGTTTCCGGCCGGGGTTTCGTCATGCCCGGGCCAGGTCCGGGGGTACCCTGTACCCCACTATGACTGCACCGCGCGACCCCTTCTTCCCCGCCGACCGTTCCATCCGCGCCCGCTCTGACGAGCCGTTGGAGATCCGCCGGCTCGGCGTCGTAGACTACGAACAGGCCTGGCACCTGCAGGCGGAGCTGGCGGCCCAACGGGCGACGGACGAGATCGGTGACACGGTGCTCATCCTCGAGCACCCGAGCGTGTACACCGCCGGCAAGCGCACGCAGCCGGCGGACCGCCCGACCAACGGGCTGCCGGTCGTCGACGTGGACCGGGGTGGGCGGATCACGTGGCACGGCGAGGGTCAGCTGGTGGCCTACCCGATCATCCGGCTGGCGGAGCCGGTGGATGTGGTGGACTACGTCCGCCGGCTCGAGGAGGCGGTGATTGCGACGGTGCGTGACGCGGGCGTCGATAAGGCGGGGCGGATCGACGGCCGTTCCGGGGTGTGGGTGCCGGGGACGGTGGCTGCCGCGGATCCGGCGGCGCCGACCCGGGACCGGAAGGTCGCCGCGTTGGGGATCCGGATCACCCGCGGGGTGACCATGCACGGGCTGAGCCTCAACTGCGACAACACCCTCGAGCACTACGACCACATCATCGCCTGCGGGATCGATGATGCCGACGTGACCACGCTGAGCCTGGAGCTGGGCCGGGACGTCAGCGTCGACGAGATGACCGGGCCGCTGCTGACGCAGCTGGAGGATGCGCTGGCCGGGCGGCTGGTCGTCGCCGACCACACCTTCGCCTCCGCGCCGGACCCGACGAAGGGGCTGCCGCGCCGCTGACCGCGGTTTGTGGACCTGTCACCAGCCCCTTTACCGCCTATTTATTTTGCGAGTAGGGTGAGGGCGTGACTATCGCACCTGAAGGACGCAAGCTGCTGCGGGTCGAGAAGCGGAACGCGCAGACCCCGATCGAGACGAAGCCGCGGTGGATCCGCAACGCGGTGAAGACCGGTCCCGAGTACGAGGACATGAAGAAGAAGGTGGCGGGCGCTTCCCTGCACACCGTCTGCCAGGAGGCCGGCTGCCCCAACATCCACGAGTGCTGGGAGTCCCGCGAGGCCACCTTCCTCATCGGCGGTGCCAACTGCTCCCGCCGCTGCGACTTCTGCCAGATCAACTCCGCCAAGCCGGAGCCGCTGGACCGCGACGAACCGCGCCGTGTCGCCGAGTCCGTCCACGAGATGGGGCTGAACTACTCCACCATCACCGGCGTCACCCGCGACGACCTCGAGGACGAGGGCGCCTGGCTGTACGCCGAGGTGGTCCGCCAGATCCACGAGCTCAACCCGCACACCGGTGTGGAGAACCTGGTCCCCGACTTCTCCGGCCGCCCCGAGCTGCTGCAGGAGGTCTTCGAGTCCCGCCCCGAGGTCTTCGCCCACAACGTGGAGACGGTGCCGCGTATCTTCCGCCGCATCCGCCCGGCCTTCCGTTACGAGCGTAGCCTCGACGTCATCCGCCAGGCCCGTGACTTCGGACTGATCACCAAATCCAACCTCATCCTCGGCATGGGTGAGACCCCGGAGGAGATCCGCGAGGCACTGGCCGACCTGCACTCCGCGGGCTGCGACATCATCACCATCACCCAGTACCTGCGCCCCGGCCCGATGTACCACCCCATCGACCGCTGGGTCCGCCCGGAGGAGTTCGTCGAGCACGCCGACCACGCCCGCGAGCTGGGATTCGGTGCCGTCATGTCCGGCCCGCTGGTCCGGTCCTCCTACCGCGCCGGCCGCCTCTACTCCGAGGCGATGGCCGCCCGCGGCATGGAGATCCCGGAGAATCTGCGCCACCTCGCCCAGACCTCCCAGGGCTCCACGGACCAGGAGGCGACGAGCCTGCTGGACAAGTACGGTCCCTCGGTGGAGACACCGGTCACCTCACGTTAGGACCGCCCACCCGACTGACCTAAGGTAGACGACATGGCAGACAAGCAGAAGGCGGCCGCCAAGGCCGCGAAGTCGGAGGAGAGGGCCGCCAAGCGGGCCAAGCGGAAGCAGACGTGGGGCCAGTTCTGGCAGGCCTTCAACCTGCAGCGCAAGCAGGACAAGAAGCTCATCCCGCTCATGCTGCTGGCCATCGTCGGCATGGCGCTGCTCTTCTTCCTCATCGGCCTGCTGTGGGGCGGGCAGTGGTTCATGCTGCCGCTGGGCATCGGTCTCGGCTTCGTGCTGGCGATGTACATCTTCTCCAAGCGCCTCGAGGGCTCGATGTACGAGAAGGTCGGTGACACCCCGGGTGCCGCCGGCTGGACGCTGGAGAACATGCGCAACACCGTGGGCATCGTGTGGCACACCAAGACGGGTGTGGCGATGAACACGCAGATGGATTCCGTCCACCGCGTCGTGGGCAACCCGGGTGTCGTCCTCGTCGGCGAGGGTGCCCCGCACCGCGTCAAGCCGCTCATGGACCAGCAGAAGAAGCGCCTCAACCGCCTGGCCGGCGACGTGCCCGTCTACGAGGTCCTCGTCGGCGAGGGCGAGGGCCAGGTCCCGCTGAAGAAGCTGCAGCGTGAGCTGCTCAAGCTGCCGCGCAACTACAAGAAGAACGAGGTCTACTCGGTCAACGCCAAGATCGAGGCCATGGACCGCATCGGCACCGGCACCCCCGGCGCCGGCCTGCCCAAGGGCCCGATGCCGAAGGCCGCGAACATGGGCGGCATGAACCGCCGCATCAAGCGCGCCAACAAGCGCAAGGGCGGCGAGTAGCCTCCTGCTTATCGACGTCCCGCCTCCCCACCGGAGGCGGGACGTTCTGCTTTGTGGGGTGCGTTCTGGCACGATGAGCGGGTGAGCATCTTCGTTGAGAATCCCCTGCTGGCCCTGCTGGTCATCATGACGGTCGGCCTGCTCATCGGGCGGATCCGGATCTTCGGGTTCCGGCTCGGTGTCGCCGCCGTCCTGTTCGTCGGCCTGGCCATGGCGGCGGTCGAGCCGGCCATCCAGATTCCGTCGCTGATCTACGTGGTGGGCCTGTCCTTGTTCGTCTACACGATCGGCCTGGAGTCCGGCCACGACTTCTTCGCCACGTTCCGGTCGAAGGGCCTGCGCAACAACGCCCTGGCCCTGGTCATCTTCGTGGTGGTCACCGCCGCGGCCTACGGGCTGGTCCGCCTGCTGACCATCGACGGGGTGACCGGCGCCGGCCTGTTCACCGGCGCGCTGACCAACACCCCGGCGATGGCAGCCGTCGTCGACGCCCTGCCCGCGCTCATCGACGACCCCGGTGAGCTCCGCTCCTCCGAGTCCCTACCGCTGGTCGCCTACTCGCTGGCGTACCCGCTGGGCGTGATCATCGTCATCCTCGCCATCGCGGTGATGGGCAAGGTCTTCCGGGTCGACCACCAGCGGGAGGCCGTCGAGGCCGGGGTCGCGGTCCACGAGCTCTACACCCGCCGGATCCAGGTCCAGCGCGACGATCTGGCCGCCATCGCGGACCTCCCGGAGGCCCTCGGCCTGGAGGTCATAGTGTCCCGCCTCGAGCGCGAAGGCGAGCAGCGCATCCCCTCCAACAGTGCGTGGGCCCGCCGCGGCGACGTCCTCTCCGTGGTGGGCACCGACGAGGAATTGGACCGCGCCGCCGATCTCATCGGCGAGGCCCTGCCGGGTGATCCCTTCCACGGCCATGACCTGGACTACCGCCGGATCTTCGTCTCCAACAATGACCTGGTGGGTATCCCCCTGGCGAAGCTGCGGCCGCAGCTGTCGGGCATGCTCATCACACGCGTGCGACGCGGCGACCACGACATGGTGGCCACCCCGGACACCATCCTCCAGCTCGGCGACCGGGTGCGGGTGGTGGCGCCGCACGACCGCATCGGCAAGGTCACCCGCCTGTTCGGCGACTCCTACCGACGTCTCTCCGACGTCAACCTGCTGCCCCTCGTCGCCGGCCTGACCATCGGCGTGGCCGTGGGCATGCTGGCCATCCCCCTGCCCGGGGGTGCCTCCCTGAAGCTCGGCACCGCCGGCGGGCCGCTCGTCGTGGCCCTCATCCTCGGCGCCCTGGGGCGCTCGGGGAAGGTCGTGTGGCAGGTCCCCTACGGCGCGAACCTGGCGCTGCGGCAGATCGGCATCACCCTGTTCCTCGCGGCCATCGGCACGACCGCCGGCGCCGGTTTCCGGGCGGCGCTGTCGGATCCCTCGTCACTGACGATCATCGGCGTCGGTGCACTCATCACGGCCCTGATCTCCGTGCTCGTGCTCGTCGTCGGCCACAAGGTGATGAAGCTGCCCTTCGGCGAAACGGCCGGCATCCTCGCCGGCATGCAGACCCACCCGGCGGTGCTCAGCTACGTCTCCGATGTCACGCGCAACGACCTGCCCGCCATGGGCTACACATCGGTCTACCCCGTGTCGATGGTGGCCAAGATCGTCCTGGCGCAGATCCTGCTGTTCGCGCTGCTCTGACGCCTACCCGCGCCTACCCGCGCCTACCCGCGGATGACGGCGGTGCCGGTGGCACGGTCGTGGAGCCCGCGGCCGTCGGAATCTACCATGGCGGCGGGGAGGATGAACGCGGTGAGCAGGGTACGGACCACGGCGCGCCAGAGGCCGACCTTGGCCCCGCCGACGTCGATACGCGCGACACCCATGCCCAGCAGCATGTGACCCGGGGTGCGGGAGAACAGCCACCCGCAGACGATGCCGAGGATGACCCAGAAGATGAGCGTCACCGTCGGCGTGGAACCCAGGACGTCGGTGAAACGGACGAAGGTGATGGCCAGCATCCAGCAGAAGAACCAGTCGATGAACACACCGACGGCGCGGCGGGCCACCGAGGCCAGGGACGACGGGCCGGACTGCGGCAGACCCAGCTTCTCCCCGGGCCAGGCGCCGGGGGCGAAGGGATCGTCGTGTTCACCGGGGATCTGGGGGCCGTCGAGCCAGCTGCGCTTGGGGGTAGCCATGCCTCCCAGCCTAGCGGGGGCACCTGCCGGAACCGAATGCTCCCCACTTGACAATTAATTCTGTCGGTCGACTAATATTGTGGGCATCGCCTGTACGATGGGTGTCATCCCGAAGTCGAGTAACCACTAGGAGCCACAGATGGCCTTCAAGTCCGTCGAAGACGTAGTCAAGTACATCAAGGATGAGAACGTCGAATACGTCGACGTCCGCTTCACCGATGTCCCCGGCATCGAGCAGCACTTCACCATCCCCGCCTCGATGTTCGACGAGGACGCAGCCGAGGAGGGCCTCGCCTTCGACGGCTCTTCGGTCCGTGGCTTCACCACCATCGACGAGTCCGACATGAACCTCCTGCCGGACCTCGCCACCGCCAAGATCGACCCCTTCCGCAAGGCCAAGACGCTGAACATGAAGTTCTTCGTCCACGACCCCTTCACCCGCGAACCCTTCTCCCGCGACCCGCGCAACGTCGCCCGCAAGGCCGAGGAATACCTCGCCTCCACCGGCATCGCCGACACCTGCTTCTTCGGCGCCGAAGCCGAGTTCTACCTCTTTGACTCCGTCCGCTACTCGGCGGACGTCAACTCCTCCTTCTACGAGGTCGACTCCGACGAAGGCTGGTGGAACCGCGGCGAGGAGTACAACCTCGACGGCTCCCGCAACCTCGGCTACAAGACCCGCCTCAAGGGCGGCTACTTCCCCGTCCCGCCGTACGACACCACCACCGACATCCGCGACGAGATGGCCCGCCACCTCGCCACCGCCGGCTTCGAGCTCGAGCGCTTCCACCACGAGGTGGGCACCGGCGGCCAGCAGGAGATCAACTACCGCTTCAACACCCTCCTCCACGCGGCGGATGACCTGCAGTCCTTCAAGTACATCGTGAAGAACACCGCCTTCGCCAACGGCAAATCCGCCACCTTCATGCCCAAGCCCCTGGCCGGCGACAACGGCTCCGGCATGCACGCCCACCAGTCCCTGTGGAAGGACGGCAAGCCGCTGTTCCACGACGAGTCCGGCTACGCCGGCCTGTCCGACATCGCCCGCTACTACATCGGCGGCATCCTCCACCACGCCGGCGCCGTCCTCGCCTTCACCAACCCCACGCTGAACTCCTACCACCGCCTGGTCCCCGGCTTCGAGGCCCCCATCAACCTGGTGTACTCCCAGCGCAACCGCTCCGCGGCCGTCCGCATCCCGATCACCGGTTCCAACCCGAAGGCCAAGCGCATCGAGTTCCGCGCCCCGGACCCGTCCGGCAACCCCTACCTCGGCTTCGCCGCCATGATGCTCGCCGGCCTCGACGGCGTGAAGAACCGCATCGAGCCGCACGCCCCGGTGGACAAGGACCTCTACGAGCTTCCGCCGGAGGAGGCCGCCTCCATCCCGCAGGCACCGACCTCCCTCGAGGCCTCCCTCGCCGCCCTGCAGGAGGACTCCGAGTTCCTCACCGAGGGTGACGTCTTCACCGACGACCTCATCGACACCTACGTCAAGTACAAGTACGACAACGAGATCGCCCCGTCGCGCCTGCGCCCGACCCCGCTCGAGTTCGAGATGTACTACGACTGCTAGTTCGCCCGGCGTTCCTGCCTCGGCCCCGCCCCACAGCCTCACGGCTGTGCGGCGGGGTTCTTTGGTGCCTGTGGCGCCCGCGGTTTCGAGGTGTTCCTTCGGGTGGCAGGAAGTCGAAGAAATCTTAAAATTCAGACGTTTCGTGCCACCCGAAGGAACACTCCCGGGCCACGGGTGGCGCTTTCCATGCCAGTTAGGCCTCAGAATCCGGAATCCGGCGCCTAAGTGGCACACAAAGAACCACTTGACGCCACCAACTAACACCGTTAGCCTACTAACTAACATCGTTAGCCCAAGGAGGCCATCATGAAGACCCGGACCACCATCACCCTCACCGCCGCCGCCCTGCTCGCGGGAACCGCCGCCGCCGGATTCCTGTTCCCCTACCGCGTCGAACACCGTGCCACCGCCACCGCGACCGCCGACCAGGCATGGAAGGTCATCGCCGACCTGCCCGGACACAGCACCTGGAACCCCCACACCGTCGAGCTCAGCGGTACACCCGAGGTCGGCGAGACGCTGCTCAACCGCACTCGATCCAGTGGGACGGAGTTCACTTTCCGCCCGGTCGTCCTCGTCGCCGACCCCGCTCGGGAGCTGCGGTGGCGTGGAACCACCGGGATCCGCGGCGTGGCGGACGGGGAGCACTACTTCCGGATCGAACCGGGGCCCACAGCAGATACGGTGACCGTCGTCCAGGGTGAGGAGTTCCGCGGTGCCACCGTCCCCCTGCTCCGGCCCTTCCTCGACCTGGAGGAGGAGTTCGCCACCAGCACCGATGCCCTGGCCGCGGCGATCACGGCCCACGCGGGCGGGTAGATTGCGGGTATGGAACGCCCGACCCCACCGACCCTGTCACCGCGCACCGCGGAGATCGTCTCCATCGCGCGCGGGATGCTCGAGGAGACCGGCTGGGAGGCGCTGACCATGCGTCGGCTGGCGGAGCAGGTGGGGATGAAGGCGCCGTCGTTGTACAACCATGCGGCGAACAAGGAGGAGCTGGGGACGATGATCCTCACGCAGTCCTTCTTCCTCATGGGGGATGCGCTGTGGGCCGCCCGGAACGTCCCGGAATTGCTTGCGGCGTACCGGGTGCAGGCGACCACCCATCCGCATCATTACCGGTTGGCCACCACCGGCCCGCTGGACCGGGGCGCACTGCCGGCGGGTCTGGAGGAGTGGGCGGGCGCGCCGTTCGCGCGGGTGACGTCGGATCCGTTGCAGGCGCAGAGTCTGTTCGCGGCGGTGCACGGCCTGGCGATCCTGGAGATCGACGGTCGTTTCCCGCCCGGTACGCCGCTCGATGACCTGTGGGCGCACACCGCGCGGGTGTACTCCTAGCGTTCGTTGATGGCGCGGGCCATGGCGGCCTGACCGGTGGCGGTGGGATGCAGGGGGTAAGCGTCGGTGGCCACGCCGGTGATGTCGGCCCAGCGTTGTTCGGGCGGGGCGCAGGCGGTGTGGTTCTCGGCGCCCTCGGGGAGGACGAAAGTCGCGTCGTGACGCTGGGCCGATTCCTCGACCACCGCATTGATCTCCGAGGTCAGGGCGACGGCCCATTCCCGGTCGGCGGGGGTGACCAGGGAGAGTTCGGGGCATTCGACACCCGCGGCCACCAGCGGCAGGTAGCCGGTGGCGACGATCTCCGCCTCGGGCCAGCGCTCCCCGATGACGCGGTAGAGCTCGTCGAGCTCGGCGGGCAGGGCGGCCAGCTCGCCGCGGATCCGTTCCTCGAGTTCGGCGGCGCAGTCGGTGGGTTGGCCGCTGTCGGCGGCCCGGAGGATGCAGGCGGAGATGTCGCCGAAACCGATGTCGTTGCCGCCGACGGACAGTGTGACCAGGGTGGTCTCCGGGGTCAGCGCGTCGACCTGCGGCGGCAGCGTCCCGGTGTCGGTGGTCCGTGGGCCGAGGATGGTCTCCACGACGGCGCCCTGGCAGCTGACGTCGGTCGTCTGATCGGCGGTGACCTGAGAGGGATAGTTGTCGGCGGAGCGCAGGCAGAACGGCGGCTCGTCGAGGGCGGCGCTACGGCTGCCCATCGAGGCGTAGGAGTCACCGAGGGCGACGTAGTTCACGCTTGTCGACGCCTCCTCCCCCACCTCAGCGCTCTCCTCACCGCAGGCGGTGAGGAGGAGGGCGGGGACGAGGGCGACAGGCAGCAGGCGTGGGTGCATGCCCCCACGGTAACCCCCCGCTAGGAGGTGAGGGAGGGGGTCTGGGTGGTGACGGCGGCGTCGATAAGCTCGTCGGCGATGGCGTTGATCCAGGTGGTGCCCTGCTCGCCCGGGGTGAACACGTACTCCGGGAAGTGCTCCTCGAAGGTGAATTCGGCCTGGGCCGGGACGATGGTCATGCCGACGCGGCCGACGATGTCGTTCCAGTGGGAGACGGCGGTGCGGGCGGCGTCGGAGCCGTAGCCGATGAAGCCGATCGGCTTGCCGGTCCACTCGGCGTAGAGCAGGTCGTAGGCGTCCTTCATCGGGCCCGGGACGGAGGCGTTGTACTCGGGGGTGACGAAGATGAAGGCGTCGACACCGCCGATGAGCTCGGCCCAGGCGAGGGTCTTGGGGTCGGCGTACTCGCCGTTGGCGACCATGCGCGGCGGGACGGCGGTGTTCGGGTTGAGATCCTGCTCGAGGATGTCGATGAGGAGGTACTCGTGGCCGTCGTTACGCGCCTCGAGCTGCTCGATGGCCCACTGGCCGATGGTGATGCCGGTACGGCCCTCACGGATGGAACCGACGAACACTGCGATCTTCATGGTGACCCTTCATACGATGACTTGATGACGTGGCAACGTTA
This sequence comes from Corynebacterium suedekumii, assembly GCF_030252185.1. NCBI lineage: Bacteria > Bacillati > Actinomycetota > Actinomycetes > Mycobacteriales > Corynebacteriaceae > Corynebacterium > Corynebacterium suedekumii. The sequence goes on from NZ_CP126970.1 coordinate 2,681,495, forward strand.
GGGGAATGTGCGGACACCCCGCAAGTCTTCGTGGCTGATGTCACGTCGACCGGGCGGACAGGGTTGAATGGACATATGGACACGACTATCGCGAAGAACGAGGCGAAGCGCCATGCCGGCAAAGCCAACGAGCATCCCGCGGTGAAGATGCTGGCCCGCGGCGGATTCGTCGTCATGGGCATTCTCCACATCCTCATCGGCTGGATCGCCGTCCAGATCGCCACCGGCTCCGGCGGCGGGGAGGCGTCGAACTCGGGCGCCCTGTCCACCATCGCCGACGCCCCCGGCGGGCAGATCCTGCTGTGGGTCGCCGTCGTCGCCCTCGCCGCCCTGGGCCTGTGGCGGCTGAGCCAGCTCTTCGTCGGCGAGGAGGCCAAGGACAAGGCGAAGGGTGGCGTCCTGGCGGTCGTCTTCTTCTCCCTGGCCTTCACCACCGCCACCTTCGCCCGCGGCAGCTCCACCTCCGACGGCGACACCGCCACCGACGTCACCGCCAAGGTCCTCGAGCAGCCGTGGGGTGCGGTACTGGTCATCATCGCGGGCCTCGTCGTCCTCGGCGTCGGCGTGTACAACATCTGGAACGGCGCCACCAAGAAGTTCAAGGAGGACCTCGAGGCCGGTGCCGGCTCCGGCAACGTCGGCTCCGGAAACGTCGGCTCCGCCATCGTCGGTGCCGGCATGGCCGGTTACATCGCCCGCGGCATCGCGTTCTCCATCCTGGGCATCCTCATCGTCATCGCCGGCTGGAAGTCCGACCCGGAGCAGGCCGCGGGTCTCGACGCCGCCCTGCGCACCCTCGGCGAACAGCCCTTCGGTGCAGTGCTGCTGGTCATCGTCGGCGTCGGCCTGGCGCTCTACGGCATCTACTCCATCGCCCGCGCCCGCTACGTGAAGATGTAACCGCCCTCAGCAGGCCCGGTGGGGGTCGTCGACGATGAGACCGGTCGACTCGTGGAGCTCGCCCAGGTTGTAGGCCACCCGGAGGTTGGACTCGGTGAGCACCTCAGCCGGCGACCCGGAGGCGACGACCCGGCCCGACATGAGGACCACGTGGTCGGCCGCGTTGGCCTCGTCGAGGTCGTGGGTGGTGTGGACGACGGTGCGCCCGGACTCGGTCTCGTCGTGGATGATCTCGTCGATGGTCCGGGCGGAGACGATGTCGAGTCCGGTGAGGGGTTCGTCGAGAAGCAGCACCTCATGGTCCTGGGCCAGGCCCTGTGCCACGTACACGCGCTGACGCTGGCCGCCGGACAGCTCCTCCAGGTGCCGCCTGGCCAGATCGGTCACCCGCAGGCGGTCCATCACCCGGTCGACGCGGTCGCGGTCGGCGGCGGAGAAACGGCCGAACCAACCACTCGACGGGTAGCGCCCCATCTTCACCACCTCCCGCACCGACAGGGGCACGCCTTCGGGGAAGGCGACCGACTGCATGACGTAGCTGACCCGCGACTTCGCCGCCTCCGGCGAACCGCCAAGGACCTCGAGGTGGCCGCCCTGCGGCTCAATGAGACCGCCGAGCGCGTGGAGCAGCGTCGACTTGCCGGAACCGTTGGGGCCGATGATGGCCGTGAGTTTCCCGGCCGGGATGCTGAAATCCGAGGGGGCGACGGCGGTGACGCGCTCGTACCCGAGCTGGAGGCCACGGCCGGTGGCGAACGTGCTCATGCTGCTGTGACCTCCTGGGCCGGGACGGGTTCGGCCTGCCGACGGAAGCGGCGGCGCAGGTACTGGGCCTCCATGATGACCAGGAACGCGACGATGGGGACCAGCGCCATCGTCGCGGCGGCGGCCGTGCCCCAGTGGTAGCTGAGCATGAGGCCGATGACCACGGAGACCGCGCCGATGGACGCGGACAGCGCGATCATCATGGGGATGGAGCGGGAAATGAGGGCCGCGGTGGCCGGCGGGGCGACCAGCAGGCTGAACACGAGCATCGTGCCCACGGCCTGGAAACTGCCGATGACGGAGGTGGCGATGAGCACGAGCAGCAATGCATGCGTCAGCTTCGGCCGCATGCCCAGGGCCTCGGCCTTGACCGGGGAGAAGGACAGGGCGAGTAGCGGACGGTAGAGGACGAGCGAGCCGATGATGACCACGGCGGCCAGGATCGCCTGCTGGCGGATGGCGTCCCAGGACACCCCCAGGGCGTCGCCGAAGAGGATGCTGGTCAGCGAGCCGGTGAAGGAGCTCGACCGGGAGATGATGACCACGCCGAGTGCCATCATGCCGACGAAGAGCAGGCCGATGGCGGTGTCCTCCCGCAGCTTGGTGTGGCGGTGGATCAGTTCCACCGCCCCCACCATGACGGCGGCCGCGACGGCGGCGCCGAGGATGGGGTTGAAGTTGAACACCACGGCCGCGGCGATGCCGGGGAGCACGCCGTGGACGAAGGCGTCGCCGAAGAAGCTCATGCCCCGCAGCACGAGCCAGACCCCGACGGTCGCGCTCATCACCGCGGCGATGAGGCCACCGATGAGGGCGCGTTGCTGGAATCCCAGCAGAAACGGTTCTACAAGCCAGTCGATCACGAGTTAAACGTAGTCCCCTCTAGGCGAGGGCGTCGACGATGAGTCGGGCGTTCTCGCGCATCATGCCCTGATAGTCGCCGGCCGGGGAGCCTTCCTCGCCGGTGGAGCCGACGTAGAGGGGGACGACGGTGATGTCGTCACCCACCTCGGCGGCGAGGGCGTCGACAAGCCCGGGGTTGACGGCGGTGTTGGAGAAGATCGCCGGGACACCCTCGTCCGTGATCACGCCGGCCAGGGCGGCGAGCTCCTGGGAGGAGGGCTCAGCCTCGGTGGAACCGCCGGGGACGACGACACCGGCGGAGTCGAAGTCATAGGCCTCGGTGAAGTAGCCGAACGCGTCGTGGTCGGTGACGATCGTGCGACGGTCCCCCGGCACGGCGGCGAGGGTCTCGCGCAGTTCCTCGTCGAGTGCGGTGAGCTCGGAGCCGACCTCGGTGCCGCAGTCGGCCCAGGCCTGGTCGCCGGAGACCTCGGCGACGCGCGCGCCGATGATTTCGGCGGCGGAGGCCATGCGGGCGGCGTCGAGCCAGAAGTGGGGGTCGAGGTCGCCGTGATCGTGGCCCTCCTCCTCACCGAAGGGCAGCGGGTCGACGTCCTCGGCGACGTGGAGGACCTCCACGCCGTCCTCCTCGGCCTGGGTGAGGGCGGCGTCGAGGCCACCCTCGAGGCCGAGGCCGTTGGCCACGACGAGGTCGGCCGTGGCCAGGTCGGCGATCTGGGCGGAGGAGGCGGAGAAGTCGTGCGGGTCGGCGCCGACGGGCATGAGGGTGGTGGCCTGGCCCTCGGCGCATTCGGCGATCTGGGCGGTGACGCTGCCGAGCGGGGTGGTGGTGGCGACGACGGACGCGCCCCCGGTGTTGTCACCGCCGGTAGAATCCTCGTCGTCGGTGGAGCAGGCGGTCAGCGCGAGGCTGGCGAGGGTGGTGGCGGCGAGGGTGCCGAGGATCTGGTGGGTCCGCACGGGATCTCCTGGTGTCTTGTTGAAAATCTATTGAAACTGCTTTTCAATAGTACCGGCGTGGGCGCCCTCGGACAAACCGGCCGGCTGAGGGATCACGGTGAGGAGGCGGCGTGGGGTGGGCACGGCGGCGTCGATACGCGGGGGCATGGTCACCCGAACAGGGGTGCCGGCGGATCCCCCGCGTCACCTCGCACGACGCCGTTCCATAACCCCGGCCAGCGGTTGGGGAGGATTTTGGCAGGTGAAACTTATGTACCGTAGTGGGGAACCCGGATCCGAATGATGAGAACCGCCGGACGGGCGGTTCGGAAAGGCACGAGTGAGCACCACCCCCACCGACCCCTACGCAGGAACCCCCAAGATCGATGTCCTGTGGCTGTCCGAGCCCGACATGATTGAGGCGGGGGTGGCGGACTCCGCCGCCTGCGTCGAGACGATGGAGGAGACGCTCATCCTGCTCGCCGAGGGCGACTACCGCATGGCCGGCGCCTCCGCGAACTCCCACGGCGCCCAGATCAACTTCCCCGCCAACCCGGAGCACGAGGGCATGCCCGCCGACGGACCAGACCGCCGTTTCATGGCCATGCCCGCCTACCTCGGCGGACGCTTCCGCTCCGCGGGTGTGAAGTGGTACGGCTCCAACACCGAGAACCGCGAGCATGACCTGCCGCGGTCGATCCACGTGTTCGTGCTCAACGACGCCGTCACCGGCGCCCCGAAGGCAATGATGTCCGCGAACCTGCTGTCGGCCTACCGCACCGGCGCCGTCCCGGGCGTCGGCGTCAAGCACCTGGCCGTGGAGAACGCCGAGACCGTCGGCATCATCGGCCCCGGCGTCATGGCGCGGACGATCTTCGCCTCCGCCCTCTCCCAGCGCCCCTCGATCAGGAACCTCAAGATCAAGGGCCGCTCGCCGAAGTCCACCGAACGCGCCGCCGACTGGTTCCGGGAGAACTTCCCGCAGCTGGCGTCCGTCACCGTCGTGGACACGGAGCAGGAGGCCATCGAGGGTTCCGACATCCTCATCGCCGGCACCTCCACCTCCAAGGACGGCCCCTCCGGCTTCCCGTACTTCAAGCGCGAGTGGATCAAGCCCGGCGCGCTCATCCTCTGCCCCGCCGCCGCACGTTTCGACGATGAGTTCATCCTCTCCGACGAGGCCAACCTGGTCGTCGACTACACCGGCCTGTACAACGAGTGGTTCAACGAGAACGGACCCGACGTCACCTACGAGGACCTGCTCGGCATCCCCGGCAACCGGTGGTGGGACATGAAGGAGGAGGGCACCCTGCCGGAGGAGCGCCTGGTCAACATCGGCGACATCGCCGCCGGCCGTGCCCCGGGGCGGGTAAACGACGAGCAGATCTTCTGCTACTCCATCGGCGGCATGCCCGTCGAGGACGTCGCCTGGGCCTTCGACGTCTACCACAACGCGCTGGACAAGGGCATCGGCACGACGCTGAACCTGTGGGAATCGCCCACCCTGTCCTGATCCCACCCCAGTTCGACACACCCCGAACCACCGAGGAGCATCCCGTGTCCTTTTCCACCATCTCCGACCTGATCACGTACCTGCGCGACGAGGAGGTGGAATACCTGGACATCCGGTTCACCAACCTGCCTGGCACCGAGCACGCGCTGACCGTGCCGGCGTCGGCGCTGACGGAGGAGACCGCCGCGGAAGGCTTCGCCTTCGACGGTTCCTCGGTGGCGGGGTTCACCTCCGTCGACCAGTCCGACATGACGCTGCTGCCGGACGTGTCCACCGCCTACCTCGACCCCTTCCGGCACCGGAAGACGGTGAACATGAAGTTCTTCGTGCATGACCCGTTCACCCACGAGCCCTTCTCCCGCGATCCCCGCAACGTCGCCCGCAAGGCCGAGGAGTACCTGACCTCCACCGGCATCGCCGACACCTGCTTCATCGGTGCGGAGGCGGAATTCTTCGTCTTCGACTCCGTGCGCTACTCCACCGGCGTCAACCGCTCCTTCCACGAGGTCGACTCCGACGAGGGCTGGTGGAACTCGGATGCCGAGACGATGATCGACGGCTCCCCCAACCTGGGCAACAAGATCCGTGTCAACGACGGCTACTTCCCCACCGCCCCCTACGACAAGACCATCCCCGTGCGCGACGAGATCGCCCACAACCTCGCCACGGTCGGCTTCGAGATCGAGCGCTTCCACCACGAGGTGGCCACCGGCGGCATCCAGGAGGTCAACTACAGGTTCGCGCCGCTGCTGCGCGCGGCGGATGACCTGCAGACGTTCAAGGACATCGTCAAGAACACCGCCGACGCCCACGGCAAGGTGGCCACCTTCATGCCGAAGCCGCTTCTCGACGACGGCGGGTGCGGCATGCATGCCCACCAGTCACTGTGGAAGGACGGCAAGCCCCTCTTCTACGACGAGGAGGGCTACGCCGGCCTGTCCGAGACCGCGCGCCACTACATCGGCGGCCTGCTCGCCCATGCCCCGGCGGTCCTGGCGTTCACCAACCCCACCGTCAACTCCTACCGCCGCCTCTACTCCGGCTTCGAGGCCCCGGTGAACCTCGCCTACTCCCAGCGCAACCGCTCCGCCGCGATCCGCATCCCCGTCACCGGGCCCTCGCCCAAGGCCAAGCGCATCGAGTTCCGCGCCCCGGACCCCTCCGGCAACCCCTACCTCGGGTTCGCCGCGCAGCTCATGGCCGGCATCGACGGCATCAGGAACCGCATCGACCCCGGCGAGGCCGTGGACAAGGACCTCTACGAGCTCGGCCCCGAGGCCGCCAAGGAGGTCCCCCGTGTCCCCCACTCCCTGGAGGCCTCCCTCGAGGCCCTGGAGAACGACCACGAGTTCCTCACCGCCGGCGACGTGTTCACCGATGACCTCGTCGAGTCCTACATCGCCCTGAAGTACGACGCCGAGATCAACCCGCTGCGCCAGGGCCCGACACCGAAGGAGTTCGAGCTCTACTTCAACTGCTGATCCCGGGTTGATCCCGGCCCGACCGTCAGATCCCTCTCCCCGTTCGGAAAGGCCCCAGATGTCCTCCACCGTCCTGTTCATCGGCGCCGCCCTGGTTGTGCTGTTCACCGTCGGTATCAACGCCCGGGCCTTCCGTCTGCTCATGGAACACCTGGGCGTCCGGTACCGCGGCGATGACTCCCCCGCGGTACCCGAGCCGGAGGAGGACCTGTTCGAGCGCCGCGGCTGACATACTTGAGGCCATGAGCACCGACCACTCCGAGAACCCGGACCTGCCGCCCTGCCCGGAGTGCGGCGGCGAGTACACCTACGAGATGGCCCCCTTCCTCGTCTGCCCCGAATGCGGGCACGAGTGGACCCGCGCCGTCCCCGACGAGGCGGAGACGGCCCGGGAGGTGAAGGACGCGGTGGGCAACGTGCTTGTCGACGGCGACACCGTCACCGTGATCAAGACCCTCAAGGTCAAGGGCTCCGCCCAGCCCATCAAGACGGGCACCAAGGTGCGCAACATCCGGTTGATCGACACCACCGACGACCATGACATCGACTGCAGGATCGACGGCTTCGGCCCGATGAAGTTGAAGTCCTCGGTGGTCAAGAAGGCATAGTGGCCCGCCACTTCCTCATCCTCGTCGCTCTCGAGCACGCCCCCGACGTTCCCGCCGTCCGGGCGGTGCTCGACCGGTGGGGGCTGGCCCCGTCGGAGACGGATCCGCTGCTCCACGCCCCGGACGGCCGTCTTCCGGTCCTCGGCGGCGAGGCCACCGCCATCGAGACCTCCTGGCTGGGTGTCGGTGCGACCAGCGTCTACCTCCAGGTCCACGACATCGCTGCCAACGAGGAACAGTGCCGGCTGATCTTCGAGCTGGCCGTCGCCGGGCGGCTCATCCTCGGCGTGGAACCGGGGCCGCCGCACCTGGTGGTGTGCGGTGGCACGCACGAGGCGGAGATCGTCGTCGATGACACCCGCCCGCCCGAGCTGGAGACGGTGTGTTTCGTGGACACCTGGGAACAGCTGCACCGCGCCCTCACCGATGCTGACGGCGTGGTCTAGGTTTATTGGTGTGACCACTACCGCTGCCGCACCTGATCCCCCGACCACGCAACCGCCCCTGACCGCCGGTTCCTTCACCCTCAAGGTGCTCAACGGTATCTCCATCGCCGTCGTCGTGGCGCTCGTTCCGCAGGCCCTGCTCGGCGAACTGTTCACGGCCCTGCTCCCGGTCTTCCCCGCCGGTGAGACCGTCATCCACCTGGTCTCCCTCGCCGCCTCCATGCTGCCGGTGCTCATCGGCGTGCTCGTGGCCATGCAGTTCCACCTCACCCAGATCCAGACCGCGGCCGTGGGCATCGCCGCCGTCCTCGGCAGCGGCGTCGCCCAGGTCGACCCCGAGGGTGGCTTCCAACTGCAGGGCACGGGCCTGGTCATCAACTCCGGCATCACCGCGGCACTGGCCGTGGGGGTGGTGCTGCTCATCGGCACCCGCCTGGGCAACTACACCATCCTGCTCCTGTCGACGCTCGTCGTCCTCATTGCCGGCGGCATCGGCTGGGTGGTCACCTACCCCGTGGTCAAGGTGTTCACCGTGTGGCTCGGTGAGCTCATCAACGGCGCCACCTCGCTGCAGCCGGTGATCATGGGCATCTGCCTGGCGCTGCTGTTCGCCCTGGCGATCGTCTCCCCCATCTCCACCGTCGGCATCGCCACCGCCATCTTCATGGACGGGGTTGCCTCCGGTACGGCCAACCTCGGCGTCGTCGCCGCCGGCTTCGGCCTGGCCATCGCCGGGTGGAAGGCCAACGGTGTGGCCACCTCCCTCCTGCCCGTCCTCGGCTCGCCGAAGGTGCACATGGCCACCATCTGGTCGCGCCCCATCAACTTCCTGCCCATCGCCTGCACCGCCGCGGTCATGGGTGGCGTCGGCGGCGCGGTCGGGATCTCCGGCACCCCGATCTCCGCCGGTTTCGGCATCTCCGGGCTCGTCGGCCCCCTCGCCGCCCTCAACTACGAGGGCTGGGGCTGGTCGGCGGCGAACCTGGCCATCATCGTCGCCATGTTCGTCATCCTGCCGATCGTCTGCTCGCTCCTGTTCACCTGGATCTTCCAGCGCATCGGGCTGATCACCTCGGAGAACTACCGGCTCGACTTCACCTAGGCCTAGGAGCGGTCCCGCTTCTCGTAGCCCATCCGCGGACGGTAGCCGTGCGGGTGCTTCATCTGCGCCACCGCATCGGCGATGACCATACGGAAGCGCGGGCTGATCGGCGGCAGCTGCGAGATGGGGAACCAGCCGACGTCGACGGATTCGTCGTCACCCACCGAGGGGGTGTCATCGCCGACGACGGACAGCCGCATCGCGGTGTCCATGTAGCTGGTCACGTCCCCGTTGTCGTAGGTGACCGGGCCGACGGCGCCGACACCGAGGAGGGCTTCCACGTGGGCGTCGATACGCGTCTCCTCCTTTACCTCCCGCACGGCGGTGACGTGCGGCTGCTCGCCGGGCTCGCAGATGCCGCACACCGGGGTCCAGTCGCCGTTGTCCGCGCGCTGGACCAGCAGGACCTCCGGCACGGCCCAGATCGGGGCGTCCGCCGGGACGTCGCGGACCACGACGGCGGTGACGCCGGGCAGCCAGAGCTGCTCGTGGCCGATCTTCTCACGCAGGGAGACGATGAAATCCGGGATGGGCATGGGGGTCCTTTCAGGGCGTGTGGTACTCGGCGGCGGGGACCTCGCGGTCGATGACCTCGAGGATGCCGGGCATGGCGGTGTAGGACATCGCCATGTCGGGCCCGGCGGGGGCGTCGCACTGGTGCTCAGCGGCGGCGTCGCGGGTGCCCGAGACCAGGCCGATGATGACACGCTGACCGTCGAGGTCGGCGTAGACGGGGCCGCCGGAGTCGCCGGCGCGGGCGCAGATGGCGGCGGTGGAGGCCAGGGCGCGGAGTTCGAGGCCGTGGTTGTCGGCGAGGATCTCCACGCCGGAGGAGGTCAGGGGCTGCCCGCAGGTCTCGCCGGTGGTGGTGCCGTACTTGCAGATGGTCTCGGGCAGGTCGGTGATGTCCGAGGCGACGACGGTGGGGGCGCCGGGATCGGGGGCGAGCATGACGCGGCGGGCGTCGGAGATCTCGATGAGCCCGACGTCGAGGGAGTTGGTCTCCAGGTCGTAGAGGTCGGAATAGGTGAAGGTGCCGACCGGTTCGCTGAAATCGGCGGTGGCACCGTCCTCGGTCGCCCACACGTAGTCACCCGGGCTGCCGCAGTGGGAGGCGGTGACGGCGTAGGCCTGCTCGCCGGCGGTGAAGCTGTAGGCGACGGTGCACTGGCCGACCTGGATGGTCTCGCCGGGGACGGGGCGGGTGGTGGTGATGGTGACGGCGGTGCCGGGCGACCAGGGGCTGGCGACCGGTACCCGCAGGGACGGGGCGGCGGCGAGATCCTGGGCCTGGGCCTGCACCACCTGCGGGGCGGGGTGGGTGCGGTCGTAGTCGACGCCCTGGTAGATGAGTGTTCCCACACCCATCGTCACCATGGCGGAGGTCAACGCCCAGATGTCTCGCCTCACCAGCGGTCCCGGTCAGTCGGCCTTGTCGAAGTCATCGGTGCCTGTCTGGCCGGCCTCCTTCGCCGCGTCCCGGGCGGCCTTTTCCGCCGCGGCCTGTTCCTTGATCTGGTTGGCGAACTTCTCCGGGTCGAACTCGTTGAAGTACTCCTGGCTCATCTTGAATTCCATGCCCATGGCGGTCCTCCTAGCGGTCGGCGGTGACGTCGGTGGTACGGATGGAGTCGGTGATGAACTTCTTCACCGTCTCGGCGTCGTTCGGCAGGTCGGTGACGTGGCGGTCGGCGTCGAGGATGTCGCGGAAACGCTCCGGGACCTCCGGCTGTCGGCCGGTGGCCTCCTCGATGGTCTCGGCGAACTTCACCGGCAGGGCCGTCTCCAGGCAGATGATGGGGGTGTCCACCTCATCGGCCCATCCGCGGGCGACGTGGACGCCGTCGGCGGTGTGCGGGTCGATCATGACACCGAGGCGCTCCCACACGTCCGTGATGGTGGCCAGGCGGTCGGCGTGGGTGGAGCGGCCGGAGGCGAAGCCGAAGGTGTCGGCGGCGGTGGGGAACGCAGGATCGTCGGCAAGCGAGAAGCCGTCCCCCTTGACGTCGACGCCGAAGAACTGCGCGGTGCGGTCGGCGTCGCGGCCGAGCAGGTCGAAGATGAAGCGCTCGAAGTTGGACGCACGGGAGATGTCCATCGACGGTGAGGAGGTGGCCATCGTCTCCGCGGAGGTGCGCGGGCGGTAGTCGCCGGTGCGGAAGAACTCGTCGAGGACGTCATTCTCGTTGGTGGCGACGATGAGCCGGTCGATGGGCAGGCCCATCTGGCGGGCGATGTGGCCGGCGCAGATGTCGCCGAAGTTGCCGGTGGGCACGGAGAAGGAGACCTTCTCGTCGTTGTTCTCCGTCACCCGGATCCAGGAGGAGATGTAGTAGACGATCTGCGCCATGAGGCGGGCCCAGTTGATGGAGTTGACCGCGCCGATGCGGTGCTCGCGCTTGTAGCCGGCGTCCGCGGAGACGGCCTTGACCACGTCCTGGCAGTCGTCGAAGACGCCGTCGAGGGCGATGTTGAAGATGTTCGGGTCGTCGAGGCCGAACATCTGGGCCTGCTGGAACGGGGTCATGCGTCCGGCGGGGGTGAGCATGAACACGCGGATGCCCTGGCGGCCGCGCATGGCGTACTCGGCCGAGGAGCCGGTGTCGCCGGAGGTGGCGCCGAGGATGTTGAGGGTCTCGTCGCGGCGGGCCAGCTCGTACTCGAAGAGCTCGCCGAGCAGCTGCATCGCCATGTCCTTGAACGCGGCGGTCGGCCCCTCCGAGAGGTGGCCGATCCACAGGTTGTCCTCCAGCCGGGTGACGGGGACGATGTCCTCATCGGCGAACTTCGGCGTGGTGTACGCCCGGGCCGCGATCGCCTCGAGGTCAGCGGCCGGGATGTCGTCGACGAAGAGCTTGAGCACCTCCGCCGCGAGTGCCGCGTAGCCACGCTCGGCGAGCAGGCCGCGCCACGCGGTGAGCTGCTCATCGCTCAGCTGCGGGTACTCGGCCGGCAGGTAGAGTCCGCCGTCCGGGGCGAGACCGCCGAGCAGGATGTCGGTGAATCGGGCTGGCGTACGGGAGGCATCACGCGTCGAAATGTAATTCACCCGGTTCACCTTACTTCTCCTGTCCGACATCGGTACCCTCCGCACCCCGCCTCGGGGCACCCCCGCCGGACGGGATCGGGCCTACACTGTCGGTGTGCCGGTGCAGAAGATGTATTCACACCCCCGCTCCCGCCGCCGCGGAGTCCCGCTGCTGCCCCTCCTCGCGGTACTCGGAATCCTCCTGCTCATCGCCCTCATCGTCGGCCTGGGCGGGATGTCCGTGTGACGGCCGGCGCAGGCGGACGGCGACTGCGTCCCCACCACCACCCAGGACTGCGGGTGCGTCAGCGACGCCGCCGCCGCGTCCGGCATCACGCCTGTCGACGACCGCGAGCTCTCCCCCGCCCAGCTCTCCTTCCGCGAGAAGACCTTCACCCACGCGGCGCGGGTCGCGGAGAACGCCCTGACCCCGATGATCGCCGCCGGGACGATGACGCTGACGCTCTATGCCACGCACCTGGTGTTCATCACCCTCGCGGACATCGAGACCCTGCCGGTCCTGTGGTTCGCCATCCAGATCGGTGTCGCCGGACTATTCGCCACCGCGTGGCACTTCTCCCTGGGGCGTGGTCCGCTGGAACGGGTGGTGGCCACCTCCTCCCGGGCGGTGTCCGCGGCCGTCAACCGGGCGGGTCTGATGACGGGGCGGCACTCCTCCTGACCGGTTCCGCTCCGGAGTTCACCCGTGGACCGACCACAGCGTCTAAGGTGGTCACCTGTGAGTGAAACGAGACTGGTGCCCCACCCCCGCGAGCAGGTCACGCGCAAGGCGCTGACCGTGTGGGTGGCGGCCGTTCTCGTCTACATCGTCGCCATCACCGGCCGCACCTCCTTCGGCGTCGCCTCGGTCGACGCCATCGGGCGCTTCGACGTCGACGCCTCCCGCATCGCCGTCTTCACCGCCGTCCAGATCGGTGTCTACTCCCTGGCCCAGATCCCCACCGGCATGCTCATCGACCGTTTCGGCCCACGCCGGATGCTCGTCATCGGTGCCGTCATCATGGCGATCGGCCAGATCACCCTCGGCCTGACCACCTCCTACTCGGTCGCCATCGTCGCCCGCGTCCTCATCGGCGCCGGCGACGCCACGGCGTTCCTGTCGGTCATGCGGATCCTGCCCTACTGGTTCCCACTGAAGAAGACCCCCACCTTCACCCAGCTGACGGCCGCACTCGGCCAGTCAGGCCAGTTCCTCTCCGCCGTGCCCTTCCTCGCTCTTCTCCACGGCCCCGGCTGGACTCCGGCGTTCCTCAGCCTCGGCGCCGTCGGCCTGCTCATCGCCATCGCCGCCGGCGTCGCCGTCGCCGACTCCCCCGAGACCTGGGAGGCCGCCCGCAAGGGAAAGGACCCGGACGCCGTGCGGGAGAAGAAGCTCGCCGCGCAGGACCGCATGCCCATCGGCACCGCCCTGGCCACCGTGTTCCGGGAGCCGTTGTGCTGGCAGGGCTTCTTCAACCACTATTCCGCGATGCTGCCGCAGATCGTGTTCACCCTGCTGTGGGGTGTGCCGCTGATGTCGCTGGGCATGGGACTGTCACCGGCAACCGTCGGCCTGGTCCTGACCGTCAACGTCATCACCTCGATGGTCGCCGGCCCGCTGCTCGGCCCGATCTCCGCCCGGCTGGGCCGCAACCGCATCCTCGCGTCGCTCACCTTCGCCGGGTTCATCGGCACCGCCTGGATCATCTTCTTCCTGCCCGCCGAACCCCGGGGCGTCACCGCGATCATCGTGGTCAACATCGTCATGGCCGCGTTCACCGCGTCCTCCAACTACGGTTTCGACGACATCCGTGAGGGTCTCGACCGCCGCATCGTCGCCACCGCCACCGGCATGGCCAACATGGGTGGCTTCTTCGCCGGCATGTTCGCCGCCCAGATCGTCGGCTTCATGCTCGACTACTCCGCTGGCGGCCAGGCCTACTCCTGGGCCGACTTCCGTTTCGCCTGGTGGGCCGTCACCATCACCTGGGCCATCGGCATGGCCGGCCTGATCACCTCCCGCATCGCCGTCACCCGCCGCCGCGCCGCCCGCGCGAAGTCCGGCGAGAACAACGTGAGGATCGTAGATTCCACCGAGGGCTGACACCCTCGCCCGCTTATCGACGCCCCCTTCTCCTCACCCACCGACCCTTCCGCACATTCACCGTCTCACCTGCAACGACTACCCCCGTTCTCGGCTGGCATTCAAGTTTCTGACAGGCTTCTGCAAGGATAAGGTCATGCGAAAGATCCTCGTCAGCCTTGTCGCGGCGACTGCCCTGACCTTTGGCACCATCCAGCCCGCCACCGCCCAGTCCTCCGAGTCCCCGGACACCACGTCCGTGGTCACCACCACGGACGACGGCACCACCTCAGGCACCACCACCGACACTGAGTCCACCGACGAGGGCTCCTCCGGGGGCGACGTCGCCCTCGTCGTCGGTGTCCTCGCCGTCGCGGGGCTCATCGCAGGTGGCGTGTACTGGGCCATCCAGCAGCACATGATTCCCAACCCGCTGCCCGGCATCATTCCGGGACCGGCACCGGCCCCCGCGCCCGCACCGGCCCCCGCGCCCGCACCGGCCCCCGCGCCTGCACCGGCTCCCGCCCCAGCTCCGGCCCCCGCCCGCCAGGCCGTTGCTCCGGCGCCGGCCACCAACTCCGTTTACTACCGCAACTGCGACGCCGTCCGTGCTGCCGGCAAGGCACCGCTCTACCGCGGCCAGCCGGGTTACGAGGCTCCCCGCCTCGACCGTGACTACGACGGCATCGCCTGCGAGTAACCCACCCAGCCTCTGCGCCGTTTCCCACTCGGGAGGCGGCGCTTCGTCTTTGTCCGTCTACTCCAGGATGTACTTCAGGGTCCCTTCGGGATCCTCGAGGAATTCGCGGGTGGCCACGACAGCTTCGGCCTCGTCGTAGACGGTCTCGACCATGCCGTCCTCGGTGATCTCCACGATGGTGGCGTCCGGGACAGCGAGCATGATCGGCGAGTGGGTGGCGATGATGAACTGCCCGCCCCGCTGCACCGCCTGCTGGATCTCGGCCACCAGGGCCATCTGCCGGACGATGGACAGGCCGGATTCGGGTTCGTCGAAGATGTAGAGCCCGGCGCCGTCGACGTGGTCCCCCAGAACCGAGAGCACCGATTCGCCGTGGGACATGAGGTGGCGGGACTCCGCCGGGTCTGCCCACTGCTTGTTGTCGAAGGCGCTCACGGTGTCGTAGTGGGTCTCCGCGCGGAGGAAGTAGCCGCGCAGGGGCAGTTCTCTGCCGCGGAGGGTGATCCAGCGCGACAGCGCGGATTCGGTGGGGACGGCGGAGGTGGGCAGCACCTCCCGGATGGGCCCGCCGGTGCCGGGGAAACCGGCGGCGATGGCGATGGCTTCGACGAGGGTGGATTTGCCGGCGCCGTTGTCACCGACGAAGAAGGTCACCGGGTGGTGCAGGCGCAGGCCGTCGAGGACCTCGAGGTGGCGGACGGCAGGAAGAGTCCGGATGTAGGACTCGTCCTTGATGTGGTCCAGGCGCACCGAGGTGATGAACATGTTCCCATGCTAGTGATTCAGCGGCCACGCTGGTCATTCCATTCAGCGCCGAGCTGCGTCCCCAGGTCGACACCGGGTGGGCCGGTGGGTTCGGCGGGCTCCAGGCCGCGGACGGTCTGCACGGAGGCGCCGAGGTCGTCGATGGTGTGGGCGACCGCCACCCCGCCGGCCAGCGGCAGGCTGACGAGGGTCGTGGCGACCGCCAGTTGTCGGAGTCTCATCCAGCGGGTCATGACGCCGACCCTAGGGTCTGGTCCTGACGGGCAGATGGCACCGGGCTGTGAATACTAGTTCCCACCCCGCGGCGGCTCCTGACGGCCGGTGAGGATGTCGATGACGCTGCGGATGGCGGCGTCGCCGATCGCAGCGCCCCGCGGGTTGTGGGGGCCGGCGTGCGGCGGACGCGGCGGGGTCTCCGGGTCGGGCGGGGTGGGTCGGCCGGCGGTGTTGTCGGCGGCGACGATGAGGGTGGTGTCCTCCAGCTCCAGGGTGGAGGTGTCGGAGACGCCGGCGGTGCGGGCGGCGTCGACAAGCGCGCGGAGGTCCGCGAAGGTGGCGTCGGAGAGGTCGATGGACAGGGAAACAGCCATGGTGGCTCCTTTATGTGTCGGGGTATGACCCAGCGTAGGTGTGCATCAAGTTCGTCGACAGGGCCTTAGGGGTTCCGCCTGACCCCGGACGAGGGGTGCTCGGACCTGCTTCGCCCGACCTCAAAAATTATGTCCGAGGTCATAGACGTACGATAAGCGAGCTTTACCAAACATCCATCTGCACAAACGAACCCAGAAAAATGTCTTCTGTCCTGCTCTACCTCGGCGTTCTCGATTTCATTGACGGCCTCGACCTCGGCCCGATCGCCGATGCCTTCGTCACCGGCAGCGCCACCGGCTTCCTCGTCGATCTCTTCACTCTCGGCGCCTGATCCGCAACCCGATGTCCCCCGTATCGAAGTGGATGCGGGGGACCCGCTGATTCTGGGATCGGAACCGCTCAGGGCTCCAGGGTCTCCTCGCCCCAGAACACCTCGTCGACGACCTTGCGGGCCTGGCGGGTGATGCGAAGGTAGGCCTCGAGGAAGCCCTGGTAGTCCTCGGGGTCCCAGCCGGCGGCGCCGGCGACCTGGGCGAGCGCCGGGCCGGGCTGCGGCAGCTGGTCGGTGCGGCGGCCCCGGACGAGGACAAGGGCGTTGCGGGCGTTGGTGGCCATGAGCCAGGCCTCGCGCAGGGTGCGGACCTTGGCGGGGGCGATGATCTCCTTGTCGGCGAGGACGTCGAGGATCTTCAGGGTGGAGGTGTTGTGCAGCTCGGGGTGGTTGTGGGCGTGCATCATGGTGAGCAGCTGGACGGTCCACTCGATGTCGGTGAGGGCGCCGCGGCCGAGTTTGGTGTGGGTGTTGCGGTCGGCGCCACGGGGGAGGCGTTCGTCGTCGATACGCGCCTTCATGCGGCGGATCTCGCGGATCGCGCTGGCTGATGCTCCGCCGTCGGGGTAGCGGAATTCGTCGATCATGCGGAGGAACTTCTCGCCGACGCCCGGGTCGCCGGCGACGACGGTGGCGCGCAGGAGCGCCTGGGTCTCCCACACCTCGCCCCACTCGCGGTAGTAGCGCTCGTAGGATTCGATGGTGCGCACGGTCGCGCCGGAGCGACCCTCGGGGCGCAGGCCGAGGTCGACCTCGAGTGGCGGGTCGCCGGAGGGTTTGGACAGCCGGCTGCGCATGCGGTCGACGATGGTGATGGCCCACTTGACGGCGTCATGGTCCTCGACGCCGTCGGCGGGTTCGACGACGAACATGACGTCGGCGTCGGAGCCGTAGCCGAGTTCCGCGCCGCCGAGGCGGCCCATGCCGATGATGGCGATCCAACCGGGCGGCGTGTCCGCGTCGCGTTCCCGCAGATCAGCCCGCACCTCCGCGAGCAGGCTGGCCTGGAGCACCGCGTCCCACACCAGGGAGAGTTCCATGCACACCTGGTCGACGGGCATGAAGGCGAGCAGGTCGGCGGCGGCGATCCGGGCCAGTTCCACCCGGCGCAGGGAGCGGGCGACGTTGACGGCCTTGTCGGGGTCGGCGTGGCGTTTGGAACTGGCGACCAGCGCCTTGTGCACCTGGTCGGGGGCGACCTCCATGAGTTTCGGCCCGGTGGCACCGTCGCCGAGCTGTTTGACGATGTCGGGCGCGGAGATGATGAGGTCCGAGGTGTACGGGCTGGTGCCGAGGATCCGCATGAGCCGCTGGCCGACGACGCCTTCGTCGCGGAGCATCCGCAGGAACCACACCTTGTCGTAGGCGGCCTCGGCCAGCTTGCGGTAGTTGAGCAGGCCGGCGTCCGGGTCGGCGGTCTCCGACAGCCAGGTCATCAGCGTCGGCAGCAGCATGGCCTGCAGCTTCGCCTTGCGGGAGCCGCCGGCGGCGAGGGCGGTGAGGTGCTCGAACGCGCGCTCCGGGTGGCGGTAGCGCAGGGCCGCGAGCTGGATTTTCGCCGCCTCCGGGGAGAGGGTGAGCTCGTCAACGGACATGTTGACCACGGTGTGCAGCAGCGGCCGGTAGAACAGGCGGGAGTGCAGGTCGGAGATCCGCAGGCGGATCTTGCGCAGGTGATTCTGCATCACCTCGGTGGCGGATTTCTTCCCCTCGGCGGCGAATCCGCTGGTCCGAGCCAGCCAGGTGAGGTTCTTCTCGTCCTCGTCCGCCGGCAGGGTGTGCGTGCGGCGGAGCCGGTGCAGCTGCAGGCGGTGCTCGAGGAGGCGGAGGAACTCGTAGGCCTCGATGAGCTGTTGGCCGTCCTCCCGGCCGACGTAGCCGCCGTCGACCAGGGCCTGCAGCGCCTCGACCGTGGCCAGGGTCCGCAGGGTGTCGTCGGAGCGGCCGTGGACGAGCTGGAGCAATTGCACAGCGAACTCGACGTCACGGAGCCCGCCGACGCCGAGCTTGAGCTCGCGGGTGCGCAGGTTCTCCGGGACGTTGTCCAGGACGCGGCGACGCATCGCCTGGACATCGTCGACGAAGGAGTCGCGTTGCGACGCCGTCCACACCATCGGTGCGAGCGCCTCCAGGTAGGCCTGCGCCAACGGCAGGTACCCGGTCATCGGTCGCGCCTTGAGCAGGGCCTGGAACTCCCAGGTCTCCGCCCAGCGCTGGTAGTAGGCCACATGACTGTCCAGGGTGCGCAGCAGCGCGCCGGACTTGCCCTCCGGGCGCAGGTTCGCGTCCACCTCGAAGAAGGCGGCCGACCCGATGCGCATGAACTCCCCCGCCGCGCGGGTCGCCCGCGGGCTCGGGGGTTCGGCGACGAAGATGACGTCCACGTCCGAGATGTAGTTGAGTTCGCCCGCCCCGCACTTGCCCATCGCCATGACTGCCAGCCGGGAGTCGACGTCCGACTCCCCGTAGACCCCGGCCAGGGCCACGGCGAGGGCGGCGGTGAGGGCGGCGTCGGCAAGCGCGGTGAGCAACCCCGTGACCTCGGTGAACGGCACCACCGGCTGGGCGAGCTCCGCCCCGCGGCGGGAGACGAACGTGCCCGCCAGGTCATGGGCGGCGATCCGCATGATGAGCGTGCGGTAGGTGAGCTTGAGCGCCGTCGTCGCCTCCGGGCCGGAGAGACCGGCGCGGTAGGTGCCCGGGGTGGTCAGGTCCTGCGTGGCAGTGTCGGGGCCGCGGTCAGCGACATCGGTGTCGGTGTCCTCCGCCAGCGTGACGGTGGCCGGGACCGCCTCGACGCAGCCGAGCATCTCCTGCAGCAGCTCCTCCCGGGTGGGCAGCTCGCGCTGGAGCTCCCGCCACAGCTCGGGATGGGCCGCCAGGTGATCGCCCAGGGCGGTCGAACCGCCGAGCAGGGCGAACAGGCGGATCCGCAGGTCGGTGTCCTCGCGCAGCGCCCGGTCCAGTTCCTCTCGGCCGTCCTCGAGGGAGGTCATCACCCGGATGAGCGTGTTGAGCGCCAGGTCGGGGTCACCCGCGCTCGACAATCCCCACAGCAGGTCGACGGATTCGGTGTTGTCCCAGCCGAGCCACGCGAGGTCCTCGCCCGCGCGGGGGCTGGTGAGGCTGAGGACGGCGGGCGAGGGAACACTCGGGCGGGGTGTGGCGGTAGCGGCCATGAGGTGGGACAGCTCCTGGGTGTGGGTCTAGTAGTCGAGGGTGTTGCGCAGCTCCCAGGGCGTGATCTGCTCCTGGTAGCTGTGCCATTCGTTCCACTTGGATCGCAGGAAGTACTCGAAGACGTGCTCGCCGAGGATGTCGGCGACGAAGTCGGACTTCTCCAGCTCCCTCAGCGCCTGGTCGAGGGAGGAGGGAAGATCCTTGTAGCCCATCGCCCGGCGCTCACGGCGGGTGAGCTGGGAGATGTCATCCTCCGCCGGCTCATCCAGCTCGTACTCCTCCCGGATGCCCTTGAGGCCGGCGCCGAGGATGACGGAGTAGGCCAGGTAGGGGTTGCAGGCGGAGTCGATGGAGCGGACCTCGACCCGGCGGGAATCCTCCTTGGCCAGCCGGTAGGTGGGCACCCGGACGAGGGCGGAGCGGTTGGACACTCCCCAGGTGGCGGCGGTGGGTGCCTCGTTGCCGAAGACGATGCGCTTGTAGGAGTTCGGCCACTGGTTGGTCACCGCGGAGATCTCCGTGGCGTGGTGGAGGATGCCGGCGATGAAGTGCTTGGCGGTCTGCGACAGCGAGATCTCGTCGTCCGGGTCGTGGAAGGCGTTGGTGCCGCCCTCGAACAGGGAGATGTGCGAGTGCATCGCGGACCCGGCGTGCTCGGTGAACGGCTTGGGCATGAAGGTGGCGCGGATGCCACTGTCCACGGCGACCTGCTTGATCAGGTAGCGGAACGTCATGATGCTGTCGGCCATGGTGAGGGCGTCGGCGTGGCGCAGGTCGATCTCCTGCTGGCCCGGCGCGGTCTCATGGTGGGAGAACTCGGTGGCGATGCCCATCGACTCCAGCGCCATCATCGCCTCCCGGCGGAACCGGGGCGCGATGTTGTTGGTGGCCTGGTCGAAGTAGCCGCCGTTGTCCGTCGGCTCCAGGGTGGTCAGGTCCTGGTTCTGCTTGATCAGGTAGAACTCGATCTCCGGGGAGATCATGCAGGTGAAGCCGTCGTCGGCGGCCTTGGTGAGCTGCCGGCGCAGGATCTGGCGCGGGTCGGACCAGGAGGGCTGGCCGTCGGGGGTGGTGATGTCGCAGAACATCCGGGCCGACTGGATCTCCGGGGTGGCCGAGTCGAAGGGCAGGATCTGGAACGTCGACGGGTCCGGCAGCGCGATGGTGTCCGACTCGGAGATGCGGGAGAACCCCTCGACGGAGGAGCCGTCGAAGCCGACGCCCTCGTCGAAGGCGCCCTCGAGCTCCGAGGGGCTCATCATGACGGACTTGAGGTACCCGAGGATGTCGGTGAACCACAGCCTGATGAAGCGGATGTCACGTTCCTCGACGGTGCGCAACACGAATTCCTGTTGACGATTCATGCCCCCAACCCTAATGACGCCACCCGACACGGGCGGCGGGTCGGGGTGGATGTCCGGGGTTGTTCCCGCAGGCCGCCAGGGCTCGCCGGGTCCCGCGGGGGTGGCGGTGTCGGGGCGGCATGGTCGACTGGCGTCGAACACATCAGCGAACACATCAGTGAACACGTCCCGGAAGGACTCCCCCATGACCAGCTCCCTGTTCCCCGCCTTCGCCCGCGCCTTCGCCGAGGCCGACGCCCTGGACCGCGACAACGGTGTCGGTGACAGCCCCGGCACCCGCTATCACCGCCATCTCATCACCATGATCGTCGACCGTATCGCCACCGCCGCCTGCCGCGGCTGGGCCCCGGCGGACCTGCGCCATCTCTGTGGCGCCGGCATCGACCACCTCCTCTTCCTCGCCCACCACCGCATCCCCGCCACCGTCGCCGCACCCGTCCGCCGCGCCTGGCAGGAGCAGTGCCGGCCGACTCCCCGCCCGGACTACCGCAGCGCCCAGCTGGAGAAGATCCTCGACCAGGTGGATCTGCTGCCCGAGCTTGCCGACGCCGCGATCCTCACCGACCTCGACCACCTGGAAGGTCACCCCGGCGCAGCCGTGGAGGCCGACCCGGAGCAGCAGCGGATCCTCACCCGCATCACCGCTCTGCTCCGCAAGGCGGAGTCGACGACCTTCGAGGCCGAGGCGGAGTCCCTGGTGGCCAAGGCGCAGCAGCTGCGTCAGCGCCACCGGCTGGACACCGTCGACACAGCGGACGCCGCGGACACAGCGGACGGCGGCGGCTCCTTCGACGACCACCCCCTCGTCGCCCTCCGGGTCCACCTCGTCGCCCCGTGGGTCCGACACCAGTTCCTCCTGCTCCACCGCGTCGCCGGCGCCAACTCCTGCTCGACGATCCTCATGGGCGGGCAGGAGATCGCCTCGGTCATCGGCCACCCGCAGGACGTGCGGCACACCGTCGAGCTGTTCCACAGCCTCAACCGGCAGCGCGACTACTTCATGCGCACCTCCCCGGGTGCTGCCGAGGCCGCCCGCGCGGGTGACACCACCGCCTACCGTCGCGCCTTCCTCCTGTCCTACGCCGCCCGCATCGGCAATCTCCTCGAGGAGGCCAACACCGGACTCAGCGACACCCGCCCGGGCGACGACCGTGCCCTCGTCCTGCTCGATGATCGCCGCGCGGAGGTCGACGACTACCTCCACTCCGCCTTCCACCGCACCCGCTCGATGTCCTTCGCCGCCCGCCACAGTGGGGGCTGGCGGGACGGCTACGCCGCGGCCGACAGCTCCCGACTCACCCACGACCCGGCGGTAGGCTGGGACGCGACAGATCAGCTGTAGCCACCCCACCGCCGTTGTACAGGAGTTCGCGATGAGCACCCGCACCTTCCTCGAGGTCGAAGCCAAGTTCGCCGTGGCAGACGATGTCACGACCCCCGACCTCACCCGCATCACCGGTGTCGAGGAGGTGGGCCAGACCCGGACGCACCGCCTCTCGGCGATCTACTACGACACCGAGGATCTCCGGCTCACCCGTTCGAAGATCACGTTGCGACGTCGCGAGGGCGGCGAGGACGACGGCTGGCACATCAAACTCCCCGGCGAGAACGGCCGCCTGGAGATCCACGCCCCGATCGGCGAGCTGGTCGACGGCCGCCACCAGGTTCCCCGCGACATCGAGTCCCAGGTCCGCGCGCTCATCCGTCGCCGGGAGCTGATCCCCATCGCCCAGGTGGACAACGAGCGCGTTGAATCCACCCTGCTCGGTCCCGAGGGCACCCCGGTCGCCGAGTTCTGCGACGACCACGTCACCGCCTGGTCGCTGCTGCCCGGCGGCGAGCAGACCTCGTGGCGCGAATGGGAGATCGAACTCGCCGGTGACCTGCCCGGCACCCCGGAGGGCACCGCCCTCATGCAGTCTGCCACCCCGCTTCTCGTCGGCGCCGGTGCGCGGGTGTCCTCCTCCCCTCCAAGCTGGTCATGGCCCTCGGCGACTCCGAGCAGAACGCCCCGCAGCCGCTGTTCCGCCAGCGCGCCGACATCGACGAGGACTCCCCCGCCGCCGCCGTCATCGCCGCGCTGGAGCTCAACCGCGACAAACTGCTCGACTACGACCCGCGCGTGCGTCGCGACGAGTGGGACTCCGTCCACCAGATGCGCGTGGCCACCCGCGAGCTGCGCAGCCACATGGAGACCTTCGACGGCATCCTCGGTGGCGAGGAGGTCACCTACATCGAGTCCGAGCTCAAGCTGCTCGCCGGCATGCTCGGCCACGCCCGCGACGCCGAGGTGGTGGAGGAACGTTTCCACCAGCTGCTGGACCTGGAGGACTCCAGTGTCCTGGACGAGGAGACGAAGCTGCACCTGCGCGAGGACATGGGCACCGAGTACCGCCGCGCTCACCGCCGGGTGGTGGCCACCCTCAACTCCGACCGCTACCTCAACCTCCTCGACGCCATCGACGAGCTGCTGGCCCACCCGCCGACCCCCGGTGCCGAACCGCAGGTGGAGCCGGACGGTGAGGAACCCGGCGAGGATCCGGCAGTGGAGTCGGAGGAGGTCACCGTCGTCGAGGTCCCGGACCCGGCCGAGGACACCACCGAGGACGAGGCCGACATGGTCGCCGAGGGCGCCCCGACCGATGAGGCCCTGGCCGCCGACAGCGAGATCGTGCCCGAGGCCGATGAGGACGACGCTGACACAGCGGACACCGAGGACGCGGAAGACTCAGCGGCACCGGTCCTCACCCAGGCCCAGTCCCCCGAGGAGGTCGAGGCGCTGCTGTCCGAGCACCTTGAGCAGGCCTACAGGAAGCTGATGAAGCGCCACCGCAAGGCCGTGGAGAACTGGGACAACCGGGAACTGACGCTGCACGAGCGGGAGGAGTACTTCCACGACATGCGCAAGTCGGCGAAGAAGCTGCGCTACGCGGCCGAGGCCGTCGGCGCGGCGACGAGCCTGAAGACCAGGCGCCTCTACAACGCCTGCAAGGCCATGCAGTCCAGCCTGGGCGACTTCCAGGATTCGGTGACCTCCCGTGACCGGCTGGTCAAGCTCGCCGAGCACGCCCACCGCCGCGGCGAGGACACCTTCGGTTACGGCGTGCTCTACCAGCGTGAGCGCTCCATCGGCCTCAAGGCGCTCGATGACTACAACGACGAGGTGAAGGCCATCAAGGCCGCCTATGAGCGGCTGATGAAGGACGTGAAGGATTCCGCCAAGAAGCGCGCGAAGAAGGGTGACCGGAAGCGGCGCAAGAAGTAGCGCACGACGTAGGTCGCCTCAGCGACGACGACACCGCCACGGCGAACCAGCTCGGTTCGCGGTGGCGGTGTCAATGTCGGTCTGCGGGGCGGGTGTCAGGGCTTTTCCCAGGAGGCGGGCTTGCCCCAGTCCTCGTCGGCCTGGTCCTCGGCGTCGGCGGCGGCGTTGCGGGCCTCGGCGACCTCGAGGGCGCGGGCGGCCTCCTCGCGGGTGTCGTAGGGACCCATCCGCTCGTCCCAGCTACCGACCTTGCCCTGCTCGACGCTGCCGGTGGTGGGGTCGAAGTACCACTTCTCGGTGTCTGCCATGGTGTCCTCCTGAAGAGTCTGTGAGTCTGGTGCTGCCCAGGCTACCTGCGGACGGGCCGCGGTAGCGGGGCTAAGGTGGAGGAGATTTAGTCGTCGACTGCAATCGAAGATTCCTGAAGGAGAACCCCGACATGCCGATGTGGCCCACCGCCGACAGCCCCGCCCTCGACCGGGTGGTCGCCGCCCACCGGGAGGCCACCGGGGTCGAGGCCACGCATGCCGCCGATGCCCCGGCGACGTGGCTGCTCATGGGTGAGCACGTCGATTACGCGGGCGGGGTCGTCCTCGTCGGGCAGGCCGCCCAGCGGGTGGCGGTGGCGTTCTCTCCCCGCCAGGATGACCTCATCCGGGTCACGCGGCACGTCCCCGGGGCGGACGCCGACACCGATGAGATCAGCACCGGGGCGATCGCGGAGCGGGCGGCCGGCCAGCAGTCGGGAATCGACGCCCGCGGGCGCACCACCACTCCCCCCGCCCCGGAGGGCGGGCTCGCCGCCCGGCTGGCGGGCATCGTGTGGACGATGATCCATCGTCAACTGCTGTCCCGGGACACCGCGGGCCTGGACGTCACGGTCGTCGACGACATCCCGGCCGGCGCCGGTCTGGGTGCCAACGCGTCCCTCGAGGCGGCGTTCGCCCTCGCCCTCCAGGGGGATGCCGAGGACATCGACGACGCCCCCATGCGGGCCCGCCTGGCCGAGGTGTGTGCGCAGGCGGCGGAGATGTTCTCCGAGGTCCCGCCGTTGCGCGCCCGTCACACCACCGCCCTGCGCGGGGTCGCCGACGCGGTCTCGGTCATCGACTACGCCGACGGATCGGTCACGCACGCCCCGCACCCGATGTCCGCGGGTGTCTGTTTCGTCGCGGTCGCCGTTCCCGGCCCTGAGGTCGATGAGGCGGAGCTGATCCGGGAGCGTCGCGAGTTCCTCGACAACGCGTGCCACGCCTTCGGCGCGGAGTCGCTGCGCCTGCTTCCCGACGCCCCGCAGCGCGTCCTGGAGTGGCTCCGTGCGGTCCACAAGGTCCACGGCACCGAGAACCAGCCCACCGCCGATCAGGCCGCCGGCTGGTTGTCCTTCGACGAGTCGGAGACCCGGCGGGCCCAGCAGCTGGGCCGGGCGCTGCGGTCGCGGCGCATCGAGGACGTCTGGCCGCTGCTCGCCGAGTCGGAGGTGGCCCTGACCGGCCAGTACGGTCTCACGGGTGCCACCGAGCTGGTTCAGCTGTGCAACGCCCGGGGCGCCCTGGGGGCGCGGGCGGCGTCGGCGGGGACCTCAGCGGCGGTGATCGCGGGCGTCGATAAGCGGCACACGGACAACTTCACCGCGGATCTGTCCGCGGACGGGCTGCTCGTCGTGGAACTGGGGGTCGGCGGGGTCGCGACTCTCCGCCGCTGATGTTCCTTCGGGTGGCAGGAATGCACCGAAAACCCGGATTTCCGGGACGTCCTGCTACCCGAATGCTCACCCGAGGACGGCGCGCAGCCCTGCCCGCAGGTCGGCGATGAAGACCTCGAGGACCTCAAGTGAGGGGAAGTGGCCGCCGACGTCCGGCTCGCTCCAGCGGACGAGGCGGCGGTAGCGCTGTTCGGCCCAGGGGCGGGGGCAGTGGGAGCTGATGTCGGCGGGGTACCTGGTGACGGCGGTGGGGACGTCGACACGCAGGGCCGGGTCGAGGGCGCCGTGGCTTTCGGCGTAGATGCGGGCGGCGGAGGCGCCGGTGCGGGTCAGCCAGTAGAGGGTGACGTTGTCCAGGACACGGTCGCGGGGCATCGTCTCGAAGGGGCTGTCGTCGGTGTCGGACCATTCGGCAAACTTCTCCAGGATCCACGCCAGTTGGCCGACCGGGGAGTCGACGAGAGGCGTAGCCGATGGTCTGCGGGCCGGTGGCCTGGTGTTTGGCGTAGCCGGCGCGTTCGGTCCAGAAGTGGCGGTTGGCCTCGACGATCGCGCGGTCGGCGTCGCTGAGCTCGCTGACCGGCAGGCCGGGCGGGCCTTCGGCGAAGGTGGTGTGGATGCCGATGACCTGCCCGGGGAAGCGGCCGCCGAGGATGGTGGTGATCACCCCTCCCCAGTCGCCGCCGTGGGCGAGGAAGCGGTCGTAGCCGAGGCGGCCCATGAGGTCGACCCAGGTGGCGGCGATCTTCTCGGTCCCCCAGCCGGTGACCCGGGGTTTGTCGCTGAATCCGAAGCCGGGCAGGGACGGAGCGACGACGTGGAAGGCGGGCTGGGCCGGGTCGGCGGGATCGGCGAGCTCGTCGATGATGTCGACGAACTCGGCCACGCTGCCGGGCCAGCCGTGGGTGAGGATGAGCGGGTGGCGTCCGCCCGCGGGGAACGTCGGCGGAGACAGTGGATGCCCAGGCCGTCGATCTCGACCCGGTGCTGGCCGATCTCGTCCAGGCGCCGTTGGAAGGCGCGCCAGTCATAGTCGGTGCGCCAGTACTCCACCAGTGTGACCAGGTCGGCGAGCGGGACGCCCCGGTGCCAGGGGTGGTCGCCGGGTGGTTCGGCCTCGGGGAGGCGGGCGGTGAGAAGGCGGGCGCGGAGATCGTCGAGTTAGGCCTCCGGCACCCGGGAGACGAAGGGCTCCATGTCAGTCCGCCGGCCAGGCGAAGGCGACGTCGCGGGTGGCCACGTCGGCGCGGATGAGGGAGACGGTGGTCGTCGTGCCCAGGGGTGGGGCGCCGAGGGTGTCGGAGAGTACCGGCGGGTCGGTGAGCAGGATGCGGGCGGTGTCGCGTTCGGCGTCGGAGCTGAGGACCACAGCCTGGAAGTTGTGGCCGACCCAGGGGGCCAGCACGGTGGCCTCGGTGAGGTCGAGGGCAGCCCGGTCGACGGTGTTGGCCAGGGCGGAGGTGCGGTTCATGGTGTCGATGACCTCGTCGGCACGCGAGGTGACCCACGCGGGCACCTCGACCCCCTGGATCAGGGCCAGGCAGTACTCGGTGGCGAAGCGGTCGATGAGGCGGCGCAGGGGTGCGGTGACGTGCGAGTAGTAGCCGCCGATGCCGGCGTGGACCTCGGCGTCACCGTTGTCCACGCGGGCGTAGCCGGAGCCACGGAGCAGCTTCTGGGCCTCGCGCATGACGGCCATGCCCAGGGGTGCGGTGGCGTCGACGGTCTGGAGGAACTCGCCGATCTCCCGGTCGGCGGGCAGGTCGAAGCCGAGGGCGAGGGCCTCGGTGCGGAACTCGGCCTCGGATTCCTCGGTGGCCGGCCGGAGGGTGCGCAGCAGGCCCTGGCCTTTCTCCACCATGAGCTGGCCGGCGCACATGCCGGTGAGCAGGGAGATCTCGGAGTTCCAGTCCATGACCTCGTGGCGTGGTTCGGTGATGAGTTCGTACTGGCCGTCGTCGGTGGTGGCCACGCGTTGGGCGGGGATGCGGAGGTTGATGGCGTGGCGTCGTAACGCGGAGACCTCGCGGAGCTGGCCCACCTCCGGCAGGAGCTCGATGGACGGGTGCATGGTGCCGGCGAGGTAGTCGGCGTGGACGCCGTCGTAGTCGAGGCGGGCGACGGAGTGGACCAGGGCGCGTTCGAGGTGGAAGGAGGTGACCTCGCCGGCGTCGTCGAGGTCGAAGGTCCACAGGACGGCGGGCCGGTCGACGTCGGGAAGCAGCGACGCATCACCCTCGGACAGTTCCGGCGGGTGGAGGCGGGCGGGTTCGTCGGGCAGGTAGATGGTCTGCCCGCGGCGCAGGGACTCGGCCTCGAGGGCGGAGCCGGGTTCGATGAAGGCGGCGACGTCGGCGATGGCGTAGAGGACGCGGTAGCCGCCGGCGGTGCGTTCGAGGTAGACGGCCTGGTCGAGGTCCTTCGAGCCGACGGGGTCGATGGTGACCAGGGGGATGCCGCGGGCGTCACGGCGCTCGTCGGCGAAGCGGTCGGTCGCCGCCGCGGCCTCGGCGTGCAGCTCCGGGGTGAAGTCGGTGGGGACGTCGAATTCCTCGGCGAGGCCACGGAAGTTGAGGGGCGCTGCGTAGAGCTTCATGACGCCCCATTCTTACACAGCGAACAGCTCCCCGAGATGGTGATCGATCTGGGCCATGTACTCGGGCACGAAGCCGAAGAGCCCGAAGTGACCGGCCACATCGTCGATGACGCGCAGCTCGGCGCCGGGGATCAGGTCGGCCTCGGTGGCGCAGTCCCGGACGGGGAAGAACATGTCCTCGCTGATGGGCATGACGAACACCCTCGCGGTCACCCGGCCGAGGGCGGTGGCGAGGTCACCGTCGGTGTGGAGCGCGACGTCGCCGTGCTGCCACTTGCGGCCCATGACCACCAACGAGTTGGGGTCCAGCGCGGTGAAGGTCGGTTCGAGGAATCCCTCGACCACCTGCTGCGGGGTCTCGAACTCGAGCGCGCGCCAGGCCCCGCTCTTCCACCACTCGGTGGACAGGCCCATCACTCCCCACACCCGGGCGTGGCGCCCCAGACCCTCGACGACGTCGGTGTTCGAGGCGTACTCGCCGTCGTTGAAGCCGGGGTCGGAGGTGACGGCGTCGAGCAGCACCCGGGTGAACAGGAAGTCGTGCGGGGTGTTCTGGGCGGTGCCGGCGATGGGGGCGGCGCGGTGGACGCGGTCCGGGAAGCGGACGGCCCATTCGTAGGTCTGCTGCGCGCCCATGGACGCGCCGACGACGGCGAACAGTTCCGTGATGCCGAAGTGCTCGCGCAGGAGCCATTCCTGGGCCACCACGTCATCGCCGATGGTGACGAAGGGGAACCGCGACATGGCGATGGACTCGTCGTCGGTGGTGTGCGGGGAGGTGGATAGCCCGTTGCCGATCTGGTTGACGATGACGATGAAGAAGCGCGACGGATCCAGCGCATGCTCCGGCCCGATGTAGGTGTCGATCCACGCCTGGTGCGTCCCCGTGAACCACGTGGGGATGAGGATGGCGTTGTCCTTCGCCTCGTTGAGCTGGCCGACGGTGCGCACCGCCAGCCGGCAGTCCTCGATCACCCCGCCGCGTTCGAGCTCGAGCCGGCCGATGCTGATCATCTCGTAGGGGCCGTGGACCTCGGGGGTGTAGAAGGGGTTGAGGTACATGGGTGCTCCTCGTCGCGGTGCCGTGTGATCTGGCACACAGCCTACCCACACAGGCTACTTCGCGGGCGTGAGGAAAGTGGGCGAATGAGCCGGCCTCTAAGCCGGATTCTGTTCCCGTGAGGGCGGTGATCATCCATCTGGGTCGACCATCACTGGCCGCCTCAAGCAGCTACCTTCGAACTCGGGCGAGTCACCCTCGAACGTCCGATCCGGTCTGCGACGTGGCAGACCTTGATGCCTTGCTCCCGGTGGGGTTTACCTGGCCGGACCAGTCACCTGGCCCGCCGGTGCGCTCTTACCGCACCCTTTCACCCTTACCCGCCTCCGCGAGGGAGACAGGCGGTCTACTTTCTGTTGCACGTGCCCGCGGGTCGCCCCGGGTTGCCGTTAGCAACCACCGTGCTCTGTGGAGTCCGGACTTTCCTCGACACCCGCCTCCACCCGTGCAGGTGGGGTTCGGGGGCCGCGATCACCCGGCCGACTCATTCGCGAGGCCTGATCCTACTCCCCCACCCTCGCCGGCACCATCACCGCAGGTGCGAGGTCTCGTTGAAGGTCCGCACGCAGGACCCGATGCGGGCACCCTCGGCGTAGAACTCGACGACGCTTATCGACGCCACGTCCAGGAACATCCGGGAGAACACCTGCGGGCCGGCGTCCAGGGCCTGCCGGAGAAACGACTTGATCGGCGTGACGTGGCTGACCACGAGGATGGTCTTGCCCTCATAGCGCTTGACCAGGTCGCGGCGCACGTTGCGGATCCGGCGGTGCAGGGCCTCCAGGGTCTCCCCGTTCGGTGGGCACACCGCCGGGTCGGTGATCCACTCGTCGTGGAGCTCGGGGTCCTGCTCGTGTGCCTGGTCGAAGGTCTTGCCCTCCCAGTCGCCGAAGTCGAGTTCGATGAGGTCGTCGATGACCTCCACCTCGAGCCCGAGGACCGCCCCGGCGGCCTCGGCGGTCTGCACGCAGCGGGCCAGCGGGGAGGAGACGATGACGTCGATGTCACCACGTTCCCCCAGCAGCCGTGCCGCGGCCTGCGCCTGCTCGACACCCACCTCGGTGAGCGCGGTGTCGGTGCGGCCGGAGTACTGGCGGGCGGCGTTCATGGTGGTCTGGCCGTGGCGCAGGAGGACGAAGCGGGTGGGGGTGGCGGTGGCGCCGGTCCAGTGGGAGGGGGTCCCGGCGGTGCCGTTCGCGGTGTCCTCGGCCGGTTCCGCAGCCGCGGTCTCCTCGGCGGGCTCGGCAGATGTGGCGCCCGGCAGCGACGCCTCCACCGAGGACGCCTCGGCGACGATGCCCGGCGCGTGGCCCTGGGCGGCGGCGTCCATCGCCACGTTGGACAGGTGGTCAGCCTCCTTGTTTCTGGCGCGCGGCACCCAGGTGAAGGTGACGGCGTCGAAACGCTCCATGAGGCGGCGGGCCTGGACGGCGAGTTCCTGCATGGCGGGGTGCTTGATCTTCCAGCGGCCGCTCATCTGCTCGACGACGAGCTTGGAGTCCATGCGGACCTCGACGACACTGGCACCGAGGTCGGCGGCGGCCTCGAGGCCACGGAGCATGCCGTGGTACTCGGCGACGTTGTTCGTGGCCTTCTTGCCCACGACGTAGACGATCTCGCGGAGGACCTCACCGGACTCGGAGTAGACGACGGTGCCGGAGCCGGCGATGCCGGGATTGCCGCGGGAGCCGCCGTCGGTGTAGATCAGCACCTTCCCCGACACGACTCAGGCCTGCTTCCGGATGAGGTAGGTGCCGCATTCGGGGCACTGGGGCAGCTCGTCGGCGGGGGCGTTGCGGATGCGCTTCTGGTCGGTGCCGGACAGGACGATGAAGCAGCCGCCGCAGGTGCGGCCGTTGAAGTCGGCGGCGCCGACGTCGGAGTCCTTCTTCTGGGCGTCGTACTCGGCGAGCACGTCCGCGGGCAGCTGGGAGCGCAGTTCCGCGACGCGCTCCACCGGGTTCTGCAGCTCGGCGTGGGCGGCGTTGGCGGCCTCGGCGGCGCGCTCGGCGACCTCGATCTTGCGGGCCAGGTCGTCGAGGCGGGCGCCGTGGACGTCGCGGTTGTTGCGCAGGGCGTGGATCTCGTTGTGGGCCTCGGTGAGCTCGCCCATGAGGTCGGCGATGCGCGACTTGGCGGAGTAGCGGTCGTGCTCGAGGTCCTTGCGGCGCTCGGGGTCGGTCTCGGCGGCGAGCTGGGCCTTGTCGTCGCGTTCGCGGCGGCGCAGCCTGCGTTCGTCCTCCTGGATGCGCAGGATCTCGGCCTCCATGTCGTCGACGGCCATCTGGGCGGAGCCGGCGGCGTTGCGCATGCGGGCGTGCTCGCTGATGAGGCGGTCGAGCTCCTTCTGCTCGGGCGTGACGAAGGCGGAGTCGCCCACCACGTCGAGGGAGCGTTCGGTGGTGGCCAGGTCGAGGAGGATGTCCTGCTGGGTGGGA
Organism: Corynebacterium suedekumii; assembly: GCF_030252185.1. NCBI lineage: Bacteria > Bacillati > Actinomycetota > Actinomycetes > Mycobacteriales > Corynebacteriaceae > Corynebacterium > Corynebacterium suedekumii. The sequence goes on from NZ_CP126970.1 coordinate 2,713,219, forward strand.
TCGAGTTTCATGGGTTCTATTCTCCTCGGGTGGGGTGGGCGGACAGTGTCCAGGGGTCGGTGCGGAGATCGATGACGTGCGTGTCGACGCCCGCCTGGTCCCCCACGATGCCCGCCACCTGCGCGGTCCAGGGGAACTCGCTGGCGTAGTGGGCGGTGTCGATCACCGGCGGGCCGCCGGCGCGGAGGTACTCGTCGACGGGGTGGTGGCGCAGGTCGGAGGTGACGTAGACGTCCACGCCGAGGCCGCGGACGGCGTCGAGGAAGCTGTCGCCGGAGCCGGAGCTGACGGCCACGGTCTGCACCATCGCCTCCGGGTCGCCGGCGGCGCGCACACCCCAGGCGGTCTCAGGCAGGGCGTCGGCGACCTGCTGGGTGAACTCCCGCAACGTCATCGGCTCGGGCAGTCGCCCGATCCGGCCGAGGCCGCAGGCCTGGTCGACTGGGGCGGCGTCGGGCAGCTCGACGATGTCGAAGGCCGGCTCCTCGTAGGGGTGGGCGTCGCGGAGGGCGGTGATGAGGTCGCGACGTCGAGAAGCGGGGGCCACGAACTCCACCCGCCGTTCGGGGCCGCGGTGGGTGACCCCGATCTCGCCCTCGGTGGGGTTCGCGCCGTCCTGCGGGGTGAACTGGCCGGTGCCCTCCCAGGAGAAGGCGCACTCGGCGTAGTCGCCGATGTGGCCGGCGCCGGCGTCGAAGAGCGCGGCGGTGACGGTCTCGGCGGCGTCGACGGGGACGTGCACGCCCCACTTGTCCATCGCGGCGCCGTCCTTGGGCAGGATCGGACGCCCCGGGGTGATGCCCACCAACTCGGCGAGCCGGTCATTGACGCCCGGGCGGGCCGAATCGGCGTTGGTGTGCGCGGCGAACAGGGCGACCCCACCGCGGATGAGCGTGTGGATGACCTTGCCCTTCGGGGTGTCCGCCGCCACGGAGGTGACCCCGCGCATGAGCAGCGGGTGGTGGACGACGAGCATGTCCGCACCCAGGGCCACGGCCTCCTCCGCGACGGCCTGGGTGCAGTCGAGGGCGAAGGCGACCGTGGTCACCTCCGCCGAGGGGTCGCCGCAGATCAGGCCGACCGCGTCCCAGCTCTCGGCCAGGTGCGGTGGGTAGGCGGTGTCCAGGATCGAGCGGATGTCGGCGACGGTCTTCATGGCGTCCCAGTGTAGATGGCAGGCTGGACACCATGAGCATTCTCCTGCTGGACGTCGACGGCACCCTCATCGATTCCTTCCCCGGCATCCGCGCCGGGTTCCTGCACACCCTGGACACCCTGGGGTGGGAGCGCCCCCCGGAGGAGTTCATCGCCCGGATCCCCGGCCCGCCGATGGAGGTGACGCTGCGCTCACTCGGCATGAGCGAGGAGCAGGCGCAGGAGGGGCTGGGCATCTACCTCGACTACACCGCCGGCGGCGGGTGGGCGGACGCCACCGCCTTCCCCGGCATGCTCGACCTGGTGCGACGCTGGAAGGGGCAGGGCCACACGGTGGCCACGGCGACGTCGAAAGGCGAGAGCTTCGCGGAGAAGATCCTGGCGCGGGAGGGTTTCCTCGAGCACATTGACTTCCTCGGGGCCGCACAGGAGGATGGCCCGCGGCGCTCCAAGTCGGCGGTGATCGACCACGTCCTGGCCTCCACCGGGTGGGACACCGCGACGTCCGATATCCTCATGGTCGGCGACCGCTCCCACGACATCGAGGGGGCGGCCGAGCACGGCATCGACACCGTCGCCGTCACCTGGGGCTACGGCACGCCCGAGGAATGGGCCACCGCCCGCGCCACCGCACACTCCCCCGAGGAACTGGAAGGTATCGTCCATGACTGCTTCGCCCGAGGCCGCCTCGCACGAGGATGACCGCCTGCACATCAACTTCGTGTGCACCGGCAACATCTGCCGCTCCCCCATGGCCGAGGTCATCGTCCGCGACGCCGTCGAGGCCGCCGGCCTGACCGACCGGGTCCGGGTGTCCTCCTCCGGGATCGGCGGCTGGCACGTGGGCCAGGGGGCCGACAAGCGCGCCGTCGCCGAACTACGCTCCGCCGGCCATGACGGCTCCGAGCACATCGCCGCCCAGATCGGCCCCGACAACCTCGACGCGGACCTGCTCGTCGCCCTGGACACCGGGCACCGTTCGGAACTCATCGCCCGCGGCATCGACGAGGACCGGGTGCGCCTGCTGCGCAGCTTCGACCCGGCAGCCGAGGAGGACGCCTCCGTCGCCGACCCCTACTACGGCGGCCCGGAGGGCTTCACCGAGACCCGCGTCCAGATCGAGGCCGCCGTCGACGGCATCCTCGCGTGGGTGAACGAGCAGGCGGACGAGCAGGTTCGGGCCGGCTTGCAGCGGTAGGTAGACTCAACCGGTGTGAGTGAGCGCAGCAGTGGAAGCACCGCGACCGGCCGACGCAAAGGCTGGCGGTCCTTCCTCACGCCCGGATGGATCATCGCCGTGCTCACCATCATCGCGTTCTCCTACGCCGCCTTCTCCTTCCTGGCGCCGTGGCAGCTGAACAAGGACGATGACATCGTCGAACGCAACGAGCGTATCGACGCCGCCTTCCAGACCGACCCCGTCCCCGTCACCTCCGTCTTCGGTGCGGCCGGCGAGATCGAGCCCAACGAGGAATGGTCCCGCGTCATCCTCCAGGGCCGCTACCTGCCCGAGGACGAGGTCATCCTGCGCCTGCGCCCCGTCGAGTCCTCCCCCGCCTACCACGCGCTGACCCCCTTCCAGCTGGACTCCGGCGAGACGATCCTGGTCAACCGCGGTTTCTCCGTCCCCGTCGAGGGACAGCCCGACATCGAACCCGCCCCCACCGAACCGGTGACCATCACCGGGCACGCCCGCCTCAACGAGCCGACCCCACCCAGCGCGCCGATGACCGAGGCCGGCTTCGAGCAGGTCTACGGCATCAACACCGAGGAAATCTCCGCCATCACCGGCACCGACCTCGCCCGCGACTACCTCCAGCTCTCCGAGGGCCAGCCCGGCGAACTCCGCGCCATCCCCGTCCCCAAACTCGACCGCGGCTCCCACCTGTCCTACGGCTTCCAGTGGATCGCCTTCGGCATCATGGCGCCCATCGGCCTGGGCTACTTCATCTGGGCCGAGATCCGCGAACGCCGCCGCGTGCGCCGCGAGGAGCAGGAGCTTCTCGACGTCCCCGTGGACACCACCGCAGGCTCCGGCACTCAGGGTGATGCGGGGGTCGACGCCGACGCCGCAGTCGATGAGGCACCTGCCGCGCCCGCCCGCCGTCGCGCCCGTTACGGCGACGAGCAGGAGGACCACTACGGCAAGTTCGCCCGTCGTTCCCGCGAACGTTTCTGATCCGTTGCCTCCGGGGGCAGCGCTAAACTTTTCTGCGGGATAGGGTGATGTATATCAACGCCACCCTATTGCTCTTCACGAGATTCGGCAGGACAGATCATGGGCTTCTGGAACAGACTTCTCGGACTTTCCGGCGCGGAGCAGATCGTTGACTCCCGGGCGACCGGAACCGCCACACCCCGACGTCGCCTGAGCGGCGACAGCGACGCGACCGTCGACCTCGGCTGCGATCCCCGGGAGGCGGCACAGGTCCTCTACGTCGCCCTCGACCGGGCCGCCGACCTGGGCATGGTCCCCCGACGGGAGATCACCGTCGACGACATCGACTTCGACTTCTACGGCGGCGTCGACGGCTTCCGCACCGAGGCGATGACCGCCCTGCTGCGCCTCGACGACGACGAAGGCAGGCCCCTCTTCTCCCGGGTCCTCCTCTTCGATCCCGAGTGCGTCGAGTCCAACGACACGTATGCACACCTCCTGGAACAGATCTCCGAGGCCGCCGGCACCCGCGACCGCTTCACCCGCATCCACTGCGATCTCCACTTCGGCCCCGACTTCGCCGACAACCCCATCGGCGAGCTGTCCTACCTCCGCGGCGGCGAACCCGTCCACCTCGACATCGCCGTCGAAGGTGACTGGATCGACCCCGAGGTCGCCCGCCAACTCTTCGAGGACGCCACCCCCGAAGGCCACCGCTGGGTCGCCACCGGCGACTACGCGATCCACACCTGGGTCGAAGACCGGCACGCCGATGCGCTCGCGCGTATCTTTGCAGACGAAGACGCCGCCGCGGAGACCCGCCTCGTCGGCGGTCTGCGCCACCACCGTCACGCCGGCACCGATCATGACACGAAGGATGACACGCACGCATGAGCTTCTGGAAGAAACTCCTCGGAATGGACGAAACCTCTGAGGGCACCCCGGACAAGGCCGGCGACGAGCAGACCCAGTTCGCCTGGCAGGTCGAGGACGAGGACGCCCGCCACCTCCGCGACGGTGTCGAGGCCGACGAGGCACAGTTCTCCTGGCAGGTCGGCGAGGACACCGCCCCGGCGGAGTCGGAGGTGCGCGAGACACTCGACGACTCCCGCGAGGCTGTAGCTGAGCCGGTTGTCCAGCCGGCTGCGGAACCGGTTACGGAGCCTGCCCCCGTGTCGGTGCCGGAACCCGACAAGGATGTCGACGACTCCGAGTTCGACTCCGACCGCGACGCCGTCCATCTCGTCGACGGCGAACCCGTCGGAGAAGTCCCGGAAGAGTACGCCGCACCGGAGGACACCGCCGAACCGGTGGTCGACGTTGAGCCGGAGCCGGTCGCCACCCCGGAGGTCGAACCCACCGAGGTCTACGAGTCCCCGAACACCCCGGAGACCACCGACGCCCCCGAGCCCTTCGACCCGGTCGCCGACGGCGCTCTCAACGTCGAGGACCCGAGCGCCAACGCACCGCTGACCGCCCCGTCCACCGACTCCCCCGTCGAGCCGGCCGCGGTCTACGAGGCCCCCAATACCCCGGAGACCACCGACGAGCCGATCCCCTTCGACGCCCACGCCGGCGCCGACACCGCCGTGCTCGGTGCCGCCGCCGCTACGGCTGGTGCTGCCGCTGGTGCGCGTGTCGGGTCTGACCAGGCGCTTCTCTACGACGGCCTGAACACCCTCGCCGACTACGAGTTCCACCCACGCCGCGACGTCACCGTCGAGGATCTCGAGGCCAACCAGCCCGAGGGCATCGACGGCTTCCGACGCCGCCCCCTGACCACCCTGCTCACCCTCGTCGACGAGGTCGGCTCCCCCGTCTTCAACCGCGTCTTCATCGACGCCGAGGAGTTCAGCCGCATCGAGGTCGCCGACCTCGAGGAGTTCATCGCCGACGCCGCCACCGGTGCCGGCACCGCCGACCAGATCCGCGACGTCATCATCATGGCCGACCCGGGCAGCACCACCACCGGCAGCCTCCGCCTGACCGTGGACAACAACGTCCGCGACCTCTCCTTCGACCTGGACCCCGACTTCGGCGACGACCTCGCCGAGTCCGACATCCTCGAAGCCGTCAGCCCCGAAGGTTTCGACGCCTACACCCTCCTCGCCGGCACCGGCATGAAGCAGATCACCGTATGGGTGCCGCGCAACAGCGACGACCGACTCATCGAGGCCCTGCAGGACGAGAACCAGGAAGCCGACGCTGGGTAGCCTCCGACAGACCGGTACAACGCGAATCCAGGAACCCGGAAGGACGACTCCTTTCGGGTTTTACTGTGCCTCAGCCCCGAAAGGGCGGGTCCTGTCGTGGTCCTGAGTTCGCGTTCTACTGCCGCCGAGCCAAACCCCGAGACACGGAATTCGGCCCCTACACGGCAAATACAGGAGAAGATGGAATCCTCACCGATTTCATCTCTGCGTTTGTGATTTGCGGGCCGGTTCGCTTTGCTCTCCCTCAGCATCATGAGGGAAACAGTTCTCATTTTTGACCTCCGCTGGATCTGACGCGAACCCCAACAAAGGACAGCACCATGATCGCTCGCCGATTAGTCGCAGCCAGCGCCCTAGCACTCAGCCTTACTGCATGTGCTAACACACAGGAAGCTGCACAGCCCTCCACAAGCGCCGAAACAAGCGCAGCAACTACTGACGCTCCCGCCAAGTTGCAAGTGCTCACCCTGGGCAGCAGGATCGCAATCACTCAATGTGGTGACGACCCTTGCGATATTGAAGTCACATTCACTGAAGCCGCCCTCACGGAGACTTGTCCCTTCGGGGTCAAATACCCCGATATGGAAGGGACCGATCCTGAAGGCACCCAGTATCTGACCCTTGATGGTGAGTTCAATGTCCGGGACTCGCCGCGGGCCTTCGCGCTGAATGAATCAGACTTCACAGCCGTGGACTCGGAAGATTACGCCACTACCTCGCTAACTGCTTTCGACTGCGAGGATCTTGACCCCGACAACAAACTGACCACAGCAGTGGATCCTGGCCTCAAACGTTCGGGTCACATCATCCTTGCGATTCCTGAGAACACCGAGCTCGTGAGATTCTCGGCGGGATCTGATCCGAACACGCACGTGTTCGACGTATCCAGCATTGAGATCCAGCAAGGTGCGGGAGAGCGCCCCGCCGCCCCTTCTGAAACCGTTCCTCCGGATACTCCGCAGGCGAATGCCCCAATCTGGAATGAGCCGGGCATCGGATACAGGTGCGCCGCTACCGATGCATGGACGAATGACCCGGCGAACTGCACGGCAGCCAACCTCGGAGGCGACCCCGCTTATGACAATCTCTGGGGTCCAGCCGCCGCAATTCCGGCAGGCGAGGAAACTCCGCAGGATCTGAGCAACGCTCCCTACGCCGACGGCGGGACCTGCGCCGCAGCTATCTGCGGATACGGAACCAACGACCAGGGACAGCACAATCCGACTTCCGGTGAGATTCAGACCCTGCATGGCTGTCAGGACGGATACATCACCGATCCCGAGCTCTGCGCAGCCGTCGCCTGGGTGGAGACCCACCAGTACTAGCGAGAACTCGAACCCCGAGACCTGGACACCGAGACCTGGACACCGAGAGGAGCCGTCCTCTCGGTGTTTACCGGCTCTAAACCCCGAGAGCAGTGACCGTCTCGGGGTTCAGGTCTCGGTATTTACTCTGCCCCGGAAACGGGCCCGGCAACGGCAAGGACCACGCCCCCGAACCAGGAGACGTGGCCCATTTGATCTGTGCGCCCCGACGGGTTCGAACCGCCGACCTACTGGGTGTAAACCAGTTGCTCTTCCAGCTGAGCTAGGGGCGCCTGCGACACCGGAACATCGGTGTCAGGCGTCGAAAACTGTAACACGGCCACGAAGGTACCCGCCGCAACGGGTGCCGTGTAAACCCGCTACTTCTTGGTGTAGCCGCGGGCGACGAGGCAGCTGCCCTGCCACTGGCCGAGGCGGGTGGCGGTGGTCTGGACGAGGCCGGCGGTCTGGGCGGATTCGGAGATCTCGCCGGGGGCGATGGTGCCGTCCTGGCCGGCGCCCGGGCTCAGGAGCCAGATGCGGCCGTTGTCGGCCAGCGGGCGGAGGGAGTCGACGAGTCCGTCGACGAGGTCGCCGTCGTCTTCGCGCCACCAGAGGAGGACAACGTCGCAGAGGTCGTCGGTCTCTTCGTCGAGGAGTTCCTCGCCGATGGCCGCCTCGATCGACTCCGAGATGCTGCTGTCACAATCGTCGTCCCAGCCGACTTCCAGGACCGTCATCCCGGAGGTGACTCCGAGGGTCTGGGCATAGTCCTGGTCGTTCTTGTTGGTCACGCCCGGAGCGTCTACCACTGCGTTTGTCCTCCTAGATCCTGGGCCCGGTCGACGTTTTCGGCCGGTTCCTCGTGATGTCTCATAAGGCAGATTACAAGGAGTATGCAGGTTTCTCGCGATTTCTGCCACCCGTTGGCGGGGATTATCAGGCTTGTCGTCAGGGATACCCGCGGTTCACATCGTGAGTTCACCCGTCCGCGGACCCAGGGCTGACCGCCGTTCGCACTTCGCACACTATGCATGCCACTGAACTCGGGCCGCTCCTCCGAATCACACGGCCTCGTCATCACAGCGGCCCAATCCAACCCGCACCCTGCGCGGAACCGACCAGACTCCACAAGAACAGCCCACCGGACAAGCCCCACACCCCCACTACCTGCGGACTTCGCTAAGTTCACAGGACCCCGGGTGGGGCTTGGCTAGGGAAAACAACGTATCATTGGGCGAGACATTCGGGCGAGGCCGGAACACCGATCCGACGATTCCCCGGTGCTCCACCTCATAACCACGAACCTGGAGGGTAACCATGGCAGAAGACCGGAACGCGAACGGCGCGTCGAGCGACTCCAATTTCCCGTTGATCCGCGACGGCGTCGCCTCGTACCTCAATGACTCCGATCCGGAGGAGACCCGCGAGTGGATGGATTCGCTGGACGGGTTGCTCTCGGAGACTTCGCCTGAGCGCGCGCGTTATCTCATGCTGCGGCTGCTCGAGCGGGCGACCGCCAAGCGTGTGCCGCTGCCGAACCTGACGTCGACGGACTTCGTCAACACGATCCCCACCACGATGGAGCCGGAGTTCCCGGGTGATGAGGAGATGGAGAAGCGTTACCGCCGCTGGATGCGCTGGAACGCGGCGATCATGGTGCACCGGGCGCAGCGCCCGGAGATCGGAGTGGGTGGCCACATCTCCACCTACGCCGGTGCCGCCCCGCTGTATGAGGTCGGTTTCAACCACTTCTTCCGCGGTAAGGACCACCCGGGCGGCGGTGACCACATCTTCTTCCAGGGTCATGCCTCCCCCGGTATTTACGCCCGCGCGTTCCTGGAGGGTCGTCTGAGCGAGGATGACCTGGACGGTTTCCGCCAGGAGGTCTCGCGTGGTCCGGGCAACGGCATTCCGTCGTACCCGCACCCGCACGGGATGAAGGATTTCTGGGAGTTCCCCACCGTGTCCATGGGCCTGGGCCCGATGGATGCGATCTACCAGGCGCGCTTCAACCGTTACCTGCACAACCGCGGCATCAAGGACACCTCCGAGCAGCACGTGTGGGCGTTCCTCGGTGACGGTGAGATGGATGAGCCGGAGTCCCGTGGCCTCATCCAGCATGCGGCGCTGAACAACCTGGACAACCTGACCTTCGTGGTCAACTGCAACCTGCAGCGTCTGGATGGCCCGGTGCGCGGTAACACGCAGATCATCCAGGAGCTGGAGTCCTTCTTCCTGGGTGCGGGCTGGAACGTCATCAAGGTGATCTGGGGCCGCGAGTGGGATGCGCTGCTGGAGAAGGACCAGGACGGCGCTCTGGTGACCGTCATGAACACCACTCCGGACGGCGATTACCAGACCTTCAAGGCCAATGACGGCGCGTACGTGCGTGAGCACTTCTTCGGCCGCGATGAGCGCACCCTCAAGCTGGTCGAGGACATGACCGACGAGGAGATCTGGGCGCTGCCGCGTGGTGGCCATGACTACCGCAAGGTCTATGCCGCCTACCAGCGTGCGATGGAGACCAAGGACAAGCCGACGGTCATCCTGGCGTTCACCATCAAGGGCTACGGCCTGGGGCACAACTTCGAGGGTCGTAACGCGACCCACCAGATGAAGAAGCTCACGGCTGATGATCTCAAGGCGTTCCGCGACAAGCAGGGTATCCCGATCTCCGATGAGGAGCTGGAGAAGGATCCCTACCTGCCGCCGTACTACCACCCCGGTGAGGATTCCGAGGAGATCAGGTACATGCAGGCCCGCCGCAAGGAGCTGGGCGGCTACGTGCCCACGCGTCGCGAGGAGTACACCCCGCTGCCGGTGCCGGAGCTGGACAAGCTGCGCTCGGTCCGGAAGGGCTCGGGTAAGCAGGAGGTCGCCACCACCATGGCGCTGGTGCGTACCTTCAAGGAGCTCATGCGGGACAAGACCCTGGGTGAGCGCATCGTGCCGATCATCCCGGATGAGGCCCGTACCTTCGGTATGGATTCCTGGTTCCCGACGCTGAAGATCTACAACCCGCACGGCCAGAACTACGTGCCGGTCGACCATGACCTCATGCTCTCCTACCGGGAGGCCACGGACGGTCAGATCCTGCACGAGGGCATCAACGAGGCAGGTTCGGTCGCGTCCTTCATCGCCGCCGGCACGTCCTACGCCACCCACGGCGAGGCAATGGTTCCGCTGTACATCTTCTACTCGATGTTCGGTTTCCAGCGCACCGGCGACGGCATCTGGGCGGCCGCCGACCAGATGACCCGTGGTTTCCTCATCGGTGCCACCGCGGGCCGCACCACCCTGACGGGTGAGGGCCTGCAGCACATGGACGGCCACTCCCAGATCCTGGCGTCGACGAACCCGGGTGTCGTCTCCTACGACCCGGCGTTCGCCTACGAGGTCGCGCACCTGCTGCGCGAGGGCATTGACCGCATGTACGGCGAGGGCCGCGGCGAGGACGTCATCTACTACTTCACCGTGTACAACGAGCCGACCCATCAGCCGGCCGAGCCGGAGGATCTGGACGTCGATGGCCTGCACAAGGGCATCTACCTCTACTCCACGGCCGACGACATCGAGGCGAACGGACATGAGGCCTCCATCCTCGCGTCCGGTATCGGCATGCAGGCCGCACTCGAGGCACAGCAGCTGCTGGCCTCCGAGTACAACGTCCAGGCCAACGTCTTCTCCGTCACCTCCTGGGTCGAGCTGGCCCGCGACGGTGCCGCGAAGAACAAGGCGCAGCTGCGTGATCCGGGTGCAGAGGTCGAGGTGCCGTTCGCCACGAAGCAGCTCAACCAGGTCGACGGTGAGACCTACGTCGCGGTCTCCGACTTCGCCACGGACCTGCAGGAGCAGATCCGCGCCTACGTCCCGGGCCAGTACATCGTCCTGGGCACCGACGGCTTCGGCTTCTCGGACACCCGTCCGGCCGCCCGCCGGTACTTCAACACCGACGCCGAGTCCGTCGTCGTCGCCGTCCTCATGGGCCTGGCCCGCGAGGGCAAGATGGACATGTCGGTCGCCGCCGAGGCAGCCAAGAAGTACCACCTCGACGACCCGACCAAGGCCTAAACTCCCTGGTCACCCGAGCCCCGTACCTGCTGGTGCGGGGCTCGTCCCATCTCGGGCGGGTACCCTGGGCCCATGCAGTTCACCTACGTCACCTACATCTTCGGCACGACACCGCAGCGGGTCTACCGGGCGCTGACGGAACGCGCGGACTATGACGCCTACCTGGGCACCACCGGCCCGCAGTCGACGTGGGCCGTCGGCGAGAAGGTGTTCTGGAAGTCCCTGCCCGAGGGCGATTTCGAGGACCTCGGCCAGGAGGTGCTCGAGGCCGATCCGGGCGTCGCGCTGGCGTACACGTGGTACGGCGTCCAGCCGGCGCATCGCCGGTTCTTTGCTTCGGATGCTGCGTTCGCGGCGTCGCAAAGCGAGCGCAGCGTCGTGCGGTTCTCGCTTATCGACGACCCCGAGCTCGCCGCCGTCCGCCTCCACCTCACCCATGAGGGTTTCGACTCCGCCGATTCCGTCATGCTCGACCGCGTGTCCGAGGGGTGGCCTAAGATCGTGTCCGCGCTGAAAACCTGGCTGGAAAGCCCGAAAGCCCCGCAGGAGTAGACCATGAGCACGTTCCCCACCCGGAAGCCGTCCGATCAGGACCGCGAGCAGCTCCAGGCGGACCTCACCCGCCTCGTCGGCGCCGGCCGCCTCCAGTTCGACGAGTTCGACCAGCTCATGGACGTCGTGTGGTCCACGCAGGACAAGTCGGTGCTCGAGCGCATCCGCTCCCAGTACCTCACGTACCAAGGCCCCCAGACCCCGAACTACTCCTCCCCGCAGCCGCCCCAGCCGCCCGCCCAGTACCCGCCGGCCGGCTTCCAGCAGCCCGTCCCCATGGCCCAGCCCGGCGCCCAGCACCACGCCGTCCCCATTGCAGGCCAGCCCGTCTCCTCCACCATGGGAACCGTCCGTCGCACCGGCAACTGGCTCGTCCCCGCCCACTCCACCTTCAAGATCTCCGGCTCCGCGCTCCACCTGGACCTCCGGCAGGCCAACGCCGCCTCACCCGAGTGCGTCTTCGACATCACCGCCAACATGTCCACCGTGGAGATCATCGTCCCGCCCGGCGTCTACGTGGAGAACCGGATGAAGGACTTCATGTCCTCCGTCGACGTCCAGACCACCCAGCCCGCCCCCGGTGCCCCACGCGTCATCCTCACCGGCTCGTCCCGCGGCTCCAGCGTGCGCGTGATCACCCGGCAGGCGCCGGACACCCGGAGCCTGTGGGACCGGTTCTTCGGGGTTTAGTTTGCACCTGACTCAGACTGAGAATTTCTCGACCAACGCGAAGATTGAATAAGTGGGACTCCTCCTAGGCTAACGACAGCCCGCAGACCAAGTACCACGCCTCCCCAAACTATTTCTTCGCCCTCACACCTTTAGACTCTTACCAAGACCCCTATGATACACTGCTCAGGCTTGGCGATTAGGGTCAACAGCCCTCCGTAGTCACCGAATCATCTGTTCGGTTCCAGTAGCCCTGTCCCAGGAAGAGCTACAAGCGTTTCGCTATCCACACTAAGCCCCACGCTTTAGGCGCGGGGGACGCTGCTTGCCAGCGTCGTCGTCAAGCCCTAATCTACACATATGTCGAAAACAGGCCCGCAGTATTTGGCGGCCCTCTACGAAAAGCGCACTTACAACACTTATCTGGCGCGAATTCAGATGCACCAACGGTTAAGCAGCTACCGCTTCCGGACAAGACTGGTTTCGGCCGTATTGGACACCGCAACAATCCTCTGGATAGTAATACCGGCCAGTGTCGTGGACTACGATACTGTCGGATCCATACAAATCCAAAGGTACGTTTTGATTGCCACTGCACTCACCGCTTTAAGCATTTCGGCCAGACAGTTTATCGAGTATCTTAACTTGGATGTCCGAGTATATAAAGCGAGCCAAGATTATGTCCTGATTCAAGCATTATCTCAAGACTTTGAACTCCTCCGCGGAAAGCCCGGCCTTAAAATGGACGAAGTAAAGTCCCTCGTGAAAGAGTACAAGAGCCTACTTTTGTCAACCGAGAACCATCTAGAGAAAGATTTCGAAAAGAGTAATACCCAGGTGGCAAAGTGACCAAGATCGACTGGACAACCGCGCTTAACACTGTAGTTGGCGATCTCAGAAAGAGAAAAGTCACCTATCGATCCCCAGGGACTGACGGTGAAGACCTATACTTGTACCTAAGACCAGACAGTTTGCACTTGATGAGGCTCAAGGAAGATCTGAAACTTCAAAGATATAAGCCTCGGCCATTAAAGGTCAAACTTATTCCCAAAAAACCCGCAGAGCTTCCCCGGGCCGTATTCATCCCAACAAACAGAGACTACCTGGTTGCGAGAGCAATGAAGGATGAAATACTTCGAGTATCCGAGAAACCTCCAGTCCCTGCGAAGCAAGTTCTTCGAAAGTTAATCACTAGCGCATCTGAACCTGATATAAAGTTCTCATCGATTGCCCGTTTAGACATTCGTGACTTCTATGGCTCAGTTCCCTACGATGAAGCCATAGGCATGATGATCAAGGACAGTCGTGTGGACAATGAGATCATATCCTTAATGCAACGTTTCTCGACAGCTTGCCACGCCGCCCTGACTTCCGTCGGTCAGCCTAATATCAACCGACCTATACTCGCGCCTCAGGGCTTACCCTACGCCCCGTCCGTCGCTAACTGGTATATCGAGAAGGTTTTGAAAGATTACACAAGATCGAGCAAAGTTCACTCTTATCACCGATTCGTCGATGATATCCTGTTCCTTTTCCGTTACGATGCAACAGTTTTCAGTTCTAAACGTGAGATCGCAAAGTTTAGGAGGCTACTTAAGTCGAAGAACCTGCATGCCCATTCTTTTGATCACCCCCAATCAAAGTCCCTCCTTTTGCAACGCCAAGCTGGGGAACAGAGGCTGACATTTCTCGGCCTAGAACTAACGCTTTGTAGTGATGGTAAGGTGAAGCACCGAATACCTCCAGATGTAGTAAAGGAGGAGAAGTCCCAAATATGGAAACTATTCGATAAATACTTGACAGTTAGGGAAGGTGGCCGCCTTGAAGGTTTCTCCTTTTCCGAGAGGATGAATTTTCTTCATTACAGATTGCTCCTTAAGTCTGCAGGATGCCGGTATCAGGGTAAGACATATGGATTCCCTGGGTATTGGGGATTCTCTGACGATGTCTACGCCTTCAAGAGCTTAGATACGTTCACTGCAAACCTACTGCGTGATCACCTCTCGAAAGAATACTCCCCTGAGCCTGGGCAAATCGGCGGGAATTCGATATCTTATTACCTTAAGACTTTTCGCAAGATGCGCAGCCAAGGATACCAAGAGCCAGTCGAGATCGATTTCGACAGGATTGGCAGAGACAAGCAGATTCAGATTCTATCCCAGAAGTTTGGGGTAAGAAAGCAGAAGCTTGTCGATATGAACCCCACTGAGTTGGATCTCTTCTGGCATCGAACTCTGCGAGGAGAAGTTGCAGGTTTGTTTTCATCTGGCTACTCCCACTACTAGTGGGTTTCTAAACCCTGTTCATTTTCTGGTTTCCAACGTAGCGCCTACCCCTCCAACTCCCGCCACACGGCCTCATTCGTCTCGGCCCACAGCGGCTTGGCCCAGTCTCCGAAGGGTCGGTCGGTGAGTGCGACCATGGCGCGGCCGGTGCCGGGGGCGAGCCAGAGGTAGGTGCCGGACTGGCCGAAGTGGCCGAAGGTGTTCTCGGGCATGGAGGGGCCGGTCCAGTGGGGGTCCTTGGTGCCCTTGATCTCGAAGCCCAGGCCCCAGGGGCAGGGCTTCATCATGCCGTAGCCGGGGACGATGCCGTTCAGCTCCGGGAACTGCACGGTCGTTGCCTCCTCCATGGTCGAGGAATGCAGCAGGGTCGGGTGCATGAGCTCGATGAGGAAGGTGATGAGGTCGTGGACCGTGCCTTCTGCTTCCCAGCCGGCGGAGCCGCGGAGGCGGGTCCATTTCATGCCGAGGGGGTCCATGACGCCGGCCTGGAGGTATTCGGCGAAGGTCATGCCGGCGGCTTCCTCGACGGCGGAGGCGAGGATCTCGAAGCCGTAGTTGGAGTAGATGCGCCGCTCCCCTACTTCGCGCACCTTGTCGCCTTCCCGGAAACCCACCCCGGAGGCGTGAGCCAGCAGATGGCGCACGGTCGACCCGTCGGGCCCCAACGGGGTGTCCAGCTCGAAGATTCCTTCCTCGACGGCCATGAGGAAGCCGTAGGCGCTCAGGGGTTTGGTCACGCTGGCCAGTTCGAAGACCTGGCCGAGGTCGCCGATGCGGTGGATGTCGTCGCCGTCGATGACCGCGGCGGCGACGTTGTCGACGGGCCAGTCCTTCACCAGTTCCAGAGCGTTCATCTGCCCGAGTCTAGCGATTCGCCACCCTCCGGAGTCGCCATCCCCACGAGCCGGTCGATGGCGGCGTTGAGGATGCCGGGGGCCTCGAGCGGGATCATGTGGCCGGCGCCCATGGCGGTCTGCAGCCAGGCGCCGGGCCAGACCTCGCAGATGCGTTCGGCCTGGCTCATGGGGGTCACGTCGTCGGCGTCGCCGTTGATCACATAACCGGGGATGCCGTCGAGATGCTGACCGGCGGCGAGCTCGTCGTGGACCTGCAGGTCGTCGAAGAAGCCGACGAAGGTCTCCAGCGGGGTTTCGTGGATCATCGCGGCGTGGAACTCGATGAGGTCGTAGTCGGTGTCGCGGTGGAAGACGGTGACGGCCAGGCCCGGCGCGAGGTATTTGGACACCTCGTGGCGGAACCTGTCGGCCTCGTTGGGTGAGGCTTCGACGGCGTCGTAGACCTTGTCGGCGATCGGCGACGCGAGGATCTGCGGGAGACCCTGCGCGGAGAGCGCCTCGATGGAGGCGGAGACGAGGATGAGGCCCTTGATGCGGCCGCGGAGTTCGTCGGGGCAGCGGCGGACGAGGTTGAGGGCGACAAGCCCGCCGAGGGAGTGGCCGACGAGGATGACGGGGCCGGAGACGCCGCGGGCGTCGAGAACCGCGGTGACGTCGTCGGCGGCACCTTCGACGGTGCATTTCTCCGGTGCGACGGCACCGGTCTGGCCGTGTCCGCGCAGGTCCATGAGCAGCAGTCGGGCATCGGGCCACTGGGCGCGGAGGTGGTTGACCTGGAGGTAGAAGGATTCGGCTGCGAGGGTGAAGCCGTGGATGAACACGACGGTGACGGAGCTGTCACCGGCGTCGACGTCGCCGTACTCGTACCAGTGGACGGGGACGCCGTCGTTGTCGACGATCCCGGTGCGGTCGATGTGGGTCAACCCCGGCTCCCGGGTGCCGGAGTGCAGGGCGCCGCGTTCCAGCGCCAGGCGGCGTCCTCCGCCGGGGGTCACCCGCATCGCCCAGCTGCGCAGGAGCGGAGGAATGTCGTGGAGCTTCGGCGTCATACCTTGAGAGCCTACCGAGGGGCACCGCGGCGCTAAGGTGGTGGGCATGACCAATCCCGAACTGGCCCAGATCATCGAGGAGGCCTCCGGCATCGAGGCCGAGGCGCTCACCCCGGAGGCGAAGATTTCGGAGCTGGGGATCAGCTCCCTGTCGATGATCGAGATCGCCGTGCGCATCGAGGACGCCTTCGGTGTGCGCCTGGATGATGAGACCGTCTTCGACATCTCCACCGTCGGCGAGCTCAACGACTACGTCACCGCGGGCCCCGACACTCAGGACCACATCCGGGAACAGGCACAACCCAGCTAGACGGGCACGATCGCCCCCGACGGTGAACAATGGCGGGCATGAGCATTTCCTATCTCACCGACATGGACGGCGTCCTCATTCGTGAAGGCGAGATGATCCCCGGCGCCGACCGTTTCCTCCAGGCCCTGACGGACAATGACATCCCGTTCATGGTGCTGACGAACAACTCGATCCACACCCCGCGGGACCTCTCGGCACGCCTGGCGGCGACGGGTCTGCGGATCCCGGCGGAGAAGATCTGGACCTCGGCGACCGCGACCGCGCACTTCCTGGCCAATCAGCGCCAGGAGGGCACCGCGTATGTCGTCGGTGAGTCGGGTCTGACCACGCTGCTGCACAGCAAGGGATGGATCCTCACGGACTCGGACCCGGAGTTCGTCGTCCTGGGTGAGACCCGTACCTACTCCTTCGAGGCGATCACCACGGCGATCAACCTCATCGTCCGTGGCGCGCGTTTCATCTGCACGAACCCGGACGTCACCGGCCCCGCGCCGCAGGGCATCCTGCCGGCCACGGGTTCGGTCGCGGCGTTGATCACGGCGGCGACGGGAATGAAGCCGTACTACATCGGCAAGCCGAACCCGGTGATGATGCGCTCAGCCCTCAACGTCATGGGCGCGCACTCGGAACGCGCGGTGATGATCGGTGATCGCATGGACACCGACGTCAAGTCCGGCCTCGAGGCCGGCATGCGCACCATCCTCGTCCGTACCGGCATCTCGGATGACTCGGAGATCGCCCGCTACCCCTACCGCCCGACGACGGTCATCGGCAGCATCGACGACCTCGCCGACCGCGTGCTCGACCC
This sequence comes from Corynebacterium suedekumii, assembly GCF_030252185.1. Taxonomy (NCBI): domain Bacteria; kingdom Bacillati; phylum Actinomycetota; class Actinomycetes; order Mycobacteriales; family Corynebacteriaceae; genus Corynebacterium; species Corynebacterium suedekumii. The sequence continues at coordinate 2,730,653 of NZ_CP126970.1, forward strand.
CTTCGAGGACGGCTACTACGCCGACGCCTGAGTTCTGCTGAACTCCCGGTCGATGCTGCGCAGCAGGATCCTATTCGTCGCCTTGCTCAGCGAGCGTATCCCGGCGCCGATGCTGCGGGCGGTCTTCTTGTTGATCTTCACCGCGCCTGTCGCGTTCTTCAGCCCGGTGCGCATCATCTTCACCGCCTCGCGTCGCATCCCCGGCGACACGGCCCGCGCCGCCGGCAGCCTCTTGAGGATGAACGGGATGAGGTAGCGCTGGGCCTGCCGGAACGCCGGATCCGCGTAGGTCTCGGCGAAACCGCTGGCGGTGCTCACCGCCCGGTGCGCGGTGGAGATCCGCGACATCGCCCGCAGCAGTTTGCGCCCCAGCTCCCGGTAGTCCTCCGCCGTGCCCGCGCGCACCCCGCGCAGCTGCGCCTGGATGAGGATGTAGTCCATGACCAGCTCCCGGACCCGCTCGCCCTCGTCATCACCGAGGGCGTCGAGCTCGGAGAGAATCTCGCGCCGCAGCCGGCTGAGCAGGCCCGCCGTATCCGCACCCGGGTGCGCCGCCTTAAGCTCCGCGGTGCGTTCCGCCGCGGCCTCCGCGCGGCGTCCGAATTCCTCGCTTAACGACGCCGCGAACTCCTCAAAGCTCTGCTCCTCCCCCGCGTCCCCACCGAGCCAGACCAGTTCACCGGCCGCGACCGCGTCCGGCCCGTCCATCTGATCGAGAACCTCCCGGGCCTCCTCGACGGTCATGGTCTCCCCGACGGTCTCCCGGTCGCGGAACGACGAGATGTAGTGCCCGATGTCCTTGGTCACCTGGCCCAGCTCCCGGCGCCGGCGACGCCGCAGCACCGGGTCGAGCCGCCGGTTGGGCACCTGTGCCAGCCGGTCGAGCGCGTCATCGAACAGCGGGACGCGGCCCCGGCAGGCGGCGGCCCGCTCGGCGATGATCATGCGGACAGCCTGATAGATGTCTTCGTCCTCGGTGGCCAGGACCTCCAGCAGGAGGTCAGCGGCCAGCGCTTCCTCCACGGCAAGTGCCAGGCGGAGGTTGTCGGAGATGTCCTCCACCACCTCGGCGATCTCCGGATCCCCCGCCGCCGCGAGATCGGCGGTGCCGAACTGGACCCGGGAGCCGGACTCGGTGAGCAACCCCATCAACGCCGACCGCACCTCGACGTCCCCGGGCGTCACCACCGCCGGCATGCTCGCGTCATAACCACCCCGGTGGACCGCTTTCCGACGCTCCGCCAGAAACGCCCCGAGGCTCGGCCGCCCGGTGATGGACAGCTGGCCGATCCGCTTCGAGTCCTCGTGCGTCCACGTCAGCGGTCCACTCGCCGCAGCGCTGACGGTATGGAACCAGCCACGGGCGACAGCCTCGGTGAGCACGGCTCCTGTATCCAGGGAGTCAGCGAGTAGCCCCTCCGCCTGCACCGGCCCCGAGGCGAGCGGCTGCAGTTCGTCGGCGATGACCAGCAGAACGTGATGCTCCTCCCCCGCCAGCGACCGGATCTCCCCGGCCCCGAAACGCACGGTCCGCTGCTCAGCGACCATGTCCTCAGCCGAGATGTCCAGCTCCTCACCGATGAGGAGACGGAAGTTGTCGTCGAAGAGAATGCAGTCCATGGGCCCGATGGTAGGCGCGCCCCCTCAACCTCGACAGGAGGACCACGAACTCACCAGTCCTGTCGAGGTTAAGCACCCCTATAACTCGAAAGGAGAGGTCCTGTCGAGTTCCTTCTTTCGAGATGTATCGCCAGAGCTCAGTCCACCACCGCAGCGATCGCCTCGATCTCGACGAGCTGGTCGTCGTAGCCCAGGACGGTCACACCCAGCAGGGTGCTGGGGACGTCGTGGTCGCCGAAAGCGTCGCGGATGACCTCCCAGGAGTCAACAAGGTCGGCCTGGGAGGTGGAGGCGACGAGGACGCGGGTGCTGATGACGTCGGTGATCGAGGCGCCGGCCTCGGCAAGCGCGACCTTCATGTTCTCGACGCACGCGGCGGCCTGAGCGCGGTAGTCACCGACCCCGGCGGTGGGAGCCGGCGAGGAAGATCATCCGGGCATTCGCGGGGGCGGTGGCGGCGTAGGCGTATTCGGCGACATCCGACAGGGAGTCGGAACGGATGAGACGGACGGCGCTCATCAGCTCAGGGCCTTCACGGCGTCGATGACCAGGTCCCAGAAGCGGCGGTGATCGAGCTTGGTGGCCACCTGCGTGTGGCAGTCATCGGAGGCGGGGGCCCGGAAGTCCGCGACGGTCATGCCGGAGGTGAGGGCACCGGAGATCTCGACGTCGACGGGGACGCGGAGGGTGTCCACGACGGTGGGGTCGATGAGGTAGGCGACGGCGCAGGGGTCGTGGACCGGTGGGTGTTCGAAGCCCTGGTTGGCGCGGTAGGCCTCGCGGAAGGAGCCGAAGAGGGCGACGACGAAGTCGGCAACCGGGCCACCGACGGCGGCGACCTCGGCCTCGATCTCGGAGGTTGCCAGGGCCTGGTGGGTGAGGTCGAGGCCGACCATGGTCACCTGCCAGGGCTCGTTGAACACGATCTTCGCCGCTTCCGGGTCGACGATGATGTTGAACTCGGCGACGGCGGAGGCGTTGGCCTCGTGGTAGCCGCCGCCCATGAGGACGACCTCCTTGACGCGCTCGACGATGCGGGGTTCCTTGCGCACGGCCAGGGCGATGTTGGTCAGGGGGCCGATGGGCACGAGGGTGATCTCGCCGGACTCGTGAGCCATGACGGTGTCGATGATGAAGTCGACCGCGTGTCCGTCGGCCACCTCGACGGTGGGTGTGGGCAGGTCATAGCCGTCGACGTCCATGCCGGAGTCACCGTGGATGTCGCCGGCGGTGCGCGGTGCACGGAGGAGGGGGCGGGTGCAGCCGGGGTACAGGGGGACGTCGACAAGCCCCGCGATGGTGCACACCGTGCGGGCGTTGTGGGTGACCTTGTCCAGGGTCTGGTTGCCGCCGATGGTGGTGATGCCCACCAGGTCGATGGCGGGGTTGCCGGCGGCCAGGAGGATGGCCACGGCGTCGTCGTGTCCGGGGTCGCAGTCGAGGATGATCTTTCGGGCAGCCATACTCTTCAGTCAACCAGGGAAAGCTCGGCCGTGAAGTCGTGCTCGTGCGCCAGTTGGCTGACCACCCGTTCCAGGGCGGCCATCTCGGATTCGGTGCCGGTGATGACCTGGCGGCAGGCGACACGGACGCCGGGGCCGGCGGAGCGCCGCCAGGCGGTGAACCAGTCGGCGGTGAGCGGGTCGGCGCCCGGTACGGAGAGGTCGGATTCGGAGGGCACGCAGACGACCATCGCGGTCTCGATGCTGCGGCGCAGGGCGCGCGGCATGCCGGTGATGGTGAGCACGGCGGTGCGGGCCGGTCCGGGTCCGGTGGTCACGTCAGGGGTCTCCCACGGGTACTCAGGCGCGAAAGAATCGGCTGCGCCCAGCCACCGTGCGAGCGGAGGTGCGAGGGTGGTCATGTCGGTGATCCTTCAGGCGACGGACACTGCCCGGCATGAAGGACGGGCAGTGCAAGACGAGGGTCGTCTTCCCCAACGGCCTCGTGTGCACCTGCCACAATCTTGGCCCCCACCAACCCCACCGGCAACTCTAAAGCTGCACTTCAACCCCCGTTTATTCAAGTTCTACTTGAGGTTCACGGACGCTGGTCAGTCCACGTTCGGCTGCGGACCGGCCTTGGAGTTCTCGTCCACACCGGAGTCCGGTTCCGCCTCGACGCCGGGTGCCCACTCCCCCGCCCGCATGGCCCGGATGATCTCGTCCTGCATGTCCTGCGACTCGGGCAACCCCAGGTCGATGGCGGCCTGGATGTCCTCATCCAGCACCTCATCCACGTGCGTTCCCGGCGTTGCGACGTCCGGCTGCTCCATCGATGCGGCATCCACCCCGCCCATCTCGGCGATCCGTTCTTTTCGACGCCGCGCCGCCGCCCGCTCCATCGCCGCATGCCGCATGCGTCGGGCCTGCTGCGGCTCGATACGCCGGGCCGCCTTACGCCCGTGCTCCTCCGCCACCCCGAGGGCCTGGCGCAGCTGCGCGGCCGTCATGTTCACCGGCGCCCACTCCGGATCCGTGGGCACGGTCCACCCCCGCCAGTACGACAGGATGGCCAGCCCCGAACCGATGATCGGCGAGACGATCATGCCCACCGCCTCGTAACCTGCCGTGTGGAACGCCACCATGAGCGCCGCACTGATGAGCGCCGGGATGGCGTAGAGCTTGCCGCCCGAGAAGATGCCCGGCACCTGCCCGATGACCACGTCCCGGATCATGCCGCCGCCGACACCGGTGACCACGCCCATGAAGATCGCCGAGAGGATCGGCAGGTCAAAGGACAGCGCCTTCACGCACCCGGTGACCGCCCACGCGCCGAGCACGATGGCGTCCGCATGCACCTGGAACAGCTCCCACACCCGGCCCTTGAAGTTGGTCAGGTACGCCAGCAGGGCGCCCGAGCACGCCAGCGCCAGGTACTCCGGCTCCGCCATCGCCGCGACCGTGCCCCGGCCGATGAGCGCATCCCGGATCATGCCGCCACCGAGGGCGGAGAACAGCGCCAGGAAGATGAAGCCGATGACGTCGAAGTTGCGTTGCCGGGCGATCGTGCCGCCCATGATGCCCATGAGCACCACCCCGCCGAGATCGAGGCTGCGGTAGAGGAACAGGATATCCGGATCGACATCGGGCATGACCCCGAGTGTATGACGTGACACTGAGACCCCGCCTGCCGGGTGGCGGGCGGGGCCCGGTGGTGGGGCCAGCGGGGCTCGAACCCGCGACCTACGGATTATGAGTCCGCGGCTCTAACCGACTGAGCTATAGCCCCCAGGTGCATCCGCGTCATTATATCGACGCCACCACGCCCGCCGTCCGCCGACCCCGGCTTATCCCCGCCCGGGTGAGACTGTCTTCATAATTGCCCGCCAGCGGTTGCGGAGTCTGCCGGCCACCGCCACAGTGTGCCCATGAGTTTGCTGCCCCGCCTGTCCCGTCGCCGCTTCCTGCAGTCCACCGCCCTGGCCGGTACCGCCGTGGCCGCGGGCACCACTCGGGTGCAGGCCGCGACCGTCCCGCTGCCGTTCCTCCACGGCGTGGCCTCGGGCGATCCGTTGCCCACCTCCGTGGTGTTGTGGACGCGCATCACCCCGGACGCCGACGCGCTCCCCGGTTCCGGCCTGGGTGCGGCGACGAGGGTGCGCTGGGAGGTGGGTATCGACGCCGCCTTCCACCACGTGGTCAGCTCCGGCGAGGTGCGTACCGACGCCGCCTCCGACCACACCATCCACGTCGACCCGTTCGACCTCGAGCCGGACATGGTGTACTTCTACCGCTTCACCGTCCTCGACGGCCCACACGCCGGCTCCCAGTCCCCGACCGGCCGCACGCGGACCGCCCCGGCCTTCGACTCCTCCCCCGAGCAGCTCACCGCCGCCGTGGCATCGTGTGCGAACTGGGAGTCCGGATACTTTTCGGCGTACGCCGACATGGCCACCCGCGGACGGGCAGGCGAGCTGGATCTGGTGGTCTTTCTCGGCGACTACATCTACGAGTACGGCCGGGGTGAGTACGTGGGCAAGAACGGGGCCGTCCGGCCCCATGAGCCCGCGCACGAGATCATCACTCTGCAGGACTACCGCATCCGCCACGGCCACTACCGCACGGACCCGGACCTGCAGGCCGCGCACGCCGCCCTGCCGTGGGTGCTCATCTGGGATGACCACGAGACCGCGGACAACTCCTGGCGCGAGGGCGCGGAGAATCATGATCCCGCCACGGAGGGTGCGTGGCTGTCGCGTCGCGACGCCGCCCTCCAGGCCTACCTCGAATGGCTCCCCGTCCGCACCGCCTCCCCATCGGCCGGTGGGCACCTCTACCGTTCTTTCCGCTTCGGTGATCTGGCCGAGCTGATGATGCTCGACCTGCGCAGTTACCGCGACCAGCCCGCCGCCTGGTCCCCGACCGCACTCGCCGACTTCAACGACCCCGCCCGCACCATGATGGGTTCCGAGCAGTTCGAGTGGCTGCGCCGCACCATCGACACCTCCCCCGCCCACTGGACCGTCATCGGCAGTTCGGTGATGTTCTCCCCCACCAACCTGCTGCCCCTGCAGCAGAACCCGCAGACCTCCTCAGTTGCCGAGTTCCTCGGCGCCCGCACAGCCGCCGGCATCCCCATGAACCCCGACCAGTGGGACGGCTTCGCCGCCGACCGAGGCCGCCTCCTCGAGCTGTTGCGCGTCAGCGGACGTCCCGCCCTGTTCCTCACCGGCGACATCCACTCCGAATGGGCCCACGACGTCTGGGCCGGCGACCAGCTCATCGGAGTGGAGCTGGTGTGCACGTCCATCTCCGCCCCCAACGTCGACGAGATACTCAAGCTCCCCGCCGATAATGCCATCTCCCACCTCGCCGAGGCCCTGGTCCGGGAAGTCAACCCGCACATCCGCCACGTGGATCTTGACGCCCACGGCTACTCGATCGCCCGGTTACGGCGGGACGGGGTGGAGATGAGGTGGCTGCGGACCGTGGACGTAGTGGTACCGGGAACTGGTGTCGAAACTGCCATCGGATTGGCCTGGCAGCCAGGTCGCGGTTTTGGAATCTGACCTGGCGATTTGCCACTTCTGACGGCACCCCGTTATAGTTATGACTCGTTGCAGAGCATCGCGAAAGCGAGGCAAAACAACTTCATCCTCCATAGCTCAGTTGGCAGAGCATTCGACTGTTAATCGAAGGGTCACTGGTTCGAGCCCAGTTGGAGGAGCAAAATGCACGCAAGGCCACTAGGATCGATTTCTAGTGGCCTTTTCCTTTTCCCGTGCATCAGCGCAACCGCGATCAGTTCAGGTAATCGGGGCACACGTAGACGCCTGATGATAAACTAAGCGGACTCAGTCAGCCCATAATCGTTTATAGCTTAACTCCATCTGAGACATAGCAGGCAATCAGCTATCCGCATTAGCCCAGATGGCAGCATTGGAAGGACAGCTTTGACCACAGCATCGGTTACCTTCGTCGGTCTAGGATACATTGGCTTGCCAACAGCAGTAGTAATGGCCAACCATGGTGTCAATGTCACCGGCGTTGACATAAAGGCGGAGTCTGTCGACAAGATCAACCAGGGGTGCGTCACAATTGTCGAACCCGGTCTAGAAACGGGACTAAAGCAAGCCCTAGAGTCTGGAAACTTCAGGGCCACCACTGAAATGGTTAGGTCCGAAAACTTCATTATTGCAGTACCGACGCCATTCAATGACGACATGAGCGTCGACATGAAGTACATCTACTCGGCAGCTGAAAGCATTGCTCCGACCCTTCAGGGTGGCGAACTCATTGTCCTCGAATCTACTTCGCCTCCGACCACCACGGAGAAGATGGCAGAACGGATTCTCAAGCTACGTTCTGACCTGGCAGCTGATGGCTCTCACAACCCACAATCAAAACCAGTAATTTACTTCGCACACTGTCCCGAGCGCATTCTTCCCGGTAACGCGATGGAAGAACTTTTAACGAACGATCGCATCATTGGCGGTGTCACTCAAGAAGCTACACAGCGAGCACAACGTCTCTACAGTACATTCTGCAGTGGAAAGCTCTTGGCAACCAATGCTACAACAGCAGAAATGGCCAAACTCACGGAAAACTCTTTCCGGGATGTCAACATTGCATTCGCCAACGAGCTTTCGCTGATATGCGACCACCTAGATATCAATGTCTGGGAGCTGATCGATCTGGCCAATCACCACCCTCGCGTCAATATTCTCCAACCGGGCCCAGGTGTGGGGGGCCATTGCATAGCTGTGGACCCTTGGTTCATCGTTTCAACGGACCCAATACACTCGAAGCTCATCAAAACCGCCCGCTTGGTTAACGACAGCAAACCGAAATATGTGATTGACAAGGTGGCGTCAGCCATCGAAGGTTTGGAAGATCCGCGAGTTGCAGCACTTGGCCTCGCCTTCAAGGCAAACATCGACGATTTGAGAGAGTCGCCTTCGCTAGAAATTGTGAAAGAATTAGCATTTAGAAATCCAAAGGCTCAAGTGTCTGTAGTGGAGCCAAACATCTCGGTACTCCCAGATTCGCTTTCTCTCCTTCGAAATCTAACTCTCACGAGCCTTGAAGAGGCAATCAAAGAATCCGACATTGTAGTTGTCTTGGTCGACCACAAGGAATTCCTCGAGTACAAAACAGACCTTTCCGGAAAGGTGCTTGTTGACACCAAGGGAATCTGGGGAGAATCTACCCTACCCATTGGAAATCGGTGATACATGATGAAGCGGCGCTTACTCCTTCTTGGCTTCGGAGCAGTTCTATACTCAGTTGGAATATTAGGTTCGATCGCGACGACGGAACTTACAGGTGAAGGTGCCGCTTTTGTCGTTACCGCCTCAATTGGTTTCATAGTCGCTTCAACCATGGCACTAATAGTCCTCCGTCAATCGAGGAGGACGTACTCAACCAAACTGCGGAATGCTGCTGAATCAATTAGCCAACTTCAGTCCCAAATAGACACATTGAAGATTGAAATCGAGAGCATACGGCGGCAACAAACCATTATTGCGCATCACAATCACTAAATCAACCAAAGTTTCAGGGGTATCATGCAGAACTTCTCAATTATCGGCGCCACAGGATCGATGATCAACGGTCATTATTGGTCAGCAGGTCAGGGCGTTAAAGTCTCCTTCAACAACGATTTCAAGACGGTCTTAAAAAATGTCACGAAGGAGCCGCAATATGTCACATTGGGGGCTCGGACTTCTGACTCTAAGGAACTAGGCGCTGACCGGGGTCATGTGACCCCGCCCTCGACCATCATTCTCCTTGATTCGAAGGTAACAACCCACGAAGGTTCTGCACCTCAGCTATACGTGCTCGAGTATAACCTAAACCGACGACGTCATGGCCAACAAGTAATTAAAACCAGTCATCCGGCAGAAGTATATTTAGGCTCCGACACTGCGCATATCGTTCTGGCAATTCGCTTGGCACCGCAATCACAGGTCATTCTTGAGAGCCTTTCTGCACATTTAACTCTCTCCGAATCTAACCAAGGCAAGGACACCAAAGTGAGGTACGTAGCCAGGGCTGAGGCGGTGGCTAATGCAGCCATTGAGAAACTGGCTACTAATGCCAAGAAGACAATTAACAAGATAGTTGATGCTGTCGATACAGCGACAAAGGCAGGAAAACTGTCTGTTTCTCAAGACAAGAACATCGAGAAAGCCGCTGAGGTTTCCGAACACCGGGCCAAAACCTCACTTAAGATACTCGCTTCTGTAGCCAGCAGCCTTCCAGAGACGAACGGTTCACGTCATTTTTCCCCCGTTCCTTGCACAGCCGCGATCATTACAGATGAATACATGTTCAACTTCTACAAGGACGCTTTCGAGAGAGTGGTTTACCTCTCACCGGAGAATTATACCGCTGTTCTAGCCGAAAACGATGTTGACGTAATCATCTACGTAACCTGCTGGAAAGGCCTAAACAATGAAGAGTGGAAGGGCCTCAAGTTCCGGGAAGCACCCAAGAATGCGCTCGCAGACATCCTTTCATGGGCAAAGAATAATTCCGTTCCGACCGTATTTCAATCAATTGAAGATCCTTCTAACTTCGAATATTTCCTTCCCATTGCTAGTGGCTTCGATACGATCTTCACTTCCGATGTCAATGTCATCAATGACTACAAGATAGCACTCAACAACGGCTCTGTGTTTTACGGGGAATACGGTGCCAACCCACTCCTCAATAATCCTGTCGGCGCGTTCCGGCACGATTTCAGTGCGGCCTTCTTCGCGGGTTCATATCCGAGCCGCTACCCAGAACGGTGCGCTGATATGGAAGTCATTTTTGATTCTATAACTGATTCAAACGCTTCTCTTACTATCCTTGACCGCAACTACGACATAGAAGGGTTTGACTTTCCGGATCAGTATGCCCCCTACATCCTTCCTGCGATTAAGCATGATCTTCTTCAGAAGGTACATAAGCTGTACCGTTACAGTTTGAACTTCAATTCGATTAAGAACAGTCCGACGATGTGCGCCATGAGAGTTTACGAACTTCAAGCACAAGGCAAGCCGATCATTTCCAATTACGCTCGGTCCGTCTTTAATCGTTTTCCTGAGATTCGAATTATCCCGACCCTGACTCACACGCCCGAGATGTTGGATGAAGATTTCCCACATGACGAGTATTTCCGAGCCAATCAGTCGTTGATCAATATCATGGACGACAAGACCAGCTACTCCGTTGTCAGTTCCATGATGGAGAAGGTTGGCCTACCGTCCGCCCCTACTCGGAACTCAGGAATCCTCGTTGCGGCCCTTGATTCGGTCGAACTTGTTCGCGAACTCGTCCAAAGGCAATCAGTTTCAGCTGATGTAGTAAGCCTCAAAGAAGTTCAGGCGAGGCCTGAGATCGCACAAAACTATGGTTACTTCGCCTGCATGCGAAGCGATACACAGTATGAGCGCGAATATTTGGCGTCGCGTGTGAACGCCTTCAAGTACACTGATTCCGATTTTGTAAGCCAAGACTGCGGCTATGAGGACGGCACTTTCGTACCTGGCCGTTTCCATGAATTCACCGCCGTAGCGCACGACGCTGGAAAGACTGTCGTCGCGACTGATTTTGACGGGCTGACACAAATTATACAGGATCCTCACAGTCCGATAGTTGGAAAGGGCTACCTTGCAGACCCGTTTGGCATCGGCTATACCACCTTCGTTCGCTCGCGCGAAGAAGCCTATCTGGCTCCCTCACCCAAACTGACCGTTATCATTCCGGTGCATAACAATGGTAAGTTCCTTGAGACGAAGTGTATTCCTAGCTTGCAGCGCAACGCCGTCTGGTCTCAAATGGAAATCTTGCTTGTCGATGATCATTCGACGGAAGCAGAGACCATCCGTATCCTAGAACAGTTGAAACATCGCTATCCCAATATCCGCCTTCATCGGTTTTATGACGGAGGAAGTGGCAGCGCAGCGCGACCCCGGAACTGGGGGATCGATCACGCTAGCGCGCCTTTGGTAGCTTTCCTTGACCCGGACAACGAGATTTCTACCCATGGCTACGACCATCTCGTCGATGAATTTGATCGGTTGTTCGAGATCGGTACTCCCGTAGACTTCGTGAGCGGATACCAAGCTAAGATCGGCTCTAGTCCCGGATTCACCGGGAAACACAGCTCCGGTGAAACCGTGATCGTTAAAGACAGCGTTGATCGTTTCTTTAAAGCTGGCAAGTTTCCAGTCGTGTCAACACAGGCGGCAGTCATACGCCGCGAATTCCTAGAGTCTTCGGGCCTCAAGTTTGTGGAGCAAAGCGCTGGTCAGGATACTCTTTTTGGGTGGGAATTGCTTGCTCGTACAAACTGCGGAGCCTTTGTCGATACCGCGCACCTCATCTACTACGCGGAGCGAGATGGATCCGTCACGAACACCTTGAATCCCCGCTACTTCGAAAAGTCTGAGATCCTGGAAATACGTCAAGCGGAGGTTCTTCGCGAACTCGGTCTTTACGAGCTTTACAAGGAACACCAGCTTGACAACTTCGTTAGGAACTGGTACCTTCCGCGGCTCGACCGTGTTGATGTTGCAGAACGCGGGGCGGCCCGGGAAATTCTAGCGCGCATTACCAACATTTACGGTGAACCACTTTCCAAGTTTGAATGATTTACTAAACGTACGAAGTGAGTTAGCGCGGCAAGGAGCGCACTGGGCAGCTCCGCTCCGGCCTGGCTGTAGCGCGCATGTTAGTGAGAGAAGCAGCCCGATGAACGTCAGCAATACTCTGCTTAGCAGAACGCAGGTCAGCAGCTTTTTGGGGTGGCGGCCATTTTCGGCTCACAAATCCATCACTAGAAGCCAACTTTCAAGGATACGCGAGTAACCATCGACTAAAAGTAAGGTGCAAACAACGTGCCCTCAGCAGAATCCGCTCCCCAAGAACCAGTACCCGTGCAGCTAATGCTTGTAGCAGACGAAAATCTCGGCAAACTTAATATTCGTCCTTCCCTGTCCGCATACCTTGCTGAGATTATCCATTGGCGTCATTTTGTAGTTGCCGACGCGCGAAGCCGCGCATTTAAAGGCAACCAGGAAATGTTCCTCGGCAACCTATGGCTGGTTCTCACCCCATTATTGCAGTCCGCTACCTATGGACTAGTCTTCGGACTTCTTCTCCGCACGAGCCGTGGAATCGACAACTTTGTAGGTTACTTGGTTATTGGGGTCATATTCTTTGGTTTTGTATCGCGGGGAATTAACGCCGGTAGCGGGCTTATTCAAAGTTCTCGGAGTATGATTCGGTCTTTTACGTTTCCGCGCGCTACCCTAGTTTTCGGCGTTTTGCTTCGTCAGTTCCTCGACAACCTGGTACCGGCGATGGTTGCTATCGCCGTCGCGCTAGTATTTCAATGGGGCGAACAAATATCGTGGTCCATAGCCATCGTTCCGCTACTCTACGTTCTATTGCACGTATTTTCTTGCGGCTTAGCACTCGTTTTTGCACGACTTACCGCTTTTATCCCCGACCTTAGGTCGTTGATGAACTTTGGTACACGCGTGCTTTTCTACGTATCTGGTGTATTCTTTTCTATAGAGAGGTTTGCCACCGAACCTATTCTGCAGTATGTCATGACTATGAATCCGATTTATCAGTTTCTTGAGGCTATCCGGGAAGCAGTGTTATACGGCAGTTTTCCGGAAGCCTCTTCGTTTGTCAGCCTAGTCCTTTGGTCTGTCGGTTCATTCTGTCTAGGACTTCTGTTCTTCTGGCAGTCGGAGGCCCGCTATGTCCGTGTCTGAGGAAGCGACCGTGGTTGTCAGACGGGTATTTAAAAACTACGAAGTTCCTAACCTAAAGGGCCGTAATCCTTTTCGTAAGGATCGATCTTCGACTGTTTCGGCATTGAAAGGGGTTTCCCTTGTCGCAAATAGGGGGGATTCAATTGGCGTTTTGGGAAGGAACGGTTCTGGAAAATCTACCCTCTTACGCCTGATAGCCGGCGGAGAATCATCCTCTTCTGGGGATATTTTCGTTACGTCGAATCCGACCTTGTTGAGCGTATCTGCTGCCCTACAGCCCTCTTTGACTGGTGTCGAGAACATACATTTGGGTCTATTGGCCCAAGGTCTATCACCTAGTGAAGCGAGAGGTCTTGAGAACGAGATCATTCGTTTTTCTGGTATCGGCGATGCGGTCCACCGCCCGATGAATACCTACTCGTCAGGAATGGGGGCGCGGTTGAAGTTCGCGATCTCCACTTCCGTTCGAAGGGAGATTCTTTTGGTTGACGAAGCTCTTTCGACTGGCGATGCTGCATTTGGGGAAAAAGCTCGGAAACGGATGTTTTCTTTCCTCGATGACGCGGGGACTATCTTTCTTGTTTCCCATCAGGCCTCAACGATCCAAAAAATTTGTAACAGAGTGATTTGGTTACACGAGGGCGAGATCATAGCCGACGGGGACCCGATCTTTGTTTCGAAGATGTATCGTTCCTGGTCAAGCTGGCTATCCCAAGAGGAGGATGAGAAGGCGGAGGCGATCATAGCTAAGATGCGCAGCAAGTATGTCACCCCTCATATTGTCTTCACCTCTGAGGCCGAAGAAGTTCTCAACTTTTCCAGTTGACTGCGTAGATTGATAGGTGGCGTCTCCGGCTTCATCTGGCGGTAATCGGGCTCTTCACGATTTAGAGTGCGTTGATCCTGGCCTGCAGCTGCCCAGAGTGAATCAGGGACCGCAAGATGTAGTGGTCGAGGTTCCGGAAACCCAGGGCGATGCCGCGTAGGTGCTCGAGCCGGCCGTTGATCGCCTCGACCGGACCGTTGGACGCCCCGATATCGAAGTACGCCAGGACATCCTCACGCCGACGCCACAATGTCCGACCCAGTTGCGCGAGCTCTTCCAGCCCCTTCGGTAGGCCTGAATATTCGCTTCACTGGGGTCCACCGGTCGCGTGTCCGGGGGCCGGCAGGCTGAGGACGGGTTCGTAGGCCTCGGGGCCACTCGTGGTGCGCTCGGGGGCCACCACGCTTACGCTCCTCCCGCCGTGTGTATAGGGCACACGGCGGAAGGAGCAAGCCAATGGTACGAAAGATCAGAGCGAAGCTGATACTCCAGCTACGCTCCGAGGGCCTGTCAGGACGCACGATCGCCGCGTCACAGGGTATGTCCCGAAAAAGCATCACCGCTGTGCTGGAAGCAGCCGACACCGCGGGTGTGAGCTGGGATGATGTCGCCGAGCGTCCCGAGGACGAGGTCTATGACCTGCTGTTCCCGGGCCGGGGACAGCACCACAGCATCTTCGCCCAGCCGGACTGGGAGAACGTCCACCGGGAACTCGCCCGGGTCGGCGTGACCCTGAAGCTGCTGCACGGCGAGTACACCGATGAATGCGTCGCCACCGGAGCCCCGGCGATGGGCTACGACCGGTTCTGCCGGACCTACCAGCGCCACGTCCTGGTCACGGGAGCAGCGTCGCGGGTGGGACACAAGGCCGCCCAGAGCGTCGAAGTCGACTGGTCCGGGCCGACGATGACACTTCTCGACCCTGTCAGCGGCGCCCCGAGGCCGGTGTACCTGTTCGTCGGGTGCCTGCCCTTCAGCCGCTACTCGTTCGTCTACCCCAGCCTGGACATGACGCAGGAGTCCTGGCTGCGGGCCCATGTCGCAATGTTCACCGCCTTCGGCGGATCGGTACCGCGGATCGTGCCCGACAACCTCAAAACCGGAGTGATCACACATCCCCGCGACGGTGAGATCGTCCTCAACGACGCCTACCGTGAGATGGCCGCACACTACTCGGCCGCCGTACTACCGGGCAGGGTGCGCAAAGCGAAGGACAAACCGAGCGTGGAAAATACTGTCTGGCATGTCGCGATGCGGGTCATCGCGCAGCTACGTGACCAGCAGTTCACGTCGCTTCCGGAGCTGACGGCCGCGGTCACCGACCAGGTCGCGGCCTACAACGCCGAGCCTTTCCAGAAGCGGGACGGCTCCCGGGCCAGTGTCTTCACCACCGAGGAACACCCCCTGCTGACCGGGCTTCCGCAGGTCGCCTATGAGATCAGCCGGTGGGTCTACGGCCGGAGGGTCGGGCGCAACGGGCACGTGGTGTGGGAGAAGAATTTCTACTCGGTGCCAGTCACCCATATCGGTACGGGTGTGGATCTGCGGATCACCGACCGGGTGCTGCAGGTCTACTCCGGCCAGCAAAGGGTGAGCAGCCATGTGCTGCTTCCCGAGGGATCAGCCAATCAGTACCGCACCAACGACGCTGATCTACCCGCCGGGGAGCGCTACCAGCCGTGGGACGCCCCGCGCGTGCGGGAGTGGGCAGGCCGGGTGGGTCCGTCCGCGACGGTGGTGGTCAACCGGATCTTCGAATCGGTGGCCGTCGACGAGCAGGGCCTGAATGCCGCCCTGGCGGTGTTGCGGTTGACGCGGCGGTATTCCGCCGAGCGGGTCGAGGACGCCTGCAGGCTGGCGCTGGCCGGGCATGTCGGGCCCGACCCCCGGAAAGTAGACACGGGGGATGTGATCAGGAAGCAGATCTCAGCGTAACAGGACATTGCTCCTCAAACACTGCTGGAGCGAGATACCCGCACCAGGAATGCCGACGCGTGGTGTTGTAGCGGGTACACCAGCGGAAAACAACTCGCCGGCACTGCAACTGATTGGCAAACGTCTTTGCGTCCTGGAGGACCTCACGCTTCAACGCGGCGTTGAAGGACTCCGCCAGGGCGTTATCAGCGCTGCTGCCGATCGCGCCCATCGACTGCCGGATCCCCAGCTGCGTACACGTGTCCTGGAACGCATGGGAAGTGTAGACACTGCCATGGTCCGAGTGAAAAATTGCGTCGTCGAGACTTCCGCGCTGGCCCTTGGCCATCACCAGGGCGTCCTGGACCAGGGAAGAACGCATGTGATCGGCAATCGCGAAGCCGACCAGCCGGCGGGAGAAACAGTCGATGACCGTGGCCAGGTACATATTCGACCCGTCCGCGATCGGCAGGTACGTGATATCGCCGACGTAGACCTGGTTCGGTGCCGGGGCGGTGAACCTCCGGCCGACGAGATCCGGAAACACCGGCTTCCTCCCATCCGAGACAGTCGTGGTGACCTTGCGTTTCTTGGAGTAGCCAACCAGTTGCAACGAGCGCATGATCCGGGCGACTTTCTTGTGATTGACCGGACTGCCGGGCGAGTCGTCGTTGAGTTGCGCCGTGATGCGTTTGGAGCCGTAGCAGCCGCGTTCTGCGGCGAACACGGCCTTGACCCGTGCGCCGAGGATCGCGTCGCTGAGCAGGCGTTGTGTCCTGGCGGAGGAGGTGTTTCTCCATTTGTAATACGAGGACCGGTTGAGTTTCAGAACCTCACATAACCGCTTGACCGAATGGCTGTTCTTGGCGTCGTCAACGAACTGGAAGCGGATCACCAGGTCGTCTCTTCCGCAAAATATTTCGCGGCCTTGCGCAGGATGTCGCGCTCTTCCTTCAGTCGGGCGTTTTCCCGTTCCAGCTGGCGGATACGTTCGGCATCGGTCACCGATGTCGGGGTCTGCGAGGCGGCCTCGGTGCTGGTGGTGGTGCGGGCGCCGGTGCCGTATTTGCGGACCCAGATCTGGAGGGTGTTGCGGTTGACGCCGAGTTCGGTGGCGAGGGCGTTGATCGATACGCCGGGGGAATTCTCGTAGAGGGCGACCGCGTCGTGGCGGAATTCCTCGGTGTAGGTCTTGCTGGGCATGGTGGCAGGTTACCTTTCTTCCCCGGCAGAAAGCCGGGTTGTCGGGTGTCTACCAAACAGGGGTCAGGTCCGTCCGGTCCCCGCGGTACGTGCACCTGCACCCGATCCTGGCCACCGGACAGGATCAGGCCGCCCGGCAGCGTCCACCCCGGGAGGAACCGGTGGAGGAAGGCGGATTTGTCCGCGGCGCCGACTACTACGCAGGAGACGTGAAATGAGCGGCATCGACATGGAAACCAAACGCAAACTCCGCGACATGGGCGCGACCGCCCTGCTGGAGGCCATCGACGCCGAAGACGAGAACCTCGTCCTGGGGATGGGATTCGAGGAGCGGCTGCGACTGATCGTCGATGAGGCGTATGCCACCTTCACCCACGGCAAGGTCGACGGGCTGATCCGCCGGGCCGGCCTGCGCTATCCGGCTGCTGATCTGCGTCGGATCGACCTGGTCGAGCAACGAGGACTGAATCGCAACCTGCTGGCTACCTTGGCGACCTGCGGGTTCATCGAACGCCACCAGAATGTCGTGTTCCAGGGCTTCACCGGGTCGGGGAAGTCCTACCTGGGGTGCGCGCTGGCGAAGCAGGCCTGCCAGCACCGGTATCGGGCGCACTACATCCGGATGCCGGATCTGGAGGAAGCCTGGGCCACCGCACGCGACAAACCCCAGGGAGCGACGAAGTTCCTCAAGAAGTACGCCGCGTTCACTGTCCTCGTGATCGACGAGTGGCTGCTGGATCATCCGGATGAGGCCATACGCAGCATGCTGCTGGAACTGCTCGAGCGTCGCTACGACTCCGCATCGACGGTGTTCTGCACCCAATACGCCAAGAAGGACTGGCATCAAAGGCTCGGATCCGGGGTGCACGCCGATGCGATCATGGACCGGATCGTGCACAACACCATCTGGGTCGACACCGGCACCCACAACATGCGGGAGCACGTCACGATGAACCAGTAGGAAACACCCAGCGTCGGCCGGTGGCCCCCATCCCTACGGTCACCGGCCCCCGCAGGCAATACCGCTGGCCCCCAACCGCATGATCGGGTGGCCTTCGCAACTGCGAATACTCAGTAGTTCGTCCTGGTCAACAGCGTGCGACGGTACTTATACAGCGGATCATCTTTGCGTCCGCGGCGTCCGGTAGTCTCCCGTTGCAGCCTGTTTGGGACGTGCTTCCAGTAGCAGCGTTCTGACGATCCGATAGCACCCGGATGAGCACCGGATAGCGGTGCTTGGTCCGGGTGCCGGCGGGGCTATTGCGCGTCGGCGAGGTGCCGGCGCATGTTCGGCCCGTCGAGTGCGACGATCTCGGCGCCTACCACGATCCGGTTGAGGATCGATTCGGCGATCACCGCGTCATGCAGGGATTTGTACCAGTCCTGCGGCTCGAACTGGGAGGTGACCAGGGTCGAGCCACGGCCGTCCCGGGCCGCGAGGATGTTGAGCAGCTCCGCGGCGGTGTGCTGGTTGATGGGCGTGGTCAGGAAGTCATCGATGACCAGCAGGTCGCAGTTGTGCAGGTCGGTGAGGAAGTCCAGCCGTTTCTGCGACGCGGGGTCCATGACCGCGAGCTGGTTGGCCAGATCATCGAGTCTGAAGAACCGGGCGGTGTAGAACTTCCGGCAGGCGGCGTTGAGCAGCGCCAACGCGAGGTAGGTCTTGCCGACACTGGATTTCCCCAGGATGACCAGGTTGTGGGTCTGATCGATCCATTGACAGCTGGACAGCCGTGCGATTAGCTCACGACCCACGGTTGCGGTCGGGAAGGTAGCGGATTTCTTCTACGCAGGCATCAGGGTTTGGCGATCTGGATGCCTTGAGTAGTTTCTGGGTCCGACGTTGCTCCCTGGCCGTGATCTCCTTATCCAGGGCGTGGAAGATCTTCTGCGAGAACGTCCACTCATCGCAGGCGGGGTCGTTGGCCAGGTCGATGACGGTTTTCCCGAAGGCGGTCATCCGCAGCTGGGTGAACAACGTCATGTCGGCGTCGGTGAGGTGTCGATCCATCACACCTGACCTCCTTCATCGTGGGCAGGATCCGTCTTTCCCAGTAGAGCGTCGAGGCTGAAGTGCTCAGGGCCGGCCAGGTGCGCACCGCGGGTGTCCCGTGAGCCCGGGGCCGGGTCGATGCGTGGGGCCGGCGGCGGCGGAGCATCTGTGGTGGTGGGCCGGGCGTGGACCTGGGCCCGCAAGGCCGCCAGGCGTTGCTTGACCGCGGTGTAGCTGACCGCCCGCGGGGAATCAGCGTCAACCAGTTGCCGGCAGGCCTGTTCCAGCAGTGCCTTGTTGTCGCCCTTGCCCAGGGCGAGGATGTTCAGGCAGGTGCGATACCCCTGGGCTTCGATCGGGCGGGCATCGAGCACGCTGGTGATCGCGGCGACGGTGTGGGGACCGACCTTGTGGGCCTGACGCAGGAAATACGCCCTGGACCACAGGTCCGAGGACTGCTGATGCTGATCGGGGACATGATCGGGGTCGGTGACGTAGACATGCTGGCGCGGGGAGACGGTATGGGTGGCGATGATGTCCCCGTCGCACATGACCGTCAGGCGGTCGCCGGTGATCTTCACATCAACGTGGCGTCCGGCGAAGGTGTGGGGCACCGAGTACTTCACCGTGGCGATTTCGATGTGGTAATCACGGTTGACCTTGGATTTCCGCCAGGTCACCGGCTGCCAGCGGGACTCCGGCAGCCCAAGCAGTTCCGGCCGCTCATACTCATCGAACAGATCCTTGCGGCTGATCTGCTGTCCGCGGAACGGTGTTCTGGTGTTGATCGCGGTGACCTGGTCGGCCACAGCAGTATTGAGGTCATCCAGGCTGGCGAATCGCTGGCCCGCGAGCCGGCCGATCACCCAGTTGGTCACGACCTTGACCCCGGCTTCGACATTGCCTTTGTCCTGTGGTTTTACGGGACGGGTCGGTACCGCAGCGGTGCGGTGGTGCTCGAGGAAATCCCGGTAGGCGCGGTTGACGTCCCGGGCCCGGTCCCCACGAGCGATCTGGTTGGATGCGGTGGAGGCGTTGTCCGGGATGACGACCTGCGGGATACCGCCGAAGAACTCGAAGGCCTGCTGGTGGGCGTCCAACCAGTTCGGGGACTTCTCATCGAGATAACCGCGGGCGAAGACCATCCCGGAGTACGGCAACGAGGCCACGAACACCGACACCTTGGTCTTGCGCCCGGTGATGGGGTCAAAGACGGCCATCTTCGTGCCCGCCCAGTCGACCTGCATCGTGTGACCGGGAACGTGGGTACGATACGGGAAAGAACTAGCCCGGCTTGAGGAACTCTCACCTACCGCTTCTCTAGAAAGCTTCTGGAGCGATTTTTCTTGAGCCTATCTATTAGCACCAGAATTTATCTAGAGCATCTAATTTCCAAAAAATATCTATTCCCCTGTTTATAAGTTGTGTCACGTCCTAGCGGTCACTATCTGATCCATCCCTAGGATCAAAAAGTTTTCCGAGGGCTAGATCTCGGTCTGTTAGCCTGATGCTTTCTAAAAAACGCGTGGCAATTATGCGCCGGAGAGTCTGACGTCCTGAAAGAGAGTGGAGATGCACCGCACCGCAGGGGAAGAACCCGAACTCGTAATGCTTTTCCCAACTGCTACTAGGTGTGTCCTTGATTCCCGTCACAGTGCAATCTGGGTGGGCGGGGTGATGCCACGATGAGGTCATTGGGTCTCGCCACGGTCTTCGCGGGGCTGGCAGGCTTCGTGATCCTGTACGTGGCCACCTGGGCACTGGAGGTGGAACAGGCCGACGAATTTCAGGCTTACTGGGGACTATTCTTCGCCGCCACCGGGTTGCTCGACGGGCTCATGCAAGAAACCGCTCGAGGCGTGTCTTCTACCAAGGGAACGGGGCGTATTCAGGGTGGGCGTCCCTGGCTGCTGGGAATCTGGGTGGGTGGGGCCACCCTGGTTATAGCGGCAGGTATCGGACTGCTCTGGATGCCGACATTAATGAGCCATTCAGGGGATGGGGGGATAGCTACTGCCTTTTTCGCCTTTGGCCTGATGAGCTATGCTTTCCAGGCTGTTCTCTCCGGTGTCTTGTCAGGTTTGAAGATGTGGCGGCAGTACTCTTGGTTGATAGCCCTAGACTCAGGAATTCGCCTCCTCCTAGCCCTCGTGGCATGGCAACTGGGATGGGGAATGCCCGCTTTTCTCCTGATTACCATCATCGGCGCACTGAGCTGGCTGGTTATCCTGGGCATGTCCCCGCAGGTGCGTGCACGGCTGCATGCTCCGGTCGATGTGTCTCCAGGCGTGCTGGCTCGACGGGCGGGATCTGCGATGCTAGCCACCGGGGCCTCGGCCGTGTTGATCACCGGCTTCCCCGCGTTCGTGAAGCTTGCGCCCGGGCCGGATATCAGCACCACGGTGACTGTCGCCGGCATCATTAACGCCGTGATGCTCACCCGGGCACCAATCCTCGTTCCCTTACAGCGCTTCCAATCCGCTCTCATCGTTCGTTTCGTGGATAACCGGGAGCACATCCTCGGAGCGCTGGCCCGGCCGATTCTTGCGGTGCTGGGACTGGGTCTGGCCGGTGGGGCAGCAGCATGGCTGATGGGGGGTCTGCTGCACGATCAGGTGACAACCGAGCAGCCTAATCAGATGGTTGGGCTGGAAGGATGTACACCGTGACCAAGCCCTATCCCAAAGAGTTCCGCGATGACGTTGTCCGTGTCGCACGGAATCGTGAGCCCGGTGTCGAGCTCTCCCAGATCGCCAAGGACTTCGGGGTCCACTTCACTACCCTGTACTCGTGGCTGAAGAAGGCTGACCTCGAGGACGGTGAAGTGTTGGGCTCGACTCAGGTTCAGTCGGCTGAACTGCGCGACGCCAGGAAGAGGATCCGTCTCTTGGAGCAGGAGAACGAGGTCCTCCGCCGTGCCGCGGCGTATCTCTCGCAGGCCAATCTGCCGGGAAAATGATGTACCCGCTCGTTCGTGAGTTGGCCGTGGACGGTGTCCCCGTCACGGTGACGTGTCGGGTGCTCAATCTTGCTCGCCAGCCCTACTACCGGTGGCTGGCGGACCCGATCACCGATGCAGAGCTGAATGAGGCTTACCGTGCCAATGCCTTGTTCGACGCCCACCGGGATGATCCCGAGTTCGGCTACCGCTATTTGGTGGATGAGGCCCGCGATCTCGGTCAACCGATGGCAGCGCGCACTGCGTGGCGGATCTGCTCAGACAACCGCTGGTGGTCGGTGTTCGGGAAGAAACGCGGCAAGAACGGTAAGAAGCCCGGCCCACCGGTCCACGATGACCTCTGCGCCGTCACCGATGAGGAGGGCAGAACCCGGCACGAGTTCAAGGCCGATGGCGCGAACGAATTGTGGATCGGCGATATCACCGAGCACTGGACCAATGAGGGCAAGCTCTACCTCTGTGCGTTCAAGGATGTCTACTCCAACCGGATCGTGGGGTACTCGATCGATTCGCGGATGAAGTCCCGCCTAGCCGTGGCTGCCCTCAACAACGCGGTCGCCCGCCGCGGCGACGTGGCCGGCTGCGTGGTCCACACCGACCGCGGGTCTCAGTTCCGTAGCCGGAAATTCGTGCGCGCTCTGGGCATTCACGACATGACCGGATCCATGGGCCGCGTCGGTGCGTGCGGGGACAACGCAGCCATGGAGAGCTTCTTCGCACTCCTGCAGAAGAACGTCCTCGACCGCCGCGCATGGGCCAGCCGAGAAGAGCTCCGGATCGCCATCGTTACCTGGATCGAGAGGACCTACCACCGACGCCGCAGACAGGACCGCCTAGGCCGCTTGACCCCGATCGAGTTCGAGACAATCATGACCACACCAGCCGATCAGGCTGCGTGACTAACCACTGTCACCTGATCGTGCAGCAGACCCGGGCCGTGGATTTTGGCCACCTTCTTCAAGCCAGGTTATGAAGTCCCCGGTGTCATCCTCGCGGCGCTAACCTTCGCCTCCGCGTGCACTGGTTGCCTGATGATTACTGGGACCGCCACCTTGGCCCTTGAGCAGCATCGTTGGTATGTCCTCGGATGGGTGGCAGCCTCGGTAATGGCTTTTACGGCGCTGTGGGTGTTGCCGTTTCCGTTGGAGATCCGGGTGGGCCTGTCGCTGATCGCCGGGCCGGTAGTCGGTGGGCTGCTGCATGCGATGGTGCTGAGCACGATCTCCCGAACCAAGCGCCTGCACTACCCTCGAACACCTGCCACTCACCACTCTGAGGTGTAGAAGAGATACCTAATACCTTGAAACCTTATTAGTAATGAGGATCAATCCTTACCCCCGTTTTTAAAGATCCTTGGCTTCAGCGGGTCCCGGGCAAGTGCATTGATAATGTCCGCCTCAAAAGAAGATCTGCTGTAGGCAACAGCATTTCTCCCTACAAACAAGGGGCGCTACGAAAAATAAGAGAATAAATTTGAGGGACAGACGCAGAATAAACTGGCTCTTCGCGTTTCGGAGTGCGTAGGTGAGTCCAGGGTGGGGTTCGGGGTGGCACAACATGTAGGGGTCCTGGCCGGTACAAGATGAGAGTTACGACGCTTCCATCCAACCGAACCAGGACCCTACTGTGCAGCCTACTACTGGCAACCTCGTGGCCGATACCATCTGCCGTACCGCGGAAATCGGCCTGACGATCACCGGTGCCGCCGACGCCGGAAACATCACCGTCATTGACGCCACACCGGTGGCCGTGAGCAACGCCTGTCCTGAATGTTCCCGACCCGGGAAGCTTCGCGACCACGTCCTTCGCCGTCTCGTCGATCTGCCGGTGGTCGGGTTCCCGACCCGTCTGCACGTCCGCGTGCCCCGCTTCACCTGTACGAATGCCTTCTGTGGCAGGAAGATCTTCCAGGCCACACTCAGCTGGGGCCCGACCCCGGAAAGTAGACACGGGGGATGTGATCAGGAAGCAGATCTCAGCGTAACAGGACATTGCTCTTCAAACACTGCTGGAGCGAGATACCCGCACCAGGAATGCCGACGCGTGGTGTTGTAGCGGGTACACCAGCGGAAAACATCTCGCCGGCACTGCAACTGATTGGCAAACGTCTTCGCGTCCTGGAGGACCTCACGCTTCAACGCGGCGTTGAAGGACTCCGCCAGGGCATTATCAGCGCTGCTGCCGATCGCGCCCATCGACTGCCGGATCCCCAGCGTTCTGCACGTCTCCTGGAACGCATGGGAAGTGTAGACACTGCCATGGTCCGAGTGAAAAATTGCGTCGTCGAGACTTCCGCGCTGACCCTTGGCCATCACCAGGGCGTCCTGGACCAGGGAAGTACGCATGTGATCGGCGATCGCGAAGCCGGCCAGCCGGCGGGAGAAACAGTCGATGACGGTGGCGAGGTACATATTCGACCCGTCCGCGATCGGCAGGTACGTGATATCGCCGACGTAGACCTGGTTTGGTGCCGGGGCGGTGAATTTCCTCCCCCACCAGGTCCGGAAACACCGGCTTCCTCCCATCCGAGACAGTCGTGGTGACCTTGCGCTTCTTCGAGTAGCCAACCAGCTGCAACGAGCGCATGATCCGGGCGACTTTCTTGTGATTGACCGGGCTGCCGGGCGAGTCGTCGTTGAGTTGCGCCGTGATGCGTTTGGAGCCGTAGCAGCCGCGTTCTGCGGCGAACACGGCCTTGACCCGTGCGCCGAGGATCGCGTCGCTGAGCAGGCGTTGTGTCCTGGCGGAGGAGGTGTTTCTCCATTTGTAGTACGAGGACCGGTTGAGTTTCAGAACCTCACATAACCGCTTGACCGAATGGCTGTTCTTGGCGTCGTCAACGAACTGGAAGCGGATCACCAGGTCGTCTCTTCCGCAAAATATTTCGCGGCCTTGCGCAGAATATCGCGTTCCTCCCGGAGTCTGCGTACTTCTCGTTCCAGCTGGCGGATGCGTTCCGCTTCGGTCACCACGGTCGGTGTGTCAGAGCTGGAGGAAGAATCCGAGCTGCTGGTGCGGGCTCCGGTGCCGTATTTGCGGACCCAGATCTGGAGGGTGTTGCGGTTGACGCCGAGTTCGGCGGCGAGGGCGTTGATCGATACGCCGGGGGAATTCTCGTAGAGGGCGACCGCGTCGCGGCGGAACTCCTCGGTGTAGGTCTTGATCGGCATGGTGGCAGGTTACCTTTCCTCCCCGGCAGAAAGCCGGGTTGTCGGGTGTCTACCAAACAGGGGTCAGGTCCCTGCGCCGATGACGGAGCGAAACTCACCCACCGGGTGACCCGCTGGATCCTCCAGCGCCTGGCGATAGACCGGATGAGCGTGTCTGCCACCGCGAAAGCACTCGGCGTGGGTTGGGAGCTGGTCAATCAGGTCGCCCTCGAGGCCTGCCGCAAGCTTGTCTACGACGACTCTCCGCATCTGGACGGGGTGCGCATCCTCGGGGTGGATGAGCACGTATGGAAGCACACCCGAAAGCCAGGTCAGCCATCCAGTCTGGTGACCATCCTCGTCGACCTCACACCCCTGGTCGACGGACGTGGGCCTGCCCGACTGCTGGACATGCGCCCCGGCCGCAGTGCACAGGTGCTGCGCACCTGGCTGCAGGAACGCGACCCTGGCTTCCGGGAGCAGGTGCAGGTGGTGACCATGGACGGCTTCACCGGTTACGCCACCGCAGTCGATGAGGTGTTGCCGCAGGCGAGGAAGGTCATGGACCCCTTCCACGTGGTGCATCTGGCAGCCGACAAACTCACCGGCTGCCGGCAGCGGCTCCAACGGGAGACCTCCGGGCGGCGTGGGCGCAAGGACGATCCGTTGTACAAGCACCGTCGCACGCTGTTGACCAGGACGAACTACCTCACCGAGCGGCAGAAACAACGCCTCGACCTGCTGTGGGCCACCGACGATGAGTACGTGGCACTCGAGGTCACCTGGATGTTCTACCAGGACATGATTGCGGCTTACGGGCATCCGCAGAAGTCGGAGGGCAAGAAGCTCATGAGCAGGGTGATCAACAGCATTCGTAAGGGCCTACCGAAGGGGCTGGAAGAGCTCGCGCAACTGGGTCGGACCTTGTGGCGTCGGCGTGAGGATGTCCTGGCGTACTTCGATATCGGGGCGTCCAACGGTCCGGTCGAGGCGATCAACGGCCGGCTCGAGCACCTACGCGGCATCGCCCTGGGTTTCCGGAACCTCGACCACTACATCTTGCGGTCCCTGATTCACTCTGGGCAGCTGCAGGCCAGGATCAACGCACTCTAAATCGTGAAGAGCCAGTTCAGGCCAGGATCAACGCACTCTAAATCGTGAAGAGCCTATCTGGCTCTTCCGGATCTGGGGTGCGTAGCCGGGATGAGAGAGCCAGCATGAGGATCGGGACCCACCACAAGATATAGGGGTCCCCGATGCGAAGATGAAAGTTCCTACACAACCATCTTTCGCCCCGAGGACCTATGCCCGATTCTACGTCTCTTATTGCTGACACCATCATCCGGACCGTTGAACTCGGCCTGACCATCACGGGCGCCGCGATCGATGAGCGCCACACGTGGATCACCTGCCGCCCGGTGGAACAGGATGCCTCCTGCCCGGCCTGCGGGATGAAAGGCCGGCTGCGTGATCACCGGATCCGTGAACTCGTGGACCTGCCCGTCGTCGGGCATCCCACCCGGTTACGGATCCGGCTACCCCGGTTCACCTGCACCAACACCGCCTGTGCGACAAAGATCTTTCAACAGCAACTCGTGTGCGCGAAACCGAAAGCCAAGCTCACCGACCGCTGCACCCGCTGGATCCTCCAGCGCCTGGCGATTGACCGCATGAGCGTTGCCGCGATCTCGAAGTCCCTGGACATCGGCTGGGATCTGGTCAACCAGGTAGCCCTCGAACAGGCCTGGGAGCTGATCTACGCTGACCCCACCCACCTGGCCGGAGTCCGCGTGCTGGGGGTCGATGAGCACAAATGGAAACACCGCCGTGGCGACGGTACTCCCGGTTTCGTCACCGTCATCGTCGACCTGACGCCGAACGTGGACGGCACCGGGCCCGCCCGGCTGTTGGACATGGTGCCGGGCAGATCCGCTGAGGTGCTGCGCCGCTGGCTCGCCGCCCGGGAGAAGTCCTTCCGCGACCGGGTGAAAGTCGTGTCGATGGACGGATTCGCCGGCTACCACACCGCCACCACCGAGCAGTTGCCGAAAGCGAGGAAGGTGATGGATCCGTTCCATGTGGTGCATCTGGCCGCTGACAAGCTGACTATGACCCGGCAGCGGATCCAGCAGGACACATGCGGGCATCGCGGCAGGTCAGGCGACCCGTTGTACGGGGTGCGGCGGATCCTGTTGACCAGGATGGGACTGCTGACCGACAAGCAGAAGGCGAAGCTGGACGCGGTGTTCGCTGATGAGCGGCACACGGCTGTGGATGTCACGCACTGGACGTATCAGGACATCACCGCAGCCTATGAGCATCCTGACCGTCGGGTCGGGAAGAGGTGGATGTACAAAATCATGTGTCGGATCCGGAAAGATCTCCCTGCCGGGGTCCAGGAGCTGGGGCAGTTGGGCCGGACGATGTGGAAACGACGGGCAGAGATCCTCGCGTACTTCGACACCGGCGCTTCCAATGGCCCCGTCGAGGCCATCAACGGACGGTTGGAGCACCTGCGTGGCATCGCACTCGGGTTCAGGAACCTCAACCACTACATCTTGCGGTCCCTGATCCACTCCGGACAGCTGCAAACCAGGATCAACGCACTCTAAAACCGGAAGGGCCCCTTATCTCTTAGCGCCCCCGCTTGTGAAAAGGGTCGGGAAGCGTCGAGGAGGAACCTATCTAACGGTGGCGGGGCCTGTGACCATTGGCTTTAGGTCACAGCCGTGGATGGGGCGTGGGCCCGGCCACCTGGGGTGAGTGTGATCGTGTCTTCGGGGATAAACACACCGGCAACCGCCGCCGACGGGTGGAAGGCGGGTGTGCGGTGGGGTGGCCGGTTTCCCGTGCTCTTTTGGCAGGAAACCAGCCGCTGAGATGGCCGGGAGATGTTGCTCAACCGGCCCACAAAGAGTTGATCACACACACTCATCTTGTACCGGCCAGGACCCCTATATGTCGTGCCACCCCGAACCCCACCCCATGGTCAGCTACGCACTCCGAAACGCGAAGAGCCCATAAACCACGCCGGCTGGACGGGTAGTCGGATGGGTCGCAGGGAGGGGTGCACGTTCGGTTAAAGGTAAAATTCCCAACTCTGACCTGCTACTGGCAAAGGCCCCTACATGTTGGAACACCCGATCCAGATAGTGCGATCCCTACGCGCTCCATGTCGCGAAGATCCGCCTAGATCATGCCGGGCCTCTTCTGCTGGGAACGCATTGTGTAACCGAAGGAGCTTGATAAAGTTCGACTCGCAGCAATAGCTTGGTCGACCCTTTCGCGTGTCGCAACGTGAACGACTGTTACTTCCATCCGCGCCCTTTTCCTTTACACCTCCCTGGTGATCGGCATCGCGGTTACGCAATCCACTAAATTTCCGAACTCGGGCATTACGGTAACCATTCTGAAAAGTTCCACCATGGTCTTTTTGTCTGGCCCTACATGTCCCGGACCCAGATCCGGCTTTATTGTGCAGATTTGATTAGATGGGTGGGCTACCTTAACGAAAGGGTTCCAATAGTGCTTTAGATGCCTCGTATCGTTAATATTATGTATGCACAGAACGGATGCATCCACGGGCTTTTCGTAGATCGGAATAACGCTGTTGACAAAAGGAACTTCATCAGGGTCTTCGGGATTCTCCATATTCCATGCATTTTTCAGATAGAGATCGACAGCTTCCCGTCTTTCATAATTGACGTGCGTCAATGGATTCACCACTAGCGCTGTCGAACCCGAAACACGACTAGCTTGCTCTAGCGCAGGGAATCCGCCCCCAGATGTACCAAAGAACACGACTCTCGTGCCTTCGGCCAGAGAGGCCACAATCTCTTGTAGTTCCTGCTGGAAGTCGGGGGCTCGATTGTGACCCGCATACCATCCGATAGTCATCTTCCTATCTAGAATGATTGAGGGATCCGATACTAGAAGTACGTTAGCGGATAGGTCGCGGGTTGTTGCGAAGCCCTCGAATGCCGGAACAGTTGGAATACGCGTGGACGTGGCGCCTGAGAACATTACCAAAGTTGTATCCGCCCCAGCATCGGTCCAGTGGAGGTGCAAGGGGAGCCCCTGGTCAATCGAAATGAGACCAGTCGGCGTAAAGTTTCGAGAAAGGAACTCAACGACAGACGAGTACTCTACCACTGGACCATTTACGTTTATTGCACGCTTTTCCATGCTATGGACCTTACCGCATCTTCCTTGGTTCACGGAAACACATTTCAGACACTTGCCAGACCGACAAACTTTCCTTGCTGGAGGTGAACGAGTTGATAGCAGTGGCGCAACGCTATCCACTTTTCCATCAAGGATAAGCCAGATTCAATAAACTTCACTGAGTTCAGCGCTAGGAAAACCCGAAGATCATGGTATGCAACGTTGTCAAAGATTGCAGTGTACGGGAAGTTCAATACCAAGCGCGATTCAGCATCCTTTCGGCGTTGCACCTCTTTCCTTTAGGAGTTATGAAGTTATCCAACTTCTAAGGAAACTCTCTAACCTGAAGTAGCTCGTGATGACTTCTATATTGGTACTACTTGTTTGCTTTTCACCCAAATTATGGTTGGGTTCTTCTCTCGGTTTACGAACCCGCATTCGATCTCCCGCTAACCAAATGTTTGATCTTGCGAGTATCGATTTTGGTTCATCAACTCTTACCTACGGAGAGACAAGATCCGAGCGACTTCTCTCCACGGGTTGCCCCACCGCGAACTCCTGCTTGTGTTCACCTTCTACCAACGGTGCAAAGTCTGGCACGCGCTCGCCGACACCGGTGAGGTCCGCGATGGCCGCCACCGACCGATGCGCGGCTCGACCGTCCCCGTATGGGTTCACTGCATTCGCCATCGCATCATATGCCGCCGGAACATCAAGCAGTAGAGATGTCTCACTAACAATACGTTGGCGGTCCGTGCCGACCAACTTGACAGTGCCTGCAGCTACAGCTTCGGGTCGCTCTGTATTCTCTCGCATTACGAGTACCGGCTTACCCAACGCCGGCGCTTCCTCCTGAACCCCGCCCGAGTCAGTTACCACTACTGATGCTCGGTTCATCAGTTTAGTGAACTGATCATAAGGCAGCGGGTTTGTAATGATGACGTTGTTCAACTGATCAACCTTCGGCAGGACAGCATTTCGAACCAGGGGGTTGAGGTGCAGCGGAAGTGCGAAGATCGTGTTCGGGTACTTTTCCGCCAGTTCCTGGATGGCGGAACCGATCTCGGTCATATCATCGAGATTCTCACGGCGGTGAGTGGTCACCAGAACGAGCCGCTGGTCAGTATCAGCCATGGCGGCGAGTCGCTCGTCCTCAAACTGAATGTCCCACGTCGTGGCCTTGAGGAGCGAATCGATCACGGTGTTGCCGGTGACCACAATGTCCTTGGAACGGAAATTCTCGCGACGGAGGTTCTCCAAGGACCCGCTGGTGGGGGCAAGGTGAAGGGAGGTCACCTGCCCGATGACGCGGCGGTTCGCCTCTTCAGGGAAAGGTGAGAAGATGTTGCCGGTTCGAAGGCCGGCCTCAAGATGGACGATTTTCACACCGCGATGGAACCCTGCCAGCGCAGCTGTCATTGCGGTCGAGGTGTCACCCTGGGAGATGATGACGTCGGGATGCTCCCGTTCGATGATTTCATCGAGTCCGGTGAGGGCACGGGAAACGATCTCGTTGAGTGTCTGCCCCGGCTTCATCAGTCCGAGGTCGTATTTCGGTGTGATGCCGAACATCTGGTTGACCTGGTCGAGCATCTCTCGGTGCTGACCCGTAGAGACTGCGACGGACTCAAAACGCGAGTCTCGCTGTAGTTCAGCGATGACGGGGGCCACCTTGATGGCTTCAGGGCGTGTGCCGTAGACAGTCATGATCTTGGGCAGGGACACAGGATCTCCTAAGAAAAGGGGGTATAAGGCCAGGAATCTATTAGCGTCTCAGGCTACCCCGCACAGGAGAGGTTCACATCTTTAATCCGCTTTGACTGCCCCCAATCCGGTGTGGCCGTTATACGGCGAGCAAGACGGCAACGCATGCTGCCAGCAAGATCGGCACCTCTGCTACGCCGACGCGTCGTGCCGACCAGACCTCTCCTCGGCTAGCTGAGTGGGGAATAAGTACCGCACGAGCCAACGCGAGAGTCATCGTCAGAGCCATCACACATCCAGCAAGCCAACCAACACTTGAGAACGCTGTCCCAACTAGGACCAGGATCACCGCCGCCACATGATAGGCAATGGACCCAGCAAGATATCGCCAATTACCCTTCTCCCGGATCATCGACTTCACAAATGGGATCGTCCCGGAAAAGTAGATCGCCAGGAATAACCCGGAAGTCCAAGCCATATCTGGGACACCGAGCGGCGTGGAGACAGACTCCCCCTGCCCCACCATGGTCAGAGCGGGGAAAAGAAGTGCCGAGGCGATGGTGGTAGACACTCCAGACAATGTGGAGCGACTCCGCCCCTGGATGGTCTCCCACACAGCGACAGCCACGAGCGGGGCAAACGGAGCGGCCCACCATATCAGTGGCGGCTGCAGCAAGAGAGCTACAGCAATGCCGGCCAGCGCCACCGTCCCGTACACGTACACCGGCGTCAGATAGTGAGCCCGCCGACGGGGATTCCGGGCTTTCGCAGCCAGCCCGAACGCAAAGAACGCGAAGTAACCGAAGAACCAGGCCACCAGCACCGCAGGAAAGACCACCGCGGGGGTCCAGCCGGCTTCAGCCTCGCGATTCCAGGTCACGAGCCCCGAGACAAGACCGAGCACGGCCGGGCTGACGAGCATCGCCCACGCACCGTGCTGGTTAGGCACCCACGGCGAGATTCCCTTGTGCCGCTTCTTCTTTCCTCTTCCGGTGGAGCGTGGGGCCTTCGTGCTCGTCATGGCGTCAGACTAACATCAACCGAAAGTTTGACACGAATTCGTCCGTACTAAGTGGAGGAACCGCAAACCTGCAGGTTAGTGACTGTCGACTGTCGCCGGAGTCGTCACTGTCTCAGCTCCGCCTTCAGAAGCTGCCGCCGCTCCCCCATCTACCACGGTGGCGTACACCAGCGCGGTGAAGGCGAGGGTGGCCGAGGCGCTCATGGACAACCGATGACGTGCTGAGTGTTCGCTCGCCATGGACGCCTCCGTTACTTCGCCGAGCAGGATACCGTTTCGCTTCTGAAATTAGCCCATTGAGACGGACTTGTCGCAAAATAATTCACTGCTCTAGGCGAAGCAGGGGAAACGTTACTGATTCTTTATGCTTTTTCACCAGGCCGCAGGTCCGCAGGATCCCGCCGGATACTCCTCCATGGGGATCTCACCGGCAGTGAACGCATCGAGCACCGGCTGCAGGATCTCCCACGAGCGCTGGGGCGCGCCGACAGGAACTTCGACTCGGTGGTCGTCATCGATGAGCGCCCGAACGACCCGGCCATAGGGCGACAGTCTCGAAGGAACCAGGTCGGAGTGAAGCGTCACCCGCTGTAGGTTGTCACGGTAGCCGTGATCGGGGACATTGAGCTCGAGGAAGATGTCATCGGTAAACGGCAATACCAGCCGAGCAGGGGTAACCTCCTCAGCGCCTTCTGGGATCCGATAGGTGACGGCGATTGCCTGCTGCGGATCGCCGACGGCCTTGCCGGAACGAAGGCGCACCCGGACACCCTTCCATTGCTCGGTGTCTACCTTCAGGTCCAGTTGCACGAGGGTCTCCCTGCCCCGGTCCGGGTCGACGCCTTCCTCGTCCACATACGAGGGAAGCTGACGGCTGTCAATGGTCCCGGCCGTATACCGAGCCCGGCGCGCAGTGCCCGGAATCACCGCGGTTGCATCGAGGATATCCCCCGGGCCGGACGACCCGCCGACAGCGAGGACGTGTGCCATCACCTGCAGGAGATGGGATTGAATCATGTCCCGGGTCGCGCCATTGTTGTCGTAGAACTCGGCCCTCCCCTCCAGCGCCAGGGTCTCGTCAAAGGTGATGTCCACCAATTCGATGTGGCGGCCACTCCAACTGGCGGCGAACGGAGCATTTGCCGCAACGAGGTTGACCAAATTGCTCACCGCCGATTCGCAGATGAAGTGATCCACGCGGAAGACATGATCTTCATCGGTGGCCGTCAGTAGCTGTGTGTCCAACGCGTCAGCCCCGGCCGCGTCATCACCGAAGGGCTTCTCCAGCGCGAGCACCACATTCCCGGGCAGGGTGACGTCCTTGAGTGCCGCCACTGACTTCTCGGTCACTGCGGGTGGGAGGGCGAAGTAGATGATGGCGCGTCCATCCGTTGGGATGCCGTCCAGGACGTTCCGCAGGTCTGCGGCGCTGGTAGCGTCGGCGGTGCGGTAGGAGGCATCGCGGAAAAGCTCCTCCGGAAGACCCGCCTTCTTCATGGATTCGTGAACGATGCCCGGATAATCCGGGACGTCCTCCTGCCCCACCGCCACGAGACGGACAGCCGCGTCGCCGTGCTGCGCGAGGTATTCGCCGATACCAGGAATGAGAAGACGACGCGCGAGGTCGCCGGCGCCGCCGAGGATGATAAACGTCACGGGAGAGGTCACGCCCGCCACGGTACGCCCGCGGCCCTGACAGGCATGACGAGCGGGTGAGACATAGACTTGGTGGACATGACCTCCACGCCGATCGAGAAGTACGCCCTGCTGTCCGACACCCGCACGGGCGCCCTGGTCTCGGAGGGCGGCAGCATCGACTGGCTGTGTCTGCCCCGTTTTGACTCCCAGGCCGTATTCACCTCCCTGCTGGGAACCGAGGAACACGGTCACTGGCTCATCGACCTCCCCGGTGGCGCAGTGGTCAGCCGTCGTTACCAGGGAAATACCTTCGTCCTGGAGACCACCTGGCGCACCGACACCGGGACGGCCGTGGTCACCGAGTTCATGCCCATCGTCGAGGAGGAGGGACTGCTGGACTGCACCGACCTCATGCGCATGGTGGTGTGCACTGAAGGGCAGGTCGACGTCCGCTCGGTCCTCCGGCTGCGTTTCGACTACGGCCAGGCCACCCCGTTCTTCCGCTACTCCGTCCTCGACGAGGAACACAACCTCGGTGAGGTGCGCGCCGTCGCCGGCCCCGATTCCGTCCACGTCCGTGGTCCCCAGATGGGTTTCGACGACGACTCCGGCGCCCACATCGGCGAGTACACCCTGTCCCAGGGTCAGTCCCTCGAGTGGGTGCTCACCTGGCATCCGTCCTACCGCGACATCAACCCGTGGCCCGACTACTCCTTTGCCCTGCAGCACACCCAGAACTTCTGGGAGAACTGGGCCGCCGACTGCGACTTCTCCGGTGAGTACGAAGAGGAGGTCATCCGCTCCCTGCTGGTCCTCCGGGCATTGACCGACTCCCTCACCGGCGGCATCGTCGCCGCCCCCACCACCTCCCTGCCCGAGGAGTTCGGTGGCTCCCGCAACTGGGACTACCGCTACGTGTGGCTCCGCGACTCCGCACTCACCATCGAGGCCCTCGTTGAATCCGGTTTCTCCGACCGGGCGGACGAGTGGCGCAACTGGCTCCTGCGCGCCATCGCCGGCGACTCCTCCGAACTGCGCATCATGTACGGCATTCGCGGCGAACGCCACCTCCCCGAATTCGAACTCGAGCACCTGCCCGGCTACGAGAACTCCGGGCCGGTACGCATCGGCAACGGCGCCTCCGAGCAGTACCAGGCCGACGTTGTCGGCGAAGTAATGATCGCGCTGGAAACCCTCCGCGAGGCCGGCGTCCACGAAGACGAGTTCTCCTGGGACATGCAGAAGTCCATCCTCGAGTTCCAGGAAGCCCAGTTCCACGTCCCCGACCACGGTATCTGGGAGATGCGCTCCGAACCACAGCACTTCACCCACGGCCGCGCCATGATGTGGGCGGCCTTCGACCGCGGCGTCAAGGCCGTGGAACAGCACGGGTTCGACGGACCCGTCGACCGCTGGCGTGAACTCCGGGCCACGCTCCGGGACGAGATCATGTCCCAGGGATGGAACGACGAACTCCAGTCCTTCACCCAGACCTACGGCGGTGAGGACGTCGACGCCTCCCTGCTGCAGCTCGCCCAGATCGGTTTCATCGAATACAGCGACCCCAAGATGCTCTCCACCGTCTCCCGCATCGAGGACACCCTCGTCGATGACGCCGGATTCCTTCACCGCTACCCCACCGGCACCGGGTCGGATGGCCTCGAAGGCTCCGAGTACCCCTTCCTCCTCTGCTCCTTCTGGCTCATCGAACAGTACGCCCACTCCGACCGACTGGACGACGCCCGCGAGAAGATGGACCGCGTCCTCGCCGTCTCCTCCGACCTCGGCCTGCTCTCCGAGGAATACTCCACCGAGCACCACCGCTTGGCCGGTAATTACCCGCAGGCGTTCTCCCACCTGGGCCTCGTCCGCGCCGCCGCAGCCATCAACCACCCGAACCGTCCCGTCAACCCCGGGGTGTCCAGGTAGGCTGGTTCCCGTTGTTCCGTCCACCGCATCTCAAGGAGTTAAACCCCTCATGATCCAGTTCGTCATCGGAGCCGCAGCAGGCTACGTCCTCGGCACCAAGGCAGGCCGCCGACGATTCGAGCAGATCAAGAAGGGCTACACCGCCGCCGTCAACTCCCCGGTGACTAAGTCCGCCGTCAGCGCCACCCGCAAGGCCGTGGCCAATAAGCTCGACCCGCAGCCCCGCATGCGTGAGGTCAAGAACGTTCGCCAGGCCGACGGTTCACAGGTGCTGGAGCCGGATCAGGACTAGCTGGTACCCAGGCGGTCGTACATCGCCTGGTAACGCTCACTGTTCCCTCGCCACCCGCGCTGCCTCGTCCATTCGGGTCCTTTCTGGCGGGCATTCTTCGTCTTCTCGATTGCCGAGGCGATTGCCTGGGCATCCCCCGCGGGAACATAGGTGGCGCGCTCCCCCGTCACCTCGCGGAGTGCTGGCAGGTCGCTGGCCACGACCGGCACATCAAGTGCCATCGCAGACAGTGGCTTGATCGGCGTGACCGTCCGGGTGACTTTCGTGTCCCGACGGGGCAACGCGAACACGTCTAGCGCGGCATACCAGCGCCAGATGCCGGCACTCGGCTGCCGACCGGCAAAGATGACGCGCTCATCCAGGCCAAGCGTCTTCGCCAACGCTTCCAGTTCCGGTCGTGCGGCACCATCTCCGACGATGAGCACCACATAGTCCTCCGGTAAATACTCCAGGGAGCGGATGAGGGTGTCGAGGCCTTCGTAGTCGACAACCGCGGTCACTGAGCCCACGTACTTCTTTGTCTCATCAAGACCCAGTTCTCGCCGGATCTCCGTCCGGTCATACTCTCTGCCTATCTCTGACTCGTCGACGGCATTGGGGACAACAGTGATCTTGTCCTCCGGCACTCCCCGCTCGATCAGCTGCTGCTTGGACACCTCACTCAATGCCACGACGGCGTTGGCTGCCTTCATACATGCGGTCTCCTTGGCTCGCGCCAGCCGGTAGAACTCTGAAGACTCAGCCGCAGCCTGTTCTTCCGCTGGCTTGCGGGACAGCCACGTCGACTCGAGTTCACCACGAACCTCGTAGACCCAGGGAATGTTGAGCTGCTTAGCTGCCTCGGCCACCACAATGGCGTTGGTGTAGTCCGTGGTGGTGTGCAGGATCGTCGCGCGGAAGTCCCGGGCCTCCTGGACGAGCATTTTTACCGCCAGTTCGGTGCGCTCATGCAACCCTGCCGGATAGAACCACGGCAGGAGGCGGCGGTAAGTGATGCCGTCGACCTTCTGCTCCGGTGAGATGGGCAGCTTGCCCACCAGGACCGGGTAGCCCAGGCGGGTAACGGCACGAACCGTGATCCCCTGCTCCTGCTGGCAGGTGAGCACATGCTGGGAGCGGACGGTGTAGCCGGAGTTGGTGAACGGCTCACTGTTGGTGAGGACATGGAGGACCCGGAGCTCGCCTGAGCGGTTCGGGTCCGTCACCGAGGGGACCGGGGACGTGAGCTGCTCGAGGCGTTCTCTGGTGCGCTGAGCCAGGTGGCGGTCGCTGGCGCTCGCGCGCTTCCCCTGTTCCACGGTGAGGTGGATGCCGCGGGTGAGATGGCCGGCGTCGATAAGCGAACGGACCTGCGTGTTCTGCCCCGTCGCAAGGGCGCGCAGTGGTGCGGTGGGGATGCGGGAGACCGGGCCGCCGGCGAGGCGGATGCGTTCGGCGAGTTTGCCGGCGAAGCCGCGCGGATCGCTGGCGACGAGGTTGACCGTCGCGGACGTGAGGAGGGTGCCAAGGCGCAGGAGAAACAGCGGATTGATCACTGCGTGGCCTTGTCGATGAGGCGGAGCAGGCGCTCAGGGGCGGTGGTGCTGCGCTCGTCCTCGACCCAGGTGGCGCCGTCGCCGTTGATGGCCAGGCGCTGGCGGTGGCAGGCGAGGTGGACCCAGAGATCGGCAAGCTGCTGCGGATTCTCCGGGGTGACGATGTCACCCGCACCGCGGTCGCGGATGATGTCGGCGGCCTCACCGCTGAC
Organism: Corynebacterium suedekumii; assembly: GCF_030252185.1. Taxonomy (NCBI): domain Bacteria; kingdom Bacillati; phylum Actinomycetota; class Actinomycetes; order Mycobacteriales; family Corynebacteriaceae; genus Corynebacterium; species Corynebacterium suedekumii. The sequence goes on from NZ_CP126970.1 coordinate 2,768,030, forward strand.
CACGCCGGAGATGTGGACACGGGCGGCCATGAGCTCATAAGTCTTCGACGGCACGGCCCGGTCGAGCGCCTCCCAGTCGGTGAGATGCACCAGGGCGGTGTCGGCCCAGTCGTAGAAGGGGGCGAGATCCTCAGCGGGCTGGCGGCTCTCGAAGCTCACCTCGACCGCGCGGTGCTCGGCGGTCTCGGTGAGGGCATCGCGGGTGACACCCGCGCCGACGAAACGCAGCTCGATGTCCACGCCCTGCGCGCGGGCCAGTTCCGCCGCCTTGATGGCGTTCTCCAGGTTCTGGGCGCGGCCGAACGTGCCGGCGTAGAGGACGTTGAGGCGCTCCCCCTCCGGGCGGGGGCCCTCGTCCTTGACGTAGCAGGTCTCCGGAGGGAACACGTTGCGGATGGTCTCGATCGGCGGGGTGTGGCCGTCGGTCATGATCTCCGGGCGAGCGGCCAGATCCTGGGCCAGCTTGCTGGAGGTGACCGAGATGCCGGCGGCGTTCTTCAAGGCACCGTTGACCACGGTGCGGGTGAGTGCGCTGATGAGCTGCATCGGCCCCCTGGACAGGACACGTTCACGGAGGGACTTGCGCCCCGTACCCTTGTTCCAGTTGCTGAATTCCTCGAGCAGGTCGGGCCAGGCGTCACGAAGATCGATGATGTACGGAGCCTTGAACCGGGCCGCGGCGAAACGGGTGGCGAACGCCGTGGGCAGGGCCGGGACGGTGCCGATCACGAGGTCCGGCTGGTACCCGCAGAGTTTGCCCGGGCGCTTGAGCACCACCCAGATCGCACCGAGCGCGACCGTGGCCTGGTTGAGGGCGCGCAGCGTGAGCGAGGAGCCGGCCGGGAGGAAACCCGAGCGGACGATGTGCTCACCGGCGGGGCCGGTGTTGTTCTCCACTGCCGAGGAGAACTTGCGCTCCTGCAGCCAGGTGCGCACACCCATCTTGCGCTGGTAGTGCGGGGGCGGGGCGATGACGGTGACGTCATGGCCGGCGTCGACAAGAATCTTGGCCAACCAGGTCCAGCGGCGCTGTGGGACACCGTTCTCAGGATGCCAATACTGAGAGAGGACAAGGATCTTCATAACTAGAAATCATCCCCTCCACGGACCCTTGGCAGCTTATTCCATACTTACTGTACTGAGTCGGGCGCAGAGTTCAGACCATTACTCCGGAACTCGCCCCCGGAAGGCGCGATCATTGAGCTCCCGGCGCGCCTGTTCGAGCGCCACGAGGTCCGCGAACAGGGTGTTGTAGGTCTGCTCATCATCTGAGGGTCGCATCCGCTGCAACTGCCCCTTGAGCTGGGCGATCTGGTTACCCACCTCCGCCTCCTGCAGGCGGGAGAGCACCGAATCGGTGTAGTCCGGCAGGCCCTTCGCCTCGACCGGGACGTCCTCCACGGCGAGCTCGGAGACGAGGTTACGACCCCCCAGATCGGTCATCTCCCCGGCAACGGTGGCGATCCAGTCCACACCCGTATGGGCGGTGGTCGTCCCGCCGCGGGTGGCCATGGCGTCCTTGATCATCCGGTAGGCGGGATGGGTGAACGCGTCCGCGCTGATGCCATCGAAGTAGGAGCCGGCGAGCTCCGGGTACTGCAGCGCCAGCTTGAGCGACTCACGCTCCGGCCACAGGCGCGGATCACGCGGCTCCGGCATGGGGACCGCCGGGGTCTGCTGGACCGGGGCGGACTGATCGGAGTCGAAGCGGGTGGCACGGCGCTGCTTCGGCTCCGCCTTGGGCTTACGCGCCTCCGCACGGACCTGCTGCAGCACCTCATCGGTGTTGGCCCAGCCGACCCAGCCGGCGAGCTGACGGGCGTACTCCGCCTGCAGGACCGGATCCTTGATGCCGGCGACGACGGGGACGGTGCGTCGCAAAGCCTGCAGTCGCCCCTCCACCGTGTCGAGATTGTGCTCCCGCAGCATCGCCTCGATGACGAACTGGAACATCGGCATCCGGTCCGCGACCAGATCCCGCACCGCCGCCTCACCCTTCTCCAGGCGGAGATCACACGGATCCATGCCCTCCGGCGCGACAGCCACAAACGACTGGCCGGTGAATTTCTGATCCCCCTCGAACGCCCGCATCGCCGCCTTCTGGCCGGCCTCATCACCGTCGAAGGTGTAGATCAGCTCGCCGCGGAAGTAATTGTCATCGAGCATGAGGCGACGCAGGATCTGCAGGTGCTCCGCACCGAACGCCGTGCCACAGGCAGCGACAGCCGTGGTCACCCCCGCCGCGTACATCGCCATGACATCCGTGTAGCCCTCCACCACCACCGCCTGATGCGACGCCGCGATATTCTTCTTCGCCAGATCCAGACCGAACAGCACCTTGGACTTGTGATAGAGCATCGTGTCCGGGGTGTTCATGTACTTGCCCAACTTGTCATCGTCGAACAACTTGCGCGCACCGAAACCGATGACATTCCCCGACAAGTCCTTGATCGGCCACAACAGACGACGATGGAAACGATCGATCGGGCCACGACGCCCCATCGTGGACAGCCCCGCAGCCTCCAGCTCCTTGAACTCAAAACCCTTCCGCAGCAGATGCTTCGTCATCGTGTCCCAGCCCTCCGGCGCATACCCGCACTCGAAGGTGTAGATGTGCTCCTGCGAGAACCCCCGGTCCAGCAGGAACTCACGTGCCGTCTGCGCCTGCGGAGTCTCCAACTGCTCCCGGTAGAACAGATGCGCCGCCTTGTTCGCGTCAATCAACCGCTTACGGGTCCCCGGCTCCTCCCGGCGCGCACCCGTCGAACCGCCCTGATAGTTGATCGTGTACCCGATCTCCTGCGCCACCTGCTCCACAGCCTCCGGGAACGAGATGTGCTCCATCTCCATGAGGAACGTGAACACATCCCCACCCTTACCCGTGGAAAAACAATGGAAATAGCCACGATTCGGACGCACATGGAACGACGGCGTCTTCTCATCCTTGAACGGACTCAGCCCCTTGAGCGAATCAGCACCACCCGGCTTGAGCTGAACGTACTCCCCTACGATCTCCTCAATGGCGGCGCGCTCACGGATCGCCTGAATATCACTCTCCGGAATCCGTCCCTTTGCCATGCGTACAGGGTACCGGGAGGGTCAAACCCAGGCGGCGCGTGGCAGAATACGGGCCATGTCTGGTGGTTCAGGTCGTGGTTCAGGTCGAGGTTCAGGTCGTGGTGGCGGGTCCGGTTCGGGGCCGAAGGGGAAATCGTTGGTGGCCGTCGCCGGTGGCATCGCCCTCGTGGCCGTCGCCGGGTGGCTCGGAGTGGATCTGTCGGGGGACGGGGCAGATGGGGGCTCTGAGACTTCTGGAGCGCCGACGCAGGCGAGCGGAGCGGCTGGAACCGCTGCCGACGGTAACTACGAGACGTGCTCCGTGGACACCCTCCCCCGCGAAGCCGAACCCGTCGTCGAGGACATCCTCGCCGGCGGACCCTACGAATACCCCGGCGAAGACGGCGGACACTTCGGCAACTACGAAGGCATCCTCCCCGACGAACGCAACAGCTACTACCGCAGCTACACCGTGGACACCCCGGGCCTCAACCACCGGGGAGAACGCCGCATCGTCGTCGGCGGCGGCACCGAAACCGACCCGGACGTGTGGTTCTACAGCGACGATCACTATGAGTCGTTCTGTCTGATTCCGGATGCGGAGGAATGAGTAGAATGTAAAATCGAAACCAGGTCTGAAATTACTTCAACCGTGTAGAAGCTACCGCCATCTCTCTACCAGTTCAGCCTCGATCGCCGAAGATCTTCGTGGGCAGACTAATTAGTGTGAACTTTCTAATCCCCCTGTCGACTTCACACAACTAGCAAGAACAAATACTCCTGTAGCGAGACAGAACTTCGGTCGTCGAAAACTCAGAGAAGATCCTCCACCTACGAAATCACGAAACTGTCCTTCCGAAATTCAAACAAAAAAAGAGTCCCAACTAGCATTGCAGCTGGCCCCGCAATGTTCTACATGCCTAGAGCTAGTGAGAATACTAGGTAGACTCAAAAAACGAGAACGCACATCGGCAACCAGTTAGCAGGAGCAATAGAGACATGGCCACAAAAGACCAAATGAAAGCCTTAGTCAAAAGCCACGCACAAGGCGATGATCCACAATTCTACGGGGTAGCAATGCAAGTCGCAGCCAGAGCGGCGAGGGCGGGGCAGTCAAAATTTGCCCAAGAACTAAGAGACTTAGTAGACGAACTCAGGCGAGAAGCACCGCACAGACCTGACGGGGGATCTGTTATTCCCCTGACGCGCCCGAAAAGCGAGCTCGCTCAACTTTTGGACGTCAGTTACCCGAACGCGAGATGGTGTGACCTTACCTACGATTCCCAGTTGAAGCTACAGCTCCGACAGGTACTCTCCGAGCAGAAGAAGCGAAATCTTCTCGAAACATACGGTCTTAAGCCGGCCCATCGCCTGCTATTTGTTGGACCTCCGGGAACAGGAAAGACAACGACCGCTCACGTTATTGCCGCAGAGCTTGGATTGACCGTATTCTCGATCAAACTAGACACGGTCTTGACAAAGTATCTCGGAGAATCCGCAACTAAACTACGAATGATCTTCGACTCGATTCCACAAATGAAAGGAGTATATTTATTTGATGAAGTTGATGCGATCGCCGGAAACCGCGGAGCAAGCAATGATGTGGGCGAAGTTAGGAGAATCCTGAACTCGTTCCTCCAGTTCCTCGAAGAGGATACATCTGACAGCATTATCATTGCCGCGACAAATCATCCGGAACTCCTCGACGCCGCCCTGTTCAGAAGATTCGACACCATCCTAGAATTTGATCCTCCTGGGCCGAAATCAATTCCCTTGATCATAAAGAACCGTCTTGCATCGCTCGAAATAGCTATCAATGATTGGGGGACTATAGTGCGATCCGCTAGCGGCCTGAGCCATGCCGAGATAACCACTATCGCGGAGAACGCAGCAAAGTTCGTAATCTTGAGTGGACGGGGATCAGTTCAAACAAAGGATATACTCCGTTCACTGAATAATCGCCGTAAGACTATTGGAAGAAGATAGGAAAAGAACAAATGGAACCGAACTACACCCTGCCACATATCGTGGTCCCGATGAAGCCTCAGGCTGAACCTTTTACTTCCGTATTCAGCGGCAGAGAACGCACCAATCGGGATTTTGTAACTGACCACAAAGACCACGGAAATAAGCTCAAGAACCAATATAATGCCGCTTGGGCGCACGATGATATCGACGCAGACGAAGACGATTCTAGTACGGGTACTCTCATTACATTTGTGACCTACCCCGACGTAGAGATTAATTTCGAAAGCCTCGAAAGTTCTGCAAGCGGAGAACAACCTCAGATTGTGGCGGTTCGCGAAGTCTGGAATGGTAATTCTAAGGTTCTCAGAGTAACTGTCCACATACCCAGCGGAAAGAAGCAGTTCTTTCTGGATAAAGTTGAATCATACCTTTCGACCGTCGACGATGATAACCCTAGAAACAAAAAACTACTACACGCTATCGATTCAATTCGCAAAGCTACAGTTCAAGAACTGTGGACTGATCCAATGGAGCATTTCCCATCTGATTCCTCAAAGCAAGTCTGGTGGGAAGTATGGCTTCGCTCTAATGACGGTAGTGAAAAGTTAAAGTTTGACAGTTTTGTAGAGGCGCACGGGTTGCGGACTAGCGATACCTATTTGGGCTTCGACGACCGAATTATCACCCTAATCTGCGCCAGCGTGGACCAACTTTCGAAGTGTTTTAAATCCATTGACGACATCGCTGAACTTCGACGCCCCCGTCAGGTCGTTAGCGCCATTCCAGTTTCCTCTCCCTCCGACCAGCAGGAATACGCGAAAGAACTAGGAACGAGAACAGTGCCGGCAAGCGAGGACGCGCCAGCGGTATGCATTCTTGATCGTGGAGTTCAAAGAACGCATCCTTTGTTGTCACATTCCATTAATCCTCACGATCTCTTCGCTCCTGAGTCTATCGGCCACCACGATCCCGTGATACACGACCACGGGACCGAGATGGCGGGTTTAGCGTTATATAACGATCTAGAGAGTGCCCTTTTGGCCACTCATCCAATCGAACTCCTCCATCGCCTAGAGTCGGTCAAGATCTTGCCGGACAAGGGGACGAATAGGCCCGACCTTTACGGAGCTATCACTGCCCAGGGAGTCGATCTGACTGAGATCCAATCAGCCGACAAGCGGCGTGTTTTCATGCTCGCGGTCACCGCACAGCATCCTGGTCTCGGCTCTGATGATGCAAATCTCGAGAATTCCGAATCGGGTGCTCCTACCTCATGGTCTGCCAGCGTAGATGCTCTTGCTTTTGGGCGATCTATCGATACTCTCTCTGGCGAGTTCACCTACCTAGACAGAGAAGAACGTTCCCGTTCTCGTCTGTTTGTCATTTCTGCTGGAAATATTCGAGACTTGCGCCCTAAAGATAATTACCTGGATCGATGCGACGCCGAGTCAGTCGAGGATCCGTCGCAAGCTTGGAATGCAATCACGGTGGGCGCTTACTCGGCAAAAGACGAAATGAAAGAAGCTGATCCCATTTTTGCCGGATACGTTCCCGTTGCCGAACGCGGGGAGTTGTCACCTGCAAGTCGTACCTCGGTATCTTTCGATCGCAAACGCTGGCCATTCAAACCCGAGGTGGTGGCTGACGGTGGGAACTACGCTCGTGACCCGGGTGAGACCACGATTGATTCTCCTCCAAATTTGGCCATTGTTACCACTCGGCTCCATCGCCCCGGTCAGGGTCAATTTGTTGAAACACGCGACACCTCAGCTGCGGCCGCGCAAGTCGCTGCAATCGCCGCCAGTATATCAGCGAAGTATCCAGATTTCTCACCTGAGACCATTAGGGCTCTTGTAGTTCATTCCGCTCGTTGGACGGACGCCATGAAGGCTCATTTTGACCCAAAGAAAAGTAAGGAAAATTTAAGCAATCTACTTCGCCGCTATGGCATGGGCGTGCCCAGTCTGGAGAGGGCACTTTACAGCGCAGCTAACTCTCTAACTTTGGTGTCAGAATCCACAATTAAACCATTCGAAACTCCTGAGGGCTCTTCGAGTTCTAGGACCAGGGAGATGAATCTCCACGCGCTGCCTTGGCCCTCCGAGGTGCTGGAGGGTTTATCTGACGATGTCTCAATGCGCGTTACATTGTCCTATTTTGTAGAACCTAACCCATCCCGGCGTGGCTGGGTTAAGCGTTACTCCTACCAGTCCCATGGTCTCCGTTTTGCGGTCAGGCGGCCCGAAGAGAGCGTAGATGATTTTCGTAGACGTATTAACAAACGTGAACGAAGTAACGGTACATTTTCGAGCGGCGAAACGGATGGCGGTTGGCTCTTCGGCCCCAGACAGCAGCAATCTCCGGGTTCACTTCACACCGATATCTGGACTGGGTCTGCATCTGATCTCGCAAGAAAGGAGTTCATTGCTGTTTACCCGGTATCTGGGTGGTGGAAGTTCCGGAAAGGAATGGACCAAAGTAGCAAAGGTGTGGATTATTCCTTAGTTGTCAGTATCGACGCTCCAAAATTGAGCGTTGATCTTTACCACGAAGTTAAGAATAAGATTGGATCGATCGTCGAAGTGTAATATACCTGTGGCGCATTCAAACAATACTCCACTTATTTCGCTTTTCACTGCCACGTTCCCTTCCGAAATCACAGTCGGCCGCTGGTTTTTCCTTTCCGCCCTTCCTAAAACCATGAAAACCCGTACATATTGGACACCCCTCCCCCAGATCCGGACGTGATCCGGTTGAATCCTCGCTTCACCACATCCAAGGCACAGAACTGGTAACCACACAGCGAGAATCCTGGAGGCCCCATGTCCCGGTACGTCGAAGAAGTACTCCGGTCCAAGAACATCCACCCCACTGACACTGAGCTCGAGTCCCTGGCCGCGAAGTGGCAGGCGTTGCAGCGCCAGCGCGGCACGCTTGCCGGCATCGCGCTGGCGGACGCGGACATCGCACTGCGCTGCATCCCCGGGGGTGATCACGTTGAGCAGTGAGATTCTCACGATGACCGGCGTGGAGGTCGGCACCCTCATGGCCCGGGGGCACCTCTCCCCCGTCGAGGTGACTCAGCTGACCCTCGAACACGCCCACGACCTCAACCCGGCGCTCAACGCCTACATCAGCTTCTGCGATGACCAGGCCCTCGCCGAGGCCGCGCAGGCGGAGGAGGAACTGAAGGCCGGGCGTTCCCGCGGGCCGCTGTACGGGGTGCCGGTGGCACTGAAGGACAGCGTGTTCGTCAAGGACGAGGTGACCACGCTCGGGTCGAAGATCCACGGTGAGTTCCGCCCGCCGCATGATGCGGCGGTCGTCGAGAAGCTCCGGGCGGCCGGTGCCGTCATCGTGGGCAAGCTCAACATGCACGAGTACGCGTGGGGGCTGACCAATGACAACCCGTGGTTCGGGGTGACGCGCAACCCGTGGAACCCGGAGAAGCTGGCCGGCGGGTCGAGCGGCGGCAGTGGCGTCGCGCCGGCGGCGAACATGAATTTCCTGACCATCGGGGCGGACGCCGCCGGGTCCATCCGCGTGCCCTCCTCCGTGTGCGGCGGGGTGGGGCTCAAGGCCACCTACGGCCGGGTGTCCACCTTCGGGGATTTCCCGCTGGCGTGGACGATCGGGCACGTCGGCCCGATGGTCAAGGACGTGACAGACGCGGCGGCGACGCTGCAGGCCATCGCGGGCTTCGACCACCGTGACCCGGCGAGCGTCAACGTCGCCGTCCCGGACTTCAGCGCGCTGCTGGACCGGGACGTCGACGGCCTGGTCATCGGCATCGAGGAGGACTACTTCTTCCGTGACGTGGACAGCCGGATCGAGGAGGTGGTGCGCGGGGTCATCGACCAGCTCGTCGAGCGTGGTGCCGTCCTCAGGCCCGTGTCCATCCCGGTGCTGGCGCACGCGCAGTGGGCGTGCTACATGACCATCCTCGCGGAGGCGAGCGCCGTCCACCACGAGAACCTGGTGGCCCGCCCCGACGACATCGGCCAGGACGTCCGCGCCCAGCTGCGGATCGGGGAGCTCATCAGCGCGGTGGAGTACCTGCAGGCGCAGCAGGTCCGCCGGCAGCTCAAGGAGGAGTTCACTCACGCCCTGGCGGAGGTGGACGTCATCCTCACCCCGACCATGCCGGTGATGACCCCGGACGTGGGCACCGAGCTGGTGGAACTGAACGGCGAGACCCTGCCGCTGCGGTCGCAGTTCACCCGCTTCTGCGTGCCCACCAACCTCACCGGGCACCCGTCGATGACGGTGCCGGCCGGGCTGGTCGACGGCCTGCCCGTCGGCGTGCAGATCATCGGGTCCGTCTTCGATGAGGCGACGGTGCTGCGGGCAGGGCGCGGCGTCGAGAAGCTCGGGACGATGAGCGGGCAGCACCCGCAGGTGAGCTGACCCCCTGAAGATGCAGCAACGCGGCACCGGAGAGATCCGGTGCCGCGTCGTTGTTCGGGGCCTATTTCGGCGCCTATTCCATCGAGCCCTTCTCGGCCAGGTTGACGTGGAAGTCGAACGCGGTGGCCAGGTCGTGCGGGGTGTGCAGGTGGGCGTTGCGGTTCGCCCGCTCGACGTACTCCTCGAGCAGCGGACGGTAGTCCGGGTGGGCGATCTCGATCAACTTGGGCGCCCGGTCGCGCGGAGCCAGGCCACGCAGGTCGGCGACACCGTACTCGGTGATGACGACCATGGCGTCATGCTCGGTGTGGTCGATGTGGGAAGCGAAGGGCACGATCGCGGAGATCGCGCCGTCCTTGGCGCTCGCCGGGGAGATGAACGTCGAGGCGAAGGCGTTGCGGGTGAAGTCACCGGAGCCGCCGATGCCGTTCATGATGCGGGTGCCGGCCACGTGCGTGAAGTTGACGTTGCCGTAGATGTCCGCCTCGATCATGCCGTTGGAGGAGATCAGCCCCATGCGGCGGATGACCTCCGGGGAGTTGGAGATCTGCAGCGGACGGGTGACCAGGTGCCTGCGGTAACGGGCGGCCTCCCGGTTCATCTTCTCCGCGTACTGCGGGGACAGGGCGAAGGAGGTGGCGGAGGCGACGGTCATCTTGCCGGCGTCGATGAGGTCGAGCATGCCGTCCTGCACGACCTCGGTGTAGGCCTGGATGTTCTCGAACTTGGAGTCCAGCAGGCCCGCCATCACCGCGCTGGGCACGTTGCCCACGCCCGACTGCATGATGTAGCCGTCGTAGGTCAGGCGGCCGGCCTGCACCTCGCCCTCGAGGAAGTCGAGGAAGTAGCCGGCGATCTGGCGGGAGGTCTCGTCGAAGGGCTTGAACGGCGAGTTCCGGTCCGGAGAATCGGTCTCCACCACGGCGACGACCTTGTCGATGTCGATGGTGATGTGCGGGGTGCCGATGCGGTCGCCGACGTTGATGATGGGGATCGGGCCGCGGTTGGGCAGCGGGGCGACGCGGTAGACATCGGCCATGCCCTCCAGGTTGAGGGACTGCCAGGAGTTGACCTCGATGATGATGCGCTCGGCGGCGTCGAGGTACTCGACGTTGTTGCCCACGCCGGACGAGGGGATGAGGTTGCCCTCCTCGGTGATGCGGGTGACCTCGACCACGGCGACGTCGATACGCTCCCCGAAGAAGCCCTGCTCCACCTGCTGCCCGGAGTGGGACAGGTGAAGATCCTGGTACTTCATGGTGCCGGCGTTGATGGCGGCACGCATGGCCGGGTCGGACTGGTAGGGCATGCGGTAGCGGATGGCCTCGGCCTCGGCGAGGACGCCGTCGCAGTCCGGGGCGGTGGAGGCACCGGTGAGCAGGTCGATGGCGAACTCGTCGCCACGCTCGTGAGCCTCGCGGGCCTTGGTCGCGATCGCCGTCGGCAGCTCCTTGGGGTAGGCCGCGCCGGTGAAGCCGGACATGCCGACCACATCGCCGTGGTGGACGAACTCGACGAAGTCATCGCGCTGGTACCCGGGCAGGAAGTGCTGCAGGACATCGGCCTTGACGTTGCCGAAGGTGGTGTCCGGGCGGTGCTTGAGGCCGTCGGTGAAGGCCTCGAGGATGCCGTTCTTGAAGTCCGGGCGCGGGTGCGCGGCGACGATCGCCTCGCGCTCCTCATCGCTGAGGGTGTCATAGCCCATGCCCATGACGTCCAGCTCGACGCCGCGGGTGACCAGGGCGATCTCCGGGCCCATGTGCAGCGGGATCTCCGGGGTGGTGTGCAGGGCGATGGCCGCCCACACGGTGTCCGCGGCGTCATCGCCGAAGTCGTGGCTCTTGAGGAACTTCCGGGCCTCGTCGGCGCCGTCGATCTCGAAGCGCTGGTCATCGCGACGGTACTTCTCCGTCAGGCCGAGGTCGTGGAACATCGCGCCGATGTAGAGCAGCTCCGGGTCGTAGCTCAGGCCGTCGCGCTCGCCGCGCAGGGCGCCGAAGATGTAGACGCGACGGGAGTGGTTGTACACCAGCGGGGTGGCCACGTCGCGCACGAGCTCCGTCGCCTCCTTCGCCAGGGTCGAATCGGGGATGGTGATACCCGCGATCTTCTCCGCCATGATGATGCTCCTTGGTGTGTGAGGTTCGGGGACTGTTCCAGTCTCGCCGCGATGGCTACTCTCGGGCCATGTCCTATCGGCCACCTTTCCCACGGATTCCGACATGACACGGGTCGGCATCCTCGTCTTCGACGGCATGACGCTGCTCGACCTCTCCGGCCCCGCAGAAGTCCTCAGCCGCGCCCCCGGCTACGAGATCACCCTCTTCTCCCCCACCGGCGGCACCGTCACCGCCGGCAACGGACTCCAGGTCACCGGCTGCGTCCCCCCGGTGTCCTCCGGCCTGGACACCGTGATCATCACGGGTGCCGACGCCCTCCCCGACGGCTGGGACCCCGCCCTCCTCCATGCGTGCTCCACATTGGCGACGGGCGCACGCCGCGTCGCCAGCATCTGCACCGGCGCCTTCCTCCTCGCCGAACTCGGGCTTCTCGACGGCCGCCGAGCCACCACCCACTGGCGCAACGCCCGCGACCTCGCCCGCCGCTACCCACGCGTCCGCGTCGAGGCCGACACCCTCCACGTCCACGACGGCAAATACCTCACCTCCGCCGGAATCACCGCCGGCATCGACCTGGCCCTCTCCCTGGTCGAGGAGGACCATGGCGCCGCCGAGGCCCGCCACATCGCCCAGGACATGGTCGTGTTCATGCACCGCCCCGGCGGCCAGTCCCAGTTCGCCGACGCCGCCTCCACCGTCGTCGACCACCCCATCCTCCGCTCCGTCGTCGAATCCGTCCACGCCGACCCCACCGGCGCCCACACCGTCACCTCCCTGGCCGAATCCGCCGCCGTGAGCAGCCGCCACCTCGGCCGCCTCTTCCGCGACGAACTGGGCACCACCCCCGCCCAGTGGCTCGAACAGTTCCGCCTGTCCACCGCCCAGCAACTCATCCTCGACGGCCACACCATCACCGCTGCCGCCCGCAACTCCGGCTTCGGCAGCGACGAAACCCTCCGCCGCGCCTTCGAACGCCGCCTCCACGTCACCCCCACCGAATACCGGGCCCGCTTCAGCTCTACCTTCCGGGCATAAGTATTGCTACGTTGGGGCGTGCACGCAGCCCTGACAGTTTGAAGGAAGTACCCATGACTACCCGTAAGTTCGCCGCCGGCATCGCCGCCATCGCCCTCTCCCTGGGCACCATCACCGCCCCGCAGGTCCTCGCCCAGGAGCCCGGCACCGAGCCGGTCACCGACGAGGAGATCCAGGAGGGCCTGAAGGACATGTCTTTCCAGTCCAGCGACGGCACCGAGTTCCCCCCGGCGAGACCATCACCCTGACCGCCGATCGGGTGGCCGAGGGCGTGGAGATCCGCAACGCCTACGTCGAACTCTCCCCAGGTGTGAGCACCACCAAGTGGAATGTCGACGATGGCGTGAACGAGGAGGGTCTGCCCACCCTCACCATCACCGCCCCCGACGCGCCCGAGGAACAGACCGGCGAGATCATGGACTACGGCGATTACCTCGTCCACATCCGCACCTCGAACTGGAACAGCTCCTACTTCACCATCAACTTCGTCGAGGAGAAGACCCCGGAGCCGGTCGCCCCCTCCAGCTCTGCCGCACTCGAGGAGCTCTCCAGCGCCTTCCAGCGCTCCAGCTTCTAGCTTCGTTTCTTCAACCCCGTCACCCTCGGTGGCGGGGTTTCAGTCGTGCGTCGGCGCCCCGGTGCGCTCGTGATCCGCCCGGCTGAGCGCCTCGGTGACCAGCCGTCCCGCGTGCCCGTCGGCGATCCGGTAATAGACGTGCCGGCCGTCCTTCCGCGTGGCCACCAGCCCGCCGAGCCGCAGTTTGGCCAGGTGCTGACTCACCACCGTCCGGCTGGCACCCGTGGCCTCCACGAGCTCGCCGACGTTGTGCTCCTTCTTATCGAGCTGCCACATCAGATGGAGCCGCGTCGGCTCCGCGAGCAGCTTGAGGGTCTCGGACGCCAGGGTCAGCAGGTCGGCGTCCGGTTCCAGTCGGTGCTCCAGGCTCATGCGCTGACCTTAACCCGGGGCCACGTTGCCGCCGCCATTCCGGTGCCGATGACCGCCAGCACCGCCAGGGCCGCCGTCGCCGCCTGGAGCCCTGCGGCATCGCCCAGCCAGCCGGCGATGGGATAGGTGAGCAGGTAACAGGCGTGGCTCAGCGAGAACTGGGCGGCGAACACATAGCCCAGGTCATCCTCCCCGGCACTGGCCCGGATGATCCGGCCGATCGGGGTCTGCATCGCCGAGAGCCCGACGCCGAGGGCGAGCCACGCGATCGCCAGAATGGCGAAGGCCGGGGACGGGTCGATGAGCAGGAGGACCAGGACCACCGCGGCGAGGAGGGCGCCGCCGAGGATGACGGGGCGGTCGTCGATAAGCGTGAGGACGCGGGGCAGCGCCAGGGCGACGGCCATGGAACCGAGGCCGAAGATCGCCAGTACCCACGCGAGTGCCGATTCGCCGAGGCCGAGCTCCGCGCGGACGATGACCACCGAGTTCACCATGATCATCGCCATCGGTGCGGCCACCGCGAGGTTGATCCACAACAGGGCGCGCAGGCGCGGGTGCGTGACCATGAGGCGGATGCCGCGCAGCGTCCGGTCGATGATGCCGGTGCGGTCGGTGGCCGGCCGGGGGCGGGCGCCCGGCAGCGTCGCCGTGACCACGAGTGCCGCCGAGGCGAGGAAACCCGCGACCGTGCCCAGGAAGAGATTGGTATAACTGACCACCGTGAGCAGCGCCGCCGCGATCACCGGGCTGGCGATCTGCTCCAGGTCATACGCCAGCCGCGACATCGACAGCGCCTGCGTGTACTCCTCCTCATCGGGCAGGATCCGCGGGATCACCGCCTGGAACGTCGGCGTGAACGTGGCCGAGGCCCCCTGCAGGACGGCGATCGCGACATAGAGCTGCCACTCCGCGCCGATGAACGGCAACGTCAGCGCCACGGCCGCCCGGACGAGGTCCGCGCCGACCAGCACCGGCGTGACCCGCCAGTACGCGGCCAGCGCGGTAATGATGGGCGAGGCGATGACGTAGATGAGGATCTTGATGGTCAACACGTTCGCCAGGATCCGACCCGCGCTGCCGCCCGCGATGTCGAACGCCAGCAGGCCGAGCGCGATCGTCAGCAGGCCCGTGCCCACCAGAGCGACGACCTGCGCCGAGAACAGGTGACGATAGCTGCGATTCCGGAGTGGGCGATCATGACCCTGATCGTAGTGGATGGGTGCGTATGCGTGCACGTGTTGGTGGTTTGGCGGGCGTGGCCCCTGCTCCAGGTTCGGGATCAACCTGTCGGGAGGAGTACTGATCCCGAGTCCCGAGCCGGAAATCGCCGCCCTCCCGACGGACTGATCCCGAATTCCAGGGGACCCGCCACCCCTACCCCATGAACGAAGCCAGGTCAGCCGACTTCCGGGCCAGCCGTTCGAGGCGGGACTCGGTCATGGAGGCGATCTGGTCGATGATCACGCGCTGGCGTGCGCCGTCGGTGTCGGCCTCCTGGAACCACTGGGCGTACATCCGGTCCATGGCGCCTGCCCCGCCGGCGGTGAGGTAGTCGAAGACGCGGAAGATGCGTTCGCGCTGCCGGTCCTGGCGGGCCATGTGGGCGGGGGCGTCCATGACGTAGAGGACGGCGATGGTTTTCAGCAGGGTGACCTCAGCGAGCGCCTGCGGCGGGACGACCAGCTCACCGTGGTAGCGGCCCAACTCCCCGGCCGCCGCTGCCTGGGTGGCCTGGACGGTGGCGCCGACGTAGCGGCCGACGAGCTCGGAGGTCAGTTTCTTCAGGCCGGCGTAGCCGCGTAACGAGTGGTCGAAGTCGGCGGCTGCGGCGACGACGGGGAGCTGGCGGAGGGAGTCGGCGGCGTCGATAAGTTCTTCGGGGGTGCCGCCGAAGGCGCGCGCACCTTTTTCGGCGAGGGCGGCGAGTTCGACGAGGTCCCAGAGCACTTTGAGGGTGATGCGGCCGGAGACGATGCCGTCCTCGACGTCGTGGACGGAGTAGGCGATGTCGTCGGCCCAGTCCATGGCCTGCGCCTCCATGGCGGGGCGCTCATCGCGGTGGCCCTCGCGCAGCCAGGCCAGGATCGCCGCGTCCTCGTCGTAGCAGCCGTACTTGCGGTTGACGGTGCCGTCCGCGTTGGTGCGGGTGCGCGGGTACTTGCAGGCGGCGTCGAGGGCGGCGCGGGTGAGGTTGAGGCCGAAGCTCGTCCCGTCCTCGGAAAGGATCTTGGGCTCGAGACGCGTGAGGATGCGTAGGGTCTGCGCGTTGCCCTCGAAGCCGCCGCAGTCGGTGGCCACCTCATTGAGCGCGACCTCGCCGTTGTGCCCGTAGGGCGGGTGACCGATGTCGTGGGTCAGGCCGGCCATCTCGCAGAGGTCGGGGTCGAGGCCCAGGCCGGAGCCGATGCCGCGGGCGATCTGGGCGACCTCGAGCGAGTGCGTCAGGCGCGTGCGGGGCGTGTCGCCGTCGCGGGGGCCGACGACCTGGGTCTTGTCGGCCAGCCGCCGCAGTGCCGCGGAGTGCAGCACTCGGGCCCGGTCGCGGCCGAAATCGCCCCGGTGGTCCGGGGTGGAGCGCTCGAACTCGCTGCCCTTGGGTGCCTCGTCGAACCTGCGCTCGGTGTCGGCGGCGGTGTAGTCGTACATCAGTGTTCCTTCTCCAGCTGCTCGTGTCGGGCGCGTCTCGACGGCCTCATCCACCCCTGCAGCCGACGCAACATCGTCTCCACCTTATCCGCGCTCCCCCGCCCCAACAGGCGGGACACATCGACGACGACCAGCCCACCGACCTCATGCAGCAACGTGTTCCACCACGCCTTCCGCGGAAACCTCACCGGGCACGTCGGCGTCGGCGACGCGTACGCGTCCATCCCGGCCTGCCGCGCCAGCTGCTCGGCCCGCAACGCATGGTTCGGGTCCGTCACCACCAGGGTCACCCCGAGCTCCGGATGCCGCCGGAGCAGCTCCGCATAGGAGCCCCGGGTGTCGTTCCCCTCCTCCACCGCAGTAACCCTCTGCTTATCGACGCCCCGCTCCCCCAGGTACGCACTCCCCACCCCCGCCTCAGTGAACCTGTCACCGGGCAGTTTCCCGCCCACGGTGTACAGGTGCTCGACCTTTCCCTGCCGCCAGAGATCCACTGCATGGTCCAGCCGCGCCGCGAACTGCCTCGACGGCACCCCGTCATACTGGGCGGTGCCCAGCACGATGAGTGACTGTGCGTGGTCACGGGGGAAACGGCGGCGTCGATACGCGTGGAGGAGGATGCGGGCCGGCGGGACCGCCAACGGCAGCAGGACAAGAGGATTCACAGGCGACAGTCTGCCAGTGCAGTCGGTAGTCTGGTGCGCATGAAACCCCGTCTGACTACCCTGGCTGCCGCGTCCCTCATCACCGGGGCCGCTCTCGTCGGAACCGCGCCGCTGGCGATGGCCCTCGACACCACCGTGAGCGCCCAGGCCGCGACCCTCGCCCCCGGGCGGCTGTCCAGCCCCGTCACCGACGCCGCCGGGGTTCTCGACGCCTCCCAGGTCGCCGACCTCGAAGCCGCCATCAACCAGTACAAGATCGACGGCCAGAAATCCATCTTCGTCGTCTACCTCCCCACCTTCGGCGGCATGAGCCCCGAACAGTGGACCGACCAGGCCGTCGACGCCAACGGCGGCGGCAACACCGCCGTCGTCGCCATCGCCACCGACGACCGGCAGTTCGGCATCGACGGCGGCTCCCAGTGGACCAACTCCGAACGGGACTCCATGTACGACGCCGCCTACCCCGAACTGGTGGCCAGCAACTGGTACGGCGCCGGCCTGGCCGCCGTCGAAGGAGCCGGCGGATCAGGCGACATGTCCGGCGAATCCGCCGCCTGGCTCGCCGGCGGCGCCGGAGCAGCCCTCGCCGCCGGCGGAGGCATCTGGGCCTACACCCGCCGCAAGCGCGAGCAGAACGACGCCGCCGTCCTCGAATCCTCCCGCGCCATCGAACCCGGCGACACCCGCCGCATGCTCGACCTGCCCATGGAGACCCTCGAACAACGCGCCCAGGAGGAACTCGTCTCCACCGACGAATCCATCCGCCGCGGCCGCGAGGAACTCGACCTCGCCATCGCCGAATTCGGGCCCGAACGCACCCGCTCCTTCACCCGCGCCATGAACCACTCCACGACCACGCTGCAGAAGGCGTTCTCGATTCAGCAGCGGCTCAATGACGCGATCCCCGAATCCGATGCCGAACGTCGCGCCATGCTCGTCGAGATCATCTCCTCCTGCGGCCAGGCCGACCAGGCCCTCGACGCCGAAGCCGCCTCCTTCGCAGAGATGCGCAACCTCCTGGCCACCGCCGGCTCCAAGCTCGACGAACTGACCCAACGCACCATCGACGTCCGCGCCCGACTCCCCCGGGCCTCCACCCAGCTGGACGGGCTCCGCGATCGCTACGCCCCCGACGTCCTCGTCTCCATCACCGACAACATCGAACTCGCCTCCGGCGCCCTCGACGAATCTGAAAAGGCCCTCGACCAGGCCCGAGCCCTGGAGTCCAAGCCCGCCGGCGAACAAGGCGGCCTCATCGAAGCCATCCGCCACTCCGAGCACGCCATCGAAATGGCCGACCGACTCCTCGCCGGCATCGAACACGCCGACGAGAACATCACCACCGCCAAAGCCGGCGTCACCGCCCTCATCGAGGAAGTCGAAGGCGAGATCGGCGAGGCCGCCGACCTCAAACGCCGCGGCACCTCCCAGGGCGCACAGGCCGACTGGAACGCCCTCGACGACGTCGTCGGCCGCGCCATCACCGCCGTCGACCACGCCCGCTCCACCGCCGCCACCGACCCGCTCGGCACCTACACCGCGCTGACCGACATCGACGCCGAGCTTGACGAACAACTCGACCACGTCCGCGACACCACCGCCAACCAGGAACGCCAACTCCAACTCCTCGACCAACAGCTCCACTCCGCCAACTCCACCATCCAGGCCGCCGAGGACCTCATCGCCTCCCGCGGCCGCGTGGTCAAGGCCCAGGCACGCACCTACCTCGCCGACGCCAAACACCTCCACGCCCAGGCCATCCAGCAGCGCACCTCCAACACCCGCCTCGCCATCGACGCCGCCCGCAAAGCCACCAACGCCGCCCAACGAGCCTCCAAGCAGGCCCAGGCCGACGTCGACGACTACCAACGCCGCCAGTACCGCGGCCGCGGCGGCGGCTCCAACATGGGCGGCATCGTCACCGGCATGCTCATCAACGAGATCCTCTCCGGCGGTCGCGGCGGCGGCTTCGGTGGTGGATTCGGTGGTGGATTCGGTGGCGGCGGCTTCGGGGGCGGTGGCGGCGGCTTCCGCGGCGGGTCGTTCTAGGGTCCGCTGCCTCTCCCACTATCGCTCAGAATTATGTCAGCCGGGTGCAACATGCCTGTTGGCACAACATTTCCCGACAAATGATGCGGAATGTAAGTGTCCCGAGTTGAGCGCCCACCCCGGCAACCCGAGAAGTGGCGTGCCAATGTTGCCCACAGGCCCGATCCCCGCGTAGAGTGTGGGTACAAGCCACCGACCCCCTCTGCGCCCGCGCACGGGGTCGGTTTTCATTTTATGATCAGCCCATGACCCCTGTGAAACCGTTTCTGGAGCATGGTCAACTCATTTTCAATTTGAGGGACTGCGGAGTTGAAATAGACGATGACTCCAGGGCCTCGATCATTCTCCAAAGATTCGGCTACCACCGTCTTTCCGGCTACCGTTATCTTTTCCGGGAGCACCTCGCCGCAGATCAGCAGGATCATTCCGCTCGTAGATTTCGTTCCAAGCGCCACATCCCCGGCACCAGGTTGACGGACATCGTGAAACTGATGGAATTCGATGCCGGGCTCCGTTCACGGGTCCTCCAGGGAACAGAAGACCTGGAGGTCCGGTTACGGACAGCCGTGGCACACGCGGTTGCTCGACGCGATGAACTGGGCCACCTCTCGATTACCCACCTCGACCGGTCCCAGTGCAACAAGGTCCCGAGATACGGAACCAGAACAAGCCACGAGATCTTCGTGGGGAAGGTCCGGAAGGAGACGAAACGGATCGTCGATGACAATGATGATTTCGCTGTTCATCATCAATCCGTGTACGGCACCGACTTACCTGTATGGGCGATAGTGGAGCATTTACCGTTCGATTCGCTGATCCATCTGCTGAACTATCTCAAGACCGAGGACAAACGAGAGGTCGCAGAGCATTTCGGGGTCCGCCACCCCAAGCAGTTCGTCAAATGGATTCGTGCGATGCTGACTCTCCGAAATTCAGCCGCTCACGGGGTCCGCCTGTTCAACCGACCATTCAAGACGGCGATTGTTATTCCTTCCAATGCCACGCTGTCCCCGCTTCTCGGCCCGACGAGAAGGTTCCTCGATGGTCCACACGATCACGAACGTCCCCACAACCGCCTGTACCCCCAGGTTGCTGTCCTGGCTTATCTCCTCCGATGCCACCCTGCGGGAACCGACTGGCATCTCAGGTTGAAAAGCACCATTGGCCAGATGCCCTGGATCCAGGTCGGGTCTGACACTCAGCCACTTCTGTCGCCTCGACGGAACATGGCCTTTCCTCCCGACTGGGACCAGCAGGATCTTTGGAACCCCTGAGTGCGGTGATTTTTCCGGGAGAGGGAACCGTAGCCTTCGGATCACGGTCAAAGAGTATGACACCCACCTCACAAACGGATTGGAGTCTCTCTTCATGGCCTATCACGGAACACCATTCGACAATCAGATTCGACAGCTTCCCGGACATCACCCGGTCTGGGACGGAATGTCTCTCCCGACAGACCTTATTCCACTCCCGATCTCTCGGGACCTGCCAGCAGTCACCCGCCATCCAAGCCGGTACCGATTGATCTCACCTGGACATGTGCTGCTGAAGAACCAGCTCAGAGCGGCGGGACTCGTGTCCAGAGGCGCCCGTTCACACCCCCGAAGTTTCGAGTATGCTGCTCCCGCCACGAGTCGGTTCCTGGCTCATTCCCGGGAACGGCCATCAGTGATCGCTGCCAGCTGGAGTGCCGCCGCTTTCTACGGTTTCGGCCAGTTCAGTGACGATGCAGACACCTGCGTTCTGAGTTCCGGTCGAAGAATCGAACCAGCAGGCGTTCTGCATCCCCGGGAGCGTCGACGGTTGGCCTATGTTGAGCCCTGGTCGATTGACGTCGGAGATGACACAGTGAAAACAGTGCCTCCCCTTCTGGCTCTCATAGGTTGCCTACGTTCATTACACGATGAAGAACACTCCTGGGAGGTCGTTCGTGTTCCCGGTCTCACAGCGCCCAGAGTCCGCATGATTCAGCTGGTTGACCGATTTCGTCGGGCCACGGGGTTGAACGGCAGCCAGGTCATAGCGGGATCATTCGGCTTGTTTCAAGCGCGACGGCTGCAGCAGATCGTCGATCGCAGCACAGGCCTGTCGGACTCTCCCCAAGAGACTGCCCTGCGGCTGGTGCTCGAACAAGGGACCGCAAGCCTGGGGGTGAAACTTCAGCAACAGATTCCGATCTACAAGGACGGCCGCATTGGTGAGCCAGGAACGAAAGATGCCGGGGCCGAACTTCTGACAATCATCGACCTGGCGGACCTGCCACGTCGCATCGCCTACATGTATGACGGGGAGCACCACCTCGACCGTTCGCAGCGGGATCGGGACGCCATGATCACCGCGGAGTTGACCCGCAGGGGTTGGCTGGTGATCCGGATCTCTGCTGGAATGCTCAACGACGCGAACACCCTGATCGCACAGGCACGCGAGTCAGTGGCTACACGGGATGACATCACTCGCCTGGTGGGCTGATCACGCTCTCACAATTTCGCGCCGAATTATGTCATTGCCGTGCAGGATGCCTGCTGGTGCCAGATGGAGGTCACGAAATCGCGGATCTGCCCAGCCCCAGCCAACCCGCCGCGAACTCACACCCGCGGGTGCCGGACCGGCGAGTCGACGAGGACGCAGCCCCAGGAGAGGAAGACGGCGTCGACGACGGGGAGGTCATCACGTGCGGGGCCCGGGTACATGGCCACCCGTCCGCTGATGAGCGGCCGGATCCAGGCCACGACACCGTTGTCGCCGACGATCTCGCGTTCCTTGCGCCAGATGCTGGTCCGCCGCAGCTGGTAGGACCGGCCGTCGCAGTCCGCCTCCAGCACCCCGACGGTGAAGCCGGCCTGGGCCATGGTGAAGACGCGGCCGTCGCCGGTGGTGGCGCGGGCACGGAAGCGGATGGGGCCGGGGTCGGACTCGATGAGCAGTCGGTCGGCGCCGAAGTAGATGACGTCGGAGCTGACAGAGGCGAGGACGCGGTCGGCGGGGTCGAGGAGTCGGTTGCCGGTCCAGGTCCAGGGCCCGTCGGAGCGTTCCTCGAAGATGCCGGCCCGGTCGTCGCGGTCCCCCCAGGCCATGGCTAGAAGAGGAACGCCAGGATCGCGACGACGGACATGAGGATCAGGGTGGCGATCAGGGCCGTGCTGCCCTTGGTCAGCCGAGCCTCGAGGATGAGGCGGGCGAACCAGCTCAGGGCGGCGACCTCCTCGACGGGGAGGGCGACGCCGTCCTCGAACTCGAGGATCGCCGTGCGGACGCCGTTGTCGCCGCCGGAGAACTGGGCGATCTTGGTGCCGTCGGCGTCGTCGATGATCCAGTTGTTGCTGGATTCGTTGACGAGGGTGAACGTCCGCCCCGCGAGGTCGACGGTGATTGTCTTGTCCTTGCGGAGGTCGCCGTCGGCGCGGAAGACGCGGCCGTCGGCAAGCGAGGCGTGTGCGCCGGTGTCCTCGTGGTGCGCGAGTGCCCAGGTGGAGCCGTTGACGGCGGCGGTCTCGTCGGTGAAGCGGCCGAGTTCCTGCGGCCCGGCCTCAGCGAGGAGGACGGGGGCGTCGCGGTCGGTGCGGTCCCAGCTGGTGTACTTCATGCTCAGCAACCGACGAGGCGGGTGGCCAGGTAGTCCTGCAGGTCCTCGAGCTTGATGCGCTCCTGGGCCATGGTGTCGCGCTCGCGGACGGTGACGGCGCCGTCCTCGAGGGTGTCGAAGTCGACGGTGACGCAGAACGGGGTGCCGATCTCGTCCTGGCGGCGGTAGCGGCGACCGATCGCGCCGGAGGTGTCGTAGTCGACGTTCCACAGGCCGCGCAGCTGCGCCGCGATCTCCTGCGCCTTCTCGGTCAGCGGCTCCTTCTTGGACAGCGGCAGCACCGCGACCTTCACCGGGGCGAGGCGGTAGTCCAGCTTGAGCACGACACGCTTATCGACGCCGCCCTTGGCGTTCGGCGCCTCATCCTCATGGTAGGCGTCACACAGGAACGCCATCATGGCGCGGCCGAGACCGGCGGCCGGCTCGATGACGTAGGGGATCCACCGCTCGTTGGTCTCCTGGTCGAAGTAGGACAGGTCCTCGCCGGAGCCCTCGGAGTGGACACGGAGATCGTAGTCGGTGCGGTTGGCCACGCCCTCGAGCTCGCCCCACTTCGAGCCGGCGAAGTGGTAGGCGTACTCGACGTCGACGGTGCGCTTGGAGTAGTGGGACAGCTTTTCCTGCGGGTGCTCGTAGAGGCGCAGGTTGTCCGGGTTGATGCCCAGGTCGATGTACCACTGGTAGCGGTCGTCGATCCACTTCTGGTGCCATTCCTCGTCCTCGCCCGGCTTGACGAAGAACTCCATCTCCATCTGCTCGAACTCGCGGGTGCGGAAGATGAAGTTGCCGGGGGTGATCTCGTTGCGGAAGGACTTGCCGATGTTGGCGATGCCGAACGGGGGCTTCATCCGCGCGGAAGTCATGACGTTCTTGAAGTTGACGAAGATGCCCTGCGCCGTCTCCGGGCGGAGGTAGTGCAGGCCCTCCTCGTCGTCGACGGGGCCGAGGAAGGTCTTGAGCAGACCGGAGAACGCCTTCGGCTCGGTCCAGTTGCCCGGCTGGCCGGTCTCCGGGTCGTTGATGTCGGCCAGGCCGTTGGCCGGCGGGTGGCCGTGCTTCTCCTCGTAGGCCTCGAGAAGGTGGTCGGCGCGGTACCGCTTGTGGGTGTGCAGCGACTCGACCAGCGGGTCCGTGAACACCTCGACATGGCCGGAGGAGACCCACACCTGGCGGGGCTGGATGATGGAGGTGTCCACACCGACGACGTCCGCGCGCGAGGTGACCATGTGACGCCACCACTGGCGCTTGATGTTCTCCTTGAGCTCCACGCCGAGCGGCCCGTAGTCCCATGCGGACCGGGAACCGCCGTAGATCTCACCGGCCTGGTACACCAGACCACGACGCTTGCACAGGTTGACGACGGTATCGATGACGGACGCCATGGGGCTTCATACTCCTCTGGTGGGGATAGATTCATCACGAGTGTAGCCGCCCCTCGCAGGCGGCAGGACACCGGGCATGAGGCGGCCACCCCTCGGTTGGGTGGCCCTATTGTCCGTGGGCGGGGGTCAAACGTCTAGAATTATGGTCATAGTCCGTATACTTTGACGGAACCTGGCAGTCAATTTCCGATGTTCCCAGCACAACCGATAAAATGACTGCTGATCGGACGCCGATACCAACCCGCCCGGAATGAGTCGACATGGAACAGTTTTCTACTACTGACATCGAGGCAGCTGACAGCATCATCAGCGCCCTCGATTCCCGTCTGCGCGTCCTCATCATCCTCAAGCTGGCCAAGCGAGACCACTTCGTCCACGAACTCGTCTCCAGCCTGGAGAAGTCCCAGCCGCTGATCAGCCAGCACCTGCGCGTGCTCAAGCGCTCCGGCATCGTCGACTCGGAACGCCGCGGCCGCGAGGTGGTCTACCGCCTCGCCCAGGAGGGCGCCGCCGACCTCATCGCCGCCGCCGTGGCCCTGGGCCGGACCATCGTCCGCGAGGGTGAGGGCGCCGACGTCATCTCCCTCGACCGGGGCAAGGGCACCCGTGCGATGGACGAGGGTGGCCAGCTCGCCCACGCGCCCGCCGCCATCTCCCAGGACGTCGTCTCCGACACCGTCCCGGACCCCTCCCCCACCCCGCCGCTGCCGAGGTCGTTCACCTGATCCCGATTGGTGGATAATGGGGACATGTCTCCCCTGCCGTCAGCCACCCCGAAGCTCGGCGCCCGCAACACCCGCCAGCGCGCCGCCGTGATCACCGTCCTCTCCGAGATCGACACCTTCGCCTCCGCCAAGGAGATCCACCGCGAGCTCGAGGATCGCGAGCTCAAGGTCGGCCTCACCACCGTCTACCGCACGTTGCAGTCGCTTGCCGACATCGCCGCCGTCGACGTCCTGCACATGTCCTCCGGCGAGACCCTCTACCGCCAGTGCGTCTCCGAGAGCCACCACCATCACCTCGTGTGCACCAACTGCGGGCGCACCGAGGAGATCGACGGCGGACCGGTGGAGAACTGGGCCCGCTCCGTGGCCAAAGAATTCGACTTCGAGGTCACCGGCCACGACGCCGAGATCTACGGCCTGTGCGCCGAGTGCCGGGCGGCCAGGCAGCAGGATTAGCCGATCACGGTGCCGAACGCCAGGCCCAGCACGTAGGTCACACCCGCGGCGCCGAGGCCGATGGCCAGCTGGCGCAGCGCCCGGACCAGGGGTGCCTTGCCGGAGAGCACGCCGACGATGCCGCCGGTGAACAGCAGGGCGCAGGACACGAGGACGACGGCGATGACCGCGCCGAGGACCGGGGAGGCCCCGAAGAGGAACGGGATGATCGGGATGAAGGCACCGCCGGCGAAGAAGAGGAAGCTCGAGCCGGCCGCGGTCCACGCCGATCCGACGACCTCGCTGGCGTTGGCGTGCTGCTCGACGCCCTCGGGGTGGTCCTCCCGGTCGAGGCCGATGGCCTGTTCGAAGGCCATGCGGGAGAACTCGGAACGGGCCTTCTCGGCGGCGTCCTTCTCGCTGAGCCCGCGGGCGCGGTAGACCAGGGCCAGCTCGTTGGCGTTGACGTCGAGCTGTGGGAGCAGGGTGTGGGCCTGGGGGTTGGGGGTGGAGGCGTCGAGAAGCTCGCCCTGGGAGCGGACCGAGACCCACTCGCCGGCGGCCATCGACAGTGCGCCGGCGAGCAGGCCGGAGATGCCGGTCAGCAGGATGAGGCTGGAGCTGACGCCGGAGCCCATGATGCCGACGACCAGCGCCAGGTTGGACACCAGCCCGTCGTTGGCGCCGAAGACGGCCGCGCGGAAACCGCCGGACATCTTCTCCCGGCTGCGGGTGGCCAGGCCGCGGACGACCTCGGCGTGGATGCGCTCGTCGGCGGCGATCTGGTCGGGGGCGTCATCGTCCTGGATGTAGGGGCTGCGCGACTCGGCGGTCTGCATCAGCGCGAGGGTGAACACCGAGCCGAAACGTTTGGCCAGCAGACCCATGAAACGGGTCCCCAGGTCGGGCTGGCGGGGGAAGCCGACGTACTCGCCGAGCTTGTCACGCCAGAACGCCTCGTGGCGGGCCTCGGACTCCGCGAGTGCCAGGAGGATCTCGCGTTCCTCGCCGGTGCGCTTGCGGGCGAGTTCGCGGTAGACGGCGGCCTCGGCGCGCTCGTTGGCCAGGTAGCGGCGCCACCGGTTGATCTGGGCGCGCGTCGGCTGCGACGTGAGCGTCTGATCATCCACCATGCCGGTCTCCCCCTACTTCGTGCCGCCGAAACGACGGTCACGGGAAGCATACTCCTCCACGGCCGCGAACAGGTCCTGGGCGGTGAAGTCCGGGAAGAGTTTGTCCTGGTAGACCAGCTCCGCGTAGGCCGACTGCCAGATGAGGAAGTTGGAGGTGCGCTTCTCACCGGAGGGGCGCAGGAACAGATCCACGTCCGGCATGTCCGGCTCGTCGAGCCACTGCGGGAAGGTCTTCTCGGTGATCTGCTCCGGGCGCAGCTCGCCGGCGGCGGCGAGGCGGGCGATCTCACGGGCGGCGTCGACGATCTCGGCGCGGCCCCCGTAGTTGACGCACATGGCCAGCGTCAGTTTGTCGTTGTCCTTCGTCTGCTCCTCGGCGACCTCGAACTCCCGGATGACCGAGCGCCACAGCCGGGGGCGGCGACCGACCCAGCGGACGCGCACGCCCTTGGCGTCGAGCTCGTCGCGCTGGCGGCGCAGGACGTCGCGGTTGAAGCCCATGAGGAAGCGGACCTCCTCGGCGGAGCGGCGCCAGTTCTCCGTGGAGAAGGCGAAGGCGGAGAGATAGGGCACGCCCATGGCCAGGCAGGCGTCGACGACGTCCATGAGGACGGCCTCGCCGCGCTTGTGGCCCTCGGTGCGCTTGAGTCCCCGCTGCTGGGCCCACCGGCCGTTACCGTCCATCACCAGGGCGATGTGGCGGGGCAGGATCTCGGCGGGGATGGCGGGAGGAGTCAGGTCAGTCACTCGTCCCATTCTGCCACCCGGGGTCTAGAACTGGTCCATCACGGTCAGACTCGTCACCTTCTGCTCCAGGTGCCACTGGAGGTGGGCGCGGGTGAGGCGGTGGGCGACGGCGAGGAGGTGTCCACCGTCGGGGGACGCGGCCGTCGATAAGACTGCGGGCCAGTGGGAATGGGCGAGCAGCCACATGAGATGCAACGCCTCCTCCGGCACCTCCGCGGAGCCCGAGGGGCGGCAGTTGACGCAGGCGGCGCCGCCGACGGCCGGGTGGAACGCGTGGTGCGGGCCGGGCGCGCCGCACTGGGCGCAGTCGAACAGGCTGGGGGCCCAGCCGGCGTGGCCCATCGCCTGCAGCAGGAAGGAGTCGAGCACCAGGGTGGGGTGATCCGACTCCTGCATGCGGGCCAGGGTCTCGGTGAGGTGGTCGAACAGCCAGGGATCCTCATCGCCGTCCGTGGCGGCCAGGCGCTCGGCGCATTCCAGGGCGGCGCAGGCGGCGGTGTAGCGCTCGTAATCGTCGATGATGCCGGAGCCGTAGTAGGCCACCGTGTCCGCGCCCGTGATCGACTCGAGGTTGCGGCCCGGGTAGAGCTGGACGTCGATGTCCACGAAATGCTGCAGCCGGGACCCGAAACGGGACTTCGACCGCCGCACCCCCTTGGCCACCCCGCGGCGCAGGCCGTGATTCCGGGTGAGCAGCACGATGATGCGGTCGGCCTCGCCGAAGTCGTAGGTGCGCACCACCAGGGCGCGGTCGCGGTAGGACTCCCTCCGCATCGGATGCCCCTAGAACCCGAGGCGGCCCAGGGACTTCGGGTCCGACTGCCAGTTCTTCAGCACCTTGATCCGCAGATCCAGGAACACGTTGTGGCCCAGGAGTCTGATGATCTCCTGGCGGGAATTGTGGATGATCCGACCCCAGCGGCGACCGTCCTTACCCTGGATGATCGCCTTCTGCCCCTCGCGCTCCAGGTAGAGGATCGCGTGGATGTTGAGCACGTCCGGGCGGTCCTCGTTCGGGAGCATCTCGTCGATGCCCACGGCCACCGAGTGCGGCAGCTCGTCCTTCAGGCCCGACAGCGCGGCCTCCCGGATGAGCTCCGCGATCCGGGTCTCCGTGTCATCGTCGGTGACATGGTCATCCGGGTACAGCTTCGGCCCCTCCGGCAGCAGACCCGCGATGACATCCGCCAGGACATCGACCTGCACCCCGTCCGTCGCGGAGACCGGCACGACCTCCGAGTTGCCGCCCAACAGATCATGCAGCGCCACCAGCTGCGCGCCGACCTGATCCTTGGACACCTTGTCCAGCTTGGTCACGATGCCGATGATCGGCGTGTTCGGCGCCACCATCCGCACATTCTCCAGAATCCACCGGTCACCCGGGCCGATCTTCTCGTCCGCCGGGATGGTCAGACCGATGAGATCCACATCCGCGTAGGTCTCCTTGACCATCTCATTGAGACGCTCACCCAGCAACGTCCGCGGCCGGTGCAGACCCGGCGTGTCCACCACGATGATCTGCGCATCCTCCCGGTGCACAATCCCGCGGATCGGATGACGCGTCGTCTCCGGCTGATTCGCCGTGATGGCGATCTTCTCCCCCACCAGGGCATTGGTGAGCGTCGACTTACCCGTGTTCGGGCGGCCGACGAAGCTGACGAAGCCGGAGCGGAAACCCTCCGGGGTGCTGCTGAAAACGCTGATGTGAGACTCCTAGGTCCGGTTGTGTCCGGGCGATCCTGGTGACGGGCCCGGGGTTGGTTTACACCCTACTCAGGCAGATCCGCATCGAGCACATCCTCGATCAGAATCGGCTACCTGGATCTTCTCCAGGGATACGTACCGCTGTCGTTGCGTAAAAGCAGAGCCCTTTCCGGTTCTGGAATTCGTCAGCGGAGCATTGAGGTTACGGGTTCTCCTGTCCCGAGGAGTGGTCAGCACGAAAACCTTGAAGCGCGCATTCTCAGAAGGTGCCGTGACTGACTCGGAACCCCCACCCGACACGTCGACGTTTCGTGTAGTCCACGGGAAATGTGCACCCGGCCCCAACGCCCATTCAATGAACCTGCCGATCTTCCCGTCGGTCCGGTCCTCCGACTGTTTCAGGCGGTCCGCATTTTCCTGATTCCATGCGACGTCATCCCGAATCGCAATGATCTGCGGAAAAGGCTGATGAATCTTCCGGTCCTCGTAAAAGCCGAGGTACTCAACGTCCCGGAAAAATCTTCCTGGCTGACACACATAGAATGCAGCGCCCAACGAATCTTCCGCTGCAGTTGCCTGATAAATGTCCCAGGCAATCCGTGCTGCTACCACCACCGCGTTGTTGTCGAGGTCAGGTCTCTCGCTGGCGACATCGCGCCATTTGCTGTTCTGGGAGATCCACGCCTCTGCTTCGGGATCTATGGCAGCAGCCAGGCGGAGAATCCTGTGTACCTCCTCGGCGAGCGGGACGTTGGCCAGGGAATCGTGATGAGCGACGCGATTCCGCAGTTTGCGTATCGACTCGAGGCCGCTCACCACCTTTTGGCGCGTAGGGTAGTTCGCCTTGTCATAGCGGACGGCTTTATGGAGGCAGTGCTTCCAGAGTTCGCTGGCATCCGCCCCGAAAAAGCCCTTCCAAAAGCCGAAGGACAGTCCCGCAATGATCTGGTCGCGAGACAGCTTCTTTTCCCCATGAAGTCGCTCAACGACTGTGGTGATACTGTCGCGCCCCTTCTCTGAGAGAACCCCCGGCTGCAGGAACCAAGGGATGCCACGTTCGTCTTCCCGATAGTATTCCCTGAGTAGTTCATCGATTCTGTGCCGAAGCAGCACCTCGAAGTGGCCGATGACTGTCCACAGTTCAGCAGCCATTGAGTGGGACCACCGGTAACGCTCGAGCGCTACTGTGACATCACCGTCGTCCGGCATGAAAGTTTGCAAACGACGTCGGGGAATCCACCCCGGAATATTGACCCCACCCATGCCTGCAGAGTACCATCGGTGTCGAACGCCCCCCGGAATTCCTCTCACCGATGCGCCGGGGGGCTCTTGCATGCCTACCGGACCTGCGTGACCTCGAACTGCATCCGCGGGTGGGCGTAGGCGTCCTGGGCGTCGATGAGCAGGAGCTCGCGGGAGTCGGCCTGGTAGGTCTTCTCCACGAGGTCGAACACGGAGGAGGCGGTACGGGCCAGGGCGTCGGCGGCGTCGCCGGTGGACACGTAGTGGCCGGTGAACAGGGCGGCGGTGACGTCGCCGGAGCCGTTGCGCTTGAACGGCAGGTAGGGGGTCTGCACGATCCAGGCACCCTGGTCGTTGACGGCGAGCATCTCGATGGTGCCTTCGGGGCGGTCGGGTCGTTCGACGGAGGTGACCAGGACGGTGTTCGGGCCCATCTCGCGGGCGGCGTCGACGGCGGCGAGGGTGGACTCGAGGTCGCCGGCCTCGCGTCCGGTGAGGTAGCCCAGCTCGAACTGGTTGGGGGTGATGATGTCGGCGACGGGGACGACGCGGTCGCGCAGCAGCGGTGGGATGAGGTCGGAGACGTGGCAGCCGGACTTGGCGTTGCCCATCACCGGGTCGCAGGCGTAGAGCGCGTCCGGGTTCGCGGCCTTGACCCTGGCGACGGCGTCGATGATGACGTCGGCGATGTCGGAGCCGCCCTGGTAGCCGGAGAGGACGGCGTCGCAACGCTCGAAGACGCCACGGTCCTCGATGCCGGCGATGACCTCCGCGACATCGGACGCCGGGATCATCGGCCCACGCCACGCGCCGTAACCGGTGTGATTGGAGTAGTTGACCGTGGACACCGGCCACACCTCATGGCCGAGGCGCTGCAGGGGGAAGACGGCCGCGGAGTTACCGACGTGACCGTACGCGACGTGGGACTGAATGGAGAGAATGTTCACGCGGTCAATACTGCCCCTGCTGTCAAGGGGCGGTCACATCAGGGTGTCAATTAGTTTCATCGGGTTCGCGGGCGTCGTCCCCCGCGGACGCCAGCACCTCCACGACGACGGAGCCGACGCGGACGCGGCCCCGGCGGTCGCGGCCACCTTCGGCGGTCAGGCGCAGGCCGCAGGTCTCGACGACGGAGTCGGGCAGGGGGACGCGGCCGAGTTCGTAGGCGAGGAGGCCGGCGACGGTGTCCACCTGTTCGGCGACCTCTTCGGGGAAGTCGATGTCGATGTCCAGGTCGTCGTGGACGGTCTCGGTGAGGTCCTCGAGGGTGAGGCGGGAGAGGGTGCGGTAGGAGCGGGCGTCGATACGCTCGATGGGGGCGACTTCGCGGGTGTCGTATTCGTCGGCGATCTCGCCGACGATCTCCTCGAGGATGTCCTCGAGGGTGATCAGGCCGGCGATGCCGCCGTACTCGTCGACGAGCATGGACATGTGGATGTGGTCGCGCTGCATCTCGTGGAGCAGTTCGTCGAGGTTCTTGGAGTCGGGGACGAAGGTGGCCGGGCGCATGACGTCGGCGACGCTGACCGAGGCGCCGCCGTCGGTGAGGTGGTACGTGGTGCGCACGAGGTCCTTGAGGTAGACGATGCCGACGATGTCGTCGATGTTCTCCCCGATCACCGGGATGCGCGAGTAACCGGAGCGCACGCACAACGTGGTGGCCTGGCCGGCGTGCTTGAACTGCTCGATCCACACCATCTCCGGCCGCGGCGCCATCACCTGCCGCGCGGTGGTGGAGGCGAGGTCGAACACGGACTGGATCATCCGGCGTTCCGCGACCTCCACGATGCCGTGCTCCTGCGCGATGTCCACCATCTCGCGCAGCTCCACCTCGGTGGCGTAGGGACCGTCGCGGAAACCGTTGCCGGGGGCGATGAGGTTGCCCAGCCAGATGAGCAGCCGCGCGACGGGTCCGAGGACGTACGCCACGGCCTGCAGCACCATCGCCGAGCGCAGCGACACCGAATAGGGGTTCTTCCGGCCCATCGTCCGGCCGAAGACGCCGACGACGGCGTAGCTGACCAGCGCGACGAACACGATGGCGATGGTGATCGCCCACGCGTCCGACTCGAAGTACTCCCGCGCCAGGATCGCGGCGAACACCGCCGCGGTGGCGTCGAGCAGGGTCTGCAGGAGGATGAGCAGGTTGATGTGGTCAGCGCGCCGGTCGAGCACGCGCAGCAGCGGCCGGGAGCCGCCGACCTCGTCCTTGACCATGCCCTCCACGCGGGCCCGCGAGATGGAGCTGACCGCCGATTCGACGGTCCCCAACAGGCCGGACAGCGCCAGCGCGATGACGGTGACGGTGCCCAGCCAGGCAATGTCGAGGTCCATCTAGCCTTCTTCAGGTTCTGCTTCTCGACGCCGCGGCTCCCCCACCGCGGGAATCCCACCGCCGGCCCCACCGCCGGGCACGATCTCGTCGAGGGCGACCCGGTCCGCCGCCGACGGGAACGCCTGCGCCCCGGTCGGCTTGGGCTGGTAGGTCACACCCCGACGGGTGACGTCGTCGTACCAGTCGGCGAGCAGCTCGTTCTGCAGGCCGAACATCTCGCGCTCCTCGGGCGGGGTGCCGTGGTCGTAGCCGAGCAGGTGGAGGCAGCCGTGGACGGTGAGCAGGGCCAGTTCGTGGTCGAGGCCGTGGCCCGCGGCGGCCGCCTGCTTGGCGGCGAACTCGGGGCACAGGACGATGTCGCCGAGCATGGCCGGGCCGGGGACCGCGCCGTCGGGGCGGCCGCCGGTGACGGTGCCGCCGCCGGGGGTGAGCTCGTCCATGGGGAAGGTCATGACGTCGGTCGGGCCCTCCAGGTCGAGCCATCGCACGTGGAGGTCGGTGATGGTGGCCAGGTCGACGATGTGGATGGAGGCCTCGGCATCCGGGTGGATGTCCATCTCACCGAGGGCGAAGGAGGCGACGTCGATGAGCATCTCCTCGTTGACGCCCTCGTGGCCGGACTCGTTGAAGACCTCGATGCTCATGACTGGTGCTTCTCCTCGTAGGTGTCGTACGCGTCGACGATGCGGCCGACCAGGGCGTGGCGGACCACGTCCTGGCTGGTGAGCTCGGAAAAGTGGATGTCCTCCACGCCGCGGAGGATGTGGCGGACCAGGCGCAGGCCGGACTTCTGGCCGCTGGGCAGGTCGACCTGGGTGATGTCGCCGGTGACCACCATGCGGGAGCCGAAGCCGAGGCGGGTGAGGAACATCTTCATCTGCGCCGGGGTGGTGTTCTGCGCCTCGTCGAGGATGACGAACGCGTCGTTGAGCGTCCGGCCACGCATGTACGCCAGGGGCGCGACCTCGATGACGCCGGCCTCCATGAGCTTGGGGATCATCTCCGGGTCGAGCATGTCCCGCAGCGCGTCATAGAGCGGGCGCAGGTACGGGTCGATCTTGTCGTTGAGGGTGCCGGGCAGAAAACCGAGCTTCTCGCCGGCCTCCACCGCGGGGCGCGTGAGGATGATGCGGCTGACCTGCTTGGCCTGCAGCGCCTGCACCGCCTTCGCCACCGCCAGGTAGGTCTTGCCGGAGCCGGCGGGGCCGAGGCCGAAGACGACAGTGTTCTCGTCGATCGCGTCGACGTAGGTCTTCTGCCCCAGCGTCTTCGGCCGAATGGTCTTCCCGCGCCGGCTGACGATGTCGCTGGCCAGCACCTCGGACACCGACTGCGGCGCCTCCACCGTCACGATCGACACCGCGTGCTTGACCGAGTCCGGCGCGATGACGTGCCCGCGACGGGCGATCGACTCGAGCTCCTCGAGGACCTTGACGGCGCGCGCGACCTCGTGCCCCGGGCCCGTGACGCGCACGAGATGCCCGCGGGCGAACAGGTCCGCGTCGATGAGATTGTTGAGCACCCGCAGGTTCTCCTCGTTGATGCCCAGCACCGCCTGCGCGTAGGCGGTGTCGAGCTCAACCGTGTTCGTGATCACCTGTGTGGCCATGGGAAAAACCCTACCAGCGCGAGGTCAGGGCCCCGATGGCGGACAGCGCCACCATCGCGGCACTCGCCGTGCGCAGCACCTCGGGCCCCAGCTTCACGGCCCGGGCACCGGCCGCGGTCAGCTGCGCGAGCTCCTCCTCACCGATCCCACCCTCGGGGCCGACGATGAGCACGATCTCCGCAGCGCTGAGATCGACGTCCCGGATCGGGGTCGCCGCCTCCTCGTGCAGCACGTACGCGGTCTTCCCCGCGATGAACTCGGCGAGCCCGCGGGTGTCCACCGGCTCGTGGACCTCGGGGATCCGGGTGCGCCGCGACTGCTTCGCCGCCGCCAGCGCCGCCGCCTCCCACTTCGCCCGGCCCTTCTCCACCTTCGCGCCGGTCCACCTGGCCACGCACCGCTGCGCCTGCCACGGGACGATCGCGTCCGCCCCGGCCTGCGTCGCCAGGTCCACCGCCAGCTCCGAGCGCTCCGCCTTGGGCAGGGCCTGCACCACCGTCACCGTCGGTTCCGGCCGCTTGGCGACGCCCCGCTCCCCCACCGCAGCCGTCACCTCATCCTTGCCGCGGGTGGCGGTGATGGTTGCGGTGGCGAAGGCACCGCGGCCGTCAATAAGCATGATCTGCTCGCCGGGCTGCAGACGCTTGACGGTGACCGCGTGCCGGCCCTCCGGGCCGTCGAGCTCGACCACGTCGTCGAAGGGGCCGGGGTGGACGAAGACCGGCAGGCTCATCGGCGGAACTTGCCCCGCAGGCGGGAGAAGAAGTTCCCGTCCTCATCCTCGCGGTTGATGTGCGCGGACTCGTGGCGGTGATCCCGGATCTGCTCGAGCAGCTTCCGGGTCTTGTCGTCCAGCTCGGTGGGGACGACGACGTCGACGTGGGCGATGAGGTCACCCCGACCCTCCGCCCGCAGCCGCGGCATACCCTCGCCGCCCAGGCGGATCTGCTCCGCCGGCTGCGTCCCCGCCGGCACGTCGATGGTCAGCTCCTCGCCCGCCAGATCCTCCAGGACGAAGGAGGTGCCCAGGGCCGCGTCGATCGCCGGGACCGACACCGTCATGTGCAGACTGTCGCCCTCGCGATGGAACACCGGGTGCGGACGCGTCGCGATCTCCACGTAGAGATCACCCGCCGGACCACCACCGTGGCCCACCTCACCCTGACCCGCCATCCGGATCCGCATGCCGTTGGCGATACCCGCCGGCACCGTCACCACCAGATCACGACGCTTCTTCATCCGGCCGTCACCCCCACAACGGCTGCACGGATCCGGGATGACCTCACCGAACCCCTGACACTTCGGGCACGCCTGCGTGGTCATGATGTTGCCCAAAAACGACCGCTGCACCTGCTGGATCTCACCCGCGCCATGGCAGTTGTCACAGGTCACCGGCTTGCCCTTCGACTCCGACCCCGTGCCCTCACAGTGGTCACACACCACCGCGGTGTCCACCGTGATGTCCTTCTTCACACCCTTGAAGGCCTCCTCCAGGGTGATCGCCGTGCGCAGCAGCGCATCATTACCCGGCTGGACACGGCTGCGCGGACCCCGACTGCCGCCGGCGCCGCCACCGAAGAACGCCTCGAAGATGTCCCCGAAACCACCACCGCCGAAGCCGCCACCGGGCATCCCGCCGGCCTGCTCCATCGGATCCCCACCCATGTCCACGACCCGACGCTTGTCCGGATCAGTGAGCACCTCATGCGCCACCGACGCCTCACGGAACTTCTCCGCCGCCTCCTCGGACGGGTTCACGTCCGGGTGGTACTTGCGCGCCAGCTTGCGGTAGGCCTTCTTGATCTCCGCATCAGAGGCGGACTTCTCCACGCCCAGAATTCCGTAATAGTCACGAGCCACGGTTGATTGAACTTCCTATCTTGTTTCAGAGCTATTCGGGTGATTATTCGCCTGCCAGGACACGGCTAACATACCGTGCAACGGCGGACACCTTCGAAATTGTTC
Source organism: Corynebacterium suedekumii (assembly GCF_030252185.1). Lineage (NCBI taxonomy): Bacteria > Bacillati > Actinomycetota > Actinomycetes > Mycobacteriales > Corynebacteriaceae > Corynebacterium > Corynebacterium suedekumii. The sequence goes on from NZ_CP126970.1 coordinate 2,803,789, forward strand.
CCGGATAATCCATGAACGTGGGCCCGACCACACCGAGCCCGCCGAGCGCATGCCCGTCCGACCCGTACGCGGTGGTCACGATCGACGCCTCATGCAGATCCTCATCCTCGTTCTCCCCGCCGATGAGCACGCTCACGTTCCCCAGGTCCGGCACATTCGCCAGCAACTTGAGCACCGTCACCTGCTCCTCCAGCGCCTCGATGACACTGGGCAGCCCCGACGGGAAATCCCGGGCCATCCTCGTGAGATTCGACGTGCCCGCCAGGATGAGCCGGTCACTCGGCTGCTCCACCAGCGTCTCGATCAGCCTCGTCGCCGACTTCACCAGCGCATGCCGGATCTCCGGCGGCGCATCCGCCGCCAACTCAATGAGGGAGGACGACGCTTCCGTCAACGTCTTGCCCACCAACGCCTGATTGAGCAGGTCCCGCAACCGGGTGACATGCTCCTGATCGACCGGCTCCTCCAGCTCCACGTTCCGCTGGTCCACCCGGCCCGTGTCCGTGATGAGCACCAGCAGCAGCCGCACCGTACTCAACGCCACCACCTCACAGTGCTTCACCCGGGAGACCTGCAGATTCGGCAGCTGCACCACCGCGGCCTGGCGGGTCAGCTGGGCCAGCAGCTGCACCGAGCGGCGCAGCACATCCTCCAGGTCCACCCCGCCCTCGAGGAAACTGAGGATCGCCCGCCGCTCGGGTGCCGAGAGCGGCTTGAGGTCATGGATGTGGTCGACGAACTGGCGGTAGCCCTTCTCCGTGGGAATCCGCCCCGAACTCGCGTGCTGCTGCGCGATCAGACCCTCCGACTCCAGCACGGACATGTCGTTGCGGATCGTCGCACTGGACACGTTCAGCCGGTGCCGCTCCAGCAGAGCCTTCGAGCCCACCGGCTCCTGGGAGGCGATGTAGTCGGCCACGATGGCACGCAGCACCTCCTGCCGCCGCCTGTCCGTCGAACCAGCCATCTGGCACTCACCTCCGTCGATTGCTAACTAAGGAGTGTAACCCCTCACCTCCCGCCACAGCACGTGCCAGTCCCACACCCCCAGGTGTTCCCAGCTCAACGGGGTCGCCCGCCGCGCCGCCCGATTCTCCGCCTGTCGACGCCACCGCACCGTATCCTCCACCTGCTCCACGATCATGTCGGCATGCTCGTCCACACACTGCGCCGTGTACGTGAGCACGATGTACCCCGCCCTGACCACCCGATTCCGCTTCCACCGGTCCTTGACGAACGCACCCCGCTGCTCCGCCTCGTGATACTCCCGCCCGTCAATCTCCACGATCACCATCTCCCGGTCATACACCCCGTCCCACCAGTAACCCTCCAGGAAGACGTTCTGCTCCAGGCCCGGGAGCCGCCGCTTCAGCGGCGCGAAGATGCGACGCTCCGTCAGACTGTCCGACCCGTACGCCCGCGACTCGATGAACGCCCGCGCCTCCCGCGGCAACCGCCCCACCCGGTCCAGATGATCCCGCATCAGCGCCTTGCCCTCCCGGCGGGCGTAATACCCCTCAATCAGATCGATCGCCTCCATCCGCCGCTGCCGGTACAGATCCACGACCGCCAACACCGGCAACGCCACCCGGTGCCCCGTCACTCGGATATGCGGCGCGTCGGTGACCTGCCTGATCACGGCCCACTTCGTCGACATCCTGGACTTCGGTCGTTCCGCCAACGCCTGCACCGGCAAAGTCAGCGGCTTCCGGTTGATGATCTGATAGGCCGTCCGAACCGTGAACACCAGATGCGGCCTGGTGATCCGGAGTGCCTGGATCACCATGGCGGCGGAGGGTGGTGTCGTGCAGTACACGCCGCGGTCGATCCGGTGGAGGCGACCCTGCGTCACCAGCTGACGGATCTTCCTGGTGGGATAACCAAACTCATGGAGCTGGATCGTGGTGAGAATGCTGGGTCCGGTGGGCAGTGGTTGCGTCGTCATACCCATGTTGGACTCCCGGAAAGAGCCGATGGTTCCTTCGGGTGGCAGGAAGGACCAAAAAAGCACGTTTCCAGCGCATTGCTGCCATGTGAAAAGACACGAGGTCTGTTGGGGTGGCACCAACTCACGGAATCCTCTGATTCCACGACGTTCGTGCCAGGTGAAAAGACGCTACCGCTCCTCGGCGACGAGGATGTCGGTGATGATGCCGTCGGCGAGCAGGCGGCCGGCGTCGGTGAGGGCCACTCGGTCGTCGATCTTGTGCAGGAGGCCGCGGTCGACGAAGGTGTCGACGACCTCGTGGCCGGCGGGCTCGATCCAGGACAGGGGGACGCCGTCGCGAAGCCGGAGGCCGAGCATGAGGGCCTCGGTGTGGCGGTCGGCGGCACTCAACAGTTCCTCGCCGGCGATGGGGAGGTCGCCGGCGGCGAGCATCGCGGCGTAGCGGGCGGGGTGCTTGACGTTGTGGAAGCGGCGGTTGCCCAGGTGGGAGTGGGCACCGGGGCCGGCGCCCCACCAGTCGCCGTCGCGCCAGTAGATCTCGTTGTGCCGGCACTCGCCGCCGGGCCTGGCCCAGTTGGAGACCTCGTACCAGGAGAAACCGGCGCCCTCGAGGCGGTCAGCGATCATCTCGTAGCGGCGAGCGTAGACGTCCTCGTCGGGGGCGGGCAGTTCGCCGCGGCGGACCTTGCGGGCCATGGCGGTGCCGTCCTCGACGATGAGGGAGTAGGCGGAGACGTGGTCGACACCCGCGGAGAGGACGGCGTCGAGCGTGGCGATGACGTCGTCGTCGGTTTCGGTGGGGGTGCCGTAGATCATGTCGAGGTTGACGTGCTCGAAGCCGGCGTCGCGGGCCTCGCGGGCGGCGGCGACCGCGCGGCCGGGGGTGTGGGTGCGGTCGAGGACCTTGAGGACGTCCGGGGAAGCGGACTGCATGCCGAGGGAGACGCGGGTGAAGCCGGCGTCGAGAAGCCCGTCGAAGTAGGCGGGTGAGGTGGATTCGGGGTTGGATTCGGTGGTGATCTCGGCGTCCGGGGCCAGGTCGAAGTTGTCCCGGACCATGGTGAGGATGCGGCCGAGGCCGTCGGCCCCCAGGAGGGAGGGGGTGCCGCCGCCGATGAAGATGGTGTCCACTTCCCGGTCCACGCCGGTCATCGACAGTTCGCGCGCCAGGGAATCGAGGTAGGCGACGGGCGCCATGTCGAGTTCACCGGGGGTGTAGGTGTTGAAGTCGCAGTAGCCGCAGCGGGTGGCGCAGAAGGGAACGTGGAGGTAGAGGCCGAACATTCGGTCCAGGCTAGCTGGCGGCGCCGCGGCGGGCACGTTTGGCTGCGACGCGGGCGACGACGGCGTCGATACGCGCGCGCTCCGCGAGGAACGCCGGGGGTTCGCGCCCCGCATGGTGCGGGTGTAGGCGGGGTGGTCGCCGGCGACGCACTCGAGCCAGGCGTTGACCGCGGTGACCACGGAGGCACCGGCGCGGGCGTAGAGGTGCGGCAGGCTGACGGCGTCGAGGTTGCGGGCGACGAGGTCGGTCTGCGCGAGGACCCACTCGACAGTCTCGTCGAGCCAGGCCGCGACGGAGGCGGTGCGGGCGTCGAGGGCCGAGGAGAGGTCGGAGACGATGAGCGGCGGCCCGGCGATGGGGTGTGCGGTGGTGAGGGTGGGGGCGTCGAGAAGCGCAGGCTCCGGCAGGCGTGTGTCGGCGGAGCCGGAGGCGGAGAGGACGCCGGCGCGGACGCCGGAGGTCAGTGCCTGGCGCAGGCCGAGGAGTTCGCCGATGACGGTGCGGGAGTCGCGGCGGGCGTCGGCGAGGATCTCGGAGAATTCGGCGAGGCAGTCCTCGACGAGCTCGGCGTCCCAGTCGCGGACGGCCTCGGTGAGGTGCTCGATGTAGTCGGCGACCTCGTCACCGATGTTGTAGATCTCCTGCGTGAGCTCGCGGTGGCGCAGCTCGGCGGCGATCTTCTGCATCGGCTGCCCCTTTCATCGACGATTAAAGCTCAGGTTGAGAGTTTGTTGACCGCTGCTGACTTTAAGCCACCCCACGGATGTGGCGCGGGCGACGCGCCGAGCCACTTTTCTTCTGTCCATGAGTACCCCCGTCGCACCCGGGCCGGAGGGCACGGGCGTCAGCGCTGGTACAGGTGGTCGATCGCGTCGGAGTAGCGCTGGGCGACGACGTTGCGCTTGACCTTGAGCGTCGGGGTGAGCTCGTTCTCCTCCTCGGTGAGGTCGCGGTCGAGGATGTAGAACTTCTTGATGCCCTCCGCGCTGGAGACGGTGCTGTTGACCGTGTTCACCGCGTCCTGGATCTCGGCGCGCAGCCCCGGGTTGGTGGCCAGGTCACTGATGGAGCGGCCCTCGGGGATGTTGTGGTTGAGTTTCCAGCGCTTCATGGCCTCCTCGTCGAGGGTGACCAGCAGGCCGATGAAGGGCTTGCCGTCGCCGACGACCATGGCCTGGGAGATGAGCGGGTGGGCGCGCAGGGAGTCCTCCATCGGGCCGGGCGAGACGTTCTTGCCGCCGGCGGTGACGATGAGGTCCTTCTTGCGGCCGGTGATGACCAGGTGGCCGGTCTCCAGCAGTTCGCCGAGGTCGCCGGTGTTGTACCAGCCGTCGTGCATCGAGTCGGCGGTGGCCTCGTCGTTGTTCCAGTAGCCCTCGAAGACGATGTCGCCCTTGACCAGGATCTCACCCTCGTCGTTGATGCGGATGGTGGTGCCGCCGACGGGGCGGCCGACGGTGCCGATCATCTGGTCCTCGAAGTCGACGGCCGCGGCGGCCGCGGTCTCGGTGAGCCCGTAGCCCTCGTAGATGGTCACGCCCATGCCGCGGAAGAAGTGGAGCAGGTCATGGCTCATGGCGGAGCCGCCGGTGATGCAGTACTTCACCGAGTCGCCGATGGCGGCGCGGATCTTGGAGTAGACGAGCTTGTCGAAGACGCGACGGCGTGCCAGCAGCGCCCGCGACGGGCCCTCGGGGGTGTCCAGTGCGCGGGAGTACTCGATGGCGGTCTTCTCGGCGTTGGCGAAGATGGCGGCCTTGAGCGGGCCACCGTCGGCGGCGTTGGCGGCCGCCGAGTTGCGGACCTTCTCGAACACGCGCGGCACACCGAGGATGAGGTTCGGGCGGGAGCGGGCGAACTCGACCGAGAGGGTGGAGAAGTCGGACCAGTGGTTCTGGGTGGCGCCGCCGATGACCACGGCCAGGGACACGGCGCGGGCGAGGACGTGGGCCAGCGGCAGAAAGGTGAGCACCCGGGTGCCCGGCACGGCGATGCCACCGATGGGGTGGGTGAGCAGCGCGCGGATCTCGGAGAGCCAGTTGCGGTGGGTCAGGCGGCAGCCCTTCGGCCGGCCGGTGGTGCCGGAGGTGTAGACCAGCGAGGCCAGGTCATCCGTGGAGGTGGCCTGGATGCGGCCCTCCACCTCGGCGGTGTCGACGGCGCGGCCCTCGAACTTGAGGGTGTCGATCGCCGAGGAGTTGATCTCCAGCACCCGCCGCAGCTGCGAGGGCGAGCCCTGCAGACCGGGGGTGCCGTCCTCACGCAGGACGAGGTGGCTGATGAGTTCGGAGTGGTCGCGGGTCTCGGTGACGGCCAGCACCGCACCGGAGTCCTCGATGATCCACTGCATCTGCGACAGCGACGACGACGGGTACACCGGCACCGACACCGCGCCCGCGGCCCAGATGGCGAAGTCCATGAGCGACCACTCGTAACGCGTCGCCGAGATCAGCGCCACTCGGTCGCCCTGCTCCACGCCGGAGGCGATGAGGCCCTTGGCCACCTCGAAGACCTCCTCGACGAACTCGGCGCCGGTGACGTTGACCCACTCGAAGTTCGCCGGTCGGGTGAACATCACCCCGTGCGGGCGGGCCTTGACGGTGTCGAGCATCGCCGTCAGGCAGCTTTCGCCGGGGGCGATCTCGAATTCGGCCGGGGTGCTGTACTCCTGCACGTGCGGGTCCTCTCCTGATGAAACGTGATTGCTGACTCACCACGGTACCCGCCGACACCCCCGCCACGCTGCGGGACATGACGTGAAACAGGCCCCCACATGCATGCACTTTCAGCGAAATGACCTCCGGGATGGCAGGATGTGCAGGTGTGACTTACCAGGACGTGTTGAGAGAACTGAGCGACGCCCACGGCGTGGCCACGCAGTACACCGACAGCGACGGAGAGCAGGTCATCGTCTCCGAGGACACGCTGCTCAAGACGTTGCGGGCCCTCGGCGTCCCGCTTATCGACGCCCCCTCCGAGCACGACCTGCACTCCGCACTGTCCGCACACCGCGACACCGAGGCCACCCGCCCGCTGCCGCCGAGCATCGTCGCCGTCGCCGGCGACGCCCGCACCTTCAACGTCCACGTCCATGACGGCGCCCCCGCCGACGTGGCGATCATCCTCGAGGACGGCACCATCCGCGAGGTCCACCAGGAGGAGAACTGGACCCCGCCGTACCACCGCGACGGCATCGCCTGGGGCGAGGCCACCTTCCGGCTGCCGGATGATCTGCCGCTGGGCTGGCACACCATCACCCTCGACTCGCGCGACGACCACCACGAGTGCGCGCTGATCATCACCCCCGCCCGCCTGTCCACCACCGACACCTACGTCACCGCCCCCGCCACCGGCGTCATGGCGCAGATGTACTCCGTGCGTTCCGAGAACTCCTGGGGCATCGGCGACTTCCACGACATGGGGCATCTCGCGGAGGTCCTGGCCACCGAGGCCGGCGCCGACTACCTCCTGGTCAACCCCATGCACGCCGGTGAGCCGTTCCCGCCCGTCGAGGACTCGCCCTACCTGCCCACCACCCGCCGGTTCATCAACCCCATCTACCTGCGCATCGAGGACGTCCCCGAGCTCGACCTCATGGACGCCGACACGCGTGCGGACGTCGACGAGCTCGCCTCCGAGCTCCGCGACCTCAACCGCTCCGGCGACATCATCGAGCGCAACCCCGTCTTCCAGGCCAAGCTCGACGTCCTCCACGAGCTGCACCACCTGCCGCGCACGCCGGAGCGCGAGACCGCGTTCCGCGCCTTCATCGAGCGGGAGGGCCAGGGCCTGGTCGACTTCGCCACCTGGTGCGCCCAGCGCGAGTACGAGGCCCTCCACTCCGACCGGGCACACGCCATCCCGCCGCGCATGGACGAGCTCATCAACTTCTACATGTGGCTGCAGTTCCTCTGCGACGAGCAGCTCGCCGCCGCCCAGGCCCGCGCGAAGGCCGCCGGCATGACGATCGGCATCATGGCCGACCTCGCCGTCGGCGTGCACCCCGGTGGCGCCGACGCCCACAACCTCGCCCCCTGGCTGGCACCCGACGCCTCCGTCGGCGCCCCGCCGGACGGCTACAACCAGCTCGGCCAGGACTGGTCCCAGCCGCCGTGGCACCCGCGTGCCCTCGCCGAGGCCGGCTACCGGCCGTGGCGCAACCTGCTGTCCACCGTCCTGCGCCACTCCGGCGGCATCCGCGTCGACCACATCCTCGGCCTGTTCCGTCTCTTCTGGATCCCCCGGATGCAGTCCCCCACCACCGGCACCTATGTCAACTACGACCACGAGGCGATGGTCGGCATCCTCGCCCTCGAGGCCGAGCGCGCCGGCGCCGTGGTCATCGGCGAGGACCTGGGCACCTTCGAGTCCTGGGTCCAGGACGTCCTCGCCGCCAAGGGTGTCATGGGCACCTCCATCGTGTGGTTCGAGGGCTCCCCCTCCGGCGAGGGCCCCCGCCACCAGGGCGAGTACCGCCCCCTGGCGCTGAGTTCGGTGACCACCCATGACCTGCCGCCCACCGCCGGCTACCTCGCCGGTGAGCACATCACCCTGCGTGACCAGCTGGGCCTGTTCACCCGCCCCGCCGCCGACGAGGACGCCGAGGACCTCACCTGGCAGGCCGAGGTCCTCGACCGTGTCCGCGAGACCGGCTGCTTCGACGGCACCGACCTGGCGGAGACCGAGTTCGCGGGGAAGAAGCGCGACGAGCGTGGCCCGATCAACGAGCTCATCACCGGCCTGCACCGCTTCGTCGCCGGCACCCCCTCGGCGCTGAGCTGCACCGCCCTGGTGGACATGGTCGGCGACCGCCGCGCCCAGAACCAGCCCGGCACCACCCGTGACCTCTACCCCAACTGGTGCATCCCCCTCAGCGACGGGCAGGGACGCCCCGTCCTCATCGAGGACCTCGCCGACAACACGCTGTTCCACGAGGTGGCCAAGGCCGGTCAGCGCCCCGGCCGGGATTAGAACATGCTGATGAGCCAGGCGATGACGACGACGGCCAGCAGGATCCACAGCGACTGAGTCACCCGCGACTGCGGGTACTTGCGCCTGGCCTTGGGCAGTTTCTGGTCCTGTTTGCGGAGCTCCTCCGGATTAGCCATGCGGGTGAGTCTACTCGTCGGCACCCGTGACGGACTCCCACGCCCCGACGGCGGCCCAGGTACCGCGGTCGATGGCCCACAGCAGACCGATGGCGCCGACGGCGGCGACGGGCACCGCCAGGGCGACCACCAGGGGGATCTGCAGCCACAGCGGGGCGGAGACGAGGAACTCGATCATGAGTGCTCCACTCCGGCGAGCCCGCGGCGGCGCAGCAGCGGCGCGACGTCCTTGTCGCGGCCGCGCAGCTCGCGGAAGGCGTCGCCGTAGTCGAGGGAGGCGCCGCGGGAGAGGATGAGGTCGCGGAACTTCTCGCCGGCGGCGCGGACGTCCGGCTGTTCGGTGAACCAGTCGAAGCCGTCGGCGTCGAGGGCCTCGGCCCACAGGTAGGAGTAGTAGCCGGCGGAGTAGCCGCCGCCGAAGATGTGGTTGAAGTAGGTGGAGCGGTAGCGGGGGGCGGGTTCGTCGACGGTCAGGCCGGCCTCGGCGAGGGCGGCGTCCTCGAAGGCGCGGACGGCGTCGGCGTCCTCCCCCACCTGCGCGGCCTGTTCGGGCGTGAGGGAGTGCCAGGCCAGGTCGATGATGGCGGCGGCGAGGTACTCGGACGTCGCAAAGCCCTGCCCGAACTGGCGGGATTCCTGCACGGCGGTGAGCAGCGCATCGTCGATGATCTCGCCGGTGTCGACGTGGCGGGCGTAGTTGCGGGCGACCTCGGGGTCGAAGGCCCAGTTCTCGTTGATCTGGGAGGGGAACTCGACCCAGTCGCGGGGGACGTTCGTGCCCGAGAGCGTCGGGTAGCGGACCTTCGACAGCAGGCCGTGGAGGGCGTGGCCGAACTCGTGGAAGAGGGTGGTCACCTCGTCGATGCTCAGCAGCGGGTCGGAGCCGTCGGCCGGGTGGGTGATGGACATGACGTTGACCACCACCGGTTTCGTGCCCAGCAGCTCGGACTGGTCGACGAAGGAGCTCATCCACGCCCCGCCACGCTTGGTGGGCCGGGCCACGTAGTCGGTGAGCAGCAGACCGAGGCCCTCGCCGTCGGCGTCGGTGATCTCCCAGACGTCGACACCGTCGGCGTAGCCCTGCAGGTCGGTGCGCGCGGTGACGGTGATGCCGTAGAGGCGGTGGGCGGCGTGGAAGACGCCGTCGACGAGCACCTGGCGCAGTGGGAAGTATTTCGACAGCTCCTCCTCGTCGAGCGAGTAGTCCCGTTCGAGGACCTTGCCCTGCCAGTAGGGCCAGTCCGCCCCCGAGACCGGTTCCCCGGCGAGCTCGGAGGAGAGTTTGCGCTCGGCCTCGGCGTTGGCGGCGGCGGCCGGGGCGAGGTCGAAGAGCAGGTCGCGGGCCGCTTGGGCGGTACCGGCGGTCTCCTCGGCGATGACGTAGTCGGCGTGGGTGTCAAAGCCCAGCAGGCGGGCGCGCTCGGCCCGCAGGCGCACCTGCTCGACGAGGTTGCCGACGGTGGATTCGGTCCCGCGGGCCTGGGACGCCTCGTAGAGGGCGGCACGGGTGGCGGGATCTTTCAGCACCGACTGCAGCGACTGCACGGTGGGCAGCTCGACGGGGATGAGGTAGCCGTCACCGTCGGCGGCGGCGCGGGCGGACTCGATGCGGGAGGCGGACAGGCCGGCGAGCTGCTCGGCATCGTCGACGCGGACGGCCAGCTTCTTCGTGTCCGCGAGCAGGGCGCGGCCGAACTCCTCCGACAGGGAGCTCAGGCGCTGGTTGATCTCGGCCAGGCGCTGCTTGCCGGCGGCGTCGAGGTTCGCGCCGCAGCGCGTGAAGCGCCGCAGCAGCAGGTCGTGCAGGCGGTGAGATTCGGCGTCGTCGGGCACGGGGACGCTGATAAGCCGCTGGTAGAGGGCCTCATTCTGGTAGATCGCATCGGAATGCGCGGACAGGCGGGGGACGATGTCGGCGGCGACCGCGTCCATCTCATCGGTGGCGTCGGTGCCCTGCAGGTTGAACAGCCACGCGGCGGCACGCTCCAGGGTCCGGCCCGAGGACTCCAGCGCCTCGACCGTGTTCTCCCAGGTCGGCTCGCCGGCGTCGAGGATCGCGGCGATCTCCCGCTCCTGCTCGGCTAAGGCGACGTCGAAGGCCTCGACGGCGTCGCCGAGCGTGATGGAGGCGAACGCGGGCAGCTGGTACGGCAGGTCGGACGGGGAGAGCAACGGATTCATGGTTCCCGATGGTAGCCCCGCGCCACCTTGGTAGGTTGAACCCCATGACTGACGTGCGCGTGAGCTGCCCGGCCGGCACCATCGTCGGCGTCACCGACGGGGACGTGACCCACTTCCACTCCATCCCCTACTCCGACATCCCCGGCGACTTCCTCGACGCCGAGCGCCTGCCTCCCCAGGATCTTATCGACGCCCGCGCCTACCGCCCCGGCTCCATCGCCCTCACCGTGGTCACCCCCGCCGGCGCCCGCGAACTCGCCGACCTGCCGGTGATCGTCTACATCCACGGCGGCCGCTACGAGTACGGCACCCACGGCGACCGCCGCGCCGAGGGCACCCCCAACGCACACGCCGGCGTCATCACCGTCCACATCGGCTACCGCGTGAAACTCGCCGGCCTCGCCCGCTTCCACGACGACGAACCCCACCACTACCGCGGCATCGACGACTGCCAGCTCGGGCTCGAATGGGTCCAGCGCAACATCGAGTCCTTCGGCGGCGACCCCACCAACGTCACCCTCGTCGGCCAGTCCGCCGGCGCCACCACCGCCCTGTGGCTCACCCGCCGCGACCACTACCGCGGTGGCTTCCGCCGCGTCATGGCCATGTCCCCCTGCTTCCCCCGCGCCTCCTTCGCCGACCGCAAGGGCACACTGCGCATGGCGCTGGGTAAGCCTGTCACCCGCGCCGCCCTCTCCCGGATGCCGGCGCGGGCGTTGGACCGCGGATACAACCGTTTCCGCACCTGGTACGCCATGGACATGGCCCTGGGCCCCACGCCTCTCGACGGCCGCGAACTCGCCGACATCCCCCTCTGGGTCACCTCCACCCGCGAGGAGTTCTACCACATACCCGCCGGCCGGAAGGCCGACTCCTCCCGCCTCCGGGAACGACTCGCCCGAGGGTTGGCCAAGCGGATGGGCATGACCGGATCCTTCGACACCTGGCTCGCCGCCGCCCGCGAGATCGACCCCCGCCGCATCGGCGGGCGCCTCATCGGCGACGCCCAGAACCGCCGCTGGGTCTCCCAGACCGCCGAGGAGGCACCGGGGCGCGTATGGATGAGCGAGTTCGTCCGCGACCACGGCCCCGCCCTCCACTGCGCCGACATCCCCACCGTATTCGGACTCGAACCCGGCCCCTCCCACGACCTGCTGCTCACCTTCGCCCGCGGCGAGGAGCTGCCGTGGCCCGAGTTCGACGCGGACGGCGAGCGCACGGCGCTGCGCATCAACCTCGACTCGGGCGAGACCACCCTGGTCAACGACCCGTTGAAGATGGTGCGCGAGGCGTTCGGGTCGGCGGCACCGTAACCGCAGTCAGGGCAGCATCTCCGGGGTCAACGCGTCCCGGTCGAAGATGTCGTATTGTCCGCGGAAATCGAAGACGAACTCGATGGCACTGCGCCGGTACGGGATGAACAACCCGGCGCCCAGCAGCTCGAGGACCTCGTCCCGGCCCGCCCATCTGGCCTCCGCGACCTCGGCGTTGGGGATCGCCAGATCACTGATGTCCACCTCGTGATCGATCAGATAGAAATCATCGAAACCGCGGTGAAAGTTGAAGGTGAAGCTGGGCCGGACGCCGGACAGGTCGAGGCGGACACCGAGCTCCTCGAACACCTCCCGCTCCGCGCCCTGCCAGCTGCTCTCGCCGCGGGTGACGCTGCCACCCGTGGAGAAGTCCCACATCCCGGGCCAGCCGCGCTTGTCATCGGCCCGCCGCTGGATGAGCATCTCACCGTCCGCATTGAACAGGCAGACGTGGATGACCACATGGAGATCACCCGCCGCCAGGTCCGCCCCGCGCTGCACCGTTCGGCCGGTGGGCTGGCGAGCCTCGTCGAAGGTGTCCCAGTACTCCTCGGCCATCCGCTACCCCAGCAGCTTGGAACGCAGGCTCTCGTGGCGTAGTTCCTCGGCCAGCCACTGGCTGAAGGCGAACGGGGTCGCCTCCACGGCGGCGATGACGTCGGCGGGGTCGACCCAGGCCAGCGAATCGATCTCCGCCGGCACCGGGTCCGGCTCCGCGCCCTCGGCCAGCCGGGCGACGTAGACGGGGCAGATCTCCCATTCGACGATGCCGCTGGAATCGACCGCCCGGTACCGGAAGTCCGGCACCGCCGGTTCGATGTCCACGACCGCGCCGGCCGGCAGCCCCAGCTCCTGGACGCTGCGGCGCCGGATCGCGTCCGGCAGCTCCTCACCGGGGCCGGGATGGCCACAGAAGCTGTTGGTCCACACGCCGGGCCAGGTCTTCTTGCCCAGCGCGCGCCGTGTCATCAGCAGCCGACCCTGCGCGTCCAGCAGAAAACAGGAGAACGCGAAGTGCAGCGGCGTGTTCTCGGTGTGGACGGTGGCCTTCGGCGCGGTCCCGGCAGGCCGGCCGTTCTCGTCGGCGAGGACCACCAGTTCAACGTCGTCAGTCATGCCCACACCCTACCCAGGTTGTGGTGGCCGCCTATCCGCGGGCCCACGCCCCGATCACGCCGGGCACCACCGCAGCGCGCTCCCCGAGCAGCGCCGCCACGTTGTCGTCCTCCTCCACCGCGGACGTCACGGTCTTCACCTTCGACGCCTTCGCCTGCTGCGCCCCGGCCATCGGCGCACCCATCAGCGGCATGCCCCGCATCTGCCCACCGGTCCCACGCGCCTGTCCCGCACCTGCCGCAGCTGTAGGGGCAACCCCCGGTGTTCCCATCCGCGTTGCGACGCCCCCGTTCCCCGCCTGAGCCGCACCCGCACCGCCGATCGGTGCACCGCCCGAACCCAGACCACCGATGGCTCCGGGCCCGCGCACACCGCCACCGGGACGCCCCGGTCCGCCGGCCATCGCTCCAGCTCCTGAGCCGGCCGCACCGATCGGTCCCATCGCCGGCACCGACCCGGTACCCGTCGGGGACGTTCCCGCGCCGGCCAGCGACCCCAGCCCCGGTCGGGTGCCGGTAAGCCCCGCCGCGTTGAGACCGGACGCCGCCACACCCCGACCGGGCAGTCCCCCGGCGACCGGAGCACCGAACCCGGCGCCACCCTGCCCCAGACCGCCGAGTGCCGAGGCCGCCCCGTTGGCACCCATCGGAGAGATCGCCGTCGGGCTCGTCGCCAGGCCCGTGCCGCTGTTCGCCGCGGCCGTTCCCACCTGACCGGCCTGGAGCATCCCGCCGTTACCGACGGACTGCAGCTGACCCACCCCGTCCTGCACGGTTCCGAAACTTCCCGCCCCTACGGCCTGCTGCGCCGCAGAGACAGCCTCCATCGCCGCACCGGGAGCCCGGAGTCCGGTGGCATCATGCTTCGAACCCTTGCCCTCCACATCCGTCATCCCCAGCGCCACGGCCCCACCGCCGTCACCGGTCGGATCCATCACCATGAGATTGCGGATCGGCGGAACACCCGTGGCCACGAACGGAGTGAACTCCAACGGAAATGTCTGCAGGAACGCCTGCTCCGCCGCCAACCGCTGAACCGGATCCACGATCGCCGCCAGCGCCATCTTCGTCGAGTTCACCCGCACCGCGCCCTGCGACTTGATCGCCGCCAGCTGCTCCACCGACGTACTCATCGTCGAGGCATTCGCCGCGAACGTCTCCCCCGCTCGACCGACCTCGGCAATCTTGTCGATAGCCGCCTCAATCACCACACCACTGTTCCGACCACCGAGATCAGCCGCCACCGCGTGAAGACTCTCCGCGATGCCCGTCACCTGCGCCGACAACTGCTTCCACGTCCTGGCCGCAGCCACCGACTCCTGAATCTTCGTCGACGAGAACTCCGCCGACAGCATGTCAATCGACATGGCCGGCAACACCATCGGCGGCATGAAGCTGAAGTTCTCGAACCGCGGCGCCGGCCTCGGCGGAAACGCCACCGAATCATTTCCGACGGATCCACCCTCATCAGCGATGTCCATGCCGCGAGCAACAAACGCATTCTGACCCGTGAGGGCCTCGTAGCTGGCGGAAAGGGCCGAAGAAAGCCAATTCACTTGCTCCGCGTAGGAAGACAGAATTGTCGCAGCGGAACCCACTCCGCCGTTGATCACGACACCATGACCACCACCGAGTTGATCCAGTCCCGAAACTCCCGAAAAGCTGCCGTTCAATGTCGATTGGACGGCTTTTCCGGCAGCAGCATTAGCTCGATGACCGACTTCTACCAGCCGGTCAACTCCCCCAAGAATCGATTCATGGTCGATGAACATTTCCATTTCAATCCCCCAGATTTTCTTTAAGTGCTTCGAGTTGATGTAGTGCGATCGAACAGATTTCTTCACTGCTTCTCTCAGTTGAAATTTCCCCGTACTTCACGATCAGGCGCCCCCGAGTGGTATGCATCGCTGCGCTGCACGACCCTGGGAAATCATCCCCCAAATGATGTAAATAGGCACCGGGCACAGAAGATGCAGGCGATCCGTCGATCATGTAGCCACGTTCTATCAGCTTGCTCTGTGGGTTTCGATCTCCGGTGAGAGTGAATAATCCACGCAACTGTGCTGCATCCGTTGAAGTGAAAGAACACATCACCGACATTGGTAACTCATAATCCATCTCCCCAATTTGTTTCCCGAACCCCGCCTCCGTGAGAACCTCCGCCGGGATCTCCGTGCACGGGTCGAAGAGCTCGAAGTCACCTTCCGGGTCGAACTCCCCCAGTTCGAAGGTGGGTGCCTGCGCGTCCGCGGTCGTCGATTCGTTCCCTGATGTCTCGGACGCCGCGGGTGCGGCGGTGGAGGGGGACGAGGGGTCGTCGATAAGCGGGGTGCAGGCGGTGAGCGCAAGAGCGCACACGGCGATGAGAAGTCGGCGGGCGGGCATGGGTGGCGGTCCCCTCAGGTGAGTCGGGCGGGCGCAGAGAAGTGCCCGGAGCACAGACAGTGCTCACCACCCTTAGACTCCGGAAAACCGCGATCGGTTCCCGGGAAGTCTAGAAATTCAGATTCCCGTCCCAGACCACGTTGCCGACCTTGAGTTCCGCGTCCCAGAGATTGCCCGGGGACACGGCGAAGGGGTACTGGAGATTGACGGTCGCCTGCGAGCCGAGGGGCAGGTCGAGGCCGACGACGACGTCGGTGTTGTCGGGGCTGACGGGCTCAGCATCCGTCATGGAGCCGCCGCCGGAGTTGTAGCGCAGCACCGCCTGGCCGATGGCGTCCGCAGGCAGGGGCTCGTCGTTGAGGTTGCGGACCTTGACGGTGACGACACTGCCGCCGTAGGTACCGCTGGCCACTCCCTGGTACGTCATCTCGACGTTGAGACCCGGATCCACGGTGGCGCCGCGCAGCGACTCCGCCTCGACCGGTTCGCTGTCCTGCGGCTCGACGACCGGGGTCTCGGAGGTGGTGACCTCGAGGGACTCCGTGGGCGTCGGGGCGGTGCCGTCCCCGTCGCCACCACAGGCGGTGAGCAGCAGAGCGGAGGCAGCGACGATGCCGACGGCGCCGAGGGCAGGACGGGAGATGGTCACGGTGATGCCTTTCTGTACTGCTGCTGTGCTGCTCTGTCGGCTTGTGCCGATGTCAACACAGTCTAACCAGGCAGCGACGCCGCGTGGTGCCCTGCCCCGCGCAACGTGGCATAATCCCCTCTCTGTTGAGCCGCCCGGAGAGCCGCCGGGCGGTGGTATCGGAATTGGAGAGTGCCGGACGTGAATTCCCTCGCCCGAATCATCCGCAGTGCGTCGGCGCTGTGGCCCTACTATCTGGGTGTCGTTCTCGTGTCCACCGCGGCCGCGGCACTGGCGCTGGTGTCCCCGTTCATCTTCCGGGAGGCCACCGACACGATCGTGGGCACGCTCAGCGGGGAGACCACCGCCGAGCAGGTCACCCGGACGCTGCTGTTCCTGGCGATCGGCCTGCTGGTCGCGGACCTGGCGAACACCGCGATGACCAACCTCGGCGGCTACATCGGCGACGTCATGGCGATGCGGATGCGGCAGATCCTGTCCACCCGCTACTACGCCAAGCTGCTGGCGCTGCCGCAGCGCTACTTCGACGGCCAGGTCACCGGCACCGTCATCGCCCGGCTGGACCGCTCGATCACGTCGATCACCCAGTTCCTCCAGTCGTTCTCCAACAACTTTTTGCCCATGCTCATCCAGGTGGCGGCGGTCCTGGCCATCACGGCCTGGTACTACTGGCCGCTCACGCTGCTGCTGGCGTCACTGTTCCCGATCTACATGTACCTGACCACCCTCACCTCCAAGCGCTGGCAGAAGCTCGAGGGTGAGAAGAACGAGCAGATCGACATCGCCAACGGCCGGTTCTCCGAGGTCATCGGCCAGGTCAAGGTGGTCAAGTCCTTCGTCGCGGAGGTCCGCGAGCTCGACGACTTCGGGCGCCGGTACGGCAAGACCGTGGAGATCACCCGCCCCCAGTCCAGCTGGTGGCACCAGATGGACACCCTCCGCGGCGCCGCCCTCAACGTCATCTTCTTCGGCATCTACCTGGTCCTGTTCTTCCAGACCCTGAACGGCCGCTTCACCCTCGGCGACATGGTCATGCTCATCCAGCTGGTCACCATGGCCAAGCAGCCGGTGTTCATGATGAGCTGGATCGTCGACGCCGCCCAGCGCGCGATGGCCGGCTCCAAGGACTATTTCAAGGTCCTCGAGGAGGAGTTCGAGCCCACCGCCAACGCCGAACTCGTCGCCGCCACCGAAGCCTCCGGCGTCCCCGTCCTCGACCTCACCCCCATCGCGCCGCTGGCGCCGGTGGAGGGCCGGCCCGTCATCGAGTTCGACGACGTCACCTTCGCCTACGAACCCGGCGAGGACGTCATCAGCAACGTGAGCATCACCGCCCGCGAAGGCGAGAAGATCGCGCTGGTCGGCGAGTCCGGCGGCGGCAAGTCCACCCTGGTCAACCTGCTGCTCGGCCTGTACCCGCTGTCGTCGGGCCGGATGAGCGTCTGCGGCCACGACGTCGCCGACCTCACCGCCGAACAGCTGCGCGCCAGCGTCGGCGTCGTCTTCCAGGAGGCCGCCCTGTTCTCCGGCACCATCCGCGAGAACATCGCCTACGGCCGCCCCGGCGCCACCGACGAGCAGATCATCGACGTCGCCCGCCGCGCCAACGCCCACGACTTCATCTCCCGCTTCCCCGACGGCTACGACACCGTCATCGGCGAACGCGGCCTGCGCCTGTCCGGCGGCCAGAAACAGCGCGTCGCCGTCGCCCGCGCCATGCTCAAGGACGCCCCCGTCCTCGTCCTCGACGAGGCCACCTCCGCCCTGGACACCAAGTCCGAACGCGCCGTCCAGGCGGGCCTCGACGAGCTGATGAAGGACCGCACCACCCTCATCATCGCGCACCGCTTGTCGACGATCGCGGGCGTCGACACCATCGTCACCCTGCGGGAGGGCCACGTCGACGAGATCGGTTCCCCCGACCAGCTCGCCGCCTCCGGCGGCATCTACGCCGAACTCCTCCAGCTCACCGCCTCCTCCTCCGCCGCAGACCGCGCCCGCCTGAAGAAGTACGGCTTCGTCGCCGACGGGGCCGATGGGGCCGATGCCGCTGAATCCGAGGATTCGGAGGACGTTTCGGAGGGGCTGTCGGAGGACGCGCGGCACTGATCCGCGCATCTGTCTGCAAGGCCGGTGAATTTCCGCAGGTGGCTCGGATCGCCGGTTCACAGATGCGCGGGCCTGTACCACCTCGTCCCACACCCGCGCACCCTCGCCGGGTAGTTTCACTGCCGGGCGTGCACAACTTCGGCCACCTACAGATGAACGGATCTGTTGCCCCCGGTGACCGAGCCCGGCACTAACGTGGTGGGCATGCTGTTTCCCACCCTCGATGAACTCAGAGCCCGCCAGACCCGCAAGTGGACCGTCTACGGCGAGGACATTCTGCCGCTGTGGATCGCCGAGAGTGACTTCCCCACGTGCCCGCCGGTGAAGCAGGCGATTCATGATGCCGTGGCGCACGAGTCCTTCGGTTACACGCCGGCGACCTCGGATCTGCCGGACGCGGTCAGTGACTTCTACGCGGACCGCTACGGCTGGCGCCCGGATCCGTCGATGATCGTCCACGTGCCCGATGTGGTCCGGGGCCTGCTGCTGGCGGTGCAGTACATGACGAAGCCGGAGTCGAGTGTCATCGTGCCGGTGCCGTCGTACCCGCCGTTCCTCGAGGTGCCGGAAACCGCGGGCCGGATGCGCGTGGGCGTCGACGCCTACGGCGGCCTGGACCTGGCCGAGATTGAGGCGGCGTTCGCGGACGGGGCGGGGTCGATCCTGCTGGCGTCGCCGAACAATCCGTTGGGCTACACCTTCGACGCGGAGTTCCTCACCGATCTGTGTGCGCTGGCGGACAGGTATGACGCCCGGGTGCTCGTCGACGAGATCCACGCGCCCATGGTCTTCGACGGCACGCATGTCGCCGCAGCGGGGCTGAATGAGACGGCCGCGAAGGTGTGCATCACCATCACGGCGACCTCAAAGGCGTGGAATATCGCCGGCCTGAAGTGTGCGCAGATGATCTTCACCAACCCGACGGATCTGGACACCTGGCACGGCATGACGGGGGTGGCCAAGGACGGCACCTCCACGCTGGGTATCTTCGCGGCCATCGCGTGCTACCGGGAGGGTGTCGCCTACCTCGACGAGCAGATCGCCTACCTGCGGGAGAACCGGGACTGGCTGGCCGCTGAGCTGCCGAAGCGTGTCCCGGGTCTGAAGGTGTCCCGCCCGGAGGCGACGTATCTCATGTGGCTGGATTTCTCGGATACGGTGATCGGCCACCTGGAGCGGCCGGCGATCTGGGTGCGGGAGCATGCGAAGGTGGCGTTCAATGACGGCCTGCACTTCGGTGAGGGCGGGCTGCATCATGCGCGCCTGAACTTCGCCACATCCCGGGAGATCCTCGAGGAGGCCGTGGGGCGCCTGGCGGCGGCGTTCGCTGACCTTCAGCGGTAAGCCCGCCCCGCCCGCTGCACGGCCCGGGTGGGTTCTTTACTCTGGAATCCATGACCGACGACACCACGAAGACCCCGATGGACACCGATTCCGACGATCCCGGATTCCACGCCCCCTCCGACGCCACCGAGGCCTCCCATCCCGGCCTGGCCACCGGACCTCTGGCGGACACCGAGACGGAGCCGGCGGGTACCCGTCCGGAGACGGATGCCGAGGGCTACATCGTGGAGACGGAGGCCCAGGCCTACGAGACGCCTGCCCCGGCCCCGGGTGACAATCCGTGGGAACGCCCGGATCATGAGTGGTACAAGGACGCGGTGTTCTACGAGGTGCTGGTCCGCGCGTTCTACGATCCGGAGGGCACCGGCTCGGGCTCGCTCAAGGGCGTGACGGAGAAGCTGGACTACCTGCAGTGGCTGGGCATCGACTGCATCTGGCTGCCGCCGTTCTATGATTCGCCGCTCAAGGACGGCGGGTATGACATCCGGGATTTCCGGAAGATCCTGCCGGAGTTCGGCACAGTGGAGGATTTCGTCGAGCTCATCGACCACGCGCACAAGCGTGGCATCCGTGTCATCACGGATCTGGTGATGAACCACACGTCGGATCAGCATGCGTGGTTCCAGGAGTCGCGGCGTGATCCGGAGGGCCCGTACGGGGATTTCTACGTGTGGTCGGATGATCCGACGGAGTACGAGGAGGCCCGGATCATCTTCATCGACACGGAGGAGTCGAACTGGACGTTCGATCCGGTGCGTAAGCAGTACTTCTGGCACCGGTTCTTCTCCAACCAGCCTGACCTGAACTACGACCATCCGCCGGTGCGGGCCGCCATGCTCGATGTCATGCGTTTCTGGCTGGATCTGGGCCTGGACGGTTTCCGCCTGGACGCGGTCCCCTACCTGTATGAGCGGGAGGGCACGAACTGCGAGAACCTTCCGGAGACCCATGAGTTCCTCAAGCAGGTCCGTGGTGTCGTGGATGACGAGTACCCGGGCCGGGTGCTGCTGGCGGAGGCCAACCAGCTGCCGGAGGATGTCGTGGAGTACTTCGGTGAGCCGGAGATCGGCGACGAGTGCCACATGGCCTTCCATTTCCCGGTGATGCCGCGGATCTTCATGGGTGTGCACCAGCAGTCGCGGGTGCCCATCTCAGAGATCCTGGCGGACACCCCGGCGATCCCGAAGACGGCGCAGTGGGGCATCTTCCTGCGGAACCATGATGAGCTGACGCTCGAGATGGTGACGGATGATGAGCGGGCGTACATGTACAAGCACTTCGCCAAGGATCCGCGGATGAAGGCGAACGTGGGTATCCGCCGTCGTCTCACGCCGCTGCTCAACGGTGACCGCAACAAGCTGGAGCTGTTCACCGCGCTGCTGTTGTCGTTGCCGGGTTCGCCGGTGCTGTACTACGGCGACGAGATCGGCATGGGTGACAACATCTGGCTGGCGGACCGGGACGGTGTGCGCACGCCGATGCAGTGGTCGAGTGACCGCAACGGCGGGTTCTCCAAGGCGGATCCGGAGCGGCTGTACCTGCCGGCGATCCAGAATGACCAGTACGGTTACGCGACGGTCAACGTGGAGAATCAGATGAAGCGCGATAATTCGCTGCTGCACTGGACGCGGGCGCAGGTGCACATCCGCAAGCAGTACCACGCGTTCGGCCGGGGTTCCTACCGGGAGATCAACTGCCCGAACGAGGCGGTGCTCACCTTCATCCGGGAGTACAAGGGCGAGCGGATCCTCTGCGTGAACAACCTGTCGGACCGTCCGCAGGCGGTGTCGTTGGATCTGTCGGAGTACGCGGGCACGACTCCGCGTGAGCTCTCGGGTGGTGAGCTGTTCCCGCAGATCAAGAAGTACCCGTGGGTGGTCACGCTGCCGCCGCACGGTTTCTTCTGGTTCGACCTGTCCGAGGAGGACTGATGAACGCCCTCGCCGACATGCTGGCGCGGTCGCGGTTCTACGGCGCCAAGTCCGAGCCGATCGACGCGGTCGATGTCGTCCGGGAGGCGGAGGTCGACGGTGTCCGCCTGCTCATCCTGCGGGTGCACCACGGCGGCAGGAGTGATCTCTACCAGGTGCTTGTCGACGCCGCCGACAACGACGTCCTGCACCACCCCGCCGTCATCCGCCCCTACGGGGCGGCCCTGACGGCGGGGACGCCGGCGGGCTTCGGCACCCTCCACGGTTCCGCGGAGGGTCTCGACGGTGGCGGCACGGCGATCCAGGGCGAGCAGTCGAACACCTCGCTCATCTTCGGTGAGCAGGCGATGGTCAAGGTGTTCCGCCGCCTGGAGGCGGGCCAGAACCCGGACGTGGAGCTGCTCTCGCAGATCGACGACTGTCCGAACGTCGCCCCGGTCCGTGGCTGGGTGACCGAGACGATCGACGGTGAGGAGTACACCCTGGCGATGGTCCAGGATTTCGTGCCCGACGCCGACGACGGCTGGCGCTACGCCCTCGGCTTCGCCTCCCTGGGGGCGAGTTTCGGGGCGGAGGCCTCCCTGCTCGGTGAGGCCACCCGCAACGTGCACAGTGCCCTGGCCGATGCCCTGCCGACGGAGACGGTCGACGTCGCTGACCTGGCCCGGTCGTTGGAGGAGCACCTGGATCATCTGCTCACCCGCGCCCCGGCGCTGGCGGAGTACGCCGACGCCGTCCGCGGGACCTACCGCGGTCTCGGGGAGGGTCAGCACGAGGTGCAGCGCATCCACGGCGATCTTCATCTGGGTCAGGTGCTGCGCACCGGCGACGAGTACGTGCTCATCGACTTCGAGGGTGAGCCGGCCCGGCCGTTGGCGGAACGCCGCCGGCCCGATTCGGCGCTTCGCGACGTCGCCGGGGTCATCCGCTCCATCGACTACGCCGCCCACTTCCCCGCCCGCAGCGGCGGGCAGGGGCCGGAGGATCCGGCGGCGTGGGTGGCGGAGGCCACCGACGCGTTCCTGGACGGTTACGGGGTGGAGCGCTCTGCTCTCCTCGACGCGTACGTGCTGGACAAGGCTCTCTACGAGGTGGTCTACGAGACGGACAACCGCCCGGACTGGGTGGACATCCCGCTCGACGCGGTCAGGCGCCTGCTGGGCTGAAACTAGGTGAGCCGGTGTGACCGGGGGACGTCCCCGGTCGACCGGCCGACGGAGAACACGGCACAGGGGGTGGTGCCGGCGATCTCGGCGATCGTGGCGGCGCAGGAGGGTTCGTCCTTGAACTCCGACGCCACCGCCACCCGGAGTCCGGCCTTGTCGAGGGCCAGCCACAGGCGCATGAGGTGGCGGCCCGCGTCGATCCAGTCGGCCTCGTCCTCGGGTGCCGGGGTCATGCCGAACACGACCCGGGTGGGTGCCGATGACCCGGCCGGCACGAGTCGGGCGAGGAGGCGGGCGGGCCGGTGCCAGCGGTGGGAGATGTCGACGAGCAGCTGTCCGGGGCGGGACCGGAGCAGCCGGTGGGCCACCACGCCGAGGCGGCGGGGGATGCGCAGGCAGTCGGCGGTGAGGCCGTCCTCGGTGTAGCGGGGGTCGTCCGGATGCAGACGCAGCCAGGACAGGGTCTCCCGCAGCATGGCCGGGGTGCTGGCCAGGTGCAGCTGCGCGGTGGGGGCCAGGCGTCGCCACACGGACTCGGGGATGTCCTCGACGACGACCTCGTCGGGGACGTCGGTGAGGACGGTGACCAGGGTGGCGGGGTCGGGGTGCAGGCGGCCGCGGTCGACCTGGCGGTGCTCCAGGTCGGCGATGGTGAAGGGGTGGGGTGGGGCGGCGTCGATACGCAGGGTGAGGGTGACGTGCGGGGCGGTGCCGGTGACGGATTCCAGGGTGGCGCGGGCGGCGATGGCGAAGGACTGGACCCAGCAGCCGAGGCCGAGGAGGAGGTCGCGGTGGTGCGGGTCGGCGACCGGCAGGAGGCGGTCGGGGTCGACGGTGACGGTGACGAGGTCGCCGTCGACGGTGACGATCCACGGCTGGGTGTTGTGGGCGGAGGGCGCGCGGGCGGCGGCACGCAGGGCAGCGTCGATCATCACAGTTCCTGCTGGTAGACGGACAGTTCGTGGAGGGGGCGGCCGCCGACCTTCTCGAAGACGCGGGCCGATCCGGGGTTGTCGCGGCCGATGAAGGTGACCCGGAGGCGTCGGTAGCCGCCGGCGTGGAGGCGGGCGTAGAGCTGGCGGATCATGAGGCCGAGGATGCCGCGGCCCTGGTGGTCGGGGCGGGTGCCCTGGACGATGAGGACGACGTCGCGCCCGCGGCGTCGCCACCGCAGCAGGTCGAGCCCGGCGCGCAGGTTCAGACGGCCGTCGTGGGCGCGGAGGATGTCCACGGGGTCGGGGACGGCGACGATGAACCCGGCCACCTCGGCACCGTCCTCGGCGAGGATGATCAGTTCGGGATCCATGATCACGCCGAGGCCGTCGAGCTGGGCGGCCATCTGTGCGGGCCCGATCGGGGTGAAGTAGGGCAACTGGGCAAAGGAGGCGTTGAGCACCGGGCGCAGGTCTCCGGCCAGCGTCGAGCGGAAACGGCGCGGATGCCGCAGGGTGAGGCCCCGTTCGCGCCACTCCTCGGCGCCCGGGGCACGGCGGGCGTCGGCGGGGATGCCGGCGACGTCGACCTCCCAGGTGTCGGCGATGCCCCAGGGCTCGAGCCCCGCCTCGGCCAGGACCCTCGCGTAGAAGGGCGGGGTCCACACGGTGTCCAGGAACCCGGGGTGGTCGAACCCGGCGCGGAGGATGCCGCCGGTGACGTTCGGCAACGGGGTGACGGGGCCGAACAGCCGGGTGGCACCACGCGCGCGGTGATGGTCGGCGGCAGCGTGGACCAGCGTGCGGACGGTCTCGGCGTTGACTCCCTCCAGCGCCCCGAACAGGCCCGTGCGCTGCCCCATCTCGACGTCGAAGGCGTCGGAGTGGTGGGTGATCATCCGGCCGACGGCGGTGCCGGTGTCCGTGCGTGCCAGCCACAAGGAGATGCCGGGGAACCAGTGCTGTCCCGTGAACCAGCTGCGGATCTCCGAGCGCAGCAGCGGGACGGAGCGGTCGGTCGTGCCGGCGGCGGTGTGGAGGCGGACGGGCAGGTCAAGAAATTCACGCAGCTGCCGGCGGGTGGTCACCTCCTCCACGTGCACGGTCATCGGCGGGGTCCGAAGAGTGTGTCGCGGACCACGGCGAGGGTGCTGCGGACCAGGCGGGCGGGCCCGACGGGCGGGTCGGTGAGCGGGGTGGTCGCCGGCGGGTCGCTCTCCCCGGCCAGGGGTGCGAAGCGGCGGATCATCGACATCCTCCCCTGCGCGTTGCAATTGCCGTTGGTGTAGCCGTGCTCCTGCGGGACGAGGATGCGGATGAAACCGCCCTTGGCCACCTCCTGGTCCGGGTCCTCGGGCAGCAGCCAGTGCATGAGTTCGACGTGTTCGGGGGTGCGGGCGAACTCCTTGAGGGACTCCTGGGTGTCAAAACCGACGAGCAGCCCGATGCCGAGCGGGAACTGGTAGTAGGAGCGGTGCCACAGGTACCCCGGGGTGGCGCGCAGGCGGGCGGAGAGCTTGGGCCAGCGGATGACCTGGCGGACCATGCCCAGCGGCGAGTGGTAGTAGTTGCAGCTGAAGAAGAAGGCGCCGGCGCGGCCCTGGGGCGGGGCGGCGGAGAAGTCGGTGGTGCGCATCAGGTGTCCTTAATCGTCCGTGACCAGGTAGACGTTCTTGATCCGCTCGGCGTCGTCGCCGGCGAAGGGGCCGTGCGGTGCTCGTGCAGGCGCACGGTGATCTCCCCGGCGCTGGCGTCCTCCTCGAGGGATTCGCGGAAGTCGCGGGAGACCGAGGCGAGGTGGGCCACCACGCCTTCGGCGAGTGCGGCGGACATGGTGGTGCGTTCGGTGTGGGTCAGGGCGGCGTCGGCACGCAGTTCGACGTGGATGACCGGGCGGGTCTCCAGGTCGGTGGCCTCGACGAGTTCGGTGCGGAAGGACTCGATGTGCGGCGCCCACCGCTGGTCGCCGTAGAGGCCGTTCTCCACGTCGAGGGGGTAGATGTTGGCGCCCATGTAGGAGATGGTGGCGTCCTTGCGGCCGTAGAGCAGCAGGAACGGCAGCTTCATCCGCTGGTGGCGGAACGCGCGACGGCAGTTCTGCTCGACGCGGGGGTGGTCGGCGAGCAGCTCCATCATCTCGGGGAAGGAGTACAGCGTCGCCTCGTCGCCGATGTTGTAGCGCAGCTTCGGGTTCATCACCGCGGTGGTGTTGAGGGTGACCACCAGCTCATCGTCGGCGGTGGTCTCCAGGTAGGTCTCCAGCGGGTTGTACTGGAAGATCATCGGGGTGCGCGCCTCGTCCTCCCCGAGCAGGGCGCGGCGGAAGTCCGGGTCGGCCACACACGCCTTGCGGATGCACACCGACAGATCCGTCTCCCCGCCCAGGCCGATGGTGAGATCCGAGGCGCCGTAGCCGGAGTACACCCGGCCGAGGCGGGCCTCGAGGTAGTCGCGCAGCCCCTCGGTCATCGCCTCCCCGCCGACGAAGGCGTTGATGCGGTACGTCCGCCACTTCTCCGGCTCCTGATCCATCCGGTCGACTACGTGCTTGAGAAACGGCGGGTAGGCGGTGATGAGGTAGGTGTGCCCGGGCCCGAAATGTTCCATGGTGTCGAGGATCTTGTCCAGGTCCGGGCCGGTGTTCTTCACCGTGGCCACCTGCGCCATCGCCAGGCCCGTGTTCGTGCCGGTGGCCCACGCCCCCATGGAGAAGGCGTTGATGCAGAACAGGTTCCTCGACCCGTGGAGCATGGTGGTGAACCCGGCGAGGTTCTTGTGGATGGTGTACAGCTCGGACTTCGAACGCATCCAGTTCGTCGGCTGCCCGGAGGATCCGGAGGACTCGTCGACGACGGTGCCGATCGTCTTCAGCCTCCCCTTCCACGACCGCTCCTGCTCCGTGTAGCGGCGCACGTAGTTGTCCTTCGTGGTCTCCGGGTAGTTCGCCAGATCCCACCACCGGAACTCCCAGCCGTGGCGGGCCAGGTGATCCTGGTAGGCGGGCACGTCGAGGAAGCCGTGCTGGCACATCATCCACGCGTTGAGGCGGGCGAACTCCTCCAGCTTCGGGTGGTAGTTGCGGGCGGTGAACCGCCACACCGCCGGGTGCACGCGGTAGGCGGCGTAGACGGCGGACAACCCGGAGATCGCCGCCCGCAGGAAGATCTGCCGGGCGATGTTCACCGGCCCCCGCGGGATGGGCAGGGTGCGCAGCCGCCGGGGAGCCGTCGGTTTCCTCCACTGAATCATGTCCCCACGTTAGCCACGTCACAGCTGGTGCTCAACCGGTGGGCGGGTCCCCTGCCACGATTCCGCTATCCCCACGACCCCGGAGTAACGTGACGTGTCACATCAACCAGTCCGCCCCCAGACGTGAAACGTGCGCCACATGACCAAGTTGTCCAAGAACCTGCCCCTGACGATCCTCGTCACCGCCTTCATGCTCTTCTCCATGTTCTTCGGAGCCGGCAACCTCATCTTCCCGCCGATGCTCGGCGTGGAGGCCGGGACGAACTTCACCCCGGCGATGATCGGTTTCCTCGGCACCGGCGTGCTGCTGCCGGTGCTGGGCATCATCGCCATCGCCATCTCGGGCGACAACCTGCGTGACCTCGCCTCCCGCGGTGGCCGGATCTTCGGGCTGGTGTTCCCCATCATCGCCTACCTGTCCATCGGTGCGTTCTACGCCCTGCCGCGGACGGGCGCCGTCTCCTACGAGACCGCCATCCAGCCGCTGACCGGCTGGGACTCCCTCCTCGCCTCGGGCGCGTTCAACCTCATCTTCTTCGGTGTCGCCCTCGGACTGGCGTGGAACCCGACGTCGATCGTCAACAACCTGGGCAAGTTCCTCACCCCGATCCTGCTCGTCCTGCTGTTCCTGCTCGTGGTCATCGCCGTGGCCACCTTCGACGGCACCCCGCTGACCCCGGGTGAGAAGTACGCGGACGCCCCGTTCGCCGCCGGCCTGCTCGAGGGCTACCTCACCATGGACTCCATCGCGTCCCTGGCGTTCGGCATCATCGTCATCTCCGCCCTGAAGAACAGCGCCCTGCCCGCCGGCAAGCCGCTGGTCCGCAGCACCATCCTCGCCGGCCTGGGCGCCGGCCTCATGCTCGGCGTCGTCTACGTCGCCCTCGGCTTCATCGGCCAGATCATCCCGGACCCCGGCCAGTACGACAACGGCGCCGGCCTGCTCGCCGACGCCGCGAACCTGGCCATGGGATACCCCGGCCAGATCATCTTCGGCCTCATCGTCCTGCTCGCCTGCCTCACCACCGCCGTCGGCCTCATCGCCGCCACCAGCGAGTTCTTCCACCTGCTCGTCCCCGCGATCTCCTACAAGGCGTGGGCCATCGGCTTCTCGCTGCTCTCCTTCGCGCTGGCGACGCAGGGCCTGTCCACCGTGCTCGCCGTCGCCGCCCCGGTCATCGGGTTCATCTACCCGCCGGCGATCGCCCTCATCTTCGTCACCCTCATCCAGCCGCTGCTCTACCGGAAGGTCAACCTCTTCTGGACCTTCCGCCTGAGCATCTGGGTCGCCGTCCTCTGGTCCGCCCTGGTCACCCTCAACGACCTCGGCTGGGGCAGCTCGGTCATCGAGCCGCTCATCAGCTGGTCGCCCATGCACGATCTCAGCCTGGGCTGGGTGCTGCCCACCGTCGTGGGCTTCATCGTCGGTCTGCTTATCGACGTCGCGAAGCCCACCGACCCCGCCCTCTCCCGCGGGCAGCGGGTCGCCGTCAGCGCCTGATCCGGGCCGGAACAGAATCACCCTCCGTAGTGTTGGGGTCAGTGAGACCCCAACATCCGGAAGGTGATTTTTTCATGTCTGCCCCGCTGCCCCTGTCGCTCATCGACTTCTGCCACATCTACCCCGGTGAGACCGCCGCACAGTCCATGGCCCGGTCGGTGGACCTGGCGCAGCGCGCGGAGGCGCTCGGCTACTCGCGGATCTGGTACTCCGAGCACCACAACATGAAGCACATCGCCTCCTCCGCCCCCGCGGTGCTCATCTCCCACATCGGGGCGAAGACCGAGAAGATCCGCCTCGGCGCCGGCGGCGTCATGCTGCCCAACCACTCCCCCTACGTCATCGCGGAACAGTTCGGCACCCTCGCCGAGCTCTACCCCGACCGCATCGACCTTGGACTGGGCCGCGCCCCCGGCACCGACATGAACACCCTCGGCCGCGCCCTGCGCCGTGACCCCAACGCAGCCGAGCACTTCCCCCAGGACGTCATGGAACTGAACGCCTACCTGCAGGGCCGCTCCCGCATCCCGGGTGTGTCGGCCATCCCGGGCGCGAACACGAACGTGCCGCTCTACATCCTCGGCTCCTCCATGTTCGGCGCCACGCTGGCCGCCGAGCTGGGCCTGCCCTACTCCTTCGCCTCCCACTTCGCCCCGACCCACCTCGAGCAGGCGACCCGCTACTACCGGGAGAACTTCAAGCCCTCGGACACGCTGGCCGAGCCCTACGTCATCGCGGCGGTCAACGTCGTCGCCGCGGACACCGCCCAGGAGGCCTCCCGCCAGCTCGAGGGTGTATACCGCGAGCGGGTCCGCGCCATGGCCGGGCGGGGCCAGCACCTCACCGAGGAGCAGCTCGACGCAATCATCGAGTCCCACCACGGCCGCCAGATCATCGACATGCTGCGCTTCACCGGCGTGGGCACCGGCGAGCAGGTCCGGGACTACCTCGAGGGCTTCGCCCGTACCGCCAACGCCGACGAGCTGATGATCTCCCTGCAGGGCACCTCCAACGCCGACGTCATGCGCGGGATGGACATCCTCGCCGACGCCTGGCAGCTGGACCCGGCAGACATGGCCGGGGCTCCGGGCCGGTAGGGGCGGCTACCAGTTGTCCTGGGTCCGGGGGCGGGACTGCTCGACGATCCGGAACCGGGACTCCATCTCGGCGGCCTCGTCCGGATCGTCGGTGAGGTCGCCGACCACGCCGAGGTCGCCGCCGATGACCACGTTGCCGGGGATGACGATGTTGCCGTCGTCGTCGTGCTCGAGCACCGGGACGGGCAGCGGGTTGCCCTCGGCGTCATAGCCCGGGGCCGGGCGGGATTCGTAGGCCTCGAGCTTCTCGGCGGTGTCGGTCTTCTCCCACTGGCGGGTGCGCAGCTGGCGCTGGGCGGCGACATCGTCACTCATACCCTTGACCAGGGAGTACATCATGATGAACTGCATGAGGAAGAAGGGGAAGGCCACGATGATGACCACCTCCTGCAGCGTGGCGATACCCGTCGCCGGGGAGATGAGCAGCAGCGCACCGGCGACCGCGCCGATGGCCAACGCCCAGCCGATGCGGTAGGACGTCGGGCTGGTGTCCTCCTCGCCGGTGGCGAACATGTCGTTGACCAGGGCGGCGGAGTCGATCGAGGTGACGAAGAAGATGACGATCACCACGATGGCCAGCAGCGAACTGAAGGTGGTGAGCGGGTACGCGTCGAGCAGGCCGAACAGCGCCTGCGGCACATCGCCGTCGACGACGACCGGCTGGGTGAGCGCACCCGGGTCCGCCAGCTCCATCTCCACGCCCGCGCGGCCGAAGATGGCGAACCAGATGACGCCGAAGATGGTCGGCAGGGCGAGGACACCGGCGATGAACTCGCGGACGGTCCGGCCCTTGGAGATGCGGGCGACGAACATGCCCACGTACGGCGACCAGCAGATGGTCCACGCCCAGTAGAACATCGTCCACGTGCCCTGCCAGCCCGGGTTGTCGTCGAAGGAGTCGGTCCAGAACATCACCTCGGGCAGGCCGGTGGCGTAGATGCCGAAGGACTCGATGACGAACTTGAGCAGCGTGAGCATCGGTCCGGTGACCAGGATGAACACCATCAGTGCCACGGCGAGGGCGATGTTGATGTTGGAGAGCAGCTTGATGCCCTTCTCCAGGCCCGCGCCGACGGAGAGGCAGCCGAGGCCGGTGATGACGAGGATGATCACCAGCTGCACCCAACTGACCTGCGGCACGTCCCACATCTTGTTGAGGCCGGAGTTGATCTGCAGCACGCCCAGACCCACGGAGACGGCGATGCCGAAGGTGGTGCCGATGATGGCGAGGATGTCGATGGGCTTGCCCGGCCAGGAGTAGATCCGGCCGCCGAGCAGCGGGGCGAAGATCGACGACAGGCGCGGCGGGAGCTTGCGCTTGTAGATGAAGTAGCCCAGTGCCAGGCCCGGCAGCACGAAGATGACCCACATGTGGATGCCGAAGTGGTAGTACGTGAACACGAACGCCTGCCCGATGGCGGCCTCGGACATGGGGTCAGCGTTGGCCATGGGCACGTTGAAGGCGTGGTTGATGGGCTCGGCCACGCCCCAGAACATCAGCACCGCGCCGACGCCGCCGGCGAAGATCATGGAGAACCACACGGGCAGCGGGTAGCGGGGATCCTCGTCGTCGTCACCGAGCTTGAGTCGGCCGTAGCGGGAGACGAAGACGCCGAGCAGGAAGATGAACACCAGGGACACGCCGCCGATGTACATCCAGCCGAAGTAGGTCATCAGTCCACCGGAGATGACGGTGAACGCGTCCCGGGCGGTCGCCCCGAGGATGATCGTGGAGACGACGAAGACGAGAATGCATCCCGCCGCTCCGAGGAAGATGCCCGGGTCCGACTTCAACCCGAACAGATTACGTTTACTGGCCCTTCCGGATCCGGAGTGCATAGCTGGGGTTCGCCGGTGATGCGGTGAGGCACAAGATGTAGGGGTCCTGGGGCGTGTGAAGATGCAAGTTCCTACACCAGCACTTCGCATCCCCAGGACCCGCTTTGAACGCTACCGCCAGCCTGCTCGCCGACACCATCTGCCGCACCGTCGAGCTCGGGGTGACCATCACCGACGCCGCTGTGGCTGACGAGCTCACGCACCTGTTCTGCGCCCCGGTCACACTCGACCCGATCTGCGCCGAGTGCGGGATGGCGGGCCGTTTGCGGGACCACGTCCAGCGGAAGGTCACGGATCTACCGATCGTCGGGCATCCCACCAGACTGCACGTGCGGGTACCGCGCTTCACCTGCGACAACACCGAGTGCGCTACGAGGATTTTCCAGCAGCGGATGCCGGCGTTGGCTGAGCCGCGGGCCAAGACCACCCGCCGTTGCAGCCGCTGGATCCTGCAGCGTCTGGCGATCGACCGCACCAGCGTGTCCGCGGTGGCCAAGGCCCTCGGGCTGGGGTGGGATTTGGTCAATGACCTGGCGGTCTCGGAGGTTCGCGCGATGGTCTACGAGCAGCCCGGACACTTCGATGGCGTCCGCGTTCTCGGTGTCGATGAGCACAAGTGGAAGCACGTGCGCGGCGACGGCAGCAGTGCGTTCGTCACCGTGCTGGTCGACCTGACCCCAGTCGTGGACGGCACTGGCCCGTCCCGCCTGTTGGACATGGTCCCGGGGCGTTCGGCGAAGGTGCTCACCGAGTGGCTGGACGCCCGTGACCAGGTGTTTCGGGATCGAGTCAAGGTTGTCACGATGGACGGTTTCGCCGGCTACCATTCCGCTGCGGCGAAAGCTGTTCCTGCAGCACGGACGGTGATGGATCCGTTCCACGTCGTGCATCTTGCCGCGGACAAGCTCACCGTGTGCCGCCAGCGGATCCAGCAGGCCACCACCGGGCACCGGGGACGGGCCGATGACCCCCTGTACGGGATCCGCCGCATCCTGCGCACCCGCGCTGAGCTGCTGACCGACAAGCAGAAGGTCCGCCTGTTCAAGGCGTTCACCGCCCATGATGCGCACGCGGCGGTGGAGGTCACCTACGGCGTCTACCAGCGACTCATCGCCGCCTACGAGGCCTCGGGCAAGCGGGAGGGCAAGATCGCGATGTACAAGCTCCTCAAGTCGATCCGGGCCAGTGTGCCAACGGAGTTGCCCGAGCTCGCGCAGCTCGGTCGCTCACTGTGGAAACGGCATCGCGAGATCCTCGCTTACTTCGACGTGGGTGCCTCCAACGGACCCGTCGAGGCCATCAACGGCCGCCTCGAGCACCTGCGCGGGATCGCCCTGGGCTTCCGCAACCTCAAGCACTACATCTTGCGGTCACTCATTCACTCCGGCCGGCTTCAGGATCGGATCAATGCACTCTGATTCCGGAAGAGCCCGTTTACTACCGGATTCTCCGGTGGACATGTGGATGCCTCTCGTCGTCGTGGCGGGTAACGGAGACAGGTTACCGTGACCGCACCGTCCCGAGCTTGTCGACGCCCACTTCCGGCACCCGCGCACGGATCAGGTCGACGAGTTCAAAGGGCTGCGGGGTCGCCCCCTCGGGAAAGCGCACCGTGTACGGCGCCAGGGCCCGGGTATCCTCGCCGGACCGTCCCACCCGCTCCGGGACGTGCGCCGGGAGCAGGACGAGGAAGGTGCCGCGGCCCGGCCGGGAGTAGAGCTGGATGTGGCTCAGCTGTGACAGGGGGAAGGTGACGCCGGTGCGCGGGAGGGTGACGCGGTCGTCGATACGCAGGGTGGGGCGGGAACGGCGGTGCAGGACCACCGCCAGCATGATGAGGGAGAGAAGCATGCCGGTGGCCGGCGCGGCGGTGGCGACGAGGTAGAAGGACTCCAGTGTCGGGTCGGCCTGTGCGCGGGCCGAGCAGAGCAGGCCGAGAAGGATCGGGGCCAGGACGACGAGGAAGATCACGCCGATGATGACGGCCCGGCTTCGGGCCAGGTGGGCCGCCGAGGGACGCAGGGTGATCGTGTCCATGATGGCGCGATCTTAACCCATTCCGTGGTTATCTCCCCTGCACGTTCGTCTGCGGGTGAAACGGCGTCCGCCCGTCCCTGAGGAGCATATGTGCCTTCCATATATCAACGGAGGACAATATCACTGCGACAGTCCATACCTATATGTACAACATCCGGCCATGACCGGCGAGCAGAACGGGGTTGTCCAGCTATCCCTGCGCAGACGAGTCCGTCACAGACAATGTCGGGTCGAGCATCCCGACGACCACATATCCATATGCCACCAGCGACGTCGGGAACCAACGGCGTCCCCCCGGCCAGAAACCCCATCGGCGCTGGATACACCCCACGACTGGGACATAAATGTAACGCCAACCTTCCTTGCGCATACACAATGGTAGGAAGGGTGCGAAAGTTCCCTGCGGTAAATATGGGATTTTTATACAACATCCTGTCAATCGACTCAGAAATTAGGACCACCCCACAACTGGTGATAACCTCGACAGTCACTGGTACGGTAAATCTAGTAGATAAGAATTCTTCGAAAAGTCACGTGCATTGATATATGCTTGTGGTAAAACTTAGAAAATAGTAAGCCACCTGAGAAGCAGGCGGGCTTTCTCGCCATTTCTCATCCCCCCCCGCCGGGGAGACCCTTCCCGGCACATGTTCAAAAGGAGCCTACGCATGGGTCAGGCAGCCACGATGCCCCGCAAGACCTCCCAGCGTTACGAGACCATCATCACCCACATCCGGGCGGCCATCCAGGACGGCACCTACCGTCCCGGCGACGAGCTCCCGTCCGAGGCCGAACTGTGCCAGCAGTTCGACTCCTCACGGGGACCCGTCCGCCAGGCCATGTCCCTGCTGCGCACCGAAGGACTCATCTCCACCGGTCGCGGCCGGCGCAGCACGGTGCTCACCACCGCCGCCACCGGCACCTTCGACTCCATCCTCTCCATCTCCGAGTGGCTGGTGTCCCTGGGCAAGGAACCCGGCCAGCGCACCGAATGGATCGCCCGCCGCCCCGCCGACGAGATCACCGCCCAGCACCTCAAGGTCACCGAGGGCGAGAAAGTTGTCTCCATGCTGCGCCTGCGCCTGGCCGACGACGAGCCCATCGCCGTCGAACGCATCGCCTTCCCCGCCGAGATCGGCCAGCACATCCTCGACTTCGACACCGACAGCGGCTCCATCCACCGCGTCCTGCTGGACAAGGGCGTCGACTTCGAGAGCATCACCCGCACCGTCTCCGCCATGCTCGCCACCGACGAGGACGCCCGCCTACTGGGCATCGCACCCGGCTCACCCCTTCTCCGCCTCGGGCTCGTGGCCTCCGACAAGCAGGGCCACATCCTCGAGTTCGCCGACTACCGCTACAACGCCGAGGATCTGGCGATGCACCTCAACAGCGTGCGCGGCACCCCGACCCCCGCGTGGCTCGCGCCGCACGAGGGTGTGTCCGACGATCTCCCGGCCAGCTGACCGGCTAGGAATCCAGGGCAACCACCGTCCGCAGGGCTCCCGACGGCGACGCGAACGCCGCCGGGAGCTCTGCGAGTGAGATGGGACCGTCAAGAATCCGGTCCCAGGGCAGCTGATCCCCCTCGCAGTCGAGGAACCCGACCGCCTCCCGTAGATGACGCGGTTCGTAGTTGTGGACGCCCGTGATGGTGCGCCACCCCCGAACCACCCATTCCGGGTCAACGCTGACGTCGGGCACCGGTGCCACCGTTCCGGCGAGCACCGCCACTCCCCCCAGGTCCAGGGACCGGATGCAGGCGTCAGCCCCCTGGGCTACGCCGGAGAACTCCAGCGCCACATCCACCAGGTGATCATCTCCCGGAGCGACCACCTCGTCCGCCAACGGACGCGCCAGGTCCCGCGACACCGGACTGGGGTCGCAGGCGATGATTGTCCCGGCTCCACCGGCACGCACCGCCGCCAGCGCGACCATGCCCAGCATGCCGACCCCGTTGACCAGGACCGTCCGCCCGACGAGATCACCGGCCCTCTCCAGGACCGCCATCACCGTGGCCACGGCGCACCCGGCGGTCGAGGCCACCGCATCCGGGATACTGTCGGGCACGATCTCCGCAGCCTGGCCAGCCCGGAGATGAATGTGTGAGGCGTAGGTGCCGGACAGGGGCCAGGCCCCCTCCACATGCTCGTGGCCGGCTTTGAGCACCTCCTCACACTTCGCGCTCAGTCCCCGCGCACAGTTCCGGCACCGTCCACACGTGGAGGTCACCGAGAACACGACGCGCTGCCCGGGGGCGATTCCGGGCCGGCGGCTGGTGACCACCGTGCCCACGCCCTCGTGGCCGAGAATGGACGGGCACGCGCCCGGACGTCGCCCGGAGACCGTGTGCCGGTCCGATCCACAGATGGTGGCGGTGGTCATGCGGACCAGCACCTCACCGTCCGCCAGCTCCGGCAGTGCCAGTTCGGACAGCTGGAACCGCTGGTCACCCAGCCACACCTGAGCCTGTGCCGTCCCCATCAGTGGGCGCCGGCAAGGAGAGTGGGCAGGTCCGCGGCGGAGTCCAGCACCCGGTCAGCGCCGAGCCGCTCGAAGTCTCCCCTGTCCAGGTGCCCGGTGAGCACTCCCACGGAGATGACACCCGCACGCTGGGCCGACACCACATCAGAGGCGGTGTCCCCCACGCTGACGACCTGGGCCGGATCAGTCACCCCGGTGGTCGCCATCACCTGCTGGATCATGAACGGCTCCGGGCGCCCCGCCGCCACCTCGTCGCCGGTGGCGGTCGTGTCAAACTGGTCCCCGATCCGCCAGCCCATCGCCGAGAAGATGAGATCCGCGATCTCCCGGCTGAACCCGGTGGTCAGCCCGACCTTCACCCCGTCTGCCCGGAGAGTCCGCAGTGCCTCTTCGACGCCGTCGAGCGGAACCGGCGGGTTCTCGGTGTAGGCGCGTCGCAGCTCCGCCCGGAACCACTCCCACGCCTTCTCCACCAGCTCCTCGCCCGGCTCCACGCCACCGATCTCCAGCAGGTTACGGATGGCCCACTTCTTCTCAGTGCCCATCCACTCCTGGAACTGGTCGTCGCTGTAGCGGGCACCCTCCCGTTCGGTGGCCTCCCGCAGGACGCGGTACACCTCGTCCCGGTCATTGATGGTGGTACCTGCCATGTCGAAGACGGCGAGAGTGAACATTCGGACTCCTTGGATGAGTGAGATTGAGACAGTTAACGGACGCTGTTGCGCAGCCAGATCGAGACCGCCTCGACGGCGAGGACGACGGCGACCATGAGCAGCAGGATCATCGTCACCACGTCGAACTGGTTGATTCGCGAGGCGTTGAGCAGCAGGTAGCCGACACCTCCGGCACCGACCACACCGAGCAGCGTGGCGGAACGGATGTTGGTGTCCAACAGGTACATCGTGTGGGCGATGAAGGCCGGGGCCGCCTGCCGGACGGTGGCGGAGAAGAAGATCTGCAGTTCCGAGGCACCGGCGGTGCGCAGCGCCTCCTGGACCTCGACGTCGGTCTCCTCGAGGGAGTCGGCGACGAGTTTGGACAACAGACCGACCGCCCCCACCGCCAGGGCGAGGGTGCCGGCCACCCCACCGAGGCCGGAGATGACGACGAAGATGATCGCCAGAATGAGCTCGGGGATACCGCGGACGATGACGATGAACGTGCGGAACGCACCGTGGACGTAGCGGTTGGCCACGACGTTACGGGCGGCGAGGACACCGATCGGGATGGCGAGGATCGCACCGAGGAACGTGGCCGCCAGAGCGATCTGGACTGTCACCAGCAGCTGTTCGATGATCGCGTCCATGGAGCCGCGGGCGGACGGAGGGAAGAACAACCCCAGGGTGGCGGGCAGATCCGCCAGGCCCTTCCAGATGTCCCGCCACGAGAGATCCACCTCGATGAAGGCGAGGACGGTGAGCACTGCGAGCAGGATGACGGCGCCGAATCGACGCACCCGGTCCATGGTCCACGGCGGTGTGAGATCGAGGTCGCCGGACCCGGCAGGGGTGCTGCCCCGACGGTTGAGCATCCGGTCAGCCCAGGTGCCACCGACCACCGAACCGCCCGAACGGTTCATGATCGCGGCACGGATGGCACCGGAGATCAGCTCGATGAGGATGCACAGGACCAGCACGATGACGGCGAGTGCCATCCCCCGCTGGTAGTTGAGCACCCGGAGGGAGTCGGAGATGGCCAGGCCGATGCCGCCGACGCCGACGTAGCCGAGCAGGACCGAGGTCCGGAGGTTGATGTCGAAGCGGTGCAGGGCCGTCGCGATGATCTGCGGCATGAGCACCTGCGGGATCGACGCGGTGATCTGCTGTCGACGGGTACCGCCGACGGATTCCACGGACTGGCGGGGGCCGTCGTCGAGTTCCTCGATGGCGTCCCCGTAGAGCTTGGCGATCATGCCGACCGAATGGATGCCCATGGCCAGGATGCCGGCTGCCGGGCCCAGGCCGAACATGCGCAGGAAGATGATGGCCAGCACGAGGTCCGGGATGGCGCGGGCCAGGACAGTCACCGTCCGGGCCACCCACTTCGCGGTCCGGCCGGTCGTCGTCGGGGTCGCCGAGAACAGGGCGACCGGGATCGACAACGCCACCGACAGGGCGGTCGCGAGGAACACGATGGCCAGGGTCTCCACCACGAGGGCGACGGTCTCCCCCAGCGGTGGGAAGTCGAGCGGCAGCGTACGGCCGATGAAGTTGACGGCGTTGTCGAAGGAGTCCGCGATGGTCCGGACGCTGATCCCGATCTCGCTGACCGACCAGGCGCCCGCGACGACGATACCGAGCAGCACCACGGCCGCCGCCGTGGAGTTGAGCGAGGGACAAGGCCGGGCGGCTGCCGGGGTCGGCGGCGTCGTGGTTGTCGCAGTACTCATCGACGGACCTCGCTGTCCGCGGCGTCCGGAGCGGAGTCGTCCACGGCATCCAGACCGGAGACGCTGGAGTAGATCTCCGACGCCTGCTCGGCGCTCAGTCCCTGGGTCGGTTGGTCGAGCACCACCTGACCGCTGCGCAGACCGATGATGCGGTCGGCGAAGTCGATGGCCAGCTGCACCTGGTGCAGGGAGGCGATGACGGTGAGGTCGTCCTCCGCGGAGATGGTCTGCAGGAGGTTGATCACCTCGAGGGAGGACACGGGGTCAAGGGAGGCGACCGGCTCGTCGGCGAGCAGGACCTTCGGGTGCTGCATGAGCGCCCGGGCGATGGCCACCCGCTGCTGCTGGCCGCCCGAGAGGGTGTCGGCACGCTGGAAGGCCCGGTCGGCGAGACCGACCCGGTCGAGCTTCTCCATCGCCTCCCGGCGGACGCTCCTCGGGTACATCATGAGACTCAGGCGCGGTCCCCGGAGGGAACCGAGGCGGCCGGTGCACACGTTCTCGAGGACGGACATCGGGCCGACGAGGTTGAAGCTCTGGAAGATGACCCCGATGTCGCGACGCAGGTCACGCAGTTCTGCACCACAGGCGCGGGTGACGTCCCGGCCGAGGACCCGGATGGAGCCGGTGGTCGGGGTGTGCAGCCCGTTGATGTGGCGCAGGAGGGTGGATTTGCCGGAACCGGACAAGCCCAGCAGGACGGTGATGCCACCGGTCCGGAAGCCGACGGTGACGTCGTCGAGACCGAGTACTCCGCCGCCGAAGTCCTTGGTCACGACGTTCATCTGGACCGCGTACATGGCGTCGAGTTCCCGTTGCATGTCGGGGGTGGGTCGGGTGGTGTTCATCCGGGTGTCTCCGATCAGCCGACGTTCTGGCAGGCCTCGGCCTGGGTGACTTCGCAGATCTCGCGGATCGGGTCGAAGTCCTCGTCGGAGACGGGCAGGTAGCCCCACTCGATCTCCTCGGGCAGGACGCAGTCATCCTCGGACTCGCAGATCCCGGCCTCGACGAGGGCCGGCTTGCTGGCCTTCTCGCGGAGAACCTCGATGATCTGGTCGGCGAGCTCGGGGTCGAGGGAGTCCCGGTTGACGCTGATCGGGTCCTCGGTGATGGGGTCGGACTCCCACACGGCCCGCAGCGAGCCCGGTTCCACCTGGCCGGATTCCTCGAGGGTCTTGAGCATGGTGTCGTGGGCGAAGGCGGCGTCACAGTCGCCGGCGTCGAGGGTGAGCAGGGAGGCGTCGTGTCCACCGGCGAGGATCGGGGTGAGGTCCTCGTTGAGGTCGATGCCGCCGTCCATGAGGCCCTTCATGGGGACCAGGTATCCGGAGGTGGAGGCCTGGTCGACGAAGCAGACGTTGCGGCCGGCGAGGTCCTCGATGCCCTGGATGTCGGAGTCGGCCTTGACGTAGGCGAGGGAGGTGTAGGCGGGGGCGGTCTCCGGGTCATGGGTCGGGGCGGCGGCGGGTTCCATGTTGACGCCGGAGTCCTTGGCGATGACGTAGGAGAAGGGGCCGAAGGAGGCGACGTCGACCTGGCCGGCGCGCATTCCCTCGATGACGGCGGCGTAGTCGGAGGCGTTCTGGAACTCGACGGTCGCGCCGGTCTCCTGCTCGATGAGGGCGGTGATGTTGGAGAAGGTTGACTCCAGGGTGGCCGAGGATTCGGCGGGGACGGCGGCGAAGGTGATGGTGTCGCCGGAGGCGGAGCCGCCGTCGGCGTTGTCGGCGTCGGAGGAGCCGCAGGCGGTGAGGACGGCTGCGGTGAGGGCGGCGGTACCGAGTACTGCGGTGGTCCGGGCGAGGCGGTGGGACATGGGGACTGCCTTTCGTGGAGGGCGGGGGTTACCCGCCGTCTGCGGGTTCTCCCTCATTGTGGGGGGCGGTGCCGAAACTTGTCTAGGCGAGTTCAAAGAGTTCATGTACAGGTAACCCGGCGGTCGCCCGCCGGTCTGAAACCGGACACGCTTCCACCGGTGAGCGCAAGGTCGGCGACCCCGAAGGAGAGGGTCATGCCGATCCCGGAGGCGACCACCGCGACGGTGGTGCGGGAGTCGGGGCGGTCGAGAATGAGATTGGTCGCGGGACTGTCGGCGTACTGTCCCAGCCACCGCTGCCGCACCACGGGCCGGTCGATGCCGAGCAGCCCGGTCGCCCGGTTGAGCAGGAGCTGCCCGATCTCCTCGTCGATGAACGGTTCCGGGCTGAGGGAATAGGCGTGGGAGTCACCTACGAGCAGACCGCCCGGGATGCCGGCGACCATGAGGTTGGCGATGCAGTCCACCAGTTCAGGCTCCCGGTGGGCCAGCTCCTCCCGCAGCGCCCCCGCACCCGGCATGGCGGCGAAACCGTCGTAGCGCGCCAGCGAGGTGCCCGTGAGCATGCCCAGTTCCGCCGGAATCCGGTCGGGACGGTCGATGAGAGTCATGACCAGGGTGCACACCCGCAGCTCGTGGCGTTCCGCGAGCTCGGGGAACAGCCCCATGAGGCGGTAACCGGGGCAGACGACGACATCCGTCGCCCGGAAGTCGCCACGCACGGTCTCGACCACCCCGTCAGCCACGCCGGTGACCTGGGTGTTCCACACG
This sequence comes from Corynebacterium suedekumii, assembly GCF_030252185.1. Classification (NCBI taxonomy): domain Bacteria; kingdom Bacillati; phylum Actinomycetota; class Actinomycetes; order Mycobacteriales; family Corynebacteriaceae; genus Corynebacterium; species Corynebacterium suedekumii. The sequence continues at coordinate 2,844,441 of NZ_CP126970.1, forward strand.
AATGCCACTCCCTCACGCGCCAGCCAGTCGGCCAACACCGGGGCGGCCTCCCGGGGGTTGACCCGCATGTCCCACGGCAGGTGGGCCCCACCCACCGCGGCGAGGCCGGGATGGCCGATGCCGGCGGCGACCCCGGCGGCGTCGACAAGCGTCACCTGGTCCGCGCCGCGATGGTCGGCGAATTCCCGCAGGACCTGCATCTCCGCATCGGTGGTGGCGGGTATCCAGGTCCCGGACTCGGCGGCCCAGAAGCCGGCTGCCGCAGCGGCGCGGCGCCAGCCGTCGCGTGCCACGGCGGCGACGTCCTGGATGATGTCCGCCTGGCCGGTGAAGCAGGCGTGACCGAAGTTCTGGATGGAGGAGCCGACGGGGCGGTCGGCACTGTCGATGACGGTGACGGTACGGCCCTGTTCGTGGGCGAGGAAGGCGGTGGCCAGGCCGATGATGCCGGAGCCGACGACGATGAGATCAGGAGTGGAGGTCATGCGGGCCATCATTCCGCCCCACCCCCGCCGCCGCCATTCCTGCCTAGACAAGTTCATGAAAAGTTAACCAAGTCAGCCACTCGGCCGCGCTCACATCCCCTCGTGTCACCCGCTTCCCCGTGTGTGATTGCCGGATCGGCGGTAACATGTCCACCAATACCCCGACCTTGTTCAGAGAAGTTCATCCGCCGAGGAGACAGCCGTGGCCCGACCCCAGCAGTACGAGGAGATAGCGGCCTACCTCCGCAACGCCATCCGGGAGGGCACCTTCGAGCCGGGTGATCCGCTGCCGTCCGAGGCGGAGCTGTGCCGGCGTTTCGACTCCGCCCGGGGCACGGTCCGGCAGGCACTGTCACTCCTGCGCAGCGAGGGCGTCATCTCCTCCGGTCAGGGGCGTCGTTCGCGGGTGCTGGACACGGTACCGACGCAGTCGTTCGACAACATCTTCTCCTTCAGCCAGTGGTGCGTGCGTTCCGGTATCGAACCGGGGCAGGTGACGCAGTGGGTGACCCGCAAACCGGCCGACGACGCCCTCGCCGCGGCCCTCGAGCTCCCGGACCGGGCGCCGGTGGTCTCCGTCTTCCGCCTGCGCCTCATGGACGGGGAACCGGCCATGGTGGAGCGGCTCAACTACCCCTTCGAGGTCGGGCAGCATGTCCTGGCGTTCGATACCGACTCCGGGTCGATCTACCAGCACCTCATCACCTCCGGGGTGGACATCCGCACCGCGACCCGGACCATCGACGCCATCGGCGCCGATGAGGAGGACGCCGCCCTGCTCGACGTCCCGGTGGGTACTCCCCTGCTCCGGGTGCGTCGACGTGCGTTCACCACCGAGGGCACCCCGATCGAGTCCTCCGACGACCGCTACCTCTTCGACAAGGCAAGTTTCACCATCAACTCCGTCCGGGACACCCCGTCGGGGCTGACGATGATCTCCACACCTGCAGGCCCTGAGGGGCCCCGGTAGTTTCCCCGGTAGTTTCCCCCTGGACACCGTGCCCCACTACCCTGTGGGCATGACAGTACGTCGGGTGGCCGCCGTCATGGCGGTCCTGCTCAGCGCGGTGCTGGCGGCCTGCTCCGCCGGGCACACCGCCTCGCAGGTGGGCCGGGTCGCCGGGGAGGATGCCCTGGTGGTGGGCACCACCGGCGCGCCCGCGTCCCTCGACTTCACCACGACCGGCGGGGCGGCGATCCCGCAGGCGCTCATGGCGAATGTCTATGAGGGGCTCGTCCGCATCGACGAGAGCGGGGAGATCGTCCCCCACCTGGCCACCTCCTGGGAGGTCAGCGAGGACAACACGGTCTACACCTTCACTTTGCGCGAGGGGGTGACCTTCTCCGACGGCACGCCCTTCGACGCGGCGACGGCGGCGTTCAGCATCGACTACGTGCGCGACGAATGGACGAACGGGCTGAAGTCGCAGATGGACGTCGTCGCCGCCGCCGAGGCCGTCGACGCGCGCACCCTGCGGGTGACCCTGGAGCGGCCGTCGAACCGGTGGCTGTGGTCGATGGGCACGCTCACCGGTGCGATGATGTCGCCGACGGGGGTGGATCAGCTGGCCACCACCCCGGTCGGCACCGGCCCCTATGAGGTCGAGCAGTTCTCGGTCGGTGAGTCCGTCTCCTTCACCACCCGGGCGGACTACTGGGGGCAGCCCGCCCACCAGGATGCGGCGATCCGCTACTTCGCCGACGCCACCTCGGCGGTCAACGCGCTGCGCTCCGGGGACATCGACCTGGTGTGGGCGATGCAGGCGCCCGAGCTGCTGGACACCCTGCCCGAGGACGTGACCGTGGAGGTGGGCACCACCAACGGCGAGGTCATCGTGTCCATGAACAATGACCGCGCGCCCTTCGACGACGTGCGGGTGCGGCAGGCCGTCGCGCATGCCATCGACCGCGACGCCGTCAACCAGGTGGTGTGGGAGGGCCTGGCCACCGACACCGGTGGCGCACCCGTCCCGCCGACCGACCCGTGGTTCACCGGCGAGGACCACGTCCCCTTCGACCCGGAGCGTTCCCGGCAGCTGCTTGCCGACGCCGCCGTGGACCACCCCGAGATCACCATCGCCGTCCCCTCCCTCCCGTACGCCCAGAACATCTCCGAACTGGTCTACTCGCAGCTCACCGACGTCGGCTTCGAGGTGAACCTCACCAGCGTGGAGTTCCCGGCGGTGTGGATCACGGAGGTGATGACCCTGCAGGACTACGACATGTCGATCATGGCGCACGTGGAGCCCGGGACATCCCGGCGTTGTTCGGCAACCCCGACTACTACCTCGGCTACGACAACGAATCGGTCCGCGCCGATCTGCTCGCCGCGGACACCGCCGCCGACCCTGTGCCGGACATGGAACGGGCCGTGGCCACGATCATGTCCGAGGCGGGTGCGCTCACGGTGTTTAACCAGCCGAACATCGTCGTCTCCTCCCCCGGTGTCACCGGCATCAACCCGACGGTGGTCACCGACGCCCTGGCCCTGGCCGGAATGGAGAAGTCATGATCCTCCGCGTCATCGCCCGCTTCCTCGTCTCCCTGTTCCTCGCCTCGGTGGCCATCTTCCTGCTGCTGCGCGCCATCCCGGGCGACCCGGCACGGGTGGCCCTCGGTGTCACCGCCACCGATGAGGCCGTCGCCGCGCTGGCGGAGCAGCTGGGGACGAACCGGCCGCTGGTCGTCCAGTACCTCGAGTGGGTGGGTGGTCTGCTCACCGGTGACTTCGGGGTCTCGCTGGCGTCACGCCAGGACATCACCCCTCTCGTCCTCGACCGGGCACAGGTCTCCCTCATCCTCTGCGGGGTGGCCATGATCGCCTCCCTGCTCATCGCCGTCCCGCTGGGCATGTGGGCGGCCCGGCGCGCGGACCGGCCCGACGGGGTCGCCGTGTCCGGGGCCTCCCAGATCGGCATCGCCATCCCCTCCTTCCTCGCCGGCATCCTCCTGGTGACCGTGTTCGCGGTGCAGCTCGGCTGGGTGCCGGCCAACGGGTGGATCCCACCTAACGAGGACGTCGGTGGTTTCCTCCAGCGGCTCATCCTGCCGGTCATCGCGCTGACGGCGGTGCAGGCGGCGATCCTCACCCGCTACGTGCGTTCGGCGATCCTCGAGGTCATGGACCGTGACTTCATGCGGACGGCGAGGTCGACGGGGGCGTCGATAAGCGAGGCGCTGTGGCGCCACGGACTGCGCAATGCCGCACTCCCGGTGCTCACGGTGACCGGGCTGCAGCTGACCTCGCTCATCGTCGGTGCCGTGGTCATCGAGCGCGTGTTCCTCATCCCCGGGCTCGGGTCGATGCTGCTCGACTCGGTGGCCCGGCGTGACCTCACGACGGTGCAGACGATCGTCATGCTGCTCGTCGTGTTCACGCTGACGGTCAACCTCGTCGTCGACGTCGCCTACCGGCTCATCGACCCGCGGATCAGGAGGAGCGCATGAGACGACTCCCTGTCTCCGGCTGGATCGGCCTGGTCATCGTCGCCGCGACGGTGCTCATGGCGCTGATCTCCCTCGTGTGGACCCCCTACGACCCCGTCCACGCCGTGCCCGCCGACCGGCTCCTCGGCGCCAGCGGCGAGCACCTCATGGGCACCGACCGTTACGGGCGCGACGTGTTCTCCCGCATCATGGCCGGCGCGCAGATCACCCTGTTCGTCGGGCTCGTCGCCGTCGGCATCTCCGCCCTCATCGGCGTGCCCTTCGGCGTGTGGGCCGGCATGCGGCGCGGCTGGACCGAGGCCCTGATCATGCGCGGCGCCGACCTCATGCTCGCCTTCCCCGCCCTCCTCCTGGCCATCATCACCGGCGCCGTCTTCGGGGCATCCACCGTCACCGCGATGGTGGCCATCGGCATCGCCGGCATCCCCGGATTCGCCCGCGTCGCCCGCGCCGGCACCCTGCAGGTGATGACCCAGGACTACATCGCCTCCGCCCGCGTCTCCCGGGTACCCGGCCTGGTCATCGCCGTACGGCACGTGCTACCCAACATCGGCGGGGTCATCGTCGTCCAGGCCTCCGTCGCCTTCGCCCTGGCCATCCTCGCCGAGGCCGCGCTGTCCTTCCTCGGCCTGGGCACCTCCCCGCCCGACCCGTCCTGGGGCCGCATGCTCCAGTCCGCCCAGGCCTCCCTCGGCTCCGCCCCGCAGCTGGCCCTGTGGCCCGGCCTGGCCATCGCCGTCACCGTCCTGGGCTTCAACCTCTTCGGCGACGGACTCCGCGACGCCCTCGACCCCCACCGGAGCCGACGATGACCGCACCGAGCAAATCCGTCCTCACCGTCTCCGGCCTGCGGGTGAGCAGCAGCGTCTCCGGTGGTGGCCCCGGCACCTCAGCACCGCTGCTGCATGACATCTCCTTCGACCTCGGCGCCGGCGAACGCCTGGGCATCATCGGCGAATCCGGCTCCGGCAAGTCGCTGACCGCCCTGTCCGTCATGGGCCTGCTCCCCCGCGGGTTGTCGGCCTCCGGGTCGGTGACGGTCATGGGGCAGGAGATCATCGGCCTCGACGACCGGCGCATGCGGCGGTTGCGCGGCTCCGTGGTGTCCATGGTCTTCCAGGAACCCATGACCGCCCTCGACCCGCTCATGACCGTGGGCAGACAGGTCGCCGAGGCCGCCGGCCGGACGGACGTCGCCGACCTCTTCGAGGACGTCGCCCTCGACCCCGCCCGCATGACCGCCTACCCCCACGAACTCTCCGGCGGCCAACGCCAACGCGTCCTCATCGCCATGGCCCTGGCGGATGACCCCGAGCTGCTCATCTGCGATGAACCCACCACCGCCCTCGACGTCACCGTCCAGGACCAGATCCTCGACCTTCTCGACGAACTGGTGGACAAGAAGGGCGTGTCCCTGCTGTTCATCACCCACGATCTCGGGGTGATCAACCGGATGTGCCGGCGGGTGCTGGTGATGTCCGGCGGCGAGATCGTGGAGGCGGGCCCGACCGGACAGATCCTTCGCGCCCCCGCCCACCCGTACACGCAGAAACTCGTCGCCGCCTCCCTGCCGGGATCCCCCGCCGAGGTGGGCCCGGTGGGCGAACCGGTCCTGGCGCTGCGTGAGGTCACCCGCCGCTATGGGACGACGCTGGCACTCGACGATGTCACCCTCGAGGTCCGCCGGGGTGAGCGCCTCGGCGTCGTCGGTGGCTCCGGCTCCGGCAAGACCACGCTCCTGCGTCAGTTCGCCGGCCTCGACTCCCCAGACTCCGGAGTCGTGGAGGTCGACGCCGGCGTCCAGGTCGTCTTCCAGGACCCCCACTCCTCCCTCAACCCCCGGCTGTCCGTCGGCCGGTCCATCGCCGAGGGCATGGGGCGGCGGCACTCGCCGCGCGTCGCCGAGGTGCTCACCGAGGTCGGCCTGCCCGAGGATGCCGCCGGCCGCTACCCCCACCAGTTCTCCGGCGGCCAACGCCAGCGCATCTCCATCGCCCGCGCCGTCGCCGGCAAACCGGAGATCCTGCTGGCCGACGAACCCGTCTCCGCCCTCGATGTCTCCGTCCGCGCCCAGGTCCTCGACCTGCTCGACCGCCTCGTCGACGAATACGGCCTCACCCTGGTGTTCATCTCCCACGACCTCTCCGTCGTCCGCGAGGTCTGTACCAGCGTCGCCGTCATGCACCAGGGCCGCATCGTCGAACACGGCCCCACCGAACAGGTGTGGGCGAACCCGCAGCACGAGTACACCCGCTCGCTGCTGGCGGCGATCCCCCGGTTATAGGCGGCTATAGACGGACCGTCTCCAGCACCTCGTAGCGCGGTCCCCCGCCCCGGCCCCGCCCGAGATGGGACTCCATGAGCACCAGCTCGTCGCAGGTGAAATCCGGGCCGTCGTAGATGCTCAGCGCGTGCACGATGTCCCCGACCAGCCACCGCTCCCGCGACCGCGCGATGGTCAGGTGCGGCTTCTGGCTGACCTCCTCATCGATGGCGCAGTCGGCCATGAGGTTCCTTAGCGGCCGCACCTGCCCAGTGATGCCCATCCACAGCGTCCGGTGGGAGAACGAGCCCGCACCCCGCAGGTTGAGTGTCAGCGGGTGGGAGGCAGCGGCCGCCTGTGAGAGGTGAACCCCCAGGTCGGAGTGGTCGTTGGGCTGTTGGCCGTAGAACGCCAGGGTGATGTGCCAGTTGTCCGGATCCACCCACCGCAGCGCCTGCGGATGCGTCTCACGGATCGGCCGCACCGCCGCGACCAGGTGTTCCCGGGCGTCCCGGGACGGGATGAGGGCAGCAAACAGTCTCTTCATCGCCGCTCAGCGTACGTCGAAGCTGCCCGCCCGGTCGAACACCAGCCGCACCGTCTCCTTCTCCCCCACAAACCTGCTTATCGACGCCGCCCTCACCCCCTCATCCGTCATCACCACCGCCTGTGGCCCCAGGCGCGAGTCCAGGGAACGGTGACCGAGCCGCGACAGGCCGTACACCGCGCCGATGGCGCGGGGCAGGGGGACGGGGGCGTCGACACGCATCTCCGGCGTGACCTCCACCGTCAGCGACCACCGCCCCTGACCCTCCGGGGTCAGCGCCGGCTCGCGGTCCGGGAACCACGTGAACGGCGGAGCGACGGCGCGGTGGACGTGACCGTCGACGATCTCGAAATCACCGGATTCTGCGACCGTGCGCACCGCCGCGGTGTCGAAAGGCGCGGCGTCGAGCATGGCCTGCAGCTGCGTGCGACCCGCGTCGAGCTCCGCGGCGATCCACTCGGGGATGAGCGGGCTGTCGATGCTCAGGAGCGCATCCACGAGGCGGGTGGCGTCGTTCGGGTGGTACTCGGGCGGCCGGTTGCGCTTCGGCCGGCAGGAATCCACCGCGTCGATCCAGCGCCGCGGAATCCCGTCGACCCCGTGAACCGCGCCGAGGAACGCCCCGACGATCGCCGCATTGGTGTCCGTGTCCCCACCCCGGCCGACGGTGCGGACCAGCGACTCCTCGAACCCGCCCCCACGCGCGGCCTCGAAGACCGTGAGCTGGAAGGCGTGACGCACCCAGCCCTGCTTCTCGAAGACGTCCGGCGGAGCTGCGCGTTCCGCCTCCTCGACGAGCGGGCGCAGCTCACCGGCGTGCTCCCGGAACAACGGCAGCGGATCCGCCCCCGTACCGATCACCTCCGCCAGCACCCGCACCCACAGCGCATTGACCTGCTGACAGAACTCATTCGGATGCGAGAGCATGGCATCCTGCCGGGCGATGTCCGCAGCCCGGGCGGGATCCCGATGGAACGCGATCGCCACCGGACTGACCCGCATGAGCGCACCGTTGGCCTGGGTGCCCGGATTCGGGGTGCCGTACCGGAACGCCGACCTGGTGGCATCCCCCTGATCGAACGGATCCGAATTGCTCCACCGCCGGTAGGAGGCGACCACATCCTCCCGGTCGTACCCGTTGTTGCGGACCAGCGACCTCGCCAGAGCCAGCGCCAGCTCCGAATCATCCGTCGGCTGGCCCGCGGCGAGACTGAACGGCCCACCGTCCGCCAGCTCCCGCACCCCCTCCGGGTACTCTGCGGCGATGCTCTCCTGGGTACGGAACTCCACCAGGGAACCCAGGCTGTCCCCGATGAGCTGCCCGTACCAGGCACCGAGCGCGCGGTTACGAATGTCGTTGTTGTCTGTCATTGCTGTCATCCTTGTCGGCTAGGAGGTGGTGATCCGGCGGTCGGGGCCTTCGACCCGGATGGCGTGGGACCCGAGCTCGCAGGTGAGAACATCATCGGTGGGCTTCGAGCAGGTGACGCTGCCCAGCGTGACCTGTTCCCCGGTGTTGAGGTCCCGGGGCGGCGGTGGGCCACCTTCCGAGACGGTGTACGCGGTCCCGGCCACGTTGAGGGTCACTGCGTTCGGCCGCCCACTGAACAGTCCCTCCACGTCCGGCACCGAATCATCGGCCGTGCCACTGCAGGTCACGCTGTCCCCCGGAGTGGCGATGACACAGAAACCCGTTGCCGGGCCGCCGGTACGGAAGTCGAAGGAATAGACGCCGAAACCGCTGAACTCACTCGCCTCGACCGGGGCCAGAGCGGCGGAGGTGGGCGTCGCCGTGGCCGTGGGAGTGGCAGGTTCTGCCTGTTCCGTAGCTGTGCTCTGCGGCACCGCCTCCACCGTCGAGGTCACCACCTGGGTGACCACGACCTGATCGTGAGAATCATCGGCGCTGCAGGCGCTGAGAGCGAGAGTCGAGGCAAACAGGGCGATGAAGGAGCCGGCGAGGCGGTGTCGACTGGTCATGATGCTGACATTAAGCCAGGAGTGGCCGGGCCGCGACGGAAACGGGGAACGGTCCCCGGACGGGGTTGATGCGTGGGGACGCACAGACATGGGAGGATTGGGGCATGACTACCGAGCACCCCACCGCCGACATTGTCGTCGTCGGCTCGATCAATGCCGACCTGACCGTCACCGTCGCCCGCCATCCCGCCCCCGGTGAGACGCTGCTGGGTGGCGGAGGAGGCATCACCGCCGGTGGCAAGGGTGCGAATCAGGCGGTCGCCGCAGCGCTGCAGGGTGCTTCGGTGGCGATGGTCGCGGCCGTCGGTAAGGATCCCTACGCCGAGCCGGCCACCGAGCACCTGCGCTCCTCGGGTGTGAACATGTCGTCGGTGGCCGAGGTGGATGAGACCACGGGGCTCGCGGTGATCACCGTGTCCGAGGACGGCGAGAACAACATCGTCGTCGTTCCCGGCGCCAACGCCACCGTCGATGCCGCCTACGTCGAATCACGCGCTGATGTCATCGCCGGCGCCGGGCTCGTCCTGCTGCAGGGTGAGATCCCCGCGGACGGCTTCGCTGCGGCAGTCCGCCTGGCCACCGGAAGGGTCGTGGTCAACCTGGCACCGGTCATCGAGGTCGACCGGGCATCGTTGCTTAAGGCTGACCCCATCATGGCCAACGAGCACGAGGCCGGCCTCATCCTCGAGCAGCTCGGCGCCGGGATTCCCTCGGAGGAACCGACAGATCTGGCGCAGGCGCTTCTCGACGCCGGCTTCCCCTCCGTCGTCCTCACCCTCGGAGGTGCGGGAGCCCTCGTCGCGGATGCATCCGGAGTCACACCCATCGCCACCCCGTCGGTCAGCTCGGTTGACTCCACCGGCGCCGGTGACGCGTTCGCAGGTGCCTTCGTCGCCCGTCTCGTCGCCGGTGATGATCTGGTGCCGGCGGCTGAATTCGCTGCCCGCGTGGGGGCGTTCTCCGTGACCGGACACGGGGCCCAGGCCTCCTACCCGGGGCCGGACGACGCACTCCCGGCATGTGAGTGACCCCGTCTGGCGCTCAGCACTCCACTGAGGGCCCAGAATGGCCGTTTCCTCTGTCCAAGTGGAGCGCAAAGCGCCACCTGCGGCACGGGAAACGTGAAATGGGGTCTTTTCACGTGGCACGAACAGCCCAGAATCGCGGACTCACGGCCCGTCCTGCTACGCGAATGGACACAGGCACCCCGAATCGACAAAACGTCCCCACCCGATAGCACTCGGGCGGGGACGTCGCAGTTCAGCCGGGGTCAGCCGGCGTAGAAGAGGGTGAGGCTGGCGGTGTCCAGCAGGTGTTCTTCGCTGACCTCGAAAATGCTGGTCATGCGGTCGAATTCGGAGGCCTCGACCCCTGACAGGGCCACGTTTTCGCGGTGTTCGGGCAGCTGCATGATCCTCACCGTACCTTCCGGTCGACTCGATTTCTGAGGCTCACTCTATCCCACCGCGTCAACTCAGGAGACGGTGACGTGGTCGTGGACGTCGTCGGCGTTGCGGCGGTCCAGGGTGCCGTCGCGTTCCTCAGGAAGCGGGAATTTGCGGGCGATGGAGGCGTAGACGGCGCCGGTGATGTTGTGGAGGACGGCGGCGACGGCGCCGGGGAGGGCGGCTTCGGGGCTGAAGAACTTGGCGGACATGCCGGAGGCGAGGCCGGCGGACTGGGTGCCCACTTCGACGGCCATGGTGCGGTTGTTGGATTCGGGCAGGCGGAAGATCTTGCCGGTGAGGTAGCCGAGGGCGTAGCCGAAGATGTTGTGGAGGAGGACGGCGACGAAGACGATGAGGCCGACGGAGGCGAGTCGTTCGGTGTTGTTGGCCACGGTCGGGAATACGACGCCGCCGATGCCGAGGATGGAGATCCAGGGCAGGACCGGGGAGATGAGGCCGATCCACTTGTCCAGGAAGTAGCGGATGACCAGGCCGCCGATGACGGGCAGGAGGACGGTCTGGACGAGGGTGAGTGCCATGCCGGCGCCGTCGACGTCGGTGCGCTGGTTCGCCAGGGCGAGCATGAGCATGGGGGTGACGATGGGTGAGAGCAGCGTCGACACGGAGGTCATGGCGACGGAGAGGGCGACGTCACCCTTGGCCAGGTAGGTGATGACGTTGGAGGAGGTGCCGCCGGGGACGGAGCCGAGCATGAGCAGGCCGACGGCGAGGGCCTCGTTGAGTCCGAGCATGCGGGCGACGAGGACGGCTGCCAGGGGCATGATGACGAACTGGGCGATGACGCCGAGGAGGATGGGCCAGGGGCGGCGGGCGATCTCCTGAAAGTCGGGGATCGTCAGGGTCAGTCCCATGCCGAACATGATGATCATGAGGAAGTACGTGATGTACTCCGAGAACGGCTGGAAGGGCGCCGGGAAGAAGTAGGCCAGGGCGGTTCCGGCGAGGATGAACAGCGGGAACGCGGTGACGGCGATGGCGGCGGAGCGGTCTTCTTTAGACCGGAGTGCGGCAGACATGTGTCCTCCAGGATGAGGCGGTGAGGTCTCCGGCCTGGGTGATGCGGGTGGGCTCGTCCGGGTGGAGGTGATGTCGCGGCGGGTGTGCGCTATGAGAACTATAGAACTGTCAGGCACGCACCATGTCCATGAGGCGTCGGAAAATGGCGGCGCCGTCGGTACGGATGCCGTCGTGCTGGTGGTCGGCGGTCACCCAGGGCCGCAGGTCGCGGAAGTGGGAGGCGGTGGCGAGGGAGAGTTCGAGGGGGACGAAGATGTCGTCGCGGTAGATGGCGGCGGCGGCCACTGCGTCCGCCTCGCGTATCGACGCCGCGTCATACAGCCCCGTCCACTCCCGTTGCGCGAGGTCCTCTGCCGCACGCCGGAAGGCGTGGAGGGCGGGATCCTCCTCGAACTGCCAGGGGAAGATGTGTTCGCCGGTGAGATAGAAGGCCCGGTCCCGGACGGGGTCGAGGTTCTCCTCGAAACCGTCGATCTCCTCGCGGACGCAGTGGGCGGCCCAGCTGGTGGGGCCGGGGGTGTTGCCGCCGTAGATGGATTCGTGGACGGCGGCGTAGAGGGGTGCGGCCTCGAAGGAGAGCATCCCGGACAGGGTGGCGAGGGTGTCGCCGCGGAGGCGTTTCTCGCCGCGGACGTGGTGGAAGGGGGCGTCGAGAAGATGGGCGAGGGTGGCGAAGCCGGCGCCGCGCCCCAGCTCGATACCGATGGTGCGGAAGCGGCGGGAGCTGAGGCGTTCGCCGGTGGGCAGCAGTTCGTCGGCGTTGTCGAGGTGGTGGCAGATCTCGCGGATGCGGGACTCGGCGAAGGGGACGGCGTCGTAAAACACCTGGTGGCGGGCGGCGAGCTTGCCGAAGGTCGCCCGGTACACCTCGTCGGCGTGCACGTCGATTCCCGGCAGCCCGCCGGTGACGTAGGCGTAACGGATCGAGGCGGGGTACCGGGAGAGGTAGGCGGTGATGCAGAAGCCACCGAAGGACTGGCCGAGGACGTCCCAGCGGTCGAGGGCGAGGGCGAGACGCAGGTCCTCGGCGTCGTCGACGATGTGGTCGGCGCGCAGGAGGGCGAGGTGGGTGGCGTCGAGAAGCGTCTCGTCGGCGTGGCGGTCCAGGCGGCCGGACCGGCCCGTCCCACGCTGATCCAGGAGGAAGACGCGGTGGTGCTGGAGCGCCTCGGCGAACCAGCCGTCAATTCCGGTCGGTCGGGGCGCGGCGTAGCCGGGACCGCCCTGCAGGTAGAGCAGCGGCGGCAGGGAATCATCGGCGCTGTACTCCCGGCAGAACACCTCGAGCGGCTCCCCCGGGTGGGCGCGGTCCCACTCGACGGTGAGGGTGTGGTCACGGACGGTGAGGTCGCCGAACGTGTGGGACGAGGTGTGAAGGCCGGGCATTGTCCCGAGTGTAGTGGTTACTCTGGGGCGGTATGGATGACCTACTTGCCACCGGCCGGTTGAAGCTCTCCCCCGCCGGCGCCCACCTGACCAGCACCGACACCGATCACGGCGAGCTGTTCTACCTCTCGTCGACCACGAAGCACGGTGAGGGCAACGCCATCCGGGGTGGTGTGCCCGTCATCGCCCCGTGGTTCGCCGACCTGCTCGACCTCACCCCCAGACACGGCTGGGCACGGACCTCCCCCTGGCGGGTGACCGTGGACAAGGTGGGACTGGAGGCCAGCATGGTCGAGGGCGGAATGGCCCTGCGACTGACGGTCGCCGAACTCAGCGACGGCGTCCGCCTCGAACTGACGGTGTCGAACGAGTCCGACACGGCCAAGACCGTCCAGCTGGCCTTCCACCCCTACTTCCTGGTCACCCACCCCGGCAAGGTCGAGGTCGGCGGGCTGGACGGGGTGCAGGTGCTCGACCGGGTCAGCGGGAAAGAGGCCACCCAGGAGGGTGACCTGGAGATCGAGGGCGAATATGACCGCATCTTCCTCGACTCGGTGCCCGTGACCATCACGGATCCCGGCAAGAAGCGGGTGATCACCATCCGCCCGGACGGGGCGGACTCGACCGTGGTGTGGAACCCGGGGCGGGACCTCGCCGCGGACATGGCGGACATCGGCACCGGGGAGTGGGCCGACTTCCTCTGTGTGGAACCCGCCCTGCTCGGGGAGGACCAGCAGGGCGTGGAGATCGCCGACGGGGAGACCCGACGCATCTCGATGGAGGTCACGGTCGCCCCGCTGGCGGACTAACCCTTCCGGATGGTGATCTGCCAGCTGGCGTCGCCGGTGGCGTGGAAGTCGGTGACATCGTGGTCGTTCTCCGCGGCCCACTGCGGGATAGTCTCGGTGCCCTGGGTGCAGTCGAAGTCGATGACCAGTTCCTCGCCGGTCTCCAGCGTCGCCAGGACATCCTTGGTCTCGATGAGCGGGAACGGGCACACCGCGCCCATCTGGTCGAGGGCGTAGCGGCCCCGGCCGAGCGGGCGGGCCTTGGTCACGCGCGGGGCGGTCTTGAGGGCGACGGCACCGGTGGCGACGGCGAAGCCCGGGGTGGCGGGGAGGACCTTGTCCTCGGCGGAGGCGGGGGTCTCGTTGGAGTCGGCGATGGACTCGTCGGTGCTGTAGGTCTGCTCCGGCGTACCGGCCGGGGCGGCGGCGGGCTTGAGCCAC